>JBDHQD010000001.1:0-922280 GCA_039806835.1 Prosthecobacter sp. | reverse complement strand
CGCTGGCGATAACGCTGGATCATGGTGGATGAGCAGCGACAAGCGCGTTTGGGATCGCCGTAAAATCCGCACTGACAGGGATTCATCGCCGCGACGAGAAGCGCCGAGGCTGGAAAAGTCACGGTGCCTGCGGCGCGTGAGATGGTGACCCACCCATCCTCCAGCGGCTGGCGCATCACTTCGAGAGTGCTGCGGCGGAATTCGGGCAGCTCATCGAGAAAGAGCACGCCATTGTGTGCGAGTGAGATTTCTCCAGGGCCGGGATTGGTGCCGCCGCCGAGCAGTCCGGCGTCGCTGATGGTGTGATGCGGTGAGCGAAAAGGCCGCGTGGCGACAAAGGCGCGCGCCTCGTTGAGCAGTCCGCTGGCACTGTGGATTTTCGTCGTCTCGATGGCCTCCGCCTCGCTCATCTTCGGCATGATGGTGGGAATGCGCTGGGCGATCATGCTCTTGCCTGTGCCAGGTGGCCCGACCATGAGCAGATTGTGTCCGCCAGCGACGGCGACCTCGATAGCGCGGCGCGCGTGGCTCTGCCCTTTCACATCGGCAAAATCCAGGTCGTAATGATCTGCTGCGGCGAAGAACTCCGCAGCGCGGCAAGGCTCGGCCGCGAGTTCGATGTCCCCTTTCAAAAAGTCCACCACCTCGCGCAAATTGGCGCAGCCGATGATCTCGATGTCTGCGACCACGCTGGCCTCAGCGGCGGCGCGCTTGGGCACGATCAAGCGCTTCCTTCCCTTCCGCCGTGCCTCCAGGGCCACGGCCAAGAGTCCGCGCACGGGGCGCAGCTCTCCATTGAGCGCGAGTTCTCCGACCATGGCCGTCTCGGCGAGCACGGCGATGGGAATGCGCGCGCGATGCGCGATGAGTGAGATGGCGATGGGCAGATCAAAACCCGGCCCTTCTTTTTTCAGGTCGGCGGGTGCGAGGTTCACCGTGGTGACGCCGTCGTTGAGCAGAAAGCCGCTGCTTTCGATGGCAGCCGTGACGCGCTCCCGACTTTCCTTCACCGATGCGTCCGGCAGGCCGACGATGACCATGCGCGGATTACCACCGCCATCATGCGACTCGACCTCGATTTCGACAGCGTTGACGCCGACGAGCGTGGCGCAGTAAGTGCGGGCGATCATGGCCGCTGATTATCAAAACTCGGGCCGCTGCCGCAAGCGTGCTTTTGACTGAATGCGCAGCACGTCAAAGAAAACGTGAAGGAGTGCTGTCCTGTGCGCTGTATTCTGCGCATGCGCCATCTCACTCTCTGCCTCCTTTCGCTCGCCCTCTCCTGCGCCTCTCTGCAAGCTGAAGCCGCCTTGCAGGCGGGAGCAGCCACCTCCAACATCACTCCTGACCTCGGCGGCCTGATCGTGGGGGGCTTTGCGCCATTCCCCGCAGAGCACATCCACGATGAGCTGCACGCGCGCTGCCTCGTGCTCGACGATGGGAAAACGAAGATCGCCTTCGTGGTGTGTGATCTCCTCGGCCTGCACCGCAGCGTCTCGGTGAAAGCACGTGAATTCATCGAGAAAGAATGCGGCATCCCGCCCTCGCATGTGAGCATCTCCGGCACGCACACGCACTCCGCCATCAGTGCCATCAATGGAGCCGTGCGCTACTACACCTCGGACATGGAACTGACGGACTACCAGAAGTTCGTCGCGCGGCGCATCGCAGACGGAGTCAGGCGCGCCTGCAATCTCCTGCGCCCGGCAGAGGTTGCTTTCGGCACCGTGGACATCCCGGAGCATGTCCACATCCGCCGCTGGTTTCTCAAGGAAGGCACCATGCCGCCCAATCCCTTCGGGAAGATCGACAAGGTGAAGATGAATCCCGGCGCAGGAAGCCCCTCGCTCGACAAACCTGCGGCGGAGCCAGATCCGCGCGTGTCATTCATCGCCCTGCGCGAACGCGGCGGACGCATGATCTCTGTATTCTCCGCCTACTCGCTGCATTACGTCGGCGGCGTGGGACATGCGGATGTCTCCGCAGACTACTACGGCATGTATTGCGAGGAGTTGAAGCGCCTGCAAACAGGCGGCACGGAGTATCCGCCCTTCGTCGCGCTGATGGCCAACGGCACCAGCGGCGATGCGAACAACATCAACTTCACCCATCCTCGCCCGCGCAGACAACCGTATGAGCAGATGCGCCTCGTGGCGACAGATGTGGCATCAAAGGTCAATGCTGCACTGCAAAAAGCGTCGTGGCAGGGCGATGTCACGCTCGATGCACGCTATCGCGAACTGAACAACATCAAGTGGCGCACCATCCCAGCCGATCTGATCGCCTGGGCGAAAAAAACCGAGGCCGATGCGCCGCGCATCCAAGGCAAGATCAACCTGCCTCTTTCCTACGCAGGCCGCGTGCAGCGGCTCGCAGCGGCGAGCCCCGAAACCAAAGCACCCGTGCAGATTCTGCGCATTGGCGACATCTGCGTCGGCACCTCGCCCTGCGAGACCTTCGCAGAGACAGGCATCGAATTCCGCAAACGCAGCCCCTTCGCGAAGTCCTTCATGATCGAACTCGCGCACGGCTACTACGGCTACATGCCCACGCCACGCCATTTCGAACTCGGCGGTTATGAAACCTGGCCTGGCACAAACTGCCTGGAGCCGCAGGCCTCCGTGAAAATCATGGACGCGCTGCTGGAGATGGCTGCGGAAGTGCAGTCCGCGAAAAAACCGTAGGGCCGCACAGCCCTCGCGGCTGGCATCATAAAAATGTGCGCGGTGCGGCGAAAATGCTGCCGTGTGCGCGGCGTAGTCTCTGCCTCATGACTCGCACACGCCACACGCCACTCCTAGCATGCCTCCTCTGCCTCGCAGCCATCGCCTGCGCGCACACCGCCCCCATCACAGGCGAGACCGCCGATTTCTACTACCGCATGCCCGGTGCGGATGAGCCTTACATCGACACACAGCGAGACAACAGAGCCTTTGCCTTCCAAGGAACGAAAATCATGCTCTCCGAAGACTGCGGCAAAACCTGGCCGCATGTCGCTGAGTTTCCCGAGGCGCAGAACATCACCTTCAGCGTGTTGTTGAAGAACGGAAACGTCCTCTTTGCCACACGGGAGAAACTCTTTCTGAGCACGGACAATCTCAAGACGCATCGCCAGATCATCGTCAAGCGCCCGGATGGCAGCGACTACCTGCCGCACAAGCCGCTCAAGCCCGATCAACCCGGCTGGTATTTCCACTCTCTCGACGGCGAGCACTGCTTTGAAGTCGGCGGCAAGGAAATGCTGGTGTGGGGCAACTACTGCAACGTGCTCGGCGGCCCCGTGCCGGTCAATATCTACTACTCCACCGATAGCGGCGAGACGGTGAAGCTGGCCTACGCCTTCGGACAGAATCCGAAATTTCAAAACAAAGACATGCCGCTGCTGGGTGATCCAGGCAATCCGCTCATCGCCCGCCACATCCACAACGTCACCTACAATCCCACCGAGAACGCGTTCTATGCCTGCACCGGCGACATCGACCGCGGCCACGGCAAAGAAGTTCACTGGCTGCGTGGCACCTACGACGCCGCCAAAGATCACTGGGACTGGAAGCCTCTTATCTCCGTGGACTCAAACTCGCGCTTCAAAGCAGGCGGCATGAATTTCATCGACGGTCGGATGTTCTGGATCGCCGATGCCAATGGCCCTGCGATCGCCAAGCGCTACGACCGCGGCATTTTCACCTGCGCGCCAGAAGATTTCACCCATCCCGAAAAGCACACCATGCTCTTCAATCCCGGCTACGAGTCCGCTGTGATGTTATACCAAGACGGCATCTTCATCGCCACTCATTGCGCGCCGGCCTCGCCGTATGCCTGCGGCATCATCTGGTCTGCTGACAACGGAAAAACCTGGGTGCAGCACGATCTCAAAGAGATCGGCCCACGCAGCGGCGTGCGCATCAATCGCAAAAACAGCGACGGCTGGTTCCGCATGGATTTGCGCAAAGGCTGGATCGAGCGCGCCGAGGTGCTCTTTCTCAAGCCCAAGAAGTGAGCGCTGAAAGTCATCTCCACTTCATTACACAACCGCGGCGTTTGTGCGCCTCCATGCTGCTCTCTTTGCTCTCATGAAACTGCTCCTGCTCTCACTTCTCTTTCCATTCGCCATCGCTGCGGCTGAAAACGACCTGATCCCTGCGGGCGCGGCCTCGGTGGACATCACGCCGGACTATCCGGTGCGTCTCAGCGGCTACGGATTCCGGCGCGCGCCGAACACCGGCGTGGCGCAGCGCATCTACGCCAAGGTGCTCGCGCTCGGCTCGGATGAATCCGGCCCGGCGGTGCTGGTGACGGTGGACAACGTGGGCGTGCCCGCCTCCATGCGCGACGAGGTGCTGCGCCGCCTGCAAAAAACAACGCGCGTGTCCGGCGAACGCTTTGCCATCTGCTCCAGCCACACGCACTGCGCGCCGATGCTTCTCGGCATCCTGCCAAACCTCTTCGGCATGGACATCCCGGCGGAGCACATGCCCGCCATCGAGCGTTACACGCGCGAGCTGACGGATCACCTCGTGCAAGTGGTGCGCGATGCCCTCGCGGCGCGTGCACCGGCCACGCTGGCCTGGAGCGTGGGCAAAACACGCTTCGCCGCGAACCGCCGCAGCTTTACGCTGAAACCCGTGGATCACGATCTGCCCGTGCTGCGTGTCTGCGATGCCAGTGGCAAAGTGCGCGCCATCTTCACCAGCTACGCCTGCCATTGCACCACCGTCGCGCTGGATCAAATCCACGGCGACTGGGCCGGCTGTGCGCAGGAGGCGCTGCAACGCGAATTCCCCGGCGCGATCG
Organism: Prosthecobacter sp.; assembly: GCA_039806835.1. Taxonomy (GTDB): domain Bacteria; phylum Verrucomicrobiota; class Verrucomicrobiia; order Verrucomicrobiales; family Verrucomicrobiaceae; genus Prosthecobacter. The sequence goes on along the minus strand of JBDHQD010000001.1, from coordinate 917,489 downwards.
CCCTGACCGCGCTCGGCTGCGGAGCCGATCAGAATCCCAACCCGCGCCGCACCCTGGAACTCGTGAAACAGTATGGCGAGGAAGTCGCCGCTGAAGCCAAACGACTCGTGCGCAGCGAGATGAAACCTCTGCGCGCCCCGCTGTCGTTTCAGAGCCGCGAAATCAAACTCGCCTTCGACACGCTGCCGACTCACGCACAGTGGCAGGAGCTGGCGGCGTCGAAAGTGCCCGCCATCGCCTATCATGCGAAGAAAAATCTGGCGCGTCTCGCGCGCGGCGAGCGACTGCCCACGGAGCTTCCCTACCTCGTGCAGCGCTGGAGTTTTGGCGATGATATGGCGATGCTCTTCCTGCCCGGAGAGATCACCGTGGACTACTCGCTACGCATCAAGCGTGAGTTCGACCGCGCGCGCCTGTGGGTGAACGGTTACTCCAATGATGTGCCGTGCTATGTGCCCTCGCGCCGCGTGCTGGAGGAGGGCGGCTACGAAGGTGGCGGCGCGATGGTCTACTACGACCGCCCGACCAAGTTCGCGCTCGATGTGGAGGAGCGCATCATGGCCGCTGTGCATGCGGTGACGCCTGCATCCTTTGCCGCAAAGCCTGAGCAGAACGTCCCTGCGGAAATTCCGCCAGCCATTGCCTATCCCGATCATTCCAACCTCCTCGTGCTGCGTGATGCCGCCGGAAAGGAAAAGCCCATCACCAACGCGGCGGAGTGGGCCGCGCGTGTGGCGCACATCCAGGCAGGCATGCAGCAAGTCATGGGCACGCTGCACGACACCGCGCGCTGGGCACCTTTGGATGTGGAGACCGTTTCCGAGGAGCAGACACCGGATTACCTGCGCCGCAAAGTGCGCTTCACCACCGAGGTGGGCGACCGCGTGCCCGCCTGGCTGCTCATCCCACACAAACTTCCCGCGAGTGGCCGCGCTCCTGCCATGTTGTGTCTGCATCAGACAATCAAGATCGGCAAAGACGAGCCTGCGGGTCTCGGCGGCAAACCTTCGCTGCATTACGCGCACGAACTCGCCAAGCGCGGCTACGTCTGCCTCGTGCCGGATTACCCGTCATTCGGCGAATACGCCTACGACTTCAAAAAACAGGGTGCGCACTTTGCCAGCGGCAGCATGAAGGCCATCTGGAACAACATCCGCGCTATCGACCTCCTCGAAACCCTGCCGCAGGTGGACAAGACGCACCTCGGCGCCATCGGCCACTCGCTCGGCGGGCACAATGCGCTGTTTACTGCGGTGTTTGAACCGCGCATCAAAGCCGTCGTGACGAGTTGCGGTTTCACTCCTTTCCACGACTACTACGGCGGCAAAGTCGCAGGCTGGACGAGCGACCGCTACATGCCGCGCATCCGCGATGTGTTCGGCAACAGCGCGGACAAAATCCCCTTCGATTTCTACGAAGTCGTCGCCGCCATCGCGCCGCGCGGCTGCTTTGCCAACTCGCCCTTGCACGACAGCAACTTCGACATCGGCGGTGTGCGCAAGGTCTTCCAAAAAGCCGGTGCGGTCTATGCCCTGCTGAAAGCGGAAAAAAACCTCGTGCTCGCCACACCAGACGCGCCGCACGATTTCCCCGAGGCCGAGCGCCTCGCCGCTTACGCGTGGCTGGATCGGATGCTGAAGCATTGAGGCGCGCCGTCGAAAGGTGAAATCTGGCAATGATGCCGCCCGTTCCCGGTGGCAACATGCCGCCCTGATCCTCCCGCCCTCTGCGGTGGTGATGCGTGCGGTGCATGAAATCACGCCATGACATTGACACGCGCTTTCCTCGCCTCCGCATGGATGCTGCCCGCGATCCCGGCATCCGCCGCAGAGTCTCAGATGATCGTCAAGGATGGACAAGCGTTGGCGCAGATTGTCATAGCGGCCCATCCAACGCGTTCGGCGCGTCTTGCTGTGAAAGAGCTGCAGCACTATGTGCAGAAAATTTCCGGCGCCAGCCTGCCTGTTGTCACCTCTCCTTCCGATGCTGCGGCGGTGAAAATTTTGATTGGCGACAGTGATGCGCTGCGCGCCAAAGGCGTCACCACCGCCGGATTGCCCCGCGACGCCTTTCGCATCGTGTCGGGTGATGACTGGCTGGCGCTGGCAGGTGACGACGTGGATTTTCAACCCATCGAGCCTTGGGGACGCGGTGGTTCGGATTGGAAAAAGAACCGCGAAGCAGAGTGGCTGCGGCTCGCCGGACATCCCTGGGGAAACGTGGTTGGCACCAGCATCGCCCGCAAATACAACAAAGAACTCGACATCTGGGCCTTTGATCATCGCGGAACGCTCAACGCCGTCCACGAGTTCCTGCGAAGCCTCGGCGTGCGGTGGTTCATGCCAGGGCCGCTGGGCGAGATCGTGCCGCAGTCGCCGCAGATCGCTCTGCCGCGCGTGGACCGCACGCTGCGCCCGGCTTTCGACATTCGCTCGATTGATCGGCCACTGCTGGGCTCGTCAAACATCGAGGATGCGTGGTGGTATCTGCGGCTCGGCCTGAATGAGCAGTATGGAATTCTCCATCACGGTCAGAACATGATCACGGACTCCGCCGCACAGCGCAAAGCCCATCCTGAATACTATGCCATGCTGCCGAATGGCCGGCGGGACACAGAGAGCGAGCGGCCCAGCAGTTGCATGTCCAGCCCGGGCTTCTTCCGGGAAATGGTGGATTACGCGCGCCTGATGTTCGACCACTACAAGGTGCCAGTTGTCTCTGTGATGCCGGAGGACGGATTCAGCCTCTGCCAATGTGAGCTTTGCCGAGGCCAGGCGACGCTCGATCGCGACCCGTCGGGATTTCATTCGGATTATGTCTGGGGTTTCGTCGCCCGCGTTGCAAAAGAACTCGCCAAAACGCACCCGGACAAAAAAGTCTTCTGCGGCGCCTACAGCAGCTATCGTCTCCCGCCGCGCTCCATCGCCCATCTGCCGGACAATGTGCTGGTGCAGATCACCAATGGCCGTCCTGTGCGAGAGCTGGATGACAAACTCTTCGCTGACGCCGAACTCCTGCGCCGCCAGTGGCAGGAAAAAACCAGCAATCCGCTCTCACTGACGCTGAACTTCACGCCGTTCATCAACCGTGGCGAATATCGTCCACAGTATTGGACGCATGTGATCGACCGCGGGATCAAGGCCGTCCAGGGAAGCGTCTGGCGGGAGGATGTGTGGGGCTCCAGTGACCGTGGAGGGCTTGCGATCCCGGAGATGAGCCATGTGAACTATTACTTCATGTCCAGGCTCTGGTGGGACCCGGCGCAAAAGGTGGATGATCTGCTGGGAGAATACCTTCCACTCTTTTACGGCCCTGCGGCAATGCCGATGAAGGCATTCATGGACTACTGTGAAGTCAACTACGCCAAGCTCGGCGAAGACGCGGCTATCACGACCGAGGCGCTGTCGCGCTTTGAGAAAGTTCAGGCTGTGACCCCGCCCGGCTCCGTGTATGCACAGCGGATCGCCGGAATCGACCGTTACCTCTCGACCCTGCGCCGCCGAGCACAGCAGATCGGTCGCGAACGTCCCTCCGGCCTGCCGGAGTTCCGAATGATTGACATGGCCCAAGACAAATGGCGCGATGTCCGGGACACCTTAGTGCTCGACGGCAAGGTCGAGGAACCATTCTGGAGCTGTTTCTCCGACCTGCGTCCGCTGAAAAAAGCTTTCGGCAAAGGCAGCCCAAAATTCGGCACGCAGTTCCGCGCCCGCTGGTTCAACAATCACCTCTGTCTGGCGGTCATCTGCCAGGGCGAACCGGAAAAACCGCCGGTGATCGGTTCAAGGCAGGATCGCGATCCCGCCATCTGGGAGGGCGAGCACTTGGAGCTGCTCATCGAGACGGACAAACATTCCTACTATCAAATCGTCGTGAACCCGGCTGGCGCGCGGATTGACCTCGACCGCGGCGCACCGAAGAGCGCGTGGCAACAGTGGTCTTCGCAGGCGGAGGTCGCCACACACATCGGCAACGGATTCTGGAGCGTGGAGATGAGGCTCCCGGTCACTTCATCGGATGAGGATCCGCTGCATCAAATCATCGGCGAGAGACCCTACAAATCCGGAGCCAATCAGGGCAGCAAGGCCATCAGCCTGCCCTGGTTCTTCAACCTGTTCCGCAACCGGAAAGGCTCCGCAGATGACGAAAAGAGCGCCTTCTCTCCGCTCGATGCAGACGCGTCCAATTTTCACGACAAAGATCGTTTCGCCGAACTTTTTGTGCGGTGAATCGGGAATGGAGTAGCGCGATTGCCACACGCGGTCAGAACAACAACCACCGATAAAATCACGGTGAGAAAAATAAGACAGGCATGCCCCAAGGCGGTCATTTTCATGGCAGGAGCGGCTGCCAGCAAAAAAACGACCTTCTCACAGCGTAGGTTTCCTCATCATGTTTCGGAATATCCCCTTCTTTCTTTGCGCCATCGTCAGCATCAGCTCCGCTGCGGAGCCTCTGAGTTTCGTGCGCGACATCCAGCCCATCCTCACCAAGGCAGGCTGCAATGCGGGCGTGTGCCATGCCAAGGCCGTCACGGGTCAGCGTGGATTTCGCCTCAGCGTACTCGGCTTTGAGCCGGAGGAAGATTACGAGGCCATCGTGGAGCAAGGGAAAGGACGGCGCGTGTTCCCTCCCGCTCCAGAGGAAAGCCTGCTTGTGACGAAAGCCGCCGCTATCGTGCCGCACACTGGCGGCAAGAAAATCGAACCTGGCTCTGCGTCGTATCAAGCCATCGTGCGCTGGATCGCTGAAGGCATGCCCTACACGCAACCGGGCGAACCCACGCTCAAGAGCATCTCCGTCGAACCTCCACGCGCTGTTATGCAAACCAAAGCAGCGCAGCAACTCAAGGTCACTGCGAGCTACTCCGACGGCAGTCATCGCGATGTGACAAAGCTGGCGCTCTTTGAGGCCAACGACAGCACCATGGCCGCAGCGGATGAAAACGGCCTCGTGCGCACGCTCGGCCGCCCGGGAAGCGCCGCCATCATGGTGCGCTACGGTGGCCTTGTCGGTGTGTGCGGCATTTCCGTCCCCTTCGGCACGCCGGTGGATCATCTGCCGCCAGTGAAAAATTTTATCGACCAGCATGTCTTTGCCAACTTGAAGCAGATCGGCATCCCGCCCTCGCCCGTGTGCGACGACAGTACTTTCCTGCGCCGAGTCACGCTCGACATCGGCGGACGCCTGCCCACGATGGAAGAGACGCGCGCTTTCATTGCCGATAAGAGACCGGATAAACGCGACCGCGTCATCGACGCGCTCATCGACTCCCCAGATTACGCCGACTACTTCGCAAACAAGTGGACTGCGCTGCTCAAAAACCAGCGCTCGGATAATGCCGACATCACCGCCAACTTCGCCTTCCACGCCTGGATGCGCGACAACCTGCTGGCAAACACTCCTTACGATCAGATCGTGCGCCAGATTCTCGGAGCCACCGGCACCATCGTGTCCAACCCGCCCGTCGCCTGGTACAAGCGCGTCAAAGAACCCACCACCCAGGTCGAAGACGTTGCCCAGCTCTTCCTCGGAGTGCGCATGCAGTGCGCGCAGTGCCACCATCATCCCTTCGACCGCTGGACGCAGGCGGAGTACTATCACCTCGCCGCCTTCTTCAGTCAGATCGGGAGAAAGCCGACGGCCATCGCCGGAGAAGACCTCATCTTCCACAAACGCGGCATCGCCCAGACGGAACACCGCAAAACGCATGTGATGCTCAAGCCCGCCGGTCTGGGCAGCCCGGAAATGAACATCGCACCGGACGACGATCCGCGCCTCGCGCTGGCAGACTGGATGGCCCGCAAAGACAATCCCTTCTTCGCCAAAGCGCTCGTGAATCGCTACTGGAAACACTTTTTCAAACGCGGCCTCATCGAACCGGAAGATGACTTGCGCGACACGAATCCACCGACCAATCCCGAGTTGCTCGATGCGCTCGCCAAACACTTCCTCGACAGCAATTACGATCTCAAAGAGATCGTGCGCGTCATCACTCGCAGCAACGCCTACCAACTCAGCTCCACGCCGAACAAGTACAACGTCGTGGACACGCAGGCATTCTCCCGCTTCTACCCCAAACGCCTCACGGCCGAGGTACTGCTCGACAGCATCGACATGCTCACCGGCGTCAAATCGGACTTCGCAGACCTGCCGCCCGGCACCCGTGCCATCTCGCTGCCCGACAACAGCTACACCCGCAGCTCTCCATTCCTCAAAGTCTTCGGACGTCCGGACAACGTCAGCGTCTGCGAATGCGAACGCGTGCAGAGTGCCAGCCTCGCGCAGAGCCTCTATCTAATGAATGCCAGCGATGTGAAGCTCAAGCTCTCGTCTCCCAGCGGTCGCGCTGCTCTGTTGGGCAAAAGCGGCCAACCCGAACCACGGCAAATCCGCGAACTCTACCTCGCTGCCTTTTCGCGTGAACCAACCGCTGAAGAAGTGCGCATCGCAGAAAGCCACCTCCTCCGACCGCGAGTCAACGCACAAGGAAAGTTGCTCGACGCTCCGAGCGCGAAACGCAACGGCTACGAAGACCTCCTCTGGGCGCTCATCAACACGAAGGAATTTTTGTTCAATCACTGATCGCCCACGATCCCCGGGAAAAATCCACCATTTCGGGTTCGACATCCAGGGTTCCTTCTCCTTCTTCATCCCCTTCATCCACCAACTCAACACCATGCCACGTCCCGTCACCCTCTTCACCGGCCAGTGGGCCGACCTCTCCTTCGAAACAATGCTGCAAAAAGGCAAAAGCTTCGGCTACGACGGCCTAGAGCTCGCCTGCTGGGGCGACCACTTTGAAGTGGACAAAGCCGACCAAGCCTACTGCGATGCCAAACGCGCCAAGCTGAAAGCCGCAGGCATGCAGTGCCACGCCATCTCCACCCACCTCGTCGGTCAGGCCGTGTGCGACAACATCGACGCACGCCATGCGCAAATCCTCCCGCCGCATATCTACGGCGATGGCAATCCTGAAGGAGTGCGTCAGCGTGCCGCAGAAGAACTCATCAAAACCGCACACGCTGCGAAGCGCTTCGGCGTCAGCGTCGTCAACGGCTTCACCGGCAGCAGCATCTGGCATCTCGTCTATTCCTTCCCGCCGAATCTTCCCGGTCAGATCGATGCAGGCTACGCTGACTTCGCGAAGCGCTTCAAGCCCATCCTCGATGAATACCAGAAACTCGGCATTCGTTACGCGCTCGAAGTGCATCCCACCGAGATCGCCTTTGACATCGCCAGTGCCGAGCGCGCACTGCAAGCGGTCGATTATCATCCAGCCTTCGGCTTCAACTACGATCCCAGCCACTTCGGCTACCAGGGCGTCGATTACGTGAAGTTCCTCTACAAGTTCAGCGACCGCATTTTCCACGTCCACATGAAGGACGTCTCCTGGGGCATCGGCGACGGCACCGTGGGCGTCTTCGGCGGGCACGTCGATTTCCACAAGCCAAGTCGTTACTGGGACTTTAAGTCGGTCGGTCGTGGCAAGATCAACTTCGAACTCATCATCCGCGCGCTCAACGACATCGAGTACGGCGGCCCGCTCTCCGTGGAATGGGAAGACGGCGCGATGGATCGCGAGTTCGGTGCCACCGAGTCCGCGGCCTTCTGCAAGAAGATCGACTTCCCACCAAGCAAGATCATCTTCGACGCGCAATTCGCAGAGGCGAGCAAGTAGGACAGGCATCCTGCCTGTAACCAGTGTCGCGGGCATTCTGCCCGCTCTTCATTCTTCAACTCCAAACGGCCCGGAATCACCTCCGGGCCGTTTTATTTTCACTCCACCGCCTTCCGCAGATCCATCACCGTGCTGATGATGTGCTCTTCGGTCTTGTCGCTCCAGCGCGTCGGATGCGTGCCGTAGATCATCGCGCCGCCGCCTTCGTAACCGCCTTCCTGCCAGACACGCAGACTCGGAATGTAGCCCATCACATCGTTGGAGTAACCACTGACCCACACGATCGGGTCTTTGATCTCGCGTTTGAGTCGTAGCGAGTAATCCACAACAACTTCACCGCCCAGCGTGATCCAGGTGAGGTCGTTGCCAATGCGCAGCACTTGCACGGGATACGGGTAACTCTGTGGCAGCGCGCCTTTGTCCAACTGAGCAAGTACCCGCGTGGCATGCCCAGCCAGCCACTTGTTCGTGGATTTCTGTTCTTCGAGGAGTTGCGCCTTCGTCGGCAGCTTGTCGTAGGCCAGCGGAATTTCGCGATACGCAGCACGGATCGCTCCGGTGAGCCGCTGCATCTTTGTGCCGAGTGCGGCTTGCACGGAAGTGGCGAGTGATTTGCCGTGCTGTTGCGCCAGCTCCATCGTGCGGCGCGGATAGGGATTCTGATCGCCACTGCAACCGTTCATAAACATCGCCACCGCGCCGGGATGCAGATGCTCGATCTCCTGCTGGGCATACCCCGCATAGTCGCCACTGAATTTCTGATGCCCCAGTGTCGTGCAGTGGCATGCGTAGCCGAACACGAGGGCGATATCCTTGCCCTCGGCACTGGTCGCCTTCAAAACGGGCACGGTTTGATCCACCGGGCCGTTCGGATTTGGAAAATTGCTCCAGCCACCTTTGCCGTCAGGCGTGCGGCGGTTCATGGAGACGCCGCAGCGCGCCGTGCTGTAGTCGAGATGCGCGGGCACTGACTTCTGAATCGCTTCGCCAACAAGCCGCACGAGTGTGTCCTCCAGTCTGGCCGTGTAGGTCTCTGCTTCTTCAGCGCGTTTTGCCACATCGTCCGTACCAAAGGCTTTGCTTGTGCGCAGTTCCGGCCCGCTGTGCGTGTGCGAGGCGTTGATGGCGAGATTGGCTGGCGCGATGCCGTGCTCCTTTTTCACGCGTTGCGCGACCGCGAGACGCAGTTCCTTCGGCACACCGATCAAATCCATCGTGATGAGTGCAAATTTTTCCCCGCCTTGATCTTCGATCACCATCGCTTTTGCGAACAAATCCAGCTCCACTCCTTCAGACGGCTTTGTGCGTGAGGCGTACCCCGCCATCCACATGGGCTGATCGGGAGTGATCTTGGCCGAGGCTGCGCCAATTTTCCATGCGGGCGGTGCGGCTACGGGAACAGCGGCGAGGGTGAGAACAGCAAGGAACAGAGGCAGCCAAATTTTCATGACCGTTTACTAAAGCCGTACAGGGACGAGTCTTTCTCAGCGGTTGGGCAGGCCCGACGGGTTTTGAGGGGGCGTTTCCTCCTCAGCAACGCATTCTTCACAAAAATTTGCAGGATCATCCCCCAGAATGGTGAAAGGAAACTGATTCCGGTGGTTGCACTCGCCCGCCCACTTGCCAAGGATGAGCGCTCCCCTTTCTCAATGAGCGACCCGATCCGGCATGAGTGCGGCATTGCCGTCGTGCGGCTGAAAAAGCCGCTCGGCTACTATCACACGAAATATGGCAACGCCCTCTACGGCTTTGATGCCTTGCAGGCACTGATGCAAAAAGTGCGCAATCGCGGACAGGACGGCTTTGGCATTGGCTGCTGCAAGCTCGACATGCCCGCCGGCCTTCCCTACATGTTCCGCGAGCGCAGCACAGACAGCGTCGAGCGCATCGGGCAGGTTTTTGACGGGCTGCGCAAAGACATGCGGCGCATCGCCCGGCGCATCAATGATCAACGCAAAGAAGAGCGCCATCAGGAGGGGCGTGAGTTTATCCCCTTCGAGGAAGACCCTGAGGCGATCAAACGCGAGTTCGAGATGGCCGGGGAAATTTACATCGGCCACCTGCGCTACGGCACCACGGGAGACTTTGGCAAAGGCTCTCTCCATCCCTACATGCGGCGCAGCACCTGGCCCACTCGTACGCTCATGGTGATGGGGAATTTCAACCTCACCAACACGCGCGAGCTCAATCAGATCATGATGCAGCGCGGTCAGCATCCGGTCTTCGGCACGGATACGCAGAGTGTGCTGGAGGAGATCGGCTTTCAGCTCGATGAAGCGCACACCCAGCTCTATCATGCCATCCGGGATGCCGGAGAGCGACAGGGCGAGCAGATTCCCGCGCAGATCAGCCGTGATCTCAATGTTCAGCAAGTCATCGAACGCTCCGCGAAGCACTGGGACGGCGGCTACGCCATCGTCGGCGTCATTGGCAATGGTGATCTCTTTGCCCTGCGCGACCCCAACGGCATCCGCCCCTGCTTTTACCATGAGAATGACGAAATGCTCGTCATGGCCTCCGAGCGCGTGGCCCTCATGTCCGTCTTTGGGCTGGAGGAAGAACAGATTCGCGAACTGCCTCCCGCGCACGTCCTCGTCGTAAAAGCAGACGGGCAAACGAGCCTGAGCCCCTACCGCCCGGCTCTTGAATACAAGCCCTGTTCCTTCGAGCGCATCTACTTCTCACGGGGCAACGACAGTGCCATCTATCGCCAACGCAAAGCATTGGGTGAAGAGCTGGTGCCGCAGGTGGTGAAGGCCATCGACAATGATTTCGAGCACACGGTGCTCAGCTTCATCCCGAACACTGCCGAGACGGCCTACTTTGGCTTCCTTGATGGCCTGCGCAAAGCCCGGCGTGTCGTCGTGAAAGACGCACTGCTGGAAATGCTCAGGGATGGCCATTTTGATGCCGAGGATGAAAAGCGCCTCGACGACCTCGTGCTGCGAAATTGGCCGCGCGCAGAAAAAATCGCCCTCAAGGACATCAAGATGCGCACCTTCATCGCGCAAGAGTCCGGGCGTGATTCCCTCGTCTCCGGCAGTTACGACATCACCTACGGTGTCGTCACGCCCGAGGATAATCTCGTGGTCATCGACGACTCCATCGTTCGCGGCACGACGCTAAAGAAAAGCCTCCTGCGCATCCTCGCGCGCACGCACCCCAAACGCATCATCGTCTGCTCCACTGCGCCGCAGATTCGCTATCCAGACTGCTACGGCATCGACATGGCCGAGCTGGGAAAATTCATTGCCTTCCAAGCTGCCATCACGCTGCTGCGTGAGCGCGGCATGGCCCACGTCCTCCGCGAGACTTACCTCGCCTGCAAAGCTGAGCTGAAAAAGCCACGCGCAGAAATGCGCAACGCGGTGAAGGCCATTTACGCGCCGTTTAGCGACGAGGAAATCTCTGCCAAGATCGCCCTCATGGTGTCCCCAGAGGAGACGCCCTGGCGCGGCGAGGTCAATGTCATCTACCAAACCATTCCAGGACTGCACAGCGCTCTCGGTGCTGAATACGGTGACTGGTACTTCAGCGGGGACTACCCCACTCCAGGCGGCTATGCGGTGGTGAACAGCAGCTTCATTCTCTACTACGAAAACAAAGGTGGACGGGCGCACGAGGCTCTGTTGTAAGCACGCTCACACCACGCCGAACGCGCACACCTCATTCTTGTTCGCTGTCAGGCGCTTCAGATGAAACTCCGCACAGAGGGGCGGTGCCTTTTGTTTGATCTCCTCAAGCAAGGCATACTCATCGTGGCCTTTGAATTTGATCGTCACGATAAAATGCCGCATGCGCCTCTCGCGCAGCCACTCCAGCAGCAGATCCATGCTGCGCTGCGGTGCAGCAATGACATCGCACACCAGCCAATCCACAAGCTGCGGCGGCTTAAACTTGAACGCGTCTGCCATTTCAAAACGCAGGTGCGGATGGCGCATCAAATCTGCGCGCAATTCGGAACGATCCACGGCAATGACCTGCGCCCCGCGCTGAAGGGCCACATAACTCCAGCTTCCTGGCGAAGCGCCTAAATCCACACAGGACTGCCCGCACTCGATCCGGCGTCCCAGCCGCTGTTCGGCCTCCACCAGCTTGGTGAAAGCCCGTGAAGGAGCACTCTTGTCATCCGCCAGTGGCACCATTCCCGAAGGGAAACTCGAAATCAAACCGCGCAGCGAATACGGCAGCGGCGCAGGCACGACAGACAGCCATCCCGTCTCGGGTGAAGTCAGCACGCACTGCACCAGGGATGTCTGCGCATCAAACACCGCCTCTGAGTCGATCAAGGAACGCAGCAGATGGCGTCGTCGTTTTTTGAGCCGCTCGCACAGACTGCGGCGGATCAGTTCACAGCGATGCTGGCCCGCCTTGCCCTCGCCATACTGCGGCCACAAATGCAGTCGCCATGCTTGATGATCGGGGAATAGGCCCACGACGGCGTCGATGATCTGATCCGCCCACGCATTGATCGACGCTGCACTCACTTCGGAGGCATCTGGAAGCGTCTGCGTGGCGAAGGCGAGCAGACGCCCTTCCAACTTCGTCGATGCCGCAGCACCGAGCCCCTCGATCTGCCGCAGCGACTCAGGCGACGCTGTGCGTTGCAGTTCATCGACAAGGAATGTCGTGCAGTCGGGATCGGAGAGAAAGAGATGCACGCGGGGGCCTGGCGATCACGGTTTGGCCGTCTGGACAGGCAGATTCTCTTTGAAGGGAGAAACCACGCCGAGTGTGGAAGGCGGGAAGTCGTCGGTGCGGAAACATGAAGCGGGGAGGCCTTCCGCATTCATCAGGTTCGCTCCTTCGGGCCAGCTCGCCCATGCGTAACGCACTGCGACTGGCTGCGGCACGGCATCACTCCAGACGACCACTTCATTGCCTTCGATTCTGGCAGTGCCCCAGACCCATTTTTTATCCGCGCCGGTGATCTGAAAATGCCGAGGCGCTCCACCATCCCGTGTTTTCAATCCACTGCCTGTATGCGTGAACTGCACGCGCACCTTGCCCTCTTGCACCGTGGAAGAGAGATAGAGCGGGCCGCAATACTCGGAGCCACTCTTGTTATAGTCCTTGGCCAGTGCCCAAAGTGCGAGTCGCCGCCCCACCTCCTGCTTGTTCTTCGGATGGATGTCTCCCTGCTCGCCGATGTCATTGATGACTGCAATGCCGCATTTCTCCAGAGTCTGCGCTGTGAGTGTCTGTGCCTCCTGCAGCTCCACCCACGGATCAGCGATGCCAGCCTCTTTTGCCGGTGGCCTGCCGTTTCCAAAGTTGGCCAACTGCACGATGTAAAAAGGAAACACGTCCACCCAGTGCTTGCGCCAGTCGTTGATCAGCGTGGGGAGCAATTCCTGATACTGAAAAGCCCGCTTCTGATTCGATTCGCCCTGATACCAGATGGCTCCCTTGATGCCGTAGTGAACCAGAGGTGCCACCATGCCGTTGAACAACACGCAGGGACGATGCTGGGACTTGGACAGATCCTCCGGCGGCCACGGAGCTGGTGGGCGTTGCTTCTTTTTCCCTGCGGGCAGCTTCGCATTTTCCTCATCGATCTTTTTGACCTGCGCCTGCCACTCGGCCTTGCGTTTATCGAAGGCGGCCTGCTCCTTGGCCGCATCCCACTTCGAGAGACGCTCTTTCCAGTCAGCGAGGAGTTCTGAAGCACATGGGCGCTCTTCAAGGGCCTCGCGACTCGTCCACGCCTCGATGCGCGTGCCTCCCCATGAGGTGTTGATCAGCCCGACGGGAACTTTGAGCACCTGATGCAGGTGGCGTCCGAAGTAGTAGGCGACAGCGGAGAAATCCCCCACATTCGCACTCGTGGCTTCCTTCCACGTCCCTTTGCAATCCTGACTCGGTGTGGCGCTGGGATTCCGCTCCACGCTGAACATGCGGATTTGCGGATGATTCGCTGCGGCGATTTCACTGCTGGCCTGGCCTGCGAGTCGCACCGTCCACTGCATGTTTGACTGACCGGAGCAGAGCCACACTTCTCCGACGAGCACGTTTTTGACCGTGATCGTATTTCCACCCGTGACGACCAAATCTGCCGGGGTAGCACTGGCATTCATGGGATTCAGCGTGACGGACCACTCGCCATCCGAGCCAGCCACACAACTGTGTTTTTGGTCTGCAAAGGCGACTTTGATTTCCTCGCCTGCCTTCGCAGTGCCCCAAATGCGAACGAGCTGCTGCTGCTGGAGCACCATGCCGTCAGAAAAGACAGCGGGCAGCTTGACCTCGGCTCGCAAAGAGACGGCCGTCAGGAGGAGGCAGAGTAGGTGGCGTTTCATGACAGAGAATGGTCGTGTCTGCCCAAGTGTCAGGCAAGCAAGCAAAATGTCAGAGAAGTGTGCTGTCGTCTGCGCGCTCCAGGCGGCCGATGCGCTTTTTGACTGTCTCCAGCAGCACCGTCATCTCATGCAAACAGCGCAGGCATTCCTTCTGCGTCTCCTCATCTGCAAGGCTCGGCACAGCGGGGTGAATGCGCATGAATTGCAAGGCGATGGTTTTACAGGCTTCGCGAATCTGGGCAATGGCGGCGGGGCGCTCCATGCGCGCAGCGTAGAGAGCCGCCGAGCCTGCGCAAGGCGCGGATCAGTCCTCGTGCCGCTCACGCACGCGCAGGGAGTCCTTCAGACTCACGAAGTCAGAGAGCAGGAAGATCACGGTGAAAAAGGCCAGTAACACCTCCATCATCGTCACGAGCTTGGCGGGCACCGTCAGCGGTGTCACATCGCCAAAGCCGAAGAAGGAGAAGTTCAACACACTGAAAAAGAAGAACTCAAAGAGCACTTCCGCACTGCTCCAAGCCGGCTCAATGGAACTAAAACTCGCAGGCTCAGCCGTTTCAAGACACCAGAAGTCGAGCGCAAAGCTCAGCGTGATCTGCGCCATGTTCACTCCCATGAGGCCGAGCACGCGGTGGTAAGCCATGTTATCCCGCGTGGCGAGGAGGATGTGCTGAAGGTTCTCCACAAAGAAGAACACTGTCTTCCCGGCAGCCACTGCCAACACCACAAGGCAGAATGCGCGTGCGCTGAGCCAGTGTTGCGCCCAGAGAACTTGCAGCAGCACTGCGAAAACGATGATGACCACGACCTCGCCCGCTTGGCGGATCATCTGGCCAGAACGGCATGACTTCTGATTCATCGCTGGATTTGAACCTGACCACATCGAATCGTCGAGCGGATTTTACCGCAACGCATGACTCAATTTGACGTACCCGCCGCTGCTTTAAACTCCTCCAGCAACGCAGCAAGCTGCTGTGGCGTGTGGGTGGCTTTGATGTTCGCGATCGCTTCATTGGCGAGCTGATCACAGCGCTCATTCCCCACGTCCCCCGCATGACCTTTGACCCAGTGCCAGTGAATTTGATGCCGGGAGGTCGCGGCATCGAGTTCGCGCCAGAGATCGGCATTTTTGACGGGCTGCTTGGCACTCGTGCGCCAGCCGTTGCGCTTCCAGCCAGCGATCCATTCGCGGATGCCATTGCGCACGTATTGCGAGTCGGTGTGGAAGTCGATTTCACACGGCTCTTTGAGAGAGCGCAGCGCCTCAATCGCGGCCTGCAGCTCCATGCGATTGTTGGTGGTGGCTGGAGAGCCTCCACATATCTCACGCTGGTGCTTGCCGTAGGTCAGGACAGCCGCCCAGCCTCCAGGGCCAGGATTTCCGTGGCAACCGCCGTCAGAGTGGATGACGACTTTTTTCACGCTTGAGGCTCCCCGTTTTCCACCGCCCAAGCACGCATTCGACGATCAATGAGGAAGGATCCAAAAGGCAGCACGGATGCGGCAAAGACGAAGGCAGCACGGCTCATGGGCCAGTGAGTGTGATGAAGCACCCGCCAAAGCGCGAAGCAAAACAACACAAAGAGACCGCCATGCACCGAGCCAAAAATGCGCACAGCCTGGGGCATGCCCCAGGCATATTTCAGAGGCATGGCGATGAATAGCAGCACCAAAAAGGACACCGCCTCGACGAGTCCCACACGGCGGAGAAAGGAAACGGGATGATTCATCGAATACCACGCATGGGGTGTCGCCCACGCGAGCGCGAGCAGTCCTTGTGGCAGTGGCACACTGCAAACATCACTTACCCTTGAGGTCGTTGAACATGGCAAAGCCCTGCTCGGGCGTGAGGCCCTCATGCACCACGCCGCGCACGGCTTTCATCATCGCGATGGGGTCTTCGCTCTGGAAGATGTTGCGCCCCATATCGACGCCGCTGGCTCCCTGCTGGATGGCGTTGTAGCTCATCTTCAGCGCATCGAGTTCTGGCAGCTTCTTGCCGCCAGCGATCACGATGGGCACCGGGCAGCAGCTCGTCACCGTGTCGAACTCCGTGTCCGTGTAGTAGCACTTCACCACGTTCGCTCCCAACTCCGCCATGATGCGCGTGGCCAAGCGGAAGTACTGCGGCGTGCGCGCCATCGCACGTCCCACGGCGGTCACGCCCATGACGCCGATGCCGTAACGGCTGGCCGCATCGACGAGGTCGGTGAGGTTTTTCAGACTCTGCCGCTCGTAGGCGCTGCCGATGAAGACCTGCACCGCCAGCACGCTGGCGTTGAGGCGGATGGCTTCTTCGATGTTCAGTGCGGTGGATTCGTTGGAGAGCGGCTCGAAGCCGGGGCGGCCAAACTTGGCCTTCTTGCCGTCGATCTCTCCCTCCCACTCCTCAAAGGGGCTGACCATCGAGGTGCCGCCGCTGGCGCGCAGGGCGATGGCTTTGGTGGTGGAGGCCGGGATGACGCTGCGCTGAATGCCGCGCGTGAGCATGAGGCAGTCGGCGTAGGGTTCGAGCGGCAGGATGGTCTGATCGACGCGCTCCAGGCCGGTGGTGGGGCCTTGGAAATAGCCGTGGTCAAAGGCGAGCATGACGGTGCGTCCGTCCTTGGGATTGAAGACGCGGCTGAGGCGGTTTTTGAGACCCCAGTCGTACTGGTGGGAGCCTTTGAGAAAGAAGCCCGGCGTCTCCTGTGGGATGTGGGTGAAGTATTCCTTTTCCTTCTTGTCAGCAGCGGAGGTGGAGATGTCGGCCATGGTCGTGTGCGGGTGGGAGTTGCGGGCGTTCACAGTGGGCGCGATTCCTTGTGGCGCAAGCACATTGCCCGCACTTGCAATTCATGCTGCGCTGTGGTTTGAAGGCAGTCCCATGTCCTCCCCCCTTCTTATTTGGCTCGATGGCAAACTGGTTCCTGAATCCGAGGCAAAGATCTCCGTCTTTGATCACGGTCTGCTGTATGGCGACGGCGTGTTTGAGGGCATTCGCATCTACAACGGACGCGTATTCCGTCTGACGGAGCATCTGAATCGGCTCTTTGATTGCGCGAAAGCGATCTGCCTGACCGTGCCGCTCTCTTGGCAGGAAATGGAGAAGGCTGTGCTGGAAACCGTGGCAGCCAACCAACTGCGCGACGGCTACATCCGCCTCGTGATCACCCGTGGCACAGGCCCGCTCGGACTGAATCCTTATCAGTGCCCCAAAGCCAGCGTGTTCATCATCGCCAGCACGATCACGCTTTACCCACAAGAACGCTACGACAAAGGCCTGAGCCTGATCACCTGCGGCACGCGTCGTCCAAACTCCGCTGCGCTCAGTCCACAGGTGAAGAGCCTCAATTATCTCAACAACATCATGGCCAAGATCGAATGCCTCCAAGCTGGCTGTGATGAAGGCATCATGCTCAACGATCAGGGCTATGTGGCCGAATGCACCGGGGACAACGTCTTCATTGTGAAGAATGGCCGCGTCACCACGCCGCCTGTTTCTGCCGGTGCGCTGGATGGCATCACCCGGGGTGCGGTCATGGAACTGCTGGCGGAGATGGGAATGCCATGCAGTGAAGCCGTCATGACGCGCTTTGACATCTACACCGCCGATGAATGCTTCTTGACGGGTTCAGCCGCAGAAGTCATCGCTGCCGTCCAGTATGACCGCCGCCCCATTGGCGATGGCAAACCAGGTAAGGTCACGAACGATCTCATTCAGCGATTCAAAAAACTAGCCAACAGCACGGGCACCCCGGTGCCGTATGCGTGAGTCAGCAGTGCATTCCTGCTGGAAATCCGACATCGTCTTGGCAATTTTGTGGCGCATGATCTCTGTGCGACAGATCTTGATCAGCCTGTACGCGCTACTCGCGTGCGGTTGTTCATCCCCCAATTCGGAGCAGGCTACGACACCCGCAGACACGCGCTCCTGGTGGAAGGGAGACGGCGTGGCTGGTGCGCCGCGCATCGTCATCGACCTCACTGAACAGCGGCTGCGCTACTACAAAGGAAATGAGCTGGTGGGAATGTCCCCCATTTCTTCAGGCCAAGAAGGGCGCGGAACGACGAATGGCAAATTCCGCATCATTGAAAAGGATCTCCATCATCGCTCTTCACTCTACGGAACCTACATCGACGACTCTGGAAACACGGTGGCGAGCGACGTGGACTCACGCGTCGATCCACGACCAGCAGGTGCGCGCTTCCTCGGCGCCAACATGCGTTATTTCATGCGCATCGTCGGCGGGATCGGCATGCACGAGGGCTATTTGCCAGGCTACCCTGCCTCACACGGCTGCATCCGCCTGCCGACGAAAATGGCGGCGATCTTCTTCCGCGAAACGCCACTCGGAACGCCGGTGGAAATCGTCGGACACGGCCACCTCGCAGTCACTGAAGCGGCTGTGCCCCTCGGAGGCAGCGCGCCTGATCAAATCCCCGACGATGAGTTGGGTGACGACGGCACGACACACGCAAAGCCACGCGAGACTGTGCGTGCGGCCTTGGTCGAAGTCCGCTCGCCTGCCACAGCGCACCGTGCAGCGAAACGTCGCTGGCGTAAATTGAAGCCTGGGGAGACTTTATTCCTCGAATAGAGGATACCGCTCCACGAGTGAACGCGGCACTCTTTCACTCAGCCCTCAAGCGTGTGAATGAACAGACCGCTGCGCAGCTTGGGCTCAAACCACGTGCTCTTCGGCGGCATGATCTGCCCGACATCAGAGATGGCCATAAGCTGATCCACCGTGGTGGGGAACATCGAGAAAGCGACGCTGAAATCACGGCTGTCCACCAGCTTCTCCAACTCTGCGGTGCCGCGAATGCCGCCGATGAAGTCGATCCTCTTGCTGGTGCGCGGATCGTCGATGCCGAGGACAGGCTTCAGGAGGCGATCCTGCAAAATGCTCACATCGAGCTGCTCGATGGGGCTCGCATTCGGGGCGGGCTCCCATGTCAGCTCATACCACTGACCTTTGAGATACATGCAGCACTGGCCGGGTTGAGTGGGAGATTTGGCGGTGGTGGGCTTGAGCTTGAAGATCGATCCCACCTTTTTGATGAACTCCTCGCGGTCGTTGCAGTTCAGGTCTTTCACCGCGCGGTTGTAGGGCAGGATTTTGAGTTCGTTTCCCGGAAACAGCACACTGAGAAACCAATTGTAGTTCTCTTTGCCGGTATGATTGGGATTTGCTTCGCGGCGCATCTTGCTCACGCGGAAGGCACTCGCTGCACGATGATGGCCATCGGCGACGTAGGCACAGGGCACTTGGCTCTCAAAAAGGCCCGTCAGCGAGACGCACAGCCCCAGCGAGAGTCGCCATACCTGGTGCCTCACGCCATCCGGCGCATTGATGTCATAGATGGGCTTCTCTGCCTTCATGAAGTCATCAATCAGTGCCGTGATGCCGGGGCGCTGACGATACGTGAGGAAGATCGGCCCGGTGTTCGCGTCCAGCGTGTCCACCAAGCGCGTACGATCATCCTCTTTATCCTGGCGAGTCTTCTCGTGCTTTTTAATGATGTCCTGCTCGTAGTCCTCCGTGTGACAGACGGTGACAAGGCCCGTCTGGCTGTGTCCACCCACACTCTGACGATACAGATACATGCACGGCTTTGCCTCGCGTGTGAGCACGCCTTCTTTCTGCATTCGCAGGAAATTTTCACGCGCTCTGGCATAGACGGGCGCGGAATAGGGATCGATCTCAGGATCGAGATCGATTTCAGCGCGATCCACATGCAAGAGGCTGTTGGGTTTTCCTTTAGCGAGAGCAGACGCCTCGTCGCGGTTCACCACATCGTAGGGCACAGCGGCGACTTCGTTTGCGAATTTGGGATGGGGGACAAGGCCTTGAAAGGTGCGGATGCGCATCGGGCGGGATAGAACGCTGTGAGGGGATTGTCAATCCCCGTGCGGAACGAGCCGCAGCCATCGCCGGCACGCGCTCATCCTAGCCGCGACACGCAAAGCCGGAAACGTGTGCGTTTTATGCATCCATGCGAACACGGTGCTTGCGCGGCAAGGCTGTGTTTGCGAAGGTACGAAACATCTCCGACTGTCCACGCTGCGATCATGACCGACGCTTCCCCTCAAACCTCTCCATCCACTTCAGAGCCTGCCCTCCAAGCAGCGCTCAACGCTGTGGAAAGAGAACGCGAAGCGACCAAAGCATTTCCCGGCAAGGCACCAACGCTGATGCGCGCACTGCTGTCCTTGGCGGACCTGCGCCGCGACTCGGGAGACACCGCAGGTGCCGAGGAGAGTTACCGCGAAGCGCTCGACACCGCCGAGCGCATGCAGTTGTCGCCCGATCTCATTGCCAACGCCCGGACGAGCCTTGCCACGCTGCTGGACTTCAGCGGACGTGAGGCAGACAGCCTCCCACTCTACGAGGAAGCGATTTCCAATCACGAAGCGCTGGGCGGTGAAAATTTGGAGATCGCCGCTCAACTGCGCAACAATCTGGCGATGACTTACAAGAGCATGGGCAAGTTCGCCCTCGCAGAGCAGCACTACCTCCGCGCTTTGGAAACGCTGGAAAACAAGCGGGGGCGCGAGTCGGAGTCCGTCGCCTGCGTGTTCAACAACTTGGGCAGTCTCTACTATGCCGCCGGTTTCCCCGACCAAGCCAAAGAGATGTTCGAGGACGGTCTGAGTATCCGCCGCACCGTTCTGGGCGACAATCACCGCGATGTGGCGCAGTCACTCTGCAATTTGGCGACCGCCTGCCATGAACTGCGAGACAATGAAGCAGCTCAAAGGCACTTTGCGCAAGGGTTGGAAATTTTGGAGGCATGCCTCCCTGCAGAGGCCGCGAGCTACGAGGCGGCTGGGCAAGATTACATCGCGATGCTCGACATCATCGGCGAAACGGCGAAGGCGGAAACCTTTGAAAAGCGCATGAAAAAGGTGCTGGGGACGGCCTGAACGCAGGCGACGTTTGCCAAATGCCGCCTCAGCATGAATGATGCCGCGATGTCTGCCCCTGACGCGCCTATAGAAAAAACTTGGACCGGCACTGCCGTGTCCGATGGCGTGGCGCACGCGGCAGTACATGTGTTGAAGGATCATTTTGATGAGCCAGACGACGACACCATCGCGCCCGAGTCGGTGGAAGAAGAGATGACACGCCTGCACAAGGCATTGGCAGTGACGCAGCAAGAAATCGAAGAGCTGCAACGCAGCATGGGAGAGGAGGCGGGCAGCGCCGAGAGTGAGATTTTCGAGACCCATCTGCTCATCCTCCAGGATGCGACGATCCTGCGGCAGACGGAGAAGACGGTTCGTGAAAAACTCGTGTGTGTGGACTGGGCCTACTACACGCTCATGTGCAAACACATGAACGCACTGCGCGGGTTGCCCGACGCCTATCTGCGCGAGCGCTTCCTCGATGTGAAAGATGTGACCCAGCGCGTGATGCGTCATCTGCGCGGCGAGTTGCTCCAGCACCCGATGTTTGACGAACCTGTGATCATCGTCGCGCATGATCTGACACCCTCAGACACGGTGCAAATCGATCGCAGCAAGGTTCTTGGCTTTGCCGTGGAGACAGGCAGTGCCGTCTCTCACGCAGCCATCATCGCGCGCTCCCTCGCCATCCCTGCGGTCGTCAAGCTGCACGGTATCACCGAAGAGTTGCACAGTGGCGACACCGTTCTCCTCGATGGCGAAGGTGGATTGCTGATCAAAAATCCCTCCGCAGAGACGCTAGCACGCTATCGCAACCGTGAAGAGCAGGCTGAAAAGCGTGAAGATGCCTTCCAACTGGAACGCCACACGGCCGCAGTGACGATCTGCGGGCGCCCAGTCTGCGTCGGAGCCAATGCCGAGTTTGTCGAAGAAGCTCCTATTGTACAAGATAGTGGAGCCGAGGAAGTGGGCCTCTTCCGCACCGAATTCCTTCACCTCGAAAATCCCGAAGCCTCCGAAGACGAGTTGGCAGACGCCTACGGCCAGGTCGTGCGTTCACTAGCCCCCAAACGCGTGGTGTTCCGCACCCTGGACCTCGGAGGAGACAAGATCGACGAACGCGTGGCCCTCGATCCTGAGCCAAATCCCTTTCTAGGTTGGCGCGGCATCCGCCTCTCCCTCGAACGCCGGGATCTCTTCAAACGCCAACTCCGCGCCTTACTGCGCGCGGCAGCTCACGGGCGCGCAGGCATCATGTTCCCGATGATCTCCAGTGTGCAAGAGGTCGTGGAAGCCAAAGCGATACTCAACGACTGCGCTGAAGAACTGGCCGCTGAGGGACATGCCATCCCAGATGAAATCGAAGTCGGCGCGATGGTTGAAATCCCCAGCGCGGCTCTTTCAGCGGACTTGATTGCCGCAGAAGTGGATTTCCTGAGCTTGGGCACCAATGATCTGACCCAGTACACCATCGCCGTCGATCGACTCAACGACCGGGTGGCCTCTCTCTACCAGCCGACGCATCCAGCCGTGTTGCGTCTCATCCAAATGTCTGTGCAAGCAGCACGCACTGCGGGCATCCGCATCGGCATGTGCGGAGAAATGGCCTCCGATTTGCAACTCACGCCTCTGATGATCGGCCTCGGTTTGAATGAACTGAGCGTGGCTACCACACAGATCGCGAGGGTGAAGCATGCGATCCGACACCTCTCATGTGCCGAATGCACCGAATTGGCTCACTCGGCGCTCAAATGCACCTGCCCAGCCGAGATTCGAGCTCTCAGCCGGGCAGTGGCAGAACGACGTTACCCGGAGTTGTTCGAATAACGCGCGGTTTTGGGGAGGCTGCTTTAACTAGGAGACAGTTTTCGCCTTCGCCTTGCGGGCAGTCTTGACAGGCTTGGGCGCCAAAGTCGGACGGAAAGCATCGCCGAAGAGATATTGCCTTGCACTGTCGATCTGACCCATGACGCGACGATCCCACTTTACGTACTCCTTGCCCAAGCGCTCCTCGGCATCGCCGTGCTGCAAGGCACTGTCTAGATTCATGTGCTCACTGCTCAGCTCTAGGTGGAAGGTGATCTCCGGGATGTACAATTCGACAGCCTCAAACATATCCATCACTCGCGCTGCGTAGCTAGTGTCCCACGCTTTGTCATCTTCATCATAACAACTGGTCACCAAGTGGGCGATGAGATACTCCACGTTGTCTGAATAGATCTCCGCAGCCTCGATCACTGAATCAAAGCTCTCACGATCGGCAGTGACAGGCAGCACGACTGAAACAGCGACGCCCGCTTCATGGAGGATTTGCTCCATTTCGCTCCCCTGATAAAACTTGCCGAAATATTCCCCCAAGCCGCTCGCGATATCCAGAATCGTCAACGGTGAAGCATCAATGGCCGCGAGAAAATCTCGTGGAGTCAGCGCATTGGCATCAAGGGCTTTGCTACCTTCGGCAGTGGTGTCTTCTTCGGTCAGTGAGAGCCGCTGGTGGGCAACTCCGTGGTTCTGGAGGTAGCGATGAAGACAGAGCGCAAGGGTGCTCTTGCCAGTACCGGGGGAGTCGTTTTGGATGAGGATGAGTTTCTTCATAGTATTTTTCAATTTCCACATTCATTCTGCAAATTATGGAAATAATTGCAAGAATAAATATTTCGTATTTCTATATTTTTAACAAAATCATCCTTCTGCACTCTGTTCCTCCTCGAAAGGCTAAGCCCCTACTGGACTCACTTTTAGGAGACCTCGCAGACTGCACCTCGCATCCGCGACGCCTTCTCACGCCCCACGGGCAGTTTCTCTTTTTTTGACACCGATCACTGAAATCCTCCCTCGTCCTTGCACACACTCAGAGAGGCATTACTATCTACGCCCTCTCATCACTACCCCGTGGTGTAATGGTAACACAGGAGATTTTGATTCTCTCGTTCAAGGTTCGAGTCCTTGCGGGGTAGCCAAGCACACCGTCGTGCCTAGTTCTGCACAAGAAGACGGAAGTCTGAAACAAGACGTGTGGCTCATTTCGCGGCAGTTACGGTCGCATCCTGGGTGAAGGACTCCTCGGAAAGCGTTTTGAGAAAGGCCACCCGATCCGCCTTCTCTGGAACCGTCAGTAGCAGCCCTCCCTCTGAATGTTTGGCGAGATTGGGATCCAGTGTCGCTGAGCGTTTCACCCCTTCGCTATTGTGATCAACCACGCTCCTCGAGCGTGGCAAAGCGACCGTCATGCATGTAGGGTGCTGTGAGCGCACTATTGCGCAGACTCGGCGCCTTGAACTTGCTCAGATCGGACCCGTTGCCTGTCACCGCCATGCGCCCCACATCCCCATCCTTCAGTGCCAGTCCGTTATTGGCAAACGACTGACTCTTAAACAAGGTGCCGCCGTGACAGTGAAAGCAATCCGCTCGCTCGCAATCCACTCGCTCGTCAAAGGATTATCCGTCGGCAGTACAACTTGGGGAAAGCGTCTTGTCACCGCGAGATTCAGCAGATGAGTCCCTGTCGGCAGCGTTTCCTCCAGCTTGGGAGCCGCCAGCCTCTGGCACACGTTATCATGCACATCGCGCACGCGAATGGAGCATTCCAGATTCTCCTTCAGCTTTGCCGCTAAGCGATCTCCCTTTCTTGAATGCGTCGCTGTGCCTTCACGCGCAAAGTCAATCCCCGCCAAAGCAAGTTCCATATCCAAGTCAATGTTCACAGTCAGCGGGCGACCTCCTTGGAATTTCATCAGAAGCTCCCCTGCCATCAACTGAGGAACACTTGTCAGGTGAAACGAGAAACGACCCTCTCTTCCCGCCATTGGGAAACATCCTTCCAGAGCCATGAATACATAGCCACCAGCCAACCCAGTGCAGCCCATTCACCTGCGGATTAAGCGCATGCCAGGCGAGTAGCGATTCGGCTCCGCTCGATCCACAGATTCTCACAACCCGATGCGAAAACGCAGCCCAGCAAGCATCAGCCCGCATCGCCACACCAGCAAACGACAGAAGTTTGTAAATCTGGTGACTCGGCTCCTCCTCGCTCAGGGGCCACCCTTTTGCTCCCGTCAGCTAACCTGACAATTTGGCATGCTCAATTTTCTGTCGCTTAGTTTTCGCATCCAATGCATTTGCTTGTTTGCAAAAACAAAAGTTGTCGTTAATCTCGAAAAATCCCGCTGCCAGGAGTCTGGTGGATGGGAACCTAACAAACACTGGTTAACACCCACACACATGAAAATCGCTATCCTCACCCTCATCGCGGCTTCCGCCGTGCTTAGCTCCTGCCAGCAGACCCCTCCTCCTCCGCCGCCGCCCCCGGTTGTCTCCGGTAAGTAAGTGATCTGCCGCTCATGCGGTAGGATTTTCAATTCCATCATTGATCACTGAAATGATCCGCCTCACTTCCATTCTCCTCGCTGCTGCATCGATGCTCCTCGCATCCTGCGCCTCGAAGAAGGAATGTGCAACCTGCGATGCCAAAGCAAAAGCCGCCTGCTGCTCGAAAGACAAGGCTGCTTGCTGCAAGGCTGGTCACAAGCACTAAGTCGGCAGAAGTCTGACTCGCGCCGCCGTTTCCGCTCTGCCGGAAACGGCGGCTTTTTTTATTCGATGAACACTCCCGAGCGGTGATACTGACAACCCCTCACTGCATGGCGATCTCACCCACATCTCAGGCGCATTGTCTCCTCGCTCTCGAATCTTCCTGTGACGAAACCGCAGCCGCAATCTGCACCTTGGAAGGCGACCTCCTCGCCAGCCGCATCTCCTCGCAGATCGACATTCACCGCCAGTATGGCGGCGTCGTGCCTGAGGTCGCCTCCCGCAACCACATCCTCCATGCTCGCTCTCTGGTACTCCAGGTGCTGCAGGATGCAGATAAAACATTGAGCGACATGGCTGCTTTTGCAGCCACCAGTGGACCTGGGCTCGTCAGTTCACTTCTCGTCGGTGTCTCGATGGCGAAAGCACTCGCCGTCGCAGAAAACCGGCCATTTCTCGCCATCAATCACATGGAAGGGCACCTGCTCTCCCCCTTCATGAATGGCAACGGGCCAGTGCGCCCGTGCATCGCCCTCATTGTCAGCGGGGGGCACACCATGATCGTGCGTGTGCGCGACATTGGACATTACGAAATCCTCGGCCGCACACGCGACGACGCGGCTGGTGAGGCCTTCGATAAAGTCGCAAAAATGCTCGGCCTCCCCTATCCAGGTGGCCCTGAGATCGACCGACTCGCCAAGCAGGGGAATCCCTCCGCTTTTGCCTTCCCGCGCAGCTTTCTCGACGGCCAAAGTCTTGAGTTCAGCTTCAGCGGCCTCAAAACTGCAGTGCTCTACGAATTGCCAAAGCTCGACCTGACCAACACGCAAACACTCGCCGACGTATGCGCCAGCGTTCAGGCCGCGATCATCGAGGTACTGGTGGAAAAGCTCATCCGCGCCGCAAAAATCCACCGTGAGACGCTCGTGACCGTCAGTGGTGGGGTGAGTTGCAATCATGGATTGCGCGAAGCACTCGCTTCCCGCTGCCACAAAGAGGGGCTGCAACTGTGCCTCGCGCAGCCTCAACTTTGCACCGACAATGCAGGCATGATCGCTTTTACTGCCGTACAGCGTTTCAATGCAGGTCCCACTTCCCCCTTGGAAGCAGATGTCGATCCGAATCTCCCGCTCGCTCGCTGAACCTCCACCCATACTCTGCATGCGCGCCATCGTCTTTCTCATCCTCTGCGTCGGCCTCCTCCGTGCAGGCGACTGGCCACAATTCCTCGGGCCACAACGCGACTGCATCGCCAGGAACGAAGCTCCCATCTCCGGCACAGCAGATCCAGAACCGCTCTGGCAACGCAAGCTCGGCAGCGGACATGCCGGTGCTGTTGTTTTCAAAGACCGTGTGATCGTGTTTCATCGCCAAGAAAACGAAATCGTCACCGAATCACTTCACGCTGCCGACGGCAAATCCGTGTGGAAGCAAAGCTACAAGACGGATTACCGCGACAGCTTCGGTTTCGACAACGGCCCGCGCGCTGTACCGTGCATCGCTGGAGGGAAGATCATCACTCACGGCCCGGAGGGCGTCGTTCAGGCACTCGACTTTGATACAGGTCGCTTGCTCTGGAGCTACGACACTGTCGGCGAGCTAAGCTCACCTCAGGGCTTCTTCGGGCGTGCCTGCTCACCTCTGGTCACCGAAGGCAAAGTGCTGCTCAATGTCGGAGGCAAGAACGGTGCCGGCATCATCGCGCTCGATTTGCAAACTGGGAAACAACTCTGGAAGACATCCGATGATGAAGCCAGTTACGCCTCCCCCATTCTTCTTCCTGAAGACCGTGGCACGAGTGCGTTTTTTACGCGAGCGGGCCTCGCCATCGTCAGCACCCATGACGGGCGCTTGCTCTCGAAGGAATATTTCCGCGCTGAAATCGATGCCTCCGTCAATGCCGCCACGCCAGTGGCCTGCGGGGCGGGCAGATTGTTTTTCTCTGCCGCCTATAACGTCGGAGCAGGCCTTTGGCACTGGGACAGCACAGAAAAGAAACTCACCAACCTCTGGAAGAAAAGCGATGTTCTCGACTGCCACTACACCACTCCTGTATATCACGACGGCCATTTATACGGACTGCATGGCCGCCAAGAAAGCGGCATGAGCCTGCGCTGCATCGACGCGACAAACGGCAAGATTTGCTGGGAAGCCACGGATCGCATTCAAGGCGGCACCATGATTCTTGTCGGCGATAAACTTCTCCTCCATAGCGAAGAGGGCGAGCTTTGGATTTTCAAAGCCGCACCGGAAAAATTTGACCTGCTCCGCCGCTGCCAGATCACGCGCGCGGGCCATCGCAGTCACGACGCCTTTGCCAACGGGATGCTTTATGCGCGGGATGCGGAGAAGATCGTGGTGATGAAGGTGAAGTAGGCACTGGATTGATCCCACGCCGCATCTAGTCTGCGCATCATGGCGCAGATCGGCAAACACAACACTCTCACCGTCCTTCACAGCACGCCGCATGGCGTTTATCTGGATGGAGGAGAACATGGGGAAATCCTGCTGCCGAACCGCTACATTCCCAAAGGCACGAGCATTGGTGATGCGCTGAATGTTTTCGTTTACCGCGATTCGGAAGATCGGTTGGTGGCAACAACGGAGAAGCCCTTCGCGATGGTGGGCGAGTTTGCGACGCTGGAAGTCGTGAGCGTGAACCGCAACATCGGCGCATTTCTGCACTGGGGACTGCTCAAGGATTTGCTGCTGCCCTTTCGCGAACAAGCAGAGCCGGTGCGCATCGGCGATAAGGTGGTCGCCTTCGTCATGCTCGACGAGAAGACAGATCGCATCATCGCCACGACACGGCTGAACCGGCATCTGAGTCGCGAACGCCCTCCCTTCAAACCGCAGCAGCCAGTCTCGCTGCTGATCACAGCGCGAACGCCGCTGGGTTACAACGCGATCATCGAAGGCACACACCTCGGACTACTCTATCACACGAATGTCGGCGCGCCGTTGCAGGTGGGACAAAAGGTAGGCGGATACATCGCCGCCATTCATCCAAGTGGGAAAATCGACCTCAGTCTGGATGCGTCGGGGTATCAGCGTGTCGCCTCCCTGACGGATCGCATTCTCGAAGCGCTCAAAAACAACGGCGGTCGGCTCGACTTCGACGACGACACGCCGCCGGAACGCATCCGCAGTGCGTTCGACGCGAGCAAGAAGGCTTTTAAGCAGGCACTGGGGGCACTCTACAAACAGCGCCGCATCGAATTCACGCGTCCAGGCATCGCAGCACTGGACATTCGTGAAGCGCAAGCGGGCGATTGGAAGCCTTCTGCGGGAAACGCGAGATGATTACGGCAGCGGGAAACGCTTGTTCGTCTCGCTGACTTCCTTGCGGATGTCGGCGAGCACGGCGTCGTTTTCACGGTTCTTGAGCGCGCGGTCGATCCAGGCGGCGATTTGGACCATCTCGGCTTCCTTCATGCCACGCGTCGTGACTGCGGGCGTGCCGACGCGGATGCCGCCGCCGAGAGTGATCTTCTCAGTGTCGAAGGGAATGCCGTTTTTGTTCACGGTGATGGCGGCTTTGTCGAGCGTTTCGCTAGCGATCTTGCCGTTGAGACCCTGCGGACGCAGATCGACGAGCATGAGATGATTGTCCGTGCCACCGCTGGTGATGCGATAGCCGAGCTTGATGAGTTCCGCAGCCAGAGCC
Source organism: Prosthecobacter sp. (assembly GCA_039806835.1). Taxonomy (GTDB): domain Bacteria; phylum Verrucomicrobiota; class Verrucomicrobiia; order Verrucomicrobiales; family Verrucomicrobiaceae; genus Prosthecobacter. Next base: position 888,420 of record JBDHQD010000001.1, on the reverse strand, counting down.
TGCGCGTTTTTGACGATCTGCTGCGTGTAGGCTTTGAAGTCGGGCTTGAGACACTCGCCAAAGCAGACGGCCTTGGCGGCGATGACGTGCATGAGCGGGCCGCCCTGCACGCCGGGGAAGACTTGGCTCTGAAGTTTTTTGAAGAGTTCCTCGTTGTTGGTGAGGATCATGCCGCCGCGCGGGCCGCGCAGACTCTTGTGCGTGGTGGTGGTGACGAAGTCGGCGTGCTCCATCGGCGAGGGATGCACGCCGCCAGCGACGAGGCCGGCGATGTGGGCCATATCGACGAAGAGGTAGGCGCCGACGCTCTTGGCGATCTCGCTCATCTTTTTGAAGTCGATGATGCGCGGATAGGCGGAGGCACCGGCGGTGATCATCTTCGGCTTCTCACGCAGGGCGACTTCGGCGAGCTCGTCGTAGTCGATGCGCTCGTCGGTGGCACTGACGCCGTATTGGCAGAACTGATAGAAGCGACCGCTGAAGTTGGCGGGATTGCCGTGGGTCAAATGACCGCCGTGGGCGAGATTCATGCCCAAAACTTTGTCGCCGGGCTGCAGCACGCTGAAATAGACAGCGGCATTGGCCTGCGAGCCGGAATGGGGCTGCACGTTGGCGAATTTGGCTCCGAAAAGCTCGCAGGCGCGGTCGATGGCGAGTTGCTCGACCTTGTCCACTTCCTCGCAGCCACCATACCAGCGCTTGGCGGGATAACCTTCGGCGTATTTGTTGGTGAGGCAACTTCCCTGCGCAGCCATGACGGCGCGGGAAGTGAAGTTCTCGCTGGCGATGAGTTCGATGTGGTCCTGCTGGCGCTGCTGCTCTCCCTGGATGATGTGGGCGATGGCGGGATCGGCTGAGGCGAGGATGCTGAGTGGGTGGGCTTGGGTGTTCATTTTATCGACGCGGCGGCCATGACGGCCTCCAGCAAAGGGGGTGGCGAGCCAGGCATCGGCGATGGCTTTCGCGGTGGCTTCGGGTGTGGTTTTGCCAGCGAGGCAGAGGACGTTGGAGGCGTTGTGCTCACGAGTGATCTTCGCGGTCTCCACATCATGCACGAGGGAGGCCTGGATGCCGGCATGGCGGTTGGCGGCGATGCTGACGCCGATGCCGGTGGTGCAAACGAGGATGCCCGCATCCGCGCGACCGTCCAAAACACGCTCGCTGACCATTTCCGCAAAGTCCGGGTAGTCCACGCTGTCCATCGTGTGCGTGCCGACGTCTTCGACTGCAAAACCCGCGTCCTTCAGATGCGCCGCGACGGCGTTTTTGAGCACGAGACCGCCGTGGTCGGAACCGATGGCGAGTGTGTGAGGCAGTGCGGGCTGGGACATGCGAAGGGGGAAGGTCAATGAGCAAGGGATCGCGTGGGGTCAAGGAGCAGGCTCTTTCCAGGTCTGATCGATGTAGGTGACGATGCTCGGGAGCATTTGATCGAGATTGGCGAGAGCCTCTCTGTAAGCGGCGCGGCCTTGACCGAAAGGATCGGAGACATCTCTGCCGCGCAGCGAATCATCAGCGGCGAACTCAGAGACGAGGTAAATTTTTTTCGCGTGCTCGGGGAAAGCCCCTTCGATGGTCGCCGCATGATGAGCCGACATGACAAACACATGCGTGGCGTTTTTTAGCAGTGCGTCGTCGAGCAGACGACTGCTGAAGCCGTCATGGCGGACGCCTTTTTCCATGAGGACTTCCGTGGTGTATTTGCTGGCTGGCATTCCCGGTGCTGCCGCAACCCCTGCGCTCCCGACTTCATAATCCGTGCGATCTTTGACAAGCGTGCGGAACAACGCCTCCGCCATGGGGCTGCGGCAGGTGTTGCCGGTGCAGACGAATAAAACGCGTTTCAAAATAAGCTGCGGATGAAGTGACTTTCCCGCCGTGCGGCGGGGCGGCAGTTTGCCGTGACGAGCGGCTTTGTCAAAGGATGAGCCGCCATTGGATAAATCGCGTCCGCTGGTCATTTTCGCAGAACATCGCGCTTGCCAACTAGGCCGCCTCTGGGCTTTGCTCCCGGCTGTTCATTTTCAATCGTATTAACTCGGATGGCGGAACGCTATAAGATCTATGAGAAACTCGGCGCTGGCGGCGTCGGTGCTGTGTTCCGTGCGTATGACAGCCAATTGAAACGCTGGGTCGCAGTGAAGCGCCTGCTCACCGCCAACGAAGCCGCGCAAGACAAAGACATCGCGGCGGAGTTGCGCCGCGAGGCAGATGCTCTGGCCTCCATGCGCAATCCGAACATCGTCACCATTTTCGATGTGGCCAGCGACGACGAAGGCATGTTCATGGTGATGGAGCTGCTCCAGGGCGAAGATCTCGCCGACGTGGTTGCCCGCGGCCCCCTGCCCTACGACGACTTCAAAGAACTGGCGTCTCAAACACTCGAAGGCCTGCTCGACGCGCATCAGCACCACATTCTGCACCGCGACATCAAGCCGGAGAATATCAAGGTGGAGCGTCTGCCAGGTGGGCGCATGCAGTCAAAGATCATCGACTTCGGTCTCGCGCGTGCCGGTTTGCGCGCGCGCAAACAAACCGAAGACCAAGAAGGCACGGTGATGGGCTCCATCTATTACATGGCCCCCGAACAGCTCACGCGCGAGCCCGTGGATGAGCGCACCGATCTCTACTCTTTGGGCTGTGTCTTTTACGAAGCACTATCAGGGAGAAAGGCGTTCGATGGAGAGTCGATGGCCGAAGTCATCGACAAGCACATCGATCATGTCGTGACACCGCTGCATGTCATCGCACCTCATGTGCCGCAATGGCTGGGCGCGTGGTGTGCACGTCTCATGGCGCAGAAGCCGGAGGATCGCCCCGCAAGTGCGCAGCAGGCTATCGAGGAATTCCGCGCGTGGGAAAAAATGCCAACGATGGTGCCTTACGGCCCGTGGATGGGCATGTATGCGCAGCAGCCACCTGCTTACATGGCCCCGCCGCAAGCCTACATGCCACCCGGTACGGGCACGGTGCCACTCACAGACTACTATCCTCCTGCGGAAGCCGTACCAGAAGTCTATGCGGAGCCGGTCGCTGTCCCCGTTGAGATCATTCCCGAGGTGCAGCCGCTGGTCGAGACTGCGGCGATCACCACACCGCTAGCCCCGTCGCCACGCCGACCGAGCACTGGTCCCGCAGTACCGCAGCCACGGCAGCCCTCGACCACACTGGCCTCCAAAGGCACCACTGGCACCAAAGAAAGCGGGACTCCTCCTGCAAAAATCATTGCCTTGGCAGCAGGCGGAGTTGTGCTGCTCGTCGCCGTCATTTGGTTCTTGTTCGGAGGTTCCAGCAGCAAAACTCCAAGCCCTGCGCCTGCCGCCAGTAGCAATGCGGCTGTCGGCCCTCCAAAAGTCACCTTTCAGCTCCCGCAGGATCGTACCTTCCCTCCGGCGGATGGAGCCATCTCGCTTTTTTTCGTGGGCAACACCGGCAGCTTGGCCAATCGCAAAGGAGCAGACGGCAAACTCGCCGCTGCGGGCAATAATGAAGCGGTGGTCGAGTGGCACGACATCTCTGAGCGCGGTGGCGACAATCTCTTGATCAGCCCCAATCGCTCCACGGAGCATGCTCCCAAGCGCGTGTATTGGCCCGAAGCAAAAATGGGAGGCACGCCCAAACCAAGCCGCGTGGTGCTCGACTTCCACCCGCGCAATGGCAAACCCTGCGCACTGGAACTCACCGACATGGGAAAAGAGTCTGCCAATTTGCCCTTCGGCAGCGCCGCTGCCACCGGCGGAGATGCAGGCATGACGATCGCTGTTGCCTTCCAGGCTGACTCCGCAAAACTCCCCACACGCGTCTTCACACTCAGCAACGAGGATGGCACCACTGTTTCTTTGAGCGTGGACACAGGCAAAAACCTCGTGGCTGAAGTGCACCATTCAGGAGGCAGTCCTAAACTGGTCTCCAAAGACGTGAATGGCACGGTCGCCTGCACCGCCTTCATCACCTGGAATAAGGCCACAGGGGCGCTGGAACTCCATGCGCGAGATGCCAATGGGAAAGCCGCTCTCATCACCGGTGGAAAATCCAAAGCTCCGAGCAAGCCACTCCATCAACTCCACATCGGCCGCGTCACCAACGACAAAGGCGTTGCGGTGCCGCCACAAGAACAGTTTAGCGGCTACCTCGCTGAGTTCTTTGTGTACTCCATTGTCCTGAAGGCAAACCAAATTCAATTCACGGACGGTCGCCTTCGTGATTACTACTTCCAACCCGCGCCGCCAGCACCGCTCAAAACACGCATCAAAACAAAACTGCCGTGGATCGAACCACGCAGTGCCTGGAAATTGACCGCCAGCCACAAAAAAGAAGAATGCGCCAAAGCCGTGGACGACAATCCCGGCTCTCGCTGGCAGACGGGTGCCCCCATGAAAGGAGGCGAGTGGTTCAAAGTCGAACTACCGAGCGAAGTGGACATCGCGGGCATCGTGCTCGACAGCCAAGGCAGCCCTACAGATTACGCACGGGAGTACAAGATCGAACTCTCCACGGATGGAGCCAAATGGGGCGCACCTGCTGCACAGGGAAAAGGTGGAACCCTCAGCGAGATTCTTTTCAAGGCTCCCATCAAAGCACGCTTTGTCCGCATCACTCAACTGGGCAGCACCACCTATTACTGGAGCATCAACGAACTCGCGCTGCTCAAGAAGTAACGCCTGTCCCTGACGTTTGCAGTGCCGCAGTGAGTGCGCTGCGAAGCACCAGAGCCAGACCATCGTCGAGCCCCGAAGGCGCGACTACCGCCGCATGCATGATCCCCGTCGGCACCTCACATGGAATCACCGTCAGCACTTCTCCAGAAGCCAGCGGACGGCGAGTGACCGGTGCCACTTCGCAAGCCGCCTGAGCGTGGCAGCGAGTGGCGGCCCCTAGGGCCATCATCGCAGAGAGCACGAGGCTTGCCTTGGCCCCACCTCCGCACAGCAGTTCTCCCTCCTCGTTCATCACCAGTACATGCGCCCCCTCCGCCCCCACAACTTGGCGCGCCCACGCGGTAAATGCCGTCACGCGCTCTGCGCGCGCACCTGGCGGTATCTCGAAGGGAATGATGGTTTTTTGCGTCGGCCCTTGCGTCGTCTGTGGCTCGACCTCGGCTGGATCTGCCACCTCGTGACTCGGCACACTCTTGTCACGCGCCAAAATCCCCGCCTCAGACGCACGCTGGCGGATCGCCTTGAGTTTATCCCGGATGCGCCCCAGCGGCGGAGCTTCGTCCTGCGTTGGGACGACCTGCGCTGTTTCGCTTTTTTCTTCCTCTCCTTCACTCACGGGTTCCGGCATCAGCCACGTGGCTAAGGCCTCTCTCATCGCAGATGGCCCTGCCTCTCTCTGTGGTGGCACCTCTTCCTGTGTCTTGGGCCCAGCAGGCATGATCTGCGCCACGAGCCCCTTGAGATGATCGGCATCAATCCAGGAGACTTGCATGGCCATGCTCCCTTCCATGTTCCTTCATCAACCCGGCGCGCTGCTCGATTTCCGCGGCGATTTGGTCAAAAATCAGCGCCTCTGGCGGAGGATGACGTTTGGTCAAAGCCACCGGCACACCGAGTGCGCTCGCCTCCAAAAACGACGCGAGGCGCGGCACCGTTTGCTGAAACATCAGATTCGGCGGCAGCATCTCACGCAATTCACGCGCCACCTTCATGCTCATCTCATTCTCCTGCATCACCATCGTCAGCAAAATCCCCGCCACACGCACACCGGCACCTTCCGCGCGGAAACGCGCCAGCGTCTCCAGCAAATGCGGCACACTGCGCACGGCCAATGGCTCTGCCTGCTGAGGCAGGATCACAAAATCGCAGGCCTTCACCACAGCCTCGGTCGTGCCGCCCATGCCTGCCGCCGTATCGATCAAAACAATGTCCACTCCGCGCAACTCCGCAGCGCGCAGCATATCCGCCATGCGTGCAGGCACCTCATGCACCGGCCAGCCTTGCCGTGCGCAGGCATCGTATTGTCCAGCAGGCACGATCTCCAACTCCGGCAACCGCGTCGGCACCACGATCTTGCTCAAATCTCCACCGCGGACGAGGAATTCATGAAAACCCTCCCGCGCCTTCGCGCTCTTCGCTAGAGACAGTCCCACTCCGCCCTGCGGATCCGTGTCCACCAGCAACACCCTCCATCCTCTTTTGGCGAGTGAGTAAGCGAGGTTGATGCTCAGCGTGGTTTTCCCCACGCCTCCCTTCTGGCTGGCTGTTGCGATCGCGATCACGCGCCGATGCTAGCAGCGGCCTGCTATTCTGCACTTTCAAAAAAACATCTGCGCACAAAATCTGTTCACCCCACAGTTAGGGCGAGCTTGCCCGCCGCAGCGATCCATGATTTATAGCTTCAATCCACGATCATGAAGACCCTCCGCGCCCTTGCTGCGCCTCTCCTGCTTCTCTCCGTAGTCTCATGTGACAAAGCAGCGCGCATTCGGCAAGAACGCGCCGACATCGAGGCGCGCATCATGCAGGGGCACCTCGAGCTGAGGGACATCGACGCCAAGATCGCTGTCTATGGTCGAGATGCTGAGCTTGTGGTGATTGATTTTGATCAGCGGAGTCAAAAGGTCGCAGCCCGCAATGCGGTGCTCGAATCCGAAGTCTCAAAACTCACCTCGCAATGTGATGATGCGGACTCAGCACTCTCCAAATTCCGCCCGCGCCTCGATGCCTATCGCGCACAGAACTCCCACTGACCACAACATTCCCCTTTGTCATGTTTGACGAGTCCAAAGTCCCCGTCTTCCTCTTTATCGCTGCGGTCATCGTTGTGGTATCCTTTGTGGCCCATCACCTCCAGTTGGTGGATGAAGCAAACGCCCTGCTTCATGAGAGCAAACACAAACTCACCTCCATGGAGGAGACCATCACTCTACGGAGAATCATGCTCGCCTCGATCGAGAAGGCGAAGGCCGCTTTTGATAAGGAATCTGTGCGTGAAAGCGAACTGGAGCGCAAAAAAGCGGAACTCGAAACAAGGCACCGCCGCCTCGAAGGGATCATCAACAGCTCCGTCGAATCCCTGCGAGCCATGGTGGGCAAAGTCCGCCAGGAAGCTCTCAACACCACACTCGGCGATATCACTCTCAAAAGTGGACGCATCCTCCGTGCCGCTAAGATCAGCAAATTTGATGACTCCAGCCTCACTTTCATCCATGCCGATGGTGTCAGCACGGTCACCACAGACCAACTGGATGCAGAACTCGTCAGCCGATACGACTTAGGGGAAAGTGCCCTCCTCCCCCAAGCACTGCTTATCCAGTCTCGCTTCCTCGACCCATCTCAATCCTCCAGCACTCAACCAGTCTCAGGAGACCGCGCTGCGCAGATCGCCTCGCTTACCGCGCGCAAAACGACACTCGAACATCAATTGGAAACGGCCACCCAGCACAAAAGCAAATTGGAAAAGCAGGCCCGCGACATTGACCAACAGATCAAAAGCGCAGAAACCCAAGGAGCCTACACCTTCCCGCTGCGCAACCAGCGTGATGTCATCGAAGGTAATGTCGGCATGGCGAACAAAGATCTACAACGACTTGAACTCGAAATAGCGAAGGTGAACGCAGAGCTGAAACGTTTGCAGACCCACTGAATTCCCGCATGCAGCGCATTGACGCCACTTGCACGGAACGCGCAGAGTGCCTTAGCATGATGCTGTCATGATCGACCCCATCACCGCCCGCCGCTTTGTCACCGCCGCTGAAAAAATCGACTACCTCTCTCCCTGGACGCTGGAGGAGTGGCTCTGCCGTGGCGACATCGTCCACAATGAGCACCTCATGCTCGTGCGCGCCAACATGGAGCCGGGCCGCAGCCACCCCTTTCACGCGCATCCGACTCGCGAAGAAATCATCTACGTCCTCTCCGGCAAAGCCGAGCAATGGGTGGGCCGTGAGAAAAAACTCCTCGGCCCCGGTGACATGGCCTTCATCCCGATGGGAGAAGTCCACGGCACTTGGAACGCGGGCGACGAAAAGCTAGTCTTCCTCGCCATCCTCTCTCCCGCAAAAGCCGATGAACCCGGCATCGTCGATTACAGTCAGGAAGAGCCTTGGAAATCCCTGCGCTCCTAAATCGCAGACAGCACAAACCACGCATGCAATGAAAATGCGGCGATGCTTTTCCCAACACGCATGAACACCCATGCGAGCCGCAGTCTCTTCATTCTTCGTGAGCATTCGCGCATATTCGCGCCCGTTCGCGTTGAGATTCTCCGCCATGCGTTCGGATTTCGCGGCGCGAGACCGCCATCGCCCATCCGCAGCGCGCGTTCCCCGGCTTGACTCGCCTCCGCGCCTCGCTTGAGATTGCCCGCCCTTGTCATGGAACTCGTCTCGATCGTAGAAGCCCTCCTTTTCGCCACCCAGGAACCCCTGGGCGTGCCGCAGATGTGCGCCGCCGTCAAAGAGACCGCGAAGGACATCCTCCAGTCGGCGACAGAGTCCGCAGCGGCCAACGCAGAAGGCGCGGGTGAAGCCCCGCAGATCCCTGAATGGGTGGCCCCGCTGGCGGAAACGACCGAGGAGCAGGTGCGCGCGGCGCTGGATACTCTGATCGCCCGCTACGAGGCAGAAAAGCACGCCTTCACACTCGTCGAGCGCGCCAACGGCTGGCGCATCGCCGCGCGCGGCGAATTCGCCGAATGGTGCCGCGCACTCTACCCAGGCAAAAAAGTCCAGCGCCTCAGCCAGCCCGCGCTCGAAACCCTCGCCATCATCGCCTACCGCCAGCCCATCACCAAAGCAGGCGTCGAGGCCGTGCGTGGCGTCTCTGTCGATGCGATGGTGCAGACCCTCATCGACCGCGGACTGGTGAAAATCGAAGGCCGCGCCGACCTCCCCGGACGCCCCCTGCTCTACGGCACCACCGACGCCTTTCTCGATCACTTCGGCGTGCGCAGCCTCGACGACATGCCCAACGCCACCGAGCTGCGCCGCATCAAGCTCCCCGCCGCCGACGAGCAAGCCACCGCCGCAGACACGCCGCCGCCCCCGCCGCAGGAACAGCAGCTCTCCCTGGCCCCCGCCGCCACACCGCAGGATGAGCCCGCCCCTGCGGAGGCATGAGCACCCTTCCCATCACCCATGTCTCTCGATGACGTCCGCGCCAAGATCGACACCCTCGATCAACAACTCCTCCGCCTGCTCAACGAGCGCGCCGAGCTGGTCCATGCCGTAGGCGAAATCAAACGCAAAGGCGACCTCGACATCTACGTCCCCGGGCGCGAAGACCAGCTCCTGCGCAAACTCGTCGAACTCAACCGCGCGCAAAACGGACGCCTCACCGAGCGCGCCATCCGCGCCATCTTCCGCGAAATCATGAGCGCCGCACTCGCGCTCGAAGACAGCCTCAAGATCGCCTACCTCGGCCCCGCCGGATCGTGGACGCACCAGGCCGCCGTCAATAAATTCGGCCACTGCGTCGAATACCTCCCCGAAGTCAGCACCGAGGCCGTCTTTGGCCGCGTCGCCGCCCAAGACGCCGACTACGGCGTGCTCCCCATCGAGCACTCCACCGAGGGTGCCGTGCATCACACCCTGGATCATCTGGCCGACAGCGACCTGCAAATCTACGCCGAAATCCTCTGGCGTGCCGACGCCGCCGTGCTGGCCCAGAGCGCGCACGGCCCCATCACCCAGATCCATGGCCGCGCGCAGATGCTCGCCCACTGCGGGCCGTGGCTGGCACAGAACTTTCCCGGCACCCAGCTCGTCGAGGCCGCCAGCTCCAGCGCCGCCGCCGCCCTCGCCGCGCAGGATGCCACCCTCGCCGCACTCGGCACCCCGCTGAGTGCCGAGCTGCACGGCCTACGCGTCATCGCCGCCTCCCCGCGCGAATACGCCACGCAGACCCGCTTCATCATCCTCGGCCGCCGCTCAGGCCCGCCCTCCGGCAACGACAACACCATGCTCATGATCCACTCCCGCGACCGCGTCGGCGCGCTGATGGAAGTGCTGCAAATCTTTGCCCAGCGGAACATCAACGTCCGGCAGATCGAAAACCGCCCCACGCCCTGCGGCACGCAGGCACGCTTCTTCCTCGAGATCAGCGGCCACAGCAACGACGCCACCATCCAGCAAACCCTCACCGCCCTGGAAGCCCACGCCGCACAGGTAAAAACCCTCGGCAGCTACCCCGCCCCCGGCTGGGTGGAGGAGCGGTGATCCTTTTCACACTTCAAACGTGTGCTTCAACGGCAGTGGAGCGCCGCAGATCACGCAAAGGGAGCGTTTGGTGTTGGTCTTCGCGCCGCAATTCGGACAGTCGACGATTTGCATGCGCATTTTGCCATCGGTCATGCCGTCACGCAGGTCGATTTCGAGGATGCGGGTTTGCAGTTCCTCCTCATTGAGACCGTATTTGTCCCGCAGCAGTTCCCACATGGCCTGACAGCACAGCGCGAGGCGTTCGATGCGACGCTGTGAACGAGCGAGATCAGCGACGACGGCATCCGCCTTGTTCTCGGCGCGGTCGGCAGCCTGATTGGCTGAAGATATCTGCCCCTGCTGATGAATATCCCAAAGAAAGTCCATGGCGGAGGCATAGGCAGGCCACGACGCGATGCGATTATCAAAAACGGCCGGATTTCGAATGCGGACGCACTCAGCGATGCAGGGCCGCAAGCACCTTCGCCACGCAGTTCTCGGCAGTGAGGCCGTGTTTTTTGCGCAGGATGGAGGGGGTGCCGTGTTCGATGAACTGATCTGGCCAGCCGATGCGGACGACGGGCGTTTGGATGCCGGCGTCGTTGAGCTGCTCGATGACGCCCGCGCCGAAGCCGTTGCGCAGGACGTGGTCCTCCAGGGTGCAGAGGACTTTCACTTTTTTGGCGTAGGATTCAAAGCAGGGCATGTCGAGGGGCTTGATCCAACGCGGGTTGATGAGGGCGACGGAGAGGCCTTGGGCTTCGAGTTCTTTCTTTGCGGCTTCGGCGATGGGGAACATCTCGCCGAGGGCGATGAGGGCGACGTCGCTGCCGTCGGCGACGATTTCGGCTTTGCCGATTTCGAGGAGGGCGGGCTTTTCCTTTGGCCGGACGCCGGGGCCGCTGCCGCGCGGGTAGCGGATGGCGATGGGGCCTTTGTCGTAGTGGGCCATGGTCCAGAGCATGTCCACGAACTCGTCTTCATGTCGCGGCTGCATGTGGACGATGCCGGGGACGCCACGGAGGTAGGCGATGTCAAAGAGGCCGTGGTGGGTGGGGCCGTCGTCGCCGCTGAGGCCGCCGCGGTCCATGCACATGCGCACGGGGAGGCTCTGGATGGCCATGTCATGCACGATCATGTCGAAGGCGCGCTGCATGAAGGTGGAGTAGATGGCGAGGAAGGGCTTGATGCCGCGTGTGGCGAGGCCGCAGGCAAAGAGGGCGGCGTGCTCCTCGGCGATGCCGACGTCGAAGTAGCGCTGGGGGATTTCTTTTTTGAAGACGCTGAGGCCGGTGCCGCCGGGCATGGCCCCGGTGATGGCGACGATTTTTTCGTCGGCTTTGGCGAAGTCGGTGACGGCGCGGCCAAAGAGCTGGGAGTAGGTGGGGGTATCGCTGGCGGCGGTCTCGCCTGTCTCGGCGTTGTATTTGCCGAGGCCGTGGAATTTGAGCGGGTCTTCGAGGGCGGGCTTATAGCCGCGGCCTTTTTCGGTGATGATGTGGAGGATGACGGGCTCGTTTTGCGTCTTGAGGAATTCGAAGGTCTGGATGAGCAGCGGGATGTCGTGACCGTCGATGGGGCCGTAGTAGCGGATGCCGAATTCGTCGAAGAGGACGCTGCGGCTGGTGGGGGTCTGGCTCTGCGGGAGGATGATGTTTTTGGCTTTGCCTTCGACTTTTTCGGCGAAGCGGCGCACGCCTTCGCCGAGGACGTATTCGACGAACTTGGCGGCTTTCTGGTGGAGGGAGGCGTAGCCGGGGTTGGTGGCGATGGCGTTGAAGTATTTGGCGATGGCGCCGACGTTGCGGTCGATGGACCATTCGTTGTCGTTGAGGACGACGATGAGGCGCTGGGTGTGCGCGGCGATGTTGTTCATCGCCTCAAAGACGGGGCCGCAGGTGAAGGCGGCATCACCGGCGACGCAGACGACGTGCTCGTCGCCGCCGGAGAGATCGCGTGCGGTGGCCATGCCGAGTGCGGCGGAGAGGGCGGTGCCTGCGTGGCCGGCGCCGTAGCAGTCGTGCTCGCTCTCGGTGCGCAGGAGGAAGCCGTTGAGGCCGTCGTGCTGGCGGATGGTGTGGATCTTGTCCCAGCGGCCGGTGAGCATTTTGTGGATGTAGCCCTGGTGGGCGACATCGAAGACGAAGCGGTCTTTGGGAGTGTCGAAGACGCGATGCAGCGCGAGGGTGAGCTCGACGACGCCGAGATTGGGGCCGAGGTGGCCGCCGGTCTGACTGAGGGTCTCGATGAGGGTGCGGCGGATTTTTTCCGCGAGTGCGGGCAGTTCCTCCAGCGGCAGGGCTTTGAGATCAGCAGGAGAGGTGATGGCAGGCAGGTCGGTGGTGTCCACAGGTGTCAAAAGAATCGTATTTCACCGCTGTCGGAGTCGGTGGATTTGCTGCGCGAGGAACGCGGCGTCGGTGCGGATTTGGCCGCAGGTGGTGACGGCGCGGGAGCTTCGGCGGCGGTGCTTTCCTCAAAGGGAGTCAGGGTGGCTTTCCCGTCTTCCAAGTCGCAATTGATGAGCTCGACTCGGCGGCGTGCGGTGTCGATGCGCTGACGGCAGATTTTCAGAAGCTGCACGCCTTCCTCGTAGCCGGAGATCATGTCTTCGAGGGAAAGTTGATTACCCTCCATGCCCGCCACGAGTTCGTCGAGGCGCTGCATGGCATCCTCGAAGGACATTTCGTCTTTTTTGGGGGTACTTTTGCTCATGGGAGGCCGCTGCGTAGCTGTGGGAAAGGGGCGGCCATTATCAGGACATCAAGTGCCGTCGCAAGCAGGAAAAGGCATGGAAAAGACAACAAAAAAGCACCCGGCCATGAGGCCGGGTGCTGAGGAGACGAACGGAGGTGAGCTTACGCGAAGATGTCCACAATGGGCACTCCTTTGTCCCCGACGGTGAAGGGACGGTTGGAGGGTGACATGACGACTTCATTCACAGGCAAGCCCATGGCGTGGCCGATGGTGGACTGGAAGTCCTGCGGCGTGACCTGCTTGTCAGCGACACGGCGGCCTTCCTTGTCGGTGGCACCATATACGAAGCCGCCCTTCACGCCGCCGCCTGCAAAGACGGTGGAGTAAGCGAGCGGGTAGTGGTCGCGGCCATCGTTTTCGTTGATGTCAGGCGTGCGGCCGAACTCGGAGCCCATGCAGACGAGCGTGTCTTTGAGCAAGCCGTTGGATTCCAAGTCTTCGATCAAAGCAGCGAACACGCTGTCCATGGTGGCACCGGTGCCGTTGAGCGCGGTGTCGATGTTGTTGTGCATGTCCCAACCGCCGAACTGCACTTCGACAAAGCGGACTCCCGCCTGCACCAGGCGGCGGGCGAGCAGCGCGCCCTGGCCGAAAGAATTGCGCCCGAATTTCTCACGGGTGGAAGCAGATTCTTGGGAGAGATCGAAGGCTTTGAGGTCTTCGCTCTTCATCAGCTTCAGCGTCTCGTCGTAGAACTCGGTGTAGGCTTTGACTTCCTCAGACTGGAACTTCTTGCGGAAAGCTGCGTCGAACTCGTTCATGAGTGAGATGCGCTTTTCGAACTGATTTTCCGAAGTGGTCGGATGGATGTTTTGCAGTCCTGTCTCCGGATTTGAGATCGGAATGGGGCTAAGTGCTGGCGGGAAGAAGCCAGAACCTGGATAGGAGCTGCCGCTGTTCACCACCACACTGTCGGGGAGGGTAACGCCTTTGATGCGCCCGAGGAAGTGAGAGGCCCAAGCGCCCGCACAGGGATGGACGATGGTGCCGCGCGGCTCATACCCGGTCTTCATGATGTAGGTGCCGGAATCATGCACGCCTGTCTTGGACGTCATGGAGCGAACAATGGAGATCTTGTCCGAGATCGCGGCTGTCTTCGTCATTGTACCACCGAGGTAGTCGATGCCTCCCTTGCCCTTGATGGGGTCGGTCGGGCCTTTGGTGGCTCCCGTCTTGGGATCCCAAGTGTCGATGTGGGTCATGCCACCATTCATCCAGAGGAAGATGACATGCTTGGCCTTGCCAAAGCCGGGGGTACCGGGGCCAGTGACCGCACCGCCTGCCGCGCGGAGATTCAGGGCAGGCATGACGGAGACGCCGAGCGCAGTTTTGGCTGTCCGCAGCATAAAGTCGCGGCGAGCCATGGGGTTCATTTTGTTGAGTTCGTTTTTCATGGAAATAGCGCGTTGAATGTGGGTGTGCGTTTCGAGAGGATGCAGGTTACTGGAGGAAGATGAATTCGCGGGTGTTAATAAGTGCCCAAATCATGTTGGCGTAACCATCATCCCCAGCGGCGAGGGCGCGCTTGGCGATGTCTTTCTCCGCCAGCGTCGGACGGCGGTTGAGCACGGTCATGAACAGCGCTTCAACTTTTTCCGAGGGGGAACGCACTTTCTCCATGGTGCGGAAGATCAGCGAGTCTGGATTGGTGAGCATTTCCTGCGCCTTGCCATTCATGGTCATCAGCACCTGAGGGACGGAGCCGATCTTGCTGCTGCCGTCGATGAGGTTTCGAGGAGACTGGCCAAAGTCGATGAGGAAACTGCCAGGGCGTGCTGGCTGCTCGAGTTCAGAGGCACGACGTAACACCATGCCTCCGTAGCTGAGGGAGGCATTTCCCATCATCATGTCCGAAGATTTTTCCTCGGCTTTGCCTTTAGATTTGCCTGCGCCTTCCATCATCATGTCGCCACCGGCATCTGCCAAGCCACCGCCCATGAGAGCACGTTCTTTCTCAGCCATCTTCTGGTAGGCACTGTATTTGTTGATGATCGTCATGGCATCCAGCTTGGGATTGAAGACATCAAGGTCGATGCTCTTGCTGTAGAGGTCTTCGAGAGGCTTTTTGTACTTGTCTGGATCACCAAGCACGAGGGTCATGTAGGAGTCCCATGCCTGCTCAGCCGTCAGGCGGCGGAGTTGTGGCCCCTGGAAGTAGTAGGGCTCGCCCATGGGGATCTTCTCGGTCGTCGCTTCAGACTGATAGGCGCGCGTGTTGTAAACGATGCGCATGAAGTCTTTCAGATTGAACTTCAGGCGTTTCATCTCCTCAGCGAGATGCTTGAGAAGCTCGGGGTTGGATGCCTGATTGGGGTCATCGATATTGGTGACCGGCTCAGAGATGCCGACGCCGAGAGCGCGCTTCCACATGCGATTGGCGATGGCCATCGCAAAACGAGGGTTGGAAGGGTGCGTGAGCCAAGTGGCAAATGCTGCACGGAGATCTTCATCGGCCTTGGATTTCAGCTTGTAGCAAGCGAGGTCTTTGTCCGACTTTGACCAAGTGATCAACTTGGGTTCGACCATATCCCCCGGCTTCGCATCTTTATACTTATAGTCGTGAGGGAGCTTGATGGTGTTTTTGGGCAAGTCCGAAATCGCAGAGTAGTTGGCTGCAATGAAGTTACGCAGCCCATTGCGGACACGACGGAGGTCCACTCCTCCTTTTTCCATGATCTGCTCCACCTGAGGCATGAGCTTGTCCGCCATATTGACCATTTCCACTTCTTCCTTGCCGCGACGTGTCTTCGTGACGCGCCGATTGATGCGCGTGCTAGTAGCTCCGAAGAAAGAAGCCATCTCGTAGAACTGATGCTGGGTCCAATCAGAGAAGGGGTGGTCATGGCATTGCGCACACGCCACGTCTGTTCCCAAGAAAACGGCCAGTGTATTGGCCAAGTTGTCCAGAGGCATGCCGGCGTCACGGAGCAGGTAGCCAGCAGCACCGTTGTAAGTGCCGTCAGGTTTTTTGTCCCACATCTTGCCGGTCGCCGTCAGCATTTCATACACCATCTTATCCCATGGTTTGTTCGCCGCGACCTGCTGCTTGAGCCAGTTGATATAAGGAATGCCACGCACGTTGTCGGCACCGAGCCGATCATCACGCGCACGAAGCATCTCGGAGATGTAATTGTACATGTGGCTGCTGTAGCCGGGGCTATCCAGCAGCATGTCGATGAGTTTGGCGCGCTTGTCTTTGGCCGAGTTGTTGATGAAGGCCAATGCCTCGTCGTGGTTGGGGATGCGTCCAGCGATGTCAAGGTAAACGCGGCGCACGAACTGCTCGTCATTGCAAGGGGCGTTGAAGCTCGTGATGGGAGCTTTCCCGCTCTTCACACGCTCAGGATTCGCGCGAACCAATCCTTTGGCGACCAAGGTGTCGATCACAGAAGCGGCCTTGGCGACCGTGGCATTCGCGAGGTAGGCAGGCTGACCTTCCGCGCCTGCTGCTGGAGCAGCAGCCATCAGCTTTTTGGCCAGTGCCTGGTCATCTGCAGAGAGGTTCGCCAGTGGGAACCGGTGCATCGTGCCATCGACGGTCTGGAGCGTGATCTGATCGCCCTCAAGGGCAATGAACGAGGCGGTGACTTGGCGTCCCTGAACGTCTGTCCAGGTTCGCGATTCTGCCAGCGCGGAGCCGACGAGCAATGCGGAGGCAAGCAGGCCGCCGAGGAGTTGGGTGGTTCGTTTCATGGTTTGGAGAGATGAAGGGGAGGTGCCTTTCAATGGCGGAACGCACAAAGGCAGTGCGTATTTAGGGAATTTAGCACTTTTTTTCGCCCAGCCGCAAGCCTCCCGGGCTGTTTCTTCGCCGCAGAGGCGAAAAGTCGACCTTCGGTCACTGCTTCACGCCACAACAGGCGGGGATTGCGCTTATTTTTTCAACGCCCGGGCGATGAAGGCGGAGATGTCCGCGTGCATCTTTTCCATGTCCGGACGGTTGGTGTACATCATGTGACCGCTTTCATATTCGGCGAATTCGATGTTCCCGCGCAGTTCCTCCGGCAGGCGCATCTGCCTTACACTGAGGCGCATGTTGTCAGGCGGGGTGACGAGATCGCGCCACCCCAGCAATGCCAGCACCCGGAGATGCGGATTCTGACGGATGGCATCGGCCAACAAGCCGCTGACACTCGTGTAGCTGTTGCCTTTGCCGTGGTTCCAGTTCGGTTGCGGTGCCAGCACCTCGTAAGGCAGGTCTTTCTTGTACTTTAGCGATTCGCGCAGGTAGGCATTCATCGACGCCGCCGCGATGCTGCCCACCACGCGCATGAAAGGCTCGATCTCGGGTTGGTTCTCTGACTCGTCGCCATCCTTACCCGTCACACGGGCGTCGTATGCCCCAAGCACCAGCTTCTGATCACGCAGCAGGTGTTCCCTGAAAAAGCCGCTGTCGATCCGCAGGTTTTGTTCAGCGATCAACTCGGCGCGCAGACCAGTGAGCCGCGCGAGCTTTTTCACCACGGCATCACGCTCTGTTTTGGGCAAATCCGCCCCCTTGAGTAAGGCCGAGGCATAGCCGTTAAAGGCAAACTCTCGTGACTCTGCCACCGCCTTTTTAAAATCCGCCTGCAGGTCTGGCGGCAGCTTTTTGTGATAATGAGCAGTGGCCGTCAGAGCCGGAAGCCCCACCAAATAGGGCGTCTCATTCAATGGCCCTGGGATCAAGGTCGCGTAGTCGAGCAGTCCAGACACAATGATCACTCCATTTAAGTACATCCGGTGCCGCTGCTGGAGATGCTGTGCCAGCCCACCTCCGCGAATCCCGCCATAGCTTTCCCCAGCGATAAACTTAGGCGAGCGCCAGCGATCCTCTCGCGTCACCCAGAGGCGCATGAATTCGCCCACGCACTGGATGTCTTCCTGCACGCCGAGAAACTCACTGGCATTCTTCGGATCCTCCGCACGACTGAAGCCTGTGTTGACCGGATCAATGAAAACCAAGTCCGTGACATCCAACAAAGAAAACTCGTTGTTCACCACCCCACCGGGCGGCATCGGTGGCGTGAGCCCGTCCGCAGGCAAATCCACCCGCCGGGGACCGAACGCACCGAGATGCAGCCAAACGGAACTGCTCCCCGGCCCTCCATTAAAACAGAACGTCACCGGGCGCGACGCCACATCCTTCACATTCTTCAAGGTGTACGCGGTGTAGAAAACCTGCGCCGAGGGCTTGCCATCCGGTTTCAAGATCGGCAGCGTCCCCGCCTTCGCACGGTAGGTCAGCTCTTTACCACCGATCGTCACCCTGCCTTCCGTGATCACAGGCTTGTCTCCCATCGCCTTATCGGTGCTCTCTTTCTTCTCCTGCTTCGGCACAGTTTTGGCAGGAGCAGGAGCGGCAGACGGAGGCGTATCTTTTTTCACCTCCTCAACACAAAGGCCGAACACTGGCAGGCAGAGGAAAGCAGCGGCAAGAGACAGTCGAGGCATCATAGTAGCGCGCAGCATGACATGTGACGCCCGCCGTGGGAACGTTTTTCTGCACTGCGCTCTTCAAATCGCCTGACGGCAGGCCTTGATCGTGTTCGCCATCAACATCGCAATCGTCATCGGGCCGACGCCGCCGGGGACCGGGGTGATCGCGCGGCATTTCGGCGCGACTTCGTCGAAAGCGACATCGCCGACGAGTTTGTAACCTTTCTCACTCGATGGGTCGTCGATGCGGTTAATGCCGACATCAATGACGACCGCCCCCTCCTTCACATGCTCTGCCCTGATGAAGTGCGGGCGGCCAATCGCCGCGATGATGATGTCGGCGGTACGAGTAATGGCGGCGAGATCGCGGGTGCGGGAGTGCGTGACCGTCACCGTGGCATCACCTCCGGCACCCTTTGCCATCAGCAGCAGTGCCATCGGCTTGCCCACGATCATGCTGCGCCCGACGACAACAGCGTGCGCTCCCTTCGTTTCGATGCCCGCATCGATCAGCAAGCGCTGACAGCCAAGCGGCGTGCATGGCACGAATCCGGTTGAATCCTCGAGTGCGAGTTTCGCGACATTCACTGGATGAAAGCCATCCACATCTTTCGCTGGATCAATGGCTCGCACGATGGCCTCCTCGTCGATGTGTTTCGGAGGCGGGCTTTGAACGAGGATGCCGTGGATGGCCGGATCGTTGTTCAGAGCACGAACATGCGCGAGCAACTCATCCTGAGTGGTGGTGGCCGGAAGCTCCAGTTTGACTGAGTGCAGGCCCAAATCGCGGCATTTCTTATCCTTGGAGCGAACGTAGGCTCGTGATGCCGGATCGTCGCCAACCAACACGACAGCTAGACCAGGCTTGCGCCCCTGTGCAGCGAGTTCCGCGATCTCTCGACGGCATTCAGCGAGTACTTTTTCAGCGACAGCGGCTCCAGAAATGAGGGTCATGCCTGCTGGTGCTGCAATCGGCCGGATTCGTCAACCGGAAGCATGAACGCCATGCATCTGTACGTTGTTCACGCTTCAGCGTGTTGAGAGCGGGTTCACGCTGAAGCGTGAACAACGTGCTCAGGCGGCCAGCATCTTGCGCTTGCCACTTTTCGCCAGCATCAAGGCGAGTTCCGGCATGTAGTGGGCAATTTCGTGGGAAATCATCGAGAGCCGCGTTTCGGACTTCCAATTACCCTTGAGGCTGCGGTCTGTGTCGGTCATCTCGACTTCGACGAGGGTGGCAAAGACGGCGGTGTCGGCTTGAAGATCGAGTTGCAGAGTCATGATGAGAGAGAAGGTTGATTCGGCGCGACTTGAACGAGTTCCCCATCCTTGAGCGCCCATTTGCGTCTTTCCAAAGCACCCGAGTTCAACATGGCATCGATCCCATTGCTCAGAAGCATCCTCGCCGCCTCGGCGGGGCTGCTGCCAAACGTACCCTTCAAGGTCATGTCTTCGAGGTACTGCTTGATCTGCGGGGTGACCGCGATCGTAAGCGAGAGTGACTCGAAGGTGTTTGAAGGGCGGGCCATCCAATTGAAATCAGGTTATATTTGGTTTTTAATCCAAACCTCACCCGATGGTCAAGACGTGTTTCGATTAATTTGAGGTTTTTATACCAAAGAAATCCTCCATTTAATTAAGTTATGTTAAGTAACTGCGGGTTTTCGATGAAACTGCACTCACTGAGGCGTTGAAGAACGCCTCACTTTTATGAAAACCCTCTCCACCGCTCTCACCTTCGCCGCCGCCATACTCTCCGTCGCATTCCTGAACCTCCGGGCAGCCCCCAAAGGAGAAGGAAGTGAATGGCAGAAGTGGTTTGCCGACGGCTCCCTACAAGGCGGCCAGATCATCAGCGGCCAGGCCACCTATAAGGTAGAAGACGGCGTGCTGGTCGGCACCACGGTCGATGGCAGCCCGAACACCTTTCTCGCTATCGGACCGTTCAAGGACTTCGAACTCGAGTTCGAAGTGAAGGTGGATGATGCCCTCAATTCCGGCGTGCAGGTGCGTAGCCACATCGCCAAGGAAGGTGATGCCGCACCCGAGGGCAGCAAAAATGGCAAACCGCTGCCCGCTGGTCGTCTTTTTGGCCCGCAGTGCGAGATCGCAGTCAATGGCACGGCGGGTGATTTCTATGACGAAGCCCGCCGCGGCACATGGTGGAGCATTCTGACGAAGACCGAAGCCGTGCGCACTGACGCAGCGAAGGCCGCTTTCAAAAAAGGCGAGTGGAATCACTACCGCATCGTTGTGAAAGGCGATCACTACCAGAGTTTCGTGAATGGTGTCGCGACTGCTGATTTCACCCAGCCCGGCGATCCTGAAGGCTACATCGGCTTTCAGGTGCATGGCATCAAGAAAGGCACCGGCCCCTACAGTGTGCGCTGGCGCAATGTGAAGTTCCGCGAAACGAAGTAAGCGATCGCGAGCATCAAACCGATCAAGGCCATCACCGTCTGCCTGCGACGCCACCACGGTGTCCAGTGGACAGGGATGGCTTTGGATTGATCCCCCGCGAGCAGCAGCATCCATTTCGGCGAAGATTCAGGCTGTGTGTCGTCACGCGTCCACAGCAGCACGTCATGAAGTTTGCCCTTCGGCATTTCGAATACGATTTCCTGGACTGCACTGCGCCAACGCCAGGACGAAGTGATCAAAGCATGGGCCTGTGACTCGGTGTCTGGCGGCAAGTACGCGGCGGGCGCAAACTCTGCCCAATTATCGTGCTTGGAAACACGGGCAGCGGCGACTTTTGAAAGTGGCACGAGCGTGTCCCCCGAGCGCAGTCGAATCGGATCTAGGAGTGCTTGCTTGGCGGCTGCTTCATCCGCGATCAAAGGATTACCACCATAGTCGGCTGTGACTTCCAGCAGCACCTCGGCCTCTGGCAACAACGTGAGTTTTGCGCTCAAGAACTCCGCCCCGTGTCCGAAAGCACTCAGAGGAAAGCTGAGAATGATAAATGATACAACCCGAATGACGAATGCACGCAAACGATGACGCATGGGCAGTTCGTCATTGGAAAATTCTGCGTCCGTCACTTCTTGAGGTTCCACCTCAAAACACGGCCCCACTGATTCCATTCGGTTTCGAGAATGTTGCCGTCGTTGTCGAAAGTGATGCCGTGCGGGCTGGTCACAATGCCCTGCTGCCAGTCCTTCGGCTCGATCTTCGGTGTGTTGGTCGGCTTCGGTGAGGTGCCCAGATCAGCCACACGCTTGTTGTTCTTGTCCCACACGCTGACGTTGCCGGCGATCTCGGCCACGCACATCAGATCACCATGGAAGCTGGCAGAGCTTGGGTTACGCATTCCGGTGGCGATTTCACCGATGAAGGTGCCATCGAGCTGGGTGTGCAGCATGCGTTTGTGCCCGCGGTCACAGATCATCACACGCGCGGGTTCAAAGCGTTTGTCGATGAAGATTTTGTGCGCGTTGGCGAGTTTGAGGGGTTCGTCTGGGCCGCCGAACACGCTCTTGAATTTGCCTTCGCGACTAAAAACAAAAATGTAGCTCTGCCCATAGCCATCGACGACATAAATGTCGCCATTGGGAGCCACATCGCAGTTGGTGAGCTTGAGTCCTTTGCCCATTTTGTCCGCAGGAAACTCACTCGTCGGGATCGTCATGAGCACCTTCCCCTCAAGGTCACACTTGATGACCTTGGCCTCGCCGAGTACGGCGGCGAAAATAAACTCACCTCCGTTGTCTTTGCGAATGACAAAACCGTGCAGTGATGGCGGCAGAAGCAGTGCTTTGATGAACTTGCCGTCTGCACCGTAAACTTGAATGCCCGCATCTCTCTCCTGCACGCTCACATAGATTTTCCCTGCGGAATCCACCGCGATCTCGCCGTGGCCGTTACCAATGGTGGCTTTACCAGGCGGCGGCTGAATGAAGTCAGGGACGAATTCATAAGCCACCTCGGCAGCGGCACTGCCAGTCAGGGCGATTGCGGACAGGAGGGAGAAGATGCGCTTGTGCATGAGGGCGATTCAAACGAACCAGCCCACCGCAGTCAATCGTACAGATAGACGAATTCACTGGATGATCCTGCCCTGCGATTGGAAACTTCCTGCCGCCGCACAGGTTCCCCATTCACCCCATACATGAAAACATTCGGCTACATCCTCTTCGGCACCACCGCTCTGGCGGTTTCTGTCATCGGATTGCGTGCTCAATCACAGCTCGCGGAGTTTGACGCAAAGTTTAAATCCTTCGATAAAAACGGCGACGGCATCATCAGCGGAAGTGAAATGGATGGCGCGACCTACCTCCGTGCTCTGGATGCCGACAAAAACGGCACCCTCACTCGCAGTGAAGCACTGCAAAGTGTGCGCAAGGCAAAGGGCCTAACCAGCACTGCTGACGATCCCAGTGCCCTTTTCAAACGCCTCGATAAAAACGCAGACAACAAACTCACGGCAGACGAATTACCCGGAAAGAAATGGTTGGCGAAGCTTGATGCAAACCAAGATGGCGGCGTGACGTTGAAAGAAGCGACGGAGGCACTCGCAAGCCTGCGCAAACAACCTCCCTCCTCCGACCAAGCAACCGAGGATCGCACGCTCAAAGAAGCTCCTGAAATCTTGAAAGCGGGCGACTATGGCGTAGGGCGCATGGTGGCTGACACTCCGCTCAAAGCCATGGATGGGAAAGCCCTCTCATTGAAAGCAGCCACCGAGAAGAACGGGCTCGTGATTGCTTTCTTCAGCGCAACCTGCCCCATCAGCCGCAAACTGGCACCTGCCTTAGCGCGCCTTGAGCAGGATCTGAAAGCAAAGGAGATCGGACTGCTGTTGGTGAATGCTCCTCCGGGACAGAAGACGGATGCGATCACCCAATTCATCGAACAGAATAGTCTCAAATCCAGAATCGTTCTCGATGCGGATGCCCATCTGGCCCAAGCACTGCTTGCGCAGACGACCACGGAAGTTTTCCTGCTCGATGCCACACGCACCCTCGTTTACCGCGGTGCACTGAACGATCAATATGGCCTGGGCTATGCCAAGGAACGTCCGACCCATCACTATCTCCAAGAAGCGGTGACGGCCATGCTGCGCGGCACCCCAGCCGAGATTGCTGCCACCAGCGCGCCGGGTTGCGCACTCGATCTCCCTGCCCCCGCAAAGACGCCAAGCACGGTCACCTACCACCGCGATATTGCCCGCATCTTGCAGGCAAATTGTGTGGAATGTCATCGTGAAGGTGGCGTGGCTCCCTTCGCCCTCGATTCGCATGACGCCGTGATCGAACACGCCGGCATGATCCGCAAGCAGGTCGAACGCGGCGCGATGCCGCCGTGGTTCGCAGCCCCCCTGCCCGGTGCGACTCACTCGCCCTGGGCCAATGATCGCTCGCTGTCTGAGCGTGATCGCACTGATTTGCTCACCTGGCTGGCCTCAGATCGTCCGAAAGGCGATGCCGCAGAAGCGCCGAAACCACGCCATTTCCCCAGCGAGTGGAGCATCGGCAAGCCAGACGCCATCATCGCCGCTACGGAACCGATCTCCGTCAAAGCCGAAGGCACCATGCCCTACCAGCATGTCAATGTGGCGACGAATTACCCCGAAGATCGCTGGGTACGTGGTTACGAGATCCTGCCGACAGCGCGTGAAGTGGTTCATCACGTCATCGTCAGCGTGCATGAAAAAGGCCGCGAGGCGCGAGACAACGGCGACGAAGGTTCCGAAGGTTACTGGGCGGCGTACGTTCCTGGAAACACGAAACAAATCTATCCCGAAGGTTTTGCGCGCAAACTGCCTGCAGGCGCGACGGTGCGCTTTCAGATTCACTACACTCCCAATGGCAAAGCCGTACAGGACACGATGCGCATCGGCCTGCTCTTCGCCAAAGAGCCTCCGAAATATGTTGTGCATACCAGTGCTCTGCCAAACCCGCGCATTCGCATCCCCGCCGGTGCCTCCCAGCATGTGGAAACAGCGCAGCGCAAGTTGCCTGTGGGAGTCAACGCCATGGCCCTGATGGCGCACATGCACGTGCGCGGCAAGGCGTTCAAGTTTGAAGCCATTTCCCCAGACGGAACAACCGAAACGCTGCTCGACATCCCGCGCTACGACTTCAACTGGCAACTCCGCTATGCCTATGCCCAGCCACGTTACCTCCCACGAGGCACCACCATCAAAATCACCGCCGTGTATGACAATAGCGCAGCCAACCCGGCCAATCCTGATCCAACCAAAGCCATCCGCTGGGGCCAGCAAACCTCAGACGAGATGATGATTGGCTATCTGGAGCATTACACGCCACTTCACGCAATTACAGGAGATGGCGAATAACGCCCCATCCTGTCCTCACTACACTACTCAGCGTATCTCTGAGAGCAGTTTCTCTTCCTCTATTCGAAGCTTTTTTAACTCGGCTTCAAGTTTAGCCAATTCGTTACGCGCCATGCCCACATTTCCTTCTGCCACGTCAAGAAGCGTCCGAAGGTTGAATGTCTGCCTGCTGCGCCCCGCTTCTAGAATCACTTTCTGACCGAGTGCGCGAACTTCCTCTTCCAATCTGTCTTTGTGTGCCGTTGCAGCAGCAATTCGCACCTCCACACCTGCGATGCGCTTCTGAATGATGCTCAACACGCCAGTGTCAGGAACGGTTTCAGCAGTATGGGCAGGCACTTGTCCGAGTTCCACCTGCCATTTCCGTAGCTGTGCAGTGATTCCTTCCGGGCCAATGTCCAAAAACGTCCTCAGCGAGGCTGGCAATTCAGAGTCATCCACGACTCCAAGCCCGCCCAAGTAAGTGTAATAACATTTGGAACCATCTTTTTTCCTCAAACGAAAACAATTCAACACACGCCCGCCCGTAAGGCAAACCTCCGGAATATCCGTCTCAAACAAATGGGTGAGGTTATCTGTGGCCCGCTTTCTAACGTCAGCTACCAACGAACGCAACTGGGCCTCAAAAACATTACGCCGACCCTCTGCTGCCGCATTAACCTTTTGAGCTTTTTCGATTCG
This sequence comes from Prosthecobacter sp., assembly GCA_039806835.1. Classification (GTDB taxonomy): domain Bacteria; phylum Verrucomicrobiota; class Verrucomicrobiia; order Verrucomicrobiales; family Verrucomicrobiaceae; genus Prosthecobacter. Next base: position 863,122 of record JBDHQD010000001.1, on the reverse strand, counting down.
TGCCTCGGCGGCCTCAATCTTCGATATGGCCAATTTTTTTTTGGCCGCGCGTGAGGTGCGCTCAGCCAGGAACCTTCGTTTTGCGTCTAAAAGCACAGTACTCTGCTGCAATTTCACCTTGGCTGCTTCCGACTCAACCGCCGCCCGGTCAACTTTGTCGAAGTAGTAAAGTGAGCCAACACACGTTAGGACAAAAAAGAACGAGATAAGTGAAAGAGAGAGGTTGCCCTTTTCCATGACTCGCTCGCGTTAACTCAACGTCCAGAATTGGGTAAAAGCAATATATCCAATGCAGCCTTAATCTTTCTGAGCTCAGCCTCATATCCAAGGACTACTGCTGCACTGGCAGAAGCTTGAGCTTGCACCTTTTGATATTCATCCCGTAGCCGCGTCGTAGGGACACCGCGATTTTTGCTGTCATTGATCTGCTCATATATGCGGAACACTTGACGATCCCAACTTGCTTTAGCCTGTTTAGCAGCAGAAATTTTCGACAGCATATCCGCTTCCTTAATCTTCAAAGCCTTTAGCTTCGCTTCGTCCACAACTGGCTCTCCAGCACGAGGCATCTTTGCAGCCGACTCGTCTGTAATGGTGTTCTGCGGCTTCACCATAAGGCTTTCGTTAAGCTGTTCAAACTGGCGGACTAGCGACATGTCCCCCAAGTCGAACTTAGCAACAAGGTCCCTCGGCAACTCATCAAGACCGACTGTGCCAATCCCGTCAGAGTGGCTTAAGGAGACAGCCGTTTCTTCCACTCTGCGAATCTCCACATTTTTGAGCGTTTTGCCGCTCAGCAGAGCCACGTCTCCAATTTTATTACCCGCAGCGGCCTGCCAGACCTTTTGACGAATGGAGGGCATCGCCTCTCGCCAATATTTCAAATCACCTTCTATGGTGCGCTGCTTCTTATCAGCTTCCTCCATTGCTTTCTCTTGCGCTGCCAATCGTGTTTCTGCCGTCCGAATCCTTTGTTGTATGGCATCGTGCTGAGATGCAATCTTGCGCCGCACTTCCATCATCTCATGCCGCCCTCGAAGTCCTTCATGCGCTTGCTGCGTAATGTGTTTGGCATTCTGATAATCGGCATTCGCCTTGTCCACCTTATCAAGGTAGTGAAATCCAAACGCGCCTACGATGACAATCAGCAGTACGATGATGGGTGCCCAAGCTCTTGTTTCCATGGAGGTATTGAGTCTCTTAAAGGTTGTTTTTCGTTCTGTATGCCTCGGCCTGCTGTTTTAAGGGCAGGAATCTTGCCTCAATATCAGTCCACTTTTTCATCTTCGCGGAGGCGGACGCTTCTACTTCAGAAGCTTTCTTCTCCAACTCTTCAAGCTTCCTTTGCAGAAGGTCGGCATTGTAACCATCTGGCATACCTTGAATAACGCGATCCATCTCAGCGATCTGCGCCTCCACTGTGTAGCGCTCGGCATCCAACTTCACGCGCTCTTGCTCGAGAATCTCATGCTTATTACAACCAACAAGTAGTGAAGAGAGTAGGAGTGAAAGCGCCACACGCGTAGCTTTGCGATTCATAACCCGCGATTTTTTGCGTACCATTGACTGCATAATCATTTTTCTCTGATAGCTGATCGTTTAGGGGGAGATCAAGATTCTTTTGCTCACGAGTGGCAAAATCTGTGAAAAGCCAAATCGATTGGCATGCAAAACATGCTCCATGTTAACCGGATGCGCGGGCGTCCTCACCATTGCAGACATCATGTGAGCTACATGAGCCCGTGTTCACGGAAGCTGAAATAGGGCACGGCACGGGTTGCAGCGGGAGTGCCGATGATGAGATGGTCTTGGAGGGGTATCCCGATGGCTTCAGCAGCAGCGTGCAGACGACGCGTGAGGCGGCGATCCGCTTCGCTAGGTGTAGGGTCTCCACTGGGGTGATTATGGATGAGCACAAATGCGTATGCGTTATGCACGAGCACTTTGCGGATGATGTCACGCGGTGTGGCTGTGCATTCATTGAGACTGCCGCGAAAGATTTCCTCCGCACGAAGCAGCGTGAGCTTGGAGGTGAGCAAAACGAGCCGCACCGATTCGTAGCTGAGTGCCTGCATCTCCGGGCCGATGAATTCATACACTCTGCGTGCGTCATCGAGTACGATCTCGCGCTGTGAGACCTCACGCGCGGCGCGGCGTCCGATTTCAAAGGCAGCGGCGAGTTTTGCGGCTTTTGCCGGGCCGAGAGATTTGAGCGCGGTGAGCGCGGCGGGCTCAAGGCGTGAGAGCTCGCGGATGGAACCGTACTCTCGCAACATGCGCTCACCGATTTGGAGGGCGTTCTCCCCGCGCGTTCCGGTGTTGATGAAGATGGCAAGTAATTCAGCATCCGAGAGCGCCTGGGGGCCGAGGCGCAAGAGCCGCTCGCGCGGGCGATCGTTTTCCGGGATGTCTTGGATGCGATGAGGCATGATGAATCCGCCTGCGATCGGACAGTTCCGATCTCTCAATGAATCGTCCGACACTGATCGAGCAGACCGTGCAGGTAGCCGACGATGTCTTCCAAAGCCTGTTTGTACTCTGTGGCTGGCAAAGCGATCAAGTCGGCACGGGCGGAGGCAAGCATGTCCTGGGCAAATCTCACCGCACGCTCGACCGCGCCATCATAGTCGGCAATACCCGCAAGGATGGAAGTGTCCATCGGCTCACCTTTAAGCAACATCCGACCGAGCTTCTGCTTTTGCGCGTCGGTGGCACCTTCGAGGAGGTAAAGGATGGGCAGGGTGAGCTTCCCACGCGTGAGGTCTGTGCGCAGGGTTTTGCCAACGGTTTTCTCATCACCGACGAGATCGAGGCAGTCATCGTAGATTTGATAGGCCGTGCCGAGCTTGAGTCCGTAGTCGTGCAGCGAGTGCTGGATGGATTCAGACTGATGGTTGAGACGAGCACCGAGCTCGCTGGCAGCAGCGAAGAGGGCCGCTGTCTTCATCTCGATCATCTTCAGGTAATCGTTGATGGAGAGATTGAGGTCAAAGCGGCGCTGCGTTTGTAAAATTTCACCAGAGCAGACATCGCGGGAAGCACGAGCAATGGTGCGGCAAACGTGAGTATCATCGAACTCAGTGGCCAACTCCAAGGCATAGGCAAAGAGGCTGTCACCGAGTAACACGCTGAGGCTGCCTCCCCATTTAGCGACCGCAGTGGGCATGCCACGGCGAATGTCCGCACCGTCCATGATATCGTCGTGCACCAGTGAGGCGATATGCACGAGTTCCAAAATCACAGAAAGGCGGGTGTGCCCTTCATGCGTGCCGCCGGTGGCACCGCCCGCGAGTACTGCGAGCGCGGGGCGGATGCGTTTGCCTGAAGTTTTGCAGACGTAGGCCACATAGCCTTCAACGCCGGGATCGAAAGCGCGTGCTTGCTCAAGGATGGCCTTCTCCACGCAGTCCAAATCCGCACGCACGAGGTGGAAAGGAAACACAGGATTGCTGGCAGTGGCTGACATGGCTTGTCATTCCTTCCACCACGGGAAAGGGTTCGTCAAATGATGTGCCGTCACACTCAGGGGGCTTTGTTTTCAAAAGAAATGAAAACTGGCATCACTCTTTAACGCCTCTGCGCATCCAGCAGCCCCCGCGCAATGGCATCCGCGATCTCCTGGCGATGTGAGGGATCGGCGCAGCGGCGCGCTTCGCGTTTATTGCTGAGGTAGCCACACTCAACGAGGACGGCAGGCATGCGCGTCTCTCGCAGCACCTTGTAGTCGGCGTAAAAGGTGCCACGCCCGCCACCTGTGACGTTGTTTTTGATACGACGGCTGATGACGGCAGCGAGAATCCTGCCGCGGGAACTGCGATAGTAAACCTCACAGCCAGAGATGGCCGTACGTCGGCTGCCATTGAAGTGAATGCTGACGAAAATCGAAGATGAAGTGCGGTTGGCTCGACGCGCGCGATCTTCAAGCTCCACAAAGACATCGGAACGGCGCGTCATGACAGTTTTGATCCCACGCGCCTTCAGAAGGGACTCCACTCGTTTGGCGACATCGAGGCAGAGTTTTTTCTCGATCAATCCGTTCCAGACTGCACCGCCGTCCTTGCCACCATGTCCCGCATCAATCACAACCGTAGAAAAGCGAATGCCTTGCGCATGCAGCCTGCCTCCGCCGACTGCGAGGACAAAACAGCACGCCCAAAGCGCGCCGACGAAGCGGCCGCTTAAAGTCACCGTGGGATTTTGAGGGTTTTGCCTGCGCGGATCAGGTCCGACTTCAAGCCGTTGGCTGCCTTGATTTTAGCGACGGTGGTGCCGTTGCGGCGAGCGATGGCTCCCAGTGTGTCGCCACTCTTGATGGTGTAGGAGCCTGATTTGCTGGATGATTTTTTGGATGATGACGACTTCGACTTCGATTTCGATGCCCTGCTGCGGAAGCGTGAGGATGAGCCGCCGTGGGAGGATCGCCACGCAGAGTAATCCATCCCAGCCCCCTGCCCCCCCTCCGCAGCCCAGTCAGACTTATAATCCCCATTGGCCGCGAAGGGATAGTCTGCGTGGGACATGCTGTGCGGCGGCGTGCTTGATGAGCCGTGGAGGTTGATCACGGGAAGCACCTTGGGCAGCCCTTTGATGTGTGTGGAGTTCTGGCAAGATGCCAGCAGTGCTGCGAATGTGAGGATGACTCCTGTTTTAAAATGCTTTGTGGGCTGACTCATACCGATAAAATAACGCGAACGATGTCTTCGAATGGGCTACTCACTCCACCGTGTGGAAACGGCTGATCTTCTGCTTTACTCGCGGGATGCCATTCGCATCTTTCTCAAAGATCAAGGTGCGCTCATGGTAATACTGCGCACCACTGCCGGGGAGGCTGTAGCTCCACCGCGTGTCTTCCGGCATGTTGCGTTCCATGGGATTCTTGATGATCTGGTAAACGGTCCTCCCATCCATGCCTGCACGCACGGAGTGAAATTTCCGCTCCGTAAACCCCTGCGCATAACGAGTATTCGTGGAGCCAAAGTGCCGCACTGCCTCCCACGACTCGGCGATGCTATACCCATTGGTGACGCTGCAATAGATCACCATCAGCACTGGGATGAGGAGAATGAGGGCTGGGGTAAAGAGATACCAGTTCTTCTTGATGAGTTCCTTGTTCATGCACGGCATGCTTGAAGAAAGCCTAGCCTCAAGCAAGGCAAAACGCATCGGACGCCGTGATCACTGCGGAATCAGGAATCAAACTTCCGCCACCTTCCTCATAACGCTCAGTCACAAGCTCTGCGAACCCGATTCGTTTTGGGTTTCGATGCTGCTATAGCGCAATTCGCCCGCTTGGATGCGCAAAAACCTAGAAGCGCCTGCGATGTCTTCTTCACTGAGGCCAGGCACGACAAACATGTGGCCTTTCATGGCACCGTGCAGCGGCATGCCGCCACGGACGATGGCACGCACCGTATCCACCACGCTCTCATTCTGCACAAAGTTGAGTCCTGCGGCCTGTGCCGTCATGCTGATCGACGCCAGCTCTTGGGCATTGCGGCGATCGCGCGCTTTGTAAACGCCATCATTCTGGCTGATCATTGGGACAGCGATGCCCAACATGACGCCGAGGATCGCCACAAACACCAGAACCTCGAAGAGGCTGAAACCGCGAGCGCGGGAGTGGGTGTGATTGTGTGATTTCATGATTCGTTGCATTTATGACTATAAATTATAATAATTATCGAATCACGGCAAGTCAAAAAAATCACAATTAAAAACTTTCGCTGTTTCAAAGCGCACTTTTGAGACGGCCACGCTCACGGACTAGTTCAGCGCCGCACCCTCGTTGCCCCTCGTTGCCCCTCGTTGCCCCTCGTTGCCCCTCGTTGCCCCTCGTTGCCCCTCGTTGCCCCCGTTGCCGCCATGGCCGGTAGTGGGGCGTCTTTCGACTCCCCTTTCGTGGTAAAACTTTACCCATCCGGCATTCAGCGACCAGCCTCTTGCCCTTCGACTCCAAACCAAGCCAAGAACTCCCGATTCCCATCCGTGCCTTGAATGGGTGACTCCATGATTCCTTTCCAACTCAACTGCGGTTGCGCGCGCACAAAATCCTCAATGCGACGACACGCCTTTGCGTGCAGTTCAGGCTCCCTGACGATGCCGCCCTTGCCCACCTCTTCGCGGGAAAGCTCGAACTGCGGTTTGATGAGCACCACAGCCTGCCCGCCTGCTCGCAGAGCCTGCAAGGCCGCAGGGAGCACGAGCGTGAGCGAGATAAACGACAAATCTGCCACGAGGAAATCCACCTCCTGCCCGATATCTTCGGGCGTCATGTGGCGCAGATTGAATTGTTCCCTGGAAACCACTCGCGGATCATTCCTCAATTTCCAAGCGAGTTGATTCGTCCCGACATCGTACGCAAAGACCTTCGCTGCTCCACGCTGGAGGAGGCAATCCGTGAAGCCTCCCGTCGAAGCCCCCGCATCCAAAACGGTGTAGCCCGTTACGTCGATGCCAAAATGCTCCAGCGCTCCTTCCAGCTTTAATCCTCCACGGCTGACGAATTTTGGCCGCTCGCGGACTTTGATCACTTCCTGCTCCCGCACCAGCCAACCCGGCTGCGTGACACGCCGCCCCATCACACTGACCTCACCTGCCATGATGAGGCGTCTCGCCTGCTCTCGCGACGGCACTACACCGAGCTTCACAAGCGCTAGATCAAGGCGTTCACGCTGCATGGATGATTCGTGGACTATTTCCTCACGGGCAGGATCAACTCATCCCCAGCCTCAATCTGCACTCCAGGAACTTTCACTGTGCTGTCGATGTCCACCACCGCCGTATCTGCCTCCACGGTTTCACCCACGACAACCCTGCCAACGAGACCATCACCGCGCCGCACATCGAATTTCATGCCCTTTTCCAAATTTTTATTTTTGCCTGCATTGATCACGGCAAATCCCTGATCGTTATGCGACTCCAGCACTTTCGCCATCGCAGGCATCCCCATGAGTTGCTTCTGCAGTGCTGTTAATGGCGCGGCAGGCGGTGGAGTGGCTGCTTGTGGCGCAGGAGCACCAGGCATCAACCCACTCCCACCAAGAGGAGGAGTTGTTTGAACAGGTGGTGGAGGCAGTGCAGCGACCGTCGTCGGGCTCACCGGCATGGCGGCCTCCTTCGCGGCTTGCTGGCGACGCACGAGATCCAGTTCACGCCGCGCGCCGCGTGCCTCCTCCTGCGCCTCCCAAGCCAGATAGCCAGTGACAGCGAGCAAGATAATCGTGAGAGCAAGAGCAAAATGAGAAAGGCGCATGACGGCCCATGCTAAACCTGATTGCGACAACGATCAACCATGCCACAACTCAACGCAGCAGACCGAGCAACTCGCGCATGCGCAGCTCAATGTTCAGCAAGCATGCCTGCACTCCCGCCAACCACTCCATGTCTGCACCGCCAGGGTTTTGCTGCACGAGCTTATCCGTGGCATTGAGAGCTGCTGCAAACAACGGCAGACTCTGTTCCAGATCGACCACGAGGAGCTGCCACTGCTTCTTCTCACTGCCGCTGAATTGCTTCAGCACATGCACCAAGTGTGCAGCCAAATCCGCGACAGTAGAGAGCAGGCGCAAGACCGCCGGCCGTGTGCGCACTTCCTCATTAAAGACCAGCAGACCTTGAAACCGGCGCAACTCCTGAGCCAGCGCCGTGGCGCGAATTACGGGATAATCGGCATCGTTACGCCTGCCTGCTTTCCCTGTATTTTTCTGCGGAGGATCCACCCTCACTGCACCAAACGGATCACTGCCTGGTTTAGTCGGCTGAAAGGGATCATCCAAGCCTGGACTCCGCAATGCGTCAGGTGCTTTGCCATCACGGCCATCGCTCAGCAAAAAGTGCTTCCGCCGCGCGCGATTCTGTCGCAGGAGAACGGTCTCCTCTTCTTTAGTAAGCTGCCAGCACGGTGGCGACACGCGCAGCACAAGATGCCACGACTGGATCAGGATGCGTTGATGATCCTGATTGAACCATTCAAAGAAGAGCAGGTTTTTCAGCCCCGGTGGCACCGGCAATGTGGAAACTCCACCTTCGCGTGATCGACGGCGAGGCAGCTTGGCCACGCGGTAGGAGGCCGTCATCACGCCACTATAGCCATGCTGCAAGTCGCTCACCACCTCCACTTGCCCCGCATTTCCTTCTGGCAGCGGATTATGGAATTCCACCCGGCACCCGGCGATGTCTCTGAGGAAGTTCCCCACCAACTCGATCCGCACTGGCTGCTTCCGTCCGGCGAGATGCAAGATACCAGTCACCAAACCAGGAATTTCATTCGATAGGTATCCGCCGAGGATGGATGATTCGAGGCAAATAATCATTATTTATCATATAAACTAGGCTTGGTTGACCTCATCGCAAGCCTCCTTGTCCACTCAGGCCAAAATTGCCTCGCTTCAGCAGGCAAAAAACACCAACTCGACGAAATCTGGCTGGGATGTTGCTTGTTCTAGCCGCAGATCGGCACGAAGCCGACTCCCCCCACAAAAACAACCCCATGAAAAACCTCGTCCACCTCAGCCGCGCTTTCGTCGAGTTCGGCCCCTTCACCAAGAAAGAAATACTCGACTTTCACAAACGCGGCCTCCTCGCCGACACGGATTACCTGCGTGATGAAGGCAGCAAAGACTGGCTGCACTACAATCAGTGGTTGGCCCTCTCAGCTCCTCCTGCTCCGAAGAAACCTTCGAAAAAAGCCACCTCAAAAACGGTGGCCCCGAAGAAGGCTCGCAAAGTTTCTTGATCGTCTCCGAGTCTGTCGAAAGGCGCGAGCATCTCCCGTTTGGCGACTCATGCTGTCTCCGGGCTGGACGTGCCATGCCTTGCATGCGAATAGCCGCCTGTGAGCGAAGCCGCCATCACCCGCCGCACCTTTCACAACGAACTCTGGCGTTCGCTGCCCTCGGGGATCATTGATACGCTCACGGCCACCTTCGGCATGCTGATCGCCGTGCGCGTGTTCCATCTCGGTGCCGTAGCGAAGTCTCTCTTCCTCAGTGCCACCAGCGGCGGCATGGTTTCGAGCCTCTTTGTCGTCCCACTGCTTCTCCGCGCTAGGAGCACCATCTCCCTCACGGCGGCGAAGGTGCAGTTGCTCGGCGGTGCCTGCATGGCGACAGCGGCTGCATTCCCACGCGATCCGTTCCTCTACGTCCTCGGGCTGAGCGCAGGCCTCTTCTGCTTTTCCATGCAGATCCCTCTGCTCACGCAGATTTATCGCATCAACTATCCCGAAGCCGCCCGCGGCAGACTCTATGCCATCGCTGGCATCACTCGCGCGGCAGCGGCCATGTGCTTCGGCTTTTTCGGTGGCAAACTGCTGGGCTGGCAACTCGACCACTACACCTGGCTACTCTGGGCCTTCGCGGCCAGCGGCTTTGTCTCTGGTCTATTCACTTACCGTCTGCCCGCCACTTCATGGGAGACACCGGAAAATGCTGCATCAAGTCTGTGGAGTTCCCTGCGCTGGATTCGCCAGGATCGCGATTTCCGCACCTTGCTCATCTCCTGGATGATGATGGGCGTGGGCAACCTCGCCGCCGCCTGCCTCTTTGTCGAATACCTCGCCAACCCGCGTCACGGCATCAACCTCCCCGAGTTCGATGTCGCATGGATCACCGGCGTCGTCCCGGTGTTCTCCCGCATCCTGTTTTCCTACCCTTGGGGAATCGTTTACGATCATTTCAATCTCTTCACCGTCCGCTCAGTCCTCAATCTCTTCTTTGCTCTCGGCATTCTGTGCTTCTATCTGGGGCACGATCGGTTTTGGTGGACTCTGGGCATGGGCATCTGGGGCATGGCCAACGCAGGCGGCAATGTCACCTGGGCACTCTGGGTCACGAAGCTCGCGCCGAAACACGCCGTCGCTGAATACATGAGCGTCCACACCTTCCTCACAGGGCTGCGTGGTTTGGTCGCGCCTTCGCTCGCCTTTGCCTTGCTCAAAATCGTGTCCTTCGACACCTTCGCCATTCTCTGCGGCATCGCTGTCGTCTCCGCCAGTGGCTTCATCACCGTCCGTGCGCGCAGCAGTGATTCATCAGGCCGCCTCGATCCTATGGCTCGCACAGAGCGGCTCTGAGAAACACGCGCGCATGCCTGCGACCACATCACCGCAGCCAGCAATTGGCCCGTCAAAGCCAGCCAATTTTTCATCGCGCTGCTGATCACAGCAGCGTTCCTCACTGGCCGACCACATTCACCGGGCTCCCCGCCAAGAACGCCTTCAAATTTGCTGCAACGATGTCGATGAGCCGTGCGCGCGCCGCTCGACTGGCCCAGGCAACGTGGGGCGTGATGAGGCAATTCTTCGCGCCGATGAGCGGACTTCCCTTCGTGGGTGGTTCCACCGAAAGCACGTCCAGCCCAGCACCAGCGATGCGGCCTTCGTTGAGAGCCTGCGCCAGCGCAACCTCATCCACCAACGGCCCGCGCCCGGTGTTGATCAAGAATGCCTCGCGTTTCATCAAGCCAAGCGTGCGCTCGTTGATGAGGTGCTTTGTGGCGTCGGTGAGCGGACAATGCAGACTGATGACATCTGCCTCACGGAAAATGGCATCCACCTCCGCGGCTTCGACTCCCGCTGGCGGTGGCTCCTTCCACGTGCGCTTCGAGGCGAGCACCCTCATGCCAAAGGCAGTGCCGATGCGTGCCACGGCACTGCCGATTTCACCGTAGCCGATGATACCGAGCGTACGACCTGACAACTCCACGATGGGGAAATCCCAGTAACAGAAATCCGGGCATGTCGCCCATCCTCCCTGCTCTACACTCTTCGCGGCATGGCCGACGCGATTGGTCAGCTCCAGCATGAGTGCCATCACATGCTGAGCGACAGACGGCGTGCTGTAACCAGGCACATTCGTCACCACAATGCCGCGCTCTTTCGCGGCTGCGATGTCGATCACATTGAAGCCGGTCGCCGTGACACCGATGTACTTCAACTCTGGCAGAGCCGCGATGATTTCTCGCGTCAAAGGTGCCTTGTTGGTGATCACCACCTCGGCTCCTGCACAGCGGGCAATGGTTTGATCCAGCGGTGTGCGTGGATGAATTTCACAGGGAGCGATGGCCTCCAGCGGCTGCCAGGTGAGATCGCCAGGGTTTGCAGTGTGGGCGTCGAGAAGAACGATTTTCATGGATACGTGAGCCTATGCCGACGATTCGCTAAGGCTCCACTGCAAATCACATCGCTGATCAAAACGAAACACACGCGAGCAAGGGCCAGACCGCCGTTGAGTCGAATCTATTTTTTAATTCGGTAGAGGTTCCCCTCCGTGCGAATGAGCAAATCCGAGTCAATCACCGCAAAAGAGGCCAGGCTGCGCTCGCCAAGATCATTGTGTGCGAGAGTTTGAAACGTCCTGCCAGGCTTCACCACAGCACACACTCCTTTCTCGTCTTGCAGATAGAGTCTGCCATCTGCGGCGAGAATCGACGCGGAGATCGGCCCGGTGCAGCGCTCCTGATAGTGTACTTTGCCTGTCCTGGCATCGACACAGGAAAGCACACCGTTGTCGGCCACGAAGTAGAGTTCATCCCCGACGACGACCATGCTGGGATTGTGCGGTGCAAATTTGTCGATGGTCCAGACGAGATGCGTGGCGGTAACATCCCCTTTCCCGTCCACCTTGATGCCGAGCACGGCCGGTTTGTCATACCCTGTGCCGATGAAGATCATGCCGTGCGCATACACAGGACGCGGCACGACGGAGTAGCCTTGGTCATAATTGCAGTGCCAAATCTCCTCGCCGGTTTTGGGATTGAGTGCATTCACCACACCGCTGCCAGGCGTGATGAGTTGCTTCTGTCCATTCACTTCAATGATGAGTGGCGTGCAGAAGGAGAATTTCTTCTTCGCCTCTGACTGCCGGGCAAAAGCCCAACGCTGTTTACCACTGCTCTTGTCGAGCGCGATGACTTTGGGATCCGTTTCGGCATCTGCGGAAAAAATGAGCAGATCTTCAAACAACACGGAGCTGCTGCCATTGCCATGGACGGGTGAATACGCGAACTCCTGCGTGGCCCAGATCGACTTGCCTGTCGCCGCATCAAGACAAGCCGTGCCCAGATGACCAAAGTGCACGTACAAGCGACCGCCCTCAAAAATCGGCGTCGGGCTGGCATGACTATTTTTGCGGTGCGCACGAGGAGAAGTGGCAGTGAAAACCTCCACATCCCAAACGGGCTTTCCCGTCGTCGCGTCGAGTGCCAGTGCATGCAGAGAGCGATCTGCCTTCGGTTCCTCAACCCCACCAACAGGTAGAGCCGAGGTCATAAAGATGCGATTTCCGATCACCACCGGCGATGACCAACCGATGCCTGCAATGGGAGTTTTCCACACGACGTGCGAAGTCTGACTCCAAGTAAGCGGCAAATTTTTGGCTTCGGTGTGTCCCTGTGCGTCTGGGCCGCGGAATTCCGGCCAATCCGCAGCCGTCAGCAGCGTTGTCGAGAGGAGGATGAGAAGGAGTGGGCGCATGAAGCGCAGAAAACGCCACAAAGGAGCAAGCGTTTGCAAAGATCACGCACCTTCCGGCATCGCCACATACGGGTCTTCCTTCAGCACGGCTTTTTTCGAGCCGCTGAGCAGCTTGATCCACTCCATGAGGCATCCGATGAAAATGATGGCGACGGCACAGAGGAAAAAGCCGGTGACGTAGGCATCCACCATGAAGTTAAACTTCTGCGCTGTCCATTCGGCGATCTGTTTCTCAGTCCCACCTGCGGCGATTTTGTCTGCGAAGCCCTTCGCGGCAGCCAGAAAGCCCATTTTGGGATTGGCGTCGAAGATTTTGATCCAACCCGCGCTGAACGTAGCACTCATGAGGAATAGCAGCGGCACAAGGGTGACGGCCATGCAACGCGCCTTGCCCATCTTGATGAGAATCGTGGTGCCGAGGCAGAAGGCGATCACGGCAAGGAGCTGATTTGCGATGCCAAAGATGGGCCAGAGTGTATTGATGCCGCCGAGTGGATCGACCACGCCTTGATAAAGGAAGTAACCCCACGCAGCCACGAGCAACGCACTGGCGAAGATATTGGCAGGCAAACTGCGTGTGTTGGACAACGGCTTCCAAATGCCGCCGAGGAAGTCCTGCAAGATGAAGCGGCCCACACGCGTGCCCGCGTCGATGGTAGTGAGGATGAAGAGTGCCTCAAACATCAACGCAAAGTGATACCAAAAGGACATGAGGCTGTCGCCAAAGGCACGGGAGAACATCTTTGCCATGCCAACTGCGAAAGTGGGAGCGCCGCCCACACGGCCAAAGAGCGTGTCCTCTCCGACTTGTTGCGCGAGATGGTTCATCGACTCAGCGGTAACTGGAAAGCCTGCGGTGGTGATCATTTGCGCCACCGGCTGGGCCTGCGAGGGGTCTGTCAGCACGACTTTGGCTGCTGCGGCATTGATGGCGAAGTATTCACCCGGCAGCAGCGCACTGGCGGTGATCAACGCCATGAGCGCGACGAGCATCTCTGTGATCATCGCGCCGTAGGCCACACCGCGGATGTTGGACTCGTTGTCGAGCATCTTCGGCGTGGTGCCGGAGGAAATGAGCGCATGGAAACCGGAGATCGCTCCGCAGGCGATGGTGATGAACACGAATGGGAAAATTTTTCCCAACAGCACAAGCCCATTGCCATCGGTGAACTTGGTGAGCTTTGGCATGTGCAGCTCTGGAGCCACCCAGATGATCACCACGGCCAACGCAGCCACAGTGCCGATCTTCATGAAGGTGCTGAGATAGTCACGCGGTGCCAGCAGCATCCACACGGGCAGCACACTCGCCGTAAAGCCATAGATCATGATGGCCCAGACCAGCCACTTGCCATCCTGATTGAACATTTCCTTGATACCCAACTGTTCCAAGTAATTGCCCCCCAGCACGCCGGCGATCAGACCGAAGATGCCGAAAATCGTCACTGCACGCACGCTGAATCCCATCTTGGTGTGCCCAAAGCCCATGATAAACGCCAGCGGAATGGTCATCGCGATGGTGAAGAGACTCCACGGACTCTTGGCCATGGCTTTGACCACCACGAGCCCCAGTACGGCGAGCAGGATGGTCATGATGGCGAGGATGGAAACCATCGCGACAATGCCGACGACGGGATTCACCTCCTCGCGCAGCATTTGCCCCACGGACTTACCGCCACGACGAATGGAGGCAAACATCACGATGGCGTCATGCACGCCACCGCCGAGTGTGGCCCCGATCAAAATCCACAGCATGCCTGGCAGATAGCCAAATTGCGCCGCAAGCACCGGCCCCACCAGTGGCCCAGGACCGGCGATGGCCGCAAAGTGATGACCGAAAACGACCCACTTGTTCGTCGGCACAAAATCCTTGCCGTCTTGCTGCGTCACTGCCGGTGGAGCACGCCGCGCATCGAGCACGAGCACCTTGGTCATGAGCCATTTGCTGTAAAAGCGGTAGGCGATGGCAAAGGAACACAGGCCAGCCACCACAAGCCACAGCGCATTGATGGTTTCACCTTTGTGCAGCGCGGAGAAGGCAACGGAACCCGCGCCGAGGGCGGAGATGGCGAGCCAGACGAGGATTTGCAGAGCTTGGGGCATAGAGTTGAAAGGGTTGCTCCATTGCACTGCAACAGAGGCATGGTGGATGTGATCTGAGAGAACGACTCGCGACACAGTGGGCTTACTTTTTAGCAGGCTGGGGCGGCGGCGGCGCAACGTAGGGAGGATTGGTCATCGCACCGGGTGCGGTTTCTTTGAGATTCGGGACGACGTCCGCTTTGGCATCACCCAGTGCCCACTTCATGCCCCCCACCAGGATGCTTTGGAAGGTGGGATTGGTCCAGACATCTTCGCGATGCCCCATGGCTGTGTACCAGACGCGGCCGTCGCCTTCTTTGCGCGCCCATGTGCTCGGATATGCCGGGCGCTCGTACTCCTTGCCCACCATGGCTGGCGCGTCGATGACACTGAGCACGTGAATGTCAGGATTGAAGTCCTTCAGTGAATACCACTCCTCCATGAAGCCATAAGTCGCTCCGACGTTTTCAAAGCCTGGGAACTTGGCGTTGGTGACCGTGTTTTTGGCGTCCTGTTGCTTGCCGTGCTTGATGAATTCTGCGCCGAGGAAGCGCACATAGGGATCGGCCTTCTCACCGTGATTCAAATAACGATCCGGGCCTTTCTGCGATTCGTTGTTGGTGTGGAAGGTGTCACTGGCGGAGTGCGTGCCAATGAAGCCCTTACCAGCTTTCACATAATCAAACAGCGCTTGCTTCCCCTCGGCAGTCATCGGCGGATTCTTATCCGTGCCTTCGCTGCACAAGTCGCCGGTGGTGTAGAAAAACACGGCGTCGAACTGAGCGAGGTATTCTTTGCTGAACTTCGAGCCATCTTTCGAGAACTCGAACTCCCAGTTGTTTTTTGCGCCGAGTTCCAGCAGCACTTTTTCGGCAAAGCTGGGCCGACCATTCTTCCAGGAGATGACACTGTGCTCGTAGCCACTGGATTTGGTGAAGAAGAGAATTTTGCGCTTGGTCGGCGCAGCCGCAGAAAAGGCCGCAGCGCAGACGACAGCCGCAAGAAGCAGTGGAGTGATGAGTCGGGAGAA
This sequence comes from Prosthecobacter sp., assembly GCA_039806835.1. GTDB lineage: Bacteria > Verrucomicrobiota > Verrucomicrobiia > Verrucomicrobiales > Verrucomicrobiaceae > Prosthecobacter. The sequence goes on along the minus strand of JBDHQD010000001.1, from coordinate 847,541 downwards.
CATGGCACGGCGATACTGGAGGAAGATTGAAAACTAGGCAAGGTGGCGTTGCCCATACCTTGTCTTTTCCAGCGTCATGCGTACGGTGGCTCGGATGACGCGCATCACCACTCTCCTCTCTGCGCTGCTTTCCTGCCTGATGCTCTGTCAGTGTGGCTCCAAGGCAGGCAATCGTTGGGAATATCATTACAACCCCGGCAAGACCGCCGTGATCGTCGGAGGACGAGCCGTGCCCCCTGCCAATGCACCCGCAGCAGTGATGCGCGCCATTTCTGCGGGCAATCGCATCTGCACAAAGCCCTATCGCAGAGGCGGTGGCCATGCCCATTTCGAGGACAGTGCCTACGACTGCTCCGGCACGGTTTCGTATGTGCTGCATGCAGCAGACGCGCTGGACGAGCCGACCACCTCGACGGCCTTCCGCAAATATGGCCGCAGTGGCGAAGGCAAATGGATCACTGTCTATGCCCGCAGAGGGCATGTCTTTATCACGGTCGCTGGTCTGCGGCTCGACACGGGCTACAATGACCGCACCAGTGATGGGCCGCGCTGGAGCAGCCGCTCGCGTCCCACCAAAGGCTACACGATGCGCCATCCCTCCGGCTTATAACTCGCCTTCCATGTTCCCCTCCGAGGCCCTCGTTTACCGCCCGAATGTCGCTGCGATCCTCCAGCGGGAGGACGGTCGCATCTTTGTGGCCGAGCGGATCAATATCAAAGGCGCATGGCAGTTTCCTCAAGGCGGCATTGATGAGGGCGAAGACGCAGAGACGGCGCTATTCCGGGAATTGGAAGAAGAGATCGGCGTGAAACGGACCCAGCTAGACATCGTGCGCAGCCAGGGAGGCTACCGCTATGCTTTCCCCAAGGGACGCCTGAAATACGGCATCTACGGCGGCCAGGAGCAGACGTATTTCCTGCTTCGCTTTCACGGACGCGACGAAGATTTTGATCTCGACTCGACACATCGCGAGTTCGCGCGCTTTCAATGGATTCTCCCGCAGGAATTTCAACTGAATTGGGCACCTGGCTTCAAGCGTGCTGTGTATAGCCAGGTGATGCGTGACTTCTTCGCGGTCGATCTTGCCTGAAGTGCTTCAGTTCGCGCCAAAACGATGCAGCCAGTGCATCCGCGTTCGCAACCAACACATGCGTGAGCGGATGCGAGGCCGCTGCAGCGGTTCACCCAGCCGTTGCTCAACAAGCAGCGAGACCTGAAAGCCTGCCTCGCCATCCACTCTCCGGTGACCGGTACACGCGACCACAAAACCGCGCAGGCTCACCCATTGCTCATCCCCCAAGCTCTGCGGCAGTGGCTCCTCCGCTGGAAGTGCTGAGCGTTTGATGCGCACTTGAATTTCAGAGCCGATCTCAAAACGCCGCCGCGACCAAAACACGAGACCACTCGTTCTGATTTCACACAACTCGACCACAGCCTGGCCGCCGCCGGACTTGAAGTCAGACGCGGAAGTTTCCTGCTGATGCTGGCCGGACTGAGCCATACGAGAAGCGGAATGACCGCGAAAGGAGGCGCACAGTGCGGCGCAAGTCAACCGCGCAGACAGCACTCCCCCGTGGAAGGCACCGGGACAGACTCAACAGAAAAACAACCGCCGCAGCATCCGAAAATGAGTGGGAACGCGAAGTGAGAACTTCGCCATTCTTCATCATTCTTCCAAGCTACCCGCGCCCGACTTGGTAGGCAGATCGCCTTTTTTCTCGGCCAGCTTCTGTTTCACCGCAGCCTCGATCTCTGCATACACACTGGCGTCGTTGCGCAGCACTTCTTTGGCGGCGTCGCGCCCCTGCGCGAGTTGAGTGCCCTTGTAGCTGATCCACGAACCGCGCTTTTGCAGAATGTCGAAGTCCATCGCCAGGTCGAGCAGTGAGCCGACATTGCTGATGCCTTCGTTGTACATGATGTCGAATTCGGCCTCGGTGTACGGCGGTGCCAGCTTGTTCTTCACCACTTTCACCTTCGTGCGATTGCCAGTCACCGTGCCGTCGGTGGTTTTGATCGCGCCGATGCGGCGAATGTCCACACGAACGCTGGCGTAGAATTTAAGCGCCTTGCCGCCGGGGGTCGTCTCGGGATTGCCAAACATGACGCCGATTTTTTCACGAATCTGGTTGGTGAAAATGCAGCAGGTGCGCGCCTTGGAGATGATGGCGGTCAGTTTGCGCAGCGCGGCACTCATCAGTCGCGCCTGCGCGCCGACGGTGCTGTCGCCAATCTCGCCTTCGAGCTCCTGACGCGTGACGAGCGCTGCCACGGAGTCGATCACGACGACATCCAGCGCGTTGGAGCGCACGAGCGTTTCACAAATGCGCAATGCCTCCTCACCGCTACTGGGCTGGGAGACGAGCAACTCATCCATCTTGACGCCAAGGCGGCGGGCATAGGTGGGATCGAGCGCATGCTCCACGTCGATGAATGCCGCCAGGCCGCCGGCCTTCTGTGCCTGCGCGATGCAGGTCAGCGTGAGCGTGGTTTTACCCGAGGACTCCGGGCCATAGATTTCGATGATGCGACCGCGGGCAAAGCCGCCGATGCCGAGTGCTTGGTCGATGAGCAAGTTCCCCGTGGGGATAACGGCGATGTCGGCCTTCTGCTCGTCCCCCATGCGCAGGATGGCTCCTTCGCCATAGTCTTTTTGAATCTGCTGGATAGCGAGGTCGAGATTGCGGGCGCGAGCTTCGGCGATTTTGTTCGTGTTCGACTCTGCGGAGGTTTCTTTGGGTGCTCTGGCCATGATGGATGGTGAATTTGAGGTGAATAAAAGCTGTTCGAGCGAACAGAAAGCGCATTTCAAAGAGGGCGTAAAGCCTTTTCACTCCAAACGGCCATTTTTCTTCCAGAAACCTCCTCGCTCGCGCGCACTCACTCTGCTTGGAGCTGCCGCATCAGTCCTCCATAATAGCCACCCACCAAGCCAATGATGCGCCAGGCCACATAGGCGGCAACCAGAGCATAGGCGATGCGTGGCAGCCACTGCGCCGCACGTTGAATGGCATCCCCTGCTTCGATGGTCTCCGCCGCCGCCCAGCGACTCATCTCCCGATCCAACGCTCCCACTTCCTCCGCCGTCGCCACGCCATGAATGAAGACGGTGGGAAAGCCATGCACATCTGCCATCGCGCCAGCGACCGTCTCCCCGGCAGCGATGCGGCGCGCTGCGTCGCGAGAGGCACCGAGCAGCAAGCCGCTGTGGGAGGCCGCACCTGCGAGTTGAATGCTCTCCGTCATGCGCATCGACGCCAGCAGGCAGGCATGAAAGACCTGCGCAAAACGCGCCAGTGCCCAGTGCCGACGCACCGGGCCGATGAGCGGTAGGCGTCCGAGCCATGCATCCACCACACTGGACTTTGCGCCGAGCCGAGCCAGCCACCGCCATGCGAGAAACAACGACAACAAGATGAGCCACAGCACCGCGAGGTGCATAAAAAGACCGCGCAACGGCGGCTCCTGCCCCTCCATGGATGCCGTCACCAGTGTCGGCAATGCGGGCAACACCACTCCGAGGTGTGCGAGCAGGAGTGGATAGAGTGCCGCACCAATCGCCTGCCTCAGCGCCACATCCCAGGCTTCAAAATACCGTGCGAGATGGCCGAACGCATCGCCCAACCTGCCACTGCGTTCACCGGCGTCGATCAAAGCGACTTCCAATGTGCCGGTGGAGTCCGCGCAGTAAGCACGCAATGCATCGGTGATTCCCTTTCCTTCATCCACACCACTTTTGAGTCCTTGCAGCCAGGCGCGGCGCGCATGCGAAGGCTGTTGCTTCAGCAGGAGGTCGATCGAGCGATCGAGATGAAAATCCGCGCCGACGAGCTTGGCCAGTTCACGATAAAGCAGCGCCTTTTCTGAAAGTTTCATCGACGCTGCCAAGCTAACGCCGCGTTCCGCCACGCGGCGAGAACAAACTTGCCGCACTTTCACGTCAGAGACAGATTCGCGCTCCTCCCCATGCCACTCGCCACCAGCTCCGCAGAGACGTCCGATCAGCGCTGGATGCACCACGCCCTCGATCAAGCGCGCCGGGGCGTCGGCCTCACGAGTCCGAATCCACCCGTCGGTGCAGTCATTGTCGCGCAGGGGAAAATCATCGGACAAGGTTTTCATCACAAGGCGGGAGAGCCGCATGCCGAGGTGGAGGCGATCCGCGACGCGCAGCAGCACCATCCCAAGCTCCTGCCCGGCTCCACGATCTATGTCACGCTCGAACCCTGCAGCACGCATGGCCGCACTCCACCCTGCACGGAGGCTGTGCGCGCCGCTGGCATCAAGCGCGTGGTGTTCGGAGCACGGGATCCCAATCCACAGCATCGTGGGAAATGCCTGGAGATTCTCCCCGCCGCAGGCATTCAGGTGACCTCCGGCGTGCTGGAGGCTGAGAGCGAGGCTCTGATCCGCCCCTTTTCCAAATGGGTCACCACAGGCCTGCCGTATGTGATCGCCAAGGCAGGCCAGAGTCTCGATGGTCGTATCACCCGCCCCAGTGGCGAGGGACAGACCATCACCAACGACGCCGCCCGCGCGCATGGCCGCCGTCTGCGCATGCGCGTGGACGCCATCATCGTCGGCGCAGAAACGGTCCGGCAGGATAATCCGCGCCTTACTCTGCGCGACGCCGCAGCAGTCGCCGGTGGCAAGGAGCAACCGTGGCGTGTCGTGCTCACTCGCAGTGGCGAAATTCCTTCGCATTCACACATCCTCACCGACGAGTTCAAAGAGCGCACGCTCATCACATACAGCAAAAATTTACCGGAGGTGCTCAAGGAACTCGGCCAACGCGGAGTGACGGCGGTGCTCATCGAAGGCGGTGGCATCATTCTCGGCCAGGCCTTCCGCGAAAAGCTCGTGGACGAAGTGTATTGGTATCTCGCCCCTCGACTTTGCGGCGGCGGACGCCCCTCACTCGCCGGAGAAGCACTGCCGCAGTCCATCGAACTCGAACACGTCACCGTGCGTCCGATGGGAGACAATGTGTTGATGCATGGCTTTCCAAAGTGGCCCACGCAGCAAACCACCTCTCCCGCATGAGTGCGCCCCTCCGCCCGGCTGTGTTCTTCGACCGCGACGGTGTCGTCAATGTCTCGCCCGGCGCGGGTTACGTGCTGCGCTGGGAGGATTTTCACTTTGCCCCAGGAATCATCGAGGCCCTCTCTCTCTGCAAAGCACGCGGCTTTGCCACCATCGTCGTCACCAGTCAGCAGGGCGTGGGCAAGGGCCTCATGACTCAGGCGGCACTGGATGACATCCACGCACGCATGCAGGCCGAGCTCGCCAAACACAGCGCGGCATTCGATGCCATCCACGCCTGCACGCATCTCTCCGGCACCTGCACCTGCCGCAAACCGAGCCCCGAGATGATCTTCCGCGCGCGTGACGAGCACGGCATCGACTTGAGCCGGAGTTGGCTCGTCGGCGATCATGATCGCGACATCCAGATGGCGCTCAATGCCGGTGTGCCGCACGTCATTCGCATCCTCGGTGCCCATCCTCCGCAAGTAGCCGCCCACTTCACTCTCCCAGACACGAGTGCGCTCGCTGCATGCTTTTCCGAGCACCTGCCCACTGCCTGAGTGGCGCAGCCGCCGTGCCCGCTGTCACCAGACGATCCAGTTGACGACGGCCACGCTTCCGCGCACTGAGAAACATGCGTCTCGCCCATGACATCCATCTCGGTTACTGCACCAACATCCATCGTGGGGAGACTTGGGAAGAAACATGGCACGGACTGAAAGCCTACACGCTGCGGGTGAAAGATCGTGTCAGCAACGGACAGCCCTACGGCATCGGTTTGCGCCTGGGTGCACAGGCCGCACGCGAACTCGCGGCCCCAGGAAAGATCGACGAGTTCAAAGCCTGGCTCGATGCCAACGGCTGCTACGTTTTCACCATCAACGGCTTCCCCTACGGCTCCTTCCACGGCACGCGCGTCAAAGAACATGTGTTCCGCCCCGACTGGAGCACGCAGGAACGCCTAGAGTACACCAACTTGCTCTTCGACATCCTCGCGCAGCTCCTGCCTCCCGGCGTCAGTGGCAGTGTCAGCACGCTGCCCGGCTCTCACAAAACCTTCAACGTGGGTGCGGACGAGCTGCGGCAGATCTTCACGAATCTGCGCCTCTGCCGCGAGCACATCGAAACCGTCGCTGAAAAAAGCGGACACGACCTGCATCTCGGCCTCGAACCCGAGCCTCTCGGCTTGTTTGAAACCAGTGGCGAAACGCTGAAATTCTTCGGCCTCTATTTCGATCGCCATCCACAGGATCGCGATTTCTTCAAATTCATCGGACTCAACTACGACACCTGCCATCTCGCCGTCGAATTCGAAGACGCGCGCAAAGCGCTGACACGCATCACCGGTGCCGGCATTCGCCTCAGCAAGCTGCACTTCAGCTCCGCGCTCAAGCTGCGCCCCACAAAGGAGAATCTGGCAAAGCTCCGCGCTTTTGATGAACCGGTGTACTTCCATCAAGTCGTCGCCAGCTATGGCGCAGACGAGCCGCTGCGCCGCTTCAAAGACCTGCCCGATGCGCTCGCTTTCGCCGAGCAACAATCAGAGCAACTCGGTGAAGAATGGCGCGTGCATTTTCACATCCCCATCCACGCTCAGCCGGGCGACGGATTTGACAGCACGCGGGATCATTTGATCGGAGCCATGGACTGGCTGGCCGCAAATCCTCAAAAATGTCAGCACATCGAACTGGAAACCTACACCTGGGAAGTGCTGCCGCCGGAAATGCGCAGTGGCGACGTGGTGGAGCAACTCGTGAAAGAATATGAGTGGGCACTGCCGGAGATGCGCAGCCGTGGATTGACCTCCGCGTGAAGGGAAAATCCCCTTGCGTCACTTCTCAATCATCGGAAGTCTGGCGTTCCATCTCCCCCATTCATGCAAAGCCTCTGGAACGACACTGAAGCCGCCGCTTTCGGCACCGACGCCCTCGGACAACGCGTTTACACCTCCCGCCTGCTCGGCAGAAATCCAGAACTCGTGCTCCACGGCGGCGGCAACACCTCCGTCAAGGTCACCGAGAAGGATTACTTCGGCGATGCCGTCGAGCTTTGCTATGTGAAGGGCTCCGGCTGGGACTTGGCGACGATTGAGCGCGCGGGTTTTGCCCCCGTGCGCATGGAAGCACTGCTGAAGATGGCCAAACTGCCCACCATGACCGACGAGGACATGGTCCTGCAGCAACGCGCCGCGATGACGAATCCGAACGCGCCCGCTGCCAGCATCGAGGCCATCCTGCATGCCATTCTGCCTTTCAAATTCGTCGATCACAGTCACGCCAACGCCATCTCCGCCCTCACCTGCGCGCAGGATGGCGAAGCCCGCACGAAGGAGCTGTTCGGCCCCAAAGTGCTCGTGCTGCCCTATGTAATGCCCGGCTTCATTTTGGCGAAACAAGTCTTCGAAGTGCTCCAGAAGACCGATCTCCACAAAGAAGGCATCGAGGGCATCGTGCTCCTCAAGCACGGCCTCTTCACCTTCGCCGACGATGCCAAAGCGAGCTACGAAAAGCACATCGAGCTAGTCACCAAAGCCGAAGCCTACCTCGCCCAAAAATCCGTCACTCAGGTCAATCCTGTCACCGAGGTCAAAACAGACCTCCTCGCCCTCGCAAAGCTCCGCCAGCTCGTCTCCAAAACCCGCGGTTTCCCGCAAATCGCACGCCTCAGCACCAGCGAGGCTGCCTTGAGCTACGCCGCGCTTCCCAACATCACCGACTGCGCCACGCGTGGCCCGTTGACGCCCGATCACAGCATCCGCACCAAGCGCATCCCCGCCGTGCTCGGTGACGACCACGCCGCCAGCGTGCAGAAATTCGCCGACGACTACGCCGCCTATTTCACCAAGCACGCGACGGCACAGACCATGCTCGATCCCGCGCCGCGCTTCGCCATCTGGCCCGGCGCAGGCATCGTCAGCTTTGGCGATACCTTGAAGGACGCCAACATCGTCGCCGACATCGCCGAAAGCACTGCTGCCACCGTCGCGCTCGCCGAGCGCACCGGCGGCTGGGCACCGCTGAGCGAGAAAGAAATCTTCGACATCGAATACTGGGATCTCGAGCAGGCCAAGCTGCGCAAAGGCCCCGCGCGCAAAGTTCACCAGGGCAAAGTCGCCCTCGTCACCGGCTGCGCCGCCGGCATCGGCTTCGCCATCGCCGAATCCCTCGCCGAGCAGGGCGCGCAGGTCGTCGGTCTCGACATCGACAAGGAAATCCCGCAGATCATGGCCAAGATCGGTGCCATCGGCATCGTCGTGAACCTCACCGAAGACCAGCCCGTGCAGGACGCCATCGACTTCACCGTGCGCGAATTCGGCGGCATCGACATCGTCGTCAGCAACGCCGGCATCTTCCCGAAGAACGACAACCTCGATGTCATGGCGCAGACCGATTGGGACCGCACTCTCTCGATCAATCTCACCAGCCATCAAAAGCTCATGAACAAGGTCATCCCGTATGTGAAGCACAGCGTCAATGGCAGCATCATCTTCGTCGGCAGCCGCAATTTCAAAGCTCCCGGCCCAGGCGCGTCCGCTTACTCCTGCTCCAAAGCCGCTCTCACACAGCTCTGCCGCGTCGCCGCCCTCGAGCTCGCCCCGTGGAAAATCCGCGTCAACATCGTGCATCCCGACGCCGTCTTTGACACCAAGCTCTGGACCCCCGAAGCCCTCGCCAAGAGTGCCGCGCGCTACAACATGACCGTCGAGGAATACAAAACGAAAAACCTCATGAAGGTCGAGATTCGCAGCAAAGACATCGGCAACATGGTCGCCGCCATGGCCAGCCCGCTCTTCGCCAAAGTCACCGGCGCGCAGATTCCCGTCGATGGCGGCAATGACCGTGTGATCTAACGCGCGAAGCACCGCAAGCGCCCTCATGATGACACTCAACTCATCAAACCATTCTTCCCACACTGAGAAAGAGTGGTCGGGCTGGCGGGATTCGAACCCACGACCTCTTCGTCCCGAACGAAGCGCTCTACCAGGCTGAGCCACAGCCCGCCGTTGTCATTGCTGACGTTTGCGGAAAACTCGCAGACAAACCCGCGAGCGGGACAGATTGGTAGCCTCTCGCAGCCAAGGCGCAAGGGGGAAGATACGTTCACGTCATACCTGCATAAACATGCGACTATGAACGATTTCTCGTCGCCTGTGTGCTTATTGAGACTCGCGAAATAGGGATACATCGCGCGATTCTAACGTCGGAATGCTGACGCATTCCGCTACGCCTCGTCGCGGCAACTGCTAAGCCTCTGATGAGTTCCCCCCAGATTATGTCGCTCTATTCTGCGATCCTCAATAGTCACGGTGTCTGAATCGAGTTCGAATGATCTGCCTCTCAATGTTTGAGCCAGTTTCTATGAGATCTGGCAGTGACCGAAGGTTGGGTTGGCGGGCATTGCTTTACGAACTTCGTGATGGCGATCTGGTTCTGATACTCATCACCATGGTATCGTCGAGCGCCTCATCCCATTGCGATGTGCGATAACCGCGATCGGATCATCACATTCGCCCAGCCCGCGAGGTTTTGGAAATGCGACACATGAAAAGTGTTGCTTGCCCAGTCTGTCATTGTCGCGATGAGCGTGGGTCATGATTGCAAGTCATTGAACGATACTCGCAGCTCAATTTTCGCCCCATCGTCCTCGCCGAAGATTTTCGCGCTGACTGTCTGCGCAGCCCAATCGAGGCTCAGCAAGCCCACGTTCGGCAGATGATACGTTCTCGGCACGATGCGGTGCTTGTTCGCCGTCGGCGTGCCGCGCGGGTGCTTTTGCGTCATCGAGCTGGAAGTGAAATCGAAGACGCCGTTCTTCGAAAACTCGCACCAATGACGGTCGCCGCTCAAAACGAGGGCTTTGTGGCCTCGAAGAAGTGAAAGCAGGCGTTTCTGCTCGTGCGGAAAATTTGCCCAGCATTCGCCGCCGTGCGCCTCGGGGGCAAATTGGATGCTGGAGACGATGATGCGCAGTTCCGCAGGCTCTAGCAGCACTTTTTCGAGCCAGGCCCACTGCGCCGCACCGAGCATCGTCGTTGTTTCATCGTCCGTGGGCACGCTGCTGCCGCCGAGCATCGCTTTCTCCTTCGTGGTCTTTTTGAGCGGACTGCGGAAGTAGCGCGTGTCGAGCAGGATGACCTGTGCGCGCTTGCCAGCCGGCCCGAAAGTCTGGGAATGATAAACGCCCTCCTGTTTCCGGCGCGGCGAATCCGCAGGTTCATCCAGCCAGTTCCAGAACTCCACCTGCGCCTCTTTTTTGATCGGGCAATCGGCTCCGCCGTCGTTTTGGCCGAAGTCATGGTCGTCCCAGGTCGCGAGGATCGGCTTGTTCTTCAATCCACGGAAGAAGCGGCTGTTTTTCAACAGCGCATACTTCTCCTGCATCATCGGGATGCCGCCTTTGTCCGCATAGACATTGTCGCCCATGAAGATGAAGAGGTCACGCGGCAGCGTGAGCGTGCGGTCGAGCATGGGATGCTCATGCGTGTCGAGGCAGGAGCCGAAGACGATGTGCTCAAGCGGCTTTTCATCCGCCGCGCGAGCGGAGATCAATCCGAGTGCCGGCAGACCCGCGATAAAGCGGCGGCGGTTACTTGCGAAGTTTGGCATCGAGTTCCTCCAGTTTGAAACGCACGCTGACGACATACGCCTCCTCGCCCTCGGTCCAGTGGCCGTAGGTGGTGGTGACGAAGGTGCCGTCGGGCAGGATTTCGACGCCGGGATAGGTGCAGTCGGCACCTTTGGTGTTGTCCATGATGCGCACGCGATATTGGCCTTCGGTGCCATTCACGATGTCCTCGTATTTGCCGACCCAGCCGACCCAGTCGCCTTTGGTGGGACTGACGTGCGTGGTGTCGCGGAAGCTGATGAAGAGGCGTCCGTCGGGCGCGTATTTCGCGGTATGGCGGTCGCCGGTGAGCGCGGCGGGGAGTTCCTTGGGCTGTGTCCACGTCAGGCCTTCGTCGTTGCTGAAAATGACGAAGGAATTGTACTTCCGGCTGTTTTCACGCAGCAGGACGGCGATTTGTTTGCCATCGGGTGAGCGCAGCGCGCCGGGTTCGCAGAGGTTCGCGTCGGGAAGCATGGCGATGGGCGCGGGCACGCTCCAGGTGAGGCCGCCGTCCTTTGAGAGCGTGGTGTAAACCCAGAAGCGCCACGGTTTGGCGGTGGAGGATGAGTAATCCGGCACATGCGGGCTTTTAACGCGATATTTTTCCACATCGCCGCCGCGGATGAAGCGCCCGTCGTCATGGAAGAAGGCCAGATAATGCCCGGGTGTTTTCAAGCCGATCACCGTGGCCATTGTTACCACGCCGCCGAAATCGCCGATGGGTTTCAGCTCGCTCCAGTTTGCGCCGTCGTCCTCCGTGACGGCCATGCGGATGGGATAGAGGCCGCTGAACATGATGATGCGCTTTTTGCCGCTGGCGTCGATCACGCGGTGCAGCGTGGGCACTTCGAGAGATGTCGCCCAGGACTTCGGCGTGGGCAGACGCTCACCCCAGGTGAGGCCGGTGTCGTTGCTGCGCTTAAAGACGATGGCACCACGACCGTGGCCCTTCGGATACACCGTGAGCATCGTCTTGTTGTCCTCCAGCAACACAGTGGTCGGGTGGCCGAGGTACTGGCCTTTCTCACGATCCACGATGACCTGCCGCTGCGTCTCGCCACTGATGTCCACGATGGGGATGGTGTAGCCCGGCGAAAGCTTCGTCTTGAGATTCTTCGGCGGTGTCAGCGTGACATCGGCTTTTTGCAGTTTCGTTTGAGCGAATGCATTCGCGGTGATCAGCAGGATGGTGAGAATGCGGAAGATCATGGCGCGGAACAAACGAGCCGCGATGCGGCCGCCTAACGCGGATCGATGCCGAAAACGCCTTTCTTTTCTTTTGCAGGTATCAAAACTCGGCAACAAACCCATCGCCACATCCCTCGCGGATGCAAAACACAACGTGTGAACTTTTCCTGTCCATGTCATGACGTGTGCAGTTGATCCGAAGTGCTTGCGCGTCCCGTTCACCTTTCACAAACTTTGCCGCAGTTTTACCAGAGCTTCATGACCGGACAGAAATGCTCCATGCGCTGACGCTCGACTCCTTCTTGAGTCTCTGGCATCACCCGAGTTGCTGACTCGTCTGCGATCAAAAAATATCCGGCTCCGGCACCGCAGGACCGTGCTGGAGGAAATCGAAGTCGGCGCCCTGATCGGCCTGGGTGACGTGCTCGACGAAAAGCTTCGCGTAGCCGCGATGATAGCGCTGCGGCGCGGGTTTCCAGGCGGCGCGACGTTTTTCCAGTTCCTCATCGCTGACGTGGAGGTGCAGTTTGCGATTCGGCACGTCGAGTTCGATAAGGTCGCCGTTTTTCACGAGTGCCAGCGGCCCGCCGACGGCACTTTCGGGCGCGATGTGCAGCGCGCAGGCTCCGTAGCTCGTGCCGCTCATGCGGCAGTCGCTCAGGCGCACCATATCGCGGATGCCTTGCAAGATGAGCTTCTTCGGGATCGGGAGCTGGCCCCACTCCGGCATGCCGGGCGCACCGACCGGGCCCGCGTTGCGCAGGATGAGCACGGTGTCCTTCGTCACATCGAGGTTCATGTCCTCGATGGCGGCCTTCATTTCCGGATAGCTGTCAAACACGAGCGCGGGCCCTTTGTGCGTGCAGAGTTCCTTCGTCGCGGCGGCGTGTTTGATGACCGCGCCATTCGGGCAAAGATTGCCGCGCAGGATCGCGGTGCCGCCATCCGGTTGCAGTGGGTTCTTCGGCGTGCGGATGACATCTTCGTTATGAATGATCGCATCGGCGATGTTTTCGCCGAGCGTCTTGCCAGTGACGGTGGCCACATCGGTGTGCAAAAGATTGCGCATGCCATTGAGCAACGCAGGGAGACCACCAGCGAGGAAGAACTCCTCCATGAGGTATTTGCCTGCGGGGCGCAGATTTGCCAAGAGCGGCACTCTGCGGCTGATCTCGTCGAATTTTTCGAGCGGCAGCTTGATGCCGAGGCGTCCAGCCATCGCGACGAGATGCACGATGGCGTTCGTGCTGCCACCGAGTGCCATATCGACCGCGATGGCATTTTCAAACGAGCGTTCGGTGACGATGCCGGAGGGTTTGCGGTCCAGCCACACGTTCTCGACGATCTGACGGCCCGCAGCCGCAGCCATGCGAGCATGGGCACTGTCCACAGCGGGAATCGAAGACGCGCCCGGCATCACAAGGCCGAGCGTCTCGGCCAAAGCGGTGAGTGTGCTCGCGGTGCCCATCGTCATGCAGTGTCCGGGGCTGCGGGCGATGCCGTCCTCGATCTCACACCACTCGCCCCAGCTCAGATTGCCCGCACGCTTTTCATCCCAGTATTTCCACACATCGCTGCCGCTGCCGAGCGTGTCGCCGCGCCAGTTGCCCTTCATCATCGGGCCGCAGGGCATGTAGATGATGGGGATGTCCATGCTAAAGGCGCCCATGAGCAGGCCGGGCGTGGATTTGTCACAGCCGCCGAGCAAGACCGCGCCGTCGATGGGATTGGCGCGCAGCATTTCCTCCGTCTCCATCGCGAGGAAATTGCGGTGAAACATCGCGGTGGGCTTTGTCAGCATCTCGCCCGCCGACATGACGGGAATCTCCATCGGATGGCCGCCCGCTTGCAACACGCCGCGCTTCACTGCGTCCGCCGTGAGGCGCAGATGCATGTGGCAGGAGTTCAGATCGCTCCAAGTGTTGAGGATGCCGATGATCGGCTTGCCAACATAATCGTCACTGCCCCAGCCCGCCTGCTTCGCACGCGAACGATGACCAAAAGAGCGCAGCTCATCGCGGCCATACCAGCGCCAGGAGCGGAGTTGTTCGGGAGTTTTGCGGGAGGAGGATGCTGGGGAGGACATTGGGGCAGGATGAACGGGAATTGGAAGGATTGCACTTGGCGTCTTCATGTTTTTTGGACACCTCAGTGACGCGAACAAACTTAACCCGCTAATAAGACTCTAATTTGACGCTGATAAATGACTTCTGAATGAGCGTCTGATGAGTGTCATGTAAGCGGTTAGAGAATTCCGAATCCGGTGATGCGCAGGATTAACAGGATGGATGACGTCCGGTCAAATCGTCCTCGTGTTCGTTCCCACCCCTATACCAGATCGTCAGGTTCCAGTTCCGTCTGCTGCAAAATTTTCCGCAACAGACCTGGACCGATGATTTCGCCCGCATGCACCGGCACCACCGTCTGCCGTCCATCAGCGTGCTGCATCACATGGTGGCTGCCATGCACACAGGCCAGTATGAAGCCGTGCCGTTTCAAGCACTTCATCAACTCCTTCCCGGTGAGACGTGTGAGACGGGGCATGAGGCTACACGACCACGCGTTGCACACCCACAAACTCCGTTTTCTCCGGGATCACATCTGAGACACTCAGGCATGCCTCAATCGCCTCACGCACACGCTTCATCAGCGTGTCGTAGGTCTTTGCCTGCGTATGGCAGCCAGGAATCTGTGGCACACTGGCGACAAGCCATCCATCTTCGTCACGTTCGATAACGACATGGAAATCACGGGGCTTCTTTTTCATGGGACCAGTCTAAGTCGAAGGCTCTAACTGGCAAGCACGGGCATCCCACGTCCGATTCCGCCCAAACCGTGTCCGACATCATTCTTGTCGTTGCTCCGTAGTTCCTGCTACAACCTGATTCACCATGCGCTCTCTCGTTTTTCTTTTTGTTGGTTTCGTTGCCGTTGATTTGCACGCCGCTGGGAAGGAGATCACTGGAGAACGCGCCGCTGCCACCACGGCCTGCCCCACGCCAGAGGAGGCGCGCGCGAAAATGAGCGTGCCAGAGGGCTACGAGGTGCGCTGCTTCGCGCATGAGCCGATGGTGAAGAATCCCGTCGCCATGACCTGGGATCATCGTGGGCGTTTGTGGGTCGTGGAGGCTTATGAATATCCCGAAGGCTCGCCGCATCCCGCGCCTTTCGGTGGCGAGGCAAAGGACGATCAATACCACCCGGTGCCTGCGCATTGTCTCTCCACAGCGAACGGCGAACCGCGAACCGCGAACCTCCCACGTGACCGCGTCATCATCCTCGAAGACACTGACAACGACGGCACTGCCGACAAACGCACCGTCTTCGTGCAGGGCCTCAATCTCGCCTCCGCCATCCTCTGCGGCGATGACGGCATCTACATTGGCCAGCAGCCGCACTTACTGCACTTTCGCGATGATGATGGCGACGACAAACCCGACGCCTGGCGTGTCGTTCTCACCGGCTTTGGCCGCGAGGACACGCATGAGCTGCTGAATTCCTTCTGCTGGGGACCGGACGGCTGGCTCTACATGACGCACGGCGTTTTCACCCACAGCAAGGTGCGCCGCCCCGGTCAGCCGGAGAGCGAGGGCTTCAAGTTTGATGCCGGTCTTGGCCGCGCGCGCCCGATGAGCCATGAAAAAGATGCTCCGTGGGAATTCGAGGTCTTCGCCGATGGCACCAGCAATCCCTGGGGCTGCGACTACGACGCAGCGGGGAATTTTTTCGTCAGTGCCTGCGTCATCGACCACTTCTTCCACATGGCACCCGGCGGCATCTATGTGCGCCAGGGCGGTGCGCCGGAGAATCCGTATGCGTATGAACTGCTGCCCAGCATCGTGAAGCACCGGCACTTCCGCGCCGCGTATGCCGGCGTGCAGATTTATCAAGGAGGCCGCTATCCCGCCGACACGCACGGCCACGCCTTCATCGGCAACATCCACGACAACGCCATCCACGAGGAAATCCTCACGCCCGTCGGTGCCACCTTCAAATGCGAGCCGCGCCGCGACTTCCTCCGCGCCAACGACGGCTGGTTCCGCCCCGTCAGCACCCAGACCGGACCCGATGGCTTCCTGTGGATCATGGACTGGTGTGACAAGTATCCCTGCTATCAAAACGCGAAAGCGAATCCCGAGGGCGTCGATCGCGAGCGCGGAAGAATCTGGCGCGTCGTTCACACAGGAGCGCGGACGCCCTCGTCCGCCAAAACCCATGATACCCAATCGAACGAGGGCGTCCGCACTCCGCCAAACCTCGACCTCAAAAAACTCTCCACCGCCGACCTCGTCAAAACGCTGGAGCATCCCAACAACTGGATGCGCCGGATGGCGAGGCGGATGCTGGTGGAGCGTCGTGACCCCACTGCAACAACACAACTTATCAAACTGGCGCAATCTCAAACAGCGATTCCTACCAGACTAGAATCCATTTGGGCTCTTGGAGCCTCAGGTTTGCTTGATAGCGAAGGGGAAAAGCTCCTCAAAGCCCTCGCCGCGAGTCCGAACTCGTCGATTCAACTCTCTGTGATTCGTGCCACTGGAGAGGCAGGACCAAACGATCTTCCTACTCCTCAATGGCTTGAACAACTCGCCAAAAGTTCCGATCCGATGATCCAGGCAGCCGTTGCTATTGCGGCTCGACAGTTGGCCAGCATGCCACTGACAGTGGATCAAATCGAAGTGGCAGCCGCTGATCCAGCAAAGATAGTCGCACCCATCTTAGTCTCCAATCCGCAAGCAGATCCACGACTGGCCTTCTCCATCTGGATGGCTGTCGAGCATGGTTTCGCCATCAATTCAGCCTATGCGACAGCATGGCTGGCGCAAACCGCCCCCACCACCCAGCCCCTCTCCCGCGTCCTCTCCCACAAAGCCATGCGTCGGCTCTGTGACACGCGGAAGGCCGAGAACCTCGATCTCGCGGTCGAGTTCTGCGACAAGATCGCCGGGCACGATGTCTTGCTCGCTCATGCGTTGCACGGTCTCGTGCTCGGACAGGAGAGCGGTGTGATCAAACCGGCGAAGGATGTCTCCGCCAGTCTCACGAAGTGGCGTTCGTCAGCGAATGCCGACGTGCGCAAGCATGCGCAAACGCTCGCGGTGCTGTGGGGCAATGAAGTGGCCGTAAAGGAGATGATCGCGGTGCTGCATGATGCTTCAAAGCCGGAGAAAGAGCGCATCGCCGTGCTGCAATCGCTGCAAAAGGTGCGCACGAATGCAGTGAAGGAAGGTCTGAAGCCGCTGCTGGCTCCCGGCACATCCACGGCACTCGCGGTGGCCGCGATTCGCGCGGCAGCCGACCTCGGCAGTGATGATTTCATCGCGCCGCTGCTCACGCAGGCCGCTTCGACGGATTTCAATCTGCGCATTGCCGCACTGGAGGCGCTTTCCAGTCGAGCGACATGGACCAAGGCCATGCTAGAGGCCATTGCCGCAGAAAAAGTCAACGCCAGCGGCTTCCCGGCCCCGGTGCGCCGAGCGTTGGCAACGAGTAAGAACAAGAGCATCCGCGATCTCGCCTACAAAGTGCTCGGAGCGTGGCAGGATTCTTCGGAGGACATCAAATCTCTCATCGCGCAGAAGAAGCAGGTCTGCCTCACGGGCGAGCCGGACTTAGCGAATGGAAAGCAGATGTTCACGGCGACGTGCATGGTCTGCCATGAATTCCACGGCGGCGGGCAGAAGGTGGGGCCGGATTTGATCGGCAGCGGACGCAGCAATCTCGACGCCATCCTCGCGAACGTGATCGATCCGAACCAAATCATCGGCAACGGTTACGAGAACTTCACCGTGTCCACCAAAGATGGCCGCACGCTCGCTGGTCGTGTGGTGGAGGACACGCCGACGCATGTGAAGCTGCTCGGAGCCGGTGGCGCGACACAGATCGTGCCGCGCGATCAGATCGCTTCGCTCACGAACACGAAGCAGAGTCTCATGCCAGTGGGATTCAGCAATCTACCAGATGCAGCCTTCCGCGATCTCATCTG
This sequence comes from Prosthecobacter sp., assembly GCA_039806835.1. Taxonomy (GTDB): domain Bacteria; phylum Verrucomicrobiota; class Verrucomicrobiia; order Verrucomicrobiales; family Verrucomicrobiaceae; genus Prosthecobacter. The sequence goes on along the minus strand of JBDHQD010000001.1, from coordinate 829,731 downwards.
GTATGTGCTCGCCCCGCCGGAGGAAGGCCCGCTGACGCCGGAGAAGAAAAAGCTGCTCATCCAGGGCGTTGAATTACCTGAAACAACCGCAAAGCCCAAGGGCCCCAACTGGCGCGCGATTGACTGGGAGAGCGTGTCGCTTTGGAATCCCGATTGGAAAGTGAGCGCGCCCGACTTTGAGCGCACGCCGGTCAAATTGGCCGAATACCACGGCAAAACGAACGTGCTGCTCATGCATCCGTTCCCGGACAAGAAAACGCCCGCGAGTTTTGAGCGAAAACTCAAAGTCGAAGCCGGCAAAACGAAACTGAAAGTGAGCATCGCCGCCGATGATCGTGGCGACTGGATTTTCAAAACCACGGTCAACGGAAAGGTGATCAAAGAAGCCGTCGTGGACCATGAAAAGCCACGCTGGAAGACCGTGGAGGTTGATCTGACGAAGTGGCAGGGTCAGGACATCACTCTGCGCCTCGAAGCACATGCCAACGGCTGGAGCTACGAGTTCTCGTATTGGGGCGGCATCACACTGGAGTGATGGAGCGCGAGTTTTCAACTTGCCTGGGTTTCTCTTGCGCGCGCTCCGCCCCCCTCTGTTTGATGGGCTGACTTTTCTCTGTTCCAAATCGCTGATTCATGCACTGTGCCACCATGCGTTGTGCCCCAGCCATTTTTCTGACACTGGCCGTGAGTGTGAGCCTCCCCGCGGCTCCGCCAACACCTGCCGCCACTCCGCCAGCGATTCCCACCACGACGCCCGCGCCGAAATCTGCCGAGCCTGACAAGAAGCCAGAGCGGAAACCTGCCGCGAAACCAGAGACCAAACCCGCTCCAGTCACCCCGCCCGCGAAACCGCCGCCCGAGGATGCCTACCAGCAGATCGAAATGCTGACGCGTGCGATGGAAATGGTGCGGCAGAACTACGTGGACGAATCAAAGATCACCTACGCGGAGTTGGTGGAAGGCGCGCTGCAAGGCATGCTGAACCGCCTCGATCCGCACTGCGAATACATGGGCAAGTCGCTCTTTGAGGACATGCAGCGCGAGCAAAGCGACACCTCCGAGGGCATCGGCATCACGGTGGCACTGCGGCAAAATTTATTGACCATCATCACCGTGCGTGAGGATGGGCCTGCCGCTGAGGCGGGCGTGCTGGCGGGCGATCAGCTCGCGCGGATCAACGATGTGCTGACGGATTCCGTCGGCGTCATCGAGGCGATGCAGCTTCTCAAAGGAAAAACCGGCGATGAAGTGCGCCTGACGGTGCGGCGCCCAGGCACCAAGCAGTTTTTGGAGTTCAAAGTGAAACACGAAACCCTGGCAGAGACCTCCGTGCATGATGCGATGCTGCTGCCTGCCAAATTGGCCGGTGATTTCAAAATCGGCTACGCGCGCATCTCGCAATTCAATGCACCAACGGCGGATGAGCTGAGCAAGGCACTCGACACACTGGAGAAAGAAGGCATGCGCGCCTTTGTGCTCGATCTGCGCAACAATCCCGGCGGCTTGGTGGACAGCGCGGTGGCGATCTGCGGCGAGTTTTTGCCTGAGGGCACGGTCGTCGTCACCACGGAAGGACGCGTGGCGGCGCAGAATCCCCCGCCCTACCGCACACCGTCGCGGGATGGCAAGGAGCCGCGCAAGTATCCCATGGCCGTGCTGATCAATCACGGCAGCGCGAGCGCCAGCGAACTGACGGCAGGTGCGCTGCAGGATTTGAAGCGTGCCATCATCGTGGGCACGACGAGTTTTGGCAAAGGCAGCGTGCAGACCATCCTGCCGATGCAAAACGGCGCAGCGATGCGGCTGACGACGGCCAAGTATTACACGCCGAGCCATCGCACGATCCACGAGAACGGCGTGGAGCCGAACATCGTCTCCGCTTTGACGACGGAGGAGGAGATGCGCGTGGCGAAGTGGCGCGCATCTCACGGCACGGGGGAAACCGCCGCGCTGGAATTAGCGAATCTCGGCGACAAGCAACTCGAACGCGCCGTGGATGCGCTCCGGGGTGTGCTGGTGTTCGATGCCTTCGTCGCGCCAGCTCTTGCCCCTGCCGCGAAGCCTTTGACGAAATAAAGCGGCCTGAGAGAGTCTCACTCTAGCAAGCCGCGTGCGATGATGGCATCGACAGGATTGTGATCGTCCGTAAAAACAACGTCGGAGCGCGGCACGGTGCCCGCAGGGACATGCGTGCGGAGAAGCCGCCCCTGCCATGAATTCGGCGTGGCATAGCGATCCACGATGAGCGGTTTCAAATCCTCGCGAGAACACATGAGGATGACGTTTTGCGCCTCTTCGTGCCGATAGCCGACCGCGAAGGCCTCCACCGAGGGGAACACTTGGCGCAGAGTGGTGAGCATGCCTGCGGTCAACTCAGCCTTGGGGCCATTCACTGCGGCGATGAGATTGATGATAAAAACGCCCTTCGCTTCGAGATGATCGGCGACCTGCTGATAAAACTCACGCGTGGCGAGGTGCGGCGGAATCTGGCGGATGCCGTTGTAGGCATCGCCAAAGATGAGTTCCCATTTTTTACCTTCGCTCTGCAGCAGAAACCGGCGCGCATCTCCGGCGTGAGCCTGCACGCGCGGGTATTCGTCGAGTTTGAAAAATTTGCGCCCGACCTCGATGACCTGCGGATCGATTTCGACGACATCGACGGTGGCCTCAGGGAAATCACGCGACACATTCTCCGGCATGCCGAAGGCTCCGGCACCGATGAAGAGCGCACTGCTCACCTTTGCCGGGTCACGCAGCAGGGCGAGCTTCCAGTATTCCTGATACGGGAGGATCAGCTCGCCGGTTTTCGCGTCCATGCCGCCCTCCATCGTGGAGTCGAGCTGGAGCACGCGGCGCGTCACGTTGCCATCCTGCTGTTCGCTGACCTCGATGTGATGATAAAACGACTCGTGCTCGAAAATCACGCCAGGCTTAGGCTTGGGCGCAGACAGCACGCTCATCAGAAAGGCAAACACGCCACTCAAAATCACCGGTGCCTGCTGCTTGAGCGAGTTTTTAGCGAGGAAGAACGCGATCACTGCCAACACGAGCAGCAGCGTCGCCGTGCCAAAGAAAATGCTGCGCACGCCGAAGGTGGAGAGCAGGAAAAAGCCAGAGAGAAAGGTGCCCACAAAGCTGCCGAGCGAGCCGAGCATGCTGATCGTGCCCGCCGCTGCGCCGACGTGCGTGTCTTTGAGTGTGAGGCTGTAAAAACGCACCGCCGCAGGCGACACGGCACCGAGCAGCACGCCTGGAGTCGCGAACAACAGCAGCGAGATGATCACCGGCCCGGCGATGAGGCCGCGCGCACTCAAGCTCAGCGCAAAGACCGCATGCAGCGCGGGAATGAAAAAAGTGAGCACCGCCGCACCGGCCAGCAGCCAGCCTAGAAGATCGAGCGCCATCTTCCGGTCAGCGAGATGACCACCGAGATAACCGCCCGCGCTGAAAGCGATGAGGATGACGCCGATGAGCGCGGTCCAGGTGTAAACGCTGTTACCAAAAAACGGCGCGAGCAGGCGATAGGCGCAGATTTCGATGACCATCATCGCCGCACCGGCGAGAAAGCAGGAGATGCCGAGGAAGAGGCGCGTGCTTTTGCTGCTGGAGGCAACGGCGGCTTCGGGCGCAGACGGTGAAGGTTTGGATGGTGAACGGGACATGCTGTTGGTTCGCGGTTCTCAGTTCGCTGTTGATGCTCAGTCGTTGTAGAAGAGCAGGCTCATGATCTTCCAACCCTCGGAAGTTTTGATCAGCGTGAAGCAATCGGTGCCAGTGGTGATCTCTGTGCCTTTGGTGAGCTTCCAGCGCACGCTGGCCTGCGCTGTGCGTTCATCACGCAGGATTTTCATACCCGTGGGCACTTCGGTCATCGGAGCGGCGGCGGTGGCGTGGCTGAGCTTCTGCCCGTGCAGGAAATCGGTGAGTCCCTGCGTGTGTGGCATACCTTGATGAATGAAACTGACCCGCGCCTGCTCATGAAAACAAGCCGCGTACCCGTCCATGTCCTTCGCAGACCAAGTGGCGAAGTAGTGAGTAAGAAACTCGCGAACCTCCGCGTCACCGCCAGCCGCAGAGGTGCTCGCGGCACCGCAGGAGGTGATGAAGCATGACATCAGAAGGAGGCACGACGAACGGAGCAGGAGAAGCCCCTCACTCCAAACCCGGGCACGCGTCAATGAGCGCGTGTTTTTTTTCATGATCACGCGGCGGCTGGAATGCGCGGTCGTTCGCAAACCTTCGGCCTCATTCGCGTTGCAAAGGCTGGTGTTCATCGAGTGCGCACCCCACGAGGCTGGCATCAATCCTCCTCGAAAGCCTCCTCTTCGACGCCGAGGACACTGAGGATGCGGTTGAGGTCATCGAGGCCATAGAAGTCGATCTCGATGCGGCCTTTTTTCTCGCCGTATTGGATGCTGACGTTGGTGGTGAGATGCTGGATGAGTTTTTGCTCCACGGCGGCGACAGCGTGGGCAAACTCGTTCTCTGTCGGCTTCGGTTTAGGCGGCGGCGGTGGACGTAGGATCGCATCCACGACTTTCTCAGTCGCGCGGACGGTCAGCCCTTTGGCAATGATCTGCCGCGCCACGCGCTCTTGCTCATCATGGTTTTTGAGCATGAGGAGCACCTTGGCATGTCCGGTGGAAAGCTGCGCGGTGGCCAGCATCTCGCGCACAGGAGGCGGCAGGTCGAGCAGGCGCATCGTGTTGGCCACGGTGGCGCGATTTTTGCCGACACGCTGGGCGATGTCCTCCTGCCGCATGTGGAAGTCTTTGGCGAGGCGAGAGTAGGCCTGCGCTTCTTCGACGGGATTGAGACCTTCACGCTGGAGGTTCTCGATCAGCGCCATCTCCAGCACGTCCTTGTCGGAGGCTTCGCGGATAATGACGGGCAATTCTTTAAGACCGAGCTGACTGGAAGCGCGGTAGCGGCGCTCACCTGCGATGAGTTCCAGCGTGGTGCCCACTTTGCGCACGATGAGCGGCTGGATGATGCCGTGCTCGCGGATGGAATCCATGAGCTCGGTGAGCTGGCTGGCCTGAAATTCTTTGCGCGGTTGGAGCGGGCTGGGGACGATCTGGCCGATGGGGATGTGATTCACCACATCACCAGGTGCGGGCAGCGTCAGCGCAGGTGGGCGCGATACACCTGTCACCGCCGAAGGGGCTGAGATGAGTTGTCCGAGTCCTTTGCCGAGCGCTGCTTTTGCCATGGAAGCGCGAGCGTAGGGAGCACGCGGATGGATGCAAACCGGAATCTCTACGAATCTCCGTCGAGAGGCGCGCAAGCCTTTGCCAAAAAGCAAAATCCGCTGCATCTGAAGGCCATGAAGAGCATGACAGGATTTGGCCGCGGTGAGTCGGAACACGCGGGCGTGACATGGAGCGTGGAATGCAGCTCCGTGAATCGCAAACAACTGGAGGTGGTCGTGAGTCTCCCGCGGGAACTCAGCGAACTGGAGGCAACGGTGCGCGCCGAAGTGGCGGCGGTGGCTTCACGCGGTCGAGTGAATGTGGCCGTGCGGCGCGATGTCGGCCCAGGGACGGCGGCGGAATCTGTGCGGGTGGATCATGCGCTGGCGGCACACTATTTTCATGCGCTGCGCACGCTGGCGCTGAAGCTGGATATTCCAGCGGAGGTCGCCCTCACAGACATCACCCGCCTGCCAGGCGTCATCACACAAGCGCAGGTCGAGACGACGGCAGAAGACGCGTGGCCCCCGGTGCGGGAGGCACTGGCGACCGCGCTGCGGCAGATGAATCTCATGCGCGTGGCGGAGGGAGCGACTCTGCGCGCGGACATCGAGACGCGACTGGGCGCGATCGAGTCACTGCTCGCCGCCATCAAAGCCAAGGCTGCCACGGTGCCGGAAAATCAGCGCAAGCTGCTGCGGCAGCGTCTGGAGGAAGCCGGGCTGCCGCTGCCTCTGGATGACGAGCGACTGGTGCGCGAAATCGCGCTTTTCGCAGAGCGGGTGGACATCTCCGAGGAGATCGAGCGCGCCACGAGTCATGTGCGGCAGTTTCGCGCTTACCTCGACGCTGAAGCTCCTGCGGGACGCAGCTTGGATTTCCTGCTTCAGGAATTTTTCCGCGAGTTCAACACGATGGGATCGAAGTGCAACAGCGCCGAGATCGCCCATCACGTGGTCACCGCAAAAACGGAACTCGAAAAAATCCGCGAACAGGTGCAGAACGCGGAGTGATCACGATTTGCCGGGCTGCGGGAGATTTTTTCCTGCCGTGGGCTTCGGATGCTGCACGCCGTGCGCTTTGGGATCTTCGGGTAGCCATGCCTCGGGGGCGCCGGCTTTGACCATGACCTCACGCAACGTCACGCGGGCACCATCGCGGCGTTTGCTCTCCTCCGCAGCTTCCATGAAAGCGTAGATTTCCAGCGTCTGTTTGGGTGACACGGGCGGCTGCTTGGTCTGGAAGAATTTGATGATCTCACGCAGCATCGGCGTGTAGTCGCCCTCGGATTTTTGTTCGGCGACGCGGGTGTCTCCAAAGCGGATGAGCTTGTAGGTTTTTGCCCCTTCATGGAGGGCAACGAGCGTGCCGATGCGCCCTCCCGACCACAAGCCCGTGACGACAGACTCTGACGGCGTGGTGGTGCGGATGACGGAGAGGCAGCCACCCCCCATCACGGTAAAAAGGGCCTCCGAAGGATGAATGCCGTAGAAAAAGAGATCGGGATGGTGCGGCAACACATGCGCCGGGCCGTAGGAGATCACGCCGCGCGCAGGGGTTGGCTCAGCACCGGCCACCTCCAGCACACCTGGATACCAGCGGACGGCAGAAGCACTAAAGACAGGCGTGCGCGTCGTCGCGGCGAGTCGATAAATTTCAACCACATCTTTGAGTGAAGCCGCGACAGGCTTATCCATGAACACCGGCTTGCCCGCAGCGGTGATGGCGCGCATCTGCTCCAGGCGCGGGCGGCCTTCAAGGCTGAGCAGCAGCACGGCATCCACATCCTTCACTGCCTCGGCAACAGAGCCGACGATGCGCACTCCGAATTTATCACGCACGGTGGCCGTGAAGCCGTCGAGGCGCGCTTTGCTTTCCTCGATGTCAGGGCTGCCGCCAGGGTAGGCGACGACCACACGCGCGCCGGGGATGTGATTCGGATTTGCGGGATCGTTCAGGCGCAGAGTGAACTGCTCCGAGTGCGAAGTGTCGAGACCGACGATGCCAATGCGAAGTTCTTCCTGTGCCATGAGATGGAGAGAGGACGCCAACGACAGCCATCCTGAAACAAGGATGATCCAGAGCTTGGAGACGCCTGACAGTCGCATGACGGTGAAAGTGCCGCTGGCAGCGTGATACGCAACTGTTGAGTCGCTTGACCGCCCCCCCTGCTCTGCTAGGCTCGCGCCATGGAAAACGTCAGAATCGGCATCGTCGGACTTGGAAACATGGGCAAAGCACACCTCGCGAACATTCGCGGAGGCAAAGTGCCAGGACTGCGCGTCACTGCGCTGTGTGAAAGCGTCGGCACCCTGCCGAAACTCATCGAAGGAGAAAAAGCCTTCACGGATGTGAATCAGATGATCCGCAGCGGTCACATCGACGCGATCCTCATCTGCACGCCTCATTTCAGCCACACCACCATCGGCATCGAGGCACTGAAAAGCGGACTGCATGTGCTGGTGGAGAAGCCCATCTCCGTGCACAAGGCGGACTGCGAACGCCTGATCGCCGCACACACGAATCCGAAACAGATATTCGCGGCCATGTTCAACATGCGCACCAACGCCTGCTTTAAGAAGGTGAAGGACCTCATCGACAGTGGCGAGATCGGTGCCGTGCGCCGCGTCCACTGGGAGGTGACGAATTGGTTCCGCACCAACTACTACTACGCCACCGGCGGATGGCGCGGCACTTGGAAAGGCGAGGGCGGTGGCGTGCTCATGAATCAGTGCCCGCACAATCTCGACCTCTTCCAGTGGATGTTCGGCATGCCCCAGCGTGTGCGCGGCTTCTGCCAGTTCGGTCGTTTCCACGAAATCGAAGTCGAAGACGATGTGACTGCCATCTTGCAGTATGACAACGGCACCACGGCGACCTTTGTCACCAGCACCGGCGAAGCCCCAGGCATCAACAAACTCGAAATCTCCGCTGAACAAGGCCGCCTCACCGTCACGGATGGCACGCGCATCCACTTCCAACGCAACCGCCAACCCATGAGCAAATTCTGCATGGAAGCGGAGGCCGCCTTTGCCATGCCGGAAAGCTGGCACATGGACATCCCCGTCGAACCCAGTGGGGGGCAGCATGTGGAAATCCTGCAAAACTTCACCAACGCGATCCTGAAGGGTGAACCTCTGCTTTCCCCGGCTCAGGAAGGCATCCACAGCGTCGAACTCGCCAACGCCATCCTGCTTTCCACCTGGCAAGATGCCACCATCACGCTTCCGATGTCCTCAGCCGACTACGAACGCCTCCTCGTGGAGAAGGGCGAAAAATCGACCTTCCAGAAAACGAAGGTCGTCGCCAAAGCCACCGCTGACGACTTTGCCAAAAGCTTCCGCTAACCGCTTTCGGTCAATCACAACGCACGATGCCCCGTGGAGGAAACTCCACCACCCCACCCCTGCTTGCAGAAGCGTGGCTATGTCTGATGGATCTATCCGTGAACCGTCGCTCCCATCGCGTTTATCCTCCCACGAGTGAAGGCAACGGCCATCCCTGATCCCCAAACAAACCAACGCATAAGAACTGGGCGCGCCCGCCTCACTCAGGCAGATAGGCGCAGTGTGAAGCTTGAAAAACAAAACGCCGCGCAGGGTTTCTGCGCGGCGTTGAGGAAGTGATTCAGACTGCGTGACTTACTTTGCAGGGGTACCGAAGACTTCGACTTCGCAGTAGTGGTTCATGTCGTTGCTGGTGTTGCCATTGCTCCACAGGCGGACGTAGCGCGCCTTGGTGCCTTTGGCGTCGATGACACGGCCATGATTGGTTTCCACGTAAGCAGGATCGGAGCCTTTGCCGAAGCCGGAGGTGTCGTCATGGTCAGAATTCCAGAGCGTGGTCACGCCAGTTTTGAATTCAGGATCGTCCGAAACCTGCACGACCACGTCGATGTAGGCCTGCGCCTGCTTGTGGAAGTGCCAGACGACGATCTTGTAAAGATTCGATGCCGCGCCGAGGTCGATCTGCACCCACTGTTTGCCAGGCATGAGCTCGACGAAGGAACCGTCAGCACCATCAGCATCGCCGTCGGTGACGAGGGTGAGGTCGCCGATGATCGGAGCAGAGTCGGAGCTGGTAACGGTCTTGCCTTTGGCCAGATTGGTCGTGCCTTTGGGGACCATGATCGACTTCACCACTTTGCTGGGGTCGGCCTTCTCGAGGTTCGGCAGTTCAGCAGGCACCGGAGTGCCAATGAACATGGGCTTGGGAAATTCGAGTTTGATTTCCACAAGGTCTCCCGCAGGGGCTGCGGCAGCAGCGGGAGCGGCGGGGGCAGCAGCAGCGCCACCGGTTTTGGCTTCTTCTTTCTTGCCACAGGAGGCGAGGGTGATGACGAGCGCGAGGCCCGCGAGGGTATGGATGGTGTTTTTCATGGAGGGGGGGAGGTGTGATTTAAGTATTTCGAATGCGGACTTGAGATGTCATGAACCTCAGACTTGGAAGTCTTCAGGTTTAAAGATGTATTTGGATCCAGTGGCGATGGACTCGTAGGCTTTCAGAACGGTGACGCAAGCACGGAAGGCCTCTTCAACGTTGCAGGTGAGATGCGCGGGATTTTTGGTCTGCACCGCTTCAATGAAGTTCTGAATGTGGGGAGAGTGAGGCTTGCGTGCCAGACGGACATTGAGTTCCCACTGAGAGAGTGCCTTACTCTCGCGCACGTCGGCCATGCTGACAGGGCCGTAGGACGGGGGTTTCGGCTTTTCCCAGTCGCGCGGATGTTCCCAGAATTTGTTCTTCGCCTTGTCCGCTGCTTTGGCAATGGGTGCATTGTCTCCGAGGGCGAAAGTCTCCCAATCCTGGCCCGGCTCGGCATAGAGCTGATTGCCGTTGGTTTCGAGTTCAGAGATGAGTGCCGTACCGCCAGTGCCCATGTGTTTCTCATAGGCTCCCTGAGAGCCCGTGGTGGTGAGCACCTGATAGTAGCAGCGCAGTGCGCCCTCCTTTGTTTTGAATTCGTAGATGCACATCGCATTGTCCGGCAGCTCGAATTTCGGGCGGCCATCATTGCCATCGAAGTAGTCCACACCGCCAGAGGCGATCACGGAGACAGGCGTGGACTCATACATCCAGTTAAACATGTCGATCTGGTGTGCGCCGAGATCGGAGAGCGGGCCACCGCCGTACTTCTTAAAGAAGCGCCAGTTGCGGAATTCCTCCAAGCTGCCGTAGCCGTACTTGGTGAGCACTTCCTGCGGAATGTCGTAGCCCTTCACCGCGCCCAGGGGCGTGCTGCCGGAGACGCCGCGATTCCACTGCGCATAGGCATGGGTGATGCGCCCGAGCATCTTGCCGGGCTTGATGATGTTGTCGCGCAGATTGAGATAACGCGGGTTCGAGTGACGCTGATGGCCGATCTGGAAAGCCTGAGTGCCAAACTCTTTGCCCGCACGCACCATATCACGCGCGGCCTCGATGGTGTTGCTCATCATCTTTTCGCAATACACGTTCTTGCCCTTGGAGAGGCAGAGACGGGCGAAAGGCGCATGCAGGAAGTCTGGCGTGGCGATGAAGACGGCTTCAATCGAAGGCTCCTTGTCGAGCATCTCGTTGATGTCTTCGTAGATTTTGATCTGCCCTTCGACCTGATGCTTGTTTTCACCGAGGAAGCCACCGCGAGTCTTTGCGATCGAGAATTTCCAGATGTCGCACATGGCCACCCACTGGATGCCGGGCACATCTTTGGAAGCGACGCGAAGGGCATTGCCCTGGGCACCGCAACCGACGAGGGCGCACTTGATGGTGCGGCCTGCCGCTGTTTGCTGAGCGACGGCACTCTTGCTGGTGGCCAAATAAAGGCCGCTGCTGGTCAAAGCACTGGTGCGGAGGAATCCGCGGCGGTCCATGAAGCGGGACAGCGGCGCTGGAGATGAAGGAGACGAAGAATTCATGGGGCGATCACACGCTGTGTGGGGTTTCACTGAACATAACGGTCCGTGCGGGCCATCATGCGTCCTTCTTGCGGGAAAGAAGACCGTCGAGGGAATAATTCTTCGCCTTCGCAGTCACCAAAGCCGCAGCCACGATGAGAATGGAAAGCCCAATGTTGGAGACGACTTCCGTGTCATCCGGCAGTGCCGCCAAACCAAAGCCCAGCATCAGGAAAACCAAGCCCGCAGCAAGCAGACCCAGCTCGGTGCAAAGGCCAATCACAACCCAAAGCCCGACCAAAAGCAAAATATAGCCGATGCTGTTCGCAAACGGGCCGCAGAGCGACTCGGGAAGGAAGCTGTTTGTGGCCATCAGCTTGCCAATCGGCGGAGCTTTCTTATCCGTGTAGTTCGCGATGCTGAAGGTCGCCTCCGGGCCATTGCCCCAGCGGAATTTGTCGAGGCCCGCCATGAACAAACGCATGCCAACCCAAAGACGGAGAAGCAGGTGAGCATAAGCGTAGCTGCTGCAGCCGCAGCACTTGGAATTGGATGAGTTTTCGGACATGAGGGTGAGGGATGGGGTTGGGGTTGAAGTACGCAGATGGGAGGAGCGCCGACCTTGGCCTGCTGAACATGGAAATCCAGCGGAATTTAGGTGCCTAACCCTTTGGTTTCCTGAACGATTTCCTTCGGAGAAAATGTCGTAAGCGCATGACCACTCTCGCTGAGGCGCAGTCGCTGACATCTGCCCTCAACTCTCCCCCTTCTCTCACGATGCTTGCCATTCTTGGCGTTCCCGCTTAAAAAAGGCCACTTATTCATCCACTCCCTGCATCACATGAGCTCTCTCTCAACCCCAAAGCTTGACGCCCTTGGCATCCTCGAACCTCTCGGTGATGAGGATCGCGACATCCTCAGCGGCTATGGCGAATTTCTCCCGGTACAGCCAGGCCAGCACCTCATCGAAGAAGGGCAGCAGCAGAACAGTCTCTTTTTTGTCGTTTCCGGCAAATTCCACGCAACCGCCATGCGCGGCGGTCACAAGGTGCTGCTTGGCTCCATTCAAAAAGGTGAAACCGTGGGCGAGATCAACCTCCTCGACCCGAACGTGGCCAGCGCCACCGTCACGGCCGTCGAGTTCTCCCAAGTCTGGCGCATCGACGGCGAGAGCCTTGAAGGCTACATCAATGAGTATCCCCGCGCCGCCGCCTGGCTGCTCATCGGCGTCGGCCGCACCATCGCTCATCGTCTGCGCGCGGTGAACGAAAAGATCGCCGCCTTCTACAGCGCGTGATGTGATGAACGGCCTCTCGAATCATCTGGCCGCACGTTCACCTCTCAGTGCGTCAAATGATCCGCCGTCTGCCGATTGGCAAATCCCTCCATGTCCGGCCTGCTGCCATTCCCCCCACACACCTCTCTGGAGGTCGTGCAGCTCTTGTTTCTCCTCTTTGCAGGCCACGCCCTGATGGACTACCCACTGCAGGGCGAATTCCTTTCCTCCTGCAAAAACCGCCATCTGCTCCACAAGCTGCAGGACCCTTCACGCCCGCATGCGATCTGGCCTTGGTGCATGACGGCGCATTGCCTCCTCCATGGCGCTGCGGTCTGGGCCATCACCGGCTGTTACATTCTCGGCGTCATCGAGTTTGTGCTGCATTGGATCATCGACTTCGCCAAATGCGAAAACTGGACCACCTTCACCCAAGATCAGGCACTGCATCATCTCTGCAAAATCGCCTACGTCATCGCGGCGATGCTCCTCTGAAGTTCCAAGTTTGAAGTTTCAGGTTTCAAGTTGGCAGGGACGCGGCGATTCATGCCCTGCGGAACTTGAAACTTTAAACCTGTCACTTGAAACTCTAAGCCATGCAGCGGACAGCGATTATCAACGTCGTCGGCCTCACCTCCCGGCTCATCGGCGAACACACGCCCGCGATCCGCGCCTTTGTGGAGCGCAATCGCTCCGCGCTCATCGAGCCTGCAGTGCCTGCCGTCACCTGCACCGCACAGGCCGCTTATCTGACCGGTCGGCTGCCGCGCGATCACGGCATCGTCGCCAACGGCTGGTATGATCGCGACTACGCCGAGCATCGCTTCTGGAAGCAACCCGAGCAGCTCATGCACGGTGAAAAACTCTGGGAGGCACTTCGCCGTGTCGATCCGCAGTTCACCTGCGCGAAATTGTTTTGGTGGTTCAACATGTATTCCACCGCCGACATCGCCATCACACCGCGCCCGCTTTATCCTGCCGACGGTCGCAAAGTTTTCGACATCCACACGCAGCCCATGCCGCTGCGTGAACGCATCAAGAAAGATCTCGGCCCCTTCCCCTTTCGCCACTTCTGGGGGCCAGGCTCCGACATCAAATCCTCCATCTGGATCGCTGAAAGTGCGAAGTGGATCGAGGAAAAGCACTGGCCCGGCCTCTCCCTCGTTTATCTGCCGCATCTCGACTATAACCTCCAGCGCGTCGGCCTCGACATGGAGAAAATCCGTTTCGACCTGCGTCAGATCGACAACGTCGTCGGCGACCTCATTCGCTTCTACGAAACGCGGAGCATCAAAGTCGTCCTCCTCTCCGAATACGGCATCACGGATGTCGAGCAGCCCATCCACCTGAACCGCGTCTTTCGCGAGCGCGGCTGGCTCAGCATCAAAGACGAACTGGGACGCGAAACTCTCGACCTCGGCGGCTCCAAGGCCTTCGCCATCGCCGATCATCAACTCGCTCACATCTATGTGAACGATCAGAGCATCCTCAACAACGTCCGCGGAGCGCTCGAAACCACACCCGGCGTCGCCCAGGTGCTTGGCAAGATGGAAAAACATCTCGTCGGTCTCAATCACGAACGCAGCGGCGATTTGATCGCCATCGCCGACGCGAAGAGCTGGTTCACCTACTACTACTGGCAGGACGACCGCAAAGCGCCCGACTTTGCCCGCTGCGTGGACATTCATCGCAAATGCGGCTATGATCCGGTCGAACTTTTTCTCGATCCGCAGATCAAGTGGCCCAGGCTCAAAGTCGCCGCCAAGCTCGCACAAAAAACGCTCGGCCAGCGCATGCTCATGGATGTCATTCCGCTCGACGCCACACTCGTCAAAGGCTCGCACGGCCGCGTGCCCGAAGATCGCGCCGACTGGCCCGTCCTCATAGGCGACTTCGACCAACTCCCCCGCACCGGCACCCTTGCCGCTCACGAAGTCTGCAACCACCTCTTCCGCCTCTGCTCACTCGGGCACGGATATGGCAATGTGGGACTCTAACCTCCCGCCGTGATCTGCACGATCTCGATCACATCGCCATCGTTCACCGTGGCCGTTTCAATCTCGCGCGGCAGCAGCGCGGTTTGATTCTGCTCCACCACCACCGGTTTGCCGCCGAGACCGACGACATCGAGCAATGCACGCACGGTCAGCGGTGGAGTGAGTTCGCGTCTTTGTCCGTTCAAGGTGATCTTCATGTCGTGCAATCGTTTCAAGCTGCGAGGATCGACGGATCCCAGTCCTTCCAAACGGCGTCCAGGCCGCGACCACGCAGCATGTCTGCCACACTTTGCGGCGAGCGCTCATCGGCAATGCCAAACTGACCCTCAGCACGATTCGCCTCATCCTTCGATTCGATCTCCACGCGACGCCCGCGCACGGTGAGATGCAGATCATCGCTGCCCGCACCTGTGTAGCCGCCCGGCTCCGTGTGACTGCCCGCGCTCATCATCGTCACGCCCAACGGCGCGAGCGCATCGCGCAGCGGCGCGGGTTCGCGCGTGCTCAAAATCACGCCCACTTCAGGGAACGTGATGCGGAAAGCACATATCGTCTGCACCAGCGCCCAATCCGGAAAATCCGTCATCGGTTTGAAGCCGCCAGCCGCAGGCCGCAGTCGCGGAAACGCCACGGTGAAGGTCGATTTCCAGCAGTGCTTGTAAAGGTGCTCCAGATGCGCGGCAAGTCGCAGTGCCTCAAGTCGCCAATCGCTCAAGCCAAACAACGCCCCGATGCCGATACGACGGAATCCACCCGCGTAGCCACGCTCTGGGCACGCCAGCCGCCAATCAAAGTCCTTCTTCGGCCCAGCGGTGTGCATCTGATCATACACGGCGCGATCATACGTCTCCTGATACACCACCAGTCCCTCCGCGCCCGCCTTGACCATGCGCTCATATTCAGGAGCCTCCATCGGCCCGACTTCGATGCCGATCGACGGCACGAAGTCACGCAAGGCACGAATACACTCCTCCAGATAGCCCTCGCTCACGAAGCGCGGATGCTCACCCGCCACGAGCAGGATGTTGCGAAAGCCGAGCGCCACGAGGTGCTTCGCCTCAGCCACGACCTGCTCCACCGTGAGCGTCACGCGCAGAATCGCGTTGTTGTCGCGCGAGAAGCCGCAGTAGCCGCAATTATTCACGCATTCGTTCGAAACATACAGCGGTGCAAACAAGCGCATCGTCCTGCCAAAATTCCGCCGTGTGATGATTTGTGACTCCCGCGCCATCGCCTCCACCTGCGCCGGGCCTTTCGGCTCCAGCAACGCTGCAAAGCGCTCCATCAGCGGCGATTTGCGCGCTGGGAGTGCATCGAGCACAGGAATGAAGGCAGTTTGCATCGGGGGAGGCTCTGGATAATCCGCAATTCGGCGTCTGCAATCTTCAATCACCCCACATACTGCGTGATGAACACCTCGTTGCCCTCCGCATCACGGTAGATGCCCAGCAGCAACGGCTCGCCTTCTCTTGGCTGCGGGAATTGCAGGAGCTTCGCGCCAGCTTTTTCGATTTTCTCCGCCATCACCAGCACATCCCCGTATTGAAAACTGAGGCCGGTAGGATTGCGCGAGCCATCATGCCCACCGTGCAATGCCACAATCGCATCGCCATGCCTTAACTCGCTCCAAAACTCGCTCACAAAAATCTCATCAAGGCCGATCACATCACGATAAAAAGCCACAGCTCGCCTCATATCGGCAGCCATCAGCATGAACTTCACTTTCTCGGGTTTCATCATGCGAAGCTGCCTGCATGGGACAAAACCGCAAGCGCCTCACTTGGCGCAGGGCTGTTTCCCACTAGATTCCTACCATGCTGAAAAACATCGCCCTCCTGCTCCTCGCATCCGCACTAGCAGCACTGCTTATTATCCGCCATCAGGAGCCACAACATCCACCGGCTGTGACTCCAGTGCCGCAGCGGTTTCCGTCACTCACTGCGCTGCTGAACGAAGCACGCGCCAATCCCGCACTCGCGGGTACGGCCATCGGTTTCTGCCTCATCAATGCCAAGGGCGAAATCGCGATGGATGACCATGCGCAGACGGCTTTCATCCCTGCCTCCAGTCTCAAAACACTCACGACAGCCACAGCGCTCGAAGTTCTCGGCCCTGAGTTCACCTTTGTCACCGAACTCAAATCCACCGCAGCTTTGCAAGATGGCGTGATCGCAGGTGACATGGTGATCGTCGGCGGTGGCGATCCCATGTTGGCGATGACCGATTTGCAAGCCTGGGCGGCGGAATTAAAGAAACGTGGCCTGCGCACCATCACCGGCCGCATTCGCGGCGACACACGCATCTTCTCAGGCAGTCTTTACGACGACTTCTGGAACTGGGGAGACATCGGCAACGGCTATGGCAGCGGCGTGTGTGGCCTGAATCTCGATCACAACCGTTACACGATCGCCTTCCGCGCAGGATCTGCTGTTGGCGCGCCTGCGGAGTTGCTCGGCATCAGCACGGATTTGCCCGAGGTTGCATGGAAGAACGAAGTGACCACCGGGCCGGAAGGTTCTGGCGATGGCGTAGTCATTCACGGTGGTGAAAACACCTCAGCGATTCATCTGCGCGGCACCGTGCCTTTAGGAGCTTCCAAATTCCGTGTGAGCGGAGCAGTGCCTGACCCGGTGCGTTTCATCACTCATCATTTCACGCAGTTGCTCAAAGCCGAGGGCATTCAAATCGGCGGTGCTCGATCAAGTGCCGCTGAGCCGAAACACGAAGTGCTGAAACACAAGTCGCCACCGCTGCTCGACATCATCAAGAGCATCCACGCCACCTCTGACAATCATGAAACCGAGTGCGTCTTCCGCATGCTCGGTGTGAAAGCTGGCAAAGCACCCGATGCCGTGATTCGTGAGCATTGGCAGCAGCGCGGACTCACTTTCACCGGCTTGCGCATGGAGGACGGCTGCGGTCTCGCGCGCGCTGACTTCATCCGCCCACTCGATCTCGCGCGATTGCAGTTCTTCGTCGGCTCGGGATTGCAGGGAGAGAATTACAAAGGTTCACTGCTGTCCAAAGACGGCTTGCGTTGGAAAGGCGGCGCGATGTCAGGCGTGCGCACGTTCACCGGCTTCGCACAGAACCACGCGGGCGAAGAGTTTTGCTTTGCCCTGATGGTCAACCACTTCTCCGATGGAGCAGCCGTCTCTGACTGGTGTCGGCGTGTGTTGGATGCGCTCCAGGAATAGAACCTGACAACGCACAAGACGCCAAGCTCACACTCCTCCGTGGAGTTTTCCAGCCGCCTTCGGAACACTCATCGTCGTGGAGTTCCCAGAGCCGCCGTCGTTACGATTGTAGCCGCCGCCGAGCGCCTTGTAGGCCTTCACAAATGCGCTCAACTGCTGCTGCTTGAGTTCGATCAGATCGAGCTTCGCTTCCAGAGCATCACGCTGGGTGAAAAGCACCTCGGTGTATTCGGCGCGCGCATTGTTAAAGAGCTGCCCGGCGATGTCGATCGAGTCATAGAGAGCCTGCACCTGCTGGGCTTTGATTTCGAAGCCTTTGGTGTAGTTGCGAATCTGCGCGAGCTGATTCACCACTTCGATGTAGGCTTTCAAGACCGTCTGCTGGTATCTGTAAATGGCCTCCACCTGACGGGCACTCGCACCATTATAGGCAGCTCTGATCGCACTGCGGTTAATGAGCGGTGCCATGATGTTGGCAGCGGCACCATAAATGACTGATGCGGGCGCGTTGAATGCCGAACCAAGGGTGAAGGACTGAAGACCGAGCGCCGCGGAGATATTCAATGAAGGATAGAAGCGCGCTGCGGCGGCTTTCACCTCCAGACCGGAAGCGGCGAGTTCCATCTCCGCCTGACGCACATCGGGACGATTGCGCAACAGCTCGATCGGCAGTCCGGAATACACATTCGAGAGCACGAGATGCTCAAAGCCAGACGAGCTGCGCTTCACATGCTGCGGATACCGACCCGCCAAGTAGTTGAGCTTGTTCTCAGCCACCGTGATTTGTTGATGGATTTTATACAGACGACTCTGATTCTTGAGCACTTCAGCTTCGAAGCGTTTGACGGCCAGCTCCGTCACCCGAGCCCCCTCTTTTTGCAGTTTCACTGCTGTCAAAGCACTCTGCTGCACTTTGATCATGGCCTGGAGGATGGCCAGTTGGTTATCGAGCGCCAGAAGTTCGTAGTAGGTGTTGGCGATCTCGGCAACGACGGTCGTCACCATGAAGTTCCGCCCTTGTTGCGTGGCAAGATAGCGAAGGATGGCGGCATCGCGCTCATTGCGCAGCTTCCTCCAGATATCCACTTCCCAATCGAAATCTGCCGCCATGGTAAAATTCGGCAGTGGAGAGGGAATCCTGCCGCCAGGCTTGATCTCATTGGTTAAGTTGTCCTCAACGGCCCCATCACGCGTGTAACGCCCCACTTTATCCAGACCGGCATTGCCGCCAAAGGTGAGGAAGGGGAAAATGGCCCCCTTGCGTCCGAGCACTTCGCTTTTCGATTCAGCAATCTCCTGAAGCAAAATGTTCAGCTCCTGGTTGTTATCCAACGCGGTGGCGATGATGGAATTCAGGTAAGGGTCTTTGAAATATTCGCGCCATCCCACTAGGGCAGAGTTTTTCCTGCTCCCCTCAGCGAGTGGATACTTCGCCGGAAGAGGAGGATCCGTTACCGGCAGGCCGCCGCGTTTGAGGGAAACACATCCCTGCACGGCCAAGAGCAGACAGACTGAATTAAATGCTAGGAGTGATTTTTTCATGCTTATCGTGATCATGCTTGCCGTATTCCCCGAGCTCACTGAGAGGCCGATCGTCTTCATCTTGCAGGAGCTTCCCACGTGCCGCCAGTGTACCGAAAATATAATAGAGTCCAGGCACCACGAGCAGCCCCATCATCGTCCCCAAGAACATCCCACCTGCTGCGGAGGCACCGATGGTTTTGTTTGCGATGGCACCGGCCCCCTTCGCGCGCAGCAGTGGAATCATGCCTGCGATGAAAGCGAACGAAGTCATCAAAATCGGACGCAGACGCACTCTGGCTCCTTCGATGGCCGCTTCTAAAATACTGAGACTGCCTTCTTGATATTTTTGTTGAGCAAACTCCACGATGAGGATGGCGTTCTTACCCAAAAGACCAACGAGCATGATGATGCCCACCTGGGCATAGATGTCATTATCCAACCCCATTCCTTTGAGCATCAGGAAGGAGCCCATCACCCCGATGGGCAATGAAAGGATCACCGCCAATGGCAGTGTGAAGCTCTCATACTGCCCCACCAGCACCATGTACACAAAGGCGAGAACGACGATGAAAATGTAAAGTGCTTCATTGCCACGGGCCACTTCGTCGAATGAAAGACCAACCCAGCCGACTCCGAAACCACGCGGTAGGGATTCCTTGGCCACATCAAGAATGGCTTTGATGGCGTCACCGCTGCTATAGCCATCCGCAGGGCCGCACTGGATGGTCGGCGCGGGATATGCGTTGTAGCGGGTGATTTCGTTGAGACCCTGCTTGGGTATCAACTTCATGAATGCCGAGTAGGGCACCATTTCCCCTTTTTCATTGGCCACATAGAGATCCTGCAGGTCCTTCGGCAGCTTGCGGTACTTGGGTGCTGCCTGCACATACAGTTTGAAGAACTGGCCGAACTTGATGAAGCCCTGCTCATACGTACTGCCTATCATGATACCCAGGTTATCCATCGCCTTGCCGATGGAGACGCCCTTCTGCATCGCGATTTTGTTGTCGATGACAATCTCCTGCTGTGGGTAAGCCGAACTGAAGAAGGTGAATAGACCCCGCAGCTCCTTGCGCTTGCTCAAAGCCTTCATGAACTCATCGTTCACCACCTGCAGGCGATCGTAGTCCCCCGTGTTCGTTCTATCGAGCATGCGGAAGGAAATACCACCCGCAGCACCGTAGCCAGGCACAGCCGGCGGCTCATAGAACTCCAAATTCACACCCGCGATCTCTTTGCATTTCTCCTCCAGTTCCGCGATGATCTGTGGCGCGGTGCGTTTGCGCTCCGACCAGTTTTTGAGGTTGATGAGGCAGGTTCCCGCGTTCGAGCCGCGTCCTTCGGTGAGCACTTCATAACCCGCGAGCGACGTGACGGAAGTCACCCCCTCGATCTGTTTGGCCAGATGCTCCAGCTCGACGGACTTTTGGTAGGTACGTTCCAAAGTCGAGCCTGGTGGCGTCTGAAGAATCGCATAAATCACCCCCTGATCCTCTGCCGGGATAAAGCCGGCAGGCATCTTCGTGTTGATGTAATAAATGGCCGCAGAGGCAGCGCCGAGCACCCCAAAAGTCAGCCACCGATGCGGCACGATGCGTTTGAGCAGGGCAACGTAGAAGTTTGTGACCTTTTCGAAGACGAAGTTGAACCCCCGCAAGAACCAGCCAATCGGGCCGCGAGGGCCGTGATGACTGGCCTTCTTCAAAATCATCGCACAGAGCACTGGCGTGAGCGTAAGCGCCATGACGCCAGAGAGTACGATGGCCACCGCCATGGTGATGGCAAACTGCCGGTAGAAGACGCCCACGGGGCCACTCATGAAAGTCACCGGAACGAACACCGCCGTCATCACCAGCGTGATCGCAATCACGGCACCCGATATCTCATGGAGCACCAACTGTGTCGCGCGGTAGGGGGAAAGATGACTGTCGTGCATGTGCGCATGCACGGCCTCGACAACAACGATAGGGTCATCCACCACGATGCCGATAGCCAGCACGAGAGCGAAGAGCGTGATCAGATTGATCGTCACGCCAAATTGCTGCATGAGGAAAAATGCTCCGACCAAGGAAACGGGCACGGCCAGCGTCGGAATGAGTGTCGAGCGGAGGTCTCCGAGGAAGATAAACACCACCAATGCCACCAGCACGAAAGCCTCCACCAGGGTGTGTAGCACCTTTTCGATGGATGCGTCGAGGAAGTTCGACACGTCGTAGCTGATTTCGTAGTCCATGCCCGGCGGGAACATGTCCTTTTTGAATTCCACCAGCTTTTCTTTCAGCTCCTTGATGACCTCATGAGCATTCGTACCAAAGCTCTGCTTGATCACGATGGCAGCGGAGGGATGGCCATCCATATCAGAGTAGAGGTCGTAGAATTCACTCCCTAGCTCCACTGAGGCCACATCCTTGAGGCGGAGCAGTTCGCCTTTCTCCGTCGCACGTAGAATGACGTTTTCGTACTGCTCCACCGTATTGTAGCGCCCGACATAGGTCAGCACATATTCCAGAGACTGTGAGGTTTTGCTGTCCGCGCGCCCTATTCGTCCTGGCGAGCCAATCATGCTCTGCTCTGCCAGTGCCTTCATGACCAACTCAGTATCGACACTGTAGGCTCGCAAGCGGTCGGGCTTGAGCCAGACACGCATGGCATACTGCCGAGTCCCCAGAAGTCTGACGAAACCCACGCCGCGCGTACGCGCCAACTCAGGCACGAGGTTGATGTACGCGTAATTGAAGAGGAACTTCATGTCCGCGTTCTTGTCCGTACTGTAAAGGTTCACGAACATCAGCATGTTTGGCGTGAGGTTCATGACGATGATGCCCTCGCGCTGCACCAGTGGGGGAAGACGACTCTTCACCATGTTTACGCGGTTCATCACGTTCACCGTCGCTTGGTTGGGATCGGTGCCCATGTGGAAGATGACCTGGATGGTCGCCTCTCCCGCACTGGTGGCGTCAGAGGTCATGTACTTCATATTGGGCACACCGTTAATGGAGCGCTCCAGCGGGATCAGGCATGACTCTTCGAGCACCTTCGCGCTTGCCCCAGGGTAGTCGAGCGTGACCATGACCACTACGGGAGCCACATCGGGAAACTGGGAAATGGGCAGCGTGACAATCGAAAGCGTACCGAGAAACAAAATGATCAGCGAGATCACGATGGCCAGAGCAGGCCTGTGCAGGATCTTCGTAAACATGGGTCGATCTTTGTGGTTATTCCGCCCGGAGTTTCAGGTTTTTGTACACCTCTTCCGGTTCCTCAAATTCGTAACGGGCTTTTTCCCCATTTCGGGCATGCCTCAACCCCTCGAGCACAATTTTGTCATTTTCAGTGAGCCCCTCACTGATGATGAACAAATCCTCCAACTGCTCACTGATGTGGACACGCTGCTGATACACCACGTCGTCCTTCCCGACGACAAACACATAGTGGTGATCCAGAATCTCGTAGGTACACTTCTGCGGAATGAGCAACGCTCCTTTCACCATTTTCTTCATCTGAATGTTGCCCGTTTCGCCATGTCGGAGCAGCCGCTCAGGATTCGGGAAGTCCGCGCGGAACATGATGGTGCCCGTTTCGTTGTTAAACTCGGCCTCGATGGTGTTAATCTTGCCGGGGTGCTTGAACTTCTGCCCGTTGGCCATCACGAGTTCGACGACTTTACGATCCTCTGACCACGTTTGGGGGTCTTCGCCATCGTCGTCATCATCATCGTCGTCGTCTTTATCTTTATCTTTTCCTTTATCTTTGTCATTGCGATCCAAGGACTGCGTTTCAGAGACGAAATCGAGATACTCTGCCTCGGGGACATTGAAATAAACCCACATCACACTGTTATCAGAAAGCGTAGTCAGCAAATCCCCCTCCTCTACGAGACTGCCTTGCCGCAGGAGCAATCGGTCCATCAACCCCGCAAAGGGCGCCTTGAGTTCCGTAAATCCCAAGTGGGTCTGTGCTAGATTCACATCAGCCTGCGCCTCCTGCAACTCGGCTTGGGCAATGGCAAGCTCCTGAGCCGAAACAACACCCTTCTCAGTCAGTCGTTTGGTGTTGAGGTATTTCACCTCGGCAACCCTAGCCTTGGCCTCGGCACGCCTCAACTCTGCCTGATACACAAGTGGCAGGATTTTAAACATCGGCTCCCCTTCTTTCAGAAGCTGGCCTTCTTTGACGTGGATTTGCTCTAGGTAGCCACGCTCAAGAGCGCGCACTTCGATGTTTCGATTGGAGTGAATCTGGCAGACGTAATCGTGAACGACCCGGGTGTCCTTTTTGATCGGACGAGTCACTTTCAGAATCGTTTCCTCTTCCTTGTGCTCCTCTTCGTGGTGGTGACAGCTACTCGGGATGATGCTGGCTAGCAGGCCGGCGCAGATAAAGGGTTTCCAAGTTACAAAGTTTAACATCTCGGTTTTTTTGTGGGGGTAACGAACCACATGGCTGAGGTGATTGATATACCCTCTCCAAGGGGTTTTTCAGGCAAGTCCGGCACCATTGACGATGAGATCAAAGACCTGAGTGGAAAAGGAGGCCAAAGCATACGCGATGGTGGATTGAACTAAGGGCCACCAGGAAGTGAGTAGTTCTCCGCCCTCGCGATCGCCTCACCGCCCCTTGTTTTTTCATCTTCCCTCTCCTCAAGGGCGTCTGATCTCGGCTGAGAATGCTTTGACCACGCCTCATATCCCTGCGATATGCCTCCCCCCTCCCCCGCTCAGATGCCTGAAGCTACGGACACCCATCTCCTCATCATTGATTCAGACCCAGATTTTCTCGCCTGGGCGGCTGCGCACTTGAAAGCACCCGGCGTGAGCATCGTCACCTGCGAGCGTCCAGAAGACGGCCTCGCCTCCTACCAAAAACAGCGTGCCGATCTCGTCCTCGCCGAAATCCGCTCTGGCACCGGCCCCGCTGGCGGCATCGAGCTGCTCAAACGCTTACGGCAAAACGATCCGCAGGCGATGGTGATCCTCTTTAGCGGCACGGCCACCACCACCCATGTGATCGAGGCCATGCGCGTCGGAGCCTATGACGTGCTCGGCAAAGAACGCCTCCCCTATGAGCTGCGCAGCGTGGTGGAAAGCGCGCTCACCAGCATCGAGGCACGCAACGCCACCCGCGCCCAAGGTGCCGCAGCACCGGCGGAGTCCATCCAGGAGACCATCATCGGCCGCTCCCCAGCCATGCAGGAGGTCTTCAAACTCATCGGCCGCGTTTCCCGCTCCGATGCGCCGGTCATGATCACCGGGGAGAGCGGCTGCGGCAAAGAACTCGTCGCTGGGGCCATCCACAAATTCAGCCCGCGCGCGCAGAAGGAATTCGTCGCCATCAACATCACGGCGATCCCGGACAACCTGCTCGAAAGCGAAATCTTCGGACACGAGAAAGGCTCCTTCACCGGCGCGGTCGGCCAGCGGGTTGGCCGTTTTGAGCAGTGTGATGGCGGCACGCTCTTTCTCGATGAGATCGGCGACATGCCACTGGCCGTGCAGAGCAAACTACTACGCGTCTTGCAGGAGGGCAGCTATTCCCGCGTGGGCAGCAATCAAACGCTCAGGACTGATGTGCGCGTTCTCGCCGCCACGAACAAAAACCTCGAAGAAGAAGTCGCCCAAGGACGCTTTCGTGAGGATTTATTCTACCGCCTCAACGTCGTGCGCATTCACATCCCCCCTTTGCGAGAGCGCCGTGAGGATGTGCGCCTGCTTGCGGAATTCTTTCTCCAACGCCTCTCGGCACGGCGGCGCGGCCCGCAAATGCGTTTCACCGACGATGCGCTCGATATTCTGGAAGCCTACGACTGGCCCGGCAATGTGCGCGAGTTGGAGAACACCATTCAAAGAGCCTGCGCTCTGTGCAATTCCGACGTGCTGCTGCCCTCCGACATCCCTCTCGGCAGCAAAGGATCACGCCAGCATTCCTCCACCAGCACGGTGAACCGCATGCGCGATGCCCTGGCCATGCTGGTGAGTGCAGCGGAAAAAACCCCGGGCATCGAGCTGCTGCCTTGGGTGGAGCATGAGCTCTCACGCCTCGTGCTGCGCCACTTTGCTGAGGACAGCGAACGCGCCGCAAGGCTCCTCGGAGTCAGCGAGGCGACGCTCAAGGCCCATGTGGAAAAGACCTCCATGCAGTCAACGACACAGGAAGTGCCGACGCCGACCACGGCCAGGAAAAGCAGGAAAAGTCGTTGAGCGCCATGCCTCCCCGTTGCTAGACGCGCCACTCACTTCACGTTAAACCGCACGCCATGTTCAAACAACTCGCCCTCACTGCCCTCGCTGCACTCTCTCTCGCCCCCGTCTGCCTCGCTCAAGCCGACGGATGGATTTCCTTATTTAACGGCAAAGACCTCTCCGGCTGGAAATCGAACGACGAAGTGCCCGGCGTTTTCACCGTCGAGAATGGTGAGCTCAAAGTCAGCGGCGGACGCGCCCATCTCTTTTATGTCGGAGCCGACGGCCAAGCCAGCTTCCGCAACTTTGAACTCAAGCTCAAAGTCAAGACGACTCCCGGCTCCAACAGCGGCGTGTACTTTCACACCCACTATCAGGACAAAGGCTGGCCGGATGCAGGCTATGAGTGCCAGGTCAACAGCACGCATACCGATCCGAAAAAAACCGGCAGCCTCTACGGCGTGATCAACATCCTCGCCCTGCTCGAAGGCCAAAAAGAACCCAGCGGCGGTAAACACATCAAAGTCCCTCTCGCCCCGAGCAAGGACGGCGAGTGGTTCGACTATGACATCTCTGTCGTGGGGAAACGCATCACTTTGAAGGTCAATGGCAAGGTCACCGTGGAATTCGTCGAGCCTGAAGGCTGGGATCCCGCCAAGGAGTTGTCCAACATGCCGGGACGCAAGCTCGGCACGGGCACCATCGCCATTCAGGGCCACGACCCCAAGAGCACGACCTACTACAAGGACATTTTCATCAAGCCCCTGCCTTGATTCACGGCAGCGCACGGATGAAAAGAGGTACCACTGCGGTGCCGCGCCTCGACGGCTCCCGTTCGAGTCTGCGGGTTTGCATTGTCGATCAACCTGACCGATAGACCCCGCCAGACTCCTCCCGACACGCTTGTGACCACTCACCGCCGCCCTGAATCCGCCCCGAAGCCGCCCTCCATTCTCAGCAGGCTCAAAACCGGCATCAAAAAAGTGCTGCGCCTCGGCAAAGGGAAAAAGCAGGATGGCAAAGCGTCCCATCCCGAGCATGCGCATGAGCACGCGCCCAAAATGCACGCGCATAAGCGTCCGCAGGATCACAAGCCACGCGCCGAGCGTCATGAAAAGCGGCACGAACAACCCAAACGTGAACGCGGCGACCATTCAGCGCGCGGCGGGCGTGAGCGTGGAGAGCGCCGTGAGCGCGGCCCGCGTGAAGACAAACCGAAACCGGCACGCGAGAATCACGCACCGCTCCCCCCACCGCCTCCGCCGCCTGTTCCTGAGGGGCCTTATCCTGAGAATTGGCAGGTGCTCGGCCTCTCCCCTGCCGTGTTGGCCGCCGTGCGCGAGACCGGCTATGAAAAACCGACGGAGATTCAGCAGAAGGCCATCCCCATCATTTTGACGGGCAAAGATGTCGTCGGAGCCTCGCAGACGGGCACTGGCAAGACCGCCGCCTTTGCACTGCCGACGATCTCGCGCCTCGGCGCACCCGGCGGCTTTCGCGTCCTCGTCCTCGAGCCAGTGCGCGAGCTTGCGGCGCAGGTGGTCGAGCAGTTTGAGAAATACGGCAAGCACACCGGCCTGCGCGTCCTACTCGTCCACGGCGGCGTCGGCTATGACAAGCAACGCAAAGGATTGCAGCAGGGCGTGGATGTCGTCGTCGCCACACCGGGACGCTTGCTCGACTTCATGCAGGAAGGCGTGGCCGATCTGAGTGGCGTGGAGGTGCTGGTGCTCGACGAAGTGGATCGCATGCTCGACATGGGCTTCCTGCCGGACGTGCGTCGCATCATCGAAAAAACACCGCGCACGCGGCAAACGCTGTTTTTCAGTGCCACCATGCCGCCGCAGATCAAAAGCCTGGCGGACTTTGCCCTCAAAGAACCTGAAAGCGTGGAAGTGGGCATCCGCTTTTCCGCAGCACAGACGGTCAGCCACTACATGTATCCCGTGGCCAGCGACCAGCGTGAAGAACTCCTGCTGGCGATCTTACGGCAAACTCATTTCAACAGCATGATGATCTTCACCCGCACCAAGGTGCAGGCAGATCGGCTCCACGCCGCCATCGCGCGCACCGGCGAGTATCAAGCCGCCGTCATGCACAGTGACATCAGCCAGAAAGATCGTGAAAAAGCACTCAAGGGCTTCCGCGACGGCTCCTTTGAGATCATCGTCGCGACGGACCTCGCCGCGCGCGGCCTGGACATCACCCACGTTACCCACGTCATCAACTACATGGTGCCGGAGCACAGCGAAGACTACGTCCACCGCATCGGCCGCACAGGACGCGCGCAGAAAGAAGGAGATGCATTCACGCTTTTCGCTGCGGATGAAGTCATGAACGTGGCGAGCATCGAGCGCCTCATTGGCCAGAAGATCCCGCGTCGGAAACTCGAAGGCTTCAACTACAAGTACACCACCGTGCTCGAAGAAGAAGACAAAGCACGCGCCATTCTCACAGGCCGCAAAAAGAAGCGCCGCTGAGCAGCCTCATCGCATGCCTGCATCTTTGAGCGCAGGAAACTCAGCGCGCCAGCCACGGACAATCTCCGCATCGAGGTGAGTGGTGACGACGTGTGTCCGCATGGCAGCGTCTGCAAGGATGACTCCGTATGGATCGGCCACGAGGCTGCGCCCATCGTAGCTCAGGTGGGGATCGGCCCCACAACGATTGACCCCCACCACGTAGGCCTGATTTTCGATCGCACGCGCCTGAAGCAGGGTGATCCAATGCTGAGTGCGCGCCCGCGGCCAAGCCGCGATGTAAACGAGCACCTCCGCGCCGGCACGCACTGCCGCACGCGCCAATTCGGGGAAGCGCAGATCGTAGCAGATGAGCGGCGCGATTTTCAGCCCCTGCCAGGTGAATACGCAGACATCATCACCCGCCGCATGCACTTGATCCTCACCGCCGAGGCTGAAAGGATGCTGCTTTGTGTAGCGCGCCAGCAGAGCTCCGTCTGGAGCGACTGCCAGCGCTTGATTCATGCCTTTACCAATCCCATCGCGCGTCACCGCACCTCCGATCACACAGCATTGATGCTGCGCGGCTAGCTCCTGCAAAAAACGCTCGGTGGTTCCGCCTTCTGGCTCGGCGGTGGCTGCGAGATTCATGCTGAATCCGGTGGAGAACATCTCCGGCAGGATCACCAACGACCCCGCTTGTGGCGCAGCCTGCGCCACGAGTTCTCTGACGCGGACATGATTCGCCGCGCGGTCTTCCCACACGGGATCAAACTGGACGAGGTGAAGCGTTGGCATGCCTCCAACAAGCCGCAAAACGGCGCAAAGGAAAGCGCGTGCTGCGTTGACTCAGCAAGGGAAAGCGGATGCTCCCATCCCTGCCAAGAACACGATTACTTCAGCGACTTGATGTAGAGCACGAGGGATTCGAGCTGTGAATCGGTGATGACGCCCGCGTAGCTGGGCATGGCGTATTCGCTCTTTACGAAATCGGCGTGCCGCTTGGCCGCTGGATGCAGGATGGATTCGCGGATGTAGGCGTCATCCACCACCACGGAGCCTTTTTTCTTCTTCTCGTCGATGTAGTCGCGCTTCGCGCCGAAGAGCTTGTTCCACTTCGGCCCGATCTTGAACAAGTCCTGGTCCTTCACACTGTGGCAGGCCACGCAGCCGAGCATTTGCGAGAGCCGCAGTCCTTCTTCGATGGAAACCGGCCCCGCGGCCTGCGCGGCGGCGGCGCGCGGCGTGAGATCGACGGTGATGTCGCCAAAGCCTTCCTTCTTTGCATCGAAGGCCGCGAGTTCATACGGCGTGGTGTAGGCGTTCTGCGCCATCGCCGCGCCATCCTTGCTGGTGATGGACCAGCCGATGCGCATCTGCATCACCGGCTTCATGCCGGGCACGCCGACGAACACGGCCTTGCCATCGCCGCTGACATACGCGCTGCTCGGCGTGAGCCAGTCGATGCCGGTGCTGCCGTCGGCCTTGTATTGCGCGGAGCCGTAGGTGTGGGCGCGTTTGTAGCCCCAGGTGCCGAGTGAGTAGCTGGCGGGATCGGCGGCCTTCTTCGTATCCACGGCCACGTCGAAGCGCAGCAGCACGCCTTTGTCCATCGGCACGATCTCGCGCGGCAGCAGCGAAGGCGCGCCGGTGTAGCGCACGCGGCAGAGTCCGGCGAGCGTGTCGAGCGTGTTGCCCCAGCCGATGACTTGGAAACCGGCGAGGTAGAGCTGGCCGTTCTTCGGGTTCACACTGCCGTTGAGCGGCGGGAAGTCGAACGCGTCGGTGATGCTCACCACGGCGGCCTGCGGGCGTTTGCCGCGCTCGTTCATGACGACGCCGAGCAGCTCGGGCTTGTTGAAGCAAATCTGCACCATCGTGTCATTGAGCGGCCCCATCTTCGCATCGAAGAGCCACACCTGCGACATCGCGGAGGAGTTCACCGCATGCGGCATCCAGGTCAGCGGCTCGGCGATGGGCGCGGGATATTGCTCCTTCGGCAGCTTGTCGCTGAGGAAGCCGTAGAACTGATGATCGCGCACGATGTGCAGCGGTGTGCTGGGGATGTATTGCCCTTCTTGATCGCTCGATGTGACGAGACCGGTGCGCGGGTTCACGCCGATGCTGGGCTGGCGGAAGCCGTAGCCGAGCACGGTTGATTTTTTCCCGTCGGCGGAGATGCGCAGGACGCTGCCGTTGTGCTTGCCGATGGTCGTGGCCTCCTGCCCGCCTTTGGCGATGATGAACTCGCCGCCGGGCGCGAGGCGCAGCGTGCTGGGGAACTCGCGCATGTCCGCCGTCTGCGCGAAGCAGTTGCTGAACATCTCATGCACGTCGGCCTCGCCGTCCTTGTTGGTGTCGATGAGTTTCCAGATGCCATTGCGGTCAAAGACGAACAGCTCGCCATCGCGGATCGCGCTCGTCATCGGCTCGTGCAGGCCGGAGGCGAAGCGCTTCCACGTCACCGGTCCGGTGGGCGTGTCCAATCCGCGAATCATCCACACATCGCCGTCCACGGTGACGCCGACGCCAGTGCCGTCGGGATAAAATTGGATGTCGCCGATGCGCACGGCGCGCTTCCACGGGTTGTCGTCCGGCAGATCGACGTGGTCGAGCACATACGCCTCCTTCGAGGCGGAGGGCTTGATCTTCGACACCGCCTGCTGCGGCCAGCGCACGCCTGCGGCTTCGGTTTCAATGGTGCGCGGTTTCACCGCCGGCGCTTCCTGTTCGTCGCAGAACGACACGCAGAACGACGCCGCTTTCTCATGCGCGGGCACTTTCACGATCCACAGCGTTTCATCGTGCAGCAGCTCCGCGTCTCCCGTGACGGTCACGCCTGTTTCGATCTCCTGCGAAGGGCCGTTCATCTTCGCGCCGAGCACGAGCAGCAGATTTTTCTTCGAGGGGCCGACGCGCACATGCCGTTCGATGATCGCGCGGCCTTCATGCTCCGTCGCCTGCCACCACTCGCGCACCTCGCTGCCGCTGGCCGTGTATTCCAGCACGACGCCGCTTTTCACCAAGCGCACGGCTTTGAATCGCCCGATGCTTTCATCCACCGGCCCGCGCCCGACTTCCTCCACACTCGGTGCAGGTTCGCGTGGATCATTCATCGAAACTTTCTCCCCGCTTTGCCAGCCGGGGAAGATGCCGTTGCCGAGCCACAGCTTGCCATCGGGTTGCGGCGCGGGGAACTGCCCGCCGGGTGTCTTGCGCCCCGCGTCGAGATACGATCCGGGCGCGAGCGCCTTGTCCGTCACGCCCTTGCCGCGCCAGATGGCGGACACGCGCAGCAGATCGGTGTCAAAGCAGGCCCAGCACTCGTGATCGAGCTTCAGGATGATGCCGCGCGGCGTCAGATTGTGCTCGCCGACGCCTTCGCGCCGCGCATCGAGGACAGACGAGTAGAAAGGAAAATCCGGCTCCACCCACGCGGCCCACGGCTGCGGCGGATAGACATTCTTCTTCGCGGGATTCGCCGCGAAGCAAGTGAGGGACAGGAGAGCGAGAATGAGGGTGTGTTTCATGACCGGGATCAAATCAAAGTGCTGTTGCGCCGAGGCCGGCACCATCCAGACAAGTGGTGTCCATCGAGCCGTCGCGCACGTCAAAGATGCCGGGAAAACGGCCGCGCCAAGCATCATTTGCCGCCGGGCAATACTGGCGCGAGTTCGACTCAATGGCGGCGACGCCTGGAATGTGCGCGGCAATGCCGGCGGAGTGGATCAACGAAGCGCCGGGGCAGCTCAGATCCTGCACGCAGAGGAACAAGCCCATCTTTTGTGCCGCCGCGGCCATCAGCAGCGACTGCGACTGGCCTTTGCATGCCTTGAGCGCCGCGCCGGTGTAGCCGAGCTCGCGTGCGAGCAGCAGCGATTCGAGATCGGTGAGCGATTCGTCGATCACCACCGGCTTCAGCTTCGCCGCCTCGTGCATCCGGTTCTCGGGATGCGCCTTCAAGTCGCGCGCGGTCGGCTGCTCGATGTATTGCACGCGCTCAAAACCCTGCGGCGTGCGCTCACGCAGCTTGCGCATCATTTCGACGAGATATTCCACGCTCTGGCAGCGCTCGTTGAAGTCGAGCGAGTAATGCCAAGCCGCGACGCCGCGCTCGCGCTGCACTTCAGCGGTGACGCGGTCCACTTTGACGATGCGTTCCAGGTCCCAGCCCAAGTCGTCGCCATTGAGCTTGATCTTGAGGTGCGTGAGGCCGTTGAAGTGAATCCACTGCGGCAGCGTCTCGGGCAGGCCATCGCCCACCGGCTGCGTCAGCTCGCCGTCGTCGAGCGGATCGAGCGCGCCGACGAGATGATAGAGCGGCATGCGGGGCTGCGGCGCGCGGCGCACATAACGATCGGGAAACTCGCCCGCAAAATCAGCGCCGAGCCAGGCGGCGAGATCGCGGTTCATGAACTCGCCCGAATAGGTGTGATAGCAGTTCAGGCCGAGCATCTTGCCAAACACGTCGTGCAGCGCCGCGTCGAAGGCACTGCCGCAGACGAGCGTGCAGAGCTTGGGAATGGGCTGCGAGAGCTTCAACTCCCGGCTCACGTCGTCGGCAGCCTTCAAGAACAGTTCCTCCAACTCCACGCCCAGCTCAATGGGATGCCCGAACTCGCCGAACTGGCGGCAAACCTCCGCCAAACGATCCGACAACACGCACATCGCCTCCTGCGTTTGCGCAAAGGCCAGCTCGCGCGAGGGAAACGACCAGGTGTTTGCCAGCGGCATGGAGCCGAAGCCGCGCGCCGCGCGTCCGTCGCGGGAAACGACTTCGCATTCGACATTCAAGACCGTCACTTCATGCACCGCCACGCCGCCAAACTTGATCGGCGTGCGGTAGTCGTAGTGCTCGCGGCTCGTGCGGATGGCGGCGATGCGGATGTCTGTGGGTTTGCTCATGGTCAGGAGATGAAGTGGCGGGCTTTCATCCAGTTCAGATAGGTCGTGGCGCAGGCGTCGAGATTTTCGAGCGATCCGCCGCCGCGCAGTGGCGAGCACATTTCAAAGGTGGCGATGCCGTTGAAGCCTCCATCTTTAAGCCCGTTGAAAAACGCCGCGTAGTCGATGAACCCAGTGCCAAAGGGAACGGCGCGCACCCAATCGACCGGCTGGCGTTCGTAGTTCACCAACTCAGGGCGGTAACGATGACGCGGCACCTTGATGTAGTCCGCGTTCGTGGTGATGACGGTGTGCGGCGCGGCCCGTTTGGCCGACTCATAAACATCTTCACCGCGCAGCGCGGGCGACCAGGCATCGAAGCCGAGCTTGCAGTTGGGTCGGTCGATGTCTGCGAGCATTTCGAGCAGTGCCTCGGTGTTCAGGCCGACGTCGTGGTGATTCTGAATCGCGATGGCCACGCCATGCGCTGCCGCGCGGTCGCACATCTCACGGACGGCGGAAACGCATCGGTTCCACTGCGTCTGCGGATCCTGTCCTTCGATTTCATAAGCGCCGAAGATGCGGATGATCTTCGTGCCGAGCTGCGCGGCGATGCGGGCCAGCGCTTCGACGTAGGCGATCTGAAACTCGATCTGCGGCACCTCGCAGCCAACGCCGACGGGCTGCGCGAGATTGGTGTAAGCGCCGAGCACGTCACAACGGATGCGCGCGGCGGCCAGCGCGGCTTTCAGCGGCTCGATCTGCTCAGCGGCATCCAGCGGCGAGAGATGCGGACGCTTGCCCGCGATCATCACCGATTCGTAGCCGAGTTTCGCCGCGTGCGGGATGAAGTCGGCCAGCTTGAGGACGGACTGGCCCCAGAAACCAGCGTAGCTGATGGAGAAAAGGCAGGGTTTCATAAGCGTGCGGAGAAAATCACTCGGGCAGCGGGCGGTCTTTCGTTTCAGGCGCAAACCAAATGGCGATCATGCCTATGAGATAGACAAACACGATGGCAGCACCGGCTTTGGGATAGCTGCCGCCGAAAAAGCTCATCAAAGCACCCATCTGCCAGGCGCCGATGGCAGCGATGATGCGCCCGGAGTTGTAGGCCACACCTTGGCCGGTGGCGCGCACCCGTGTGGGAAAAAGTTCAGGCAAATACTGCGGCAGCCAGCCGTAGAATGCGCCAGTGAGAGCACCGACGAGCATCGTCATCGCGAGGAAACCTGCACCGTAGTGGCCAAAAGTCCGGAAGAACAACGTGCAGGCGATCAAGGCGCCGAGGCACAGCGCGAAATAGACCGGCCTGCGGCCAAACTTCGCCCCGATGAGCGGCGCGATGAGGCAGCTCAGCATCGAGCCAACGCACGAACACACCTGAATCCACGCCTTGGCCTTGGGCTGCTGCCCTTGAGTGAGCTGGTCCGCCCACAGCGGAATCCATTGCACGATGCCCCAAGTCACTGTCAGAGCCACCGAGGAGAAGAGAATTGCCAGCAGGGTGTTTTTTCGCAGTGCCCCGGAAAAAATTTCGCGCACCGGACTCGCCTCCGCTCTCTGCGTCACGGCCTGTTTCCAGGATTCGGATTCGGGGACAAATCGCATGATGAAAAGTGCCAGCAGCGCGGGTGCCGCGCCCACCAGCATGACCCAGCGCCATGATTCCGTGGTGATCTGCACAAACAGGCCGAGCACCGCGATGAGCACATAACCCACATTCGAAGCGGCACCGATGAGGCCGGCCATGAGCGGACGCTTGTCCTGCGGCCATGCCTCCATCACCAGCGCCACGCCCAGCGACCACTCACCGCCCATACCCAGGGCCGCGATGAAACGGAACAGTGCGAGCTGCCATGGTGCCTCGGCGAAGTAGTTCAAGCCGGTGAAGAGCGAATAAGCCAGCACGCTCAGCACCATCGCCCGCACGCGCCCAATGCGGTCGCCCAGCCAGCCAAAGACCAGTCCGCCCGCTGCCGCACCCAATAAAAAAGTCGCGGTGATGCGCCCCATCCACATCTGCACAAAGGATTCGTCAAGGATACCCGCCACTGACTGAAACTCCTGAAGCGCTGGGCGTGCTACGAGTGGGAAGATGCCCATTTCCAAGCCGTCAAACATCCAGCCAAGAAAGGCGGCGATGAGGGTCATGGTCTGGGCCTGTCGAACAGTGTTGGTCGTCGGCATAGGCCCATGAATACAAACCTTGGGAGACGTTTTCACTCCAACTTCGTCCAAGAAAACACCACTTTTTGGGCGTTTATCTTCTTGTGATGAAAACCCCACGCGTCGCCCTGCTTGTCGAAACGTCCCGTGAATACGGGCGCGGGCTGCTGCGCGGCATCATCCGCTATCAGCGCAAGCACGGCCCGTGGTCCATCACCTTCCAGCCTCACGGTCTCGGCGAGCCGCCGCCCGCGTGGCTGCGCACTTGGAAGGGCGACGGCATCATCGCGCGCATCAACGACACGGCCACCGCGCGAGCGCTGCTGCGATTGAAAATTCCGCTGATCGACCTGCGCGCGTCTCTGCCTGGATTGAATCTTCCCATTGTCGGCATCGACAACCGCCTCGTCGTCCACATGGCCGTGGAGCACTTCCTGGAACGCGGATTCCGTCATTTCGCCTTCTGCGGCACGCCCTACGGCCAGCATGTGTATCAGGACGAGCGCTCCGACCGCTTTCGCGGCGAGCTGAAGGCGCGCGGCTTTGAGTGTGATGTGTATCAGCATCCCAAGGCCGGATGTGGTGCCGAACTGGAGCTGAAACATCTCACGCGATGGCTGGCGAAGCTGCCGCGGCCGTGCGCGCTGATGACCTGCCACGACGACCGCGGCCAAGAGGTGCTCGATGCCTGCCTGCGCGCCGGATTCGCTGTGCCGGACGAGATCGCCGTGCTCGGTGTCGATAACGACGAGTTTCTCTGTCATCTGACCACGCCGCCGATGAGCAGCATCGACGTGGATGCCGCGCAGATCGGCCACGCCGCCGCCGCCATGCTCGACGAGTTCATGCGCGGGCGGCATCCGCCCTCGCGCTTCTTCCCGCCCCGCCGCATCATCGAGCGCCAGTCCACCAGCATCATCGCGGTGGAGGACGATCACGTCGCCAAAACCGCCCGGCGCATCCGCGACGGCGCCTGCTCACCGCTGAACGTGGATGAAGTGCTGCGCCAGGTGCCGCTGAGCCGCAGTGCCGCGTATCGCCGTTTCCGCCAGCAACTCGGACGCTCGCCCAAACAGGAGCAGATGCGTCTGCGCATCGCCCGCGCGCGCGAACTGCTCGAAGACACCGACCTCAGCGTCGCCGAAGTCGGCCAGCGCGTCGGTTACGAAGAAGCGAAGTATTTCATCCACGTCTTCA
The DNA here is from genome assembly GCA_039806835.1 of Prosthecobacter sp. Taxonomy (GTDB): domain Bacteria; phylum Verrucomicrobiota; class Verrucomicrobiia; order Verrucomicrobiales; family Verrucomicrobiaceae; genus Prosthecobacter. Next base: position 793,784 of record JBDHQD010000001.1, on the reverse strand, counting down.
AGCGCCAGACAGGCAGCACGCCGCTGAAGCATCGCAAGGCGAGGCTCACCCACACCCGCTGAGACGCACTGAGCAAGCACGCTCTTTTCGCTCGGCAGAGATCGCCTGCTCCAGCACCGCAGCCAAGGCGAAGAACAAGGGTTTGATGATAGGAATCTTCATGCTGTTCAGCGTCATTTCGTGTGGAGATAGAGCACCGCCGCGCCGGAGAAAGGCGGGCGGCAGGTGTGTTTCCCTCCTCCTGAAATCGTGCCGCCGGACATCGTCTTGCCGGTTGTCGGGTCAAACCATTCCTCTCGCCACGAGCCGGGTGCGGCGGTGAGGTCCACGGTAAACTCACCGCCTTCTGGATGGAGGACGAGATACTCTTTGCCTGCATTCGCCAGGCAATAGCCGGTGCTGGAGAGCGCGTCCTGTGGCGTCATCGCGGCGAGGGCGATCTTTTCCGCATAGGCGCGGGTCTGGCCCATCGCCGTGCGGGCGGAGAGCACGGCGGCGGTGTTGTATTCGACGTATTTCAGCATGGCGTTCGGTCGCGTGAGATCGAGCGGATCCATGTAGATGGGATTGTAGCCGCGCAGGAATGCCTTCCACACCCACACGCCGTCCACGCGGTTCTTTCTGCTGTTGTTCATGCAGGCGTTGCCGAAGACATGATCGGTGTCCAGGATTTCGACCTTCTTTCCCAATGTCGCGGGCGGATTGACCGTGAAGGGATCGCTCGGCCCCCAGATCGTGAGACCAGGTGAAACCCACGCAGCCGGTCCTGCAAACAAGTCGGCATTGGAGGCGGTTTTTGTCTTTTCGCTGTAGCCGATGAGATTGGTCATGCCCACAGGATGCTGCTTCGCCTTGCCCACCTCGTAGTCATTGACGTAGCGCACCATCGCCTCCTGCCATTTCAGAATCTCAGGATGGTAGAGGCTCTCGTTGGAGATTTCGTAGAGCACATTGTCCAGATCGTTCACCGCATCCACCACCCGGCGGATGTAGGCTTTCTGCAACTCGGTGATGGCCGACACGCGGAGCATCTGCACCTCCAATCCTTTGCCATTGCCATCGGGATCGCCGTTGATGCCGCTCACGTTGTTGGCGGCATTCATCGGATGCCCAGCCCAATCCGAAGGCTGGGTGCGGAGACACCACCCTTCAAAAAGCATGATGGAGACGTAGATGCCACGCTCCCCGGCGGCGCGGACACGATCGCGTAAGCGCGTGAAGTAGCCCTCATCCCATTGGCTGAAGTCAAACCTCGGTCCGCCATCCAACGCCACGCCCGGCCCGGCGCGCTTCCATGGATGATTCGCACCATAGCGCAACGGTGTCCTGCCTTCCTTCCAGTTCGGCCACTGCGTCAGTTCCCAGCGCCAGAGGCGGATGAAGTTATGTCCATGCTTCACCAGAAAATCCAAGTGCCCGTGGTAGTCGAATGCCTGCGGAGGATTCGATTCTCCCACGTCCTGAAAATTGTTCCAAACATGCGAGCCGGTGAGATACACGGCCCGCAGCGCACCGTCGGCACTTTTCGTGCCGTCGGTGAAGTAACGCGGATTCGTCGGATGCACCCGCAGCGGCCCACTTGCGGGTTGTGCGGTGGCAGTGAGTGCCATGCCTGCGATTCCTATAACCAGCAGGCACAGACAGCGTGAAGTGGAGAGGCGTCGAGACGTCATTCGATTGTCATGTTCACCTGAAATGAACGTCCGCCGAAGGGGAGTCTTGTTGCCCTCTCCTGCTTGGCTCCGGTTTAAATCCGCAGCACGCCCGCCCGCGGTAAAAAGAACTTCGCATCGCGCGCGAACTGCATCACGTCGTAGCTGTATTTGCCGTAGGCGGCGATGCAGTCGCGATCGACCATTTCAAACAGCGGCACCGGCACCGCGCCGAGGGATTTCTCCAGCTTCTCGTCGTGGAAGGCACTGCGGATGCAATCTGACTGCGACGCTGTGACAGCGCATCAGCGGCGGAAAGTGCAGCCGGGAGCAATGTCAGCGCGAAGACCGCGAGGCTGGAAGGATTATCCTGAACCATTTTCATGGGGGTGTTGGTTTCTCGCCGCCGGATCACCACGAGATAAGCAGATCACCGGTCACACCGCGCACCACAAGACGGCGTCCATCATCTTTGCGCTCGAAGGGGATCGACTCCTCGTTGTGCGGCCGCTGGTCGTGGACGGCCATAATGATCTTCTTTGCGACAAAGCGTGCTTCGGGGAGAAAGTGCACCGTTGCGTTCTTCAATCCACGCAACCACAGACGACGGCTGATGCCGACGTGGCCGGAATGGCGCTCGACGCATGAGACCTCACCATCCTCCTCCTGCTCCACGAAGCAGCGCACCTCGCGATGCCACGCACGCGGCATCACGCAAGTGGCGAATCCATTTTCCAGCCATGTCTCGCCGCCTGTGAACACCGGCGCGCCGTGCGGAAAACGCAGCCGCAGTGTGGTGACCGTCGAAGGCGAGTAGCCGGAAAAATACCAACCGTTATTGCTGCGCGCAGCGAGCACGAGCGGGTCGCGTGTCTGGGGCGTGGGCTTGTCAAAGCGAATGTCGCAACCGAAGCGCGCGAGCATCCATCGCATCATCACGGCGGATGGAAAGAGCTTCTCCGGATTGTCCGGCACCGGCAGATGACCGCCGCCGATGGTGCATGAGAAACTGCCGCGCACCCAGGCGATGCGACCGCTGTCATGGCCAAGTGGATTTTCGCGCGTAAGCGCATAAACGCGCTCCGTCCTGCCGTCCGAGACTGTCGCGCAAACTTCACAGCCAGGCGCACTTGGCACGCGCAGCACCGTGTCGATGAGGCCACCGGAGAGCGCGTCGCGATGATTCAGGCGCGTGGCGATGCGCCCTTGCTTCAGCGAATCGCCGCCGAGATTGCCGCGCAGCTCCACTTCGCCAGCGAGCGGCGCGGCGGTTTTGAGATTCAGCATCTCGAGCATCGCCGCGCTCGCATGAGTGGCGGGACCGTAGAAGAGGATTTGGTGTCCGTCACGCACGCACTCGATCAAGTCGCGCTCCAGCGTGCTGCCAGCGGCGGGAACGGGCGCAACGAGGACCGTTTGCCGATACAAATCCGGATTCGCTTTGCGCGAGCGGCTGAAGTTTGTGGTCGAGACCACCGTGTTCAGCGGCAGGCCGGCATTGACCGCGCCGCGCATGAACCAGTCGCCGAAGAATGCTTCGCCCGGCCGCGGATTCGGGCCGAAGACGAGATCGTGATTTTCATCGAAGGGATATATCCACGTCACGAGTCCTGGCTCATCCGGGTAATGATCCATCGCCGTGAGCATGTGCGGGATCACTTCGAGCGGACATTGCTCCGGCATCTCGCCAAATGAATTGTCGATCGTAAGCATCTCCGCGAAAGCGGGCCGCGTCACGCGCGCATCCGCGCCGAGGCGCGCCACGGCCAGCGGCAGGTAGATGTCGTGCGGCTCGCGGCCGTATCGGTCGAACCACGGGCTGTTGAGCCACCAGGGGTCATGCGTGTAGAAGCGGAACGGGAATCGCTCGCCCGGCGGCAGCTCGGCGATGTGCGAGAGATAGCCGACGATTTCGAGGCCGAAGTCCCCGTCGAGCGCAGCCCACGGGGAGTTCGGGGGGGCGACGATGCCGAATCCGCCCCGGTAGATGTCGGCGAGCGGCGATGCCGCCGTCGCGAGATCGGAGCCGGTGGAGAGATTGCTGCCGCGCGTCTCAATCGGAACACGCGGACACTCGCGGCGGAAGTCTCTCCAGAACGACAGAATCTCATCGCGCACGCGAGGCGCATCACGCACGTTGAATTTCTTGCCATCGAAGAGCACGCCTTTCACGTCCCAAGCGCTGAGCGAGAAGCCGAAGCCGTTCGAGAGCCACAAATAATCGAAGCCGAGATCGCCGAGAAAGTGCTGCGACTGCCGCCCAAGGAACGTGCCGATCGACGTGTCCGCCGGAACTCCCTTTGGAAACCCCGCATACGAGATCGCATCCGCCTTCAGCCGCGCCGAGCATGAAACCCACCGGCCCGAGCCCATCGTGTTTCCTAGCGCAATCTCGGGGTGCCGCTGGTATTTGAAGGCCGAGTTCGCGAACTCCGGCCCTGGATCGAACGTCGCGCCCACCGTCACCGGCTTGCCCGTCATCGTCTCACCGACTTCCTTCAAGCAGCGCACGATCGTTTTCAGCCAGCGATAGGTAATGCGCGGCGGCTTCTCCATGTAGAGATGCGGCGTCGAGTGCAAACCTCGCCGCTCGGGATCAGCCTTCGAGGTCGTTTTCGGCGGCGTTCCAATGCCGATGTATCGCGCCCACTCGATCTCATCGTCGAGACTCCCGCGATAATCGAGAATCTCGCTGCCATCCGCCGTCCACAGCAGGATCGAAGATCCCTTCGCGCGTCGAATGAGCGGCGACCACTGGCGAAACGCCTCCGCGCACACAGCACGGATTGCTGATTCCTCCATGACGCGAAACGGCTTCAAGCTCATCTCAAGCGTCACACGCTCGAACGCGGCCATTTCGCGCGGTTGCAGTCCCGCACTCTCCGCAGTCTCGACGGACGGCACCGTTTCTGCTCGAAGAGCGAATCCAATCGCGGCTACGCAAACGCACAGGGCGCGGATGAAGGGGAATTTCATGATGTGCGGTGTATTACCGCCGCGCGCCGATCTTGTTCGCGGCCCATGTTGCCATGCACTGCGCGGCGATTGGCCTCATTGTCTTGGATAGGCTCGACGAATGGAGCCCGCCCCATGTCACGGTCGCGAATGCTTCAGCAAAAGATTCAAAAACTCGCGATCCAATTGGTGTCCGTGCCAGTCTTCGTATTTCACATCGTCTCGGCCGCTGTCGAGGATGCCGAAGGGGCCGCGGAAATTCCACAGCGCCCAGCCGAAGCCGGCCTCACGCCAGTTGCGCAGGCTGTCCTCTGCCCAGCGGAGCGTGACCTCATGCGGTGTGCGGTTGAAGGCACCCCACTCACCGACGATCACGCCGACGCCGCTCGCTGACAGTCGCCGCCATGGCTCCACGCATTCCTTGCGCAGCCAGGCACCGTCCTGAACGATGGCACCGAGAAGCTGGCCGCGCTCCCAGCGCAGCGGTGTGGTTCCCTCACCGTAGTGCCGTTCGAGCGGAATGCTCACCTCGCTCGCGCCGTCGGCGGCGATGCCGATCTCACGCACTTCCATCCAGTCGCCGTCGAGCACACGCAGGGCGACGCGTGCCGCGCCTTGGGGAATCTTCACAAAGTAATCGCGATCGTAGAGATTCTGCCATGTCTTCCACTGGGCCTTGAACTCCGGCGTCTTCCACTCGCCTTTGCCCGGACCACACACGAAGACCTTGTCGAAGATTCTCGCGCCATCCGCCTCAACGACGAGATGCGCCTTCGAGGACACGATGCCGATGTGCATCCGCAAGGTGGCGCCCCGCTCAAACGGCCCGGTGATGGTGAGCGGCTGCGCCAGCTCCTTTTTCATCGATCCGTGCAGCAGGCCATTCGAGCCGAAACTGCGCGGCCATGCTGGCTTGGGGAAACCGGCGCTGTTTACCCAGCCCGCTCCATAGTGGCTGATTTCGGACGGCGTGTAGCCACGCGTTGCGGACGCCACCTTAAGTTCACGCAGCTCCTCCACCGGCACCTGTCCCCACTTGGGACCGTCGCAAATGATCAACCGTTTCGGGTCTTCCGCGCGAATGGCATCGACGAGCAAGCGCATGACCGAAAGAAATTTGGCTCGCTCAATGTCCGTGGGCTCGTTCAGCAAATTGAAGCTCAACCGCGAGTTCGGCACATCGCGGTAACGTCGCGCGAAGGTGGCCCAATGCTTCGCACAGACGCGTTGCGCTTCGGGATCCGTCCAGAAGTCACGAGCTTCCGGCGGTTTCGCCACCGTGTAGCCGGGGGCGCGATGAAAATTGATGCAGACGTGAATGCCGTGACGTCCGCCCCACTCCACGGCTTCGTCGATCTGTCGCAGCGCGTTTTCGTCAAATTGCTCCCAGTCTCCGCCGCGAATCCAGCCGCGATAGTCCATCGGCAGCCGCACGAAGTTGAATCCCAACTCGGCGATGAGCCGGAAGTCCTCTTCGAGAAACGGCGTCTGCTTTCCGCGAAAGTAAAATTTCTCCAGCAGGTTGAAACCGCGCCAGAGTGGCAGCTTTTCCGGCGAGGGTTCCGGAAGCTCCGCGAGCGATGCGCCAGTGAGGAGGGCAGAGATCAGAAGCGTGGTTTTCATTTGGCGACTGATGTAAGCGGTGCGAGTTCGGATTCTCTGGCGACGGTCACAACCTTGCCACCGATCTTCACCCGCGCGTCGCCGAAGGCGTGGAAGACGCGGATCTTGCCGGACTCCGCGAGCGGTTTTCCGTCCACGCTGCGCACGGTGAAGAGCGGCGCGGCGTCGTAGCGCAGGCCGGCCCAGGAGCGGGCGTGGAAGGCGGCGAAGCGCGGGCTTTCGATGACGAAGCCGAAGGGCGGCAGCACGACCTCGCCGCCGAGCCGCGTCGTCGTGCGGAAGTCGGCGGGGCCGCCGTTGACGATGGCGGTGAGCGCGTCGCCGCCTTCGCCGAAGACGACGCGCTGCACGGCGCGGTTAGGCGTGAGGAACTCGTGCCGCGTCATCGGCATCGTCGCGGTGAGTTCGTGCATCGGCGAGAGGATCTCGGCGGTGTTTTTCATGAAGCGGTCCATGGGGTGCATCCCCGCCGCCCAGCCGCCGTCGGCGCGGACGAAGAGGCCGGGATCGAGCGCGGCGGAGGCGGGCGCGGAGGGAGCGGGCGGGACGAACTCGACCTGCCCGTCCGCCGCCACCTTCACCTGCCCGATGACGTAGCGATGCTCGCCGTCGGACTGGCCCAGCAGCGCGGGACGCGACCCGGTCGCGTCGCGATCGAACATCCCAATGCGGATGTCGAACGTGCCCGCGAGTCCCTCGGGGACTTTCACGCGGAACGGCCCCTGCGTCACCTCGCCGGGCTTCCACTGGCTCATCGGCGGCGTCGCGGTGAAGTCGCCCTGGAAGCGGATGCCGCCGTCGGCATCGGTGAAGTGGACGAAGACCGGCCAGTCGATCGCGACGGGGCCCTCGACCGTCCAGCGATAGGTCAGGGCGAAGCGCCGCGGCCCCTCCGCCTTGAACTCCGCGACCGCCGGACGCAGCGGCACCTCGCGGCCCTCCCAGGACGAGCCTTTCCAATAGAGATGCGTCGGGAGGCTGTGGTAGTGCAGCGGACGGCCGAGCACGATGTGGCGCAGCACGTAGCCGGAGGACTGCTTCACGTCGTAGCCGTATTTGCCGTAGGCGGCGATGCAGTCGCGATAGACCAGCTCAAAGAGCGGCACCGTCACCGCGCCGAGCGACTCCTCCAGCTTCTCGTCGTGGAAGGCGCGCCCGCCCACGCCGGCGATGCCTTCGAAAAAGTCCGCGTGCGGAATCGCCCACTCGCGTCCGCATTCGCTGCCGAAGAGACCGAAGACCTCGCGCGCGTAATCGCTCAACTCCTGCTTCCGGCGCAGGTCGTCGTGGCGCGTCAGCGGATGCTCCGGCGCGAAGCATTCCTGCAGGTTGGCGGCGTAGGTCGTGTCGATGAAATACGCGGACGGCCCGGCGAGCTGGCGCACGGCGGGGAGATTCTGCGGGCGCTTCGCCAGTCCCAGCGCCGTCTCCGAGCAGGTGAGATAGGCGCGGCCTCCGGCCCAGCGTCCGCCTTTGGCGAGCTCGCCCTTCGCGTTGCGCATGAGGAGCCGCTCGTCCCACGACGGCGAGTCGCGATAGAGATCCTGGTAGTTGTCGTGCAGGCCGAAGAGATAGCCCGCGGCGCGGACGCGGCGGGCGCAGTCGGCGAACGCGGTATCGCCGCCGCACTCCGGCGCGGTCGGGAGAATGTCGGGATGCTGGTTGTCGTAGCCGCGGTGGATCCAGCCACCGAGGATGAAGAGGACGCGGTCGAGCCGCAGGTCGCGCTTGAGATGCTCGGCGACCTGCGCCGCTTCGTCGAAGGTCCAGTTCACGCGCGAGGATTCCTCGTGCGTGCTGTCCTCGCTTATGCGGCGGTTGAGCAGGCTCCAGAGCTTGACGTTCACCGCGCCGAACAACTGCGCGCGTTCCGGATGTCCCTTGAGCTTCTCCGCCCACGGCACGAGCAGGCCGCGCGTTTTGGCGACTTCGCGATACGCACGACCGATGGCGTTGTGGTCGCCCTTGCCGAGCACGCGGAGATGGAACTCGCGCGCCGATTTCCGCAGCTCGAGCGCCGTCGCCAGCGACTGCGGCGCGCCGCCGCCGAGCGTGCTGCGCACTTCCACCAGCGCATACGGATCGTCCCACCACACGAGCAGCGCTGCGCCGTTCTTGAGCACGCCGCACATGGCCATGTGACAGCCTTCGTAGGCGGAGGTGTCGAACTTGCGGGAGAAGGCCTTGCCGCTGTCCGCCGGGATGAGCAAGCCCTCGCGCACCGGCATCACCACCGCGCCGTGCTCCGCCGCCGTGACGCTGAGCAGATCGTCGAGCAGGCGCAGGCGCTCCAGCGGCAGCGCGGCATCGGCTTCGTAGCGCACCGTGAGGGTGCGGCCGTCGGCCTCCGGGCGCAGCGTCACGCGCAGCTCCGCTTCAGGCTGGGAATCGAGCGGACGGAACCGCAGCGCGATGCCGCCGTTCTCCTTGGCGCCTTCCCCGCCGACGAGCCGCACCGCGCGCTCTTTTCCCTCGACGCGCAAGGTCGCCGTGCCGAGCCGTGTCTCCGCCGCCGCCGGCTGCCACACGACGCCCGCCTCGCGGTCGCGCAACTCCACCCGCCCCGACGCCGCATCCACCGACAGCGCGAGCTGCGGCGTCTCCAAGACCAGCGGCGCGGCCTGCGCGGCGGACGCGGCGATGGCGAGCAACGAAAGCAGCAGCGTTGATTTCATTTCGGAGCGGTCTCGCGGTTTTTGGCGAACCAACTCCGCAGCAGTCGCTCGCGCGGGGTGGGTTCCGGGCTGGGCGCGGTCACGCTCTTGTCGCCGCCATGCTCGACGCTCCAGCCGTTCCATTCGCGGAAGGCGTGGTAGGCCCAGTCCCATTGGTTCTCCTCCATGAGGTCGATCACGTCGCGCAGCCAGCGCTCCGCGCTGTCGCCGGGCGCCCAGCGGATGGCGCTGAATTCGCCGATGTAGATGTGGACGCCGTAATCGCGCTGGAAATCGACGACTGGTTGGAAGGCGCGGCGGAGCTGCTCCTTGTCCCAGCGGCGGCCCGCGATCTCGCCGGGATAGGAGACGCCGACGTCGTTGCCATGCACGCCCTGGTGGGTGAATTGCCCCGGCTGATACATGTGGACGCTGTAAACGACGCCCGGCAGCGCGAGCGGCACGAGGTTTTCGATCGCCTCCGGTCCGCCCCACGGCGCGGGCTCGATGACGATGGCGTGCTCCGCGTCGATGGCCCGCACCCGCCGCGCCGTTTCCTCCGCGAGCGCCTGCCAGTCCATCACTCCGTCGCCGACGAGACCTTCGACCGGTTCGTTGACGAGATCGTAGCCCCACACCGTCTGGTTGCCGCGATAGCGCCGCGCGATTTTCTCCCACCACGCGAGGAAGCTGTCCTGGAAGCGTTTCTCGTGAAAGAGGCGGCACTCCTTCGATTCGTTGCGCCCGCCGGGCGGCGTGTGCAGGTCGATGAGCACGCGGAGGCCGAGCCGCTCGCAGACGGGCAGCAGTTCGTCGAGCCGCCGCAGCGCGCTTTCGAGCCAGGCGTCGTAGGCGGCTAGGTCGCCATTGTCCGCCGGGCTGTGCGGGAAGCCGCCCCAGAGCAACTGCCAGCGCACGTGGTTCGCGCCCCATTCGCCGCCGAGCACTTCGAGATCGGCGGCGGTGACGTTCGGCGAAATCATCGCTCCGCGCAGGCGCGGCAGATCGTGTCCTTTGAAAACCGGGCCGCCCGCCGGCTGCGCGGGCCGCGTGCGCGGCGGCGAGAGGATGCTGACTTTCACCGCGTCGAACCACGCCACGCCATGCACCTGCTCCAGCCCGAGCACGAGCTCCGCCGCCGTGGCGTCCGCCGGCACGCGCGCGGTGAAGCCGACGCGCTTCCAGTCGAAGGTGCCATGCACGCTGTCCTGCTGCTTCCACTGTTCGCCGGAGGGGGCTTGCAGGTGCAGCATCAGCTTGATGCCGTTCCATGGCTTCGGCGGCGCCGTGACGTTCTCCGCGCGGACCATCGCCTCGACCTGCACCCGCGCCCCGCGCAGCGCCTCCAGCGGCAGCGCGATGCTCGTGCTGGCCCGCGACGGTTTGTCCGGCGCCACCTCCACGCGCAACACCTGCGCTCCGCGCCCCGCCTCGATCCGGCAGGCCGGCGCGGCGAGATTCTTCCATCGCTGCGCCGCCTCCGCCGCGTCGAAATTTTCCTCGAAGACCGGCGCGGCGAAGGACTGCGCCGAAAGCGCGAGAAGGAGGCTGAGAAGAAGGGGCGTGCAGGATTTCATGGGGCGATCATTTCCACTCCGCGAGGGGCGTGATGTCTGCATGAGTCTTCGGCTGCCCGCCGGGCGAGAGCAGGATGACGATGCGAGGCGACTCGACCGAGCGCAGGTGGATGGCGAGCTTCTTCGGCCGCTTCACCTTCCCGCGCTTCTCCTGCTGGCGTTCCGGGTGCGGCGAGGTGGCGAGCGGCTCCGCGGGCAGCACCCCGAAAGCGGCGCCGGCGGGCGAGAGCAGCGTGGCGGTGAGCCGCTTGCCGTTCTGCGTGAGTGTCGCGGTCGCGCCTTCGCACTTCACCTCCGCACCGGTGTGCAGGAACCACCACAGCTCCGTCGGCGCGCTCGTCTGGATTTCATCCTGCACGAGCACGTCGCGTCCGCGCAGGCGGATGCCGCGCTGCGCGCCTTTCGCGCGGCCCGCGTAGGCTTCGCTCAAATCCACGACGGCAAACGCGTCGCCCGCTTTCCCGGCGAAGCGTGTCACCTGCGCCTTCGCCTTCACGCCCTGATCGGGCCGCGCATCCGGCGCGATCACGAGCGTGTTGTGGCCTTCGGCGCGCAGTCGGTAGTAGTCCCAGCGCTTGCTGCCGAAATAGCCGGGCAGGTTGTAGTCGTCCGCGCCGGGATCGAAGGCCCAGCGTTCCCCCTCGGCGTCGAGCACGAAGGTGCCGAGATCGAGATGACCGTGGTTCACGCGGTTGTCGCCGCCTTTGCACGCGATGAAGGTGGCCTGCGGGTCGTCCCACGCGCTGCGCATCGTCACGATCTCCGCTTTGCGGAAATGCTTCGCCAGCGGAGCGGCGAGGCGCGCCGTTTGCGGCGAGGCCAGCCAGCGCGCGCCGTAGAGCAGATCGAGCGCGCTCAATCGAGCCCCGGCCTGACCGATACGAAAGGCGGCGAAGTCCGGGCGATCGAACCGCGTCGCCAGCCAGAGCAGATGCGGGCCGCCGCAGCGGCCTTCCCCCGCGTCGGCGTAGTTGAAGGTGCGTCCGGTCGTGCCGGTGACGTGGATGGGGAAGTCGCCCGCCTTGGAAAAGCCGTCGATCCGGGAAAGCTCGAAGTCGGTGCCGAGCGCCGAGTCGAGCGCGGCGAGCAGGAGGACGTTATACATCACGGCGTAGTCCCAGTAGCCCGGCCCCTCGCCCCAGGCACCGTCCGGCGCGAACTCGCGCATCGGCCGCCGCACGCTGGCGATGGCGGCGGGAAGGATCTCGCCGGCGAGCGCGCGCTCCTCGTCCGCAAGCGCCAGCGCGCCGAGCGTCATGCCGCCGTTGCACACCTGGTTCCAGTTGTGATTGGCCACCACCCACCACTTCTGCTTTTGATAGAACGGCAGCGAGGGCTTGAGCCCCATCTCGACGATCGCCTTGCGCAGCACGCCGCGCTGCTCTGGCGTCCAGGTGTCGAAAAGCCAGTCGTAGCCGATGGCGAAGGCCGCCGTCATCTCCGCCGTGTCGAGAAAATGGCTCGGGTTCCAGTCCTTGAAACGCGACGCCGCCTCCAGCTCCGACCAGAGCCGCTGCGCGTGACGCGCATCGCCTTGCAGTCGGAAGACGAGGCCGAGCGTGAGCGTGCGATCGAGCACGCGGCGGCTGGTGGCGAGCAAGCGTTTGCCATCCGGGATCTCATACTTCGAGGGCGGAGCCTTGAGCAGTCCGTCCGCCTCGCGCCGGAGCTGCGCGAGCCAATTTGCCGCCTCGCCCGCGTTCGCCTGCTCGCGGAGCCGCGCGAAATCCTCCGCCGTCGCAAGCAGCCGCGGATGCTGCGGTTTCAGACGCGAAAGCATCGCCTCCGCATCGGGCGTCTTCGGCTCTGCGGCGAGCACGAGCGTCGAGGTGAGGAAAAAGAAGGCGAGCCATGGCAAGCGACGAGTGTTCATCGGCGGGAGTTGGGCGGGTTGAGGGGGACGGTGGGAGGTGGAATCGCTCGCGCCTTGCGCCGTGGTTCATTCCGCCGCAATCTCATACCAGAGCGTCTTGAACTGCGGTCCGATGGCAAAGGCGAGCTGGCCGTCGGAGAGCGTCGCCGGCACTTCGCCGACGCGGGAGCCTTTGCCGTCGAGGACGAAGACCTTGGCGGACTTGAGCTGGGTGGCGAGGGTGACGTTGGCGGCAATGCCTTCGCAGACCGTGGGCGCGCCGCCCCATTGACGGCCGACGCTGGTGTGGTCGCTGTTCCAACCCATGCCGGTGTTCTCGACATTGCCGGCGGCCACCAGCAAGAGGCGCTTTGATGCGGAGACCGCTTCGCCGTCGGCGGCGTTGAGCGTCAGCACGGCGAAGTGGCGCGGGTTGTCCTTCACCTCGAACGCCGCGCCATCCAGTTTCGTGACCTTGTCCGTGCAGCGGCCCACGAGGGCCTTAGCGGCGGGCGCGTCCACCGTGTAGAGCGCGGCATCGGCATCGAACGCGACCTGCGAGCCGCCACTCTCCGATTTCTCCGCCCGGGGTTCGCCATCGGGCGTGAAACGCACGCTGAGGCGATGGGTGAAGCCGTCGAGCGGTTCCACGCCCGCGTCCCGCCACGCCTGGTTGATGGAGGTGTTTTCGGCGGCGAGCGTCTCGACTTGTCCGGCGGGAAGGTCGAGCCGCGCCGTGCCGCGCGCGGGTGCGACGTCGCCACGCCGGAAGATCAGCGCGGCGGCGGGCAGGAAGGCGAGCTTGCCGGGATGCTGCTGGAGGGCGAAGTAGCCGTCGATCCTGCCGCCGGCCCAGTTGGTGCCGCCCCAGTCGAACTGGAAGATGCCGTCCCAGTCCTGCACCGCGCCGAAACTGGCGATCATCGGGAACATTTCCGCCGAAAAGTGGCTCGGCGCGGGATGGTCGTATTCGCTGACGGTGTAGGCTTTGCCGGCGACGCGGTAGGCGGCGAGGCGCGCGAGGTTGCCGGAGTCCTGGGCGGCGACCATCGGCGTGTTGGCGATGCGCCAGTTGTTGCCGTCCCACGGCTTGCCGGGGAAATGGGGATGCTGCCAGTAGGCGTGCATGTCCACGAAGTCGCTGAACGACTCGCGATAGGCGCCGGCGATGCCGCCGTAGCTGGCCTGCGTGTCGAGGATGTTGGCCTTCACGCCGAGTTCGTCTTTCAGGAAGGCGCGCATCCCGTCGGTGTAGGCGCGCTCGGTCCCGGCGAGAAACCGCGTCCAGTCCAGGCCGCGCGGCGTGGGCATCGTGTTTCGCGGCACGCCGACCGTGCCGTCGTCGAGCGACTCGCCCGCCGTGAGGCCGAGCGAACCGCCGGGCCGCAGCGCCAGGTCCTTGATCTGGAAATCGCCAAGCGGGCCGTCGCCGAGCACGAAGTCGAAGCGCACCGCGCCAGGCTCGACGCGGGCCGCGCGGAAGGTGTAGCTGAAGGTCTTCCATTGCGGCGTCAGCTCGGCGTCCTCGTTGAGGCCGCAGTTGTGCCAGTCGGCCTTCTGGAGCCGGGTGCTGAGGGGCAGCGTGCGCGGCGCGTCGGAGCGGCCTGCGAACTCCAGCGTGTAGAGCCTGCCTTCCTCCAGCGTCAGGCCGGTCCAGTGGAGCTGCGCCTGCCAGTTCACCGTCGGCAGGCTCTTGATGGAGACGTGCATCTCGCCCTTGCCGTCCGTGGTGGCGTGAAAGCTCTCGCCGCCCTGCGTGGACCACTTGCCGGGCAGCAGGTTCGCGCCCAGCTCCTCGCCGCCGCCCCAGGCGGCGACGAGTTTTTCGTTGGTGCCGTAGCGCGCCTTGAGCCAGGCGTTCCATTTCTTCACGATGTCGTTGCGGTAGTAGTCGGGCAAGGCGGCGACCTTGAGCTGGAGCAGCGTGTTCTCGTTGTTGATCTCGACGATGGCGACGCAGGGCTCCTCGGCGTAGGCGGTCTTCGTGTAGGGATTGACGTGGCCGAGCAGCGCGCGGGCGTAGTCGCGCTGCATGCGGATCATCTGGTCGTTGATCTTGTCGAGGCCCTTGCCGTAGCGGGGCAGCTTCTCGCGCCGCTCGGCGTCGTCGGCCAGGCCGTCGGGGAAATCCTCGCCTTCCCAGTAGGCGCGCGAGACGTGGAGGTTGAGGTTGGCGTAGATGCCGCGCTGCTTCAGCGCGGCGATGAAGTAGTCGAGCCGGTCGATCTGGCCGGGGTCGAACTCGGTCTTCTTCGGCGCACCGGCCTTCCAGATGCCGCGCGGGGCGGACTGGTTGTCCATGTGGTGGAAGCGGACGCAGTTGATGCCGAGGCTGGCCAGCCGCGCGGCGAGCTTGTCGGCGGTGTCGTGGTCGGGGAAGCAGCTCGCGAAGGTGAAGTTGGTGGCGAGGAACTTGATTCGTTTGCCGCCGCCGTCCACGAAGCGCCCCTCGGAGCAGCGGACGAATCCGTGCCGGCCGGCGGGCGCGTCATTGAGCCAGGCCAGGTCCACGATCGAGCCCTGCGACGGCGCTTCGAGGCCGGGGATGACGAAGGGGAACCTCTCCTCGGCGCGTGCGCCCGCGGCGGCGGAGGCGGCGAAGAGCAGGAGCAGGCGGAGCGGCTTTCCGCTCCTCGTGAAAAAAGTCGATGCGGGAGTCATGGGGCGTTTTGCGGCGGTGGGTTTTGCCGCGCGGTGTGGCGCAGCGGATACATCTCCGCCGCGAGCGCGCGGCTGGCGGCGGTCATTTCGGGGTAGGGCGTGTCGGCGATGTCCACGAAACCGATTTGATAGTTCTCCTCGTCATAGACGCGCCCGGTGGTCGGCTCGTCCTGATACTGGAACCAATGGCAGCCGACGATCTGCGGATGCGTCAGCGCGCTGCGGACGTAGTCGCGGTAGGCCGCGGCGCGCTCCCGCTGGCTCGCGACGGCGACGAGGCCGGTGTGGAACATCCCGCGATCCAGCGCGCCGAAATGGAACTCGCCGATGAGGAGCGGCACGTCCGCGCCTTCGATGCGCAGCGCGGCGACGCTGCGCTCGTAGCGGTTGAAGCTGACGACGTCGCAGAACTTCGCCGCGGCCTTGGCGGCGCGCGGATTGACCCAGGCGAAACGGCAGCCGAGGTAGAGCTGATGCGGCGCGACCTCGCGGATCGCCTCGCGCACCGTCTGGAAATACGTCTCCGCGATGTGCGAATAAAAATCCTCGAGATCGGCGCGCGCTTTCGCCTTGTCGGGCGCTTCACGATGGGCCATCAGCGCGTCCCAGGAGGCGTGCGCGGTGCCCCAGGCGGCGTTGAGCTTGGCGATCGCGCCGTGCCGCTCCCGCAGCCAGGCGAGGAACTCGCGCTTCGCCGCCTGCTCCGGCGGCGATTTCAACGCGGCGAGCGCGAGCGAGATCTCGTCGCCCCAGGCCATTTCGTTGTCCGAGAAATAGCCGATGCACCACGCGTCGCCCGCCGATTTGCCGCGACGGTGCTCCATGCTGCGGCGCAGGCTCTCGCGGAAGGAGGGATCGAACACGTCGGGAAACTTTCCCCAATAGCCTTCGCTGCCCTCGATGCGTTTCGCGCCGTAGGAGCCGACGTTGTCCGTGTAGGGCGTGCGGCGGAGCAGGCGCGTGCTTTCGTCCGACCAGTTGGCGATGGTGTTGAGGCCCCAGCTTCGCAGGCGGCGATGCGCCGCGTCCCGGCAGGTGGTTTTCCAGTCGTCGCCGTATTTGCGCTTCAGATTCGCCGCGGCGAAGGAGAAGCATCGCGGCTTGCGCTCCGCGTAGTGCCCCTTCAGCGCGAACGCCGTGCTCGCGAACTCGGCGAACTCCGGCTGCGCGCCGGGGAAGTCCGCGAACCACGCTTCGCGCTCCTCCACCGGCGTGGCGTCCGTCATGCGGACGCAGTCGATGCCCTGGGAGAAGAACAGCCGCCCTTCCGGATCGACGAGCCACCAGTTGCCCTCGTGCTTCGCCGCGCGGAAGAAGCCGGTCGCCTCCAGTCGCGGCCCGGCGCTCCAGCCGCCGTAGCGGTTCCATTCCGCCGGGCCGGGTTGCGCCTCCAGTTCGCGCGCCTCGCTCTCGCGGCGTGCCCGCAGCTCGTCGAGCGAATGCACCTTGCCGGGCCAGTCGCGATGCCGGTATTGGCCGAAGGTGTCGATGAAGGGCAGGAACGGATCCGCGTCGGCGATGCTGGCGGTGGGCGCGACGTAATCGCCTTCCGCCCTCAGTGCGCTGATCTCGAACGTGTGCTCCGCGCCCGGCTTCGCCACGAAGACGAGCACCTGGGTGATCTTCGCCGCGTCCACCGCATGGTCGCCGCCCGGCTCGACCGGATAGCCGCGCATGCCGAAGAGTTTTCCACCGAGTTTTCCCGGCCGCGTACGGCGCAGGGCGACGCGGAGCGTTTTCACTTCGTCAGGAGCGACCTTGACCGAGCCGCTGACGCAATGCCGCGTGCCGTCCGCGCCGGCGTTGTCCACGCGGCAGTGCACGGAGACGGGCTGCGCACCGGGATTGCGCACCTCCAGCCGCACCTCGCCGAACCGCGACAAATCCCACGCGCCCTGCGGCGCGGGGATCGTCACGCCGGGCCACTCCTTTCGGGTTCCGGTCTGGATTCGCAGCACGCCCGACTGCGGGGAGGTGAACTTCGCATCGCTTGCACGGACGTTCGGCGCGACGTAGTCGAGCGGTCGAGCGGTCGAGCGGGAGCCGCATGAGCCGCTATTCCGTGGAGAAGCAAACCACACGCAGCGAGCAACGAGACCGGTGTTTTCTTCATGGCTGGCAAAGTGCGTGGGGAGTCATTCAAACATCTGCGGATGTGGCAAGGTGCTGGGCAAAACCTGCGGCGCAGGCGTGTTGCATACACAACGCACTGTTTTTTGCCGGTGACTCAAAAAGAAGTGCTGATGATTTGCGATAAACTATGCCGCAAGTGTTGCCGGGTAGGAAATTTCCGTCGCCTCCAGAGTTGCCTTTACGCCAGCACGTATCACGGCCCGTCCTACTCTCCCGCACCGCTCACGCCTCAGCGATCTCAGAATCACGTCTGAAGCTGAGATGATACGAATCTGTGAAATGCGTTTTCTCAGCGTGCGAGTTGCTTCAACACTGCCACGGCTTTCGTCTCGAAAATCTTCTGCCATTCCGGTGCCACGATCACATCGCAGTCTTCCTGGGCGTAGCCAGGATTGCGCCGCTGCTGCTCCGTAGCGGTGTACCAGATGTAGCCGTTGGTGTAGCCGGAGACGTGAGCATTGGCATCCTGCGCGGCCTTTTTGATGTTGAGTCCGACCTGCACGGTGATCTCGCCGGGAAAGGTGACGAGCTTGAAGGCGCCGACACGCAGGCCGCAGACCTCGGCATCGAGTGTGGCACTGCCCGCCGCTTTCGTCTCGGCAAGATGCCGCTTGAGCAAGGCGAGGTTGGCATTCAGCCGCGTGAGTTTTTCCATGATGGCGAGGTTGCCGAGATAGGTTTCCACGAGCGCCTTGTTGTCGGCGTCGAGCTGTTGGAGCGGCTTCGCATGATCGAGATAGCCCTGCGCGTAGTGCGAAGGCATCTCGGGGAAGATTTTGTGCTGAAGGAGCAGCGGCAAGAAGGTTTTGAAATTGATGTTGGTGGGCTTCAAAGCCGCCACGAGGTGCTTTTGCTCCGCTTCGATGCTGGCGATGCGTTTTTCATAGTCAGCGGCTCGCGGAAGCTGAATCACTTCGCGGCTGACTTTCAGCGTGGTGTCGTTTTGCGGCTCAAAGCGATGCAGTGCCGCGAGGACGCTCGCGCCGAGCATGGTGCCGAGAGGCTCGGCATCCGCAGGACGGCTGACTTCTTTGTAGTGAACGGGATTGATGTCGCCACCACAGCCTTGGATGAAAAACGCCATCGCACCGGTGGCCTCCTCGATGACTTTCGAGGCAAACCCTGGGTAGTCTGCGGAGCATCCTTTGCTCGGCGGATTCATGATCGGATGACAGGCGAACTGATACACCACCGCGAGCGGTGTGCCGTCAGCGCGCGTCAGCCGCAGCAGGCCGATTTGAGGATCGATCGGGCCGGTGCTCACCACCTCCGCATCCAACGGCATCGAATAGGCGCGACGCATGTCGATCTGCGTGCCGTCTTTGAGGAACATGCGTCGATTTTCACTGATGCGGCTCTCGCTGCCGGTTCCGGCGCTCGCTTTGACGGGCACCAGATTTTTCACAGCGTCCTTCACCGCTTGCACGACGAGCTGCTGCAAATCGTTGCGCACGATGCCGTGGCAATGGCTGGCATTGATCACCACGCTTGCAGGCGGGATGTCGAGGTCGCGCTCCAAGGCCTTGCGCACATTGGCGAGGAAGCCGTTGCCGACACGACCGATGCCGCCAATCGCCACGGCATCCACCGTGACGAGCACCGCCGTCGTCTCTCCATTCTTCAAGACGAGCGCTTTCGCATAGCACGGATCATTCACCGGCACCGTGCGATCGGTGATGTCCACTTTGGCAACACCGGCGAGCATTTCAGCATGCAACGGCAGACTCAGCAGGAGAAAAGCAAACAGTGACTTCATGGTTTGAGAAGAAAGTTCACGGCATTCACCAGCAGGTGGCGCACATCCGCGATCTGCATGTCCTCGGGCGCGCCGAGACTGGTGTAGAAAACACGCGCTTTCTTTTCGCCGTAGGCGCGTGTCCATGCGACGGGCTGTGGTGGCGTGGCAGCTCCCGCGCCTGCAGTGCCGATGAGGATGGGCGTGGCATCAGCGGCGAGCGGCAGGACTTGATAGAGAGACTGATGGCCAAGGATGTTGGCAATATTCACGCCATTGAGCACGGCATGGCGCTCCGCTCCAGGCGCAGCACTCACATGATACGGCAGCCCCTTGATCTCATAGCCGGTGTTTTCACCTCCGAGCACCTCGTGTGTGAAAGTGGGCCACGGTGTTAATCCCGGAGCCACGACCTCCTTGGCTTTTGGAATGAAAGCGTGATTCGCCGTGCGGATACCGAGCAGCGGCTTGCCCGCATCGAGATAGGCGCGCAAAGCGTGCATCTGCGCTTGCGGCGGATAGCGACGCCGCGTGAAGAGGATGAGCAAATCGGCCTCCTTCAAGGCTTCCACGAGACCGTCAAAGTGATGCGCCTGTGGCTGATCTCCCAGCACGATCGTCACGCGATGCCCAAGCGGCTTGAGTTCCTTGTCCGCAAAATCTCGCAGGGTGCGCGGCGCTTCGTAGTTGTTCGGATCCTCGACGGTCATGATGACGATGTTCGCCGCAGATGCGGACAGGACGAAGCCAGACAACACGGCGAGAGTGAGGAAGAATCGTTTCATGCGGGATGAAGGTTGTCGGATACGCGATTCACACACATTTTCGCGCACGCAAAACGCATTGTTCAAAAAGGATACGCTTCGAGGGCATGGCAAGCGTTGCACAGTGCCGCTCCTTTCCCTGATAGGAATTTCTTCTCCGCAGCGATGTCATTCAATGAACCGCCGCCGCCTGCTCGCCACCTGTGCCGCCCTTCCCGTCACCACTTGGAGCAACCCCACAGGACAGACGCTGGAGAATCCCTACGCTGCGGTTGACTGGGACACTTGGGAATGCCTGCATTCGATGTCGCACCAGCATCAGGGACAAAGCGACGCCTCGCGCGATGGCTTCATCGACATGGGCTACGGTCACTTTGCCTTCAGCAACTACTATCCCTCGGCTCCCACCTATCCTCTGCCGCCAAAGTATCTGGAAAAACATCCGCACCTCATCGCTTCGCCCAATGCAGAGCATCATTCCTTCACAGACGCAGGGCTGCATGCCAACGCGCTCGGCAGCATGCTCGCCACAGGATATGGCAGCAACGTGAGCAGCAAAGTGTGCGCGGCATCTCCCATCGTACACGCCTTTGAAAACTTGAACGTATTCGACACACAGAGCCCTTGGCTCGGTGTGTATCGGTTGGATTTGCGGCTTGCCGCCACAAAAGGCAAGCCGATCGCCAAACTCACCGTCGAAGGTGCTCACGCCTGTGATTTCCGCAGCAACTTTGCAGATTTAGGAGCAGTGCATGAGCGCGAGTTTGCTCCTGGCAACCACAGCCTTTACCTGCGTGCGACAGCACCACGCATCGACACCAAGGTCGCCTTCGATCCAGAAGCAATGAGCGTCACGCAGTATCGCCTCATGCAGGGCACCAACCGCCCGTGGCGCGATGTCTTCCGTGAAGCCCTCGCGAAGCTGCAATATCCCGACGGCGGCGGCATGACGCTGAATCACCCCACGGGAAAAATGGAAACCTACCTGCCCATGCTCGACTTCGATCCGCGCGTGCTGGGCATTGAGGTGTGGAATCAACTCACTTCCGGCTTTGGTTCCAGCCGTGGCTTTTATGTTACCAACGATGGGCCACACCTGCATTTTTACCGACTCTGGGATGACATTTTACGCAGCGGCAGACGCTGCTGGGGTTTCTTTGTCAAAGATCACAACACTTATGGACGTGGGCGCAATGTGCTGCTCGTGCCAAAGCTGGAAACCATGACCGCATCCGAACGCGAGGCCGCCGCATTGAGAGCCTATCGCGAAGGCGCGTTCTTTGGCTCGGTCGCTTCACTCGCTGCCAGTGACACGGGAGAAGAAATCATCTCACCCTACGACCGCAGCACCTTCCGCTTTAGTCGCATCACCGTGGATAACAATGTACTCAACGTCGAAGTGACAGGCCAAGATGCCAAACGCCCCAACGTGCAAATCCGCTTTGTCACCGATCAAGGCATCGCACACATCGCGGATGCTGCGCAGGCTGAGTTTCCCCTCAAACGCGATGCAAATGGTCGTCTCGAAGCGGCTTTTGTTCGTGTGGAAGCATTTGCCTACCCCAGCACTCACCTGCGCGGCCAACCCCTGACCGCCGCCATGCTACGCACGATGGACGTGCATGAAATCTCGCAACTGCATGACCAGAAAGCACTGCGTGGCCGCGCGTTTGCTGGCGTCGAACCTGCATTGCGCACACCGATCCCCATCGTGGACATGATTTTTTCTCAGCCATTACGGCGAGTTTAGCATCCGACTCAGCCATGCCTCCGCTGTTTGCGCAGCGAGACTGTGCTGAAACTGGACGCAGTGACAGTCCGCGCTACGTTGCTTCACAACCCTCACCTTCTTGGGAAAGGAATCGTCATGCTGCACATCAAACGTGTTTACGACAAACCATCCCCCAGCGACGGGAAACGCCTGCTCGTCGAACGTCTCTGGCCGCGCGGACTCAGCAAGGAGGCCGCTCGTCTCGATGCTTGGTTCCGCGACGCAGCACCCAGCACGGAACTGCGCAAGTGGTTCAGCCATGACCCCGCCAAGTGGCAGGAATTTCAACGCCGTTACTACGCTGAACTCGACGCCAACACGGAGACCTGGAAACCTTTGCTCGATGTGGTGAAGGCCGAAGCGGCGACGCTGCTGTTCAGCTCGCACGATGCGGAGCACAACAACGTCGTCGCGCTGAAAGCCTACCTCGAAGCGCGGCTCAAAAAATCCAGCCGCAGGAAAAAGTAAGGCTGACGCGCGAGACTGCGACGACTACTCCGTCACGCGCATCCCCTGCTTTTCATCCGGGCGTGCGATCACCACTTTCGCCACGTTGCCTTTGCCCTTCATCGCGGCGTTTTTGGCGATGAGAAAACGCCCGCCGCTGATCGGCACGATGCCGACGGAGGCATTGAACTCCCATTTGCCAGTGAACTTCAATTGCTCATCGGCCCGGAGCAGCATCTTCGGCTCGCCGTAGCAGCCGAACCACCAGGCACCGTCCGCATACGCGATGGTCTGGATGCCCATGAGCGTGTAGCCGCTGGCGAGAACATGGCGTTTCTGAAAGCGGAAGCTCTCGTCATATTCATAGACGTAGTTCTCCCCCACGCCGGGCGGCAGGCCGCCGATGACGAAGAATTTTCCATCGTGCCACGCCATGCCTCCCGCGCCATGCACGACCTCCGGCACGCGGTGCTTTGCCAGTTCGGCGAGCGTGTCCGCGTCATACACATAGACCCACGAGTCCGCCTCGCCTGCTGGGCGATTGAACTTTCCGAGGTTGGTGGCGACATAGAGGCGCCCGTCGTGATAGCAGAGATCGCCATGGTGATTCGCCACCGGCACTTTCTTCAAGATGCGGCCGTTCGTGTCGGTTTTCACCAGCACATCCGTCCAGCACCAGTAGATCGCGTCTTTTTCATTCGTGCAGATGCCCTGCACATGGCGCGGATAGACGCCCTCGCAAGAGACGGGATGAAAGGCGTCCGCAGCAGTCGCCCACGGTGTGATCAAGAGCAGCGAGGCGAGGAGGAGGTGTTTCATGCGATGAGGATGTGGTTACTTGGCTTCGCCGTGGGCGAGTTTGTTGTTGGCAAAGGTGTTGTCTTCACCGCCTTCGACGCGCAGTGAGGGCGCTGGTTTCCGATCTTTACGGCGATCCGCGATCAAACACCCAGTGACAAGGCTGCGGCGCGTGTTTTGCAGCAGCAGGCCCGCGCCGTCGCTGTCGAGGATGGTGCAAGCGGAGAGGTTGAAGGTGTCGCCATTGATGATCTGCACAGCGGCGGGATGCGCGCGCACGCCGTCGATGTGCAGGCCGGTGAGCGTCATGTCGCGGCAGTCACGGAAGACGAGGCCGCCTTTCACCTCGGCTTTGCGGCGATAGTAAGGCGGATTGCGGTCAAAGGTGTTCGGGCCGATGGCGATGTTGCTGCAACCGACCGCCAGCAAATCGTGTTGAATGCCGACGCCGAAGGTGTTGCCGGTGATGACCGCGCCGCGCACCTCCTGGAGGTCGATGTTCACATCCACATCGCTCAGCACATTGTCGCAGATGCTCAGGTGGCCCCAGCGCGCAGTGTCGTCGCCACCATACGGTTTGCCTTTGCCGATGAAGCGCACATTTGCCGAGCCGGGCGACTTGCTGTTGTGCTGGAGGGTGCAGCCGGTGATGCTCACTTCGGCGGTGGAGCCGTCCGTGCAGTCGATGAGCACATTCGCGGCAGGTGGTGCATCGGGAGTCATGTTGCTCTCGATGTCGCAGGTGCCGATGTGCAGATTCCGCACCGCGCCGCCACGTGTGACCACGCCGCCGCCCGCGTTGTAGCTGATGTGGCTGCCGACGATGTTCGACTGATGCAGATCGACATGATCGAAGAACACACCAACGCCTCTGTTGTGATACAAGTGGCAGTCGCTGATGATGACGTTGCGGTTGCGCACGCTCAGACGCACGCCATGCCGCGCCTCATGCACGCTCACGCGGTTGAGAGTGAACTGCATCGTGCCCGTGGCCTCGATGCCGTCGGCCTCGGCATGAGCGCCCACGATTTCGATGCCATCCACCATCGGTGTGCGCTGCCGCGCAAAAATCTCCGGCTTCAACGATGCGGGATCCGCCGAACCGCCATGCGTGCCTTTGAAAAGGAAGGCCGGTCCCGCGCCCTCCATCACGAAGCGCGCCACGCCATCACCGTTCAGCGAGATGAAGCCCGTTTTGTCGAGATCGATCACAATGGTCTTCGTCAGCCGGTAAGCACCTCGCGCAAAATGCACCGCTCCACCCGCATCCACCATCGCCTGCACCGCTGCGGTGTCATCAGCTTTGCCATCACCGACAGGCTGAGCTTGGAGTGACAGCATGGATGAGAGCAGCGCAGGTAACAGGAATCGTGAAATCATGGAGTGACCTCATACGACCGCCGCAACTTCATTCATGCGATGCACGCAGTGATTCATGTGGAGCATGGGCATGGCTGATGTTTTAGCTTGACCGCACGAGGTTTTTTTCATGTCATGGTTTCATCATCCGTCAGGGCAACCCTGTTTTTTATGAACACTCATCTCAGAGTTTTTCACCTGCGGCTCGGCATTCCGAGACTCGTCCCTCCCTCAGCCAAAATTATCTGGATGCTCATCGCAGCAGCCTTGATCGACGGTGGAGTTTTTGCCCAATCAGCAGTGGGCCACGATAAACCAGGAACGAAATCGGCACATCCTGCCCGCCTTGGCAGCGATGACGCAGTTCAAGCAAGACTTGATGTTCTCAAGGCAAAAATCATTCCTGAGGTGTCCTTTCAAGACATCCCTCTGGCACAGGCCCTATCCTTTCTTGAAACCCAGAGCCAGGAGCCGAACGCTCAGGAACCTGCTGCGAAACCAGGCGGGCTGCGGTTGCTTCTCTCTGCTGACATCAATCCCGGAACTCGCGTCAACCTTCGACTCAAGCAAGCCCCCTGGAGTGAAGTCTTGCACTACCTCGCTTCTCTTGTCTCAGCACAAGTTCATGTTGCTGAGGGTGCTGTGATTCTCTCCAAAACACCTCAAGCTCCCGCGCTCTCCATCAAGTTGTATCCAATCAATCCATCCTTGAGCCGCCACATCGAATCCCTGCGTTCTGGAAATGCCACTATCCGCGAAGCTTTGCAGCGTGCTGGCATTGACATGCCCCTCGGAAGCAGCGCGATTTACAATCCTTCAAAGGCTCAACTAATCGTGCGTCACACTGAGGAAGGACATCGTCGAGTGCGCGCATGGCTTGCTGCTCAATCCTGAATGCTGCCTGCGAGCGTCTCATTCACTGAATGAGAATCACAAACCGTGGCAGGGGCACCCTAACGGCACTCAGATCGTGGCTCAAATCATGCCGACATTGCTTTGTCTTTGCTCCGTGTCGTGATCGCGCCTTACTTCGGGCGTGAAAACTACCATCTTCCTCCGACATGCCGCCACGTCGTTGTTTGCGCTGCTGGCTCTTGGTGCGTTTTGTCATCTGAGCGCGGCAACTCCCACGCGTGATGCGGGCATCACTTCCATCGAGACGCTCCGTGCCGCGCGGGCGAAGCTGGCGGCGGCACCGCGCCGGTTGATCGCCAACAACGATGGCTGCGATTGCCTCTATTTCCCGAGGGACCGGGAGCCGACGGCGCAGAACTTCCTGAAGATGCGCACGGCGGTGCTGGCGGGTTCGCAGGTGGGGGCGGTCTCGTATTGCACGATCAGCTCGGGCTTCGGATTCTTCACGCACGACACGAAGGCGGGCACGGTGCTCACGCGGCAGCCGGCGGACTACGGCCTGCGGCCCGAAACGAAGAACATCACGGCGGACCTCATCCGGCAGGGCACGGACCCGCTGCGCGCGGTGACGGAGTTCGCGCACGCGAACCGGCTCGAATCCTTCTGGTCGATGCGGATGAACGACACGCACGACGCGGCGCACCGGCCCGACAAACCATATCTGCTCTTCCCGTCGTGGAAGGTGGAGCACCCGGACATGCTCGTGGGCGATGGCGTCCATCGCACGGCGCACGGGCGGTGGAGTTCGGTGGACTACGCGAAGGACGAAGTGCGCGAGCTGGCATTCCGCTTCGTCGAGGAAGTCTGCCGCAACTACGACGTGGACGGCGTGGAACTCGATTTCTTCCGACACCTCTGCTACTTCCGCAGTGTGGCGAATGGCGGCAAGGCGACCTCCGAGGAAGTGTCGGCGATGACCGGGCTCATGCGCCGCATCCGCACGATGACGGAGGAGATCGGCCTCAAGCGCCAGCGGCCCATTTTGATCGCGATGCGCGTGCCCGATTCCCTCGAATACTCGCTCGAGATGGGATTCGACCTCGACACCTGGCTGAAGGAGGGGCTGATGGACCTGCTCGTCACCACCGACTACTTCCGGCTGAACCCGTGGACTTACAGCGTCGAGCTGGGGCATCGACATGGCGTGAAGGTTTATCCCGCGCTGACCGATCCGCGAGTGAAAGGCGAGACGCGATTCCAACGGACGGGCGTTCCGGCCTATCGCGCCCGTGCCGCCAACGCATGGGCCTCCGGCGCAGACGGGCTGTATTTGTTCAACCTCTACGACATTGATCGCGAGTCGCCGCTCTGGCGCGAGTTGGGCGATCCGGCGGCGCTCGCCTTCACCGACAAGGAGTATTTCCTCACCGATCTCGACGGCAAACCGACGAGCTGGCTCGCGAAGGGCGACCGGCATCAAACGATCCCCGTGGTGGCACCGACCGCGCCCGTGCAACTCACCACGGAGCGCGCCTTCACCGCGCGCCTGCCGATTGCCGACGATCTCGCCGCCGCCGCTCGCGCGGGTCGTGAGGCGGTGGCGACGCTGCACCTCGATCTGCCCGGCATCGCGGACGCACAGCGCGTCTCCGTTGCGCTCAATGGCAAGACGCTGCCTGCGGGAGAAATCAAAGATGCGTGGCTCGACTGCACCATCGCGCCCGAATGGCTGAAGAAGGGCGACAACGAGCTTTCGATTCGTCTGCATCCTGCAACGGGCGAGGAATGGAGCATCGCCTTCGACGGACACGACAAACCTGGGCGCAGGTGGAAGCGCGACGTGGGTTCACCGCGTGTTTTTGAAGAGACGAAGGAAGGTGCGTTGCTGCTGGCCGATCGCGGCACTGAGAGCGGCGACTACTGCTACTACCGCGCCTCCTGGGGCGCTGATCCTGCGGGCGAGAGCGCCGTCGAGGCGCGTGTGAAGGTCGTCAGCGGCTCCAGCTTCCTCATTCTCGCCAATGGCGTGAGCGGCGAGCGCATCGAACTCAAGCCGGACGGCGTGGGGCTTTATCACCAGCGCAAGGTTCGCCACGCGATGAACACCACGGACGATTTCCACCGCTACCGCGCTGTGCTCAAAGGCACCGACTTGCAGGTCTTCGTGGACGGCGTCCTCCGGCTCAACGCACCCGGCGCGCTGGCCGCGCGCGAGGGTTATCCGCGCAACGAAGTCGCCTTCGGCACTGCCAACAGCCTCGACGTGGGTGAGGCGCTCTGGAGCGAGGTCAAAGCCCGCAGCGCCCGCGCAACACAGCCGCTGCAGGATGTCGTGTTGAGCGTGAGTTATCGGAAGCCGTAGCGGTCATGGTGCGCGGATGGTTGCTCGATGAGTCGCTGAATGAGCTTCCCATCTGACTGTGCAGCCCGCCATCGTGTTCCTGCGTCTGAAGTCGTTGTCTAAAATCACTGCGGCCGCAGAATCGACTGTGATGGGAATCCGGGTTTATCCCTCATTCGGAGTCAATGTGCCGACGCTCAAGCCCGGCACTTATGCGGTCTATGTATCCATCGGCAAAAGCGACGGGACACCGGTCATCGCACTGCCGTTGACCGGGGACGATGGAAAGCATCGATACAAGATCGGGCAGATTCAGGTGAAATAACCAACCACGCTGCGGCTTGGTTCGGCGGCGCAGGCACATGCGTGGGCGAGCAAGTAGATGCTGATTGGTTTGCCGGAGGGTTTCATCAATACTCCGGACTTTCACGCGGCGGGCATCTGGAAATTCACGCGTCTGATTTGCGCCGCAGATCGAGGCGCAAATCGTGCCGATATTGCTTTACCTTTGATCCGTGACGTGATCGCGCCTTACTGAGCGCGTGAAAACCATCTTCTTCCTCCGCCATGTCGCCACGTCGTTGTTTGCGCTGCTGGCTCTTGGTGCGTTTTGTCATCTGAGCGCGGCAACTCCCACGCGTGATGCGGGCATCACGTCCATCGAGACGCTCCGTGCCGCGCGGGCGAAGCTGGCGGCGGCACCGCGCCACTTGATCGCCAACAACGATGGCTGCGATTGCCTCTATTTCCCGAGGGACCGGGAGCCGACAGCGCAGAACTTCCTGAAGATGCGCACGGCGGTGCTGGCGGGTTCGCAAGTGGGGGCGGTCTCGTATTGCACGATCAGCTCTGGCTTCGGCTTCTTCACGCACGACACGAAGGCGGGCGCGGTGCGTTCCCGCAACGCCTGCCGATGCGCGGCGGGAGGCGTGTTGGCCCCGTCGGCATACAAACCGCCGGTGAAGCCCTGGTAGGCGCCCGCGCCCAGCTCATCGAGCGGGATCGGCTTTGGAGCCTCCGCGGCGGAGACGATGCAGGGGAGCAGAAGGAGTGCGACGAGCGATTTCATGGCGGGTGCGGACGCGATGTTCCGTCCATGAAACCCGGCTGACGCGAATCGGTTGCCTCCCGCGCGGCGTTTGCTCTTTGGACCGGCTTGGGTTTCCAAGAACCGCCGGGCCGATTCCCGCGCCTTCGGAGCGAGCGTGGCCTACGGTCGTTCGGCCAGGAGCTTCCGCACGAGCTCCAACTGCTCGTCGGCGCGGGCGGCGTCGGCGTCGTCCTTCCACTCG
Organism: Prosthecobacter sp.; assembly: GCA_039806835.1. GTDB lineage: Bacteria > Verrucomicrobiota > Verrucomicrobiia > Verrucomicrobiales > Verrucomicrobiaceae > Prosthecobacter. The sequence goes on along the minus strand of JBDHQD010000001.1, from coordinate 765,315 downwards.
TAGTCGCCCGTCCAGGCGCCGGCGACGGAGGCGACCGCGGCGTCGAGAGCCGATCGCGCCCGGGAGCTCCAGGCAGCGTCGCCGGAGGAGGCGATGGCGTCGCGCAGCATGGAGAGCTCCTCGTGGTCCTCGACGCCCTCGCGCACGGCCTCCCAGTGGACGCTGGTGTGGACGGTGTCGCGGTCGAGGAAGGCGGGGGCGTAGGAAGTGCCGGAGGTGCCGTATTCGTTCCACGAGGTCTCCGCCCCGCCCGTGTCGCCGAAGGCCCAAAAGCCCTGCCCGGTGGCGCCGGCGGCGAACGCCAGCCAGGGCTGGTGGCGGTAGTAGCGCTGCGGGTCGTAGAGGCGGATCGGGCCGGAGCACTGGTAGAACCACAGCTCCTTCCCTTGCTTGCGCAGGCTCTCGAAGTAGTTCCTCACCGCTTCGCCGCCGCGGCGGTAGATGGGGAGGTTCGGGCAGAGGAGGTCGATCTCGGTGATGGCGTCCTGGTGCTTCGTCCGGTCGGGCCGCTCCCAGGTGGGATCCTGGAAGAGCGTCAGCTCCGGGGCGGCGGCGTTGATCGCCTTGGCCCAGGCGGCGATGCGCGCATCCTGCTCGTCGCTGTGCGGCTCGTCCACCAGCAGCAGGCCGAGCTGGCCCGGGCGCAGGCCGGACCCGCCCAGGTGCGCGGAGATCGCCCGCGCCCAGCTCCCGACGCGCGCGTGGAACTCGGGGGTGCCGGCCTCCGCCCCGGCGAAGGAGCCCGGCACGCTGAGGAAGACGAAATAGCGCCTCGCCCCCGGCCAGAGCGAGAGCCAGCGGTCGAGGCGGGTGAAGTCCGGCGCGCCGGCGAGGTTCCCGGCGGCGTCGAACCGGGCGGGCTCCGGGTGCGGCAGGACCGCGGAGGTGGCCCAGGGGGAGTCCACGAAATGCGAGCGCATCAGCGCGATGGCCGCGGCGCGGTTCGACGGGCGAAGGCCCCGGCTGCCCTCGCTGTTGGTGTAGTCCCACATCCCCAGGGAAAACCGGGGGATGCCCATGGCTTTCCTCGAGACCTCCACCGCTGCGGGGACGCGCACGCCGCCGGCCACGACGGCGCCCGGGTGCGACCCCGGCGGCACCTTCGAGGAATCCACGGTGAACCACACCTTCCCGGTCATGCCGGCGGGGATTTCGATCGAGCCGGCGCCGTCTTTCCACTCGACGGGGAGGAGGGCGTCGGCCACGGGGACGCCCTGGGCGGTGTCCGTCCACACCGCCGAGAACACCCGGAGCCATCCGTCCGCCGCGCCCTTCGGCGGATCCTCCCATCGCAGCTCCGCCCGCCGCGCCTCTCCGCTGGCGTTGGTGAGGAGCAGGCTGTCGGCGCGGAATTGGTCCCGCAGCATCGAAACGCGGAGCCGCGCCCGTCCGGCGCCGGCCGGAGTGGCGAGCAGCGGCAGCCATTGGTAGCGATGCCGCTGCCAGACCACGAGTCCGCCGCCTCCCCTCTCCGCGAGCAGCTCGCCGTAGACCGCGAGGAGGTCGCGGTGGGTGCCGTCGAGAGGCAGGATCGTCTTCACGGCGGGAGGGACGGACGGCATCGTCTCGATCGCCTTCTCCGCCGCCGCGAGCCTGGTTTCGAACTCGCGTTTCCGCCCGTCGGGCAGCGCCGCGTCCGCCACCGCCATCCGCACGGCGGCGAGGTCCGCGCTAAGACGGCGGCGCGCGCTGGAGGTCGCCACCGAGCTTCGGACGTAGTCCGCCATGTTCGCGATCACCTCCCCGGAAGCGGGCTGCGCAAGCCAAGCGTCCTCCCCTCGATGCACCTCGATCTCGTCGACGAAGGTGTAGGGCAGCTGCACCACGCCGAAGGAGACGTAGCGCCCCTTCGTCTTCAGCCCGTCCGCGACGAGGCGGAAGGCCCGGTATTCCCGCGCGGGCGGCGCGGCGTTCCGTTTCGACAGTGTCACCAGATCGCCGGCGGCGCGCCACGTCTTTCCATCCTCGCTGGTGGCCAGGCAGATCGACGAGGGCGCCTCCACTCCCGCGCGGCCCGCGGCAGTGCTGAAGAGAACGCCCGAGATCGGCTGCACCGAACCCAAGTCCACCGTGATGACCACGGGCATGGTGTTGCGCCAGCCGACGGTGCCCTTCCGCACCCAGATGGACCCGACGTCCTCCGGCCCGCCCTCCTTCCAGCGCGAGCTCGTCCGCCCGTCGGTGAGCTGGAGCTTGTCCTCGGGATCGGTGCAGAGGGCGTAGTTGGGGGCGACGGAAAACACCGCCGGCCTGCCGCGGGCGAGGTCGACCGGTCCGTCCGCGCCGATGCCCGTCGTCGCGCGGAGCGCGAGAACCGCCGGGACGGAGAAGCGGAGGCGCTTGTGGAAGAAGCGGAGAACGACGGAGGTGAGGCGGAAAACCATGGCCGGGAGTGGGGGGTGATACGACCCTGCACCCTGGTTTGCGGCCTCGCAAGCCGACAGCGCCCCTTCCCGCCGGACGGAGGTTCCGAAAGACGGCGCAAAACCGTGCGAAGCCGCGCTGGAGGACCCTGAGCGGGATGGCAAGGTGTTCACCGATCGCGAGGCGGCGAGAAGGGCTGCCACAAGGCTGAATCCGGTCCCATCCCGGACGACACTCCTGCTCGCCCCTCATCCAATCCAGGTCCACCCCGTTTCCACCGAGCCACTGAGAATGAAGCCATGAAATCGAATCCCGTCACGATCCCGCACGCGGGGAGCGTCCTGCGGCTGCGCCCGGCCCTTCTCAAGACGGCGCTGCTGTCGCTCGCTCTGTCCGCGCCCTGTTTCGCGGATGTCACGCTCCGTCTCGGCGGCACCACCATCACCCTCGACGAGCGCGGGCGCGTCGTCTCGCTGCTCGCCGCCGACCAGCGCGAATACGCCCCGCCCGGAGCGCCGCCGGCCTTCGAGGCGACCGTGGACGGCAGTGTGCTGCGACCGAGCCGCGTCTCGCGCGAGGCGGACAAGCTGCTCGTGGAGTTCGGCGGAAAAGGCCGGGTGGAGTTCGACCTCACCGAGGGCTCCGGCTTCGCCTTCCTCAAGCTGACGAAGATGGCGATCGCGGGCAAGGTCGAGCGGCTCCAGTTGTTCTGCCTGCCCGTCGATGGTCCGGAGACGCTCGGCCGCACCATCAACGCCTGCTACGACGAGCGCTTCGCGACGGCGGTCATGGGCACGGAGATCAACGTCCGCCCGCGCCTGCTCGGCGCGCGCGGCTCGGGCTCGGACAAGGAAGGCTGCACGCATCTGCTCGAGCAGGTGGAGGCGGACGCCGCGGCGGGCGCGCTCCCTCCCGGCGGCGGAGGCGGAAAGGTGGCGCGCTTCACCGCCACGAGCGGGCGCGACGACGGCGCGGGCTGGAGCGTCGTGCACCGGCGCTTCGCGGAGCCGCTGGATTTGCGCGGCCTCACCGCGGTGCGGGCCTGGGTCCACGGCGACGGCGGGGGCCAGATCCTGAAGTTCCAGCTCTTCGACGGCAAAGGCGGCTACCGCGACGATTATGTGAAGATCGATTTCACCGGCTGGCGGCAGGTGACGTTCGACAAACCGTCGCTGAACACGCTGCGCGGCGAGTCAGTGGCCGAGTTGAGCTTCTACTACAACGGGCTGCCGGCGAAGCGGAAGGTCGTCTGCCTCATCGACCAGGTGGAGGCCCTCGTCGGCGGCAAAGCGTTGCCGCTGGAGGATTTCGAGGACGCCTCGTCGGAGCTGTGGCCGATGCCGGGGAGGAGGCTCTACGCCGAGACCGTGGCGCAATTCGGCATCGAGCCGGCCGGCGTCGGCGTCATCGCCTGCCCGCGCGCCGAGTTCGAGAAAACGATCGAGCGCTTCGAGCGGGCCTCGGGATTGCCCAGCCCGCGCGTGGACGGCGTCTGGGCCAAGACCTCCCCGGCGGTGAAACGATCCTATCTCTTCATCACCAACTTCGCCGAACGGGACACCGACGAGGTCATCGCCTTCGCCAGGCGCGGCGGCTTCGACGCCATTCTCGTCGGGCAGGGATCCTGGTGCGCCTCGACCGGCCATTATCCGATCAACACAAAAAACTTCCCGCGCGGCCTTGAGAATCTCAAGGAGACCTTCGTGCGGTTCAAAGCCGCCGGGTTCAAGGCCGGGCTGCATTACCTCGCGCCTTCGATCTACCCGCCCGACCTCTATCTGACGCCCGTGCCCGATCCGCGGCTCTTCCGCGACGCCTCGGCGGAACTCGCGGGCGCCGTGGACGCGAAGGCGGACTTCATCCCGACGGCCGCCGCGCCGAAGCCCTTCCCCGTCGAGGACGGCGGCTACGACGGCGAGGGCGCGGTGATCCAGATCGGCGACGAGCTGATCCGCTACACCGCGCGTTCGATGAAGCCTCCGTTCGGATTCACCGGCTGCGCACGCGGCCTGCACGGCACGGTGGCGGCGGCGCACGCGCGCGGCGCGAAGATCGCGCACCTGCGCAAGAGCTACGGCTATTTCCTCTTCGACATGGACACGACCCTCATCGACGAGGTCGCCGGCCACTTCGCGCGCGTCGTCAACGCGATCGACGCCGACATGATCTACTGGGACGGCTCCGAGCGGCTCCAGGGCGACCACGCCTACTACAACGCGAAACTCCAGAAGGCGTTCTACGACCGCTTCGAGAACCAGGACCTGCTGATCCAAGGCAGCAGCCACAGCCACTACTCGTGGCACATCCACGCGCGCGCCGCCTCCGCCGACGGCCACGGCGACATCAAAGGCTACCTCGACGAGCGCACGCCGTCGTTCACGAGCTACTACTTCCCCAACCTCATGCCGCTCGACATCGGATGGTATTACGCCTATGACACCCAGGCGACGGTGGACCAGTTCGAATACGTGCTGAACAAGTCGCTCGGCTTCGACTCCTCCATCTCGCTGCAAACCTCGCCCCGGCACATCCGCGAGCATCCCTACATCGACGCCATCGTGGATCTCATCGGCGCCTACGAACGGCTGCGGCTCGGCGGCGGCGTGCCGGAGGCGACGCTCGCCAAGCTGCGCGAACCGCAGCGCGACTACCGGCTCGTGCGCAACGGGGACGGGCAAACGCTCCAGCGCGTCCTCTACGAACCGTGGCGCGACATCGCCGCGCTCGACGGCAAAGCCAACGCCTGGGAGGTCGCCGTGACCGACGGCCCCTGCCGCGTCGGCGTGGACATCCGCCTGCCCTCGAGTCAGTGGGCCGCGCCGGGGCCCTCGTATCGCTCGGAGAAATCGACGCCGCTGGAGGACTTCGGCGATCCGCGCGGCTACGACGCGGTCCGCAACACCTCCCCCGGCGTCACGCAGAGCTTCGAAATCGCCGCCGAAGGCGTGGATGGCAAACCCTGCGCCGTCTATACCGCGACCAGCCCTTCCGAAGGCGGCTGGTCGGTCGTCGGGCGGACCTTCGCGACGCCGCTCGACCTCTCCTGGCACAAAGGCATCGGCCTCTGGCTGCGCGGCGACGGCAACGGGGGACTGTTCAAACTCCAGCTCGGCGCAGGCAAAGACGCCGCCGACTACTACCTCGCCAACGACTACACCGGCTGGCGCTACCACCAGCTCGCGAGGCCGGAGAAAGACGCGATCGACTATCGCCGCGTCTCGCGCCTCTACTTCTACTACAACGGCCTTCCCGCCGGAGCGAAAGTGGCCTGCGCCGTCGCCGGGGTGCGCGCCCTGCCCGCGCTCGACGAACCCGCGCTTATCGATCCCGTCTTCGAGATCGCCGGGCGCAAGCTCTCCTGGCCCGTCACGCTCCACTCCGGCCAGACGCTCACCTACTGGCCCGGCGAAGGCGTCCGCCTCGGCGGGGCGAAAGGCTCCGCCGCCACCTTCGCCTTGCCCGAGACCCTCGTCTTGCCGCCGGGCAAGCACGCCGTGCGCTTCTCCGCCTCCACACCGCCATCGGCGATGCCCAGCGTGCGCCTGACGCTGCAACCCGACGAGCGCCTGCCGGTGACGAAGCCGCAGAAAACGAAATGAACTGCCGCAAGGCGGGCACGATGCCGCATGATGTGGCTCGCCAGACGAATTCGCGACGCTTCGCGCTTGGCTAAAACACTTTTCGTCTGCGCGCCTTCCAATGCGCGGCGAGATGGTAAACGAGGCCGCAACTGGCGTTGTGCAGATAATCGAAAGTGTCAGTGAGCTTTTGCAGCGCTGTCTGCTGCTCGCTACTGAGGGTTACGCCATCGACCATGAGCAGAATGAGCGCGGACTCTCCTGCTTCGCGAGTCAGGTGCCAGATTTCACGAAACGGACCCCATTGGGGATTCGGGTAGCCTTTTTGATTCTTCCACTCCGGCACCGTGCGCCAGTCGGGGCCGAGCATGCGCATCTCCTCCGGTCTCTTTGTCGCGATTTGAGCCAAAACACGCGTGAAGCGTTTCGCCGCGAGATCGCGAACATGAAGCATGTGCGTGTGGATTTGCTCTTTGAGCGCCGCATCTGGCTCCAGGGCATGCAGCAGCTCCAGCGAACATTGCATCTGCAGCAGCGCGTAGGCAGGCTTCCCTTCTCCAGGATTCGCAGACTGCGTGATGGCATCTGCGGCGAATTTTCGCCACTGCTCGCGGTAGCGTTCATTCCTCGTCACATCCCACGCCGCTGCGTAGATCATTGGCAGCCGGGCGGCTTCATGCGGCTGCACATTCCACATGCGGCAGATGCCCAGCGGACAGCGCGTGCCATCGGCGCGGCAGAAATCGAAATCGTTTTCCGGTGTCACAAAGGCAATCATCCGCTCCGCGACCTCGCTCAGCAGCAAACGAATTTGCTGCTTCACCGGCTCATCCGGCAACGGGCTGTGATAATACTGCCACAGACCGTGGACGAAGTGCGTCACCTGATCGCGCGAGGAATTGATATAGGTGCTCGTGCCATCCTCCGGGCACACGTTGCGCGCCACAAAGCCCTTCACGCCATGCACCGTGGCGCAGCGCCGCAAACCCATGAAGACATCCGCAGCTTTCTCGCGCAGCGATTCATCCTGCGTCACTGCAAAGCGATCACACAGCACGCTGAGCATCGCACCGCCGAGAATCGCGCCATCCTCCATGCCTGTGCTGTAGCCGCAGGGATTCGGGAACTGCCGTCGCACCTCCGCCGCCGTCGGCAGATGCGCCTGCTCCCTGCCCTGCTCATAGCTGCTGAGGTAATCGCCAAATGTCTGCACCTTCGGCAGATAAAAGCGGCCCCACACCACCTCCCAGGCACGATCCATGTTTGCAACAGCCGCATTCACGGCTTGTCCGGCGAACAGAAACAGGGGCAGCAGGCAGAAGGAACGCAGCATCAGTCAGGTTGGGAGTGGAGATGCAGAAAGGAGGCGGGAACGATGCACATGCGAGCGAAGACTGATCCTCGCGGCATTGACATTCAAGTCGTGTGGACACAAAATGTCCACACCATGAAAACAGCCACCGTGCGCGACCTCCGAAACAACTTCGCCAAACTCGCCGCCTGGCTCAGCGAGGGCGAGCAGGTGAGCATTGTCAAACGCGGCGAGCCCTTCGCCGTCTTGATCCCGCCGCCGTCCGCAAAGAAAAGGAAGAAGTTCAAGATGCCAGACTTTGCGGCACGACGGAAAGCCATCTGGGGCGATCGGGTGTTCAGCGCGGCTGAGGTGGCAGCGATGCGTGCCTATGAATTGGAGGGTGAAGAAGGATGAACTGTTTTCCCGACACTTCGTTCTTATGCTCGGTCTATCGCACCCAGGCGCACTCTGCCGAAGCAGACACCATCATGGCGAGTTTGGGTGGCCCCCTTTCCGTGTCCTCGCTGCTGTTGCTGGAGTTCAGGCAATCCACGCGCTTGCAGGCGCGGCTGCATGCTCAGGACAAATCGAAAGGTTTTAGCGCGAATGAAGCCATCCACATACTGCGCGATCTGGAGACTGATCTGCGCTCAGGCGTGTTGCAAGTGGAGCCCGTGGACTGGGCGCGAGTGCATGAACTGGCGGAATCCCTCAGCGCCAAGCACACCCAAAGCGGCGGCCACCGGCTGGCGGACATCCTGCACGTCGCCACCGCCCTGCATCTGGGCAAAAGCACCTTCCTCACCTTCGACGCCAACCAGCGAAAATTGGCCAAAGCAGAGGGCATGACCGTGGCAGTGTGAGGCGGCATGCACTCGACGTAAGCAAGCCACCACAACAATCTGATCGAGTGAATGCTCGGAAAAAACAGTCGCTGCTTCTGCGAGGCTGGCATCTCACACTCAGGGCATTCTGATGCCATTCAGCGGGAGGCAGCGGATGCCTTGCTGGGGAAAGTCCGCTCCGCATCCCACACGATCACGGCCAGGTGATAGCCCTTGACGGAGTTGGGCGGCTCGCCGGGCAGCGCGGAGGCATAGTAGGCGGTGACGATCTGGCCATCGGCGCGTTGCACACTCGATGGGTAGCCGCCGTCGAGGCCATTCCAATCCACGAGGCGCACCGGCTCGCTCCATGTCTCTCCGCCATCGGCGCTGATCATGGCTTCGAGTCCTCTCTTGCCAAATTCGGAAGCGCGGTCGCCGTAGCTGAAAAGCACACGTCCGTCGCGCAGCCGGGCGAGGTGGCCATTCACCTGCTGAAAGCCGGTCATGGTGCGCTGGATTGTCCAGGTGCGACCGTCGTCGCGCGAGGCACAGAGGATCACGCGGTCTTTTTGCTCCACGCCTGTGCCTGTCCGCGCTGCGGCCAGCCAGCGCCCATCGCCGAGATGCAACACGGTGGTTTCGTTGGCATCGGGGCCGACAACGACCGGCTCGCCCCACGTTTTCCCATCGTCCCGGCTGCGATAGAGCCACGAGCGAAACTTGCGCTCCTCGTATTTCTCCCAAGGGCCCTGCGGCGCATAGACTGACACGCAGAGATCGCCGTTCTTTGCGATCTGCACATCGCCAAACGGCGTCGCTGGCTGGCCGCTGGGCGCGGTTTGTGGAAAGGCATCCTTGAGCACCCACCACGACTTGCCGCCGTCGGGAGAGCGGCTCAGCCACGGCCCGAGCACTTCGTAGCGATAACTTCCGCGCGTGTGCGGCTTGCCAGGCGGCCAGCGATTTGACCAACCCGAGGTGAGCACGATGAGATCCCCATTGGCTGCGAGGCCCGCCGCGTGATTCATCCGGATCGTGTCCGGCTCATGCTGCGTCGCCGCACTGCCGAATGCCCACGTCGTGCCGCCGTCACTGCTGAGCCAGCATTCGACATCGCCGGGGCGGTGCCCGTGGCTGGCGTTGTTAAAAATGAGCGCGGCGAGCGTGCGTCCATCCGGGAGCAGCTTCAGATTCGGCCATGCACAATGATCCGGCGCGGTGATCACCGGCACGGGAGGATTGCCGCTGCGGTCCACTGCGCGGCGTTCTGGCGCGGACGGCTCCGCAGAGCGCAGCGGCGCGAGCGTCATCAGCATGAGCACAGCGAGAAGGGGCGTGGATGAGTTCATGAGCAAAAAGGCGCGTTTCCGATCTCCCGTGCATGACGGCGGCAAGACAAAGTAACGGTGAAAAAACAAACATGCCGAGGAGATTCTTACCGTGAGCGAAGCCAAAGGCGGCAATGGCCGCGGCGCATGCCAGTTGAGTGTGGTCAAGCTCCGCGAGACACGACCGCATCACGATCTCGCATCAGACTGTGTGTGAGCGCTGCGATCAAACTCGCCCGCTTCTCGTTGGCGTGTGCTTTCAGCAAACGACAAGGCGGTCAGCGTGGCGACGGATTTCATGATGCCACGACCTGAGCGTCATTCGCACGACACATGCACTTTTCACATCGTCGCTTCCGCCGCCATCATCCGCTGTCTCCAGCGCATCCACCACCTCTGAGGCGCTCATTTCGCCGTCGCGAAATACGCCTCGAACGCTTGCGTGAGTCCTTCGCCGAAGGTGATCCAGTGTTTGCCGAGCGCGGGCAGGCGCGGCCAGACGATGTGGTTGCAGTTGAACTCGAGCACGACGGCATCAATGCCGAAGCGGTGCAGCCAACCTTCACCGAGCGTGCCAGGATTGTGGAAGGCGGCTTTGGTGGAGCCGGTGTTGAACCAGGTGTGCTCGCGCAGGCATTGCTCAAAGCGGGCCATGCGCGCGAGGTAGGCGTCGAGATCGGGAATGTCGGGCCGGCTGATGTGCAGCAGGCCGCTGCCGTCGTTGTGCAGCTCCATGGCGAAGCTGGGACGGCGGCCCGCTTTGACCTCGGCCTCCAGCCAGCGTTCCAGCGCGGCGTTTTCCGGTGCGAGCTGCGGATCGGCAGGCTTGTCCCATTGGCGGTTCAAGTCCATGCCCTGGAGATTGAAGCGCGTGCCGCCGCGCGCGACGCCGTCTTTGTTCGCCATCGGCAGGAGACACACGTTGTAGCTCGCGAGATGCCGCTGCGCCTGCGCATCGCCTTTGAGCAATCGGCGCACGAGTCCCTCGATCACCCAGTTGCCCGCAGGCTCCCACGGATGTGCGCGGGCGCGGATGAAGACGCGGTGCGGTGCGTCGTCGCGGCCCACGCGGATGATTTCCAGCTCGCGGCCTTGCACAGTTTTGCCGATGGTCTCGATGCGCACCAGCGGGTTCGTTTTGATCTCGGCGAGGAAGCGGTCGAGGTCGGAGAGTCGATAAGGCTCCGCCCGTGCGACGAAGAGCGCATCGGCGGGCATCTCGAGTGTGACGCGCACACGGCCTGGCTCCGGCGCGGTGGTAGGCACGGGCGTCCAGTCCTTGCCGTTCTGCGAGATGACGACCTGCTTGATCTCCCGCGCCACGGAGCCGGGTTTGCCATTCCACACATTGTCGAGGTTTTTGAACTCGAGCGTGATCTGGCGGCCCTTCGCGGCCTGGATGCGGAAATGGAAGTGCCCGGCGGCGCGGTTGGGCGAATTGCGCTCGTGATCGTAGTTCAGGTTCACCAGCACGGTGCCGTCGGGAGCGAACTCATACCACAGCGGCGAGGCGTTCTCGAAACTCGTGTCGATGAAGTCGAGCGGCGGAGTGGGGGGAGCTTCTTCCGCAGCGAGGCAGGGAGCGAGTGTCAGCAGCGTGACCGCGAAGGTGAAGGCGAATCGTTTCATGAGAAAAATGCAGCGCGCAGGATGGCACATGCGAGCAAGCGCGCCAGCGATGAAGCAACTCGCCCACGCATTCTGCGATGACATGAAAACGACTCACCGCAACTGCTGCGCCAGCCAGCGCGCGAGCAGGTGTCCGTCCCAGAGCATCGTCAGCCAGCCGTGTTTTTCTCCAGGGCGCACGGTCAGCAGCACCTCGCGCCCGACTTCGGCGGCGCGCTGCTTGAACCGCGTCGATTGATCCAGCGGCACCAGCGTGTCCGCGCCGCCGTGCGTGATGAAAATGGGCGGCAGCGCTTTGGTGATGTGGTTGATCGGCGACAAGTCGTGACCGATTTTCTGCCACTGCTGCAAGTCGGCAGCCTGCGGGCCGAAGGCCTTGCGGAAACTCTTCGGCGGGCCGCCGTCGTGCAGATTCTCGGTGGAGGGGCCCATGTCGATGAGATCCGTCACCGGGAAAAACACCGCCGCTGCCTGCACCGCGCTGCTTTCGCGATCCACGGGATCAATCGCGTTGGGATCGCCCGGCCCGCCACAGGTGGCCAGCATCAGGCTCAAATGCCCGCCGGAGCTGCCGCCGAACACACCGAGTCGCTGCGGATCGATGCCATACTCCTTCGCGTGATGGCGCACAAAACGCGCCGCGTGGTTCACATCCTCCACGATCTCCTGAATCGTCGCCTCCGGCTGCGAGAGATGTGACACCGCGAACAGCGTCAGCCCCTGGCGCAGAAACGACGACATCAGCCACAGCCGGAACTTGTCCGGGCGGGATTTCCATTTGCCACTGACCATCACCAGCACGCCCGCGCCGGTGGGCTGCGCAGGCCGCACCACCTCCAGCGTCAGCGCGTGCCCATGCCGCTGCCCATAAACGACCCGCGATGTGATCGTGCAGTCCGGATGAAAAAACCACCACCCCGCGCCGAAGAGCAGAGCCGCGAGCAACACGAAAGCGAGCAAGCCTTTCAGGAGAATCCGAGCCATCGAGCGCATCTTCATCGGTCTTTAAAATACTTCCGGAGAAATCAAACGGGTGTGACCTTCTCATACGCCGCCAAGGACGGCTCCATCGCCTTCAGCGCCGTGGCCCAGAAGTCCGGGGAGGTGAGATCGCCACCGAGGGTCTGCCGCACGACCTCCTCGCAGGTGGCACTGCCAGTCATCGACAAAAATGCCTCATAGCGTGGCAGGAAGGCCGCGCCCTCGGCTTTGAACCGTGCAAAGAGCGCCTGACTGAGCAGGTAGCCGAAGACATACGGGAAGTTGTAGAAGCTGATGCCGCTGATGAAGAAGTGCATCTTCGAGGCCCAGAACATCGGGTCCGTGCCGTCCTCCAGCAAGGTGTCGCCGTAGAGCTTGCGCTGCGCCTCGCTCATGAGTTCGCTCAAGCGCGAGACGCTGACCTCACCAGCGGCGCGCTCGACATAAAACGCCTTCTCGAACTCGTAGCGCATGGGGATGTTGATGAGGTAGGCGTGCGCGCGCAGCATCTCTTGGTCGAGCAGGTAGGCCTTCGTCGCCTCCGTGATGCCGGGATCATTCATGAGGCCGGAAAGCAGGATCATCTCGCCGAAATTCGAGGCCGTCTCAGCGAGCGTCATCGGATAATTCGCCGCGAAGGAACGCGCGGGCCGCAGCACGCACGAATGCCACGCGTGACCGACCTCATGCGCGAGCGTGACCATGTCATGCACCGTGCTGTGAAAAGTCATATAGACGCGCTCCTCACGCCTGAGCTGCGATCCGGTGCAGAACGCGCCGGGGCGTTTGCCTGCGCGCGGCTGCGCCTCGATCCAGCGGCTTGCCAGCATCTCGCGGAAATACGCGCCGAGCTTCGGATACGCGGCGCTGAAGGCCTGATCGACCGTCTGGCACGCCGCGTCCCAATCCAGCGGCTTTTCCTCCGGCGCGGCGATTTGCGGTGCTTCGAGGTCAAAGTAATGCAACGCGGAGGTGCCCTGCAGCTTCGCGGCCTTGCGCAAGGCACGGCGCGGCAGCTCGATGTGCGCGTGGATGGCCTCCAGCATCGCATCGAGCGACTGGCGACTCATCGCACCATCGAACAACGGCGTGTCGAGAAAGTGCGGGATGCCGCGCCGTCCGTAGAGGCTGTGCCGCGTGCCCGCGATGCCATTGAGCGCGGCGGCGAGCGTCACCGCGTGATCATGCCACGGCTTCTGCCCATCGCGAAACGCCGCCTCGCGCAGCTTGCGATCCGGCTCGGACATCAGCGCGCGGCGGCGGGCCATCGGCACCCTTTCCTTGTGCCCGTCCGGGAAGGTCATCTCAAACTCCATCCTGCCCGTGAGCGTGTCGTAAAGCCGTCCCCAGGCGTGCAGGCCGTTCACATTCAGATCCGCGGCCAGAGACTCCATCTCCGCGCTCATCTGATGCTGCCCTTCGTGGCGCAGACGCTTCACCGCGTGCTCGGCATGGTTCAATGAAGCATCCTTGAGCATCGTCGCGAACGCATCATCACTCAGCGCCGCCAGGGTCGAGCGCAGCGCGGCCATCAGCTTCGTGCTCTCCGCCTCCAGCGTCGAAATCCACGCCTCATCCGCCTTCACCGCCTCGTCATTCGCATCGTCTGCGGACAAACAACCGAGATAGGCGGAGAGATGCCCCAGCCGCTCGCTCAAGGCTTCGATGTCGTTGATCACCTTGGCGATTTCGCCTGTGTCAGCGGCCAAGGCAGCCGTGCGCGCCTTCATGGCCTCGACATCGCGCACGAGCGCGGCTTTGAAATCGGTGTAGTCAGGTTTGCCAAAGCCGGAGAACCAGGATTCGAGAGACCAGCGGTCTGGAGTGGTGGGAGCAGAGCTATCCATCCCTCCTCGTTACGGCAGAAGCGTCCCGGCGCAACTGTCAGGCAGGAGCATGGAAGGTGCTTGGCGCGCTGCGCAGGCTGGTTTAGCCTCGCGCCGATGTTGGAGCGATTTCTTCCAGCCCTGAACGATCTCGACCCCGATTTGCGGGAGGCATTTGCGCAAAAACTCCGCATTCGCTGGACGCACACCTCCACCGCGCTCGAAGGAAACACGCTCAACGAAGGTGAAACGCTCGGCGTGCTGCAATACGGCCTCACCATCGCGGGGAAGCCGCTGGCCCATCACACGGAAGTGCTCGGGCACAGTCGCGCCATCGAACTCCTCTATCAAATCCTCGCGGAGTCTAGGCCCTTGAATGAAAGGGACCTTCATGCGCTGCACACGGCCGTGCAGACAGGCGTGGAGGTGGATTATCTCAAACCCGTGGGCGCCTGGAAATGCGAGCCCAACTCCACCCTCGCCAAACAGGGCGGCAGGACGATCATCAATGACACCTACGCCGCGCCTGAGCATGTGCCGCTTCTCATGCAAGAATGGCTGGCAGACTTTGAAACCCGTCGTCGCGATTCCGGCACGAGCGCGGTCGAAGCCTACGCCTGGAGTCACGCCACGCTCGTGCGCATCCACCCGTATGCCGATGGCAACGGACGGCTTGCCCGCTTGGTCGCGAACATTCCGGTGATCGAAAAAGGAGCGCTGCCGATCCTCGTGCCTGCGGAGCACCGGCTGGATTACATCGAATCGTTGGCCGCATGGCAGACCGCCAGTGGAGTCGTGAAGCCAGCCAGTGATCTCGTCGGCGATCCTGCCGCCATCAAAGCTTTCGCAGATCTCTGTGAAAAGTGGGCGGCCTCCTCATCGACCATGATGGAGGAAGTGATGGAGCTGCAACGAAAGCGCAAAGCATGAGCGCCGCAGGCTAGCGGCTCACGCGCCCGCCGCTGTCGCCCTGCATGAGGGCTTCGATCTCGGCGCGGGTGCTCAGGTGGTAGTCGCCTTCGATGGAGTGCGCCAGGCATCCGGCGGCGGTGGCGAAGGCGATGCTGGAAGCCGCGCGGGCGTTTTGCAGGAATGAAAAGACGAGGCCGGCGGTGAAGGCATCGCCCGCGCCGAGACGATCTACGATCTGCGTGATCGTGTAAGCGGGCGCGGCGTGCAGCGTGCCGGTGGCGGTTTCATAAAGCGCTCCGCTGAAGCATTGCGCGGCGGCGGTGCTACCATCGCGCAGTGTGAGGGCGGCGTGGGTGAGATGGGGAAACTCGGCGACGATCTGCTGCGCGAGGCTTTTCAAATCGCCGTTGAACGCGATGCCGAGCATCGCCGTGGCATCGCTGATGCCGCCGACGAAGACGGTGACGTGCCGCAGCAGCTCGCGCATGGTGCGCGTGGCGAGCGCGCGCGCATCCAGCGGCGGCTCCCAGCGCCAGAGCTTCGTGCGGTAGTTCATGTCGCACACGACGCTGATGCCGCGACGCCGCGCCTCCTGCACGGCGAACAAGGCGACATCACTCGCATTGCGCGAGATGGCGGGCGTGATGCCGGAGATGACGAACCACTCGCAGCCGGTGAAGATTTGATCCCAATCGTAAGCAGACGCGGGCGTGATGGCCACGGCCGCGCCGTCGCGATCATAGATGACATTGCCGCCGCGTTGATTGACGCCGTGTTCGAGGAAATAAAGCCCCAGGCGTCCCTCCGCCGTGCGCAGGATGTGTTTTGTCTCCACGCCATGGCCGCGCAGATCCGCGAGGCAGGCATCGGCGATGGCATTCTCCGGCAGAGCGGTCACAAAAGCCGTGTCGATGCCGAGGCGTGCCAGCGAGACGGCGATGCTGGCCTCCGCGCCTGCGAAGGTGACATTCACCGCGCCCGGCATGGCCTGCTGAAAGCGCGCGTAGCCCGGTGTGGCGACGCGCATCATGATCTCGCCAAACGTGACGACGCGGCTCATGGGCGCACTTGCTTGACGATGCCGGTGATTTCCGCAGCGAGCGCGGTGATTGCCGCCCAGTCACCTTGGGCGATGAGATTTTTCGGCGCGAGCCACGAACCGCCGAGCGCGAGCACGGAAGGCTCCTTTAAATAGGCGGACGCATTCGCCGCGTTCACCCCGCCGAGCGGGATGAACTGCACGCCGAGGTGCATGAACGGCGCGGCGATGGTTTTCAGATACGGCAGTCCGCCACTCGGCTCGCAGGGGAAAAATTTCAGCACCCTGCATCCGGCCTCGATCGCCAGTTCGATGTCCGTCGGCGTGCAGACGCCCGGCGCGAAGGGCAGACCGATGCGCTGCGCCTCGGCGACGACGCGCGGATTCATCCCCGGAGCCACGCCAAAACTCGCGCCGGCCTCCTTGGCATCATTCACCTGTTTGGGAGTCAAAATCGTGCCCACACCGACGCACATCTCCGGCACCTCGGCGGCGATACGGCGCAGTGATTCGAGCGCGGCGTCCGTGCGCAGGGTGAGTTCGATGCAATCAACGCCGCCCGCCAGCAGCGCGCGCGCCAGCGGCACGGCATCATCGGCACGGTCGATCATGAGCACGGCGATGACGCCGGTGCGGCGGAGGTTTTGGCTAAGAGAGTCGGGGAAAGAATGGCTCATCGCCGCAAGCAGCGCGGGACGCTTCTGATTGCAACTCGCATGTTCAGCAGAGCGTGCATGTCACTTCAGCAGCGGCAGCTTCGCGGAGTCATGCACCGGCCGCCGAGAGTGATGCGTTGATCACTTTTCATCCGCACCTGCATCGGGCGCCTTGCCTTTGAAGTAGCCGGCTTCGCAGCCGGGCAGCGGCTTGCCATTGCGATAGGTGGACAAATCGAGCCCTGCATCGACAGCATCGCCCGCATCATCGGTGGTGATGTTATTCTTGTCGATGAAGTCACGTGGCGGAGTGCCTTTGCGTTGCTCGAAGAATCCGTCCTTCACATTCAAGGCCAGGTTGTTGATGAAATGCCACTTCGGCGTGGCGAATTCGCGCTTCGCGTTGAACGACGAGTAAACCAGCGCCGCGTCGCTGCCGCCAGTGATCGTGTTGTGGTAGAAATAGCCTTCGGCGGGCGAGGAGTCCATGCTGAACCAGACGTTGAACGGCGCGCCGTCAATGAGGTGGTTGTGATGGATGAACACCGGCCCAATGCGCGGCAGCTTGAAGCGCAAGCCACCGTGTGTGCGCCGCAGCGTGTTGTGATGCACCTTCACGTCGATACAGCCCACCCCCAGCTCGATGCCTGAGTCGCGAGTGTTCTCGATCACATTCTCCGCGATCTCCGTGCCGCGGCCATGATCAGGATCAGGCAGAGGCTTGTCGAGCGACTCGGCGCGATAATCACCGAGACAGATGCCGTCGAACACACGGTCGAGATGATTGCGCAGAATGCGGTTGTTCGCGCCTGCCCCGTTGAGTTCGATGCCCACACGGTCGTATTTGCCCACGTCCTTGTGAATGCGCCAGATCTCGTAGTTCTCGCGGCGGTTCTGCTCCGCCGGCTGCCATTCTTCCAAAGCTCCACGCGTGATCTCGCAGTCTTCGATGGTGCAATTCGACGCGCCGCCAGTGATCACCATGCCGCCGCCCTCATACGAGGTGACGTGGCAGTGACGAATGACGCAATCGTTTGCGCCCTCAGTCAATCGCACCGCATTAACACCCGCCGCGAAACTCAATCCGTGCACCACCACGCCCTCCGCCGCGATTTCCAGCAGTGCCTTGCCCGACATCACCGCCGAAAGCTTCACTTTGTCCGGTGATGCAGCGTTTTCGAGCCGCACATAGATGCGTTTCTCCTTCGAGTGATACATCCACAGCGCCCGCACCTGCTCGAAACCACTCAACGGCGTTCCCTTGGCGAGCAGCGTCTGCCAATGCCACTCGCCATCCTTTTGCGCGCGATCAAAACGAATCTCCGCGATGAATTTGCCGTCCACGAGCAGTCCTTCCGGGCGTTTGTCCGAATTGGCGGCAAACACATTGTCCAAACCTTCCACAGCCGTCCATTCGGCCTTCAACGGCGTCGTTCCGTCAAGGATCGCGCCTTTTTCAGCACGCAGTGCGAGCGTTTTGTCGATGAGAACGTGCTCGTAATACACACCGGCCTCCAGAATGAGCGTATCGCCAGCCTTCGCCGCAGCTACAGCATTCTTGAATGCGCTGTTTCCTGGCTGCACGCGATGCTCTGCCGCAAAAGCGACCTGTGAGACACACAACAGAGCAAAGAGACTGAATGAGCCCGTGATGTTCCTTTTCATGAGGGCACACGGAACGTTGCAATTCCGCCCACCCTTCATCTTTTCATCACTTCAGCGGCGGCAACTTGGCGCTGTAATGCACAGCACGGTGGCGGTTGTCATCGAAGGCGAAGTGCAGCCATTGCTTGTCCTTGCTCACAAAGCCGTCGGGGTAGTTCAGGCGGCCTTTCGGCCCATCGACGGACTCGGCTTGCAGCACGCGCTGGTAGGGCCAGGTCTTCATGCCGTCGAAGCTGATCCACAGCGCCATCGGACTGCGGTGCTTTGAATTCGGATTGTGCAGGATGGCGACGTTATCGCCGCCGAGGTTGTAGAGCGTGGTCTTGCTGCCGGGATTCGGAATGTTCGTGACACTGGCGAATTCAGGCCACGTTTTGCCGCCGTCCTTCGATTCCGCCTTGTAAAGCAAGCCGCCGAGGCCGTCGGCGCGGATGACCATGGTGATGCGGCCGTCGGGATGCTCAAAGAGATCGTTCTCCGCCCAGCCGAAGTAGCGGCTGTTCGGCGTGAGGCGGATGTTGCCGTGCTCGCTCCACGTCCTGCCGCCGTCGCTGCTGATGAGCACGCCGTTGCGCGGATTGGTGAAGGCGCGGTCGAGCGGCTCTTTTTTTCGTTCATCATCCGGCCCGATGTAGTGCTGAAACGGCAGCATGATGCGGCCGTCTTTGCAGACGATGTGCTTGCGGATGAAGGTGCGGTTTTTCAGCCGTCCGGGCACCTCCATCGGCTGGCTCCAGGTCTTGAACGAGTCATCGCTGGTGAGAAACCACGAGCGCCAGTCGTTGGCCCAGTGCTTTGAGTGCGTGGAGAAAAACAACGTGCTGCGCTGGCCGAGGATCATGAGTTCCGTCGGTCCCTGGCCGATGGTTTTGCCTTCGCGCGGAAAGCCGACATCGAATCGCTCCAGCGGCGTCCAGGTCTTGCCCATGTCCTTGCTGCGGGTCACGCCGGTGTAGTTCAGCGGCGAGGGCTCAGTGTCGCCACCGGCGAGGATGAAGAGAATCCACGATTTGTCCGGCAGCTCGCGCAGCGTGGTGTCGCAGACCATTTTGTTCGGTGTCACGCCATCATACGGGATGCTCTTGAAATCCTGCTTCGCATCCTCGGCGGCCTGCGCGGTCCATTTCGGATCGGGTGTGATGTCTTTCGGCAGGCGCGGCGCGCGCGCTTTGTTCACGACGACTTTGATGAGCTTGGGCTGCGTGGCGAAATCGGCCTCGGTGAACTTCACATGCAGAATCTCCGCGTCGGTGTGGCGGTTCCAGTCATAGAGGAGGTGGATGTCGCCGTTCGGTGCCTGGAAGCCATCGGGATAGGAAACGGAGGCGCGGTCGTCGATGAGCAGGCCTTTGCTCCACGTCCTGCCATCATCGTCGGAGAGGAAGGCTTTCAGGTTCGTGCGGTTCGGCAGGCGAACGTTGAGCGGGCCGTTTTTCACGAGGATGAGTTTGCCGCTGGCGAGTCGGCGGATGAAGAAACGCGCGCTGACGTTTTGAATCGTGCTCGGCTGAGGTGCGCTCCACGTCGCGCCTTTGTCGGTCGAAGTGCTCTCGCTGATGCCGTCTTTCGTCCGCGCGAGCATCCACAGGCTGCCGTCCTTGCGTTCGACGATCATGTGCTCGTCGAAATCCGTGCGTGGGAAGGCCACGCCGCCGCGCCTCGTCCACGTCTTGCCTTGGTCAGTCGAAGCGAAGACATTCGCCATGCGGATGACGTCGAGATCATGATGCGCCTCCTTGTCCACGCCGGGGCCGTGCATGCGGTCGCGTGTCCACAGCGACACCGGCAGCAGCCAGTCGCCATTCGCGAGCACGGTGGGCTTGTTCAGCGTGCAGCCATCGGCAAAACGCACCGGCGCAGTCCACTTCGGCTCGGCGGCATCAGGATCGTCGCAGCGGATAAACCAGTCGCCGCCACACCCGTCGAAGTAGCCGAGGCTTTGATCGAAGAAGCACCACAAGCGGCCCAGCGGATCGGTCCACAGATTGCCGACGAGCGCGCGGCGTTCGTAGCGCACGCCGTTCAGCTCCCCGTCCTGCGGATCAATGACCACGCGCGGCTTTGACCACGACTTGCCATCGTCATCGCTGGTAGCGAGCATGAAGAAGCCGTTGGGCGAATCGCCATTGCCCACCCACGCGGCCCACAGTCGGCCCTTGGGCGTGCGATCCATGCCGATGATCATGTTTCCGGGCCGTTTCTCCGCAGCATACTCGGGGCCGGGGCGGGTGTTGATGAGCGGCGGTTCGAGCGCGAGATCGAGCAGGGCTTTGTCCTGGGCGGAGGCCAAGCTGCTGAACACAAGAAGAGCGATGTGTGTGAACTTCATGACGACTGGAGAAACGATGGCAACGCGCGCCTTTCATCGGATGAGTCGCAGTTGCCGAAGTGGTGTGCCACGGCTCAACGCGCCAGATAAGTCTGCGCGTCGAGCACCTTGCCCGCGTGATTCTTGATCTCGATGCGCATGGGCGAGTTTGGTTTGAAAGTGAGCAGCACATAGCTGTGCTCACTGGCGAAGAAGGCGGACTTCGGATCAGGGTAGCGGTCGCCATCGCCTTTGAGCGACGTGTTGTAGTAGGGGAAGCCGTCCACCACGGCGCGCTCGGCAAAATAACCGAACCCCGTGATCACGGCGGAGCCTTGCTGCATGAGACGGCCCCATTCGCCCTTCAACTGGCCGCGCATGGTGACATTGCGCTCGTTGTTGAGGGTGATCGTGTGGCCTGAGCGCGGGGGCTGCATTTGTTGGCGATACCAAGCGAGCTGTTCTGATGCCGCATCGAAAGGATGCCCGCTCTGCCAAGTGGTGCCCATGTCCTGGATGTGTTCGAGATCGAGCGCGATGAAGCGCGCTCTGAAATCCGGAAACGTGAAGTGCCATATCCATTCATCGCCCGGCAGGGCAAAGAACGCGCGATACGACTTTGCATCCACATCATAGACCGCCTCCGGCGGCGGTTTGGGGCCACGCGGACGGATTTCGCGGTCATGATTGCCGAGCACGGGCATGAAGGGCGTGCTGCGAAACAGCTCCGGCTGTGAATCGATCAGGGCACAGAACGCCTTCGTGCCTTCCCTACCCTGCTGATGCAGGCTGCCGACGTTGTCCCCGGCACTCATGAGCACATGCACATCGTCTTTCATCAACGCTGCGAGATCGGGCTTTGCATATCCCCAATCCGCCACCACTGCGACGCGTAATGCTTTTGATGGCATGCCTTTGAAATGATGAATGGCGGAGCATTGAGCGCCCGTGCGCACTTGATAGCGATAGACCGCATCTCTGGCCGGAATCGGAATCTCGACATGATGCAGCGTCACTTGCTCGTCTTTGGACACCTTGTTTTCCAACGACGCTCCGACGCCATAAGCCACCTCTGAAGGGCCGGGGCGATCTGTCTCCCAACTCACGGTGATGTACGTGGGTTCTTCGCGTTGAAAACCCAGCCAGATGCGGTGGATGGTTGGCTCGCCAGCAGTGACGGCGGAGGTAAAGGCAAGACAGGCGACGAAGAATCTCATGACGAGAAGATTACGGAAGTCGGACATCCTTTTCTCTGCCGTAATCCCGTGCCTGCGCATGAAGTGAAGAAGCAGTGATGGCTTCAAACGCGAATCCAATCGGAATGCGTCGCAAATGTCCGCGAATCCTAACGCCACGCGTCATTGGCGAGCATTCGCGTGAGAAAACAGAGGCGAGGCGCGCGGTGAGTTTTCGCGGGCCTGTTTCATCTCCGTCGCGCAGCCTTCTCGCGCTTCCGGTGCGCAAGACCGGGACGCCAGGCCACTCCGTTGTTGATTGCATGCGCTGGAGCGAATATTCTCCGCTCAAGTTTCGCTCTTTGAGATATTCCAAGCCGCCTCGTGCGGCATCCCCTTTCCTGCAGTGTTCGTTATCGTGCCTTGTGGCCCGGCCCGTTTCTTCAAATGCGGGGGCTGCGCGCGGGAGTGACATGTCATGCCTTCACTGGAAGACAGCGCTCCTTCCACGCGGGCTCCCACCTGGTCTCATGGGATTCGTGAGCCTTTGGTGTCGGACGGCACAGGTGGGTTCTGAAAGCGTCCCGGCTCCGCCCGGGGCGCTTTCGCTATTTTGGAGCGGCGACGATTCGTCGCTGAATACTTTCAATGCCGACGATTCGTCGGCTCTCCAAAAAAGAACTCAAGCACCCGGTTTCGTCTGCGGCAGTGGCGTCGGGTCTTTATCCCCCGCAGGCGTGGCCGGACGGATGATGACGCCGACAGGCATGGATGCCTTCTCCATGTTCAGGAGTTGGCTGACGGTGACGAATTGATAGCCCTTGGCCAGCAACTGATCAAACATCGCCGGCATGGCCGCGATCGTCGGTGCGTGGATGTCATGAGAGAGCATGATGGCTCCGGGATGTGCGCCATTCACCAAGCGGCTGGTGACGACCGAGACACCAGGGCGGCGCCAGTCCTGCGGATCGACCGACCACATGATGGTGGAGTAGCCGAACTCGGTGAACATGAGGTTTTTAATGCGCGTATTGATGGCTCCATAGGGTGGGCGCACGAGGTGCGGGCGCACGCCAGCCACTTCATACACAGCGTCATCAGATTTTTTCAGCTCATTGCGGATTTGCTCATCGGAACGGCTCGTGAGGCTGCAATGCGTCCAAGTGTGATTGCCGATCTCGTGCCCTTCCGCGATGATGCGGCGCACGATGTCGGGATACATCCTCACCTGCTGGCCGATGAGGAAGAAGGTACACTTGATGTTTCGCTCTTTGAGGATGTCGAGCAGCTTCGGGGTGAGGCTCGGGTGCGGGCCATCGTCGAAAGTCATCGCCAGCGCTTTTTGCGTAATCTTGACAGAGGAATACGACGTGCGCGCTCCCGCAGGCGGCACAGTGGGCATGGATGAGGGATTGTTCAGCCGCTTGACGAGTGGATTTTCCATTTCGTTGGCAGGCAGAGCCTTGCGAGCTTCTTCGACGGCAAGCGTTGCCGGCTTTTCGGCTTTTTGTGTCGTGCAGCCAGAGTTGGTTGCCAACATGATGCCAAACCAAATGCTAAGGTACATGCGGAGGGGGGTCACAGGGCGGCGAGAATAGCGGCGGAATCATCACCGCGAAAGCCTGTTTTTCCAAATTTAGCAGAATCATCACACCGACCGATCTCCCCAGACCTCCGCAGGCAGGATCTGCCGCCACGCTCCTGGCAGCAGATTCTGCGGCAAGGCAATGCCCCCGATGCTCTCACGATGCAGCGCAGTCACACGGCAGCCGACGCGGTGAAACATGCGCTTCACCTGATGATAGCGCCCCTCATGCAGCGTCAGTCGGGCGCGGTGCTCATCCAGCACGACCAAATCAGCGGGCAAGGTTGTGATGTCCTCCGTGTGGAAATAGAAGCCGCGCGCAAACGCCTCCTGCGCCTCCAGCGGGATCGCTTGCTCCGTCTCCACGAGATAGACCTTCGGCACTTTGCTCTGCGCATCCATCAGCCGCTTCGACCAGCGCCCATCATTGGTCAGCAGCACCAATCCCGTGGTGGCGCGGTCCAGCCTCCCCGCGATGTGCAGCGTGTGCTTGTCAGGATCGTCGATCAAATCGATCACGGTCGGGTGCATCGCATCCTGGGTGGCACAAAGGACGCCCGCCGGTTTGTGCAACATGAGATAAAGCGCACGCTCCGGCTGCTGGATCACCGACTCATCAAAATCCACCCGCGTAAATCGATCCACCGGATGATGACTGTCGGTCACGACGACTCCATCCACCCGCACACGCTTGGCCGCGATGGCCCGATGCGCGGCCTGTCGTCCCATCGACTGATGCGCGGCAATGAGTCGGTCGAGTTTCATGCTCCAAATGATGGCGCACACGGGCAAAATTGCCCGCCTGTTTTGCTCAACTCATCGCCCGCAAAGTGCTTGCTGAATCTTCCCCAACTCGCCAAGGCCGCACACCATCTCAAAGAGGCACTGCCCGCCGCTGCGTTCCTCCCACAGCTTGCCGAGGCGTTCTTTTTCCTTGGTGTCGGGATTCTCAGCCAGATGGGCGCCTTTGTATTCCACGGCCAGCACCTTCCCGTTCTTGAGCTTTGCCACGAAGTCGGGGTAAAACTTGTCGCTGCTCGTCTGAATCCAGAACGCGGTCTTCGGCTCGCGTTCCAGATTGCGCACCCAGCATTCCACCCGCTCATCGTGGGCGATGACCTGCGCGCACTTGATCTCCTCATCGTTCATCGCCCCGATCTCCTTGTAGTAGTGGCGCGGCAGTTCGAGGCCCTGATAGCGTTCTCTCACCGGATACTTGTGCGGATCAAAGGTGAACACACTCGCCAGGCTCACATGCACCGTGCCGCTGCCATCTCCGAAAAGCAGCGTCTCATAGACCTTCTTCTGGTTTTCCTGCTCCAGTTGCGCCACGCGGGCGGCCACGGCTTTGAAAAGCCGGTGCCGGTGCGCGGTCATCTGCTCCAGAGTGATGCCGCGCTGCTCCAGCCCGCTGATCACGCGTTGCAGCCAGATGTCGATTTCCGCATCCGTGAGGCCGGGATGCGGGAAGGAGCGGGCGATGGTGACAATCAGCTTCGCCACCGGCCACGCCGCGCTGGACTCCAGCAGGCTTTGCTGGCGGTCGGCCTGCTTCAGGAAATTCTGCTGAATCTTCTCGGTCGCCTCGTTGATGTCGATGACGATGCCGCGCTGCTCCGTGGGCAAAACAAAGCCCGGAAGATCGGCGTCACTCTTCGCCAGCGTCCAGTGATTGCGCTCGATGAGGTCGTCCTCCTCGAATTGATGGAGGAAATCCCCCTGCTTGAGCGCCAGCACGGGCACGGAGAATGCAACTCCCTGCTCGGCGGGTGATTTCTTCGCTGCGACGAAAGCGGTGACGATACCCGCCCGCTTCTGCACGGCGGCTTGGACGACTGCTTTTGTCTTGTCCGTGCCAGCCCACGTCATGACCGCCGCCTCCTGCTCCTGCGTCAGCGGCTTCTCCACCGTCAGCACGCCCGTCTTCACATTCCATGTCACGGCGTCGATCACATCCATCGGCAGCGCGGCTTTGGGAATGTCCGGCAGCGTCACCGTCACCGGCACGTCCGGCACCTTTGGTGCTTCCGGCGGCAGGCCGGGCAGCAGCGGGCGCTCCACCACCAGTTCCTCCGCATCCTGACCTTCAAAACCCGAAGCGATCAGGCCGTCTTTGAGTGCCTTCGCCGCTTCGTCGAACTTCGACGAGGCCACAAAAGCATAGGCGTTGTTCAGATCCTCGCGTTGCTTGCGCTTCGCCTTCGGCATGCGCAGCACGCGGCCAAGAATCTGTTCCACCGCGCCTTCTTTGCGCATCTCCGCCACGGAAAAGAGCACATAGGCCCACGGGCAGTCCCAGCCTTCCTTGAGTGCCTGCACCGTGATGATGAAGCGCACCTCGCTGCCTCTCGTCATCACATCAACTTCATCAAGACCCCGCCGCTTGCCGGTATGCACCACGATCTGATTCTCCGGGATGCCAAACTCCTTCAGCTTCGCCTCCACGTCATCCACCGTGATGCTGGCCTTGTCTTTGTACTCCGGCTGCGCTTGCAGCAGCATGATCGGGCGGATGTGCTCGCCCGTGGCAGCTTCTTCCGCGCGCGCTTCGGCCTCCAGATGATTGCGCACGCCGATGGCATCCCCCAGCAGCGCGTCCCACGGCTCGCGGTAGCGCAGGTAGATCGGCAGCTTGATCATCTCCTCCGCCTTGAGCTGATAGGCGGAGACGGAGAAAAGCACGTTGCTCGGCGGGTTCTCGATGGTCTCGCCTTCATCCTTCACGAACTGCGGCTTCAGGTTCGGCGTGGCCGTCAGTTCCAGCACCGCGCTGGGGTTCAGGCGGCGCAGCGTTTCAAAAGAGAGCGGCTGCCGTGCATTGTGCGCTTCATCAATGATGACGAAGGGCCTGCGGAGCCGGAACACGTTCACCAGCGACTGGTTGAAATGCCCCTCCGGCTCCCGCTCCACGGCGTCGAGCAATTCGGCCGGCAGATTCTCAAAGTGGCTCATCAGCTCGCCGTTGTTCTTATACACATTCAGCCCGCTCATGTCCTTGCGGCGAAAGGCCTGCATCGTCGCCACCACGATGACGGTGTGGCTGTCCAGCAGGCCGCGCTTCATCCGCGTGGCTTCTTCGATGTCCAGCACGGCCACATTCCCCAGCGTCGTGTCGAGCGCCTGGCGGTACGGGTCCGCGCTGTCCTTCAATCGTGAAAGCGTTTGCGAGCGGATGGTGTCGCTCGGCACCAACCAGAGGATGAGGGCGTGATCCTTTTGCAGCAGATCCTGCACGCCCAGGCTCACCGCCTCGCAGGCCACCAGCGTCTTGCCGCCGCCGGTGGGGATGCGCAGGCACACATACGGGATGCCCGGCACCTGCTGCACTGGCGCATAGGGTCGCCCCATGCCCTCATGAATCTCCCCCGTCACCATCATGAAGGCGGTGCGCGCGGGGAATTCGTCGCCCGCCTGCTGCATCACGCGGCACTTTTGGTAGTAGCGCTTCAGCCAGTTCAGCGAGTGCCTCTGATATTGCTTCGTTTCCATTCGGGGACTCAGGGCTTCTTCGTGCCGTATTCGGAGGGTTCCTCGCGCAGCACCGTCGTCTTCGAGAGCCTATGCGCTTGTGCGGCCCGATGCCGTTCCACCAGTGTGGAAAGATAGGCCAGCTCTTCCTCCGCGCTCATCGCGTTGAGCTTCGCGCTGGCGGCCTCCCGCCATTTGCGGGATTCCTCCACACAATCAAAAGCCTTCTTCATCGGGGTCATAAATCAGTTCCAATGGGTTCACGATACGGATGGCGGGATGGCCCTTCAACAAGTTCACGCCGTTGAATCCGGCTTCCCGCCGCACATTCACCAAGTGCTTGAAGTTCCAGCTCACCAGCAGGCCGACGCCATGCAGGGTGCAGGCCGCCACATGCCGGGCGTCGTCCTGAAACTTCGCGCTCACCACTCCATGCGCGACATAAGCCGCCGCCAGTTCCCGAATCTCAGGCGTCACCTCCAGCAAGGCGTCCGCAGCAAAATGACTTTCAAACAGCGCCCGCACCCGGTCCGGTGCCTGGGCGATTTCCTCCACCGCCACCGCCGAGGTCACGAACTGCCAGCGCCCGGCCTCCATCTGCCGCCATAGCTCCCGCGTCGCGTCCTTCCACTCATCATCGAAATAGCCGCCGATGGCTGAGGTATCAAGGTAGAGCGCGGTCGTTTTCATGGCCGATGCATCCGATCATCGCGTGCTTCTGATATTGCTTCGTTTCCATTCGGGGGCTCAGGGCTTCTTCGTGCCGTATTCGGAGGGTTCCTCCCGCAGCGCGGCTTCCTTCTCGGCCGGCATCAGCCTCACCACCTTGCCATCGCGGTAAACGCACAGCAGCGTGCCGGTGCGGACGGCAGTGTCATACGCGCGCCGCGCCGCGCGCCTCAGCGCGGCATCGGCCTGGATGATCCATAGCGGTTTTGTGCTCATAGGTCGGGGGAGCTGCTGGCCAGCAGCACCGGCTCATCACCGGCATTGTCATAGTGTTTCCATTCGTCGGCGAGATTTTTGTAAATCCTCACAAAGTTCTCCCGTCCCGCCGTGAAGCGCCGCCGGATCACCGGCTCCGGGATGTCATGCCCGCCCTGCGCCACGCGCAGCCTCACCCGCTCTGCCGCCATCTCCGAGCTGGGCAGCTCCAGAAAAAAAATCACCACCCGGTAGCCCGCCGCGCGCCAGGCCGGGATCATCCGCGCATAGCCGCGTCCGCTCAGAGTCGTTTCGATGGCAAAGCTCTCCCCGCGTCGCACGCAGTCCGCCATCATCTCCAGCATGATCCGTCCCGCCCGCGCCGCCGCCGCCTCCGGGCGGAAGGGGGACAATCCCTGCGCGATGAGGTCGGCGTTGATGAACGTGGGGCAGTCCGCCTCCTGCGGCAGAAATTCCCGCGCAAAGGTCGTCTTCCCCGCGCCATTGGGGCCGGCGATGATGATGACGTTGCGGTCCTTCATCGCGTGCGGATGGCGTAAGGCGTTTGTTTGAAGGTGATGCCCTCGCGCTCCAGCCGCGCCTTGCTGAAGCGGCAGCCGGCGGCATAGACCACCCGCGGACCGTCGTGTGCGGGCAGGTGGGCCAGCGTCTCGCCCGTCAGCACATTGCCGCCGTCCACGCTCTTGTCTTTGAGGATGCCGTTGTAGAGCAGATAGACCGCGCGACCGTGGTGGATGCCCAGCAGCGGCGTTTTGGCGGAAATGCGTTCCTTGGGCAGCGGCTCGCCCGTCTCGGTGAAATAGACGTGCCGCGCCAGATCGGCGAAGCGCACCCGCGCCTCGTTGATGCGCCCGTGCTCGTCGAACAGCGTCTCCCCCAGCCGCGCATAGCGGAAGCCGCCGCCCAGGCCGGACACCTTCTCACCCTTCGCATTTTTGTAGCCCTCGGCCACGCGCTTCACCCGCTCCCGCGTGATGTCCGGGGCGATCTTCTCATCCATCTCCACGAGGATGAAGCGGCGCGCGGGCATTTTTTTCTCAACCACAGAGGACACCGAGGAACACAGAGGTTCTGAGTTCTGATCTCGGTGCTTCTCCGTGTCCTCTGGGGTTAAACCTGCCGCCGCATTCATCTTGAGCACCGCATGGCCCGTCGTCCCGCTGCCCGCGAAGCTGTCCAGCACCAGGTCGCCCGGATTCGTCGCGATTTGCAGGATGCGCTCGATCAGCCGCGTGGGTTTGGGGGTGTCGAAGGACGCCTTGCCGAAAATTTCTTTGATTTCGTTACCTCCATCATCGGTCGTTCCCGAGTCTTCATACTTCCACACATCCACAGGAACCAATCCTTTGGTTTGTTCGCGGAGATAGAGTTTCAAACGTGGGTATTTGGCCTCGCCAGACTTTCCCCACCAAAGGCGATTCTCCGCGACGTGCTGCCTGTGAGTTTCCAATTCGTATTTCCAAGCGTGCGTGGGATGATCTACTTTCTCTTTCGTGAACGGATTCAGAAGAGAATAGACCAGCTTTGATCGCTGCGCCTTCGTCGCTGGATTCACATACGATGCAGTCATCCACGGTCCACGCGGATCATTGTCAGGGTTATCGTAGTTCTCATCGGACTTGGCACTGCGCGGCTCTTTGATAGTCTCAAGGCGGTCTGATTTGCGATAGACCACCACATGATCCTTTAGCGAATAGAACAACTTTGCATTGTTGCTGCGGGTGTAGCGCTTCTCCCACGCAATATCAGCGATGAAATTTTGAGCGCCGTAAATCTCATCCATCATCAATCGGAGATTGGCCATCTCAGTGTCATCCAGAGCTATCCAAATACTCCCATCCTCGCTCAAGAACTCCCGCAGCAGCGTGAGCCGTGGATACATCATGCAGAGCCAGCGGTCGTGGCGGTCGAGGGTTTCGCCTTCCTTGCCGACGGTCTCGCCGAGCCATTTTTTGATGGCGGGGCTGTTGACGTTGTCGTTGTAGGCCCAGCCTTCGTTGCCGGTGTTGTAGGGCGGGTCGATGCAGATGCACTTCACCTTCCCCTTGTAGTAGGGCAGCAGGGCTTTGAGGGCGAGGAGGTTGTCCCCCTCCACGATGAGATTGCCGCTGCCGGGATCACCACAGGCGAGGTCGGGCACGTCTTTCAGCAGGTGAAAGGGCACGTCGAGGTGATGATTGATGACGGCTTCCTTGCCGATCCAGTTCAGCGTCGGCATGAGGTGCAGTGCAACGTTCTGCCCTCAGTGCGCGGCCACTCCACCGGTTCTGGCGGCGTTGGGCTTCGTGGATTGATCGCTTGTCTCCGGGGCATCACCGCCGAGTAAACTCGCGCACATGGTTTTCACAACTGTGAAATGCCGTGACCAGAGGGTTGGCTGTTCAATGAGGTCGTGGCAAAACATCGCACCCACCTCCTGAGCGAAAAATTCTGCGCCCAACTGGCGCATGAAATGTTGCCAGGCATGAGGCTGACTTCTCCCCTCTCCGCCCTTCGCAAATCTGGTTTTCTCGCGTTGGCGATGAATGGCACCCAAAGGAAAGATGACAGGCAGAGCCGTTGCTGGAAGCATCTGACTCACCACAGAGGTCACGGAGAGCACGGAGAACCGACTCTCTGTTCTCCGATCTCTGCGATCTTCGCGCCTCTGCGGTTCACCCCTCTGATGTGGCTACGGCTCACTGAATCAATGCCTGCGGGAGCGCGGCTCTCCGAAGCCGCAGCATGTCGCTTGCAAAAAGCGTGCCGCATGCGCCAGACTCAGCTCCATCGAGGATCACCGTGGTTGCGTCTCGTCATGGTTGATTCGTTGGCGCATCGCGAGAAGAGCCTGCTGCGGACTGGAAGTCCGCGCTCCTTTCCTTGCGGCTCCGCCGCGTTACACTTTGATGTATGACCGCAGGGCATGCGATCAACCACCGCCACTGGCGGAGGTGCGCTAAACCGTGTTTGAAAGCATGTTGGGCAGCGTCGCCGTTGAAAGCGGATGACTCACCACAGAGGGCACGGAGAGCACGTGGACAGATTCCCCGTTCTGTGATCTCTGCGTTCTTCGCTCCTCGGCGGTTCATCTCGACTCACTGAATCAGTGCCTGCAACGCCGTGGAGGATATTTCATTTCTAACCACGAATGCTCACGAAGTCTCACGAATGAGGGGCTGATCCATTCGTGCACATTCGTGCCCCATCGTGGTTTCACTCCTCAGCGCTGCCTCTCTTGTCCCCTGATTCATTCACCCCGGAGGTCACGGAAAACTGAACTCATGAGCAGGTGAAGCCATGCTCGATCCATCACCGGAATTCACAAACAGCGTGGTACAAGGTGACTGCGCTTTTATTCTTCATGAGCTCGTCTGAGCGGCAGCAAAAAAAAACGAGTGCCGAGCTGCAATGCCCGGCACTCGCACTCAAGTCTCTGACAATGTGCTTACTTCGGCGGCGCGGGAGGGGCAGCGGGAGCAGCGGGGGCTGCGGGCGCAGGGGTGAGTGCCTCGCGTGCTTTTTTAGCAGCGTCTTCGACCGCTTTGGCAGCTTCGGCAGCTTTCTTTTCAGCGGCCGCTTTGATTTCCGCCGCTTTTTTCTCTGCATCAGCCTTCATGTCAGAAGCCTTTTTCTCTGCTTCCGCTTTCATGTCCGCTGCTTTTTTGGCAACGGCCTCTTTGGCACTGGCGGCCTGTGCGGCGGCAGCATCGGCACTGGATTTAGCGGCTGCTTTGACAGATTCTGCAGCTTTGTGAGCGTCTTCAGAGGCTTTCGCGGCCTCGGGGGTCTTTTCGCAGGAGGTCATGCCGCCTGCAAGAAGTCCGACGAGGATGAGTGGTGTGATCGTTTTCATGGATAGATGAGGTGCCGACCGTGGTTGTGCGGCCAAGCATTGCACTGAATGCTACGCATCAAGCGGTCTTCCTGTCCACCTTCATTTGTCACGCACTGCGCCTATCTGGCGTCGAGAGTGAGTTCGGTGAGCGCACCTGCTTTCACTTCGATTTCCTGCTGCGCTTTCTTGTCTCCCTCCTTGCGCACGATGAGCAGCTTCGCGGCTGGCACCGCCACTTTGGTGTTCGCGTCGTAGGAGTAGAAGATTTGCTTGCGGTTGCCCTCGGCATCCAGCGCGCCGTAAATCTCCCAAGTGCCTGGCGTGCTGGAAGCGAGCTTGAGCATGCCTGCATTCAGCGTGATCGCGCTGGAGATAAGTCTGCCAGCCACGACCTCGGCTTCTTGCTTCGCCACGACAGCGCCCCGTTTGACGGTGATTAGGTATTTGCCTGCGGGCAGGCGGAATTTGGGCTGTGCATCATAGCTGTAACCGACGGAGGCGCGATTGCCCTCGGCATTGGGCTCGCCAAAGACCTCCCAGGAGAGGTTGTCGGGTGCGGGGTCTGCGCCTGCGGCCATGTGCGCAGTGGCAGACAGCGTACCTGCATTGATCACCACGCTGATTTCGGTGAGTTTTCCTGCGGCGACGCTGATGTCTTTGCGCACGGTGGTGCCGCCCCACTTGATCTCTGCCGTGTAGTTGCCCGCAGGCAGGCTGAGGGTTGGCTGAGCTTCATAACTGTATGCCGCTTTGGCGCGCTGCCCTTCGGCGTCCGCCTGCCCAAAAATCTCCCAGCTCACGTCTTTGGCAATGGGCGGCTGCCCTTCGGCTGCGAGGGCGGAGAGTTTCACACGTCCTGCGCCGAGGGTGATGATTTTCTCCAGCGCCTTGCCTGCTTCGATCTCCACCGTGGCGCTGCCTTTGGCATTGCCTACTTTGACTTCCACGAGGTATTTTCCTGCGGCGAGGTTGAGCACTGGCTTGGCCTGATAACTGTAGGCGGCTTGCTTGCGATTACCTTCGGCATCCGCCTCCCCGAATACCTCCCAGCTCACATTTTGACTCACAGGGGTGCCACCTTCCTCCATCACCACGGAGAGGCTCACTCTGCCGCTGCCGAGAATCACGCGCACGTCCTGTGCCTGCCCCGCCTTGATTTCGACTTCTTTCTGCCCCTTGGCATCGCCATGCGTGACCTTCACCAGCCATTTGCCTGAAGGGAGGGTGATTTTGGGTTTTGCCTCGTAGCTGAAGGTGAATTGTTTGCGCTGCCCTTCGGCATCCGCTGGCGTGAGGATTTCCCAGGCGACATCTTTGCTGAACGGCTCCTGCCCTTCCGCAGAAGCGGCACTGAGATTGAGCGTACCGCTGCCAAGGATGACTTTCACTTCCTGCGCCGCCCCTTCCTTCACTTCGATCTCCACACTCGCGGTAGCTGCTCCACGGGTGGCTTTGAGCGCGTATTTGCCGGCGGCAACCCGGAGCAACGGGCGGGCTTCATAACTGAAAGCCACCTGCTCTCGCTTCCCTTCGCTGTCGGCCGCTCCGAGCACTTCCCAAAAGACATCTTTTTCAAACGCCGGCCCGCCTTCCGTCGCGTAGGCGGAGGCTTTGATTCCGGTTTCTGTGAACACGACTTCCTTCGTCACGCTCTCCCCTTCCCGCACCGCGGCGTCGAGTTCGGCGGTCTTGCCGTTGAATTTGGCGACGATGTGATACTTGCCGCCTTTGGGCAGCGGGGTGCTCCAGTGTCCTCCACTGCCGGATGCGATCGCGCTTTCATTGGCTCCTTCGGCATACACCTCAAACGACACTCCCTGCAAGAACGCACCACCGGAGGACTTGCGTGCTTCGACGACGAGCGTGGTGGCAGGCTTGACCACCTGCTTCATGGCTGTTTCAAGCGAGGTCTTCAGCGTCGTGGCATCCTGTGCTGCGAGGTATAAACCGCCGGTCTTTTTCGCGAGGCATTCGAGACCCGCGCTCTGCCCCTGCTTGAGATCGAAACCGATGACATGACAGGTGAAATCCACTCCCAAACTCTCCAGTTCCTCTGCGGCCATGCAGGGGTCTTTGTCGCATGTCTCGACTCCATCACTGACCAAGATCACCGCTGCTTTGCTCTCTTCGAATTTGAGATATTTAGCCGCCATGATGACTGAGGCGGTGAGCGGCGTCTTGCCTTTGGGTTGCAGCCCGGCCACCGCTTTGAGAATGGCCGCCGCGCTACCGGCCTGTGGCGGCACCAAGAGCTCGATGTCCTCGCAGTCGCCCTTTTTGCGGTGCCCGTAGGCCATGAGGCCCAGCTCGACCGCAGGATCAATCGTGCCGATGATGTCGCTCACGACTTTCTTGGCGATGTCGATCTTCACCCCACCGGGAACCTGCCCATACATGCTGCCGGACGCATCAAAGACAATGATCGCTCGCACCGGAGCTGCTTGCAGGTTGGACAACCATGTCATTCCGATGAGCAGCACAGCCCATCCCATTAAAGCACGAGCAAAGAGTCGATTCATAAGGCGTGATTGGTAGATTCTCCCGCGTGACTGTTCAATCACGTTGTATGGGAAGCACGGGTGCCGGTGCTGGACTGGACATCCGCTCAGCCCGAGTCTAAACATGCGGCATGAGCACTCCCGCAGGTGGCGACCACGACTTGGACATCGCCAAGGTCACGCAACGCGCGCAAGACATCGAGAACAAGCTGCCGCATCTGAAAAAAGTGTTCGAGCAGGCGAAGATCATGCTGAGCATGGTCAAAGACTACTGGAACGGCAGCTATCGCGAAGTGCCCTACTGGGCCATCAGTGCCGTAGCTCTGGCGCTGCTGTATGTGCTGAATCCCGTGGATGTGATCCCGGACATGCTGCTCGGAGTCGGCTATCTGGATGATGCGACGGTGGTGGCTTTCTGCCTCAAGCTGGTTCAACGCGAAGTCGAACGCTATCAGCAGTGGCAATCCGCGCGCGCTCGCGGCGGGCCTGTGGTGGATGTCTAAGTATTGTTTGAATAACCTGTTTGGAAGTCGCAGAGCGACGAACGTGCCGTAGCCCGGCCTTTCAAGGCCGGGAACATGAAATGCGCCGTATTC
Organism: Prosthecobacter sp.; assembly: GCA_039806835.1. Classification (GTDB taxonomy): domain Bacteria; phylum Verrucomicrobiota; class Verrucomicrobiia; order Verrucomicrobiales; family Verrucomicrobiaceae; genus Prosthecobacter. The sequence continues at coordinate 730,824 of JBDHQD010000001.1, read as the reverse complement.
CGCATGCATCTGTGTCGCAGGGCGACACGCGAACCGGTGGATGCCAGCGGGTGGGTTCGGGCGTCGCGCTGCGACGCGACCCGCGATGAAGGCAGGATGTCCCGTGCATGGTCTCCCGGCCTTGAAAGTCCCGGCTTCATTAAGGCTCGCGCAACAGGACTCATCGTGCCATTCCAACATCGGAAGGCTCACCCACTCCACTGCGCCTCGCCGCGGAAACAGCCAAGATTGAGATCGATGCTCCCCAAGTTTTTGCGCTCCAATAATTCTGCGATCCTCAATCAAAAGCGGATAAGAAGCCGCATTCAGGGCAAAACTTCCCCTTGCCAAAAAGGCCTTCTATGGTTCCTTCGCGGCCCTCAATCCCAACAGACATCAACTACGCCAGACAAGTAGTCCGGCATTTCAACCACACCATGAGCGAAGCAACCACCATCGATTCCACCTCCTTCAAGCTCCACGACAAGGACACCGGCAGCGCCGACGTCCAGGTGGCTCTCTTGACGAAGCGGATCAATGCTCTCACGCAGCATCTTGCCAAGCACGAGAAAGATCACTCGACCCGCCGCGGCCTCCTCCAGATGGTCGCCCGCCGCCGCAAGCTGCTCGACTATCTCAAGCTGACCGCCAACGAGCGTTATCAGGCTCTTCTGAAGAGCCTCGGCCTGCGCCGCTAACCGCCAATTTACCGAAGGGTGATGCTGCATGCATCGCCCTTCGCGTTTTAAGACGCGCAGAGCTTTCAGCCCATTTTCAGGACGCATGATCGTCCATGAATCTCTGGCGCATACGCATCCAGCCAGCGCATTCACCCAGCGGAGCCTGCATCTTCGGCTTTTTGCCTGCGCCCTCCCGGCAGCGAAGTTTTTCACCCAAACCAAAAACACAAACAACCAGCCAACCTATGGCCATCCACACACAAAACATCCAGCTCGGTGCTGGAACTCTGCAGATCGAAACCGGCAAATTCGCCAAACTCGCCGACGGCGCCGTCACCGTGCGTCTCGGTGACACCATCGTCCTCGTCACCGCCGTCTCCGCCACGAAGGTGAAGGACGGCCAGGACTTCTTCCCGCTCTCCGTCGAGTACAAGGAGAAAGCCTCCGCCGCAGGCCGCTTCCCCGGCGGTTACTTCAAGCGCGAAGGCCGTCCGACCGAAAAGGAAATCCTCACGGCGCGCATGACGGACCGCCCGCTGCGCCCGCTCTTCCCGAAGGGCTACTACTACGACACCCAGGTCATCTCCATCCTCCTCAGTGCCGATGGTGAGAACGACTCTGACATTCTCTCCATCAACGGCGCCTCCGCTGCCCTCTGCGTATCTGACATTCCCTTCGCTGGGCCTGTCGGCGCGGTGCGCATTGGCCGCATCGGTGGAGAGTTTGTCGTGAACCCCACGCACTCGCAGCGTGAGGAGAGCGATCTCGACCTCGTGTACGTCGGCAACAAGACCGATGTCATCATGATCGAAGGTGCCGCCAACGAATTGCCCGAAGCTGACTTCGTCAAGGCGCTGCACTTTGCGCAGAGTGAGGTCACCAAGATCGTCGCCGCGCAGGAAGAACTCGCCCGCCTGGCTGGCAAACCGAAGCGTGAAGTGCCGCTCATGCTGGTGAAGGACGAGCTGCTCGAAGTTGCTTACGCCGTCGCAGGTGACCGCATCGAAGGCGCCCTCTACACGCCGTCCAAAGTTGCTCGTGGCAAAGCCGTCGGTGCGCTCAAAGACGAAGTCGAAAAAGCCATCAAGGAAAAGTTCCCTGAAGCCACCGGCTTCGAGATTAGCCAGGCCTTTGACTACCTCCAGAAGAAAGCCTTCCGCATCTCCATCCTCGACAAGAAAAATCGCTGTGACGGCCGCGGCATCGACCAGATCCGCCCGCTCTCTGGCGAGGCAGGCGTGCTGCCCCGCACGCACGGCTCGGCCAGCTTTGCACGCGGCGAGACGATGGCCCTCGCCATCGCCACGCTCGCCCCTGCGGACGAAGCCCAGGAAATGGACACCTACGCCGGTGGCCCGGACACGAAGCGCTTCATCCTGCACTACAACTTCCCTCCGTTCTCCGTCGGTGAAACAGGCCGTTTCGGTGGTCAGAACCGTCGTGAAATCGGCCACGGCGCGCTCGCCGAGCGCTCCATCGAGCCGGTGATCCCGCCGAAGGAAACCTTCCCCTACGCCATCCGCGTGAGCAGCGAAGTGATGGAATCCAACGGCTCCACCTCGATGGCCTCCGTGTGCTCCGGCGTCATGGCCCTGCTCGATGCAGGTGTGCCCATCAAGCGCCCCGTCGGCGGCATCAGCGTCGGCCTTGTGACCGAATTTGAAGGCGACACCATGAAGCGCCACCTCACCCTGCTCGACATCATCGGCAGCGAGGACCACTTCGGCGACATGGACTTCAAACTCTGCGGCACCAGCGAAGGCGTCACCGGCTACCAGCTCGACCTCAAGCTCCCGGGCATCCCGCTGAGCATCCTCGAGGAAGCCATCGTCAAGGCCAAGGAAGGCCGCACGCAGGTGCTCTCCGCCATGGCCCAAGCCATCGCGGAAGTGAAGCCGCTCAGCCCGTATGCCCCGCGCATCGAGATCATCAAGATCAACCCCGACAAGATCGGCGAGCTCATCGGCCCTGGCGGCAAGAACATCAAAGCCATCCAGGCCGAGTCCGGTGCGGAAATCAGCATCGAAGACGACGGCACCGTCTTCATCTATGCCTCCCGCAAGGAAAGCCTCGAACGCGCGGTCGAAATGGTCAGCGGACAGTTCGCCGAAATCGAAGTCGGCAAGCTCTACACGGGCCGCATCGTCAGCACGACGAACTTCGGAGCCTTCATGAACCTCGGCGGCAAGAAAGACGGCCTCATCCACATCAGCGAGCTGGCCGACTTCCGCGTCAACAAGACCGAGGACGTCGTCAAGGTCGGTGAGATCGTCACCGCCAAATGCATCGGCATCGACGACAAAGGCCGCATCAAGATGAGCCGCAAGGCCGCCATGAAGGAGAAAGACGCCGCCGCGAAAGCAGAAGGCAGCGCAGAAGGTTAATCTGCCGCATCTCCCACACCTCCATCCACGAGAGGCCGCCTTCGGGCGGCCTCTTTTTTGCGCCCTTGGCATCGACGACGGCGCGATCCAAGCGACGCATCCTCACTTCGATGCCGCCCAAATGCCCGCCTTGTTGCGCTCGGCCTGCTTGCGCAGCGCCTGCAACTCCAGCGCATAATCATTGAGTGAACGCGGATCCGAGGGCAGTGCCGTCGTCACTCCGGCCACACGGGCATAACCTCGTTGCACAAGCAGATCGGCCAGATACACCCACTTCCCCGGACTGTTCTCCACCAACACCAGCGCGTAGTAGCGACTCAGCCCCGGCACTCCTTCCCATTTGGTCATCACACTGAAAGGACGCTCCTTCAGCAGCTTCGTCACATAAGCCGCCGCTTCCTGCCCTTCCTCGATAACCTTCTGGCTGCTCACGCCGAAATAACGTGCCTGTTCCTGCACACGCTGCGGATGGGTGGAGGACGCATCGAGTGCGTCGATGAAGTAGAGCACAAACACATGCTCCTCCTCCGTGTCGTTCACCTTGATGCGCAGCGTGTCCGCCTCATTCGTGCGACTCTCGATGAAGCGCGCTTTCGGGAACACCATGAACTCCGGCAGCGCCGCCCGCCCAGCTTCCTGCCCGGGCGGCAATTTCGCCACCGCCACAGGCAGTGCCTGCGCCGGTTTAGGACGCCCCTCTTTCAGGAGAATGGCAGCCAGCACCACGACCAGCACCAGAACGCAGGTGATGGCGAGGTTGAGCAAAGTATCACGCAGAGACATGTGCGGCGTCAGATCAAGAGTCAGCCCCACCTTCCCGTGATCCCGCCTCTGCTCAAGCCGCAAGTCGTAGGTATCCCCTGCGGCGGTCACTCGGACGTGGCGGTCGTGCGCTACACCATCAAACTGCTGGCGCGCCGCTCGTTTCCTCGCAAAACTGCGCGCGCATGGCATTGCTCGAAGTGAAACAACTCACCAAGCGCTGGCCCACGGGCCGACTGGCACTCGACGGTGTGAGCTTTGAAGTGCGCGAAGGAGAAATCCTCGGCCTGCTGGGCCACAATGGCGCGGGCAAGAGCACGATCATGGGCATCACTCTCGGCATGGTGCGCCCCGATCATGGCGAGGTGCGCATCGGTGGCCGCAGCGTGCAGAAAGACCGCCACAGTGCCCTCCGCCAAATCGGCGCGATCTACGAAGCCGCCGCCTTTTATGATTACCTCAGCGGCTGGCGAAACCTGCGCGTGCTCTGCTCCCTCTCCGGCTGGTGGGACGAAGCGGAAGTCAAACGCGTGGTGCAGATGGTCAATCTCACCCGCGCCATCCATCATCCCGCCTCCACCTACAGCCACGGCATGCGCCAGCGCCTCGCCCTCGCCCAAGCATTGTTGCCACAGCCGCGAATCCTCCTCCTCGACGAACCCACCGACGGCCTCGACCCCGAAGGCATCCGCGAATTTCGCGAACTCATCCTCCACCTGCGCCAGCATCATGGCATGACCATCATGCTCAACTCCCACCTGCTGGCCGAAGTGGAACAGATGTGCGACCGCTGCGTCATCATCAAAGACGGCAGGAAGGTCTTTGAAGGCGCCGTCCCCTCACAGGAAAAAGCGCGCCGCGTGTTCCGACTCGAAACCAGCGACCTCGGCCTCGCGCGCGAAGTGCTCGACCGCGCCGGAGCCACGATGGACAAACACGGCCTCGTCGAAGTGCCGCTGAACATGGAACCGCATGAACTCGTCGCCACCCTCGTACGCGGCGGCGTCCAGGTAAACTCCTGGCAACTCCACCGCCGCACGCTGGAAGAACTCTACATGGGACTCTCCACCAAGTCATGACGCTCTTCCTCCGACAATGGCAAGGCGAGCTGCTGAAGCTCTTCGCACGACGCCGCACTCACATCGGCTTCGGCTGCTTTGTGGTGCTGCAAATCCTCATCTTCCTTCTGATCAAAAAATTCGGCCTGCCCACACGGCGCATCATCGCCGGAGCCGGAGAAAACGTGGACTACTATCTGTCCGCACTCACCGTCGGCGGCTTCGTCTTGGGCATTTCCGTTTTTTTGCTTGGCGCACTGTTTTTGAGCCTCGTGGCGGGTGACATCGTCGCCAAGGAAGGTGAAGACGGCCACATGCGCCTCCTCCTCGCGCGCCCCGTCAGTCGCTTTCGCCTGCTGCTGCTGAAATACCTCACCTGCACCGGCTACGCCGTGCTGCTGATCCAGTTTCTCACCTGGACCGCATTTCTTCTTGGCCTCGCGCTGCGCGGTTGGGGCGGTGGCTACTTCGTCGTCATCCCGGAAGTGTCCGTCGTCGCCTTCCACGATTGGACGCAGGGATTTCAGCGTTATGTGCTCGGCTCCATTTTCCTCGGCTTGAGCATGACCACGATCAGCAGCATCGCGTTTTTTCTTTCCTGCTTTCGCATCAAACCCGCCGCTGCCACCATCGGCGCGTTGACCTACATCCTCGTGGACTTCATTCTGCGCACCGGTGGCTTCATGGATCACTATCAATATCTCCTCATCACCAAGCACATGGCCGGTTGGGGCCGCGTCTTGGCAGAGACCATCGACTGGCCGCTCATTTGCCGTGGCTATGCCATCATCGCCGCCGTTAACCTCACGCTTTTCACGCTCGGCTATGCCGTGTTTGAATCTCGCGATTTGAAATCATGAACATCATCAACAACACCCGTCAGATGCGCGCCTGGCACACGGTCAATCGCGGCACGCGCCGCGTGCTCGTGCCCACCATGGGGGCGCTGCATGAAGGTCACGCTGCCCTCGTGCGCACCGCGCGTGAGATCGCCGGCCAAAACGGCAATGTCGTCGTGAGCATCTTTGTCAATCCGCTTCAATTCGGCCCGAATGAAGACTTCACCAAATATCCGCGCACGCTCATCGAAGACCTCTCTCTCTGTCGCGACAACGGCGCGGATGTCATCTTCGCTCCGAAGGCGGAAGATTTGTATCCTGCAGACCGCAGCATCTCTCTGCGTGAGACCGCCCTCTCGCAGACGCTCTGCGGTGCCAGCCGTCCGGGTCATTTCGATGGCGTCTGCACCGTCGTGGCCAAGCTCTTCAACCTTGTGCAGTGCGACGATGCCGTCTTTGGCAAAAAAGACTTCCAGCAACTCGCCATCATTCGCCGCCTCGTGCGCGATCTCGATTTCAATGTCGTCCTGCACGCCATCGACACCGTGCGCGAGCCAGACGGCCTCGCCATGAGCAGTCGCAATCGCTACCTCAATCCAGAGGAACGCGCTCAAGCGCCGGCCATCCACGCCGCGCTCAAACTCGCTCGTGACGCTTGGAAAAATGGCAATCAGGATCCCGCCGCGCTGCACAAGCTCATCACTGCACATCTCACGCAGCACGCACCTCTCGGACGCATCGATTACGTTTCCATCGTCGATGCTGACACTCTCCAGCCTCCGACTTCGGCCACGGAACGCGCCGCCATCGCCGCCGCCGTTTTCTTTGGCAGCGCACGCCTGATCGACAACATCGAGCTGAAATAGCCGCCACTCGATTCCCAGTCACTTTTCTCATCGCCGCTCTTTCGATGTCTGAGTCCCCCGATGTCCCCGATTTTGTCGAAGGCTATGATGCCGAGATCATCCGTCGTGTCTGGGCGCTCGCCCAGGCCATTCCCGGCAACGACGCCGAAGTGTGGCGCAAAGACGAATTCGGTGCATGGATTCACCGCGGTGACTACCGCAATCGCCATTCCGAATACGGATGGGAGATCGCCGACTACGGTTTCAGCCGTCGTGCGCTCGGCATCGCCTCACTGCGCCCGATGCAATGGCAGAACCACCTCGATTTCATGGTCGCTGCCCGCAATCAGGCAGTCATCACCGCCGACGGCCTGCGCAACACGCGAAAATTGCTGTGAGGATGCCCTGTCATCTGACACACGCGGCATGGATTTCCTCCAGGGTCTCACGCAACAGGTAGCGTTGCCGCCACTGCGGATAATGTGACTGAAACTTGCTCACGTCGCTGATCCACCAGAGGTGATCGCCCACGCGGCTTTCATCACGGCACGACCATGACAACGTTCGGCCACTGATCTCCTCACACAGCGCGATGGCCTCCAGCAGCGAGCAATGGCTCAGCCGTGAGCCACCCATGTTGTAAACCTCCCCGCAGCGAGGTGCCGCCATGAAATGACAAAATGCCTCCACCAAGTCTGCGCTGTGCAGATTGTCGCGCACCTGCTTGCCGCGATGGCCAAAAACCTGATAGGCACGCCCCTCTGTGGTGCATTTCATCAGGTAGCTCAAGAAGCCATGCAACTCGACGCCCGCATGCGCCGGGCCAGTGAGGCAGCCACAGCGGAACACCACGCTCTTCATGCCAAAATAACGCCCATACTCCTGCACCATCACGTCGGCAGCCACCTTGCTCGCCCCGAAAAGAGAGTGCCGTGAGGCGTCGATGCTCATCGACTCATCAATGCCACGCGCAAAAAAAGCATGCCCCTCATCCAACTCCCAACGCGTGTCCGTTTCCACCAACGGCAGACGGTTTGGCGTATCTCCATAGACCTTGTTGGTGCTGGTGAAGATGAACACCGCCTCCGGCGCGTGCAGTCGCGTGCCCTCCAGCAAATGCAGCGTTCCCGTCGCGTTCACGCCGAAATCCGTCAGCGGCTCTTTCGCCGCCCAATCATGCGAAGGCTGCGCCGCTGTGTGTACCACCACTGCGATGTCACGGCTATGCTCAGCGAAAATGCGCTCCATCGCCGGCCAATCGCGAATATCCAATGGCAGATGCGTGTAGTGCCGCAGATCGCGCTCAAGACTGATCTTCATCGGCTCGGTCGTGGCTTCTCTGCCGAAGAAATGACTGCGCAAATGATTGTCGATCCCCAACACGCGAAACCCCTCGGCATGAAGTCGCCGACAAGTTTCCGACCCGATGAGGCCGCAGGAACCGGTGACGATGGCAGTTTTCATGTGAGCAGCGCAAGCCCTAGTCACCCAACGCAGGTTCGCAAAACAAATCAAATGCCTCCTGCCGAGTGTTGCGGCCACCGCCCACCACTCGTATGACCTCGCGCTGCATGAGCCTCCCGCCGCCCACCCTCTTTTCCATTATCATCCCCGCGCGGGATGAGGAGGGAGCCATCGGTGCCACCGTGCGCAGCATTCATGAAAAGCTAAGCTCCTGCGCCATTCCGCATGAAATTGTGGTGATCAATGATGGCAGCACAGACCACACCTGGGAGTTGTTGCAAAGCCTTGCTGTGGAAATGCCCGCGCTGCGTCCCTTGGACAATCCCGGCCCGCACGGCATCGGTCGCGCGATCATCTACGGCCTCGATCACATGAACGGGGATGCCGCCGCGATCATGATGGCCGATGAGTCCGACAGCCCAGATGACCTGGCGCGCTACTGGGAACTCCTTTGTGCAGGACATGAATGCGTGTTCGGCAGCCGCTTCATCAAAGGCGGCCATGTGCATGACTATCCTTTCGTGAAGTATGTACTCAACCGCGCGGCGAACTGGTTCATCAAACTGAGCTTCCACATCAGCCTCAATGACACCACCAATGCCTTCAAAGCCTACCGGCGCGAAGTGATCCAAGGCTGCCGTCCGCTCATCGCACCACATTACAATCTCCTCGTCGAGCTGCCGCTGAAGGCCATCGTGCGCGGTTATACCTGGACCACCACGCCCATCTCTTGGCGCAATCGCCAGACCGGCGTCGCAAAGCTCAGGATTCGCGAGATGGGCAGCCGTTACTTCTTCATCATCCTCTATGTCTGGTTGGAAAAATTTTTCAGCCGGGGTGATTACCGTCGGCAAACACAACCACACTAATCTGCACCACCTCGTTCAGCCGTGCCGCTGAATGATCCGCACGAAATCGGGCAGATAATCTCTGGCCTTCTTCTCCCCCACGCCGCGAATTTTCAAACCGGCTTCGATGCTCTTCGGTTTCAGTCGCGTCATGAATTCTAGCGTTTGATTGCTGAAGATCATGAAGGCAGGCACGCCCTCTGCCTCCGCGACCGCCGTGCGATGCCTCTTGAGCTTTTCAAACAACGCGTCGTCAAACCCCAACTCCTGTGTCGAGACCTCCACTGCCTTGACTGCGCACCCTTTGGATTTCGTTTGAGGCGATTGCAGCGTGGGCCAACGAAGCCTGACGCCGCGCCCATCCTTCATCGCTAAGATGCCGCGTGAGGTCAGTGAAACGAGCGGATACTCACCACCACTCGTTTCGATGAGACCGAGCTTTTCCATTTCGCCAAACAACGGATGCAGTGCCTGCGTGCCTGCATGCTTCAGCAAGCCGTAGGTACTCAGTTGATCGAGCCCAGCATCCACAATCTCTTTCGATTTGCTGCCGACGAGCATCTGGATGATGCGCCCTTTGCCAAAACGCCCTTCCCATCTTCCGTCCACGCGCTTCGTGGACATGCGAGCGATGCCGCTGAGCACCTGGCGCAGCATGGTGATCTCCTCCGGCGTGCCTTCACGCGGCGGCTGCACGCCCTCCGCCCGGCAGACATCACACGTCCCGCAGGGAGTGCTCTCGACCTCGCCAAAGTAGCGCAAAATCTGCTCCTGGCGGCAGGCTTTGTCGTCGTAGCACAGTTCGATCATCGCCTTGAGTTTCGCACGATCGCGGCGGTCCTTTTCCTGCAACGCCTCCAGGTCGAACTGGAGATCGCGCGTCAGCACTTTCGGTTGCAGCAGGCGCGTGCCACGGATGCGCTTCCCAGGAATATCAAAGCGCTCGATGTAGCCATGGCGCACGAGGTGACTGAGTGCGGAGCCGACCGCCATGCTGTTCTTGGCGGCAGCGCGCTCAGTGAGTTCGTCAATCGACGCCTGCACTTCATGATTCGCATCCGCCGCATTGAGCAGCGCCTGATACACGGCGCGAATGATCGTCACGCCAGGGTTGTTGCCCTCGATAAAAAATTCCTGCGTCTTCGTGTCGGCGAAATTGAAGTACAGCTCGCATTGCGATGGCTCACCATCGCGTCCAGCTCGACCAGCCTCCTGATAATAGGCCTCCACACTGCCCGGCACGTCGAAATGAACGACGAAACGCACATCGGAGCGGTCGATGCCCATGCCGAAGGCGTTTGTCGCCACCGCGACATCCGCTTTCTTGGTGATGAACTTCGTCTGGCGCGATTCGCGCTCTTTATCATCAAGCCCGCCATGGTATTCGATGACTTTGATCCCCCACGAGCGCAGTTCCTCGCCGACCTCCTCCACACGTTTGCGCGTGGAGCAGTACACGATGCCGGTTTTGCACTGCGTGATGATTTTGCGCAGCCTGGCGTATTTATCGCCGTGATTTTTCGTCTGCGCGATGTTCAGACTCAAGTTCGGCCGCTCAAAGCCACGGATTGCCACGAAGGGATCTCGCAGTTGCAGCGTGCGCAAAATATCGCCGCGCACCTCCGGCGTGGCGGTGGCGGTGAGGGCTACGACTTGCGGGCGATCGAGATGTTCCAGCGCCTCTCCCAAACGCATGTAGTCGGGCCTAAAATCGTGTCCCCATTGTGAAAGGCAGTGCGCTTCATCCACCGCAAAGAGCGCAATCTGCACCTGACGCAGCGCGTTCGTGAACGAACGGCTACGAAAACGCTCTGGCGCGACATAGACGAGCTTGTAGTCCCCACGACGCAGTGCGGCGATGCGCTCCTGTTGCTCATGCAACGACAGCGTGCTGTTGATCAACGTCGCTGGAATGCCGCGGCGCTCCAGTGCGTCCACCTGATCCTTCATCAGCGCAATGAGCGGGCTCACCACGACCGCCACACCGTCCATCACCATCGCTGGGAGTTGATAGCAGAGCGATTTGCCGCCGCCGGTCGGCATAATGACCATCGTGTCCCGACCGCCGACGATGTTTGCGATCACCGACTCCTGGCCGTCGAGGAACTCGCGAAAACCGAAATATTTCTGCAACGCCTGTTTGGCATCGTGGATCGGCGTGTTCGTAGCAATGGAGGTTTCGTCAGACAAGGACGCGCATCATGCCCGCAGCGATGCAATCCTCAACTGTACATGCGATCAATGCTCTGCCTTCGTTGCTGTCTCTGGCGTTTTGAGCGATGAGCCGAAACCGAGTTTCTCCGAAGCGTGGTGCAGGCATTTCACGATGTTCCCTTCTTCAAGGGCCAGCACCTCCTCGTTGGAAAGGCCGGATACCTTTGGCAGCTTGGCTGCTTTGCGCTGACGCACCAGCGCCAGCGTGCGCGCCAGTTTGATGCCGGGTTGATCTGGGAAAGTAGCCCAGTATCCCGGGGTAAGGCACAGAATCTCCAGTGGATCGCGCGTAATCATCTCCAGGTGGTGCGTGATTTCAGGATGATGCTTATCGAGCACCGCAAACATGCGCGGCAGATCGAGCATGCCCTCACCCAGCGGCACTTCCGAGAGCAAAAAACCCGTGGGCATCTCCTGCACGGCCATGTCTTTGATGTGTGTGGTCACCGCATAAGGCGCGAGCGTCTCGACCACTTCCAGCGGATCCTCCAGCAAAGCGATGCTGTTTCCGGTGTCCACACACGCTCCTAAATGCGCACTGCTGATGCGGCCCAACATCTCCGCGAGTTCTGCTGCGTGGAAGTCTTTGTGATTTTCGATTCCCAGCTTCACGTGCTGCCGTTTGGCGATGGGTTCTGCGAGTTGCATGGAGCGAAACGCGCCGTCATTGAAGTGCTTGAACTCCTCCAACGAAGAAAACACTTCGTAGCGGCGTCCTCCTGCGGCACAGCGAAAGACACTGGCCCCAGCCTCGCGGGCAACACGCAGCTCGTTTTCAAAGCGGCCCGCATCTCCTTGGTTCTTCGGCAATGTGATGACGCCCTCTAGCCCGATGCTGTAGGATTCACAGGTGGCGCGCACTTCACGCGCAAACTCCGTCTTCCAACCATTCACCGTGATTTGCAGCGAGCCGACTCCGAGGTCGCGCACATGATCGAGAACATCCAGAGCATGCTCAAACGGCGGGAATTGAATGCTGGAATACCTTCCCCGCCAACGTCGGTGATAGGAGTGAATCACGATCCCCATGCGTCTGCCTGAAATCGCCGACAACGATGGCACAGCCGCGATGGCGGCGGCAGATGAAATCATGAACGCACGACGACTCGGCATGACAGCAGTGAACGCGCGCTGAACGGAGTTCATTTCGATGAACAGATATGCTGTGCATCATGCGACTGGATTCAATAGCGCAGAAATGTCTGCCTTTTCTTCTCAAACGCAGCCAGCTCCGCAGCCCAGCCCTCCATCACACCTCTCCAAGTACTCCCCTGACGCAGGGCCTGCACGCTTTTGCGGCGATTGAGCAGTGTGTTCACGAGATCGATCTTGAACGACTTGGGATAAAGCCGCTGCAATGTGCCAATGATCGCCGCACCGGTTTCCACCGGCTGCAAGGCGGTGCGGTCGGTGATCGCAATGCGCACGCCGCCGCAGGATTCGTTTTTGAAAACACTCGCCGTCGGTGTGAAGCGCACCGGCGTGAACTGCACGCCGGGCAGGCCGAGCTTGTTCAGCTCATAGGACAGGCGCAGGTCGTTCACATACGGCGCGCCGAGCACTTCAAACGGCGTGTCCGTGCCGCGACCGACGCTAACGCTGAATTCCAGCAGGCCGATGCCCGGATACAGCAGCGCTGCGTTCAGCGAGCGCATGTTGGGCGATGGATGGATCCACGGCAGGCCGGTTTGGTCGAACAACATGCCGCGCCGCCATCCCTCGATCGGGATGATCTTCAAATCACAGTTCATCTGCCGCTCCGCGTTCATCATCGCCGCCAACTCACCGGCGGTCATGCCGTGGCGCAGCGGGATGGCGTGCGTGGCGGTCGGTTTTTCCTCATCGACCACCGCAGGCCCTTCGACCGCGAGTCCGCCGATGGGATTCACGCGGTCGAGCACATAAAATGCCTTCTTCGCCTTCGCCGCCGCCTCCATGCACAAACGCATCGTGCCGATGTAGGTGTAGAAGCGGCAGCCGATGTCCTGAATGTCGAACACCAGCGCGTCGAGGTCGGCAAGCTGCTCCGGCGTCGGCGCGCGTCGCTCACCGTAAAGACTGAGCACGGGCAGCCCGGTTTTTTTGTCGGTGGAGTCGCCGATTTTGAGCTGATCCAGCTCACCACGGATGCCGTGCTCGGGGCTGAAGAGTTTTTTCAGCTTCACCTCTGGCGCGGCGGCCAGCAGGTCGATCGTGCTGCGTCGGCGCGCGTCGATGCCGGTGTGGTTCGTGATCAAGCCGACGCGCAGCCCCTTCAAATCGGCAAACCTCCGCCGCACCAGCACGTCGATGCCGTTGAGCACGGTGGGCACCTCTTTTTCATCACGCGGCCACGGTGGCGCGGTCGGTGCGGCGAAGGTCATGTCCTGCGCCGCAGCGGTGCCGATTTCCTCATAGAGATCACGCACGCTGCCGCCGCCATTCGGATGCAGGCGCGAGCACATGAAGACAACGAAGGTCTTCGTCTGCGGCTCGATCCACAAACTCGTGCCGGTGAAGCCGGTGTGACCGAATGAGCCGATGGGGAAAACTTTTCCGCGCGGTCGGCTGAAGGCTGAATCCACATCCCATCCGAGACCGCGCCGCTCAAACACCGTCGCAATCGTGTGCGGCGTGGTCATGAGCCGCACCGTCTCCGGTTTCAGCACGCCCGCGCCGCCAGCGAGGATCATGCGTGCATACTTCGCCAGATCGCCTGCGGTCGTGAACAGGCCCGCGTGGCCGGTGACGCCGCCCATCTTGCGCGAGGTCGGATCATGCACCACGCCGCGCAGCATGACGCCGTTCTCATCCTTCTCCGTCGGCGCGATGCGCGGCTTCCAGTCGTCTGGCGGCACAAATCGGGTCGAATCCATCTTCAACGGCGCGAACACATTTTTCGCCGCGAACTCATTCAAAGCGGTGCCGCTCACGCGGCGCACGATTTCACCCAGCAGGATGAAATTGATGTCCGAATAGCGAAAAAAACGGTCTGGCGGCCCATCCGGCTCCAACGCGACCGCCAGCTTGATTCCGGTGTCATACCCGCTCCACGCTGGCTCCTTCGGAATGCCGGGCCGCAGGCCCGAGGTGTGCGTCAGCAGATGCCGGATCGTGATGCCGGGCCTCATCTCCGGCAGATAACGCCGCGCTTCGGCCTCCAGCTCGATTTTTCCTTCTTCAATGAGCCGCATCACGCACGGCAGCGTGGCCACCACCTTCGTCAGTGAAGCCGCGTCAAAGATCGTGTCCTCGGTCATCTCTTCCTTGGTGGGCACAAGCGCGCGCTGGCCTTCGACCAGCGTCATCTTCCGCTCACCCCTCTCGATGTGCAGCACGGCACCGTGGGGATTTCCCTTTGCGACCGCTTTGCGCACGACTGCACGTGCTTGCGCAAAATCCTCGGCACGACAGAGACCACCGAGCCAAGGTAAAACGATGAGGGGTAAAAGAAGGCGGGCGAGAGGCATGGCGAATGGGATGAGATCAAAAGATCGTCATCCCATCACTCATTATTTTGCCCGTCCTCATTTTCTCATTCCCGAAGATCACTTCATGCTTGCAACGCTCCTGATCTTCCGTCATGCCCGTGGCATGAAGCGCTCCCTCCTCCTGCTCCCCGTCCTTCTGACTCACTGCGGTGACCAGCCGAAGCAAGTCGATGCGATCCCTCCGGCGCAGCCCGCAGTGGAAAAGCCGAAAGCTCCCGCATCAAAGCCAATCGCAGAGGCTCCAGCCAAAGCAGAGCCGAAGAAGGTCTATTGGACGCAGGAGATGATGCACACGGAGATCAAATACCACAATCCAAGCTACGAAGGGAACGGGCAGTTCAACATCGAGGGCGGCAACGTGGTGGCACTGAGTCTGCGCGGCGCGAAGATCGACAACGTGAAGTTTCTCCAGCACATCGAACCACTGGCGCTCGACCTGAGCGAGACACCGATCACCGATTTGCGACCGATGCAGGGCAAGAAGCTGGTGGAGCTTTATCTCGAAGACACCAAGGTGCGCGACCTCTCGCCTCTGCGCGGCATGCCGCTGCAAAAGCTCTACCTCAGCCGCACGCCGGTTGAAAACCTCAGCGCGCTGGAGGGCATGCCGCTCACCGAACTGAATGCCGTCGGCTGCCTCATCGGCGACATCTCCGGCATCGCCAAATGCCCGATCCAGATGCTCTGGCTCACCGATTGTCCGGTGGAAGACATCCGCGCACTCAAAACCGTGCCGCTGGTCAGCGTGACGCTGCACCGGACGAAGGTCAAAGACCTATCCCCGCTCAGCGGCACGGCACTCCAGCGTCTGCACATCGCCGAGACACCGGTGACAGACCTCACCCCGCTGAAAGGCATGCAGCTCACGCGGCTTGTCTTCACCCCGGCAAACATCACAGCGGGCATCGATGTGGCAAAAGCACTGCCGCTCCAGGAAATCGGCACGCGATTTGACGAAGCTGGCAAAGACCTCCAATCGCCAGAGAGCTTTTGGCCCGCCTACGACGCGGCGGTGAAGGCAGCAGCCAAGCCCTGACAAATCTACGGAAAAATGTCTTGTGGCAGACTCCCTCCCCCTGCCAGAATCCGCACACACTTTCATGAAAGAATTCGCCTATATCCACGACGAGCGGCAAAATCCCTCGCCACTAAGGGCCGTCCCGGCGCTGGCCAGTTTCAGCGACGATCAGCTCGACGATGTTTTGAACTCCAGCAGCCTGCTCCAGTGCGAGCCGGGAGACTGCATCATCAAGGAGGGCAGCATCGACTCCCGCATCTACATCCTGCTCAGCGGTGAGCTGGAGGTGCGCGTCGGTGGCAAGAAAGTCGCCGCCATCACGCGCATCGGCGAAGTGTTTGGGGAGCTGGCCCTGGTGAATCAAGACAAGCGCCTCGCCTCCGTGATCGCCTCCACAAAGTCCGTCTGCCTCGCGGTGGATCAAAAATTTCTCCAAGACATCCACCCGCGCGAGCAGGATCCCGATTTTCATGCCTCGCTCTATGAGTTCGTGGCGCGCCTGATGATGCGCAAGTTGGAGGCGACCTCCAAGCGGCTTACCGAGGTCGAGAAAGAACTGCGCACAGTGCGTGCAGCCTTGGCAGAAGCCAAGCCCGCTCCCGCAGCCAAACCCAAGCTCAAGCGCCCCGTGAAACGCGTCAGCGCGGCACGGAAACCGACACGGCGTCGTTGAACGCAGCACTCAAGGCGCGCTCGTCGGGTGGAAACACACCGCGTTCGGTGATCAAACCGGTCACGAGCCGTGCGGGCGTGACATCGAAGGCGTAATTGGCGACTGCTGACTCTGCGGGAATGACGCGCACATTGTGCAGCGTGTCGCTGGTGTCAGTTCCTTCCATCCAGGCGACTTCCTCGCCGCCGCGTTGCTCGATGGGGATGTTTTTCACGCCGTCGGAGATGCTCCAGTCAAAGGTCGATGACGGCAGCGCGACATAAAACGGCACGCCGTTGTCTTTCGCGGCCAGTGCCTTCAAATAGGTGCCGATTTTGTTCGCCACGTCACCATTGCGCGTCACGCGATCCGCGCCGGTGATGACGAGATCGACGAGGCTGTGCTGCATCAAGTGGCCGCCGGTGTTGTCGGCGATGACGGTGTGCGGCACGCCGTGCTGCGCCAGCTCCCAGGCGGTGAGGCGCGCGCCTTGATTGCGCGGACGCGTTTCATCGACCCAGACATGCACTTTGATGCCCGCGTCATGCGCGGCGTAGATCGGCGCGGTGGCCGAGCCGTGATCGACAAAGGCCAGCCAGCCTGCGTTGCAGTGCGTGAGCACATTGACTGCGCCATCCGGTTTTCGTTTCGCGATCTCGCGGATGAGTTCGAGACCGTGCAGGCCGATTTGCGCGCAGGCAGCGGCGTCCTCGTCCGCAATCGCCTCCGCCTCGTGTTTGGCGATGCTCTGCCACGACTCCGTTGGTTGATCGCGCAACGCATTGAGCTGCCGACTCACTGCCCAGGCCAGATTCACCGCGGTGGGCCGTGTTTCGATCAACGAACGGGCCAGTGCTTCGAGTTGCGGCCACGTTCTGGCCTCAATCGCTGCCAAAGCCATGCCGTAACCCGCCGTGGCACCGATGCAGCCCGCACCACGCACGGCCATGTCGCGAATCGCACGCGCCACCTCGGCCACGGATTTCAAATCGGTCATGGGAAACGCCCATGGCAAATGACGCTGGTCGATGATGCGCACGATGCCAGCTTCGGGCATCCAGACGGTGCGGAAATGCTGGCCGTTCACGTTCATGCCTATCTAGTCGGTGGAAAGACACACTTCAGGGACTTGCCAGAAAGCGTGCGATAGATGCTAAAATCGCGGCGATCTGTGGTCAGCACTTCGCAACGAGGAGTGAGTTCCGCCATGCAGACAACACAGGCATCGACAAGCCCTGGGTGGATGTCATCATAACGTGCAAGCCAGTGGAGGATGGCTGTGGCGTTCTCATTCAAATCAAAATCGGCGATGATGTCACCGTCCATCATCATCTGTAAAAGTGGTTCTGCCGTGCCAAGCAGATAAGCTGCTTCCGTCAACACGGGTTCACATGTCAGCAAAGGTGCATGCAATGACAATTCTCTCGCCCAACGATGGTGCGTATCGCGTGCGTTCCAAAACGCCAC
This sequence comes from Prosthecobacter sp., assembly GCA_039806835.1. GTDB lineage: Bacteria > Verrucomicrobiota > Verrucomicrobiia > Verrucomicrobiales > Verrucomicrobiaceae > Prosthecobacter. The sequence goes on along the minus strand of JBDHQD010000001.1, from coordinate 713,144 downwards.
CAAGAAACCGGTGTCAGCGATCTGTGGCATGACGACGGATTATCAAATCTTGTACTTTCTGCCTTGTGCCCTCGGACAAATCAGAGGGCAATCCTTGCAATGGAGGACGGGATAGTGATTTAAGCTTCCTTTTTGTGCGAAGTGTCCCAGCCCGCTTCTCGGTGAGCTTTGCGACAGCCTTTTCCAGCTTTGCCACGCGGGCGGCGAGTGTTGCAGTTGCCATGAGGAAAGATGTTTCAAGATGACAGAAAGCCAACGGCTTTTTGCCTCATGCGCCCGCTCCGATGGTGATGCGCTTGGTGGGAATGGGTGACTCGATGATGCCGAGTTCCGTTTCCTGTTTGAGGCGGAGCTGGCCGCAGGCGGCGGCGATGTCGTGGCCTTTTTCGCGCCGCAGCGTGGCGGTGACTCCGGCGTTGGTGAGCACGGCGAGGAAGGCGTCTTGTTGTTCTTCACTCGGGCGCGTCCACGGCAGACCCTCGACGGTGTTGTAGGGAATGAGGTTCACCTTCGCGTTGACGCTGCGCGCACGTTTGGCGAGCACGCGTGCCTGCTCTAAGCTGTCGTTGATGTTTTCGATGAGGATGAACTCGAAGGTGAGGAATTGTTTCCGCTTTTGATTCCAGTCGTCGAGCGCAGCGAACAGCTCGGCGAGGTTGTGCTTGCGGTTCACCGGCATGATTTTTTCTCGCACCTCGTCGGTGGCACCGTGCAGTGATATGGCGAGGCGGATTTGCAGCGGGAACTCGGCGAGTTTTTTGATCTGCGGGGCGAGTCCGCTGGTGCTGACGGTCATGTGGCGCGCGCCGATGCCGATGCCCCAGTCGGCGTTGAGGATTTCGATGGCCTTGGTGACGTTGGAGTAGTTCGCGAGCGGCTCGCCCATGCCCATGAAGACAAGATTGTCCACGCGCTCGCCCGCATGGGCCTCGACCTGCACGATCTGCTCCACGATCTCAGCGGCGGTGAGGTTGCGCGTGAAACCGGCGAGGCCGCTGGCGCAGAATTTGCAGTCGTAGGCGCAGCCGACCTGGCTGGAGACGCAGAGGGTGCGGCGGTCGGACTTGCCGCCGTAAAGCGCGGGATTGGCCGGGATGAGCACGGTTTCGACATAGCGGCCGTCGTGCAGCTTGAGGAGGAATTTGCGCGTGGTGTCGGCGGAGCCGGTGACTTTGGCAATCTGCATCGAGCGCGTGACAAATCGCGTGGCGAGCGCCTCGCGCGTTGCTTTGGGCAGATTCGACATGTCATCAAAACTGGCGGCGCGTTTGGTGAAAACCCACTCCACGAGCTGCTTCGCGCGGAAGGCGGGCTGACCGAGTTCTGCGAACACAGCAGCGATCTCCTCCGGCTTCATGCCGAGGAGGGCTTGCGGGGTGTTCGCGGTGTTCATGGGGTGGCGATTGTCACCTTGAATCCGTGATTTGAAACCGCAATTCACCGTGGAGCACGATCACGGCTGCTTTTCCTGCTCGCGAAACTGCGTGGGCGTGAGCTTGGTCATCTTCTTGAAGTCTTTGCTGAAGAAGAATTGATCGTGATAGCCTGCTTGCCGCGCGATCTCTTTCACCGGGTCGTCCGACTCGATGAGGCGGCGCTTTGCTTGGTTGATGCGCTCGCGCCGGAGCCAGTCGATGGGACTGGTGCCGGTGGCGGCCTTGAACTGGCGGCTGAAGTGGCTCTCACTCATGCCGCTGAGCTGTGCGAGCTCGACGACGCGCATGGGGAGGTGAAAGTAGAGGCGCATGCGCTCTAATGCCTTCACAACAGCGGGGGGCAGCTCCGGCTGCACGAGGCCGGGGTCTGAGAGTCGCACATGAAAGGCGAGACCGATCAGAGCGGCGACAGCGGCACTGGCGAGCGCGGCATCGCTGGGACGCGTGCCGCTCATGTGTTGGAAGGCGCGTTCGAATTCTTGCTTCGCGGCCTGCTCGTTGATGCCTTCCAGCACCGGCTGTGAGCGCACTTGCAGCAGCTCTGCGATGCGATCGAGCGGGCGACCTTCGATGCGTATCCAGTAAAGCTCCCACGGGTCGCGGCTATTCGCGCCGTAGAGGTGAGGGTGATGACAATTCACCCACACGAGTGCGCCGGGGCCGACCTCGTGCCGTTTGCCACCGACCTGCACCCAGCCGCGGCCTTTGAGGCAGAGGATCAGTTCATGGCCGGGGTAGGTTTCGCGCTCGATGCGATGCTCAAAGCCCGCGCGCAGGTGTCCCGCGCGCACTACAGAATAAAACAAATCGCGCTGCCAATCTGCGGGAGTGGCATAGAGATTTGTCAGGAAGACGGTTTCCTGAAACAGCGTGGTCGCCATGAGTGGATAATACATTCACCGCGATTCGGGTGTCGAGCTTTGATTCTCGGGCACTGCGCGGCGGGGGAAAATCCTTTTGCAGCAGTGTCGGCATGGCGACATACTCCACCCCCTGCCGCGCACAGAGTTCCACCACGCTGCGGCCTCTTTCCCATGCCTACCTACGATTACGAATGTCAGACCTGCGGCCATCAGTTTGAGGCCAGGCAGTCCATGAAGGATCCCCATCTCACCGAGTGCCCTCAGTCGGGCTGCCCCGGTCCGGTGAAGCGCAAGATCGGTGCCGGTGCTGGATTCATCTTTAAAGGCAACGGCTTTTACATCACTGACTACCGCAGTGACTCCTACAAAGCGGCGGCCAAGAAGGACTCGGAAAGCTCCTCTGCGGCAGCCTCCACCGCGAGTTCGAGTGCTACGGCCTCCAGCGGCGGTGGCAGCACCTCGGCGACGCCAGCACCCGCACCCGCAAAGACCGGCACTGCGACGTGACCCCAGGCCAGCTCATCCATTCTCCTCTCTGTGAAACGCCACCTTTTCCAATTGCTGCGCCTTTTATTGATCAGCGCGCTGGCTGGAGCCGCCTGGGTGGCGCACCGCCCGGCGGAGGTGCCAGATGTATCTCCCAAACCGCGGCAGGATGATCTGCTCGACATGCTGCGTCAGGCGGCGATCAAACGCGCTGCGGTGATGGAGGTCAGCGAGGCGGATGTGAATCTCCATCTGGCGCGCACCCTAAAAGGGCGGCTGGGCGCGAGCCTGGGCGATTGGGTGGTCTTTGAAGGCGCGCGGGTGGACCTCGAGCCTGGCGTGGCACGCGTGTTTCTCGTCTGGAGTCTGAAAGGGCAACGGCGCACCGCCAGTGTCGATCTCACGATCTCTCGCGATGAGCATGACTATCATATCGAGATGCTGCGCGGTGCCTACGGACACCTGCACATGCCGCGTGGCATGATGCGCCCTCTCTACCCGGCACTGCGTGCTGTGACAGAAACCTTGGATCCTGAAATCAAGGCGCTCTTCCAAATGACGCGCATCACCATCGCCAAGGACAAGCTTTTACTCGACCCGCGCTTTCCCACAGCATGAGACGCTCCTTTGCCGCAGCCTTTGTGACCCTCAGTCTCTGCACCGCCGCAGGAACCGCGCGGGCGCAGGTGCCTGCGCCTCCCGTGCCCTCACCTCAGTCCAAAGAATCCGCTGCGGCGGTGGAGGCTCCGCGTCCTTTGCAAACGCCGCCGTCTCCAGGACAAATTCAGAGCACGGTGCCAGCCAAATCCACGCCTCCTGCAACGGCCAGCAAAATGCAGGCACTCGAAGCCGTGACACGCCAGCCTGCGCTCAAGGAGGCACCGCGTGTGACCGCCCCAGCGAACAAGCAACCAGTCACAACCTCCACAAGCACGAGCGGGCAGTTCATTGTGCATGGCAAGGTCTTTGCGACACGCAGCGGCATGTCGTCGCGATGCGAAGAGATTTCTCAGGAACTGCGCAAGGTGCTCAATGACAAAGAAGCGTGGGCCATTCCCATCGTCGTCGTGCTCAACACCGGAGAAGACGCCGCAAAAATTCAAGGGCCGCCCGTCGCCACCACGATCTCCGAGATGACGCATGGGGGCTTCCACATTCAAGTGACAGTGAGTGAGCGCCCCGGCCTCAATGCCTCCGCCTTGCGCAAAGAGATCGTGCGTGCGTCGCTGGCAGAGCGCATCCTGCGCGGCCATCAGAAGCTGGCCGTGCCCGAAGGGCGGCTGCTGTTGCCAGACTGGGTGATGACGGGCGTGCTGCACGCGCTCGAATACAAAGCGGCACCGCGACCGAGCGCGGTGTTCGCCGCGATTTTCCGCAGCGGAAAAATCTACGGCATCGAAGAAATCATCGCCGCATCGCCCGTCGAGATGGATGGACTCTCCCGCAGCATTTACGAGACCTCCTGCTGCGCGCTCGTGCTGGCACTCATCGACCAGCCCGACGGGCCGCGGCGTTTCAACCGCTTCCTCAACACGCTCGCCAGCGATCCACGCTCGGAGCGTGAATTGCTCGATGCCGCTTTCCCTGGCTTTGCCGCCTCCGCTTCCAGCTTGAACAAATGGTGGGCACTGCAACTCGCCGCGCTCTCCAAACCCGGCATCGCCGAGCGTCTCTCGCCGACGGAAAGTCTCAAAGCCATCGAAGAAGCCATCCTCATCCGCTACGAGGCGGCTCCCAATGAAGTCCCGAAGAACATCCAAATGCGTCCCTTCACGCCACCGCCGCCACTGGAAGTCGCCAAGCACGAGCCGCCTTCACCACCGCCAGCAGAGGGCACTCCCACCCCCGCCAAACCCAAGGAATCTCCGAACAAAAGCACTGCCGCGAGCACCTCCGCCGAAGAAGAATCTCCCAGCAAAACCAAGCGGCCTCTCTGGCGCCGTCTGCTGTTCCTTGGCGATGCCAAAGAGGATTCACCCGAAGACGCTCCTCCCGAAAAGACCGACGACGAAAAATCATCCGCGAAGAAAACCAACTCGGAGTCAGAGCCTCGCGATGAAAAAGATAAGCCCAGCTTCTTTGACCGCATGCTGGGTTTTGGCTCAGAAGAGAAAAAAGAAACTCCCAGCAAAGCGGCAGCGGCCGAGGAATCTCCCAAAGCAGAAGCACCCAAGTCCGCCAAACCGGCCACCGAGTCCGATGACTCTACGCCCAAGGAAAACCACAAGAAGCCTTCCAAACTCAATCCGCTGAATTGGTTCCGCCGCAGCAACCAGGATGAAGAGAAGCCGGAGGAAAATGCAAAAGGGCAGAAGTCGTCCAAAGATCAGGCATCTGCCTTCCCCTTCTTCTCCAGCATGCCCGCGCTTTCCTACTGGCTCTCGCCAGCACTTGCCGAGGTGTGGCACTGGCTCACTCCTCAGGGAACTCGCCTCAGTGCCGACGGCCTGCTCTTTGACTTCCGCAAAAAGAAAACCCGCCCCACAGACGAAGCGGAAAGCACTGCGAAAAAAGAATCTGATACCAAGAAACCTGCTCCCCAGGCTCCCGCCGCGCCGAAGAAAGAAACGAAGCCCCGTCCTGCACGCCCCAGCAGCAAACCATCGGCAAACGCAACCGAGCACCCGCGCACTGCATCCGGGACTTCCCTGCCGAAGCTCGTCCCGGTGGTGCTGCCGCTGGAAGAATACGCGCACATCATGAAGCGCGCAGATCGTGAGGCCATCCTCAGTGCCAACGAAAACGCACTGCGTGCGCTCGACATGCGAGTGGCCCCTCTTTTCCGCCCCGTCGTCGCTGCTTACCTTGCCGCCGTGCTCGATCTCAAGGCCGACAAAGCGGGAGGCATGGACAAGCGCCTCGCCGCGCTGCATCAGTTCGCCCTCGTCGCCTACCAGAAGTCGGTCGCCGTGCGCGACTATCTCGACTGGTATGAAGCCAACGAAGGCAGCCGCCTCTCTGGCAAGTTCGACGATTATCTCAATCTGCCGGAAATCCTCAAACAGGAGCTTCCACCGCGCACGGACCCGATTGCCAAGTACCTCGACGCCCTCGAAAAAGAGTTCGCCAAGTAAGCACTCTCCGCCGTTGAAACGACTTCGCTTTCAGACTCGTACTCATTAGGAGTGTCCATGACTTCCCCCACCTCACACCATGCGCCAAATCTGGAGCATGCCTTCCTCACCCGCCGTCAAATCCTGAGCCGCGCCGGGATGGGCTTCGGCTCGCTCGCACTCGGATCGTTGCTCACGCAGAACAACGCCTCTGCGGCTACGATGGATCCCATGGCGCTGAAAAAGCCGCACTTTGCGCCGAAAGCCAAACGCGTGGTGCATTTCTTCATGAATGGTGGCCCCTCGCATGTGGACACCTTCGATCCGAAGCCCGCGCTGGACAAATACGATGGCAAACCGCTGCCGAACCTGCTGAAGACGGAGCGACCCACGGGGGCAGGATTCAAATCGCCCTTCCAATTCCGCAAACACGGCCAGTGCGGCCTTGAGGTGAGTGAGGTGTTTGAGAAAACCGGCGCTTTCGCAGACGACCTCTGCGTGATCCGCTCCATGTACGCCGATGTGCCGAATCATGAGCCCTCCCTCGGCCTCATGAACAGCGGAGAGGGCCGCCTCAACCGTCCGACGATGGGATCGTGGGTCACCTACGGCCTCGGCAGTGAAAATCACAACCTCCCAGGTTACATCTCCATGTGCCCCGGCGGCATGCCGACACGCCGCACCAAGAACTGGCAGTCCGCCTTCCTGCCCAGTGCCTACCAAGGAGCCTACATCAACACCGAAGACACGCGCGTCGAGAAGCTCGTAGAATTCATCAAGAACGGCTCGCTCGATTTAAAACAGCAGCGCCGCCAGCTCGACCTGTTGATGGAACTCAACCAGCGACACCTCATCGAGCGTGAGCGCGATCAGCAACTCGAAGCCCGCGTGCAGAGTTACGAACTCGCCTACCGCATGCAAATGGAGGCCACCGATGCCTTCGACATCATGCAAGAGCCTGAATGGGTACGGAAAATGTACGGTGATCACGCCTTCGGTCGCCAATGCCTCATCGCCCGCCGTCTGCTGGAGCGTGGCGTGCGCTTTATCCAGCTCTGGACGGGTGCTGGACAGCCGTGGGATAACCACGATGAAATCCTCGAACACCGCAGACTCGGAGCGCAGACCGACGGTGCCATCGCCGCCTTCATGAGCGACATGAAAATGCGCGGCCTGTGGGATGACACGCTGATGATGTGGGGCGGTGAATTTGGCCGCACGCCCTCCGTTGAGTTGCCGACACCCGGCGCAAACGCAGGCAAACAACACGGACGCGACCACAACCACTACGGATTCACCATGTGGCTGGCCGGTGGAGGAGTGCGCGGCGGTTATGTGCATGGCGCGACGGATGAATTCGGCTTCCAAGCCGTCGAAAAACCAGTCCACGTCCACGATCTGCACGCCACGATCCTGCGCATCCTCGGCTTTGATCACGAGAAGTTCACCTACCGCTACGCCGGGCTCGATTACCGCCTCACCGGGGTGAATGAGTGCAGTGTGGTGAAGGAATTGCTGGCGTAGGGCGGCAGAAAGCTGGTTGCCAGCCCGCTTGCAAGCCTGCCTCCCTCGCCTACAATCGCGCCCTCATGTACCGAAATTTCCTCCTCGCCCTCGCCGTGCTGGCGGCCTTCATCATCGCGATGACTGCCCCCGCCCAGGCACAGCAGTCTGCGCCAGCACCCGCAGCAGCAGTTACGCCGGCAACTCTGGAGGAGAATCCCTATGCGGATGCACTGACGTTTGACGGATTCATCAAACGCACGGGTGTCATGGCCTATCCCCTGATCGGTCTGTCGATGGTGGCCTTCTTTATGATCGTGCTCTTTGCCATCACCGTTCGCCAGGGCACGGTGGTGAGCGATGCGTTCATGAACTCTGCGGACGCGCTGATCCGCAAGCAGGACTACCTGGGATTGTTGGCCGTGTGCAATCGCCGCAACGAGTGCATCGCCCGCATCACGGCGAAGACGCTGGACTTTGCCACACGCAATCCGACGGCGAGCTTTGAAGAAGTCAAAGAAGTCACCGAGGCGGAGGGCAATCGCCAATCCAGCCTCCTGCTGGCGCGCATCGCCTACCTCGGGGATGTGGGAGCAGTGGCTCCCATGCTCGGACTGCTGGGAACGACGCTGGGCATGATCACCACCTTCCATGAAATTTCCGGCAAGGGCGTCGGTGGCTCCAATCAACTCGGCCTCGCTCAAGGCGTCTCCGAAGCGTTGCTTTGCACCGCCTCCGGCCTCGTCATCGGCATTCCGTCTCTGATCTTTTACGCCATCTATCGCGGCAAGGTGAACCGCCTGATTTCCGAAATGGAGGCTGCCACAACCCACCTGATGGCCATCCTCGCCGTTCAATACAAACGCGCCGCACGCGCAGTGGCAGGCAACTGAATTCTCTCCCCTCTTCCTCTGCGATGAACTTCCGCAAACAGCACTCCATCGAGCCGACTCCGATGCAGCTCGCGCCGCTGGTGGACGTGCTGTTTCTGCTGGTCATCTTCTTTGCCGTCACCTTTCAGTATGCCAAAGAAGAGCAGGTGATGGATGTCAGCGTACCCGCTGCCGAGGAAGGAAAAGAGAAGGAATCCCGCAACGTCGGCGAGATCATCATCAACATCAAAAAAGACGGCGGGATCATCGTCAACGGCCAGCAATTCACCACCGACGAGTTGCTGGTGAAGCTGAAAAACATCGTCGCCCTCTACAAAGATCAGGCCGTGATCCTGCGCGGCGACGAGGTGACAGACTACGCTCACGTCATCAAGGTGCTGGACACCTGTCAGAAGGCCGGCATTTGGAATATCGCCTTCGCCACGCGCAAACCTGAAGAAGCACAGCCCCCCGCCGCTGCGCCGAGGTGAGAGAGATGAGATGATTTTCCCCGTGCCTTTTAACGTCCCACACCCCTGCATGCGCCTTATCATCCCATCTCTGTGTCTGCTCTCTATGCTCACTGCAGCAGCACAGCAGCCCCCACGCGCCCTGCCGGTGGAAGATGATGTCCCGGTGCCCAGGGCCATCCCCGTGCGCCCGCCGCCGAAGGCACAGCCCGTGCTGGATGACCCGCGCGAACGCCCCACGCCACCGCGCACCAAAGGCCCAGAAGACGACATGTTCGACTTCGCCACGCTGGCCTACGACCGGCAGGAATGGGGCATGGCTGCACAGAACTACGCAAAGTATCTGCAACAGTACCCTTCCGGCACTCATGTGCCCGACGCGCTCTTCCGCATCGGCGAATGCTACATGAAGCAGAACCAGCTCAAGCAAGCGGCGGGCTACTATGAAGAAGTGGTCAATCGCTATCCCGCCAGCTCTGGTGCCCCGTCTGCCGCTTACCGGCTTGGCGCGATGCGCTTCAACGAATCCAAATTCGCCGACGCAGCGAAATTTTTCACCTTCAGCGAAGCCAAGACCCGAAACGCGCAGGTGCGTCTGGCCTCCGCCTACAACAAAAGCCGCGCCTATGAGATGTCTGGCGATAAAGCAAACCAAGTCGCTGCGCTCGAAAGCGTGATCGCCGTGCGGACAGACAATCCCTATCGCGAGACCGCGCTGCTCACGCTCGGGGGCATCCATCTCGCCCAAGACAGAAAGAGTGCCGCCCTGCCCATTTTTGACGATCTCGTCAAAACCAGTGCCGACCGCGCCATCATCACAGAGGCCGCCATCCGCGCCGCTGTGCTCTACGCTGAACTGAAAAAACCAGACGAAGCCATCGGCATGTTTGAGAAAGCCCTGCGCATGCCCGAAACTTCCGAACAGAATCGCGGCATCGCCCTCGTCGGCATCATCCAAGCTCTCTTTGCCAAAGGAGACTACGACGGCGTCATCGACTACTACAACAAGAACTCCGAAGTGCTGCCTCCCGGCCCTTCGCGCGCAAAGATGCTCCTGCTCGTCGGCCATGCCCACCGCATGCGCAAGAGCTACGCCCGCGCGGTCGAAGTGTACCTGCTCATCGAGCAATATCACCCTGACACCGAGGAAGCTTTCGAGGCCGGTTATTGGAAGCTCTATTGTTTTTACCTCCTCAACGACAAAGACCTTGGAGAGTTCGCCACGGCCTTCATCACGCGCAACGCGCAGAAATACGGCGGCCACGAGTATTTGTCCCTCGCACGGCTCATCCGTGCAGATTTCTACTTCAACAAAGGCGACTACGCGCAGGCAGCCTCCAGCTACAACGAAGTCGCCATCGACAAGCTGCCTGAGAAACTGCGTCCAGGCTCGCTCTTTAACATGGGCTGGGCTCAGGCCGAAGCGGGTAGGCAGCAGGACGCCATCGGCACTTTCACACGCTTCATCAGTGAGCACTCGAAGAGCGATCTCATCCCGAAGGCATTCGCGCGGCGCGGCCTCGCTTATCGCGACGCACGCGATTTGCCAAAGGCCAAATCTGACTTTGAGCATGTCACCAAGGAGTTTCCCAAATCCGACGCCTGTGAGATGTCATGGCTGGAACTCGGCTTCATCGCCATGGAGCAAAAAGACGCGAAAGCCACGGTCACGATTTTTGAAACACTACTGAAAAAATTCCCCGGCACCGCTGCGGCTGCTCAGGCATGGTATGGCATTGGCCGCGGCTGCTTTGATCAAAAGCTCTACGACAAGGCCATCCCCGCACTGCGCCGATCCATTGAGGTGGACAGCAAAGGCTATCTCGAAAAATCCAGCCAGCTCCTCATCCTCTGCGACTACGCCCGGCAAAAAGCTGACGATCTCGCGAAGACCATCGACAGCTATCTCCACTCCAAGCCCGGTGGCCAAGTGCCTCCGAACATCCTGAAATGGCTCGGCCTCAAACTTTACACCAGCGATGATTTCAAAGGGGCTGCTCGCTTCCTCGAACTCGCTGTCACCCCGCAGACTCCAGAAAACACCGAGCCTGTTGTGTGGAACTACCTCGGTCTCTCACAACTCGAAAACGGCAAATACGACGCCAGTATTCAGGCCACTGAGAACTTCCTCAAATCCAATCCCGACCCCGCCTCCACAGCGCGTGCTCGCCTCACCAAAGGGCGCGCACTCCTGGGCAAGGGCGACTTTGCTCAAGCAGATGCGACGGCCAAAGAAGCACTCCAAGTCGTCAAAGACGGCAGACTGCAAGCCGAGCTGCTCATCCTCGAAGGAGATATTTTCTGTGCTCAAGGCGACAAGCTCGCGGGTGAAGGACGCCAGGCTGAAGCCGTGGAAAAATGGAAGGCGGGCGCAGCCAAGTTCGCCGTGCCCAGCCAGTTCTTCGAGGATCCTGCCGTCACTCCCGAAGCACTCCACAAAGCCGCCCAAGCTCTCAAGAAAGCTGGAGACTCAAGCCAGTCTGAGCAGATGCTCCGCCAACTCCGGCAGCGCTATCCAAAATTTCAGCCGCAGGCCTGACCTGCGCCGCAGTGCGCTACCGTTCTACTTTGGCCGCGCCTCCACCACCCGCAGTGGGCGTCCGCCCACATCTTGGCCATTGAGTGTATTGATCGCCGTCAGCGCTTCGGCCTCCACCGGCATCTCCACAAAACCGAATCCGCGCGAACGCCCGGACTCGCGATCTTTGACCACCCGCGCGCTGCTCACTTGCCCGTGTGCTGCAAAGACAGCCTGAAATTCTTCGTCCGTCATGGTGTAGGGAAGATTGCTGACGTACAGATTCATGGTGGGGTGAGCCTAAGCGTGCCTCCCGGGGTGTCAATCGGCGCGTGCCTCCACCCGCAGTGCCCATCCATGAAAATTATCTTGTGCTGCCCGCTACGGTTTTGTATCCCCATTCACCTTCCATTACGCCTCATGAAACACACCCTCATCCTCGCCGCCGCCTCCCTTTTTCTCGCCCTCACCTCGTGGGCTGCCGAGCCCCTCAATACCGTCTGCCCGATCTCCGGCAAGCCCGCAAACCCTGCGATCACCAGCACTTACACGAAGACGGTTTCGCTCTGCTGCAACAAGTGCCGCGCCCAATTCAATGCCGCGCCCAAATCCTACCTGGCAAACATTCTCAATGCTGTTTCTGGCCAGTGCCCATTGAGCAAAAAACGTGCTGATGCTTCCGTCACCGTCACCTACTCCCGTCAGGTCGCCTTTGCCGATGCAGCCAGCAAGGCGGTGTTCGACGCCGCCCCTGACAAGCACATCAAGGAAGTGCGCCAGTAATCCAAGCTGTCCTCAAATCGATTCCCAAGGCGGAGCCCTCTCAGGTTCCGCCTTTTTCGCACCTGAATGATTCAGCGCTCCGCGCATTCGCGTTGTAAGCAGTCCCATTTGACCGCCATGCCCTTCCGTCTCGCCATTTTCGCACTGTTCACTGCTTTCGTGGGCCATCTTCTGGCTGCGGAGCTCTTCGACAAATCCAACCTCGTCGCCTGGTGCATCGTCCCCTTCGACAAAGCCAAGCGCACGCCCGAAGCCCGCGCCGAGATGGTGGCGAAGATGGGCCTCACCAAAATCGCCTACGACTGGCGGGCGGAGCATGTGGCGGAGTTTGAGCGGGAGATTCTCGCGTATCAAAAGCACGGCATCGAAATGTTCGCCTTCTGGGGCGTGCATGACGAGGCGTTCCGGTTGTTTGAGAAGTACAAGCTGCACCCGCAGCTCTGGGTCATGCTGAAAGTCGCGGGCGACACCGACGAAGCGAAGGTCAAAGCTGCTGCCGAAGCACTGCTGCCGACTTTGCAGCGCGCGAAGAAGCTCGGCAGCCAGGTAGGCATCTACAATCACGGCGGCTGGGGTGGCGAACCGGAGAACATGATCGCCGTGTGCGAGTTCCTGAAGAAAAACCACGGCACCGACAACATCGGCATCGTGTACAACCTTCACCACGGCCACAGCCACCTCGACCGCCTGCCCAAAGTGCTCACGGCGATGAAGCCCTGGCTGCTCTGTCTCAACCTCAACGGCATGGACCTCGCGGGCGATACGAAGGGCCGAAAAATTCTCCCGCTCGGCGTGGGCACGCAGGATGTGGCCGTGCTGCGCCAAATCCGCGCCAGCGGCTACAGCGGCCCGCTGGGCATTCTCAATCACACCAACGAGGACGCCGAAGGCCGACTGCTCGACAACCTCAATGGCTTGAAGTGGCTCGTGCCGCAACTCGATGACGCCAAGCCGGGAGCGAAGCCGCAGTATCGCACCTGGAGCGAGAAGGCAGAGAGTTCCAAACTGGAGAATGTGGATTCGATGAATGCGGCGTTTGGCAAAGCACTGAAGGGCGGCTGGGTGGTGGATGGAAATGCCGAGTACTCGAAGCTGCCTTTCACGGTCGAGTGTCGCGCGAAACTGAATAGCAGCGATGATTTCAACATCCTCGTCGCATCCGAGCCGAAGGTCTCAGCCACGCATTGGGAACTCTATACAATGGCAAAGAGCGGCACGCTGGCGCTCTACCTGCCTGGACGCGGCGGCAACTTTGACTCCAAAGTCGCGGTGTGCGATGGGCAGTGGCACAATTTCCTCGCCAGCGCCGATGACAAGAACGTGGTGATTTGGATTGATGGTCGGCAAGTCTTCGAAGCAGAACGAACTTCCGCGCTCTCTCCCAAAGAAGGCCAAACACAAATGCCAGAGCGACGCCTCGCCTTCGGGCGTCTCGTCGAAGGCGGCATCGGCTGCGATGGCATCATCGACGACGTGCGCATCACGCGCGGTGTCATGAAACTGCGCAAAGGCACCGCCCCGCGTCAGCACATAGATAACACGCTCGGTCTGTGGAGCTTTGACCATCTCGACACACTCCTGACGCCCGCGCCCCAACCCGCTGAGTTCAGTCCATCCCGCGAGCCGCTCGACAAGTCGCAGAACATTCACTGGCAGGAGTTCGTGAACCGCGACCGCGTGTACGATTTCTATGCCAAGCAGGCACTGCACTTCATGAAGCAGAAGCCGCTGCCCGAACTGCTCCCGCAGTTCCCCGGCCTCGACGGCGGCAAGCAGGGTCACTGGGGCAATCAAAACGATCAGGTGACATGGAAAGACGGACGCTGGGCGGCGAGTGATCTCGGCATTGTGTTCAGCGGCGTCTTCAAAGGTGCAGGACTGACAATTCCGAAAGCGGTATGCGTACGCGACGGCGACAAAGCGGCCGTGTTTGATCCCGAACGCATGGCGTGGCGCTTGGAGTGGTCAGGCGGCTTCATCAAGCTCAATGACGCGCGCCATGGATTCATGGCCGGCGCACCCATGGATGGCAGAGCGCTCTCCAAAGAGGAGAAGAAACTCTCCGGCACCTACCGTGGCTTCTTCCGCCGAGGTACTGAAGTCATCATCGTCACCAGCAACACCGATTTGCCCAAACCCGCTGCCGCCCAGTGGCCGCAGTGGATCGAAACGAAGGGCGAACTCGGCACGCAGACGCCCTTCGCCACGGATCGCCTCACGCTGCCGTTCGAGAATCCGCATGGCGCGCTGTTCTTCGTCACCGCGCATGATTTCTTCAGCGACGGCACCGCCGCTATCGCGACGATGACGGGCGAGGTGTGGCTGGTGAAGGGTATTGACGAGAAGCTGGAAAACCTGCGCTGGAAACGCTTCGCCACCGGCCTGCATCAGCCGCTGGGCATGAAGATCGTGAAGGACAAGCTCTACGTCCTCGGTCGCGATCAAATCACGTGTCTGCATGACCTCAATGGCGATGACGAAGCCGACTTCTATGAATGCGTGACGAATGCCATGCAGACTTCGCCAGGTGGACATGACTTCATCGTCGGACTCGAAACAGACAAGGAAGGCCGCTGGTATTTCGCTTCCGGCAATCAGGGCGTGTGCCGCATCACGGGACGCGACAAACTCGAAGTGCTCGCCACCGGCTTCCGCAATCCCGACGGTCTCGGCATCTCGCCAGACGGACGTTTTGTCACCACCAGCGGCCAGGAAGGCGACTGGACACCTGCCTCCTCCATCTTCCAGATCGAGCTCGATCAAAACCTCGGCGCGCACTTCGGCGCAGGCGGCCCGAAGGATGGGAAACCGCCGGAGCCGGTGCTGATGTATCTGCCGCGCGGCGAGGACAACTCCGCGAGCTCGCAGGCATTCATCACGAGTGAAAAATGGGCGTCGCTGAAAGGCGACGGCAACCTCATCCACCTCTCCTCCGGCAGTGGCAGCGCGTGGCTCGCCATGCGCCAGAATGTCAAAGGCCGCTGGCAGGCCGCAGCGGTCAAACTCTGCGGCAACTTCGACTCCGGTCCGCAATGCGCGCGCTTCAACCCGAAGGACGGCCATCTCTATGTGAATGGCATGACCGGCTGGGGCACCTACACGCCGAAGGATGGCAGCTTCCAGCGCGCGCGCTTCACCGGCGGTGACAAGCCAGTTCCCGTGGGCTTTGAGGCGCGCGACAACGGCGTACTCATCCGTTTCAACCAACCCGTGAAGCACGCCGATGCTGCGACCTGCTTTGCGCAGTGCTGGAACTACAAATATGGGCCGCAATACGGCTCGCCAGAGTATTCGGTGAAGCATGCCGACACGCCCGGACACGATCCGCTGGAGGTGCGCAGCGTGCAGACCCTCGATGGCGGCAAGACGCTCTTCCTCGAAATCCCGCAGATCGTGCCCGCAGGCCAAATCCATCTGCATCTGAGCACCGGACACGATGTTTTCCTCACCGCGCACGCGCTGGCAGAGCCGTTCACGGAGTTCGCCGGCTACACGAAGATCGCGAAAACGAATCACGCCGCGCAAATCGGCCTCGAAGCCCCGAAACCGGTCAAACCCAACCCGTGGGCGAAAGGCGAGCCTGGGCGCGAGATCGTCGTCGAAGCCGCTCTCGGCCTGCAATTCGTGCAGAAGCAGCTCACGGCCAAAGCAGGTGAAAAACTCACCATCCGCTTCAAGAATCCCGACGTGGTGCCGCACAACTGGCTGCTCGCCAAACCCGGCTCGCTGCAAAAACTCGGCGACAAGGTCAACCTCATGATCACCGACCCGCAGGGCATGGCGAAGCACTACGTCCCCGACAGCGATGACGTGATCGCCTACACCGACATGACCAATCCGAAAGGCGAGTTCGTCATCCACCTCACCGCGCCGAAGGACAAAGGCGACTACCCCTACCTCTGCACCTTCCCCGGCCACTGGATGGTAATGAACGGGGTGATGAAGGTGGAGTAGGACAGGCTTTCAGCCTGTCACGAGTGGCGCGGGCATTCTGCCCGCTCTCAAGGAGCCGGGCATCTGCGCCCGGCTCATCCGAAGTCAGGCAAAGATGCCTGACCTACTGCGCTGCCACCGCCGTCTGCCCCTGTTCACCGAGACCTTCGACGCCGAGTTCGATCACGTCGCCGGGTTTCATGAATACGGGATCGGGCTTGAAGCCGAGGCCGACGCCCGGAGGGGTGCCGGTGGTGATGATGTCGCCGGGGAGCAGGCTCATGAACTGACTCAGGTAGCTCACCAGCTTCTTCACGCCAAAGATCATCTGCGCGGTGCTGCTATTCTGAATCGTCTTGCCGTTCAGCTTGAGCCAGAGCTTCAGATTCTGCGGATCGGGAATCTCGTCGCTCGTGGCGAGGAACGGCCCGATTGGCGCGAAGGTGTCGCAGCTCTTGCCCTTCACCCACTGGCCGCCGCGTTCGAGCTGCCACTCGCGCTCGCTGTAGTCGTTATGCACGCAGTAGCCGGCCACATGGCTCATCGCGTCGTCTTCGCTGACGTAGCTGGCCTTTTTGCCGATCACGAAAGCGAGCTCCACCTCCCAGTCGGTCTTCTTGGAGTTGCGCGGGATCACCACATTGTCATTCGGCCCGCAGATCGCGCTGGTGGCTTTGAAGAACACGATCGGCTCAGCCGGAATGGGCATGCCGCTCTCCTTCGCGTGATCGACATAGTTCAGGCCGATGCAGATGATCTTGCTCGGACGTGCGATGCATGGGCCAAGGCGCACGCTGGCATCCACGGTGGGCGCGGAGGCGGCGTTGGCCTTCGCCCAGGCGGCGAGACGCTCCAAGCCATCGCCACCGAAGAATTTCTCATCGTAGTCGCTGCCAAACGCGCTCGCGTCGATGCGGCGGCCATCATCGAGGATCAGGCCGGGCTTTTCTTCTCCAGGGTTTCCAAAGCGGATCAGTTTCATGGGGTTGTTCTCGGTTCGCGGTTCTCTGTTCTCAGTTTCAATTTGTCATTCGACATTCTGCATTCGTCATTCCTTCTCATCGCCCTCGGCGTTGGCGTAGCGGCCGATGATGGGGTATTGCTCAAGCTCGGCCACGGTGCCGGTGACGGGATAGCTCTCTCGGCTGACCCAATACACGGCGGCAGCAGCGATGTCCTCAGGTCGCAACAAACGGCCCATCGGTACCACGGCAGGCGGCAGGCGCTCCGGCCAGCCTTCGCCGAGTCCGTCGCCAAGCTTTACCTGGTATTCGTTCTCCGTGAGCGTCCAGCCGACATTGAGCTGGTTCACGCGCACTCGGTCCATGCCGAGTGCATCGGCGAGGTTGCGCGTCATCGTCATGAGCGCACCTTTGGACATCGAATACGCGAGCAGATTGGCCTGACCGCAATGCGCGAGCACGGAGCCAATGTTCAGCACCACGCCCTGATTTTTTTTCAACTCCGGCAGCAAAGCGCGAATCAGCAGCATCGGCGCACGCGCATTCACCGCGATGATGCGATCAAACAGAACCGCGTCCGTTTTATCGATGTGCGCACGATTTGTCAGTGCGGCGTTGTTCACCAGCGCGTCCACCTTGCCAAAAGCCGCGATGGCCTCAGCGGCGAGTTTTTCAGGATAGGCGGCGTCTTCAAGGCTGCCCTGGCAGAACGCTGTTTTGTTCACGCCAAGCTCACTGCGCAGTGCCGCGCCGCGCGCTGCGTCACGGCCATGCAGGATGACTTTCGCGCCTTCCTTCACAAAGCGACGCGCCATGTGCTCGCCGATGCCCGTGGTGCTGCCGGTGATGAGAATGACTTGGTCTTGAAGTCGCATGATCGCTGCCTGGGTTGAAGATACGTTTTTCTCTATGGCGAGGCTAGAAGCCGGCTCAAGGGCGCGCACGGCCAAATTTCATTCAGGCAAGACACTCGCCGTTTCTTGTCGGGCCTTGTACTCACGAGGGCGTGAAAACAGATTGAACCGCTCTTGCCGGACGTGCGTATCCGGCTTGTACAAACACATGGGCAGCTCCACGAATCCATCCGCGCCTCGGCCATTCACGTTACCGACGTGTCTGCCGATGATCGTGCTCGAAGGCTGCTACCATTTTCCAGGCTGCCTCTTGCCGCTTTTCATCTTTGAAGATCGCTACCGGCGGATGCTGGACCATGCGCTGCGCGCGGATCGTATGTTTTGCGTTGGCGTACTGAGCGAGGACGAAATCCTGCCTGTCGTCACGGCAGGCTTGATCCGTTCCTCCGTCAAAAATCCCGATGGCACCTCCCAAGTCATGCTTTACGGCGTACACCGAATGCGCATCGACGGCTGGGAGCAAACGACCCCCTTCCGCATCGCCCGTGTGTCTCCCGTGCTCACTCAACAACCGCCAACCGACGGTCTCGAAGACCTGAAGGAACGCGCGCTGCAACTCCTGCCCGATCCGACGACACAGAGTTGCGACAGCATGCGGCAACTGCGGCAGGAACTCACTCAGTTGCATGAAGCAGAAGCCGTCTGCGACATCATCGCATTTCATTTTGTACGGAGAAAAGCGGCCCTACGCGCCCTGCTGCAGGAATGCTGCCCACAGAAGCGCTATCGGGTACTGCTCACTGAATTGGAGCGAACCAAAGCGGGCTGAATCCTCCTGGTGGCCTGCATTCGCGCTTCAGACGCTGCTTTCACCAAAGTATCGACGCACCTCTGTGGGTGTTTCACACCAAGCCCTAGCGCAGAATTGTTTGCGGCCTCAAAGCCTGCGCGAAGCTCTGGATTCTCTTTTGCCGTCGCGGCATGCGCGCTGCATACTCTCCGATGCCGGGCATGCCTCCCCTCCCTCTTCATCTTCCCGCTGCGTGCGAGCCCTCCACCCCTGCCCTGTTGGCGATTTCCGGCGGGCGCGACTCTGTGGTGCTGCTGCATGCGCTGCTGGAGGCAGGCTTCACCAAACTGGTGCTCTGTCATTTGAACCACGGCTTGCGTGGCCGCGAATCCGGTGGAGACGCTTTGTTTGTGCGCCGCCTCGCACAACGGCTGTCACTCCCATGCGAAATCGAAAAAGTGGATGTGGCGACTCTGGCCGTGGAACAGCAGCGCTCGCTGGAAACCGTCGCACGAGAAGAACGACACGCATTCCTCCTACGCATGGCAGAGAAGCACGATGCCTGGATGGTTTTCATGGCGCATCATGCCGAAGATCAGGCGGAGACGGTGCTGGCGAATTTATGCCGTGGCTGCGGCACGGGTGGCCTGGGTGGCATGCGCCTGGTGCAGAGGCTGGACAACGGCCTGCATTTGATCAGACCGCTGCTGCAAGTGCGTCGGCAAGAGATCGATGACTGGCTCAAGGCGCGGCGGCTGAAGTTCCGCGAAGATTCGAGCAACCGCTCACCCAAGCATCGACGCAACCGATTGCGCCACGAAGCCTTGCCGTTGCTGGATGACATTTTCATGCGCGATGTGACACCGCTCATCACACGCCTCGGCGCGCTCGCCGGACGCGATGACGAATGCCTCCAAGAAGCCGCGCAGGCCATCCTGTCCTCCCCACACGCGCTGAACGAAGATTTGTCTCTCCCGCTCACGCAAGAGCTGACCAAACTGCATCCGGCCTTACTCTCGCGAGTGCTGGCGCTGTGGCTCCGCGAGGTGCTGGGACTCACCGGCATCGACAGTGACGTGATCGAATCTGCGATGGCCATGCTTTCCTCGGGAGGCCCTGCCAAACTGAATCTGCCCTGCGACCGACATCTGCGCCGCAAAGCAAAGCGCTTGTGGGTGGAGTGAGCGTGCCGTGCGCATGCCACTCATCACTGTAAACAAGAAGACGCCTCCGATACCCGTGGGCACCGGAGGCGTCGAGAGGATGAGTCAGATGCAGGCGGCAGCTTACGCGGCTCCTTCCTCCACTGTGGGAAGTTGCGGTGCTTCGGTCTCGTTGAGATCGAAGTTGCGATTGGAGATGAATCCTGTGCCCGCAGGGATGAGATGCCCCATGATGACGTTCTCCTTGAAGCCGCGCAGAAGGTCGGACTTCGCGAGGGTTGCCGCTTCGGTGAGGACGCGTGTGGTGTCCTGGAAGGAGGCAGCCGAGATAAAGGATTCGGTCTCAATGGAGGCTTTGGTGATGCCGAGAAGGACGGGCTCCGCTTCAGCGGGTTTACCACCTTCTTCCGAAACACGTGCGTTCTCTTTCTCGAACTCGGTGCGATCCACTTGATCGCCCCAGAGGAAGTCAGAGTCGCCTGGATCGGTGATTTTCACCTTGCGCAGCATCTGGCGGATGATGATCTCGACGTGCTTGTCGTTGATCTCCACGCCCTGAGCACGATACACTTCCTGCACTTCGTTGACGAGGTGCTCGCGAAGAGCCTGCGGGCCGAGGATTTCGAGGAGGTCGTGCGGAACGACAGGACCATCAGTGATCTGGTCGCCCTTGCCAATGTGGTCGCCGTTAAAGACGAGGATGTGCTTCGAGCGGGGGATGAGATGCTCTTCCTGCTGGCCCGTCTTCGGATCGGTGACGATGACGCGGCGCTTACCACGGACGAGGCCGCCGATTTCGACGGTGCCGTCGATGCGGGCGATTTCGCAGGCGTCCTTGGGCTTGCGCGCTTCGAAGAGTTCGGCCACACGCGGCAGACCACCGGTGATGTCCTTGGTCTTGGATGCCTTGCGCGGTGTCTTGGCAATGGTGGTACCCGCTTCGACTTTTTCGTTGTTCTTCACGGCAAGGTGAGCACCCGCCGGAATGGTGTAGCTGGCGAGAACCTCGTGCGTCTTCGGATCGGTGACGACCACCTGCGGGTGGAGGTCTTCCTTGTGTTCGATGACGACGGTTTCCTCGTTGCCGGTGGACTCGTTCTTCTCCTTCGTGATGGTGATGCCGGAGATCATGTCACGGAATTCCAGTTTACCGGCTTTTTCCGTGATGATGGGCATGTTGTAAGGATCCCACTCAACGATCTTCTCGCCCTTCTTGACGTGGTCGCCCTCCGCCTTGGCAATCACGGCGCCAAGAACGAGCTTATGGCTCTCCAATTCGCGTCCGTCATCGTCGTGGATGGAAAGGATACCGTTCTTGGTCAGAGCGATCCAGTTCCCCTCGACCGTCTGAACGGTGCGAGTCTCGGTAAGACGCAGCGTGCCCGCGTTTTTGGTGACGATGAAAGGCTGCTTGAAGGCAGACATGGCCGCACCACCCGTGTGGAAGGTACGCATGGTGAGCTGCGTGCCGGGTTCACCGATGGACTGTGCGGCGACAATACCGACGGCCTCGCCGATCTTGGCAAGCTTCTGCGTGCCGAGATGCAGGCCGTAGCACTTCGCACAGCAGCCACGCTTGCTTTCGCAGGTGAGCACGGAGCGGATTTTGAGCTTCTCGACGCCGATCTTCGTGAGGTGATTAGCCTCCTTCTCGGTGACGAGCTGACCAGCTTTGACGATGGTGCTCTTGTCCACCGGATCGTGGATGGTTTCGCAGCTCGTGCGGCCATAGACGCGGGTCTTGAGGTCCACGATTTCTTCGTCTCCCTGATAGATCGACGAGAGCGTGATGCCATTGACGGTGCCGCAATCTTCTTCGGTGACGATGACATCCTGCGACACATCCACGAGTTTACGGGTCATGTAACCAGAGTCCGCCGTTTTCAGCGCGGTGTCGGCGAGACCTTTACGCGCACCGTGCGTGGAGATGAAGTACTCCAGCACCGAGAGACCTTCACGGAAGTTCGAAATGATCGGACGCTCGATGATCTCACCGGATGGTTTGGCCATGAGGCCGCGCATGCCAGCAAGCTGCTTGATCTGCGTGCGGTTGCCGCGGGCACCGGAGGTGACCATGACGTAGAGCGGATTGTGATGCTTCTTACCATCGTTGTGTTCGATGGTGCGGAAGAGCTCATTCGTGACCTGCTCACCCACCTGCGTCCAGATGTCGATGATCTTCTGATAGCGCTCGCCCTGAGTGATGATACCGCGGCGGTGCTGCTTATCGACTTCTTCAATGTCTTTGTAGGCTTTCTCGACGCCGGCCTTCTTCGCTTCAGGAATGACCATGTCGGTGATGCCGATGGAGCAGCCGGAGCGTGTGGCTTCGCGGAAGCCGAGTTGTTTGAGGCGGTCCAGTGCAGCGACGGTCTCTTTCTGTCCCACCGTCTGGAAGCAACGCCAGATGATGTCCGAGAGCTGCTTCTTGCCGACGGTGGTGTTGATGAAGCCAAGACCTTCCGGCCAGACCTCATTGAAGAGCACACGGCCTGCGGTGGTCTCGATCACCGCTTTCGACGGATCGCCATACGGACGCTTAGCCAAGCCATGATCAGGATTGCGATAGCGAATTTTGTCGTTCACGGTCAGACCGCCTTCAGCAATGGCAAATTCGATGTCTGCGGCTGAGTTGAACATGGGCACGCGGCCTTCGACTTCGCCTTTCTTCGGCTTGCTCTCCTGATTTGGGAACTCACGGAGGTAGGTGAGGAAGTAGCAGCCGAGAGGAATGTCCTGGCTGGGATTCAAGACCGGCTTGCCACTGGCAGGGCTGAACAGATTGTTCGGCGCGAGCATGAGCAGGCGCGCCTCCATCTGAGCTTCGATGGAAAGCGGGACGTGAACAGCCATCTGGTCACCGTCGAAGTCGGCGTTGTAGGCCGTGCAAACGAGCGGATGCACGCGAATGGCCTCACCTTCGATGAGCTTCGGCTCAAACGCCTGGATGGAGAGGCGGTGCAGCGTGGGAGCGCGGTTGAGAAGCACCGGGTGCCCCTTGGTGACTTCATCGAGGATGTCCCACACTTCAGGCGTGCGGCGCTCGATCATCTTCTTCGCGCTGCGGACGGTGTGGACGAGTCCCATTTCCTTCAAGCGGCGAATGATGAAGGGCTCGAACAGCACGAGTGCCATCTTCTTCGGCAGACCGCACTGATGCAGGCCGAGATCCGGGCCGATGACGATGACGGAACGACCGGAGTAGTCCACGCGCTTGCCGAGCAGGTTCTGGCGGAAGCGGCCAGACTTGCCCTTGAGCATGTCGGACATGGATTTGAGCGGACGGTTGCCCGCACCCGTGACCGGACGACCGTGGCGGCCGTTGTCAAAGAGGGCATCGACGGCCTCCTGAAGCATGCGCTTTTCGTTGCGGATGATGACATCCGGCGTGCGAAGCTGCAGCAGGTTCTTGAGGCGGTTGTTGCGGTTGATGACGCGGCGGTAGAGGTCGTTAAGGTCGGAGGTGGCAAAGCGGCCACCTTCCAGCGGAACGAGCGGACGCAGGTCCGGCGGAATGACGGGCAGCACTTCCAGAATCATCCATTCCGGACGGCTGTGGCTGCTGGCAAAGCCCTGGCAGAGTTTCAGGCGCTTGGCGAGTTTCTTGCGAATCTGCTTCGAGCGTGTTTTGCCCATGGCCTCTTCCAACTCCTTGATGAGATCAGCGAGATTGATCTGCGAGAAGATGTCCCGGATGGCTTGAGCACCCATGCCGACTTTGAAAGCGTCCGCACCGAACTGCTCTTCTGCCTCACGCAAGTCCACTTCGGTGAGAAGCTGACCGCGCTGCAATGGCGTGGTGCCGGGATCGATGACCATGTAGTCTTCGTAGTAAATGACGCGCTCCAGAGAACGAGCCGTCATGTCGAGCATGAGGCCGATGCGGGAGGGCATGCACTTGTAGAACCAGATGTGCGTGACCGGCACGGCGAGTTCGATGTGGCCCATGCGCTCGCGGCGCACGCGGGAGAGTGTGACCTCCACGCCGCAGCGGTCGCAGACGACGCCTTTGTGCTTGATGCGTTTGTACTTGCCGCAGGCGCACTCCCAGTCGCGTGTCGGACCGAAAATACGCTCGCAGAAGAGGCCGCCTTTTTCAGGCTTGAAGGTGCGGTAGTTGATGGTTTCCGGGTTTTTCACTTCGCCGGAAGACCAGGAGCGGACACGGTCCGCCGAGGCGATGCAAATCGACACATAGTCGAAGTCTTCGCCCTGGTGTTGCTCCCCGAAGATTTCTTTCAAGCTCACGTCAGCATTCATAAGTGGATGGAAGATGCGTTGTTAGTTGTTACTGATGGGGAGGCGGATCAGGCCGCCGAGGTGGCAAAACTTTCGAGAGCTTCAGCGTCCGCATTGGCTTGCGAGCGCTTGTGAACCTTCACGTCGAGGCCGAGAGACTGCATCTCTTTGATCAAGACGTTGAAGGATTCCGGCGTGCCGGCCTCAAGGGCATGATCACCTTTCACGATCTGTTCATAGATGCGTGTGCGTCCCTGAACGTCGTCGGATTTGACGGTGAGCAATTCCTGCAGCGTGTAAGCCGCGCCGTAGGCTTCGAGTGCCCAGACCTCCATTTCACCGAAGCGCTGGCCGCCATACTGAGCTTTACCGCCCAGAGGCTGCTGCGTGACGAGCGAGTAAGGACCGACTGCACGAGCATGAATCTTATCGGCAACAAGGTGGCCGAGTTTCAGCATGTAGATGTAGCCAACCACGACATCGAGATTGAAGGCGTCTCCCGTGCGGCCGTCGTAGAGCTTCGACTTGCCGTTGAGTCCCATCCATTCGTAGCCAGGGACTTTTTTAGCCTCCTTGATGTACTCCATGATCTGCGACTCTGGGATGCCGTCGAACACCGGAGTGGCGATCTTCATACCGAGAGCCTTGGCTGCCAAGCCGAGGTGTGTTTCGAGCACCTGACCCACGTTCATGCGCGAAGGCACGCCCAGAGGGTTGAGGACGATGTCCACCGGCACACCGTTTTCGAGGAACGGCATGTCTTCTTCGGGGACGATGTTGGCGACAATGCCTTTGTTACCGTGGCGACCGGCCATTTTGTCACCCACCGAGAGCTTGCGCTTGCTGGCGAGGAAGACGCGCACTTGCTTCACCACGCCGCTATCAGCCGCTTCTTCGCTGCTTTCGATTTTGTCGAGGTTGCGCTCACGCTCCATGTCCGCATCGCTGAACTTCTGTTCGAAGGTCTGGATGATGTCGAAAATCTTGTTCCGAATGGGACTCGGGTCGATCTCGATCGTATCGTAGCTCTCCGCGACGTGGCGCAGCATCGTCTTGGTGATCTTCTTGTTCGCGGCGACGAGAGCTTCTCCCGTCTGGCCGTTGACAATGTCGAGCGGGATCTTCTCGTTGAGCAAGATGTCACTGAGGCGCTCGGTGAGCTGCTCTGTGAGGTCTTCTTTCTTCGAGCGGTAGTCTTCCTCGATCTGCTTGATCTGCTTTTTGTATTCAGCAGGAGAAAGCTTTTCTTTTTCATTCTCACCACCGGCACCGCGCTGGGCGATGCGCACATCCATGATGATGCCTGTGCAGCCGGAGGGCACACGCAGGGAGGTGTCCTTCACGTCCGCAGCCTTTTCACCGAAGATGGCGCGCAGGAGGCGTTCTTCAGGGGCGAGTTCCGTTTCAGATTTGGGTGTGATTTTGCCGACGAGGATGTCGCCAGGCTTCACTTCCGCACCGATGCGCACGACGCCCTGGGCGTCGAGGTTCTTGAGGGCTTCGTCACCGACGTTGGGAATGTCGCGGGTGATTTCTTCCGGACCGAGCTTCGTGTCACGTGCAATGACTTCAAAGTCCTCGATGTGGATGGAGGTGTAGATGTCCTCCTTCACGATGCGACGGCTGATGGTGATGGCGTCTTCGAAGTTGTAGCCGTTCCATGGCATGAAGGCCACGAGCATGTTTTTGCCGATAGCCAGTTCGCCCTGATCGGTGCACGGGCCGTCGGCGATGACATCACCCTTCTTCACCTTCTGGCCGCGCTTCACAAGAGGCTGCTGATTGATGCAGGTGCCCGCATTGCTGCGGCCAAATTTGCGCAACGGATAGACGAAGGTTCCTTTGTCCTCGTCCGTCGTGACAGACTTGAGCGGGTTTTCGAGGAATTTTTCGTCTTTGACCGGCAGGTTGCCGTCTTTCGTCACGATGATGACATCAGCGGTTGCTGCGGCGACGGTACCGTTGGCATCGGCGACGATGACCGAGCGTGAATCGCGGGCAGCTTTGCCCTCCATACCGGTGCCCACGAGCGGAGCTTCCCCTTCGAGAAGCGGCACGCCCTGGCGCTGCATGTTGGAGCCCATCAGCGCGCGGTTGGCGTCGTCGTGCTCAAGGAATGGGATGAGCGCGGCGGCAACCGAGACGAGCTGCTTGGGCGACACGTCCATGAGGGTGACCAAGGAAGGCTCGACTTCGATGAACTCACCGCGATAGCGCACGGTCACTTTGCTGTTCTTGAAGCGGCCTTTGTCGTCGATCGGATTGTTCGACTGGGCGATGTAGTGGTTCTCCTCCTGATCGGCGGTGAGATAGTCGATCTTCTCGGCCACGACTCCATTTTTCACCGGACGATAAGGCGTCTCAATGAAGCCGAACTCGTTGATGCGAGCATAGGAACCGAGGGAGTTGATAAGACCGATGTTCGGACCTTCAGGCGTTTCGATGGGGCAGATACGGCCGTAGTGGGACGGATGCACGTCGCGCACTTCGAAGCCGGCGCGGTCGCGATTCAGGCCGCCTGGCCCGAGGGCGGAGAGGCGGCGCTTGTGAGTCAGCTCAGCCAGCGGATTGATCTGGTCCATGAACTGGGAGAGCTGGCTGCGGCCAAAGAAGTCGCGCACGACGGCGGAGAGTGCTTTGGGATTGACCAACTTCGCAGGCGTCATGGTGTCCATGTTCACGTCGAACAGGGTCATGCGCTCTTTCACGAGACGTTCGGTGCGGGAAAGTCCCACACGGCACTGGTTGGCGAGCAATTCACCCACGGCGCGCACACGGCGGGAGCCGAGATGGTCGATGTCATCGAGGATACCCTTTCCTTCGCGAAGCTGGAAGAGATAGCTGAGTGCGGAAACGACATCCTCCGCCGTGAGGATGCGCGTCTCGGTGTCCACCTTGAGGCCGAGTTTCTGATTGATCTTGTAACGCCCAACGCGGGTGAGGTCGTAACGCTTCGGATCAAAGAACAGGCGCTTCACCAACGCACGCGCGTTCGGTGTGGTGGGCGGATCGCCTGGGCGGAGGCGGCGATAGATTTCCTTGAGGGCTTCCTCTTCGTCCCGCGCGGTGTCTTTGCGCAGCGAGGTGATGAGCAGGTCTTCAGGGGATGCGGTGACGACTTTGATCGACTTGTGGCCGAGCTGAATAAGCTGGCGCACGACGCCTTGCGTGAGCGGCTCGTAAGCGCGCGCAACGATGAGCTCCCCATCAAGGATGTCCTTGAAGAGAATTTTGCTGGAGAGTTCTTCCTCGGAGAGACCTTCTTTGAGTTTCAGATCCTGAATCTCGTAGAAGAGCTTGAGAATATCTTCATCATGAGGGTAGCCGATGACGCGCAGCAACGTCGTGGCGAGGAATTTACGGCGACGGCGACGGCGGTCGAGATAGACGTAGAGCAGATCGTTGGTGTCGAACTGCACTTCCAGCCAAGTGCCGCGATCGGGGATGATGCGGAAACCGTGCAACCAGCGACCGTTGAGGTGCTGCGTGGTTTCAAAGCAGATGCCGGGGGAGCGGTGAAGCTGGGAGACGACGACGCGCTCTGCGCCATTGATGACGAAGGTGCCGCGCACCGTCATGAGCGGGATCTCGCCCATGTAAACGCGTTCCTGCTTCGCACCCTGCTCGTCTTTGAGTTCGTAAGTGACGTAGAGCGGCGCGGAGTAGGTCTCGGCGTCGTGGATGGCTTCCAGCGCGTTGAGTTTCGGCTCGCCGATTTCATACTGCGCGAAATCGAGCGTCATCTTCTCATCATAGCTCGTGATCGGGAAGACCTCGCGGAAGACGGCCTGCAGACCGACGTCTTTGCGCTTCGAGGGGAGGATATTCTTCTGAAGAAATTCCTCGTAGGAGCGGAGCTGGATCTCAATGAGGTTTGGCGGCTCGGCGACTTCGTGGATTTTGCCAAAGTTGGTGCGCTGGGACATAAGGCAGGGGTGAGGGCGGTTGGGAGGCGATGGCGGTGGGCACGGGACGCGGAGCTGGGAACTCCACGCGCGCTCCAAATCAGCAAATGCCGGGCGGAAGCCCGATATCTGCCGCTTTGAGCGCGAAAACGAAGCAGCCGGAGACCAAGCAGGTGCTGGATCTCAGGCTATGGAAAGGGAAAACAACTGCGGCCACATCGCATGTCATCCCGGAACCGAGGCCATTGCCACGGAGGTTCGGGGATTCACGGAGGGGTGACGGCATGCGATGGAACGAAAGAGACGGAAACGGAAAACTAACTTTGGGCGGCCCAGGCCGCGTGGCGCATTCGGAGCCGCGCCACGCGGCAAAGGGCCGAGAGGGAATGGAGAGATTACTTGATCTCGACTTTGGCGCCGGCGGCTTCCAGCTTCTTCTTGATTTCTTCCGCCTCCTCTTTCTTGACGCCTTCTTTGAGAGGCTGAGGTGCGCTTTCGACGAGCTTCTTCGCCTCTGCGAGGCCAAGGCCCGGAACGACGCCGCGGACTTCCTTGATGACGCCGATCTTGTTGGCACCAGCATCAGTCAGGATGACGTTGAACTCCGTCTTCTCCTCAGCAGCAGGAGCTGCAGCGGCACCGCCACCAGCGGCGGCCACAGCGACAGGAGCGGCGGCGCTCACGCCCCACTTCGTCTCAAGGGATTTCACGAGTTCAGCGACTTCCATCACGGTCAAGCCACTCAGTTCTTCAACGATTTTATTCAGGTCTGCCATAGTTGTGTGTCGGTATCGCCGTTGTCCGAAGCCTCGGATGATTTAAGGGCAAAAGCTTTTGCTCCGGCGAGGAACCATTGGTTTTGTGTTGTTCAGGCCCCGTGTTTGGGGCCATCTGATCAAATGGGGATGTGGGTGGAGAGGTGAAAGCGCTGCGTTAAGCAGCGGCTTCTGCGGGTGGGGATTCCAGATCGACCTTGGCTTTGAGCGCGCGGGCGAGAGAGGATGCCGGCGCCTGGAGCATGCCGAGGAGTTGCGCGAGGAGCACTTCGCGAGAAGGCAGGTCAGCGAGCGTCTTGAGTGTCGCGACGTCGATCAGCTTACCTTCAAGCACGCCAGCCTTCATGACTGGCTTCTCGAACTCCGCAGCGAAGTTTTTCATGATCTTCGCAGCCGCGCAGATGTCCTTTGCACCGGTGACGTAGGCGGTCTGGCCGGTGAGGTGCGTGTTCAACTCTCCGGGATAGCCAGCTTTTTCAGCGGCCTTCTTCACGAGGTTGTTTTTGAAGACGTGAATCTCCGCGCTCGCAGCGGTCAGGCGTTTGCGCAGTTCGGCGAACTTATCGACTGTGAGGCCGGTGTAATCGACGACGATGAGGAAAGGGGATGCATTGACCCGCTTCAGCAGGTCGTCGATGAGCAGTGTCTTTTCAGCTTTCATGATTCAGTGCCGTTGAGGTTAGAGTTTGACATACTTCGCCACGTCGATGCGGAGCGCGGGCGACATGGTGGCAGCGAGAGTGATGGTTTCGACATAACGGCCACGAGCGGAGGCGGGCTTGGCGCGCACGACAGCCTCGATAAAGCTCTGTGCATTTTCCGCGAGTTGCTTGGGCTCGAAAGATGCTTTGCCGACCGAAGCAGCGATGTTGCCGTTTTTGTCGAGTTTGAAATCAGCGCGTCCGGCTTTGACGGCCTTCACAGCAGCAGCGGTGTCGTCAGTAACGGTGCCTGTGCGCGGATTCGGCATCAGGCCGCGAGGGCCGAGTTGTTTACCGAGTTTGCGGACTTCATTCATCGCAGCGGGTGTGGCGATGGCGACATCGAAGTCGAGGAAGCCTTCCTTCACTTTGGCAATGAGATCTTCGTTGCCGACGATGTCTGCACCGGCGGCCTTGGCGGCGTCTGCCGCGCCACCTTGGGCAAAGACGGCCACGCGCACGGTTTTACCGGAGCCATGCGGCAGGGGGCAGGTGCCGCGCACCATCTGGTCGCTCTTCTTCGGATCGACACCCATGCGGAAGGAGAGGGTGACGGTCTGGTTAAACTTCGTGCCTGGGAGTTTGCGCAGGAGATCGGCCGCTTCTTCGAGCGTGAACGATTTTCCTGCCGGTACCATCTCGGCGGCTTTCTTGTAGCGTTTGCTTCTCTTTTGCATGGTGTGTGTGCAGTGGTGGCGAACTTTGAGGTTCTCCTGCTGGGGTTGAGGGGAAATTATTCGGTGATCTCGATGCCCATCTGGCGGGCAGTGCCTGCCATGATGCGCGAGGCGCGCTCAAGATCGGTCGTGTTGAGGTCGGCGAGCTTGAGCTTGGTGGCTTCGAGGAGTTGCGCCTTGGTGATTTTAGCGACCTTCTTTTTGTTGGGCTCACCAGAACCGGAGGCGAGGTTGGCCACTTTCTTCAACAAGTTGGAAGCCGGGGGCTGCTTGGTGATGAAGGTGAAGCTCTTGTCCTTGTAAACTGTGATGACGGTGGGCAGCACGTCTCCGCCGAGTTTCTGGGTGGCAGCGTTGAACTCCTTGCAGAACGCCATGATGTTCACACCGGCTTGACCGAGAGCGGGGCCGATGGGCGGTGCAGGGTTGGCGGCACCAGCCTTGATCTGGAGCTTGATTTGTTTGACGATTTCCTTGGCCATGTTGTTTTTTGTTCCTTGCTTGAGTTGAAATTTCCAGGGTCAGGTGTCTCAGGCTTTTTCCACCTGCCAGTATTCGAGATCGACCGGAGTCGAGCGACCGAAGATGTTGACAGAAACGCGCAGCACGCCGCGCTCGGGATCGATTTCCTCGACGATGCCGTTCTGGCTTTCGAAAGGACCGTCTGCCACACGCACGGTGTCGCCGAGACTGAAGGCAATCTTTGGCACCGCTCCTTCGTCCTTGTCGCGGACCTGGGCGAGCATGGCTTCGACCTCTTTGGCGCGCATGGGGATCGGGTGATCCTTGGTTCCGGCGAAGTTGAGTACGCCGTCGGTCTCGCGGACGAAGTACCAGGTTTTGTCCACGAGGCGGTTGTGCTCATCGAGGAGATGGCAGTTAGCGATGACGTAGCCGGGGAAAAACTTGCGATTACTCTCGGAGCGCTTGCCTTTTTTGACCTCTGCGACGCGCTCCATCGGGACGAGCACCTGATAGATGTAATCTCCCATCTCCTCCTTCTCGATGCGGCGGAGCATGTTATCGCGTACCTTCTGCTCAAGTCCTGAGCGGACGTGAATGACGAACCACTGATCGCGAGGTGCGGGGATAGCTCCCATAAGACGAAGGGGGGTGAAGGGATGAGTAATGAGTTACATGCCGAGCCTCTGAGCGGCCTCAAAGGCCCACTTGAAGCTGATGTCGAATGCGGCCACAAAGGCTCCAAGCAGCACCATCGCGATGAAGACCACCACCGTGGATTCATTGAGCTGGCGGTATTTGGCGAATCCTTTTTCTTTCGAGTCCCAAGGCCACGTGGCTTTTTTGAGCTCAAGGAAAACTTCGCCGATGTATTTGCGGATGCGACTCATGTGAAGCGTTTCGACTTTCTGCGGACGGATTCCGGGATTTTCGCTGGCAGGCCAGGAGGGACTCGAACCCCCAACCGACGGTTTTGGAGACCGCTACTCTACCAATTGAGCTACTGACCTGTGTGTGAGCGAGAACGCTTCCCGGAATGAATAAGAGATGGATGACACTTTGGCAAGTCCGCCGCCTCGCTCGCCTCGGCTGAGAGACGAAACCGCCGCCGGGTCTGAAGCGCCAGACCCGGCGGGGGATCGAGACAAACGAACGAAGTGGGCTTAGTCGAGGATGTCTGCCACGCGGCCGGCACCCACGGTTTTGCCGCCCTCACGGATGGCGAAACGGATGGTCTTTTCCATGGCGATCGGGGTGATAAGCTCCACGGTGATGGAGACGTTGTCACCAGGCATCACCATTTCGACACCTTCAGGAAGGGTCACGGAACCGGTCACGTCCGTCGTGCGGAAGTAGAACTGCGGGCGGTAGTTGTTGAAGAAAGGCGTGTGACGACCACCTTCGTCCTTGGAGAGGACGTACACCTCAGCCTTGAACTTCTTGTGAGGAGTCACCGAGCCGGGCTTGGCGATGACCTGGCCGCGCTCGATTTCATTCTTCTTCGTGCCGCGCAGGAGAAGACCCACGTTGTCGCCCGCACGACCTTCGTCGAGGAGCTTGCGGAACATTTCGATGTCCGTGACGGTGGTCTTGGCGGTCGGGCGGATGCCGACGATTTCGACTTCGGACATCTTCTTGATGATGCCGCGCTCGACACGGCCAGTGCAGACGGTGCCGCGACCTTCGATGGCGAACACGTCTTCCACAGGCATCAGGAAGTCTTTGTCGATCGGACGCTCAGGCAGCGGGATGTAGCTGTCCACGGCTTCCATAAGCTTGAGGATGTTGCCTTCATGGGTGGCATCGCCTTCCATGGCCTTGAGGGCGGAACCCTTGACGATCGGGATTTCGTCGCCCGGGAAGTCGTACTTGGAGAGGAGGTCGCGCACTTCCATTTCGACGAGGTCGAGGAGTTCAGCGTCGTCCACCATGTCCACTTTGTTCATGAACACGCAGAGGGCAGGCACGCCCACCTGACGAGCGAGCAGGATGTGCTCACGAGTCTGTGGCATCGGGCCGTCAGCAGCGGAGACCACGAGGATA
This sequence comes from Prosthecobacter sp., assembly GCA_039806835.1. GTDB lineage: Bacteria > Verrucomicrobiota > Verrucomicrobiia > Verrucomicrobiales > Verrucomicrobiaceae > Prosthecobacter. Next base: position 680,655 of record JBDHQD010000001.1, on the reverse strand, counting down.
GCACCGTCCATCTGGGCAGCACCGGTGATCATGTTCTTCACATAGTCAGCGTGGCCAGGGCAGTCCACGTGCGCGTAGTGACGCTTTTCAGTTTCATACTCCACGTGAGCGGTGTTGATCGTGATGCCGCGTTCTTTTTCTTCAGGGGCGGCGTCGATCTGATCGTAGGCCCTCGCCTGGGCCATGCCCTTCTTGGCAAGAACGGTCGTGATGGCAGCGGTCAGGGTGGTTTTGCCGTGGTCAACGTGACCGATGGTGCCGATGTTGACGTGCGGCTTGTTGCGTTGGAATGCTTCTTTAGCCATGGAGTTGGATGGGTGAGGGGGTGCGCTTGGGACTAGGTTCGTTTGTCGTGTTTCGAAGATCCCGCAAAGTGCCACCACTGGAGCTGTTAGAGGGACTTGAACCCTCGACCTCGTCCTTACCAAGGACGTGCTCTACCACTGAGCTATAACAGCGTAACCGGCGGCGGCCCTGTGAGAGACCTCCTCCTCTTTCGACAAGAAAACCGGGACATGAGAATCCCCTGAACTGGCGTCAAGAGACAATACGCCCCGGCTTTTTTACCGAAAAAGTGGCGCGACAGTACGGCGTGGCGCATGCCTGTCAAAGATTATTTCGAATCTTTGCGAAAGACTCGCTCCCCTCGCTTCGTGGGCCGCTTTCGTGAGGCAGACCTCCTACCGCCATGCATGCCAAGCATGCGCCCTTATTTTGCGCTGGATATGGGCAGCCCTGCTGTGCGAGAAACAATCACGCCGCCTCGCTTGAGCCGGCGCAAGAACTGCCTAGAATCGCCACTGTATGAAAACAATCCATCTCCTCCTCGGTCTCGTCGCTCTCAGTCTCAGTGCCTGTGGCAGCGGCGGTCCGGCAACCCGCGTCGGACGCGGCGTCGATCGCGCTTTCTACAAAGCCGGTCAAGGCATTGAAAGTGCAGGGCGCGCCATTGAGCGCACTGCCCGTTAAAACAACGACTCACTCCCATGGCGTGTCGTCTTGGCCCGCTCTCCGCTGATTCACAGGAGAGTGCACGCAGATGATTCGTTTTTTCACTCTGTCTTCTCTTATGACATTCACCCCTCGCCTCTCCCTACTCCTCATCTCTGTCCTCTGGCTCGCCAGTTGCGCCTCGGCTCCCAAAGTCACCCGCACTCCCGTGGCTGGAGGTGAGGCGGTGTCGATCCCCGGACGCGGGATCACGCTCATGCTGCCCACGGGGTGGCAGGTGCTGCCGAAGGCTCCCAAGAACACACTCTTCCTCGCTGGCGCGGACAATGGCAATCTCCGCTTCGCGTTCATCAGTCCTCCAGGCCGCCCCAAAGGCCACATCAGCGTCGCCGATCCACGCTTCCAACAGCGAGTCAAAGCGGCCCTGCAAGCCAGTGACTACACCCGCATCACCCGCTCCGAAGTCATGCAGCTCAACGGCTGCAAAGCCTACATCTGCGCAGCCTCGGTCGGCAACACCGCCGAGTCCACCCTGCAGGCTCATCTCTTTCATCAGGGAAAAGGCCTGCTGCTGGCTTTCTTCTCCACACAACAACCCATCACGCAGGTAGCCTCTGTCCAAGCGATCTTGAAGTCCCTGCGTCTCGCCCCATGAGCTTGAGGGCGCATGGGCCTGCTCCCCTGCCCTGCGCACACGCCATGCTCCCACCATCCACTTTCATCATCGCCGGCCCGACGGCCTCTGGGAAATCGGCGCTGGCACTGGCACTGGCAGAAGCCATCCAGGGAGAGATCATTAATGCGGATGCCTTTCAGCTCTACGCTGGCATGGACATTCTCACGGCCAAGCCCACGGCTGCCGACTTTGCCCGTATCCCGCATCATCTCTACGGCGTCGTGCCCTTGGATGAAGCCTGCGACGCACAACGCTACTGCGCGCTCGCGCTGTCGGTGATCCACGATGTCGCCGCGCGTGGCCGCGTGCCCATCCTCACCGGCGGCTCCGGACTCTATCTCAAGGCTCTCACCCACGGGCTCTCTCCCCTGCCCGCTGCCTCCCCTCAACTTCGCGCCCTCTTCACCCACCTCAGTCTGGGGGAAAAAGTCGCTTGGCTGCTGCAACGCGATCCCGCAGCCGCCGACACCGTCAACCTGCGCAACCCGCGCTATGTGGAGCGCGCACTCGAAATCTGCCTGCTCACCGGCCAGCCACAGTCCCGTCTGCGCGGCTCGTTTGCAGAAACATCGCCGCGCGTCCGCGGCATCATCCTGCATTGGCCGCGCGAAACGCTCTATGAGCGCATCAATCAACGCGTGCATGCCATGTTCGCCGCCGGGCTCATCCAGGAAGTGGCTGCTCTGCATTCGCTCTCTCCCACCGCAGAACGCGCCATCGGCATCCGCGAGGTGCGCGAACTCTTGGCCGGGCGCGCCACCCTTGCCCAAGCCACCGAGGCGATCCAACAAGCCACCCGTCGTTATGCCAAACGCCAGATCACTTGGTTCCGGCGCGAACACTACCTCCAAACGATTTGCCTCGATTCCCATCCGGCCTCAGAGTACCTGCCCCGCATCTTTGACCTCTTTCCATGCCTCCGCCCATCCAGCCAGTCCGCCCCGTCTTCGTCAATCTAGGCCCGCGCAGCTACCTCGTGCAGGTGGGGCGCGGACTGCTGAAGACCCTCGGTGAAGAAGTCGGAAAGAAACTCCCCGACCGCAGCACCTGCGCCGTCGTCACCGACTCCAACGTCGGTCCCCTTTATGCCGAGACGGTGATGGAAAGCCTGCGCGCCGCAGGGAAGAAGCCCACCCTCATCACCGTCCCCGCAGGCGAGGCCTCCAAATCCCTCCCGCAAAGTGAAACAGTGCTCAGTGAGATGGCCCGTGCTGGTCTCGACCGCAGAAGTTTCCTTGTCGCACTCGGCGGTGGCGTCATCGGCGACCTCGGTGGCTTCTGCGCCGCCGTGTATCAGCGGGGCATCCCCTACATCCAGGTGCCCACCACCGTGCTCTCGCAGGTGGACAGCTCCGTCGGTGGCAAAACGGGCGTCAACCTGCCCAACGCCAAAAACATGGTCGGCACCTTCCACCAACCTGCCCACGTCATCGCGGATCTCGACACGCTCCAATCACTCCCGCAGCGGGAATGGAACGAAGGCTTTGCCGAAATCATCAAGCACGCCTGCATCCGCGACGCCTCCATGCTCGACGCGATTCAAAGTGCCGCCGAAGGCAAAGGCGACATCGTCGCACTCATCCGCCGCAATATCTCCATCAAGGCCGCCATCGTCGAAGCTGATGAATTCGAGACCATCGGCACGCGCGCCTTGTTAAATTTCGGCCACACCCTCGGCCACGCCATCGAGGCTGCTGCAGGCTACGGCAAACTTCTGCATGGCGAAGCCATCAGCCTCGGCCTGCGCGCTGCCGCCTGGCTCTCCGTGCAGACCTCCGACCTCACCGCTGAGAACTACGACCGCATCGTCGCCATGCTACGGCTTTGCGATCTGCCCGTGCGCCTCCCAGATGATCTCGATACCGAGGAGATTCTGCGCATCGCCCGCGCTGACAAAAAATTCGAGCACGGCAAAATCCGCTTCGTTCTGCTGCGCAAAATCGGCGACGCCTTCGTGAGCAAAGACATCCTCGAAGGGCATTTGAAACAAGCGCTCGACGAACTGCGCAAGTGATCGGCACGTCGGTTGATCTGTAGTAGATAAGTGCGCCAGCAAGCAGTTGCAGCTAGACAGATTCACTGTCCCACTGTCCCACTGTCCACCGCTTATCGCTGAATGCGCTTCCTCGCTCCCAGCTACCTCCACCTCGCCTGGCTCGCGCTCATCCCGCTCGCCCTCTGGCTCTTTCGGCGGCAGGCGCGGCGCGTCCCAGTCTCGACACTGCTTTTTTTCAAATCACTCGCGCGCGAGCACCAGGAATCCGCATGGCTGCGCCGCATCAAAAAGTGGCTCTCCCTGCTGCTCACGCTGCTCGTCATCCTCTTCGCCGTGCTCGCCCTCGCCCGCCCCGGCGGCAGCCTCTCTTCGGACGCGCCTGGAGCCGTCGTCATCGTCATCGACCGCTCCGCCTCGATGGCTGCCTCCGGCCCCGATGGCCGCGCCTGCCTCGATGAAGCACGCAGGCTTCTCAAAGCGCGCCTCCATGCCTTGTCGGATCAAGTGGTCCTCTCACTCATCGCTTTTGATTCGCGTCCTCACGTCCTTCTCTCCCGCAGTCGCAACCGACGCGAATGCCTGCGCCTGCTCGACGGCATCACCACCGTCCCCATCGAAGGCAATCCCGAAACCGCGTGGAGCACGGCCAAAAGGCTCGCCGATCTCGAAACACGCTCGCAGGTCTGGGTCGCCGCCGACGCCGCTCCTCACGTCCCACCAGATTTTGACTGCATTCCCGTTGCACTCACCGCGCCGCTCAATGTCGGCATCACAGGTTTTCAGATTCGCCGCAGTCCCCTCGCGCAAGATCGCTACGAGGCATTCCTCCGAGTCACCGCCGCCGCGAGCAATCCGGCAAAAATCACCTCCACACTCGAAGTCACCCTCGCAGGTCGGCTCGCCCAGCTTCGTGAAATCGAGCTCGCACCTGGAGCATCCTCCACCCTCATCCTCCCACTCGAAGGACTGCGTGGCCAGCGTCTCGAAGCACATCTGAAAACCGCAGGCGACTGCCTCGGCTGGGACGATGCCATCGCTGCTCCGCTGCCAGAGGCACGCCCTCTGCGTGTCGCATGGTTCACTGAAAATCCGGATCCCTTCACAGGCATCGCCCTCCGCTCCCTCATCGAAAGCAACCGCGTTGAAATGACTCAGGGCACGCCAGCAACCTGGCCTCCGAAACAGCAACCCGATGTCTTCATCTTCGAGAACTGGCTCCCGCCGCAGTGGCCCACCAGCAGACCCGTCATCGCGCTTACACCGCGTCAGAGCATCGGCCCGTTGCGCTCGCGTCCCATCCAGGGACTACCGCATGAAAGCGTGCGCGCTCCGCAGCCAGATCATCCCGTGCTCTTCCGCGTCAGCAGTAGCCGCCTCGCCCTCACCCAAACCACCGTCCTGCAAGTCCCCTCCACTCTGGAACCGCTGTGGATTGCCGGAGGCGAGCCCGTACTCGCTGCAGGCGAATATGAAGGCCAGCGCCTCGTCGTTACCGCGTTCTCTCCGGCACGCTCAGAGCAACTCGCCCTGCTCCCTTCCTTCCCGCTCGTGCTGGGCAACGCACTCTACTGGTGCGCGGAAGGCGGAGCCACCAAATCTCCTCCGCTGCGCACCCTGCGCACAGGCAGCATGCTCGACACCACCGAGCTTGTGCAATGGCACGCCTGGGATGGCACTCACTTTATCGACGTCGCCTCTGCTCCTGCCAACGGTCTGCTTTTGCTGGAGCGCATCGGCAGTTGGGAGACGGGAGATCGCACCGGAGCCTGTGCTCTCATCTCAGAGAGCGAGACGCTCCTGCCTAAACTCACCGCTACAGCCAGCACTGCGCCACCTCCCGCAGGCTCGATCGTCAGCGCCGCCGCATTCAGCACCTGGCCAAAGCGCCTCATCTGGCTCCTCCTCGCGTTGCTCTTGCTGGAGAGCTTTCTCTTTCATCGCAAAGCCGTGTATTGAAAGCGCAAAAAATGCGATACGAAACATGCGTCCATTCGCACAAAACCAAGATAAGGGCAGCACTCGATAATACTCGCACACTGAAAGGGGATTTCACGCCTTGAGAGGATCGGCTCAGAATCGTATCCAACCTCGCCATGAGCCACGTCCCCAATATCTTCTCTCCCCCTGGAACTCCCCTCCCTCAACGCACCGTCGGAGAACTCGTCGCCGAACGTCCCGGCAGATCGCGCGTATTCCAGGCATTCAACATCGACTTCTGCTGCCAGGGCGCACGCACGCTGGCTCAAGCCTGCGAAAAGAAAGGCGTATCACTGGACGCCATCGTCCAAAAACTCGAAGCCGAGGCACTCGAAAAAACCGCGCCGAGCAGCAACCCCGCCGAACTGCCGCTGCACGAACTCGTCGATTACATCGTGGAAAAACATCACGGTTATTTGCGCGACGAGTTGCCGCGACTGCACCAGATGGCGCACCGGGTCGCGCAGGTGCATGGCGGGCATACCGCCTCACTGATCGAAGTTTATGAAGTCTTCTGTGAAATGGCCAACGAGCTGGACAGCCACATGATGAAAGAGGAGCAGATTCTCTTTCCTGCCATCTCCTCGGCCAGCCGCACCAAGCAAGCGACACTGCCACTGGACGGCCCCATCGCCAGAATGATGCACGAGCATGAAGAAACGGGTGCTGCGCTGGAAAAACTCCGCGCCCTCACCAACGCTTTCCAACCTCCTCCAGAAGCCTGCAATACCTACCGCGCACTCTTTGCCGGCTTGGCGGATCTGGAAGACGACGTCCACACGCACATCCATTTGGAAAACAGCGTTCTCTTCCCAGGAGCCAAAGCGATGGCGATGGCCATGGCAGCCTGACCTCCTCAAGTCGCAGCACTGTCTGCCCGGTGTCCGAGTGTCAGCGCGCTGAAGAACATCGTCAGCACGCAACACACGGCCATGGTGATGATGACACCATTCCAGCCCCAGCGATCGGCGATCCAGCCGACGCCGGTGCCCGCGAACGCACTGCCGAAGACGTAGCCGAAAAAGCCCGTGAAACCCGCCGCCGTGCCTGCGGCCTTTTTCGGCACCATGTCGAGCGCCTGCAAACCGATGAGCATCACCGGGCCATAGATGAAAAAGCCGATCACGATGAGCGCGGTGATGTCGATCCACAGCGGCCCGTTGCGATTGAGACCGTAAGCGATCAAGCCGAGCAACGTCGGGATCATAAACAGGATCGTGGCCGGCGCGCGACGGGATTTGAACACCTTGTCCGACAGCCAGCCGCACAAAATCGTGCCCGGCACCGCCGCCCATTCAAAGCAGGCCCACGCCGTGCTCGATTGCTGAAAGCTGAAATGCTTCGCCGTTTGCATGTAGGTCGGAATCCAGTCCACCACGCCGTAGCGCACGAAATACACGAAGGCATTCGCCGCAGCGATGGCCCACAGCAGCTTGTTGGTGAACACATGCTCGAAGAAAATCTCGCGGAAGGTGAAGGTGCGTTCGTGCTCGGCACTGTAGTTCGGCGGGTAATCATTCTTGTATTCCTCGATCGGCGGCAGACCGCAGCTCTGCGGCGTGTCGCGGATCAAAAGGAATGCCGCAATCGCCACTGCGGTGGAAACCATCGCATTGAAATAAAACTTCGCGCCCCAGTCGTGAAACAGCGTCACACCCCACAGCGCGATGGTGGCCACGAGCGCGCCGCCAACATTGTGCGCCACGTTCCAGATCGACACAGCGCGTCCACGTTCCTTCGTGCTGAACCAATGCACCATCGTCTTGCCGCACGGTGCCCAGCCCATGCCGTTGAACCAGCCATTGAGCGTTTGCAGCACGATCATCAGCGTCAGTGAAAGGTAGATTTCCTTCACGAACCCAAACACATACAACACCGCGCAGGACAGCAGCAGCCCAAGCGGCAGAAAGTAACGCGGATTGCTCTTGTCCGACACGCTGCCCATCAAAAATTTCGAGAAGCCGTAGGCGATGCTCAACCCGGTCATCGCCGTGCCAAGCTGCGCTTTCGAATACTGCGGGTAGTCCTTGAGGATGTCCGGAATCGCCAGTGAGAAGTTCTTCCGCACCAGATAGAAAGCCGCGTAGCCAAAAAAGATGCCCGCAAACACCTGCAATCTGAGGCGACGGTAAACTCGATCAATCTCACCATCGGCAAGGCGTTCGACATGAGGGGCGGGCTTCAAAAACGCAAACATAAGCCCGCATGCTGGCAGAGATTATGGACGAGCTCAAACCAAGTCTTGTCGTCCGCATGGAATCATGTCACTGCTCCGCTGATGAAGCGCTATCTCGTCAAAAACACCACCGACTGGTCGGCAGCAACCGTGCTGAGCGACTTCTCTTTTGCCTGGGAAACAACGCGCGCGCCGCAGACGGAGTTCCGCGCCATGCACGATGGCAAGCAGCTCCGCTTCCGCTTTGACTGCGTGGATGCCGATCTCGTTTTAGCAGAGGGAGAGACGGCCAAGGATCGCGTGATCGACTCTGACCGTGTCGAAATTTTCTTCGCACCCGATCTGCACCTCAAGCCCTACTACTGCCTCGAAATGTCACCCCGCGGTGACATTCTCCCTTACAAAGCGTCTTTCTATCGCCAGATGGATTGGGACTGGCGATGCGACGGCCTCGAAGTCTCCGCCCAGATCGTCCAAGGGCGCTACACTGTTTCCGGCAGCCTGCCACTCCAAACCCTGCACGCTCTCGGAGTTCTGAAACCGGACTCACGGGAAATCCTCGCGGGCCTTTACCGAGCGGAATTTTATCACCTCACCAACGGCACCATCCATCCCGGCTGGATGCCTTGGGTAAATCCGCGCACCGAGACACCCGACTTCCACGTACCGGCCTCGTTCGGCATCCTGGAGCTTGCGGAGTGATGCCATTCGCAACACACGAGCTGCGAATGCGAATGCGCACCTGCCTTCATGCCAAGCAGGTTTCCACGCTGAAGGGACATCGCTCATGATCGCCTCGAGGATGGTCTTTGAAAACTGCCCATGTCGCATGTAAACAGCCCTCACCATTCCACTCATGCCTCACGCTCCCACTGTCGTCATTGAAAACTTCTACCCCTGCATCGAAGGCGGGCGGCACCCCATCAAACGCATCGTCGGCGAACCGCTGCAAGTGTGGTGCGACATCTTCAAAGATGGCCACGATGTCCTCAGTGCCGTGTTGCGCTGGCGGCTCGAAGGAACACGCCGCTGGTTTGAGGCTCCCATGACCCTGACCGACAATGATCGTTGGCAAGGCAGTTGTCGTTTTGAAAAAACAGGACGCTGGGAATACGCCGTCGTGGCGTGGGGAGACACCTTCCGCTCGTGGAAAAAAACCTTCGCCGTGCGCGTGCAGGCCAAAGATCCCGATGTACCCGTCGAGGCCCTCGAAGGTGCGCGACTGCTGCGCGCAGCCGGTGGCCGTGCACGCGCTGCCGGTGCCGCTGCCGCTGGCGCTCAGCTTGAGGACTGCGCCGACCTCCTGCCCACGGTGAAGCCCGAGGATATCATGGACGTGCTGCTCTCCGAAGAGCTGCAGGCTCTCATGGATCAATATCCCGACCGCGAGCTGTCCACGACCTCAGACACACTGCGAGTCATCGTCGAACGCGAGCGCGCACGCTTCTCCGCGTGGTATGAGTTCTTCCCGCGCAGCGCCGAGGGCATCGGCGACAAGCATTCCACCTTCCGCGACTGCCTGGGTCGCCTCGACCACGCAGCGAGCATGGGCTTTGACGTGATCTACTTCCCGCCGATCCACCCCATCGGTATCACTGCCCGCAAAGGCAAGAACAACGCCCTCACCGCGCAGCCGGGTGATGTCGGCAGCCCTTGGGCCATCGGCGGTCCTGCAGGCGGCCATCGTGCGATCGAACCGGCACTCGGCACGGAGAAAGATTTCGTGTGGTTGTTGAAGGAAGCCAAGAAGCGCGGCCTCGAAATCGCGCTCGACTTCGCCATCAACTGCTCGCCCGATCATCCCTACGTCAAAGAGCACCCGGAGTGGTTCTACAAGCGTCCCGATGGCAGCATCCGCTACGCGGAAAACCCGCCGAAGAAGTATCAGGACATCTACCCCATCAACTTCCACTGCGACGATTGGCGCAACCTTTGGAATGAGCTCATCAGCGTGGTGCAATACTGGGTTGATCTCGGCGTGAAAATTTTCCGCGTCGATAATCCACACACCAAGCCCGTCTCGCTATGGGAGGAACTCATCGCCACCATCCAGCGCAAAGATCCAGACGTGCTCTTCCTCGCCGAAGCCTTCACAAAGCCGAAGATGATGCAGGCGCTGGGCAAAGTCGGCTTCACCCAGAGCTACACCTACTTCACTTGGCGCGAGGATCGCCACACGCTCACCGAATACGCCAAGGAACTCACCCAGGGAGAGATGCGCTGGTATTACCGCGGCAACTTCTGGCCGAACACCCCCGACATCCTGCCCGGCCACCTGCAAAACGCGGGGCCGCAGATGTTTCGCATCCGCGCCGCACTCGCCTCCACGCTGTCTTCGAGTTGGGGCATGTACTCCGGCTACGAGCTGTGCGAAAACGACCCGTATCCCGGCAAGGAAGAGTACAACAACAACGAGAAGTACCAGCTCAAGCAGCGCGACTACCACCAGCCGCACAACAACATCACCGCGTTCATTCGCATCCTGAACCAGATTCGCCGCGATAATCCCGCGCTGCACCTCTACGACAATCTGCGCTTCCACAGCGCCGACATGGATGCGGTGCTCTGCTACAGCAAATCCACGCCCGACTTCAGCAACCGCATCCTCTGCATCGTCAGCATGGACGCCACCCACAGCGTAATGGGCATGGTGCATCTCGATCTCGCCGCGCTCGGCCTCGACAGCAATCGTCCCTACAAGGTCACCGACCTGCTGCACAACCAAAGCTACGAATGGCGCGGCCCAGACAACTACGTCGCCCTCAATCCGAACGGCACGTCGATGCATCTGTTCCGGGTGGAGCAGTAAGAAGCGCACCGATTCAAAGCGAGATGGAGCCCGGTTGAACCGTTCGGATAGAATGCGCCCGGCCATCCTTGCTTCCCTGATCCTCGGACTGATCTCCACCGCCCACGCCCAGCAACCGAAATGGTTCAAGGGCAACACGCACACGCATTCGCTGTGGAGCGACGGGAATGACTTCCCGGAGATGATCACGGATTGGTACAAGCGGCACGGCTATGACTTCCTCGCCATCTCAGATCACAACATTCTCCAGGCAAAGGAGGTGTGGATGAGCGTGCCCGCCGTCGAGAAACGACGCAAGGCACTGGGGAAAGCCACGATGGACAAGTATCGCGCCCGTTTCGGAGATGAATGGGTCACCACGCGTGAAAAAGACGGCGTGACAGAGGTGCGCCTCAAGAAACTGGAGGAGTATCGTCCACTGCTGGAGGAGCCGGGCAAATTTTTGATCGTGCAAGCCGAAGAACTCAGCGCAGGCATCCGCAGGGTGCCAATTCATATGAATGCGGTGAATTTGCGTGAGGAGATCAAGCCCGTGAAAGACCTCGGCAGTGTCTCCGAAGTGCTGCGCGCCAATTTGAAATTGGTGAATGAGCAAGCCCAGCGGCTCGGCGTGCCAATGCTCACCCACATCAATCATCCCAACTTCCGCTGGGCATTCACTGCCGACGACATGGCCTCCGTCTTGGAAGACAACTTCTGGGAAATTTTCAATGGCCACCCCAGCATCAACTGGCTGGGTGATGAGACACGCGTCGGTTACGAAAAAATCTGGGACATCGCAAACACGCTGCGCATCGCCCAATTCAAAGCACCGCCATTTTACGGCCTGGGCACCGACGATGCACACCACTACCATGGAGAATCGAGCAGCCCCGGTCGCGGCTGGGTCATGGTGCGTGCGCAGAAACTCGATGCCGCTGAACTCATCAAGGCGATGAAGGCGGGAGATTTCTACGCGTCAACCGGCGTCACGCTCGATGATGTGAGCTTCACCGACGGCATGCTGCGCATCCGCATCCACGCGGAACCCGGCGTGAAATACACCACTGTCATCCGCGGCACGCTGCAAGGTTATGACACGACAACGCGCGATGTCGCAACGCCCAAGGGCGACACCTACCCCACTCGCAAGCTCTACTCCGATGATGTGGGCAAGACACTGGCCACGCTGGAGGGCACCGAGATCACCTGGAAGCCCTCCGGCAAGGAACTGTACTTCCGCGCATCCATTGTCTCCTCCAAGCCGCATCCAAACCCAACCTTCGAGGGTCAGACGGAGATAGCATGGACGCAACCGATGGGCTGGAAAAAGTAGGCCTGCTGCTGCGCGGCAGATTTTCCCAGCTCACAGCCGCCGGGCTGCATTATCGCAATCGCAGCCCCTGCATGCGCGCGTGCATGGATTCAAACATCGGAGCCATCTCCAGCTTCACTTTGGCCGGTGCTTCTTTGAATAGCAGCCCCATGTCCTTGGCGAAATTCTTTTCAAACGCTGCGGGATCTTCGCCAATGAAAAGCTGCAGCTCCGGTCGATCCCCCGCCCGCTTCTTCATGTCCCGATAGATGCTGCCGATGATGCGCCTGCGATCTTCAGCGGGGAGTTTTTCGACCCCACGCATCACTGCTTTGAAGTGTTCTTCGACGACCCGGCTGATGTACTCAGCTTTTTCCTCCTCTGTGAGAGTCTGCATAAAGCGATCCACCTCCTCCTGGCCATCCTCGCGCAATGTGTCTCGCTGAGCGAGATCGAGCTTGGCCACGCTGGTGATGACTTTGTCGAGATAATGCTGCCGCTGCTCATGGCTGAGGTTGGCGTCTTCGAGCCACGGTGCCGCCCGCATCAAGGCCAGCGTTTTCTCCGGCGTGAAGACGGCGTCTTCAGTCACCCACATCACCACCGCCACCGCGCCCCAGACAAGCACGAGGAAAGCGGCGATCTGAAGCCAGAAGCGCTGATGATTCATGAAAGGCTTAACGTTTACCAAAGCGACGACCCAACAACGAAAGAAACTCGCCGGATTCTTCGACCCTGAGCAACTTCGTGACGGCGAAATACGCGACAGCGCTGACCGCAATCGTCACGCCTAACGATGCGCAGCGCGCAATGAAGCCAAGCTCCTGCCAGCCTGACATGAACGTGAATTTCGCTGCCAAACAAAGGCCTGACATGACGGCCACCGCCGCCCCGATACGCCCCAGTGCCGCCAGCATCTGGCGAGTCTCCAACCCGGATGCAAATCTGCGCATGCAGAGGTAAAGCACGCCAAAATTCAGCACGAGTCCAGCCGCCGTCCCCCAGGCAAGCGCGGTGTGATCCCAGTGCATGACAAACACGGTGAAAGCATTGGCCGCTGCCGTGAAAGCGATGACTCCGAGCGAGGTGTACATCGGAATGAATCGCCGACCAATCGTGTAAAACGAGGGCTGAAGCACCTTGATGGCAGAATAGAAAACAAGCCCAAACGCGAACGCGCGCAGCGGTGCCGCCGTTTGTGCCACGTCATAAGCCCGCACGCGCCCATGCTCAAAAATGACCGAGATAATCTCATGCGAAAGCAGTGCCAAGCCCACGGCACAAGGCAGCGTGAGGAAGAGCACCAAGCGCAACCCTTTTGCCAGTGCTGCGCGAAACGCGGGCGTGACACCCTCGGTAGCCAAGCGTGAAAGCATGGGCAGCGTAACCGTCGCGACCGCCACTCCAAAAAGGCCGAGCGGGAGTTGTTGCAGACGCTGTGCGTAACCGAGCCAGCCTGCTGCGGCCTCCTGACCGGGTGTGAATGAGGCGAAGATGGAGTTCAGCAGCACATTGACCTGCGTACCACAAGCCGCCACGAGCGAAGGCCACATCAGGTGCAGCACCTCCCGCACCCCGTCATCCTTCCACCCGAAATCGATGCCAAAACGAAATCCCGCGCGCCGCAGTGCGGGGAGCTGCACGAGCAGCTGCATCATGCCGCCGATCAAGGTGCCCGCCGCGAAACCCGCCAAACCTCTCTCTGTCACCACGCCGCTGCGAAATGGTGCATCAATGATCCAAGCGCAGGCATAACCACCCAGAATGCAGCCCAGATTGAAAAAGGCGGAGGCGACCGCAGGAATGAAGAACACCTTCTTTGCATTCAGCATGCCCATCACCAGCGCCGTGAGTGAGACGATGGTGATGAAGGGATACATGATCTGCGCCAGACGGACGCCGAGTGCGATGCTACCTTCGTCCTTCCATCCGAGCGTCAGCAGTGGAAAGATCAGCGGCGCGAGTGCCACGCCCGCCGCTGCCACCATGGTCATGAAGCAGAGTGAGAGGGACATCATTTTGCGTCCAAGCACCCACGCGGCTTCGTCGCCCTCGAGTTTGATCTTCTTTGAAAACGTCGTCACGAAGGCCGTGGAGAGCGCTCCCTCGGCGAAAAGATCGCGCAGCATGTTCGGCGTGCGGAAGGCCATCGTGAAGATGCCTGCGAACTTCATGCCGAACATCCCGCCGAGCACTTGATCGCGAACCAAGCCCAAGATGCGACTGCACAGGATGGCGATGGAAACGACCCCGGTGGATCGGGCCTGCGAATTCGTATTTTGCGCCTCCTCGCTCATGACTCAGTGATGGTAGCGGGCCGCATCATCTGCAAAAGGAACCTGTATGGTTTTAGCGGATGGCACTAGCGCGCCGCAGTTTGTCCATCATGGCGATGCCCATGCCATGCTCATGCATCGGCTCCGCGACGATTTCATCGACGCCGAGTTCATCGAGGCGGCGCAACACATGGAAAAAACGCACGGCGGCTTCGGGCAGTTTGCCGTTGCCGGGGCTGAGCATCATGACCTCCTCCCAGTCGCAGAGATTGAGATAACCGTCTTTCTCCTCGCCACGATAGCTCATAAGCGCGTAACGCTTGCCGGGATCGGGAACGAAGTCTGAAGGACGAGAGAGCAGGCGCAGTGGAGTGCGCGGCGCGTAATGTGACGCGAGCTGGCCCGGCGAGTCCGAGGGGCCGTCGATCACACTGCGCGTGGCGACTTTGACTTTGCCATAAGGTTTCAAATCGTCCGGCGTGAGCGGACCGGGACGCACAATCGTGATGAGCGGCTTCGGCGTTCCGGGCTCGACGCGGATGATGGTCGATTCAAGGCCGAACAAACACGCGCCGGCATCGACAATGAGATGAATGCGTCCGTCGAGCTCCGACAGCACGGCGTTGGCAGATGTCGGACTGATAGAGCCAAAGCGGTTTGCGCTGGGTGCGGCGAGCGGTTTATCCAAGGCACTGATAACGCGCTTAAAGATGGCGTGAGAGCTAACTCGCACCGCCACGGTGGGTAACCCGGCTGTGACGAGATCGGGCACGATCGATTTCTTCGGCAGCAGCAGTGTCAACGGCCCCGGCCAGAAACGTTCGACGAGTCGTTTGATGGTTGGTGCAATTTCCTGCGGCACCTCCGCGATCAAATCGAGCTGATCTTTGTGAGGAAGATGCACGATGAGCGGGTCAAACGTCGGTCGCTCTTTCGCTTCGAAGATTTTTGTGACCGCCGCCGGATCAAGGGCATTGGCAGCGAGGCCATAGACCGTTTCTGTTGGCAGCGCGACGACTTCGCCCTCACGCAGCAGACGCACGGCTTCATCGACCGCCTGATGCATCAGATGCGGTTCGTCAGTGCGGAGAACGGCGGTGACGTAGCTCATGAAGTCGGGGTGTGGCTCTCGATGACCGCCCAGGCATTGTGATTGTGAATGGACTCGAAATTCTCGGCCTCGACGCGGAACCAGGTGATTTTTTGATGTGCTTTGGCCTTGAGGGCGACGTTGCGCACGAGGTCTTCAACGAAGACGGGATTGTCGTAGGCGGCTTCGGTGACGTGCTTTTCGTCCGGGCGCTTGAGGATGCTGTACAGCTCGCTGCTGGCACTGGATTCAACGAGGTCGATGAGGTCTTCGATCCACACCGGCTCGGAAAAACGGACGGAAAGTGTGACCACGCCGCGCTGATTATGCGCGCCGCGTGCGCTGATGGCCTTTGAACATGGGCAGAGCGTGGTGACAGGCACCTCGACGGTGAGCACAAAGTCGGTTTTCCCCAGGTCTGCGTTTACTTCAAAGACAACGCCGTAGTCGAGCAGACCTTCGGCCCCAGAAACAGGTGCCTTCTTGGCACGGAAGTACGGGAAGCGCATTTCGACATGCGCTTTGTCCGCATGGAGCTTTTTCATCAGCTCATGCGGCATGGCGACGATGTTGGAGACGGTGAGTTCCTTGCCGTGAGAGTGCAGCACTTCGACAAAGCGGCTCATGTGCGTGCCTTTGAAATGATGCGGCAGATCGACGGCAAGTGAAACGGTGGCCACCGTATGTTGCACAGCGGCGGCGCGGTCGCGGATGCTCAGCGGAAAGCGCAGGCTGCGGACGCCGACGCGGTCGATGGGCAGACGACGATCATCGCGTTCGTTTTGCGTGTCTTTGAGGGCGGGCATGCAGATTTCAGAGAGACAAAAATCCCACTGCCGCAGGTTGCAACAGTGGGACCGGGTCAGATTTCAATACCGAACCGAGTTCAGGGCAGCAGATTGACCGCACGAGCGCGCTTGATCTCGCGCACCACTTTGCGATGCAACCAAGCCGGAAGGCCAGTGATGCGGCGGGGGATGAGCTTGCCGGATTCCGTGGTGAAACGGGCGATCAACTCAGGGTTGGTATAGACGATTTTCTCCACTGGGATGTCCACACGGCGGCGCGGCATCTTGCGGTTCGCGCGGCGGAAGTTGGACATGCGTTCCTTGGTCTTGGGCTGCATAAGGTGCTGGGTCTGGGGTTAGCGGATTTCGCGGTGGAGGGTGCGCTTCTTCATGAAGGGGTTGAACTTCACCTTCTCAAGACGGTTCGGAGTGCGAACGCTCTTCTTGTTGCGCGTGGTCACGTAGCGGGAGGTCGGCATTCCTGCGGCCTTCGCTTCGGTGCATTCGAGGATGATGATTTCTCGCGGCATAAATTTGGGGCGCGGAGGCTAGGTCACTCCTTGGAGAAGTCAAGTGATTCGCCGGAGTTGTTGCTATTGCTGGATGAGCTGGGAGCATCGTCCTCATCCTTGTCATCGTCCGCAGCGTCGTCTGCACTGTCGAGACCGAAGAGGGAATGGACGGGGCGGCTCCAGCGGCCAGAAATCTGACTACGCTCGATTTTTTCCTGATGAGCGACGGAGTAGCGGGCGAAAGGCATGGCCTCCAGACGCTCCTCTGGGATTTTGATTCCAGAGCCTTCGCAGATGCCGTAGGTGCCAGTCTCGATGCGTTTGAGCGCCTCGTTGATTTCATAGAGAGCATCCTGCTCTTTGCCCAGAAGACTGAGCGCAAAGTCGCGGTCGTAGGCGTCGCTGCCAGCGTCTGCTTGGTGCATGCCGAAAGCGGCAGCAGTGCCGTTTTCGTTGTTGCGGATAGTTTCATTAGCCACGCCTTCGATGGAATTGAGGTAGGCGTCACGCAACTCGATGAGGCGCTGCTTCTGCTTCTTGAGGAAGGGGGTCATCTTCACCGGCCCTTTGGCGATTTCGATGGTGATGCCTTCGTCCTCATGCTTGAGGCGAGAGGGCGGCGTGCCACCGGGGGAGAAGCGCTTCGCCGTAGGTGGCACTGGGGAGGCTTTGCCTGAAGCCTTGGTGGAAGAGGTGGTTTTTCCTGCGGCTGCTTTAGCAGGGGTTTTCACAACCGCCTTCGCCGATTCAGCCTTGCGGGCCGGAGCGGGCTTTGCCTGAGCCTTCTTGGCGGAGGCTTTCACGGGAGTCTTTTTGACGGGTGCTTTCTTTGCAGAAACTTTTTTGGCAGGAGCCTTTTTGGGGGCGGCTTTCTTCACTGATTTTGGAGCTGGTTTCTTCGCTGCTGCCGGTTTGGCAGCAGGTTTTTTGGAGACGGTTTTCTTCGGAGCAGGCTTGCTCTTCGACTTCGCCGCTTTCGCTGGTTTTTTTCCAGTGGCTTTGGCTGCAGGCTTTTTAGCTGCGGTTTTTTTGGCTTTCGCAGGCATGGCTGAGGGCGGGGTTGGTGAGAGGTCGATGACGGCTCTAGCTCCGCGCCGAGAGAGGGGCGGAAAAAAGAGGCGCGGATTCTGCCCGCAGTTTCGCAGTGCGCAACCACTATTCCACAGCCTCTCTGACGTTGCGGTATAGCGGGCGGGCGATACCCTGCGCCCATGAGCGCAGATCCCTCCTCTTCTCCTTCCCCGCTTTCCAATCTGTGGCAGCAGGTACGTGCCGTGCTGGACCTCGTGTTGGATCTTTCCTTCAAACGCTTTGTCACCCCTCGCCTCGTGCGCATGCTCTATGTGCTGAGCCTGCTGGCGGCAGTGTTTTACGCCGGTTCCTGGATGCTCAGCGGTTTCAAGTCGGGCACGTTCTCCGGCTTGTTTACGTTGGTGACTGCACCTGTGGCCTTCTTGCTCTATTTGATCTTTGCTCGAGTGACTGTGGAACTGATCCTCGCCGTTTTCCGCATCGCAGACAAGATCGCCCCTTTGTCCGAGGAGGAAGCGCCGAAGGTGGAGCCTGCTCCCGGAAATCCTCCACCGCCATGAGTGAGGTGGACTTTGTGAAATTTTTCACAAAATCGGGTTGCCGCTCATCAGGAGGGCCGGATAATCGCCGCGCCGATGTTCACTCCCTTGCTCGCCACTGCCGATCTCATTGCGCTCGCCACCTCCGTGGGCAAGATCGTCTTTCTCACCTTCCTGGTCATCCTGCCGCTCGTCTCGATCTCAGTTTATTTTGAGCGTCGAATTTCAGCGGTGATCCAAGATCGCGTGGGCCCCAATCGCGTCGGCGTGCCACTGACGCTGCTGGGCTTCAAGAAAGATTGGCAGCCCCTCGGCATCGGCGGCCTGGCGCAAGCCGTCGCGGACGGTTTGAAGTTCATCCTCAAAGAAGACTTCGTGCCTGCGCATGTGCGCAAGTTTTACTACTGGCTCGCCCCCTGCCTCACGATGGTGCCTGCGCTGCTCACCTGCTGCGTTATTCCTTTTGGCAGCGAACTGGATCTCTCCTTTCTCGGACTCGCACAACCCATCAAGCTGGTGATCGCCGATCTCAGTGTCGGCCCGCTCTTCATGTTCGCCATCGCCTCCCTGGGCGTTTACGGCATCGTCCTCGCCGGCTGGTCCTCGAACTCGAAGTATCCCTTCCTCGGCGGCGTGCGCTCCAGTGCGCAGATGATCTCGTATGAAATCTCACTCGGCCTCTCGATCATTCCGGTGCTGATGATTTTTGGCGAGTTGAACCTCACCAAGATGTCCGCCTTCCAGGACGCCAACGGCTGGCTGCTGCTCCCCATGTGGGGTGAGGGGTTGAGCCTTTCACGCTGGGTGCTGCTGATCCCGGTCTTCATCTCGTTCTGCATCTTCACCGTCTCGATGTTTGCGGAGACAAACCGCCTGCCTTTCGACCTCGCCGAATGCGAAACAGAACTCGTGGCCGGCTATCACACCGAATACAGCTCGATGAAGTTCGCGCTGTTCTTCCTGGGCGAATACGCCGCCATGATCATCGGTTCCGGTCTTGCCGTGACACTCTTCCTCGGCGGCTGGAGCATTCCGTTTGGCCCCGTGCTCTCAAAGCTCACCGGCTTGCACCTGCATTACATCCCTGGCGACACGCCGCTCTACACCGCGCTGCTGCACATCGGCACCTTCTTTGCCAAGGTGTTCGCTTTCATCGTCTTCTTCATCGTCATCCGCTGGACGCTGCCGCGTTTCCGCTTCGACCAACTCATGGCGCTCGGTTGGAAAGTGCTGTTCGAACTCGCCATCGGAAACGTCTTCCTCACGGCGCTGCTGCTGTGGTGGTTCCCGCTGAAATGAGTCTGCGATAGACCGCCTGCGCGCAGAATGCGCCCAACAAGGCCCCCAGAGTGTCTGCGGTCCAATCCCACACATCGCCGCCGCTGCGGCCCGGAGTGAATGTTTGATGCCATTCATCCAGCGCGCCGATCATTGAGCAGAACAGCGTCGCCATAACGATGACCACACTCGGCCTGCGCCCCCATCCCGCGCACCGCAGAGCAAGCAGGAAACACGCCCCTCCCATGGCGAAATAAGCCGCGTGCTCCAGCTTGTCGATGCCTTCAAACTTCACCGGCGAAGGCAGATGGCTCTGCGCCGACAAGCACCAGAGCACCACCACCCACAAGATCACGAGCCCAAACCAGAGCGCCGGGCGGGTAAGAAAACGCGAACGTTGCATCGCCGGGGACTACCATCAGCGAGTCGAATCGCAACCGCCGATTTCACCGTCCTGCAAAGCGATAGACAATCATGCACCCTCGCGTTACACCTCGCTCGTTCCACTTCCTTCCATCATGAAATCCTCCCTCACGCTCGCCGCCTTGTTCGCCGCCCTCTCGTTCGCCGGTGCAGAAGAAAAATCACTCTTCAACGGCAAGGATCTCACAGGCTGGGACGGCAATCTGGAACTGTGGAGCGTGCAGGACGGCGCGATCACCGGCAAAACGCCTGAAGATCCCGCACATCCCGGCAAATCCATCCTCAAGCACAACACCTTCCTCGTCTGGCGCGCGGGCACCGTGAAGGATTTTGAACTGACGCTGAAGTACAAGATGATCGGCGGCAACTCCGGCATCCAATACCGCAGCAAAGAACTGGAAAAAGGTGCCCAAGGCCCCGTGATCAGCGGCTATCAGGCAGACTTTGAAGCGGGCAAAACCTACAGCGGCATTTTGTATGAGGAGAAAGCTCGCGGCATCCTGGCTCTGCGCGGGCAAAAGGTGGTGATCCACGAAGGCGAAAAAGAAACCAAGGACAAAAAGGGCAACGTGAAGAAAGGCCCGAACATCGAAGTCGTCGGCAGCGTGGGCGAGTCAGACGCCATCCAGGCCGCCATCAAAAATGAAGACTGGAACGAGTACAAGATCATCGCCAAGGGCGGACACCTCCAGCACTTCATCAACGGCATGCAAACCGTCGATGTGACGGATGAAACCGCCGTCGGTGCCAAGGAAGGCCTACTGGCACTGCAAATCCACGTCGGCGGGCCGATGACCGTCCAGTTCAAAGACTTGAAGCTGGTTGAATTGAAGTAAGCACTCTTGTTTGTGATGTTGCCATGACTCGCTCGTTTTTTTCCGCGATGCTTTTGCTCACCTGCGGCCTTGTCACTCAAGCCGCAGCCGACACCGAATACCTCATCGTCAGTGGAGGCCCCGCTCTGAGAAAGTTTGAAGACCTGCGCAAGCCCGGAGAGCAGCATGATCGCTGGTGGGGCAATTTCATCCGCACTGCCCGCGTGCGCATGCAGGAGATTCATCAATCAGCACCAGCCGGAACACACATCACCTGGCTGGTTTACCGTGATGCCTACGTGCGCCGTGCAGCAGCCGAGCACCAGCCCCTGACGCAGAACATCGAGTCGGTGCCGAAAGCCTATCCCTTCATCAACCTCGTATGGTTCCGCAGCACGGAGGAACTTATCAATTACATCAATCACGGTCCGAAACGCGGCAGTATGAAAATCTCCGGCTTCGAGTACTTCGGCCACTCGAACAAGTTCAGCTTCATGTTCGACTACAGTTCGGATGTGTACGCCACCTCCACCGCCTGGCTGCATGAGCACCACCTCGGCAAACTCAGCCGCTGGGCTTTCGCGCGAAAGGCCTACTGCCAGAGCTGGGGCTGCCACACTGCGGAGAGCTTTAGCAAAGCGTGGCGGCGTGCCACGGGCACCACGATGGTCGGCGCTCAAGGCAAAACCGACTACTCAGACATGCACCTGCGCAACTGGCATGTGGGTCTCTCCAGCGGTGCGCGCTGGGTGCGCTAGGAGTCCACTCGACGCCGCAGCCTCCCCGCCTCCTGTTTCACAAACAGCGGCTCCAACGTGTCGCGAATCCAGGCGAAAGCAGCTTCCAGCCCTTCGCGCTGATAGATGACACCAATCTCCGCCTCGACAGCGGTGGGATTGCCGTGGCAGGAGAGGAACTGATTGCAGGTGAAGCGCATCTTCATCTCCGCATCGACCCGCCCATGCTTGTGCAGGATGTGTGAGCGCGCGTACAGCTCCAGCACAGCATCGCCGATCCAGGCATTTTCACGGAGGCGCTGAGTGAGGTCGGGAGTTTTGAGGGATGCCATCCCGCACTTTCCCGAGTCTTCGATCAGACTGCAACCACCGATCCTTTGACCCGCCATGATCCTGCCTCCAACAAAGTTGACACCCCCCCACTCCCAGCGGTAGGACTGCCTTCCCCAAAAAACAAACACCCCTCAAGCACTATGGTCAAAATCGGCATCAATGGTTTCGGGCGCATCGGTCGCCTCGTCTTTCGCGCAATCTGTGATCAAGGCCTCCTGGGCAAAGAAATCCAGGTCGTCGCTGTCAACGACCTCGTCCCTGCGGACAACCTCGCCTACCTCGTGAAGTATGACTCCACGCAAGGTAAGGCCAAAGAAGAAGTCTATTCCAAGAAGAGCAGCCCGGATGTGGCTGAAGACGACATCCTCGTCGTGGACGGCAATGAAATTAAATGCCTCGCTGTGAAGGAAGGCCCCGCCGCACTGCCATGGAAGGCACTCGGCGTGGACATCGTCATCGAGTCCACCGGCTTGTTCACGGAGCGCAAAAAAGCCCAGGGCCACATCGACGCGGGTGCCAAGAAGGTCATCATTTCCGCTCCTGGCAAAGAAGAGGACATCACTGTCGTCATGGGCGTCAACCATGAGAAGTATGATCCGAAGGCGCACCACGTGATCTCCAACGCCTCCTGCACCACGAACTGCCTCGCGCCGCTCGTCCACGTGCTGTTGAAGGAAGGCTTCGGCGTCGAAGAAGGTCTCATGACCACCGTCCATTCCTACACCGCCACGCAAAAGACTGTGGACGGCCCCTCCAAGAAAGACTGGAAGGGTGGACGCAGCGCCGCCATCAACATCATCCCCAGCACCACGGGTGCCGCCAAAGCGGTCGGCCTCGCGATCCCTGAAGTGAAAGGCAAGCTCACCGGCATGTCCTTCCGCGTGCCGACGCCGACGGTTTCCGCCGTCGATCTCACCGTGCGCACCGTCAAAGACACCAGCTACGCCGAAATCAGCGCTGCCATGAAAAAGGCCAGCGAAACCTACCTGAAAGGCGTGCTCGCATGGACGAAGGACGAAGTGGTCTCCACCGACTTCATCCACGACTCCAGCAGCTCCATCTTCGATGCAGGCAGCGGCATCGAGCTCAACAGCCGCTTCTTCAAACTCGTGAGCTGGTATGACAACGAGTGGGGCTACTCCAACCGCGTGGTCGATCTCGTGAAATACATCGTGAGCAAAGGTCTGTGATCTGAAAGCGAGGCGCAGCAGCCTCCCAAAGTGACTCCAGCGGGCCGGCTCACCTGAGTCGGCCCGTTTTGCATTTGGAAACATCGCGCAGAATCCACAGACGGCACACGACCATCACCCCATGAGCCTCACGGCACAGCTCAGACTGCTTCCGCGCCCATTTTGGGTGCTGATCGGGGCCACGTTTGTGAATCGCTTTGGCGTCTTCGTGATCCCCTTCCTAGCGCTGTTCATCACCAGCAACGGCCACACCGCAGCGCAGGCAGGTTACGCCGCTGCATGCTACTCCCTCGGTGGCTTCATCGCTGCGTGGATCGGCGGCTGGATGGCTGACCGCATCGGGCGGAACGTGACGATGGCCCTCTCCTCGCTCGCAGGAGCCGGATGCATGATCGCCCTGTCGCAGGCGGTCGATTGGCGCACTCTCGCGCTGCTGGCTTTCATCACCGGCGCGATCAACGAAGCCGGGCATCCAGCCAGCGCCGCCCTCGTGCAGGACATCGTACCGCCAGAGCAGCGCGTGACCGCCTTCGCCGTCCAGCGCTTCGCAGTCAATCTCGGTTGGTCACTCGGCCCCGCGACCGCAGGTTTCCTCGCGGAGAAATCGTTCTTCTGGCTCTTTGCCGTCGATGCCGCCACTTCGGTTTTCTTTGGCATCATCGCTTGGCTGTTCCTGCCGCGCGGACAGAGAGCACCACACGGGCAAGCTGGCTGGGGCCGCGCTTGGCGCTCCATCCAGAGCAATCACGCCTTCCTCGCCCTCTTCGCCGCGTGCATCTGTGTCGCATGGGTCTTTCGGCAGACGACCACCACTTTTCCCCTGCACTTTGAGCGCAATGGGCTGCCGCTGAGCCTTTGCGGCATGGTGCTCGCACTCAATGGCGTGATGATCTGTCTCATGGAAGTCCCGCTGGCCCACGGTCTGCGCCACTTACCGGTGCGCGGCGTGCTCGCACTCGGCTACATCCTCATGGGAGTGAGTTTTCTCGTTTTCCATATCGGCGGCGCGCTGTCCATGTTCGTGGTGGCAATGGTGATCTTCACCCTCGGAGAAATGGCCTCCTTCTCCCGTCAACAAGCCTACTGCGCCGGGCTCGCACCGGATGACATGCGCGGGCGCTACGCCGGCTTTCTGAGTCTCGCGTGGTGCACGGGCAGCACCGCCAGCTCCGCACTGGGCATGACGCTCTACGGCCAACATCCCGCCCTCCTCTGGACGCTGAACGCCGTACTCGGCGGTGTTGCAGCGTTGCTCATTCTCTCCACTCGCGGCGCAAAGGCTGCCTAACCCAAGGGAAACACGATCTCTGAAATCGCCGCGCGGTTTGCCACCAAGATCGATCATCCGCTTTGGAGTTGCTCCGTGCATCAACGATAACTTGGCAGTTGAGCCATTCGCTTCTATCACGACACCATGCCCCAGCCTGTTCTGCTCTCTGATGTTGGCAAAGTGCTCATCGACTTCGACTTCAGCATCGCCGCCCGACGGCTGGCGGAGCGGTGCGATCATCCCGCAGAGACGGTGATGACGCTGTTCGACGACATCAAAGGCCCTTATGAAGACGGGCGCATGGATGACGCGACTTTTGTGCGTGAGGCGATGGCGATCACTGGCTTTCGCGGCACAGCGGCAGAGTTCGAGTCCATCTGGTGTGGGATTTTCACACAAAACGAGCCGATGCACGCCACGCTGAGTGCGCTGGCTGGAAAGCTGCCGATGTTTCTGCTCTCGAACACGAGCGGCATGCACAAGGATTACTTTTTGCGGACTTTTCCCATCTTTCGGCATTTCTCAGGCGGCGTGTACTCGTATTCCGCGCGCTGTTCAAAACCGGGAGAGGAGATCTTCCACAAAACCATCACACAGCTCGGCCTGGAACCCGCGCACACGTTTTACATCGACGATCTGGCTGCGAACATCGCAACGGCGGCGCGGCTGGGTTTTCGGACGTTTCACTACAGCTTCGCCAAACATCCCCAAATGCAGGCGGAGTTGAACGAATGGTTGGCGGCTCAGGGCATTGGTTGACGTGGGCGATTCCCTGTCATAACCAGTACGCGCTGACGTTCGTATCCCTAGTGTGGCACGAAAACAGCACTGTTCGAAATCCATGAAATGTGACGTTTGCGAGAAGGAAGCCACGGTCTTCCTCACCCAGATCATCAACGGTCAAATGACCACGGTGAACCTGTGCGAGGAATGCTCGCGGGCCAAGGGAGTGACCGAGGAGACTGGCTTCGGTCTGGCCGAGGCATTCCTTACGCCTTCGCAGCGCGCTGAAGAGGCCATGGAGGTGGTGTGTGAAGCATGCGGCTTCACCGCTTCACAGCTCAAAAAAATCGGCCGCATGGGCTGCCCGGAATGCTACACGGCCTTCCGCGATGGGCTGGACGGACTGCTGCGCAACATGCACAAAGGTACGCGCCACGTCGGCAAGAGACCGGGAGCTGTATCTGCCGCCGCGACTCAGGTGACACCACGCCGCCGCGCCACCGCTGCAGCTCATCATGAGCCTCCTCCCGCACTTGCCGCCCCACCGCCTGCGGATGTCAATAAACTGCGCGCAGAACTGGAACTGGCGGTGAAAGAAGAGCGCTACGAAGACGCAGCAAAGCTGAAAACGGAAATCGAGCGTCTGCAGGCAGAGGCCCCTGGCAAATGACGCCTTGGGTCAAAGCGATGCCATCCTTGCGCGCCGTTCAACGCGTATCCACTTTGAGACGTCAGACTTTCCTAACTGCATGATGCGCTTTGCCACATTGATCAAAAATCCCGCCGACTGGATGAAGGGCACCGGCCCTCATTCCGAAATCGTCATGACCTCACGAGTCAGGCTGGCGCGCAATCTTCGCGGCTTCCCCTTCCCAGGCTTCAGCCAAGAGCGGCAGCGCATCGACTTGATGGAGCAGGCGCGCCCTGTCGTAGAGAGCCTTCCGGAAATGCGCGACGGCTACAGTGAGGAATACAGCAATCTGAGCAAAATCCGCAAACAGGTGCTGGTTGAGCGTCATCTCGTCAGCCGCGAACATGCCGCGCGCTCCTCCGGCTGCGCTGTGGTGGTGGATCGGAAGCAGAGCATCTCCATCATGGTCAATGAAGAAGATCACTTCCGCATTCAGGGCATCCGACCGGGGCTGAGTCTGCACAGCGCCTACGATCTGGTGGACCGCGTGGACAGTGAGATGTCCGCCATGCTGCCCTTCGCCTTCGATGCCAAGCTGGGCTATCTCACCGCCTGCCCAACGAATCTCGGTACCGGCATGCGCGCCTCGGTCATGCTGCATCTTCCGGCACTCGTGCTCACGGAGCAGATCAATCCCGTCATAAAGGCCGTCGGCAAAATCGGCCTCGCAGTGCGTGGCCTCTACGGCGAAGGCACGGAGGCTCTCGGCAATCTTTTCCAAATCTCCAATCAGCACACCCTCGGTGAATCGGAGCCTGAAATCATCGCGCAGATCGAGAAAGTCATCGAAGGCGTCGTGCGCTCCGAGCAAACGGCGCGCGCCAAGCTCAAAGAGGACCACCAAACCATGCTGCTCGACCAGGTAGGCCGCGCCTACGCTGTGCTGAGCCACGCGCACATCCTCTCATCCAAAGAAGCGCTGAATCTCCTCTCCATGCTCCGCCTCGGCGCGGATCTCGACCTCGTCGGCAACTGCGACCGCAGCCTGCTCGACATGCTATTGCTGGAAATCCAGCCTGCGCATCTGCAACTCGCCGCATCGCGAGAACTCTCTCCTGAAGACCGGGACAGCATGCGCGCGGAAATCACCCGCGCACGGTTGCAATCCATTCCCGGCCCGGGTAATTTTCCACCTCTCCCCCCTCCACTCGGAGACTCCCCTCCGTCCTCACACGATGAATAATTTCACCCCACGCGCCCAGCAGGTCCTCGCACTCGCCCGCAAAGAGGCAGACCGCTTTAACCACAACTATGTCGGCACGGAGCACCTGCTCCTCGGCCTCATCAAACTCGGCCAAGGCGTCGCCGTAAATGTTTTGACCAAACTCGGACTCGATCTCGAAACCGTGCGCATGCACGTCGAGCAGCAGGTTGGCTCTGGCCCGGAGACCAAGATGGTCGGCAACATCCCCTACACCCCGCGTGTGAAGAAAGTGCTCGCTCTCGCCTCCAAGGAGGCCAAGGCGCTCAATCACAGCTATGTCGGCACAGAGCACATCCTCCTCGGCCTGCTGCGTGAGGGTGAAGGCGTCGCCGCGCAGGTGCTGCGCAATCTCGAAGTGAATCTCGACAAAGCGCGCGGTGAGATTTTGAAAGAGCTCGATCCTAACTTCACCTCACAAAACGAAGAAGAAGAGCAGGAAGATGAAAGCGAAGGTGCCTCCGCTACGGGCAATCAACCCACTGGCAGCGAGAAGAAGAAAAATGAGAAAACCCCTGCGCTGAAAGCCTTCGGACGCGACCTCACAGAACTCGCGCAAAAGGGCGAGATGGATCCCGTCATCGGACGCGCCGACGAAATCGCCCGCGTCATTCAGATTCTCTGCCGCCGCACCAAGAACAACCCTGTGCTCATCGGCGAAGCGGGCGTTGGCAAGACGGCCATTGTCGAAGGTCTCGCCCAGGAAATCACCGCCGGGAACGTGCCGGAAATCCTGCGCGATAAGCGCGTCATCACACTCGACCTCGCGCTCATGGTCGCCGGCACCAAATACCGCGGTCAGTTTGAGGAGCGCATCAAGGCGGTCATGGATGAAATCCGCCGCACCAAAAATGTCATTCTCTTCATCGACGAGCTGCACACCATCGTCGGTGCAGGCGGCGCGGAAGGCGCGATGGATGCCAGCAACATCATCAAACCCGCTCTCAGTCGTGGTGAACTCCAGTGTGTCGGTGCCACCACGCTCAACGAATACCGCAAGCACATTGAGAAAGACGCCGCGCTCGAGCGCCGCTTCCAGAGCGTCAAAGTAGAAGAACCTTCCGTCGAAGACGCCATCAAGATTCTCTTTGGCCTGCGCGGGAAATACGAACTGCATCACAAGGCGAAATATGCCGACGACGCCCTCAAGGCTGCGGTGAATCTCAGCTCCCGCTACCTGCCTTCACGCTTCCTGCCAGACAAGGCCATCGACATCATGGACGAGGCCGGATCCAAAGCGCGCATCTCCGCGATGACGCGCCCGCCGGAACTCAAGGCCATCGAGGCCGAGATCGAAGAGATTCGCCTCGAAAAAGAAGGCTCCATCAAGGAGCAGGATTTTGAAAAAGCCGCGCACCTGCGCGACCGCGAGAAGAACGCGAAGAAGCGTTACGATGACGTGCTGGAACACTGGCGTTCCACCAGCCACGAGCGCATCGTCGATGTGTCCGAAGAGGACATCATGTCCGTCGTGTCAAAGTGGACCGGCGTGCCGCTGCAACGCATGGAGCAGGCCGAAGCCGAGAAGCTGCTGAAGATGGAGACCGAGCTGAAAGGCAAGGTCATCGGCCAGGACGAAGCCGTGGTGGCCATCTCGAAGGCACTGCGTCGCTCACGCGCCGATTTGAAGGATCCGCGCCGCCCCATCGGCTCCTTCCTCTTCCTCGGCCCCACCGGTGTCGGCAAAACCTTCCTCGCCAAGAACCTCGCCGAATTCATGTTCGGCACGCCCGAGGCGCTGATCCAGATCGACATGTCCGAATACATGGAGAAGCACACCGCCAGCCGCCTGATCGGTGCGCCTCCAGGATACGTCGGCTACGAAGAAGGTGGCCAGCTTTCCGAGGCCGTTCGCCGTCGCCCCTACTCCGTCATTCTTTTTGATGAAGTCGAGAAGGCGCATCCCGATGTGATGCACCTGTTGCTGCAGATTCTCGAAGAAGGCCAGGTCACTGACAACTTCGGCCGCAAAATCGACTTCCGTAACACCATCGTCATCCTCACCTCGAATGTCGGTGCGGAGCAGATCAAGCGCCAGACCAGTCTCGGCTTCATGGCCATGCAGCAGGACTCGGCTGACAACGAAGGCATCAAGGGTAAAATCCACGAAGCTGCGAAGAAGTTCTTCAAACCGGAGTTTCTCAATCGCCTCGATGACATCGTCATCTTCCGCATGCTGGAAAAGGCACAGCTCAACACCATCGTCGATCTCGAAGTCTCCAAAGTTGTCACCCGCCTCAAGAATAAGAACATCCACATCGCGCTCGATGACGGCGCGCGTGAGTTTCTCATGAAGGAAGGCTACGACCCGCAATACGGTGCGCGTCCGATGCGCCGCGCCGTGGAAAAACACATCGAAGATCCGCTGGCAGAGCACCTCCTGCGTGGCGATGTGCGCGAGGGCGACAACGTCAAGGTTTCCTACGACGAGGAGCAGAAGCGCCTCAAGTTCACAGCCGAGGAACGCGGTGCCACTGCTGCGACATCCGCCGCTTCATCCTAACCGCCTGCGCGGGTGTCCGCGCACCCCATGATCCGCGCCGCGCTCCTGCTCTCCGTTCTCGCCAGCCTCGGTTGGTGGCTGCATCGTGAACAGCATGCGGGGCATTTGCAGAAGCTCGACGAGCGTTTCCTCGATTTCCTCGTGGCAAACACGCGTGAGCGTTTTGAAGAAGATGCAAAGCCTGGCACGGAGTCTCCGGTCGTGCTGGTGAAGATGCGCGCGGCGGATAAGGCCGACTACGCAGGATGGCCACCGCGCCCGCTCGACTGGCAGATGATTTTCAAGACCTTGCGGAGTTTCGAGCCCTCGGTGCTCGTGATTCCAGAGCCGATCTTCTGGGGCCGGCCTCCACCAGAATTCACGCGAGAGGCGGCGGAAGCTCTGCTGCCTTTCCCGAGTGTCGTGCTCGGCATCGAAGCCCAAATGACCAAGGACACGGATAAGCCAGCCTTTCTCGGTGGCCTTGATGATGCCCTGCCCCGCTTTTTAAAGGTCGCGGGAGACACGCACGCTGTCCCACGACTTGGCGCACTCGTCATCGCACCCGAGGAATTGCTGCGCCGCCAAGCTGAGATCGGCATCGCCATCGCGCGAGAAGAAGGCGGGCGCACCCTATTGCCCTACGCAGTGCAAGAAGGCGGGCGGCTGCGCCCCACCGTGCTGGCGCAGGCACTTGCACGCGCCACACACACTCCCTATGCCATGCACCGCCTGCATCTCGGCTCAGGAGCCGGAGCCTACTTAGCGGGTGGCGTTTTCCTGCCGCTCACACGCCAGGGCGATTTCACATGGAAGTCTGCGCAGCCGCTGCCAGAAATCGATGCTCTCAGTCTCATGACGTCTGAGCTCGCTGGCACACTCACCGCCGCAGAAAAGCAAATCCTCAGCCGTGGCAAAATCATCGTCATCGGCACAGAAGACACCGCAGGCAACGGCCTGGCACGCCAGTACGCACAGGCACTTTCGCGCGCGCTGACGCTGCCACGTCTGCGCGTTTTGCCTGCTTACGGACAATGGATCGTATGGGCCATGGCGGGACTGGCAGGCTTCTGGCTCGTCTTCCGTGTATCCCGGAAGAAAGCTCTCCTCCGCGGAGCCGCACTCATCTTTGCTGGCGGAGTCGTCTGCTTCCTCGCCTTCCAATCCGCGCTCATCTGGTGCCCTCCCGCCCTCCCGGCTGCGCTGCTGGCGGCCTCTGCCCTCTTTGCGCGTGTTGCCGGAGCCGTGAAGGGTTAAACACTCCTTGCGCGCGGGCCTCAAGCCCCTAGCTTCGCGCTCCTTTTTTCTAAACCGCATGCGTTTCCGCAATCTGACGCGCCGTCGTGAAATCGGCGCCAATTCCTACCTTCTCGAAGCTGGAGAGCATCGCGTCGTACTCGACTCTGGCATGCATCCCAAAGCCACGGGCTTTGCCGCGCTGCCCGACTTCGGCCCACTGCCCCACGACTCGGCGGACGCCATCCTCATCACGCACGCGCATCACGATCACATCGGCTCCCTGCCTGTACTCCAGCGCAAGCAGCCAAACACCCCCGTGCTCATGACCGAAGTCACGGGAGAACTTTCATCTGCGATGCTGCACAATTCCGTCAACGTGATGACCAAGCAGCGTGAGGAGGAATCCATCACCGAGTATCCGCTCTTCACGCATCGCGAACTCGATCAAATCCGCGCGCAGTGGATCTACCGCGACATTGAGCGTCCCTTCACCCTTCCAGACACTGAACTCGAAGCCACCCTGTTCGATGCCGGGCATATCCTCGGCTCCACGGGCATCCTGATCCGCGAAGGCTCCAATACGCTCTTCTACACCGGCGATGTGAACTTTGAATCGCAGACCATCTGCCGCGCGGCTGACTTCCCCACCAGTGGCATCGACGTGCTCATCATCGAAACCACCCGCGGCGACCACGCGCGCCCCGCCGAGTATTCCCGCAAAGGTGAAAAAGAGCGGCTCGCCGCCCTCATTCGCGACACCCATGAGGCCAATGGCGCACTGCTGATTCCCGTCTTTGCCCTCGGCAAGACACAGGAGGTCATGCTCATGCTGCACGAGCTACACCAGGAAGGTCTCATTCCCGAAATGCCGCTCTACATCGGCGGGCTCGGCACCAAGATCACCGTACTCTACGATCACTACGCCTCACGCAGTCGCCGCAGCTACCCCGGCTTTCGTCTGCTCGAAGACACCGACATTCTGGTGCCGCGCAAAAACCCGCGCAAACGCCAGGAGATCGTCTCCAGCCCGCGCACGCTCTACGCACTCTCCAGCGGCATGATGACGGAGCACACCGCATCCAACCAGTTCGCCTGGAAGTTCCTCGACAATCCACGCAACGCCGTCGCCTTCGTCGGCTACACCGATCCTGAATCCCCCGGCTACAAGATTCGCAACGCCAAGGAAGGCGACATGATCAAACTCGCGCGCGATCTGCCGCC
Source organism: Prosthecobacter sp. (assembly GCA_039806835.1). Classification (GTDB taxonomy): domain Bacteria; phylum Verrucomicrobiota; class Verrucomicrobiia; order Verrucomicrobiales; family Verrucomicrobiaceae; genus Prosthecobacter. Next base: position 648,936 of record JBDHQD010000001.1, on the reverse strand, counting down.
CGTGCAGCTCCGTGCGCGTGTGGAAAGTTTTGATCTCAGTGCCCACGCCACGCGCGAGCAAATCGCCGACTACGCAGAGAAAGTGAAGCCGAAGAAAATGCTCCTCGTGCACGGTGAGGAGAATGCGCAGCAATGGTTCATGCGCCGCTTCACCGAAACACTGCCGCAAACCGAACTCATCCGCCCCGACGTGCATCAGCCGATCGACCTCTGGTAAATCCCCCCCTTCTTCCGCTATGCGCCTCATCGCCATCGTCGCCATGTCCGCCAATCGTGTCATCGGTCGCGAGGGAAAGCTGCCGTGGCATTACCCGGAAGATTTGAAGTTCTTCAAGCGCACCACCCTCGGCCATCCCATTCTCATGGGGCGTGCCACCTTCGACTCCATCGGCAAACCATTGCCCGGCAGACAAAACATCGTGCTCAGCCACACCATGCAACCGCGCGAAGGTGTGACCGTCATCCGCGATGTCGCCGAACTCCCGAAGGTGTGTGGAGACGCTCAAAGCGTCTTCGTCATCGGCGGTGCGCGTGTCTTTGAAGCACTGCTGCCGCAATGCGACAGCCTTTACCTGACCCACATTGCCAAGGATTACGAAGGCGATGTCCTACTGCCGCCTTTTGAGCACCTCTTTACCCGCGTCGAAGTTCTCCATCGCGAAGGCGACCTCGAATTTCGCCGCTACGAAAAGTAACTGGCACGGCAGAGCGCACCTCAGCTCAAAAGGGGACGCAGCATGTCGCAAATCTCCGGCACGCGAACAAACGGATCTTCCTTCGTCTCGAATTCGAGGGTGAACCAGCCTTGATAATTCGCGTCGCGCATGATCTGGATGACGCGCTTCACATCGCTAGGTTCCGCGGTCTTGGCACCTTCGCGCTTGATCTCCATCTTGAGCTGCACGTTGACCGCGTAGGGCGCGATCTTGGCGAGATCGGCATACGGATCGGCAGTGTGGAAGTTGCCGCTGTCGAGATTGATGCCGGCCCAGGGGCTTTTTGCCGCCTTCACCATCTTGATGAGATTGTCAGGTTTCGCGACGATGCCGCCGTGATTTTCCAAGCCGAGGAAGACTCCCTTCTTGCCCGCGTAGTCGAGGCATTCCTGATAGGATTCGAGGCAGTTGGCCACCGCCTCTTCTTCAGAGATGTTTTTGGCCTGCGGTCCAGCAAACACACGGATGTGTGGCGCGCCCATGACCGCAGAATGATCAATCCACTTTTTTGTGTAGGCGATCTGCTCGCTGAGCTTGTCCCCTTTCGGCAGGGCAAAGTTGTTTCCGACCGCCGTGCCTGCGATCTGCACACCACGGAGGTAGGCGCGGCGTTTCAATTCCAAGAGGTAGGCTTCATCCACGTTCGGCGGGAAAAAGTAACTCGTGACTTCGGCTCCAGGAACATTGTTGTCGCCGCACCAGTCCACAAAGTCGATGATGCTCCACGGCTTGCGGTCGCCCTTTGGCTTCTGCTCCTTGTCGCGCATCCACTGGAAGTACTCGCGGAACGAATACGCGGCGACACCGAGCTGCATGCGACTTTTGCCGGGGCGCTTGATCGGCTCGATGGCTGGGAGTGTGGAGACGCTGAGTGCGCCGAGGCTGGTGGAAAGAAAATGACGACGGGAGATCATGGCTTGTGAAAGAATGGGGTGGCTGACAGGATTAACAGAACTCACCGCCCATGAACAAACTTTCTCTTTTCACCGCCGCTTTATTTCTCACCTCCCTCGCCTTTTCAGAGCCCGCCAAGGTGCGACTCTGGCCTGACGGTGCTCCCGGAGCGAAGGGGAATGAGGACAAGGATCAGCCCTTTGTCTATGTCTGGCCTGCGGCGAAGGAGAAAGCGAATGGCGCAGCCTTTGTGGTGTGTCCTGGTGGCGGTTACGGCGGTCTGGCGGCGGATCACGAAGGCGTGCAGGTGGCGAAGTGGCTCAACGGACTCGGCGTGAGTGCCTTTGTGCTGCACTACCGGCTCGGCACGAACGGCTACCACTTCCCCACACAGCTCATCGACGTGCAGCGCGCCATCCGCCATGTACGGGCGAATGCGAAACCGTACGGCATCGACCCACACCGCATCGGCATCATCGGCTTCAGCGCGGGCGGACATCTCACCTCAATGGCAGCGACGATGTTCGATGAAAAACCTGAAGGCATGACGAACGACGCCATCGACCAAGTCAGCGCGCGTCCCGATGTCGCAGCTCCGATCTATCCGGTGATCTCGATGATCAGTCCCTTCGGCCACACGGGATCGCGCAAAAACCTGCTCGGCCCCAACGACAACGACGAGATGGCGAAGCACGTGAGCACCGAGTTACGAGTGACAGCGGCCACGCCGCCGATTTTTATCTTTCAGACGGATGAGGACATCGTGGTGCCCGCTGAAAACGCGGTGGTCTTCTATCTCGCCTGCCGCAAAAACAAGGTGCCAGCCGAGTTGCACATCTATCGCCCCGGCCCGCATGGAGTGGGTTTGTTTCTTGGCGACGCCGTGCTCGGCACCTGGAGCGGCCATCTGCGCGACTGGCTGCGCAATCAGAGCTTTTTCAAACCGGTGAAACGCACCGCCATCAACGGCAAAGTCAGTGTGAATGGCACACCGGTGAGCTGGGGCAGTGTCACCTTCACACCGGAAGACACAAACGCCCCCGTCGCCTGCGCACGTGTGATGCGCGGCAGCTTCAAACTCGGTGAAAAAACCGGCCCGGTGATCGGTAAAGTCAAGCTCACCGTCAACTACAGCGCCGCCGATGTGCCAGGGCTCGAAACATCTGACGGCACCGTGACGACCAAAGAACAGAAGCCCGGCGCAGGCGACTGGACCTTTGAGGTGATTGATGGCGCGAAGGATGTGGTGCTGGAGATCCATCGCTGAAGCCCCGCATTGCAGTTGGCAAGCTGTGACAGGACGGTTAAAACTCCACCATGCCCTACCACGACCCCACAGGCGACCGGATGGCGCATCAGCAGTTCTGTCTCATCGCCGACAAAATCGAGGCCGAACCTGCTTTGCTGCGCATCCCGCTTGAAAACATTGAGCGCTGGCTTGCTCGCGGTCACTGGGCGGGGCGTGAATTGAACCAATGGCGACAATGGATTGAGGCGGCGCAAGCCTCGGCGAGTGGCATGAAGCGTCTTCTCAATCTCCTGCGTGACGACAGCGAGGGGGCGCGGGATTGGAAAGGATACGATCCCTTTCCTGGCATCCTAGACGACAACGAGCTCGCTCCCTTGACATGGACATCCCGACATTGAAGCGCTTAGTCAAAGACCACTCGCCGCTTGTCCCTTCCAAAGCTCGGGTTGATCAGCCTTCGAACTTCTTGATCAGCAGCGCGGCGTTGTGGCCGCCGAAGCCGAAGGAATTGCTCAACGCGGCGTTCACCTTGGCCTCACGCGCCGTGTTTGGCACGATGTCCACGTCCACCTCGGGGTCGAGATTTTCGACGTTGATGGTGGGCGGGATGACCTGATCCTTGATAGCATACACAGAGGCGATGAGCTCGACGCCGCCAGCCGCGCCGAGAAGGTGGCCGGTCATGGATTTCGTGCCAGAGACGAGCAGTCCCTTTGTGGCGTATTCGCCAAACACACGCTTGATGGCGCGCAACTCGCAAAGGTCACCAACCGGAGTCGAGGTGGCATGAGCGTTGACATAGTGAATGTCGGTCGTGTTCAGCTTGGCGTGGCGCAGGGCCATCTCCATGCACTTCGCAGCTCCGAGACCTTCGGGATGCGGTGAGGTGAGATGATAGGCGTCAGCAGTGGCACCGTAACCGGCGAGTTCGGCGTAAATCGTCGCGCCGCGTTTTTTGGCGTGCTCGAGTTCTTCGATCACGACGACGCCAGCACCTTCACCCATGACAAATCCGTCGCGGTCTTTGTCCCACGGACGGGAGGCCTTTTCGGGATCGTCGTTGCGCAGGCTGAGGGCCTTCATGTTGGCGAAACCGGAGAGTCCGCAGGGACGGATGGACGCTTCAGCACCACCGGCGATCATCACATCGGCATCGCCAAATTTAATCATGCGCCAGGCTTCGCCGATGTTGTTGTTCGAAGTCGCACAAGCCGTCACGATGACCATGTTCGGCCCCATGAATCCGTATTCCGCCGCGATCATGCCGCTGGCAATGTTCGTAATCATCATCGGGATGAGGAACGGCGACACGCGCGCTGGTGATTTGGTCAGGAGAATTTCATACTGAGTCTCGATGGTGCTCAGGCCACCGATGCCGCTGCCGACCATGACGCCGACGCGATGCGGATCGAGGCTGTCAGGGTTCAAACCGGAGTCCTTCGCCGCCATCTTTGACGCGGCCATGGCGAACTGGAAATAGCGGTCGGCACGGCGAGCGTCTTTGTGATTGTTGAAATATCCGGTGGGATCGAAGTCCACGACTTCACCGCCGATTTTGCAGTCGTATTTCTCCGTATCCATCGACTGGATGCGACGAATGCCGCTTTTTCCGGCCACGAGGTTTTTCCAGAATTCTTCTTTATTGCTACCGTTCGGGGAGATGGCTCCCATGCCGGTGATGACGACGCGACGCTCGCTCATTGATGTGTGTGGTGGGGATGGACTGAGGCGGGAGAGAGCACGGTTTATCTAGGGCAGCAAGGGAAAACATGACGCTCCTGTGTCCGCGCTTGAGCCATCTGGAATCTCGTGTTTGGCTGAGCGAGTGATGCGTCCGTTCGTTCTTTTCCTCGCCGTATCGTTTTTCTGCGCAGTCCCTGCTACGCAGGGACAATCAGACGCTGCGGTGCCGCCCGTTTTTCATCGTTGGGCTGAAGCGCAAAAAAACAGCGGCAGCATCAAGGTCTCCTTCACTCAAACGCGCACCTCTCCTGCGCTTAAAGAACCCGCACATGCCACAGGCCGCTTCTGGCGTCTGGCGGACGGGCGTTTTCGCTGGGAGCTGGACCCACCGGCGAGCACCGTGCTCATTTTTGACCAAGAGGCGGTGCGCTTGCGTGAGAATGCTGACACGCCCTGGCAAACGCTGGATCCTGATGATCACCGCGTGCGCATGTGGATGCGTTTCCTCAGTGGTCGGGACATGGACATGAATTCACTGACCAAGAATTTCACCCTCAGAGTCACGCAGCAGGAGAAGCGTTATCTCACGGTGGCAATGGTGCCGCGCGCGCTGCTGATCAAAAAATACCTCCGGCAGCTCGACATGCAGATCACCCCCGACGGCACGCGCTTGCTGGGCTTCCGCATCGTGCAAGGCGATGGCTCCACGCTCCTGCTGAACTTCGGCCCGCCAGAAAAGGTCAGCGAGGATCTCAAAGCGTTGTTCGCACCTTAGCTGCGCGATCAATAATCGCGGCTCAATAGATAATCCGCGAGCTGCCGCAACCGCGAGGCATTCTCGCCCAAAACATCCAACGCGCGATGCGCCACCTCGGTGAGTCGTTGTGCTTCCGCCCGTGAAGCCGCCAAGCCCAACAGCGCTGGATAGGTGCTCTTTTCTGAGGTGATGTCTTTGCCTGCACTCTTGCCGAGCTTCTCGCTTGTCTGTGTCACGTCGAGGATGTCGTCGATGATTTGGAAGGCGAGGCCGGTCGCCATGCCAAAGTCGTGCAGTGCTTTGATTTGCTGCTCATCTGCGTTCACACTCATGCCGCCGAGCTTCACGCTGGTGGTGAGCAGCGCCGCTGTCTTCCCCTCATGAACGAAACGCAAATCGTCGAGCGGGAGCTTTTTCCCCTCGCCTTCGAGATCGGCCACTTGCCCGCCCACGAGATGCAGGCTGCCCGCAGTGCGCGCGAGTTCCCGCACCATCGCCGCCGTGGTGTAGCGCGTCGTCGCCGGAGTCTGGGTCACCAACTCAAACGCCAGTGCCTGCAGCGCATCGCCTGCGAGCAGTGCCATCGCCTCGCCATAGACTTTATGACAGGTGGGGACGCCACGACGCATGTCGTCGTCGTCCATGCAGGGCAGATCATCATGGATGAGAGAATAGGTGTGCAGACACTCCACGGCACAGGCATTCCAGAGTGCCTCTTCTCTACGGCCACCGCAGGCCTCCGCCGCAGCGAGGCACAGGACAGGGCGAAGCCGTTTACCGCCGGCAAAAATGCTGTGCCGCATGGCTTGGTGCAGCGTCATGGGTCGCGTGCCAGCCTCGGGAATGAGGCGGTGCAGCGCAGCATCCACTTCCTGACAACGTTCGGCGAGGTATTCTTTGAGATCAGACATGGGGAGCGCGACAGTGCGGCCTGTTGGCATGGCTTCAACCGCATTTCTGCATCGAGGGTGCGCCTGCCTCTGCTTTTTCGGCGCGAATGGGAATCGAATCATCCGCGCAGGAACAGAAATGTTTATCGAGGCTCGCGAAATAGGGATACATCACGCGAATCCAACGTCGGAATGCTGACGCATTCCGCTACGTTTTGATGGGTGGGCGGCAGGAGAGGCGAGCGAGTGGAGAATTTTCGTTTCATCCCAGTGCTTCGTGGTTAAATCAGCCTGCCGCCATGACCCAGACCGAAGCTGCCAACCGAGTCGCGTTTCTCAGTGCCGAACTCCACCATCACAATCGCCTCTATTATGTGGAAGCGAAGCCCGTCATTTCAGATCAGGAGTTCGACACGCTGTTGCGAGAATTGCAAGACATCGAGGCTCTCTTTCCCGAACTACGGACGCCGGATTCCCCCACGCAACGGGTTGGCGGCGCTCCATTAGAAGGCTTCACCCAGATTCAGCACAAAGTGCCGATGATGAGTCTGGACAACACTTACTCAGAGGAAGAACTCACCGCCTTCTTTGTCCGTGTGCAGAAGGGCCTGGCACGTGCCACGGTGGACTGTGTGATCGAGCCCAAAGTGGACGGCGTAGCGATCACCGTGCGCTACGAAAACGGCATGCTGAAACACGCCGCCACGCGCGGCGATGGGCGAACCGGGGATGATGTCACCAACAACTTAAAAACCATCCAGCGTCTGCCGCTGCGCCTGCCGAAAGACGGGCCGCAGACTTTTGAAGTGCGCGGAGAAGTTTTCATGAGCAAGGAGGGCTTCGCCAAACTGAACAAAGAGCGCGAAGAAGCAGGGGAGCCTCTGTTCGCCAACCCACGCAACTCCACGGCGGGCACATTGAAGCTGTTGGACTCGAAGATCGTCGCCAAGCGCCCGCTCGACATCGTTTTTTATGGCCTCGCCGATGCAGGCGACATGGATTTGCAGTCGCAGACCGATGTGTATGCGTTGCTGGATCGCGCGGGTTTGCGCAAGGCGGATCTCGTCTGGCATGCTGCGAGTGCCGAGGGATTGCTCACCGCCATCCACGAGCTCGACGCGAAGCGCAAAACGCTGCCCTATGAAACCGATGGCGCGGTCATCAAGATCAACAGCTTTGCCGATCAACGCGAACTCGGAGCGACGAGCAAGGCACCACGCTGGGCGATTGCTTACAAGTATCAGCCCGAGCAGGCAGAGACACGATTGCTCGCCATCGATATTCAAGTGGGGCGCACTGGCGCGCTGACGCCGGTGGCCCGTCTTGATCCCGTGTTCATCAGCGGCAGCACGGTGGGCAATGCCACGCTACACAACTATGAGGAAATCGAGCGCAAGGACATCCGCGTCGGTGACATCGTCGTGATCGAAAAAGCAGGCGAGATCATTCCTGCGGTCGTCTCAGTGAAAAAGGAAAAGCGCGATGGCAGTGAGAAACCCGTTCATGCTCCCACACAATGCCCGGCATGCGGCACAGCCGTGCAGCGCGACGCAGAGCAGGTGGTCATCCGCTGCCTGAATCCGCACTGCCCGGAAGTGGTGAAACGGCGCATCGAGCATTTTGTCAGCCGCGCGGCGATGGACATCGGCGGCCTCGGTGAATCCGTGGTGGCGCAATTGGTCGATTTGAAACTCGTGCGTGACGTGGCCGATCTCTACGCGCTCAACGAATTGCTGCTCTCCCGCCTCGAACGCACAGGTTCCAAGAGCATCGGCAACTACCTCAAGGCCATCCAAGCCAGTCGGCAGCAGGAGCCTTGGCGTCTGGTGTTTGGCCTCGGCATTCTGCATGTGGGCGCGGGTGGCGCACGCAAGTTGCTGGAGCACTTCGGCAGCATCGACGCCATCGCCAAAGCGACCGTGGAGGAGCTGATGCAGTGCCCGGACATCGGCGATGTCGTCGCTGTAAGCATCCATGAATGGTTCCGCGATGCGCAGAACCTCTCCCTGCTGGAACGGCTGCACGCGGCGGGCTTGAACTTCACGCAGAAGACGGTCGAAGCAGCCTCCTCCACCCTCAGTGGCACGACCTGGGTCATCACCGGCACTTTGAGTGAAGATCGTGAAACCATCGCCGATCTCATCCGCGCGCACGGAGGCAAGGTGAGCGGCAGCGTCAGTGGCAAGACCTCCTACCTGCTCGCCGGCGAAGAAGCCGGGAGCAAGCTGGACAAGGCGGGCAAGCTCGGCGTGAAAGTGCTCACCGAAGCGGAGTTTCGCCGCATGCTGAGCGAGGGCTAAGTCCTCACGCGCCGATCAGACCGTTCCGAAAATGGTTTTGCCGGTGCTGAGCAGATCGTTGCAGGCTTCCTTCATGCGGTCGCAGAGGCCTTGCTCGCCTTTCTTGAGATAAGAGCGCGGATCGTAGGACTTTTTGTCGCCGATCTCGCCGTCGATCTTGAGCACGCCGTCGTAGTTTTTCATCATGTGCGCCACGATGGGGCGGGTGAAAGCATACTGCGTGTCGGTGTCGATGTTCATTTTGATCACACCGTAGCCGAGCGTCTCGCGGATTTCTTCCAGTGGCGTGCCGGAGCCACCGTGGAAAACGAGATCCATCTCTGCGGCTGCGCCATGTTTGTCCATGACGGCTTTTTGTCCGTCGCGAAGGATGGTGGGCTTGAGCTTGACCGCACCTGGCTTGTAGCTGCCATGCACATTGCCAAAGGTAGCGGCGAACATGAAGCGACCGATGCCACTGAGAGCTTCATACACGGCGAGCATGTCTGCGGGAGTGGTGTAGAGCTTGTCGTTGGCGACACCGGATGTGTCGTGTCCATCTTCTTCACCGCCGACGACGCCAGCCTCGACTTCGAGGATGATGTCGAGTTCGGCACACTGCTTGAGGAGTTCTTTGGAGACTTTGATGTTCTCTTCGAGGCTCAGTTCGGAGCCGTCAAACATGTGGGAGTTGAAAAGGTTACCCTTACCTGCTTCGCGACGCGCCTTGGTGGCAGCGAGGAGGGGCTTCAGGAATTTTTCGACATTCTTGGGATGGCAGTGATCGGTGTGGAGTGCCACCAGGACATCATACTTGGCCGCGAGGATGTGGACCGCCTCCGCGAGCACGATGGCACCGAGTGCCATGTCTTTGACCGACGTGCCCGAGGCGAACTCGCCACCACCGGTGGAGATTTGAATGATGCCGTCCGACTTGCTTTCCGCGAAGGCCTTCAGTGCGCCGTTGATGGTGGGCAGGGAGGTGACGTTGATGGCCGGGTAGGCGTAGCCGCCTTTTTGGGCAGCATCGAGCATGGCACGGTATTGGGCGGGGGTAGCAACAGGCATGGGCGGAAACGTAGTTTGGGGGTGAGGGGCGAAATGAGCACGATTCAGAGCAGGCGCAAGAAATGCTGTGGCGGCAGGAGCAGCGCGGGCCGCCCTGGCACTGGCAAACCGGTTGACGCCAGACCTTTAAGGTCTTTTAACTAGCACAGTTTCTCGCCTTCGATGCCTCCCCTCGAAACCTTCCTCTCGCCGGGCCTCCTGTATGGCCTGGAGCACAGCAGTCTGACCTGCAAGATCATCTGCGCTGCGCTGGTCATCATGTCCGTGACCGCCTGGGCGGTGATCTTGAGCAAGCACTTCCTGCTCTCGCGCGTCCACAAAGCAAACCTGTCCTTTCTTCGTGAATTTCGCGGTAGCAATCATCCCCTGGAGATTTTTCAGCGGCGGGAGCGCTTCGATGATTCCGCCTATCATCACATCTACCACACGGCTTGTCGCGAGTTGGCGTGGCATCTCCTCGGTGAAGACGAGCCGGGAGAGACTTTTGCCACGCGATTGCAGGGCGCGGGCCGTGTCACTCCCTCTCAAATGAGTGCGGTGCAGACAGCGATGGAGCGCGGGGTGGCAGAGGCCGCACTGCGCCTGGAGGCACGCATGAGCTGGGTGGCCACGGCACTGAGTGGCGCGCCATTCTTGGGCTTGTTGGGAACGGTGTGGGGCATCCTCGACACCTTTGCCGTGTTGAGTGCTGGTGGAGAATTCACGCTGCACACGCTGGCCCCCGGTCTCACGACTGCGCTGGTGACGACGGTGCTCGGGCTGCTGGTGGCCATCCCCAGCATGCTCTGCTACAACACGCTCGTAGCGCGCATCAGGAGCATGATCGTGCGGTTGGATAACTTTGCCGGAGAGCTCTGCGGTGCCTTTGATCGCACCTTTGTGGATCACCGCTCGACACATGAGGCGCTGCCGAGCCTTGGTGCATTGGGCAGCCCATCGATGCCCGCTTTCAGCAGTGGTGCCAGCTCTTCACCGCTGCCCAACTTCCCAGCGATGCAGCCCGTCCGCGCATGAGACGTTTTTCAAATCAGCGTCAGCTCCAACTTGTCCAGGAGATCAGTGTGATCCCGCTGATGGATCTGGTGTTGGTGCTGCTCTTGGCTTTGCTGCTGGCTGCGCCGCTGCTGAAGGGAGATAAAAGCCTCCTGCCTGCGGTAAAACCGGCCCCCACCTCCACCACGCCTCCACCTGTGGATGTGGTGACGCTGACGATGCACCGCGATCTTTCGGTCACTCTGAACGGTGCGATGCTCGCACGCGCTGACTTGCCGGCGTCGCTCAAACGGCTCGTAGAGCGCCAGCCCGATACGGGAGTCGAAGTGCGCATGCACCGCGATCTGCCAGTGCAAGAGCTGGTGCAGACGATGAAGATGCTCGAAGAAGCAGGCGTGCGCAGAACGGCGGTCTCCACGCATGCCGACGAACCGTAACCTCCCGCCTCTGCGATGAAACATCCCCGCCAGCCTTCACTGGAGCCTATCTCGGCGGCGGTATTCATCATGATCTCGCTTCACGCAGCGGCAATCTTGGGCATCTGGTACTGGTGGAGCAACCGCAATGTCAGCGAAGAGGCACCGCGCCTCGTGTGGATGAGTCCGCAGGATTTTAAAAGCCGCATCGCCGAACCCACCAAGCAAGTGGCCACCACACCGCCCTCGCCTGCACGTGCATCACAGCCTTCCGCTCCACCAGCCAAAGCCGCACCGAAGAAAGCGGAGGATGCCTCCATCCAAAAAGCCACCCTCGTGGCTGCACCGCCGCAGCAGCATCAGATGGAGCCTGTGCCAAATCCCGGAGGAGCACCGCTCTTCGCACCGAGTTCACCGGCAACAAAACCTCCGGCCAATCGCAGCATTACCCTGCGCCGCGTGCCTGATAAGCCTGCCGCGTATTCCCCCTACGGCACGCCTGCGCCGCCCATGACCAGTCCCACGCTGCTCGATGTGGCGCGTCTCAATGCCATGCGGCCCGCCCCCGTCATGCCCCCGCCTCTCGGCACGGCACCACCGCCGCCCGTCGAAAACGACGCCGCATTGGACGCCGTGGATGAGGCGGTCAACGCCGCCTTCCTCGCCGCGTGGACAGCACCTCCCATCGAAGCCGTGCCTGCGGAGCAGCGAGAGGCACGCCTGACCATCTCCATCGACAAAGAAGGCTCCGTCGTGAAATCCCAGATGAGCAAATTCTCAGGATCGCACGCACTGGATGAGTCGATCATCGAAGCTGCGGCCAAGGTGAAAAAAATCTCTGCCGCGCTGCCTGCAAACTTTCAGAAAAGCAGCTATGCTCTGGAGCTTAACTTCCTCCTGCTGCCATGATCCGGCCACGCATGACCGCACGCACGCCACTCCTGCTTTTATTACTCGCCCTCAGTCCATGCGCCACCGCTCACGCAGGCGTGTGGGGCACGCTGCGTAGCTGGATCGGGCTCGGCGAGCGGGTGCAAACCACGCCGCAAAAACGCGCGATGCCGCGCATCCGCATCTCAGCCTTCACCGGTGGCACCGGCGGCAGTGCCGCTCAGGTGCTGCGCAAGGAGCTGCTCGACTCGCGTGAGTTTTTCGTCGCTGGAGCGGATGAGAAAGGAGACTTTTCTGTGGAGGGTTACTCCGTCGGCGGGCGCGTGGACGCCAAGCTGCTCGACGCGAAAGGACGCAAGCTCTTCCAGCGCAGCTACGCCGCTCCCGGCCTCGATGAAAACCTCAAGGCCTTCGCCGATGACGTGATTTACACCATCACCGGCAGACCCGGCCTAGCCACCAGCCGCATCGTCTTTGTGAGTGACAAAACGGGACGCAAGCAAATCTACGTGTGCGACTCCGAAGGCGGCGAGGTGCATCAGGTCACGCATGATCGCCATGGTGCTGTGTCGCCCAGCATCGCTCCGGATTCCTCCATGGTGGCCTTCACCAGTTATCGCAGTGGCTTCCCGGCCATTCGCCTCCTCGACCTCAATGCAGGCTGGGAGCGCGGTATCACGGACACCTCCGGCAGCAGCTTCGGCTCCGCCTTCTCTCCCGATGGCACGCATCTGGCGGCAGTGATGAGCTTTATCGGCAACCCGGAAATCTTTGTCAGCGACCTCAATAGCAACACCGCCATGTGTGTGAGCGACACGATCGGTGCGCCATCCAACCCCTCCTGGAGTCCTGACGGAAAGCATCTAGTCTTCGCCAATGACGATGGCGACGGCCCCCGGCTCTACATCGCCGAGGTGCCTGAGAGCGAAGGAGTCGCCGCCAAACTCTACCGCTGGCGCACAGGCTACCACTTCTGCGCCGACCCTGAATGGTCGCCAGACGGACATCACATCGCCTTCACCACACGCCGCAGCGGCGAATGGGCAGTGGCGATCAAACCGTATCCCAGTGGCAGCGTGCGCATCTTGCAATCCAGCGGCGCGCAGCATCCCTCCTGGAGCCCGAACGGCCGCTTCATGACGTATGTGCAGCATGGCGATCTCTATGTGCACGACTTGCGCAGCGGCGGTCGGCGGCAATTGCTGCGTGGCTTTGGCCGCATTTCCGAACCCCGCTGGATGCGCTGACGCCATGATGACTCAGGGACACACACCGCGCATGAACCTCCTCCCACGAATCGCGACCGCCCCACTCGCCGCCCCCGTGCAGCGCTGGTTTGCTGCACTGGGCCTGCTGCTCTCTTCCTGCGGGGGACTGCCTTCCCTGCCGTTCCTGAAACCTTCCCCCGCAGACACGGTGATCTACGCACTGCCACCGCGCAGTGGCAACTCGCCTCTGAACGCGACGCTCACACCAGCATGCCCAGCACTGGTGTTCGATCAGGATGCGATCCAGCTCGCCAGCACGCACGAGCAAGACATCCGCCGCGTCGCAACTGAATGCAGTGCGCGGCCCAAAAGGCGGCTGCTCATCGCAGGCTACTCCCGCCCCGATCTCCCCCCTGGACATGCCCGCGCACTTTCAGACCGCCGCTCCCACGCCGTGCGCCAGCGCCTCATCGAGCTCGGCATGGAGGCCGCAGATGTGCAGACGGTAGGCTTTGGCAATGACTTTGCCCCCACGGCCCCTTCCTCAGACGTGGTGGTGATCTACCAACACGATTAAAAAATCGCCAGCTCACTCCCGCCACGGCCCACTCTCCTCAACACAGCCACGCACGACACCCACACTCATGACTCCCGAACCCGTCTCCTCTCATGTCTCCGTCTGGGGCGAAGGCCCCCTCTGGCACCAGAACCGCCTGCTTTATGTCGATATCGAGGCGCATAAGATCATCGCCTTCAACCCCGCGACCGGAGAGGAAAAAATCTGGAACACCGGCCAGCGCGTCGGCACGGTGGTTCCGCGTGCCTGCGGTGGACTGCTGTGGGCAGGCGACGACGGCTTCTTCTTCCTCGACGAAGACACCGGACTCAGCACCCCCATCGCCGACCCCGAACCCGACCTCCCCGACAACCGATTCAACGACGGCAAATGCGATCCCGCAGGCCGCCTCTGGGCCGGCACCATCTGCTTAAAGAAACGCCCCGATGCGGCACTCTACTGTCTGCACACCGATCTGCGCGTGGAGAAAAAATTTGCCCCCGTCACCAACTCCAACGGCATCATCTGGAGTCATGACACACGCACGATGTTCTACATCGACACGCCCGCCAAAAAACTCCGCGCCTTCGACTTCGACAACTCCATCGGTGCCATCAGCAACGAACGCGTGATCTGGGACACGGCCGCCGATCCCTCCTCCCCCGACGGCATGACCATCGACAGCGAAGGCCGTTTATGGATCGCCTTCTGTCACGGAGCCAAAGTCGTCTGCTTCGACCCCGCCACACGGAAAATCGAAGAGCAGATCGACTTCCCCTGTGTGGAAACCACCGCCTGTGCCTTTGGTGGGCCTGAGCTGCGAGATCTCTACATCACCACCGGCATGAAACCCGGTCATGAAGAACCCCTGGCAGGCCGTCTCTTTGTCTGCCGCCCCGGTGCGCAAGGCGTCCCCGCCTCCGCCTTTGCAGGCTAAATCACAGCTCACAGCATCGCCCATCTCACACGCTGCAAAGGACACCCATCCGCAGGCAGCAACTGGGCGAGGCAGAAGCAGTCGTCTGAAACGAACGATTGCACCCCAGAGGTCACGGAGAGCACCGAGGCTGACTCCCTGTTTTCCGATCTCTGCGCTCTTCGTGCCTCTGCGGTTCAATCTCTGAGGTGGCTATGACACACTGAAATCAGAATCTGCAGGAGCGCGGCTCTCCGAAGCCGCAGCATGTCGCTTGCAAGAGGTGTGCTGCATGTCGCCAGACTCCGATTCATCGGGGAGCACCGTGATTGCGACTCTCGTCGTGGCTGATTCGTTGGCTCATCGCGGGAAGAGCCTGCTGCGGGCTCGGAGGCCCGCGCTCCATTCCTGCCGCTCCGCCGCGCATGGCGTTTGCGCGGAGCGGGATGATCCGGGGAGCGGTTTTGGTGTTTCCGAGGTCGGATTTGGCATTTCCGGGGTCGGGGGACGCTCTATCCGGGCTGGGGTGGCGGGCGCACCGGGGTAGGATGTGAGGAATCCCGGGGTCGGTTGGTGCTCTATCCGGGCTGGGGTGGCGGGCACACCGGGGTAGGATGTGAGGAATCCCGGGGTCGGTTGGTGCTCTACCCTGGCTGGGGTGGCGGGCACACCGGGGTAGGATGTGAGGAATCCCGGGGTCGGTTGGTGCTCTATCCGGGCTGGGGTGGCGGGCACACCGGGGTAGGATGTGAGGAATCCCGGGGTCGGTTGGTGCTCTACCCTGGCTGGGGTGGCGGGCATTCCATGCCGGGATGCCGCGCCAACCTTGGGTGGGGAGCGGAGTATCCTGGAAGGGATGACGCACACTCCTCAGTGCTGTCCTCTGGATCTCCGACTCATTCACCACAGAGGCCACGAAGGACACAGGGGGCACAGAGGCTGACTCCCTGTTTTCCGATCTCTGCGCGCTTCGTGCCTCTGCGGTAAAAAGGGGGGCGTGGCCATACATGCCTAGAGGCGATGGCAGCCCGTGTTGGCGGTCGGAAGAGGTGCCTGCCTCTCGATGAAAAGGAAGGCTGACTGACTTCTGAATACGGTGAGTGCTGAGATCAAAGCCCTTTTACCAGCGTCCTCACTCGCAGGAGCAAGGCATGCGCGGTGATGTAGAGCGTCTGACGATCTGCACCGCCAAAAGCGCAATTCGCCGTCGCCTGCCCCGTGAGAATCGTGCCGAGGTGCTTGCCGTTTTTGTCGAGAACCAAGACACCCCCAGGCCCAGAGGTCCAAACATTCCCGCGTGCGTCCACTTTCAAACCATCGCAGCCGCCTTTGCGCTCCGTGCTTTTGAGCGATTGCGCATTGAAGAACTCACGCCCGCGCACGGCCACGCCGCCCTCCAGATCATAGGCCATCACGCGCGTGTTCTGCGGATCCGACACGGCGATGTAGAGGATGCGCTCGTCTGGACTGAGCGCGATGCCATTGGGAAAGCGGAGGTCGCGGATCAGGAGAGAAATCTTACCGCCAGGTTGCAGCGCATACACGCCGTGGAAGTCGAGTTCCGCGGCGGCTCCGCCTTTTTTCAAACCGTAGGGCGGATCTGTGAAGTAGATCACTCCATTGCGCGCAATCGCGAGATCGTTCGGGCTGTTAAAGCGTTTGCCCTCAAATCGGTCTGCCAGCGAAGTGAAGGCACCGCCTTTCTCCAATCGCGCGACTCGCCGATCCCCATGCTGGCAGAGGATGAGCGCGCCCTGAGCATCCAGCGCGAGTCCGTTCGAGCCCTGACCTGCGGGATCGCCGGAGCAACCACTGGGTTTCAGAAAAATCTCCGCTGCGGTCTTTCCTTCTTTCCAGACGAACGCGGTATTCGCAGGCACGTCCGAGAACAACAGTCCATCCTCCTTCCACACGGGCCCCTCCGACCAAGTGAACCCCGACGCCAACTTCTCGATGACCGCGTCCGGGACGATGAGTTGATCGAGGGAGGCATCGAGTCGCTCAATCGATCCCAGTGTCTCCGGCGCGGCGGCGGCCATGCGAATGAGAAGTGTCGAAGACAACAGCCAGATGAAAGCGTGTTTGAACATGGTGTGTGACGTGCGTGGTGAATGGCTCGCCAATCGAGCGGCAAAGCGCAGGCAGCATGCTGACTTGACCCCAAAGAGCAAGTCGGGACACTGGCAGGCAGCACCTCCCACCTCCTCCACCCATGCTCAAAGCCCTCATCACTCTCTCTGCTCTGTTGTTTGCCGGATGCAGCAGCAGCACCCCCAGCCGCAGCACCCCGAGCAAACCTGCCACACCTCCCGTCACCACCAGTGCAGCACCGATGCCTGCCAGCACTCCCGCCGATGTTGGCAGCGGAGTACACGTCACTCCATCCGGGTTGAAGTACGAAGTCTTGAAGCGCGGCACGGGCACCGTCCATCCAACTGCATCTGACACCGTCACCGTCCACTACCACGGCACGCTGCTCAATGGCACTGTCTTTGACAGCTCCGTGCGTCGTGGTGAACCCGCGACCTTTCCGCTGAATGGCGTGATCGCCGGTTGGACAGAGGGGCTTCAGTTGATGCGCGTGGGCGACAAATTCAAATTCGTGATCCCGTCCAACCTCGCCTACGGCGTCAGCAGTCCCAGCCCGCTCATCCCTCCACTCAGCACCTTGCTGTTTGAGGTCGAGTTGCTGGCCATCAATGGCAGTACGCTCTGAAACTCTCGCGCCTCGAGTCAACGCGCTGCGGCTTTCATCCCACGTTTGCCGAGGCAGATCAGTGCCTTGTCCGTGCGGATGAAGATTTGCCCCTCACTCAACGCGGGCGAGGCAAACACCCTCTCTCCCAGTGCGCTCTCTGCGAGGTTTTCGTACGTCTTGCCTGGGCGCACCGCGCGCAGGGTGCCGGCATCGTTGACAAAATAAACCACGCCACCGGCACTCGTCAGCGAGGCATGATGCTCACGCATGCGCTCCTCCCATTCGATCTCGCCCGTGCGTGCATTAAAACAATGCGCCACGCCTGAATCGGAAACGATGAGCAGATGATCTCCTTCCACGAGAGGCGATGGCACATACGCCACGCCTTTGTTGGTACGCCAGGTGATGTGGGTATCCGTCACATTGCCCACGCCATCCGGACGAATGGCCAGCAGATGGTGCTCTGGGAAACCGCCAGACATGTAGAGCAGGCCCGTGCGCTCACCATAGACCAGTGATGCGACGAATTGCTCTGTCGGGCCGTCGATGATCCACAACAGCTTGCCATCGTGCGGATCGTAAGAGGCCACGCACTTGGTGCCAGAGAGCACCATCTGCACACGCCCTCCGATCTCACGCACGAGCGGAACACAGTAGCTGCGTGTTTTATTGGGCCGGTCGATCCGCCATAGCTCTCTGCCATCTGCACGAGCCAGCGCGACGATGTAGCCATCGCCATCGTGATCGCAGTTGACGATCACTTTGTCCTCAAAGATCACCGGGCTGGAGCAGAATCCATGCTTGCTCGAAAAAGGACCGGGACGCACCTGCCACAGTCGCTTGCCGGAAAAATCATGCGCAGAAATCACCACCGTGCCCTTGTGGGATTTGCCGCCGGGATGGCCACCTTCCGCAGGCTCACCACTCGCTGCATCCTTCGGCGTGCTATCGAGAAACGCGGTGAAAATCTTTTCGCCATCCGTGGCCGGAGTACTTGAAGCCAGCGAATTGAGTTTGTGGATGCCTTCCGCAGGTGTCTTCAGCACCACCGCACGCCACAGCACAGCACCCGAGGCGCGGTCGAGACAGAGCAGCACGCGCTCCTCAGACTCCAGCAGCGCAGCCACGGTGAACAGCCGATCCCGCCAGACAATCGGCGACGCATGCCCACTGCCCGGCAGCTCCGTCCTCCACGCCACCTGCCCGTCAGCAGACAACGGAAATCCCGCATCGCGTGAAGTGCCGTCCATCCGCGGCCCGCGCCACTGCGGCCAGTTTTCAGCATGCAGCCACAAGGTCGTGGCAGAGAGGGAAAGAATGAGAAGACGCAGAATCATGCGGGGCATGAACGCACGAAAACCAACTGAGCTTGCGCCGATGGAAAACCCCGCACGCTCACAGGATCACGCCCGGCTCATACTTCGCGGCTTCAGGATGCTCCTTGGCGATGGCATCGACACGCGCGCAGAAGGCATCCACCTGCTGCGGCGCATCGCCTGTGTTGTTTTTCCCAGCAGCAACGAGGCGCTGCATGTCGGCATCCGTGAGCGTGAGCCGTGCATCGGCCACGAGGCGAGCGAGGAGATCGTTTTCGCGCACTTTGCCGGTGCGCATGTCTTTGGCGACTTGGACGGCGTGCTCCTTGATGACCTCGTGCGCGGTTTCGCGGCCCGCTCCGGCTTTCACCGCCTCCATCATCACCGTGGTGGTCAGGAGGAACGGCAGGTAGCGCATCAACTCCTGCTCGATGACCGACTCAAACACCTCCATCTGATTCAGGATCGTCAAAAACGTCTCCAACAGACCGTCGAGCGCGAGGAAGGCATCTGGCAGCATCACGCGCCGCACGACAGAGCAGGAGACATCGCCCTCATTCCACTGATCACCGGCGAGACCGGCGGCCATGGCGAGGTAGCCTTTGAGGATGATGTGGAGGCCATTCACGCGCTCGCAGGAACGACTGTTCATCTTGTGCGGCATGGCGGAGGAGCCGACTTGGCCTTTGGCAAAACCCTCGGAGGCCAGCTCATGCCCCGCCATGAGACGCAGCGTGCGGGCAAAGCTACCCGGACCGCTCGCCACCTGGCAAAGCGAGCCGATAACCTGCATGTCGAGGCTGCGCGGATACACCTGACCGACAGCACCAAAGGCCGCCGGCATGCCGAGATGATGCAGGATGCGGTTTTCGAGCTCGGATGCCTTTTTCGCGTCGCCATTGAAAAGGGTGATTTGATCGAGGCGCGTGCCGACGGCGCCTTTCAGGCCGCGAGCGGGATAGGTGGCGATGACGTTCTGCAGATCGCCAAAAGCCAGCAGCGTCTCCTCCCCGAACATGGCGAGGCGCTTGCCCAGCGTGGTGGCCTGCGCGGCGACGTTGTGCGTGCGCGCGGTGAGGGGAATGTCGCGCGTCTGCGCGGCACGACGCGCGATGCCGACGAGCACGGCCACCGTTTTACGGCGAATCTCCAGCAAGGCGCGGAAGACCTGGAGCTGCTCCACATTCTCCGTCAGATCGCGGCTGGTCATGCCCTTGTGGATATGCTCGTGACCCGCGAGATCGCAGAACTCCTCGATGCGAGCCTTCACATCGTGCCGCGTCACCCGCTCACGCTCCATGATGGAGGCCACGTTGATCTGATCCTTCACCTTCTCATAGGCCTCGATCACACCATCCGGCACAGGGATGCCGAGATCGCGCTGTCCTTTGAGCACGGCGATCCAGTAATCGCGCTCCAGCCTCACTTTCCCCTCCGGCGACCAGAGGGCGCGCATGCGGGCGGTGGCGTAGCGTTCGGCGAGGACGTTGGGGATGGAGTCAGACATGGGGAGGTCATTTAGGCCAGCCTGCAGAACTGCGCAAATCCGATGCCCACTCACAAGCAAGATGCTCTGTGGCTTCCTTCTCAGCCAGACCGCTCATTCATTGGCTCTACTGAAGGTTCACGGTTGTGCATGATGTGGCATTATTTAATTTGTATGAAATTCTTCAGCATTTCCGAAGTTTTTCTACAGTGAGTCAATTTTGGTTTGCAATTCTGACTAAAATTCGCAAATCTACCAATTATCTAAAGAGTCGGCGCTGCCCGTCGTATCTTTTGTAACAGCAGAAATTATCATTCGACCGATTTTTGCCTCTACATTCCCTCTCGCATCGACCCAACGCCCTTTTGATCCTCCCACACCCTATGTCTGACCTCTCCGCGCCCGAACTCATGACCGTCAAGGAAACGGCAGGGTATCTTCGCATCCCTCTCCCAACGGTCTATTACCTCGTTCAGCGCGGGCAGCTACCCGCCGTCCAGATCGGAGGCCGCTGGCGCATCAAGCGCAGTCTTCTCGACCGCGATGTGCTGCGCAAAGAAGACGAAGCCGGCCAACCCACGGTGCTGGTCGTAGATGACGACCCTGCTTTGCAGGCACTCTTCAAACAGTTCCTCAAGAAAGCTGGCTTCGGTCGCCTCGTCGTCGGCACGGGCGCAGAAGCCATCTCCATGGCGAAGAAGCAGAAATTCGATTTCGTCTTCCTCGATCTCAAACTCCCGGACGTTCCTGGCGACGAAGTGTACTCGCAGCTCAAAGCTCTGCACCCAGACCTCCCGATCGTCGTCATCACCGGCTACCCCGACAGTGAGATTCTCAGCCGCATTCTCTCCCACGGCCCCGTCACGGTGATCAAAAAGCCGATCGAGTACGACCAGCTTAACCTCGCAGTGAAGCAACTCGGTCACAAAGGTGCCGAAGCGGCTTCCTAAAACAAAGCGATCCTCTCAAACAACCACTCACCCTCTCGAAAGAAAAGCCCTGCCACGAACGGCGGGGCTTTTTTTCGTCTTGTCCTCAACGGTGGGCAAGGTTCATGAAAAGAACACCTTCTCCGCCGTCTCCCGCAGCATCCATCTCTTGTCTGAGTCACTCAAAAAGTCCAAGCGATCTCGGATGAGTGCGATCGAGTCCCGATAATTGTGCCCCGGATCCACTTGGAAAGGGCAATCGCTCGCCCACATCACGCGTTGCGGGCCGAAGGCGTCGCGCACCTGTCGAATCAAAGTACCGAGGTCGAGGTACGGTGCCTTCTTGCGTCCCAGCGCGTAAAAGGCGGAAGCCTTCACATGCGTATGCGAGTGACGTGCGAGGCGCAGCAGATTCCGCACATCGGCCTCCTTCACGCCGCCCGCCATTCCCACACGCGCAAAGTGGTCGATGACCACGCTCGTATCGGGATACCACTCACACATCTTGTCGATGAGCCGCAACGTGTCGGGATTGATGAGTGGGCAGACATTCACCTTCAAAGCGGCGGCCGTTTTCCACAACGTCGCCATTCCGGGAGAGCCGAGCCAGGCGGAAAGGTTCTTTTCCTTCCCCGCATGAATGCGAAATCCGCGCACGCCCTGGCGCACCAGATTCTTCATCGTGTCCTCCAGGCCTTCCGCATGCTCATCCACGATCGCCACGCCACTGAAAACACCGGGATGCGCCCGCATCATGTCCAGCATGTAGCGATTGTCACAGCCGTAGTAGCTCATCTGAATGAGCACGATGCGCCTCACCCCTTCCGGGCGACAATGCGCAAACAACTGCTCCGGTGTGAAACTCGGTGGCCGCATGTCGCTGACGGCATAACCACGAGCCAACGGATATTTTTCCACGTCCGGTGTCCACACATGCACGTGGGCATCAATCCAATCTCCCTTCTGGCGCGACGGCATGAGAGAGCACCCCGCAAGAGCGGCAGCAGAGGATGTGGCGATGAAAGAGCGGCGAGTGGGATTCATGCAGCGACGATAGCGGGAGGCAGGGCAATCACGCAAGTCTTTGCAGCAGGGTCGTACTCATGCAAGATCACGCATGCCCGACCTACGCCGGATTTGTGTCTATTGTGGTTCCAGTTCTGGGAATAATCCCGTCTATCATGCCGCTGCCCGCGCCGTGGGTGCCTTCCTCGCTCAGTCCGGCATCGGAATCGTCTATGGTGGAGGCAATGTCGGACTGATGGGCGCGCTGGCAGATGGAGCACTGGCCCACCACGGAGAAGTGATCGGCGTCATCCCTCAAGCGCTGCTCGATAAAGAACTCGGCCACCGCCGTGTCAGCGCACTGCACGTCGTGCGCAGCATGCACGAGCGCAAACAGATGATGGCAGACTTGAGTGCGGGTTTCATCGCGCTGCCCGGAGGCTTTGGCACCCTGGAGGAACTCTTCGAGACCCTCACCTGGTTGCAGCTCTCCTTTCATGACAAACCGGTCGGACTCCTCAACATCCACGGTTTTTTCGATCCGCTCCTCGGTTTCATCCAGCAAATGAACCTCTCCGGCTTTCTGCGTCCTGAACATGCCGAACTCCTCTTGGTCGAGAACGAAATGGTGCCCCTGCTGCAACGCATGCGCGCCTTTGCCCCTCCAGCCATGGAAAAATGGGCCGAGCCTCCCTCCCCTTCAGCGCGCTAGGAAGTCGCTGATTTAACCACGAATAGACACCCCTGATCACGAATGACGTGACCGGAAGGCACTGCTTCTATGGGCGTCCATTCGTGCTCACTCGTGTCTGAACGAAAGAGTTCCGTGTCTCCCGATTGAGGATCACAGAAGAGAGCGACAAAATCGGGGAGAACTCGACATCAGCTTGGCCGTTGCCTCAACGAGGCGTAGCGGAATGCGTCAGCATTCCGACGTTGGAATCGTTGCAGGGCTTATGGGAAGGTGTCGGCGTTGATTTGCGTGGGGTGAAGGCGTTGGGAGTCATCACGCCACGCCGCCGTTCTTCCAGTCTGGGCTCGGTCTGCTGCTCATTCACAGCTCCAGCATCCGTGATGGGAGTGGTGTTCTGCCTTTTTGTTGCCCGAGTACGGCATAGGAGGGTAAAACGACGCCCATGGAGCCAAAAACCCGTGATATTCTCGTCAAAGTGTCAGCGATAATGCGGCTGACAAACTTCACGATCTGTGAATGATCTTCAATGTTCGGCCAAATAATCATGATCGAGTCGATTCTCTCAATTTTGGGCAAGCAAGCCCTCCAACTGGCGACCAAAGAGGCTTGGCGGATAGCCTCTGCCCACTGGTCGCTTGATTCCAGGATGGGTGATGTGAATCGAGCATACAACAAGGTTCGAGGAGAGCTTGCCGAGGTTGGTCTCTTGGCCGACGGTGTGTATCTCGATGACATCGAGCTAGAGGTTGCACTTCTCCCCAGCTTCGGAGAAGCTGGATATGTTTACGAGCAGACCGGATGGCTATCACGACTAGCCGGATATAGAGAGGGCGTGATTTATTTACCGCGCGATCTACCCGCAACAGCCTTTGTTCCGGGCGGAACTCTCACGGATACAATTCGCCATGAGTATGCTCACGCATGGCACTGGATGGAGCCTGAATTTTTTGAGCGTCCATGGTATTCCAAGGCGTTTGTGATTCCATACAACGATGAATTGCCATCACCCGCTGAAGAATGGCATTGGCGAGTGAAGCGAAGTCGCAAATTTCAAACGTTACTGAATTCCTGCCGGAATGACCGCGAGAGAATGGCTCTTTACCGCAAATCGCTCCGCGATGATTTCGTATCGGAGTATGCTGCTACGATGAGCCGTGAAGATTTTGCGGAGACATTCATGTATTATCTCCGGTATCGCAACAGCATCGACCGATTCGCATCGCGCCCAGGGGTTTACAAGAAGCTTTTAGCCGTTCAAAAGGCAGTTGCCACCGCAAGCCGTGAACTTGGACTCCAATAATAGAAAGAACGTCAGAACAAGGCGTTGGTGGACAACCGGCTACCCGCTCAGAGTCGAATGTCTCTCTTTGTTACAACCTTTATCTGTTGGTGAGGGGCGCTCTCGGTAGCTAAGCCGTGTTTGAAAATCTCTGCCAAGCTTCTGCCGCAGAGCGGCAGTCGTCTCATAGCCCGGCCTTTCAAGGCCGGAAGACCATACGCGGGACATCCTGTCTTCATCAGGCCGCGTCGCAGCGCGACGCCCGAACCCACCCGCTGGCATCCATCCACTGGTTCGCGTGTCGCCCTGCGACACAGATGCATGCGGAATACGGCGCATTTCATATTCCCGGCCTTGAAAGGCCGGGCTACGGCACGTTCGTCGCTCTGCGACTTCCAAACAGGTTTTCAAACACGACCTAGTGCCATCACTTTTACGTTCGCTTCCATGATGCGCCGCGTGGTCTTCTTTCCCGCATGCCCGCTTGGGCAAAGTTCCGCTGGTGTTCCATTCGCTTCGAATGCGCACACCACGTCTCGTTGCCCGGCTTTCTGGCTCCGCTGATTCAATCAGCGTGTCCCCTAGGACAGCTTGTTGCGAAAATCCTCGTAACCAAACCGGCGCACCACGCGATACTCCTGCACCGCCGGATCGTAGATCGCGATGTCGGGATGTGGCACACCGTTGAAGGTGGTCGTCTTCACCATCGTGTAGTGTGCCATGTCGGCAAACACGAGCCGTTGGCCAATGCGCAGCGGCTCCGGGAATGAAAAACCCTCCAGCACATCCCCCGCAAGGCAAGTCGGCCCACCGATGCGATACTCGTGCGCAAATTCGCCTGATTTTCCCGCGCCAAAAATGTGCGGACGATAAGGCATCTCCAGGCAATCCGGCATGTGCGCGGTGGCAGAGATGTCGAGGATGGCGGTGGGGACTGGTGTGGGAACGATGTCCTGCACCTCGGCAATGAGATAACCCGTGTTCAAACCCGCAGCCTCGCCGGGTTCGATATAGACTTCCTTGCCCCACTTCTCACGGAAGCTGCGCAACACGCGGATGAGGCGCTCCACGTCGTAATCGTTGCGCGTGATGTGATGACCACCGCCCATGTTCACCCACTGCACTTGCTTGATGAGGTGGGAGAATTTTGCCTCCACAGCAGCCACCGTGCGCTCAAGCACATCGGAGTCCTGCTCACAAAGCGCATGAAAGTGCAGGCCCTCAATGCCGCTCAAATCCTCCCCTGCTAGCGAATCAGCACGAATGCCGAGACGGCAGCCAGGCGAGCATGGATCGTAGAGCGAAACCTCGACCTCCGAATGCTCCGGGTTCACCCGAATGCCCGGACTCGGTGCATGGCCCGCAGCGCGCGCGGCATCCAGGGTCGGCTTGTGTTTCCGAAACTGCGCGAGCGAATTGAAGCTGAGGTGGTGGGCGATGGGAATGATCGCGCGCATCTCCGCCTCCTTAAACGACGGCGCATAAACGTGAACTTCCTTGCCAAACTCCTGCGCCAGCAGCGCCTCGTGCAGCCCACTGGCACAACAGCCGCTCAAATACTCGCGCATGATCGGAAACACGCTGAACATCGAGAAGCCCTTCAATGCCAGCAGCACCTTCGCGCCGGATTCGCGCTGCACTGAGGCCAGCTTTTCCATGTTCCTGCGCAGCAACGCGGTGTCCACCACATAGGCGGGTGTTGCGATGGCGTTGATGTCGAAGGCCGGATAAGGCTGTTCGTAAACGTGAGGTGGCGTGAAGTCAGTGGATGCCATTTCGATGGAGTGTGCAGAGTAGCCGTCACCAACCATGGCGCAAGAAACTCGCCGCCACACAGACCCCTCGTCTCAGCGTGACAAAAATCACGCTGAGGCGCGAAAACGCGGCCCGCTTGTGCAACGCCACACCGGCAGAGGTGCCGGTGTTACCGCACGACGCGTGCACCGCCGCCGCCCATCGTCTTTTCCACTTCCTTGCGTGTCGCCATGGAAGTGTCGCCGGGCGTGGTCGAAGCCAGCGCGCCGTGAGCGGCACCGTATTCGACTGCTTTCTGCGCGTCGTTGAACTCCATGAAACCGAACTGCACGCCCGAAGCGAAGCTGTCGCCGCCGCCGACACGGTCGAGGATTTCGAGATCGGGATACTTGCGGCTCTCGTGGAACTTGCCGTCGTGCCAGAGGATGGCAGACCAGTCATTGACCGTGGCGGTCTTCACACCGCGCAGCGTGGTGGCTGCGACTTTGAAGTTGGTGAATTCCTTCACCGCCGTCTCGATCATCGCTTTGAAGGCGTCGAGTTCGATCTTGGAAATGTTGTGATCCACTCCTTTGACCTCAAAGCCAAGCGACGCAGTGAAGTCCTCTTCGTTGCCGATCATGACATCGACATACTTCGCGATCTCACGATTGACTTCCTGCGCCTTCTTCAAACCGCCGATGGTCTTCCAGAGTGAAGGGCGGTAGTTGAGATCGTAGCTGACGATGGTGCCATGCTTCTTGGCGGCTTTCACGGCCTCGACGGTCAGTTCCGCCGTCGTCGCAGAAAGCGCGGCGAAAATGCCGCCCGTGTGGAACCAGCGCGCACCGAGTTTGCCAAAGATGTGCTCCCAGTCGATGTCGCCCGGCTTGAGTTGCGAAGCGGCGGTGTTGCCGCGATCAGGATTGCCGACGGCACCACGAATGCCAAAGCCACGCTCGGTGAAATTGAGGCCGTTGCGAACGTTGCGTCCGATGCCGTCATCTTCGCGCCACTTGATGAAGTCCGTCGCGACACCGCCCTGCATGATGAAGTCTTCGATGAGATGACCGATCTCGTTGTCCACGAAAGCCGTGACGACGGCGGTCTTGTAACCAAAGCATTTCCGCAAACCGCGGGAGGTGTTGTATTCGCCGCCGCCTTCCCAAGCCTGGAAATGACGCGCCGTGCGGATGCGTCCTTCGCCGGGATCGAGACGGAGCATGATTTCGCCGAGTGAGATTTGATCGAAGGCGCAGGATTCGCGGGGTTTGATGGGGAGGCTCATGATTGGGGAGGGTGAAAGGGGTGGTGATATGGAAGTGATGAAGATCGGAGCTAGACGGTGTTCAGATCGTGTTGGCCTGGGCGATGGGTTTCTTGCCCGCGAGGTATCGCGTGAGATTTTCCACGGCGCAACTGGCCTGACGCTGCACGCTCTCATGCGTGCGGGAGCCGATGTGCGGCGTGAGAATGACATTCGGCAGGCCGAGCAACGGATGATCGGCAGGCGGCGGCTCCTGATCGAGCACGTCGGCAGCGTAGGCGAGGAGGTGATTGGACTTCAGTGCCTCAACGAGCGTCTTGAGATCGACGAGTTCGCCGCGTCCGGTGTTGACGATGACCGCACCTTTTTTGATAAGCGGGAAGTTTTTCGCATTGATCAAGCCCTTGGTGGCAGCGGTGAGCTTGGTGTGCAGCGAGATGATGTCGGCCTGGCGCAGAACGTCGTCGAGGTTTTCGACACGCTCGATGTCATGCCAGCGGGCGAAGTCCTCGTCCCAGTAGTTGCCGTAGCCAATGACCTTCAGTCCGAAGGCTCGCGCACGCACCGCGACCTCCTTGCCAATGCGTCCGAAACCGATGATGGCGAGTGTCTTGCCGCAAACCTCATTGCCGGTGATGCGCGTCCAGCGACCTGCGGCGACGTGGTTGGCCTCGACGACGAGATTGCGCACTGCGGCGAGCATGAGAGCGAACGTGTGCTCGGCGACCGTGGTGTGGTTGACTCCCGGCGTGAAGAGCACGGGCACCTTGAGATCGGTGGCAGCGGGAACATCGATCTTGTCGAGACCGATGCCGTATTTCGAAATGACTTTGAGGCGCGGCAGGGATTTTTGGATCACCGCGCGAGTGAGGGCATCATCGCCGCAAAGATAGGCATCAAATTCACCGGCCAGATCAAGCATGCGACTCTCGGGCAGCGGGCCGCGCTCGCGCACGATCTCAAATCCGGCCTTTGCCAGCATGTCATGATGGATGCCGGGTGTGTCTTGAAAGGAAGTGGTGGTGAGGAGGACGCGGGTGCTGCTCATGGAAAAGGCGGGGGATGAATTCAGGTCTTTCGTGGGCGGACATCGTGACAGGGAGCGGGTTCTCTGCAAACGCGAGAAAAGAAAAAATGAGCCTCCAGGGGCAGGTCATTCACATTGAAAAAGGACGGCGAAGGGCGATAACCTGCCCGCATGCTCCGCTCCCTGCTCGCTTTCCTGCTCTTCAGCACCGCTGCCCTCGCACAGACTCCCGCGCCTGCCACCCTCAAACCGTGGCAGCAAAACGCGTTCGACTTTGAAACTGGCGGCCTTTGGAAAGTCGGTGGCGACACGACTTTCAACTACCGCATCATTCCCTTCATGATTTCGTGGCGCTCCAAAGAAATGTTTGGCCTGCATTTCCGCAACGGCTCAGCTCTCAGTGTGCGCAATAAATTCACCGCGATGGCCAACTGGTTCGCGCTGGGTTCAGAAAACCGCTACCTCGGCTTCTCCGCCTCACCCTCCATCGAATGGTGGGATGCGAGCGGCACATGGAGCATCTTCGGCGGCGCGGGCGGGGGCTTTGGCTGGGTGGACGCGCAGGGTGTGCCCGGCGGCATGGGTCAGAATTTCACGCTCAACTGGTTCGGTCAGCTCGGTGTCGCGCGCGTCATCACGCAGGACTGGTCCGTGCGCCTCAGCACGATGTTCCAGCATCACTCCAACGGCGGTGCGACCAATCCGAATCCGGGACTCGACTCCCTCGGCTTTCTCGTCGGTGTCAGTCGGAGATTCTGAGTGCGGAGAAAATATCACGACATTCGCTGTCGCCTCGGCGCGTTCAGTCGTGTGACATTCTCGTGAAAACGCACCTCGCCCTCTGCCTCTCCCTCGTTTTTGTTTCCACTGCGGCTCTCACTGCTGATCTCTATTTCCCACCGCCGGACAGTGAAGGCGGCTGGCGTGAGGCCAAAGATGCCAAAACATGCCGTGACAAAGCCGGCATGGATCTCAACAAGCTCGAAGTGGCAGGCGTCCTCACCGAGCGCAGCACCGCGCACGGCGGGCTCGTCGTCGTGCGTCGCGGCTGGCTGTGTTTCGAGCGTTATTTCGGCAGAGCCAGCCGCAATGCGAACCCCGACATGGCTTCCACTGGCAAGGGCTTTTGCAGCATCGCCTGCGGCATCATGCTGGAGGAATTCAAAGACAAAATCCCCGACGGGCTCGCCACGAAAGTCTTCACCGAGCACTATCTGCCCGAGGCTTTCCCGCTGAATGATCCGCGCAAAGCAGACATCACGCTGGGCCAACTGCTGTGCATGACTGCTGGATACTGGGGCGAAGGTCAAACGCCCACCGGCTACGTCAAAGGCGCTCCCAATCCCAAACCACTCAAGCCTGTGCCCGGCCAGAACATCCGCGATCTCGACCGTTCATCTCTCAACGTCCCCCTGTGGTGCGCCCCCGGCGCGGGCTACTCGTATTCGTCGCCTTCGCCGCACATCGCCAGCATTGTGCTGCGCCATGTCACTGGCATGGAGTTGAAAGACTACATTGACACCCGGCTCGCCAAACCGCAGGGCTGGGGCGCGTGGGATTACTGCCTGCATCGCGGAGATTTCGTCATGCCGCATGCGAATGGCGCAGGCAGCACCGCATTGCATGCCACGGACGCAGTGCGCTTTGGCTACTGCCTCGCTCATCGCGGTCAGTGGAAAGGCAAGCAACTCGTCCCTGCGTCCTACATTCAGAAATGCCAGACGTGGAGTCCCTACAATCCGCACACTCCTTTCAGCCTGCAATGGGAGCACAATGCCGACGGTCATGTGGCCGGAGCACCGAAGGATGCGTTCTGGAAAAGTGGCGCAGGCGGATTCTGCCTCTA
Organism: Prosthecobacter sp.; assembly: GCA_039806835.1. GTDB lineage: Bacteria > Verrucomicrobiota > Verrucomicrobiia > Verrucomicrobiales > Verrucomicrobiaceae > Prosthecobacter. The sequence continues at coordinate 619,139 of JBDHQD010000001.1, read as the reverse complement.
CATCGTGCCGTCACTCGATCTCGTGATCTACAAACTCGGTGGCAAAACCGGCCAGTATGATCCCGCGCTCACGCGCATCCCGCAGCCGAAAGCCGACACCAGCCGCGACGCATGGACACCCATCCTCGGCAACGGTTTCAGAGAAGGCTCCGGCGCGTCCTCGCTCCCGCGCATTTTAGAAATGGTCTGCGCGGCTGTCCGTATCGAATGATTCACCGCTGCATGCGCGCGCGGCTCACGAGCCAAAGGCCTGAATGAAGCAGACCTCCAGTGCCAGTGACTCGCTCACGTTGGTGTGCAGATGACTTTCGAGTTGGCGCAGGATGCGCATGCGCCGCGCCACCTCTGCGGGTTCCCACTTGGCAGCCAGCGCAGCCGTCGTGGCCTGATGCTTTGGCAGGTCGCGAAACTCCACGCCGACTTGATGGCGCGCCACATCGCCGAACCATGAGAGCAGCAGGTCCATCAAGGCGACACGTTGCTGGATGTAGTCCGCCTCGATCGCCGCCTCGATCTGATCTTCGCGCTGTTTGAGCCAACTCCCATCGGTGGTTTTGCCGTAGTGTTCCGTCTCGCGCTCAAAATCGGCTTCATGCCGCTTTTTCAGATCCTCATGCAGCTCTTCCAGAATCGCCTCGAAGTCCGCTTTCAACGCCAAAGCGCCAGAAAGAGTGCCCGCACCTCTCGCTGCGTGCTTGCCGAGCACGATGAGCAGTTTGTTCTCATGCTCTGTGAAGACGCGCTCACCGGAGGGTGGCAGCAAATTGACCTCAATCACTCGCGACCGCGTGGTGGGCAGCAGTTTCTCTGGATGCGAAGTCAGCAGCAACAGCAACGTGCGCGGCGGCGGCTCCTCCAAGGTCTTGAGGAAAGCATTTTGCGCCTGCGTGTTCATGCAGTCGGCATCCACGATAATCCCGAGCTTCATCCCGACGGATTCCGCAGCCGTTTGGTACATTCGTTTGAGAAAGTGCCGCATCGTCCCCGGTTCATCTTCCTCCGTCTTCCCCACTTTGATCTGCCGACTCTTGCCCTGTGGGCGCAGCACATACGCGCCCTGCCCTTCCCAGCCCTCTAGGGTTCGCATCTGCGTACCGGTGACGAGATCGAGCACTCGCGCCGCAAAATCCTCATGCCGTGCCTCCTTCGGTCCCGTGATGAGATAGGCATGCCCCAGCCGCCCGTGATCACGAGCGCGCGCGATGAGTTGGAGGGCTTGGTCGGCTTTGAAGGGCATGCGAAATGCAGCAGGGTATATTCAAGGTGAGGCGTGAAGCGTCATCGTGTCATGAGCGAGCCGCGCTCGACACGATCTGCCAGATTTCCTCATGAACGGACTCTGGAGAAGCCGAGGCATCGACCACGCGCACTCGCGCCGGCTCGGCGGCAGCGATCTCCAAATATCCACGACGCACTTTCTCAAAAAACTCAAGCGGTTGGCTCTCCATGCGATCCAGTTCACGGCCCGTGGCATGGATGCGTTGCCAGGCGGTCTGCGTGTCCAAATCGAGCACGAGGGTGAGATGCGGCAGCGTGCCGCCGACAGCGAAGTCGTTGATGGCACGTACACTTTCGAGGGAAAGACCGCGCGCACTGCCCTGATAAACCGTGGTGGAGTCGAGAAAACGATCGAGAATCACAAAGGCGCCACTTTCGATGAGCGGGCGGATTTTCTCGCGCACGATCTGCGCGCGGCTCGCCGCGAAGAGCAGCAACTCACTCTCAGCACACATGCCGTGCCCTTCTTTGGCGTGTTGAAGTAAATGACGGATGCTCTCGCCGACCTCCGTGCCGCCCGGCTCACGCAGCACCTCGACTCGCCGTCCAGCGCGCGCGAGACGCTCGCACAACAGACGGATCTGCGTGGACTTGCCGCAGCCTTCGGAGCCTTCGAAAGAGAGCAGGAAACCGGTGGGAGTGGAGGATGGCACGGCGTTCAAAGCGTTGCAGTGAACGTCGATAGCCAAGCACAGCACGGAAGCCAAGCGGAAACATGCCCGCCATCGGCAAGAGGCCGTTTCGCATGGCTATCGCACCACCTATCGACATCAGTGTTTGCGTCCGAGGATTCGATCCATCGAGTCCGAAGTCTGCCAGATCAGTGCCTCGGGATAATGGGCATAGGGATGGAAGTACTCGAAAGTCAGGAAGCCCTTGTAGCCGGTCTCGGCCAGTGCGTCGGTGACAGCGGGCCAGTTGGTGGTGCCATCGAGCAACGGGCGGAAGGTTTCGAGGCTGAAGTCGGTGTCTTTTTTCGTGAACTCCTTCAGGTGGACGTTCTTCGTGCGGCTGCCGAGCACCTTCGCCCAGTGCTCCGGGAACTGAAACATGCTGATGTTCCCCGTGTCGAAATGCACGCGCACATGCTCGCTGCCAAAGCCATCCACGAAGTTATTCATCTCCATCGGCGTCATCAGGTAGCCATTGAAGAAAATGTTTTCGATGTTGAGGCAGACTTTCAGTTTCGCGGCCTGTTTTTCGAGCTGACCGATGGCCTCCTTGGCTCTCGCATCACACACATCGTTAGCCACCGGCTCGTGATCCGTGCGCCACGGGATATGAACAGCTCCCGGCACGACGAGCACATTCTCCACACCGAGATCATGCGCACATTGCGCGATCTTCCCAGCCAGCTCGATGCCTCGCGCGCGTTTGGTCGGGTCGTTGCTCGTCAGCGGATACGGCCAGAAAAGGAAGGAACACAGCCCGCTGATCTGAATGCCAATCTCGTCGGCCATCTTGCGAATCTTCCGATAGTCGGCGGTGCCATGCTTGGGAGAGAGATCATTGTCGAGATCATAGTTCAGCTCGATGCCGTCGAAGCCCGCATCCTTCGCGAGTTGCAGGCACTCGCGCAGTGTCATGCGTTCAGGATACGGAAAAGCCCAGAGATTGATCGACTTGAGCATGTCGTACTTTTTCGTCGAACCTCGTCGTGCATCGGGCGCGGATGTTGGCGCGGCTTGCGCGGCAGGCTCAAACGCCAATGAACTCAAGCCGACCGAAGCAATGGTGGCCTTCAAGGCATCACGACGGGAAAGAAACTCATGCGATGGATTCATGAGTCGATGCAATCAGAACGCGCAGAGACTGGCAAGAGGGAAGAAACCCCAGCCCCGACCGGACGAGCAGGCCGCACTTGCCTTCCACGCCGCATTTCGGAGAGTCGCGAACCATGAAGCGTCTCCTGCTCTTGCTTTCCCCCGCCCTGCTTGCCGCCGCTGAGTCCGGCGCGCCGGTGCAGAAGTTTCAGCAACTCGACTCATCCGTGCCCACGCCTTCTTCGGCGCGACTGGCATCCGGCGCACCAGGCCGGGACTATTGGCAAAACCGCGCGGATTATGAGATCGACGTGGAGCTGGATGATGTGAAGCGCACCATCACGGCGGAAGCGGTGGTGACGTATCACAACAAGTCGCCCGACACGCTGGAGTATCTGTGGGTGCAGCTCGATCAAAACTATCTCTCCCACAACGCCGACTCGCGCGCGGTGCCAAACACCAAACGCGGCATTGACCCAGACAAGATCACCTACAGCGCGGTGGATCGCCTGCTGGCCTACGAAACCTACGATGGCGAGATGAAGATCAGCAAACTGACGGATGCGAAGGGAGGAAAGCTGCCGCATGCGATCGTGAAAACCATGCTGCGCATCGACCTGCCGCAGCCATTGGCCTCCGGCGCAGATTTCGTTTTCAAGATCGGCTGGAGTTATCCGATCAACGACTGCGAACGCATCAGCGCGCGTACCGGCTATGAGTTTTTCAAAGAGGATGGCAACTGCATCTACACCATCGCGCAGTGGTTCCCGCGCATGGCGGCTTACACAGACTACGCCGGATGGATCAACAAACAGTTCCTCGGCACAGGCGAGTTCACGCTGGAATTTGGCGACTACACGGTGCGCCTCACGGTGCCGGATGATCATCTCGTGGCCGCCACGGGCGTTTTGCAGAATGCGGATGCCGTGTTGACCGAAACACAGCGCGAGCGGCTAAAAAAAGCGCAGGGCGAGATGAAGAAACCCGTTTTCATCGTCACTCCCGAGGAGGCAAAAGCTGCGGAGAAGGGCAAACCGAAAGGAAAGAAGACCTGGGAGTTCAAAGCGGAGAACGTGCGTGACTTTGCCTTTGCCTCATCGCGGAAGTTCATTTGGGATGCGATGGCGGTGGAGGGCGCGACGCATCCGCCGACACCGGAACGCCGTGGTGGCATGGCCGACCGCATGTTCCGCCCGCCGGTGATGGCGATGTCGATGTATCCCAAGGAAGCCATGCCGTTGTGGGAAAAATATTCCACGCATGCCATCGCACACACGATCCAGGTGTATTCCAAGTTCACGTTTGCTTATCCATATCCCGTCGCGTGGTCAGTGAATGGGCCCGTGGGTGGCATGGAATACCCGATGATCAGCTTCAACGGCCCGCGCCCGGAAAAAGACGGCACCTACCCCGAACGCACCAAGTATGCGCTGGTGGGCGTGGTGATTCACGAAGTCGGGCACAACTGGTTTCCCATGATCGTCAATAGCGATGAGCGTCAGTGGACCTGGATGGATGAAGGCATGAATAGCTTTGTCGAATACCTCGCGGAAGAAGAGTGGGAAAACGACTGGAAACACCGCCGCGATGTGCGCAGCATGACCAGCTACATGCGCACCACCGATCGCGTGCCGGTGATGACAAACAGCGAAAGCATCGCCGACCTCGGCCCGAACGCCTACGGCCAGCCGACAGCGGCACTGCACATTCTGCGGGAACACGTTCTTGGCCGTGAGGCTTTTGATCACGCCTTCAAGACCTACGCGCGCCGCTGGATGTTCAAGCGCCCCACACCGAGTGATTTCTTCCGCACGATGGAGGACGTGAGCGGTGTCGATCTCGACTGGTTCTGGCGCGGGTGGTTCTACAGCGTCGATCACGTCGATGTCGCGGTGGAGCAGGTGCGGTGGCTACAGCTCGACAGTCGCGATCCCGCCATCGAGAAAAAGAAAAAGAAACAGCAGGAGGACGAGCTGCCCAAAACAACGACACGAGAGCGCAACTATCCGCTCTCGAAGCGCGTGGACCGCTTCCCTGAGCTGAAGGACTTTTACGACAGCTTTGACGAGACCACGGTGCTGCCGAGCGAGAAGAAGAAATTCGAAGCACTCATCAAAGAACTGAACGAAGAAGAGATCGACCCGAAGCTGCTGCAAACAAAGCACAACTTCTACTCCATCGAGTTGCGAAACGTCGGCGGCCTCGTGACACCCGTGATTTTGAAAATCGAATACACGGATGGCAGCAGCGAAGAACTCGAACTCCCTCCAGAAATCTGGCGCTTCAACACACAGAAGGCATCAAAGCTGTTGTTCACGAAGAAAGAATTGAAGTCCGTCATCTTTGACCCGCGTCAGGAACTCGTGGACACCGATGTGGAGAACAATTTCTGGCCGCGCCGCCCTGTGAAGAGCAAATTCCAACTCTACAAAGACGAAAAGCCCGTGAACCCCATGCGCGAGCTGACGAAGCCAGAGAAGAAGGCGGATGAGAAAAAGTAGCTGAGCGCGGGCCTCCGAGCCCGCAGCGCTTCCGCAATCACCCAAACTCATGGCAGACCGAAAAACAGCCCTTGGCATGCTGGCGACGGTGCTGCGGACTGGAAGTCCGCGCTCCTTGACCGTCCTTCTGCTCGCATTCGTCACCAGTCTCCACGCACACTCCCTGCATCAATCCATCGCCGAAGCGGAATACAATGCGCAGACAAAGAAGCTTGAGGTCAGCCTCACGGTTTTCATCAACGACCTTGAAACCGCACTCATTCGCCGAGCTGAGCGCGATTTGCGCATCGAGCGAACACCTCCTGCTGTCTTTGACGCTCAAATCGTTGCCTACCTCGGCGCAGTGCTGAATCTCACCGACGCAGCAGGCCAACCCGTGAAGCTCGAATGGCTGGGCCGTCAGCTCGATGTGGAAACTCAAAAGAGCAGCGACCCCACCGCGACACTGTTTTTTCAATTCACTCTGCCGAAGGGCTTATCCGGTACAATGTTGCGACACACATTGTTTTGCGAGCTCTTTGCGGATCAAGTCAACCTCCTGCTGCTCAAGGACGGTGCGACCAAACGCTCAATGCGGTTTATCTCAGGCGACACTGCCAAACCACTGCATGATAAAAGCGAGCAAGCGCCTTGATTCCCGCCGATGATTTTCCCAGAAGGGACGGCTCTGGGCTGCGTTTTCATAGCTCATCATTCCATGAAGCACTTACCCTCACTCGCTCTTTGTCTCTCGTTGCTCGGCACACTCGCTGCCGCAGAAACTTACCGTGAAAATCCTGGCAAAGAGGGAAATGGCTCCTTTGAAGTCGGGCCGACGTATCGGCTCGACCCTGATTTGGCAGATCAAGGCAAAGCCAAAGGCCGCAAGTTTGAATTCAAGATGAAGCTGGCGGACAGCAAAATTTTTGACGGCAAAGACAAGACGCTGGAGCCAGAGAAGAAAAAGGTGAACACGGAACGCAAGATCACCGTGTATGTGCCTGCCGCCTACAAGGACGGCACCCAGGCACCGCTGCTGATCATCCATGACGGTCCAGGAAAACTGAATCTCATCGCCAACGCGCTCGACAATCTCACGGTCTCCAAGGATCCCAAGCGCACGCTGCCCGCCTTTGTCTGCATCGCGGTGCAAAACGGTGGCAATGACGGCAAGAATAGCGAACGCGGTCTGGAATATGACACGATGTCCGATCGCCTCGCGCGCTTCATCCACGATGAAGTGCTGCCTGCCGTGCTGGCGAACGCCGACATCAAAGCCGCGTATCCTCACTTCGCGCTCACCGAGAACCCGTGGGGGCGCGCGGTGATGGGATGCAGTTCCGGCGGCGCCGCAGCATTAAGCATGGGCTGGTTTCGCCCCGACTGGTTCCGCCGCATCGTCGCCTACTCCGGCACCTTTGTGGATCAGCAGGATGACGATGCGCCAGAAGAGGCCAAGTTTCCGCTCGGCGCGTGGGAATACCACTCAGGCATGAAACTCATCGAAACGAGCGATCGCAAACCGCTGCGCATCTTCACCCACGTCTCCGAAAACGACAACCGCGCCAACGATCCCGAGGAGACCTATCACAACTGGGTCATGGCGGGCCTGCGCACGAACGTGGCACTCGAAAAGAAAGGTTACGACCATCGCTTTGTCTTCAGCAAAGACACCGGTCACTGCGACAAACGCGTCTTCGAGCACACGCTCGCCGACACACTCGTGTGGCTCTGGCGCGGGTGGAAAGGATGAATCGCAAAGCACTTCGATTGCCCATCGAATCCGCAACGTGTTCGTTGCACCACCTTCGTCCACGATCACTTCGCTTCTTTGAGCCGCTTCAACACTTCCAGCGACTTCTGCTCGATGATCTCCCCGGCCTTGGTGGTCAGATAGGAGTGTTCGCCAAACCAGGTCTCGTAGCTGCCGCCTGCAAAACCTTTCGCGGTGGGCACGTAGCCGTGCGCGCCGTTGGTTTGCTCGACGGTCATCGTGTGCTTGAAGGGCGACTGCTTCTTGATGCTCAGGCCGATGCTGCAGAAGAGTTCGTTCGCATTCGTCACGATGGCGAAGTCGTCGCCGATGCGCAGGCCGGTGATGAAGTAGAGGTAGTCCGGCTTCTCTCGCTTTTTCATGCTCTCGAACGCCTTCCGGTAGTGCTCAAGCTGGGCGGGCCAGTTGCGGGCGACCTCGGCCTCTTTGAACTCAGGCTTCTCGCGCCCAGGCATCCGAAACTCGTGGCATTCGATGGACAAGGACGGCTCCGCGATGGGTTCGAGCGCTCCCAGACAACGCACGATCTCGCCGCCGAGCCGTTGTTCGAAAAGATCGCGCCGCACGCTGTAGATCGGGTTTTGATCGCCGCAGGCACCTGTGAGAAAAAAGGTCGGCAGCGCATAGCCGAGCTGCTTTTGCACGAATAACTCCACATCGCCGGGATAGTCCGCCGAGATGAGCGGCTTACGATTGTTCGCGGCATGGCAGGCGAAGTTGTAGAGCACGGCCTTGAACTTGCCGTCGGCGTTTTTCAGCGCCAGCACATCAAACTCCGGATCAGCCGGGCCTTCCGCCGGATACTTGTCCGCCTCACCGGGCTTGAGCTGCCAGCGATTCCACGCATGGCCGTCCTTGATGACGCGGCGGCACTCGGCCACGCCTTCCGCCTTGCCGCGTGCCATGCCGAGCGTGCAGGGCGTCAGATCTTTTGCAGCTTTGCTCACCGCTTCAGCAATGGGTGTGACGAGTTTGTCCGCGTAGTAGCTCCAAAGCGGTCCGCTATGCGTGTGCGAGGCGCAGATGATGACGTTGCTCGCCGGGATGCCTGTAACCTGCTCGATCTTCGTTCGCGCCCGCAGTGCGTGATCGACAGGATACTTCAGCGTGTCCAGCGTGACGATCGCCACCTTGCGCTCACCCTTGGCGAGCACCAGTGCGCGAACAAACAACCGCGTTTTCACCTCCGCCGTCTTCTTCGGCGAAGGCGAGCCCGCGAGCGTGACTTCGCCAGTCGGCGTGATGTCCACGATGCCGACACCTGCTTCAATTTCGTTCACCGCTTTTGATGGTTCCCTTTCAGATGCTGCGTGAACGACATGCAGCGATGCCAGAACGCCGAGTGACAGAGCGATGAGAAGAGACGGCTTCATAAAGTGGATGTGAACTTATTCGGTTGTCTTTTTCGGAGGGCGGGCGGCACGCAGTTGCTGACTGAGCGCAGCGGTCAGTGCCTTGTTTTCTGCCGCATGAGCAATGTTCACCGTTTCGCCGGGATCGCGCTGGTGGTCATAGAGTTCGATGTCGAGTGGACTGCTGCCAGGCTTGGCCCATTCGGTGTAGCGATAGCGGTCGGTGCGGATGGAGCGACCCATCACCTCGCGGCGCGGATACTGGCTGAAGACCGCTGTTTTGAAGGGCCTGTCCGGAGCCTCCAGCACCGGCACCAGGCTCGTGCCATCGATCCCGGCGGGCACGGACAAGCCGCAGAGTTCTGCGAGCGTGGGGTAAAGATCCACCAGCTCCACGAGCGCCTCCGTCCTGGCACCGCGCTGGACTTGCCCGGGCACGCTGATGATCAGCGGCGCGCGTGTGGCGATTTCAAAGTTCGTCTGCTTGCCCCACAATCCCTGCTCGCCGAGGTGCCAACCGTGATCGCCGCACAGCACCACCACGGTGCGCTCGCGCAGTCGCAACCGGTCCAGTTCCGCCAGCAGTCGCCCGATCTGAGCATCGACATAGCTGACACACGCCGCATAGCCACGCGTCAGCTCGCGCGCTTTTTCTTCAGAAATCGGGCCGGTCTTCGGGATGTCGCTGTAGGTGCGCAGCTCCTCCAAGTTTGTCAGCGCAATCCTGGGCGCGTCCTTGGGCGGCTCTGCGTTGTGCGCCGGGACAAGACTCTGCACCGGATACAAATCATAATACTTTCGCGGCGCGACGAAGGGCAGGTGCGGACGGTAAAAACCCACCGCGAGGAAGAATGGCTCGTCATGCTGCTGGCCGAGCACTTCGATGGCTTTGTCTGCGAGCTTTCCGTCCCGCAGTTGATCATCGGCCACCTCCGGGTCTTCCCATGATGGCCCGATGGCCCGCACACTGCCCTTGGAGTGAACGCTCAGGATCGCGTTGGTTTTGGGATCGCGCTGGACGTGATCAATCTGCAGCAGCCTGCCTTCCGACTTCAAACGCTCCTGCATCCGTGCCAGAGCAGCTTGGTTCTCCGGCTTGCCATACATGGCGTCCTCCGGTGCCCACGAGCGCACGCTCCAGGAGGGCGGATCGTCCAGCAGATCATGAAACACCTTTCCCAAGGACTGCGTGCGATAGCCATGCTCTTTGAAAAACTGCGGCAGCGTGACCGCATCGGGGCGGTGCAGCCGGAAGTGCGTTTTGAGATCGTAGATCCGCGTCGAGTCCGGTCGCAGTCCGGTCAGAAAGGAAGTGCGGGAGGGGCCACAGACCGCCTGCTGGCAGTAGGCGCGGGTGAAGACCGTGCCGCGCTTAGCCAGCGCATCCATATTCGGGGATTGAATGCCGGGCGCGTCGTAGCATCCCAGCTCCGGGCGTAGGTCATCCACCACGATGAACAGCACATGGGGTCTGCTTTTCTCCTCCGCCTGCGCCGTTCCGTGCGCACATCCCAGCAGCAGGAGCACACTCACGAACACTCCCATCTGACTGCGTTTGCGCAGACGGGAAAAAAGGCGCGCGAGTCCAGTGTGGAGCTTCATCAGCAACAGATTCTCATTTCGATTCCGACTTCGCCTGTGGCTGCTCCGGCGCTTTTTTCCACAACTCCTCCAGCATCTCGATGGCCGTATCGACGAGTTTTTGAATGCCTTCGAGCGAAACGAAGTTCACACCCGCCAGCGATTCGTAGCCTTCGTGGGCGAAGGCCAGTTTCGTCGGCTCGTAGCCGACCCAGTCGTTCGTCAGCTCGCTCAGCACGGTGTGGGGGAAGGGCGAACGCTTCTTCACCTCGATGCCCCATTCGACAAACAGCTCACCCGCATTGGTCGCGATGGCGAAGGGGCCGATGCGCGCGGCGTTCACCGGCACATTGAGCGTGCGTGGCATCGAGGCGGCGGTGCGCTTGGCGCCTTCGAAGGATTCCGGCCGCCAGCCCAGGCGGGCGATGGCGTCAGGACGCTGGGCTTCAGCATTGCAGCGCGGCACATCCACATCGCGCCGCGCGTAGTCCACGGCAACTGGCCCTTCCACAGGGATCGCTCCTTTCGCGGCAGCCACAGCGGCTTTTCCAAACACGGCGGCGCGTTCCTTCCAGTCCGCGCTCCACATCACGGTCGGATTGATGTTGCCAGCGGCTCCCTGGGTGAAGACGGACACGGCCTGCTCTCCGTAGGCTTGGGCAATGTGCTCGGCGATGACGCCGGGGAAATCCGCCGACCATTTGCGCCCAATGATCCGATCGTGCATCGCGGGATGGCAGGTGAAGTTCACCAGCGTGCCGAGGGTTTTTCCATCCAGCGCATCGAAGCGGAGCAGCCACAGCTCGGGATCGATGGGGCCTTCGGTGCCCAGCACCTGCGGCACCTCCTTGAGGTTGCCCGCTTTTTTCAACCAGGTGTTCAGCACGAGTCCATCGGCCTTGGAGATCACGCGGCGATTGCAATGCCCCTCATAGACCAACGAGCGACCGACGAACAGGCGCGCAGGCTGCATCGCCTTATCCGCCTGCACGATGCTGTCGGAGACGAGCTTCGGCAGCGTGTCGATGTAAGCCTTGTTGGCGGTGTTCTTGTCGCCCTGCGCCGGGATCAGCGGCGAGCTGTGATTGTGGCTCGGGCAAATCAGCACCGCATCGCGTGCGATGTCCGTCCGCTGCGTCACGAGCGCGATGATTTTGTCCGCCAGCGCATGTGTGACCTTCACGAGATCCACGCCGACGACCGCCAGCTTCCGCGTGCCGTTTTGCACCACCATCGCCCGTGCTTGGAGAGGATCGTCAGTGCCCATGCCTCGCGGCCCCATCGGCCCCGTGATGATGGCATCGGCAGGCGGTGTGATGTCCACCTTCGCAAAGCCGACTTTCAGATCGCTCGGAACCGCTTGGCCTGCCGCATAGCCGGGCTCTGAGATCACCACCATCAGAGCTGTAGCGGCCCAAACGCGAGACAAGCGGGAGCACCCTGAGCCGTGGGCAACTCGTGATAGGAGAGAATGAAACAGTCGCTGCATGACTTCACAGCAAACGTCCGCCTCATGCGCCCTTTTCATGAAGCGGTGACAGGTGCGCTGAACGAAGTCCTGCGCTCCTTCACTTGCCCGGCTTCCGCGGCTGCACTGCGAGTTCCGCCTCCGGCACGAGTTCGATCTTCACATCCGCGCCTTTGAGATACTTGTCGAAGAAGTTTTGCGTGAGTTGGTGGATGGCTCGTTTGTTGAAGGAGGCACCGCCGTGACCGGCACCGGGGAGAGTTTGCAGCCAGACGGAGACGCCTTGCGCTTTCAGCGCGGCAGCGAATTGCACACTCTGCGCATACGGAACGAGGGAGTCGTGCGTGCCATGCAGGATGAGAAAGGGCGGATTGTCTTTGCTGACGTAATGCACAGGACTCACCGCATCGGCCTTCGCTTTGTCACTGAGCTGTGTGCCGATGAGCGCGGAATACGGATCGCTGGGCGTATTAAACTTGAAGATGTTCTTCACATTTTTGTCCTCGGCGGCCTGCTGCACGACGGTGGTGAAATCAGCAGGGCCAAAGATGTCGCACACGGCCTGCACGCGGTCGGAGTAGTCCTCATTGCCGCCGATGGGTGGAAATGCCTTCTTTCCACCCGAAGTGCCGACGAGCGCGGAGAGATGACCGCCCGCTGAACCGCCGATGACGCCGACGTGCTGCTTGTCAAAGTTGTATTGCTTCGCATGAGCACGCAGCCAGCGGATGGCGGCCTGACAATCCTGAATCTGCGCAGGAAATTTTGCCTTCTGGCTGAAGCGATACTCCACACTCGCCACCGCGTAGCCTTGCAACACCATGCCCGCTACGGGACAGGGAAATTTATTGCCGCCAATCCAGCCACCACCGTGAATGTGAACGATCAGTGGCAACGGTTGCTCGGCGGGTTTCTCCGGCAGGTAAAGGTCGAGCTTCTGCGCATCATCACCGCCTTCAATGTAGGCGATGTCTTTTTCCATCTTGATGCCCGCAGGCAGTTGCACCGTTTTCTTGCCGGGCTTGGCCGGAGCTTTGGGCTGCTCAGCGAGCACAGCAGAGGCAAGGGACGCGATGACGAGGAGGGCGATCGTTTTCATGTGATGGGTGAATGAGTGAATCGATATGCCAAGCGAGTGCGAGTCTGACACGCCTGAGCCGTCTGGCAAGGCCATGCAATCAACGTTTGGACACGCGCGAAACGATCACTTCCTTCGTCTTGCGGTCGATCGAGTAGAGGATGCCCGGTGTGCTACGATCCCACGCGAATGCTTGACCGTGCGCAGAGATGGGAATGGCTCCGCCCCAGATCCACACATCGCCTTTCACTGGGAGATCGAGCACATACAACTCCTGCGCGTCGTGTCCGGTGATGAAAAGATGTCCTTCCTGTCCGAAGCTGCCGCCGGAGCTGCTGTGCTTGCCAAACCGCGCCACCATCTCCGCCGGGAAGCGAATCTCCACCTCAGGTTTCCAGTTCAAATCGAAGCGCACCACGCACGTCCGCGCCGGATCGCCGGTTTTCGCGTATTGGGCAAAGCAGGCATACCACGCGCCATCGTGCCGATCCACCCACGTCAGCGAGCCGCCGACTCGGGTGAGGTCGATGCTTTCGAGGTGCCGCATCGTCTTCGGATCAAAAACCTCCACCGAGCTTTTCATCGGCATCTCCGGGTAGTTTGAGTGCGCACAGTAAAGTTTGCCATCGATCACGATGCCCGCATTGAGGTGCTTGATGCTCCCGTCTTTCACATCTTTCCATCCGCCGACACGCTCGCCATTGTCTTTGCGGTATTTGCCGATCGCTTCATTCGTGATCGCATAAAAATGCTCCGCATCCACGGCGACCCCCTGATGCGCCTCCTCCGCCTTGAAGCGTTTCAGCTCCGTGTGCGTCCACTCTCCCTTCTTCACACGCGCAGTCGCGTCGCTGGATAACGATTCAAAGCCGGGCTCGACCGCAGGGAGTGCGGTGGCGAGCAAAAGCAGCGCGATACAGACACGGTTCATCTTCACATTGAGCCTGGGGATTGCGGTCGTCTTCACCCCACATTCACCGGCACCAGCGTCATGGTGTCGTTGCCGAAGATGTCGATCACCTTCACGGCCACGGTGTAGCGGCCGGGTTTGGCATAGACGTGCTGGGCGGTGGTCAGCTCCAGATCGCGGTTCTGCCGGGTGCGGAAGCTCTGCCACTCGTTCTCAAAGATGTAGGCGCCGGTCCAGCGCTCCTCGAAGTCCAGGAACTCGTCTCCGGCCTGCACGATGCCGGGCAGCGCCCCCTCCACGCCCATCTGCTTGGCCACCTTGATGATCTCCTTGCGGCTCTCATAGTGAAAATCCACGGCCCAGTAGTCCACCCAGTCCGTCCACTTCTTGGTCAGCACCTCGCGCTTGATGATGCCTTCCTTGTCCTTGGTGAACTTCACGAGCTGGCCCGCATCGCACACCACCTCGCTCTTGCCGGCCTTCATCTCGGCGGTGATGCTGTCCACCAGACCCTGGGAGTAGTGGACGGAGAAATCCGTGAGCTGGATGGCCAGCGCCAGCGGGTTCTTGGCATCGTAGCGCGGCGTGGCCTCCACGTAGGCGATGTCGGCAAAGCGCACCTGGCCCTTCTCCACGGCGCGTTTGTCAAAGACCTCCGGCGGGATGGTCTTCGGGGCGATGTCGATGCCCTTGTCCTTCGCCTCCTCCAGCACGGCGGGGAACAGGCCCATCTCAAACTCAAAGGCCAGCACGTCCACGCGGGAGGCGCCGCGCTTGCGGCACTCGGTGATGACCTCCTCCACAAACAACCGGCCCACGGGCAGGTTGATGGGGCCGACGACGACCAGGCGGCTGCCGTTCTTGCCATGGAAAAAGGCGCGGTCAGGCAGGGCCTCGGCGCGGTAGGCTTTCAGGATGAGATCGCGAAACTCCTGCTCCTTCTTCGCCAGCGCCTGCTCCTTTTTCTTGCCGGTGAGTCGGCCGGAAATATTGAGATAAGCCTGCCGCTCGTAGCGGCCCAGGTTCAGCACCTCAAAGGCGCGGAACGGCTTGCCGCCCGCCTTCAACTCCCGCTGCACCTGGATGAGCCGCTTGCGGGTGGTGTGGATGCCGAATTTGCCGAGGTCGGTGGCGATCCATTTGCGCCCGAGCTTTTCGGCCACGGCGGCGGTCGTGCCGCTGCCGCAGAAAAAGTCCGCCACCAAATCGCCTTCGTTGCTGCTGGCTTTGATGATGCGTTCCAACAGGGCTTCGGGTTTCTGCGTCGGATAAGCGATTCGCTCGTTTCCAGCAGTGACCCAAGGAACGTCAGTCCAAATGTCATCCAAAGGAACGCCCGGAAGCTCATCGAGAAATTGTTTCCGATAGAGCTTTCCGTTTTCACCTTCGTGAATCAGGCCGTCCTTCCGCATCTGTTCAATTGTTTCAGGAGCAGTCGCAGTTCCGAGATTCTGATCTGCACGAAACAAGCGGCCGTCTTTGTTTTTATACCGGAAACGGCCTTTGTATTCCTCGGTGTATTCTTGGAACTGCGGATGGAAAATGAAGTTCTCCGAGCGCGAAAAAAGGAAGATGCTCTCGTGGTTGAAAGGCAGCTTGTTCTTTCCTTTGAATCCGGACACGGACATTCGTTTCCAGCGAATATTGTTTTGAAAATTGTCTCGCCCAAATACTTCATCCATCACCAGCTTCAACATTGATCCTACCTGCGGCCCGATATGCACGTAGATGCTGCCCTCGGGGTGCATCAAATCCCGCATCAGGATCAGCCGTTCGTAAATCATGGCGATGAAGGAATCCGCGCCGCGGCCCCAGGTGTCGCGGTAGGCGATTTGTTCGAGGAGGTTCGGCTCCTTGTGGAAGGTCTCGCCGCCGATCTCGATGTCCATGCTGAAGTCCGCGCCCACGTCGAAGGGCGGGTCAATGTAGATGAGCTTGAGGCCGCCGGCGTCCTCGATCTGGCGGCGGAGCGCGCCGGATTTGAGGGAGGAGAGGATCAATTTGTTGTCGCCCCAGATGAGTTTGTTGGTCCAGCCCTTCACCTGCCGCCCACCGGTGTCGAGGCCGAGCTCCTCGGCGTCCCGTTTCTCCTTCCTTGGCTCGTCGATGTGCTCCAGGGTCTGGAAGGGCAGGATGGCGGTGCAGACCTCGCGGGTCTTGCCATTCCAGACCAGCTCCACCTCCCGCTTGTCCGCGAAGAGCATGAAGCGGTATTTGTCCGGCAGGGGTTTGCCCTGCTCGATGAGCTTGATGAGGTCGCGCTTTTCCTGCTCAGGCAGGTCGTAGTGTTCAGAGGCGGGGCGGGACATTTTTGAAAGGATGAAGGATGAAATCAGAAGGAGGAATGACGAAGGATTGCGGTCAGCGTGAGCCTGTTTTTTCGGGAGCCGCATCATGCTCGGAGAACAACCGGGTGATGGCATCGTGTCCGAACCGCCGTTCGAGCAGTTTACGAAATTCCTTGTCCTGAAAGGTCTGGTAGGTCACGTCCTTGAAGGCATGAAACACCTGGGGATCGAAGTCGGTCTTCACACGCTCGACTTCGGAGCGAACCTCCTCCTCAAACAAGCGGCGGATGTCATCGTCGGTCGGCTCTTTTCCAAGAAACCGGGAACGCCAGTGTTCCGGGGGATTGGCGCGGAGGGTTTCCTTCAAAGCATTGAGCAGCTCCATCACAATCTCATTCGTGCGTTCCTTGATGATGTCCTGCACCGCGTCCTTGTAGGCGGTAATCTTGGCTTTGAGAACGGTGATTCTCTTTTCGAACTCGGCGACATCCTTGCGCAGAATAACAAGCCCCATGGCACCGGCCTCCATGATGAAGCGCTCCTTGATGAGCTTGCGCTCGGCATCAATCGAACGGGGGCCGAATTTTTGCTTTTGCTGGTCCTCCTGAGGCTTGCCTTGGCCATCGAACTGGGGAATCTCCACTTCAAGCGCATCCGTTTCGGCAAAGAGGCGGTAACGGTTGGTCAGGCGACTGACTACTTCTGCATTTTGCACGCCGAAGAGCTTGGCATTCAGGGACACCGAACGGCTGGTGAGCTTGTAGTCCTCAATGCGCAATTCCACAAAGTGCAACATCGAGTTAAAAACCCGCTCAATGCGGGCGACATTGAATTCCTTGGCTGGACGCTCGGCGAGCTCCTGTTTGACTGCTTCGATGGAGGTTTGCGCGACGGGCTCATGGCCGACTTCGAGCGTGGCGTGCCCTTCTGGCCCTACCGCGCAGGCATTGGCAAGCTGTGCAGGCAGCTCGGAGCGCAGACAAATGGCATTGGGTTTGTCAGGCTGCCTAGACTCGGTCTCGATGAGTTCAGGGGTGGGGCTGTAAACTAGGGTGAGATCATCCGCGATCAGCAAACCGATGCGGATGCCTGGATGGTGATTGACCGTTAATCCATGTCTTTGGGCAGCCTCCTGGAGCACGCGCATGCCCTCGAAGTCCTTGTCGCCATAGCCAAGCCGGCAGACTTCGGCATCCACATCGAGGACAAGATGAATGGAATCGGCAGGAAGAATCTGCATGGCAGCGGCAAGCGCCCTTGCCACAGGCGGGCGCAGGCCGGGAGCGATAAAAACCAGCCGCTGGCGGGCTTGGCCGACCGTTTGGATCAAGACGGAGTCGTCAACGCTGGTGAAGGTGTTCATGAGGGGCGGGAGGGTTTCCAGTCAATTAACAGTCAATTAAGAATCCGGGCGGCTAGCGGTGTTGAAAGCCTTGTAAAATCAAGAGAATGGCGGGTGGTTGGCGGGACGGGCGGGGGGGCGGAGAGGCTTCCAGTCAATTAACAGTCAATTAAGAACTCAGGCCCAGAAGGGCACGTATTTGGCATACTTTTTCCCTTGGGTTTCGTCCTCCGGCTTGATCCGGCCATCTTTGACGGCATCTGCGATGATGCGGGAGGCCATGGACTTGTTGGGCTCCGATATGCCTAGCCGCTCCCGCAGGCTGGAGTTGGTCATGGGATTCCGCTCCACATACCGCAAGCAGGCATGGAGGTAGCAGGCGCGGGTTCGGTCCGCGCGGTCCATCTCACGCAGCGGGCGATGAGCAAACAAAACCACCCGGGTCGAATCGACGGCAGTTTCGATCAGCGGAGCCGGAAGCTGGTAGAACTCCGTTTGGAAGACCACCTTGTCCACGCCGCTGCCACGTTCCTCGCAAACACCAACACGGCGCATGAAAGAGGCAAGAAGTTCGTTCCTGGAACGAGGCGGCGTGTCCAGGAAGCGTTCGGTCGTCACCAACGGAAGCCCTGGATTCGTAACCTCCATGCGGTCCGAGAAGATTTCGATCATCGGCCCCGCCCCTGTCACGGAAAAATCCTGATGAATGAGAGCATTGGCAGCCAGCTCGCGAATGGCCAGCTCAGGATACATTGGAACCTCCTTGCGGAGTGCCTTTCCGATGACCTCATTCTTTGGGACTAGGGTGTTGATGAACTCGATGAGTCGTTCAAACCCTGAGGCGTAGCCCTTTTTGCCTACCTGCTCACGAGTCGTCTTCAGGCGGTTCTTACCCTCATAAACAATCACGCGCACGGCCTTGCGGGCGAGCGGGCGGAAGGAGTCGATATTCTTGGCAAACAGTATGCCCCCTAGGGCAGTGATATTCCATGTGCCTGCACCATCCGCGACAATCATGCGGTCCGCCGCGAGGCGTTCGAGCAGCTTATCGCGATCCGCAGGCAGTGGCAGGGACAGCAGTTCGAAATAGGCCGGATAATCGAGCTGAGACAACACCGTGTCAGCAGTGGCATGCTCCAGCACGATGGTTTCCTCGAACGGGGTGGTGTCGAACACCCGCCAGAGATCTTTTTCAATTTGGGGATGATCCTTGAGCTTCTGCCGGTGCGAGCCGACGCGGATGAACTCGACACCCTGAAACTGGATGGGGCGGCCCGGTGCGCGAGGCACCTCCAGCACTACGATGTGATGGCCCTCATGGGTCAGCTCATGAAACTGAAAGTGAACCCTAGGCGAAAGCAGGCGAGCCAGCCAGCCTTCCAAGTCCTCATTGCCTTTCTTGGCGGTGCTAGGTGAGAAGGACGTTCCTACCACCTTGTGGGTGCCATCTTCCACTCCCCAGACTACATAACCGGCAGCCTTGCCATGAAGGGCCGCCATGTTGCCGAGCGCGGAGATGTATTCGCCGATGTCCTCGGGGTTGCTGTTGTTGTGCTTAAATTCGAGCCATTGGGTTTCTGCAGGAAGCTTGCGAAACTCCGCCACCAGTCCGTCGAAATAGGATTGTGCCGGTGAAATGCTCATGGCTGTTTGAAACCGTTAAAGCTCAGCGCCAGCTCCTGCAACGCCTTCGGGACGTGCCAGACCAGCTCCACCTCCCGCTTGTCCGCGAAGAGCACGAAGCGGTATTTATCCGGCAGGGGTTTGCCCTGCTCGATGAGCTTGATGAGCTTGATGAGGCCGCGCTTTTCCTGCTCAGGCAAGTCGTAGTGTTCAGAGGCGGGGCGGGACATTTTGGAAAGGATGAAATCAGAAGGAGGAATGACGAAAGGGGGAGAGGGACTGCCTGGGGCTTCCAATCAAATAACCGTCAAATAAGAATGGGCAGGGGTCTGTGTTAATCGTGAAAAAAAGTTGAGTGTGGATTTTCGTGTGGGATATATGCGCCGGAGGCTTTGCTTGGCTCGCGCTGGGCATTGCCTTTGTTTTTTTATGTGCGCTCACTCCGCGATAGAAGGCTATCCAGGTAAAAAATGCCATACACGGCCCGATCTTCTCCCGTCTGAGAGTCTGGTCTGCGACCAACGTAGCGGAGGTTGAAAGCAGCTTCGGCAAACTCCACCAGTTCTGGACGCACTGGTTTAGACATTCGGTTCAGGCGTATACCCCAGTTAAGGCAGTAGGCCACAATGTCGGCTAGCTGAACCAGCGTGGTGAGGTCACTGTGAACAAAAAACGGCTCAGGAACAATGCGGCTGCTGCGCACATAGCCCGTGTGAGTGTCACGACAATAGGCACCCAACTGGTCGATCAATATCCGGCATCTGGCCTTGTCCAATTCGTCAAAAACAACCAGGCCCATCTCCGAGGGGCTGCGATCTTCCAGATAGTAAAAGAAGCGCTCCAGAAGGAAGGCGTAATCCCGCCGCAGAAAGGATGCGCCAGAAGGCCGAGGTGCGGTGTTCTCCACCATGGCGGCAAAAGTCCGGACCCTGAACTTGCCCATGAGCCGAAACAAAGAGCGGATGAAGTCCAGCCTTGCCTGACCGTAAGCGACGAGCTGCCTGGAACTGACCCGTGCAGACCTGTCTTCGTCCATTGCAGCTTTCCCTTCGATTAACAAGGCACGCACCAGGCCGCGTCGTTCGTTTTCTGGGATTGGCTCCCCTTCAGACGCCAGACGGAACGTCTTTTTCTTCAGGGACTTGACGCCTTTAATCTCAGCACCCGCATCACGCAGACTCAAACCGAACAAACGCAGTTCCTCGGCTCGAATCGCTTCGATCAAGTTCCAAAGGTCCGCCTCAGCCACAGCGACACCAGCCAGAACCTCGTAGGGCGTGGCAACATGATCATGGCCGCTTTCATCAATAAATAAGAGCATGAAGGGAGGAGGTTAGGATTTGAATTCAATGAATGCAGTCGAAAGCGCCGCGAGGGTGGCCGGGGAGTGCTTCTCGAAGGCTTCCTGATCGACAAAGACGAAGTCGTAGCGCTGGCCGTTCTCCTCGGCGGCGGTGGCATCGGCGCACCATTGTTTCAGGCGGGCCATTTTCTGCGGGAGGTCGAGTTCCTTGCGGCCCTTGGTCTCGATGATCCAGATGACGCCGCTGGTGTCCCGCACGATGAAGTCGGGGACGTAGTTGGAGAGATCGCCATCCGCCTTCACATAGTCGAGCTTGAAGCCGACGGCGAAGTAGTTCTTGGCGAAGGCCTGCACGTCCGGCGCGGCCTCCAGGAAGGCGGCGAATGAGAGTTCAAAGCCGCCGGAGTTGGCCTCGCCGACGGTCTTGGTGAAGAGGCATTTTTTGGCGGTGAGAAAGGGGCGGTGATCCGTGCGGAAGGGGCGGGTGTGGCTGAGGCGGATGTAGTCCTCAATGCGGGTGCTGCCGCTATCCGTGATGGTGAGGGCGTTGATGGCGATCTTGAAGGAGTCGTAAAGCACCTTGCCCACTTCCGGCTCGGAGAGGTTGCGGATGACGACGGCGTCCTCCAGATCAGCGGGCGGACCTTCAAAGAGATGATCGCGCATGAAGTCGCGCACCTTCGGATAGAGCAGATCGTAACTGCCGACGAGGCGCAGGTCCTTGAGCAATTGGCGGGCGAAGAAGGCGACCACACTGCGGTAGTCCGCGGGGCCGGAGCCATCGAGATGCACAGTGTGGTGAATCTCGGCGTCGAGCATGGTCTTGAACACGATCTCCCGCGTCTCCTCCGGCGTGAAGGACTTCAAAGGCAGGCGCTTGTTGCCCAAGGCGGCGGGATTGAGCGCGCCGAGGTCCTTGAACTCACGCTGGAAGCGGCGGCTGAGCTTGGGCAGCGGGATGTCGAGAGCGGCGAGGTCTTTGTCCTTGTTCTCCGTGTCCACTTCCACGATCAGCGGCTCCTTGCGCTTCGCGCCATCGCCCATGGGCACCTGCTCAAAGCTGACGCCTTCCGTCTGGATGGACTCGACGAACTCCATGAAGGCGGGCGTGCCCATGACGGAGACGGTTTCCGCCGTGTCCGTGCCGAAATACATGCGGCGCAGGCCGCGCCCGAGTGTCTGCTCGGGCAGGATGTTCGACTTGGCCGCATAGGCGCGCAGGCCGCAGATGACGGTGACGTTTTTCACGTCCCAGCCCTCTTTGAGCATCAAGACGGAGACGATGGCCTTGTAAGGCGACTTCCAGGAGTCGATCTCGTTGGACTGCTTGCGCAGCAGCTCCAGCTCCTCCTTTTTCTTGCCGGAAGCGGCCTCGGAGATGTCGCCGTTGTCCTTGGTGTGGATGACGAGCACGGCCCCTTGCAGCTCGGGGCAGATTTTTTGCAGATGCTCGCCCACTTCGTCACAGTTCTTCGTGTCATCGACCATGACGAAGAGCACAGCTTTTTTTCCCAGCGGCTCGTGTTCCGCGTAGCTCTTACGCCACTCCTCCACGCCGAGCGCAAGGTAGTCGGCATACTTGGCGGAGAAGATGGCGGTCTTGTGCTCGCGCAGCTTGGCACGACTGGCGGCGTCCGGCAGCACGGGATGCTTCACCACGTTTTGATGAATCGCCTCCACCAGCGGGTAGTCCGACACCGTCTGCACAAAGATGGCTCCGCTGTCGTGACGCGGCGTGGCGGTCACGTCGATCTGCAAGGTCAGACGGCCCTCCTTTTGCAGCATCTTGTGGTGGATGTCCTGGATGGACTTGAACCAGGCCATCTTGGGATTGTGGATGTGATGCGCTTCGTCATTGAAGACGGCCAGCTCCTCGATCTCGCGCACGATCTCGCCCAGGTCGGTCTTGCTGTCGGTGGTCTTGCCCTTGGGCTTCTCACCAAAGGCATCGGAGAGGAAGTAGTCGCGCAGATCATCATCCTCCAGCGTGGGTTCCTCCACATCGGTCATGAAGACGCGGTGGATGTTGGTGAGGAAGATGTTTCCCACCTCGCGGGTGACGCGCACGTCATCTTGAATGTGCAGGGTGAGCTGGAAGTCATCCCGCCAGTGGCGGCCTTCATGGCCGTTGTCCGGCAGCACGGGGTCATTGAAGAAGATTTTCAGCCCGTCGAAGTCGGCGCGCAGGCGGTCCAGCACGATGATGTTCGGCGCGATGACGAGGAAGTTCCGCGAGAGGGTGGAATCCGCCTCGTAAAGCTTGTGAAAAAAGCTCCAGGCGATGAGCAGGGAGAGGACTTTGGTCTTCCCGGAACCCGTCGCCATTTTCAGCACATAGCGGGGCCAGTCCTCGCTGAACATGCCGGAGGAAACCGAGCCCGAGGCATCAAAGCGGAGCAGGTCAAACTTGTCGCGGGCGTGCTTCACATCATGCAGCCAGATCACCGTCTCCACCGCCTCACGCTGGGCGAAGTAATACTGAAACGAAGAGAGCGAGCCGTCCGCCTGCTCCAGCAGGTGCTCCGTCTCAAACCACCAGCGCAGCAGCGCCACGGAGGTGGCCGAGGCACCGGGGTAGCCTTGGTTTCGCCAGTCGAAAACATGCTGCCGGATTTTGGCCACCAACGGTGGCAGCAGCTTGTCATAGGAAGAGGTGCGGAGTGCTTCATCCGCTGGGAACCAACGCTGCTCCGGGATCAGCGACTCATAAGGGGAACTGGGGAAAGCAGGATGAAGAGACATGTGCAGGGGGTGGCTAACGGTCGTCGAGAGTCCGTGACACATGCCACCCTAGACAGTGGCAAAGGAACATCTCAAGCGTCTATTCCACCTACACGATCAGGTTGCGCCTTGCTGATGCCTCAGCATGCGCGGCACCTGTCTGCGGAAGCCCTGCAAGCGCAGGGAACTGTCCGGCATGACCTCCAGCATGGCGTAGCCGCTGTTCTCCGCGCCGCTGCCTTCGATCATGGCCACCAGCGTGGTGTAGTGGATGCCGCCGATCTGCTGGTAGTCGTTCTTGTGCGAGTGACCTTGGAAGACGGCGAGCACCTTGCCGGACTTTTCCAGCAGCGCGCGCACAGCAGGCGCGTTTTTCACGGCGTGGGCCTTGTCGTTATCCAGACGCTGATGCGCGAGCACGATGACAGGGCCGCTGGCTTTGCGGAGTTCGCTTTCGAGCCAGGAAAGCTGACTGGCGGGAATGTTTGCGTCGCGCCAATCGAAATTCTTCCGCGAGTAAGGCGTGCCATCGCTGCGGAAGCAGGCGTCGAGAATGATGAAGGTCACGCCCCCGGCCTCAAAGCTCTCGTGGCCGCCGCTGGCCTGCGTGTTCGCAGCGAACTCCTGCTTCGTCAGCGTGCCGACGCAGTGATTGCCCAGCACATAGCGCCGCGGCATCGTCAGCCGCGCGAAACGGCTTTCCATCGTGCGCAGCCATTCGGTTTCCTTTTCGACGGAGTCGGCCTGGTCGATGAAATCGCCAAGCTCAACCACGAGCGCCGGTTTTTCGCGGTTCATGACCTCCACGGCCTCATCGAGCTTGCCCAGTGCCTCGCGGTAAAAACGTGTCTTCGTCGGCTCCTTGTCTCCGTAGTGCAGATCGGTCATCAAGCCAATTTTGATGAGCGCCTTGGCCTCAGCGGCGGCGTGCAGGCCGCTGAAACCGGCGAGGCAGAGTGCTCCCTGACGAAGAAAAGCGCGGCGGTGAGAAACGGCGGACATGATTTCATCAACGTCCGCTGCGGCTGCATGTTGTCAGGCTGCGCGTGCTTTCATCAGAGAAGCTCAGTCTGCCACGCGCACGAGTTGCAGCGCATCGAGAATGACAAAGCCCTCGGTGCCCGTGTTGCTGAGCGTGATGATGCTCTCCGCGCCCGCGTCCAGCGTCACAACGCCCACGCTGCGAAACGCCCCGCCCGCAGGCAGCGGCTGGGTTTCATCCACGGTGAATGTTTTTGTGAAGGTGCCGCTTTGAACTTCCACCGGCACCTTCATGGCTCGCGACTCGTGGGGCGAATAGGCCATGCGCAGATCGTAGCTGCCAGACTTCGGCGCTTTGAAGCGGAAGATCGCGCGGCATTGGCCGTCGCCACGCGCATCGTCATGGCGATAGCCGGTACCAAGGTGCGGCTTGAAGTTCGCGGGCGGCTCCACGGGCCTTTCAGCTCCGCCTGCGCATCATCGAGCACGATGCCGGGCAGGGATTTCGGGTCGATGCTCACCACGCCTTTCGGTTCCGGCGGAAGCTCCGGCAGCACGGGCAGCGCGAGCACCTGCTTCTGCGCCAGCAATCGCTCACGCAAGACGGGATACGGCAGCTTTTGCACGGTGACGTTTTGTTTTGCGCTCAAAGCGGCGGCGATGCCCGCGCTCTGGCCGAGGATCATCCACGTCGGCTCCACGCGGATGGAGGAGATGCCGACATGCGTGCAAGAGAGTGCCACGGGCACGAGCAGATTGACGCACTCCGCCGCCTTCGGTGTGATGGCGCGATACGGAACGTGATACGGATAGCCGTGGCGGCGTCCAGGCATGCGCTGCGGCATGATGGTGCCTTCATCGGTCACGAACTCCGCCGTGCCGACGCGCTGGCAGTCGTGCGAATCAACAGGGAACGACGACACGACGATGGCATCGTCTTTCTGCGGCTCGTCCATGATGTCCTTCTGCGAGAGGACGTAGGCGCCGATCATGCGCCGCCCCTCGCGCACATAGAGCTGCGGCGACCAGTGATCGTAGTCAGCGAACTCATCGCGACAGAGGCCGAGCGCGCTCATTTCTTGGCGGATCGACTCCGGCACCGCCGCGTCGGTGGTGAGGAAGTGATAAAACTCCAGCGTGTATTGCTTGTGCGCCTCCCAGATTTTCGCACGCCCCGCCTCATCCGCCTCGCTCCAGCCATTGCAGGCACCGACGAGGCCCATGGAGAACTGTTTCCCGATGCCGTTGTTCGCATCGAGCTTGTTCCCCGGCAGCGGATACAAATCCCACGGCAGGATGGGCCGCTTCGTCTGCGCAAAGTAGCGCCGCACGACCTCGAAGCGCGCCGGATCGTAATTCGCTGGCGGCGGGAAGGGCACGCGATTCGCCGCGTCCTTTGTCACGCAGAGGCGGAAGCTATAAACCATCACGTTTTTGTCGCCTTCGTCCTCGGGACCGGCATCCGTCGTCGTGATCAGCGGCAGCGGCTTGCCCTCCGCGTCGAGACCTGAAATGGCCATCTTCCCTTTTGAATACTGCTTTCCGGCGAGCGACTCGCCGAACTCCTTTTTGCCCTCGCGGCCAATCGTCCAGCTCACGCCTGCCGCCGCCATCAGATCGCCCTCGTAAGTGGCATCGACAAAGATTTTGCCCGTGAACTCGCCACCGCGGGTGATGAGTTTCGCGATGCGCGCGCCGTCCTTCATCACCGACTTGAGTGCACACTGCGTCCGCACCTTCACTCCAGCTTCATCGAGCATTTCCTGCGTGATCTTTGCCGCCACATGCGGCTCGTAAGTCCATGGCGTGTGGTCTTTCTCGCTCACCTTGTAGGGCAGCGCGACGCCGCGCCGCTGGTAGTCTTTTTCGATCCGCGCGTGCCATTCCTCGAAGAGGCCGAGCATCGTGCTGCGCACCGTCTGATTGGAGTCGGAGAAGCACAGCCCGCCGGTGTTCACGCCGCCGACATGCGCCGTCGGCTCCAGCAGAATCACCGAGGCTCCTTCACGCGCTGCCGCGATGGCGGCGCAGAATCCACCCGGCGTGGAACCATAAACAATCACATCCGCCTGCTGAGCGGCCTGCGTGATGAGAGAGAAGGCGAAAAGAAAACCGAAGATGCGCGTCATGGCTCTCCATAGGAGCACAGCGCACCGCTTTGGACATCATTTCTGACGCGCCTGCACCGCCTGGTGCGCGGTCTCCTGCAAAAAGCGCGCGTAGGCTGCATCGAGTCCAGCCGGGAGGTAGCTGTTGCCGACGGCGCTTTCACCAAAGAGCACCTCATACCACACGCAGGCACCGAGGTATTCACCCGCGAGGTTTGCGTGATGGCCGTCCATGCTGAGCGTGGTCTTGCCGTTCTTCGTCACCCAGCGCCAGCCGACGTGCAACGAGTGGGTCTGATCCGGCAGCGCGGGTTTCTTCGCCGTCTTGGGATCAAAGGGTTTCGGGTCGGGCTTGAAACCCCAGGTCGCGTTCGTGTCGGCGAGGTAAAAGGCATCACCGGTCGGAATGATGCGCGCGCCATACTCCGTCGCGAGCTTTTCATAAGCCGCGCGCAGGCCGCGATACATTTCCTCCTGCGTCTTTGGCTCGCCAGGCTTCGGCTTCTTCACCGAGAAACGCGGATCATCCACACGATAGGCCCAGGTTTCATGAATGAGCAGCTTTGCCTGCGGCGCGTGCTTGGTGATCAGATCGCGCAGGATGCCTGCATACGGCTGGTAGGTGGCGTAGTTGTGGCTCTTGATGCTCGCCTGCTGGATCGTGACGTAGTCCCACGTGTCCGCCGTGAGATTCCCCACGAGATCGCGGCCATTGTCATAGAGCCGCGCTTTCCCTTTCGCCTTCGACTTGTCCGCATGCACCTGAAACGACGAGCCGCCGATGACGAGCGAGTTGTGGATGAGCGTGTGCCCGCCCGCCTTCGCGAGATCATCGAGGTGATTCGTCGCGTTGCGGGAGAAGCTGTTGCCG
This sequence comes from Prosthecobacter sp., assembly GCA_039806835.1. Classification (GTDB taxonomy): domain Bacteria; phylum Verrucomicrobiota; class Verrucomicrobiia; order Verrucomicrobiales; family Verrucomicrobiaceae; genus Prosthecobacter. Next base: position 592,218 of record JBDHQD010000001.1, on the reverse strand, counting down.
ATGGTGAGAATGCGGACGGTTTTGGCCTCGCCCAGCGCGGAGGAGACACAAAGCAGCGCCGAGAGGAGAAGGGCGAGTGCTTTCATGGCCGTGCGAGATCAATGATGGCAGCCACAGCCTTCGCCACAGCCACCTTTTTTCACCAGGTCTTCCGCCGCAGGCACGCGGCCGCTTTCGAGGCTCTTGCCCACATAGGCATTCACCGTTTCAGCCACGCTGCTGAGGATGTCCTGCGCGCCGAGGAAACCCGAGATGACCGGATTCGCTTCGCAGCGGTCTTGCAGTGCATTGAAGCGGCTGACATCTTCGGTGGTGGGTTCCACATCCTGATGCTGCTTCTGATGCAGCGCGCGCCCCAGCGACGCCATCTCGCGATAGAGAGACATGGCGCTTTCATCGGCGAGGAAGGCCTCGGCCTGCTGACGTGCGTTTTGGATTTCGCCATCAGCCACGATGGCCTGGCAGAGTTCGATGATCTTGGATTGGATGACTGGAGATGCGGACATGGGGTGGCCATCTTAGGCTGGAAAAACCAGCGCGCCCGAAAATTCTGCCACAACCTTCCTCTCTGTGCAGAAGAGGCACAGGAGACAAGCGCGCATCCAGCATCAGGCTCTGTGAATTTATGCGCCGACTGTGGAGATTGACGTTTCAGCGACGCCCATGCCACACTCACGCACATGAGCCATCTCGTTCGCTTTGCTTTCTACTTGGGCATACTCGCGACATCAGCACCAGCCGCCGATCTTCTCGTGCCGCGCATTGCCGGGCCGTGGACGGTCATCGCGCGCAGTCCTGATCTCGGCGCGCTCGGTCGCGAAAAGCAGGAGCCGGTGGATTTCGCCGTGTGGCAAGCTGCGGATGGCACCTGGCAGCTCTGGTCGTGCATCCGCAACACGGCGGAGCCGGGCCGCACGAGGCTGCTGCACCGCTGGGAGTCGGCGACACTCACCGCTGCGGACTGGAAGCCGATGGGAATTGCGATGCAGGCAGATCCGAAGCTCGGCGAAACGGCGGGCGGCTTGCAGGCACCGTATGTATTCCGCGAGGGAGAAACATTCCGTCTCTTTTACGGCGACTGGGTGCGTATCTGCTCCGCCACTTCTGCGGATGGCAAGACCTTCGTCCGCGATGCGAATGGGCACGGTCAACCGGCGCTGTTTTCTGAAGGACCTGATGACAATGCGCGCGATCCCTTCGTGATTCGCATCGGCAGTCAATGGCACTGCTACTACACGGCTCATCCAAAAAACAAGGGCGCTGTCTATCTCCGCACATCTGCCGATCTGAAAACGTGGAGCGCCTCCGCCGTCGTCGCCGCGCGCGGCCAGGCGGGTGACGGGCCGTTCTCCGCCGAGTGCCCGCATGTGGTCGAGGCTGCGCCAGGGCAGTTCTATCTCTTTCGCACGCAGAGATATGGCAGGGATGCAGTAACGCGGGTGTATCACTCCACCGATCCGCAGGATTTCGGCAAAGGAGAGGACCACGGCGACGCGCTCCACTTCATCACCTCGCTGCCCGTGGCGGCTCCTGAGATCGTGCGGCATGAAGGACGGTGGTTCATCGCCGCACTGGGCGCTGATTTGAAGAGCATCCAGCTCGCCGCGCTCGAATGGCAGCCCATGAATGGCGCACGCCCCTCGACCACGGCAAGGAAACCGGGAGCGATCCGTGTCGCGCTCTATGACGACAGCGGCAGCAGTGGCAAAGGCGTGCCTGCCATTCATCAGCAGCTCGGCGCAGTCGGCGGCATCGAATTGAAGAAGCTCGATGCCGCCGGCATCCGCCGTGGATTGCATGGCTTTGATGCCGTGATTTTCACGGGTGGCAGTGGCAGCCGTCAGGCAGACAGCATCGGCCTGCTGGGGCGCGAGCAAGTCCGGCGATTCATCGCGCAAGGCGGTGGCTACATCGGCATCTGCGCGGGTGCTTATCTCGCCTGCGATGGTTTTCAGTGGGGAATCAAAGTGCTCGACGCCAAAACGCCCTCACCGAAATGGATGCGCGGTCGGGCCGACCTCCAGATCGAGGCCACGACTGCTGGGCGCGGAGTCTTTGGCTATCCCACGGGTCGATTCTCTGTCCGCTATCACAACGGCCCTCTGCTCGTGCCAGCGGGCAACGCAGCCATCCCCGACTATGAACCGCTCACTTTGTTTCGCACGGAGGTCGCGGAAAATGGCAGCCCACCCGGCATCATGATCAACACGCCCGCGATGGTTTGCGGGCAGTTTGGCAAAGGCCGCGTGCTCGTCAGCAGCCCGCATCCTGAGCAGACAGCGGGCCTGGAATCGTTTGCCCTGAAAGCACTGCGATGGGTGACGGCTGCAAGGAATGAGTGATGCGCATCATTCAAGCCTCAGGCTCACAAGACACGGTGGAGCACAAGATAGGCGCGTGATTCGCAGCGATGGAGGCATAGCGGCCATGCGAGGCATTCGTTCCTTCATCACCATCGCAAACAATCATGGGCACACTCACGACGCGCCGTCATTTTCTCGCCAATTCTGCGGCATTTTCCGGGATCGCCTTCAGCCGCCTGACGCGGGCAACCCCGGTGGAACAAGCCCCGCGCAGCATCCACCCTTTCCCCAACAAACTCACCTGGGGCACGGAGATACTGACACTCTCCGGAACGCTCATTCTCAAGGTGGCACACGGCTGTGACGCAGGCGTCATCGAGATGATGCAAGACCTGTGGCAGCGCTTCACCTTCGGCGCAATCGCACTGAAGGTGGCTCGCGATGCGGGATTGAAGGAGGGAGAGTTCTCCCTCGCTGGCGGAACGCCGCCGCAGCGCGACACGCAAGCCACCTACGCCCTGACAGTCAACTCGTCCGGCATCGCTGCGAGTGCGACCCATCCGTCAGCCATGCGTCATGCGTGGTTTACCCTGCTGCAACTGCTCGACGCCGACGACGCGACGGGTGGAGGCCTTGCTTTCGCCGTGCCGCATGTCGAAATTCAAGACCAGCCTGCGATGAACTTCCGCGGAGTGCATCTCTGCGTCTTCCGCGAGACGCCTCCGCACATGATCGAGCGAGCCATCCGCCTTGCAGCATTTTTCAAATTCACTCATGTCGTGCTGGAATTCTGGGGCATGCTGAAGCTCGATTCATTGAAGGAGCTGGCATGGCCAGAAGCATGGGGCAAGGAGGACGCCAGCAGACTCGTCGCCATCGCGCGCAACATGGGGCTGGAGGTTATTCCGATGTTCAACTCGTGGGGACACGCCACTGGCAGCCGAATCAAATATGGGCGGCATGTCGTGCTCGATCAGAATCCTCGACTCGCTCCGCTTTTCGAGCCAGACGGCTGGACATGGTGCCTCACCAATCCGCGTTCGCTGGACCTGCTGCGGCACGTTCACGACGAGCTGATGGAGTTCACCGGACCTGGTCAGTATTTTCACATTGGTTGCGATGAAGCCTACTCTCATGCCACCTGTGATCGCTGCCGAGCCACCGACCGCGTACAGCTCTTTGCAGATCACATCAACCATCTCGCCGCGCACATCGAAAAGCGTGGACGACGCCCCCTGATGTGGGGTGATGCCCTGTTGGAGCGCGCGAAGTGGCCCGGAGGCTTTGCCGCGAACGGCACACCTGCGTTGCCTACTCATCTCGCGATCGATCGTATTTCGCGCAAAATCATCATCAACGATTGGCACTATGATGTGAAAGGCGAGATTCCGACGCTCGCACACTTCCGCGAACACGGCTTTGAGACCATCGCCTGTCCTTGGAACTCTGGAGCGAATATTCGCGCGCTCGCCAAAGCTGCCATTGCCAATCAAAGCGCCGGTATGCTCATGACGACATGGCATCATCTGGTGCAGAGCATCTCTGTCTTGCACATCACCGCTGCGTGCATGTGGTCCGCTGGACAGGCGGCACTCGCGCTGCGGCAGGCAGAGGGATCGCTCGCCAATGCCACCACCGCGACCCTCCTGCGCAAGCTCGTTCCTGCGCAGGGTCATTTCGATCGCGCCGGTTGGAATCCTTTCGAGGTGCCGCAAGAAAACGACTAAGCCGCTGAAGGGTAAACAACATCGAGGCAGCAGGGCTTGTGTAGCGGTTCGCAAGTTGAAGCCGGGCCGAAGGCTGGCGGGTCCTCATTTTTCTGATCTCTGGATGAACCAAATGAGGGGCAAACGACACTTCATCTATCCACACCCCTTCACATGCCTTCTCACTGATATGCGCTGCCACTCTTTTTTGTTTTCGTGCCTGATGCTGCACACCATCACACTGCACGCTGCAGACGCGCCGAATTCTGATGCTGAGAACACATTGGCCAAGCGGCGTGCTGATTTTCAGAATCAGGAATTGATCACCGCGCAGCCAATGATGCGTGTATTCACCCCGGGCACCCCACCGCGCATCGTGTGGCGAGACGTGGATCGAGTGCGGGAACTCGGCGGCGAGGGAAAACCGAAGGTGCGGTGGTTCGACGCAGAGCTGAAGGAGGTCCGTGTGCCAGATCACCCAGGACGCTGGGCGGCGTGGGTGGAGGATCGCGGCCCCGAAGGCAGGCCGGTGCGGCGATTGATGAGCTTTTATGCACGCCCATCCAATTTCCTCGGCTACTTGGAGTCTGACGTACACACACAGCCGCTGCCAGGACCGATCGAGAAAAAAGTCTGGCGGGAGCATCAAACTGAAATCGACCGCTTGGTGGCACGCCGCATGTTTTATCTCAATGACAGTGAAGAAGGTGCTGTGCTCATTGCTGGTCTGGCGGAGGCAAAGCCACAGGGGCGTCCACCGCTGCCGCAGGAAACAGCACAAGCACGCAATGAAGATTTCCTGACAGCGGTGCGCCTCAAAGCGCAGCATCTGGAGGGCCGCATCCAGAAACTGCGCCCGCCACGCAGACTCGATAAGCCAGCTCCCGTGATCCGCACAGGCAGTGCTGCCGAAGCAGGTATGAAGCCGGGAGCGAAAGCGGCCATCGATGCCGTGTTGGATGGCTGGGGAAAAGAGGCGGGCGTGCCCTTTGTCACTCTGGTGGCACGGCGTGGCGTCATCATCAGCCACCGCGCGGAAGGGCGTGAAAAGGATGGGCGGCGCGCCGGGCTGGATTTCCGTGCAGGCGTCTTTTCCATCACCAAAACCACCACGGGAGTGTTGTTCAGCCAGTTCATGGAACAGGGCCTGCTGAAACTCGATGATCCGCTCAGTGTGGTGTTTCCTGATTACCCAAAGGACGATCCGCATGTGCCCACCTTTCGGCAATGCTTCACTCACACCAGTGGACTGAAAGGCCACGGTGCCTGGGGCGGCAGTAAAAACCTGCTGCTGGACAACGTGCTGCTCAACGGCCTCGATGCCAACGAACCTGGAAAAACGTATGAGTACTCAGGCATGGGCTTTGACCTGGCGGCGCTCGCCATGCAATTGGTGACAGGAAAGGGCCTTGCGCGTTTATATCAGGAGCATCTCTTTGCTCCACTGGGAATGCGCAACGCCACGATCTCCGATGCCAGCGCAGGCGCAGAATACACGGCGATGGACCTAGCCCACCTGGCGCAGTGGCTGGTGAATCGCGGCAGCTACGGAGACCAGCAGTTCATCACACCGGAGACGTTTGCAAAACTGCTGCCGGAAGATCTTTCCGCGCGCTACCCGGCATTGCCGAAAACGCTGGAGGGCATCGGCATGCATTGGGTAAACAACCACACTGCGGCCACTGAAAAAAAGGGCGTGCCGAGACTGAAGTTCCTCGGTCACGGCTCGTTCAGCTCAAGCATCTTGAGCGTGGACCTGGAGCATCAACTCATCGTCGTGCAGGTGAGGCGGGAAAAGGGGCAGGGCTACGACCAATGGCTGCCACGGCTCCTGCGAACCGTGGCAGACCAGATGCGCTGAGCACCTGCATTACGGGCGGATTTCTTCACCCGTGACCGCGTTGGTAAGCGTGATCTGCTCACGGTGCAGAGTGGGATCGCTGCGGAAGGTGAGGCGCGCTTGATACTTGCGCTCGAGATCGACCAAAAGCTCTCCGTCCTCCGTCTTGAGGCGAGTCATCACTTCAGGATGCACGACGACCAGAAGCTGGCGCTGATCATCCCTGGCGCGACCCAATGCACTGACAAGACGGCGCTGAAGCTCGACACTCATGGTGAGCGGTGTTTTGACTTGGCCGTGGCCTTTGCAATAAGGGCAGTCTTCGTAGAGCGTGGTGTCGAGACTTTCATTGAGCCGCTGGCGCGTCATCTCCATGAGGCCGAACTGCGAAATAGGCAACACCTGCGTCTTGGCCTTGTCACGCTTGAGATGCTCGTTCATGAGCTTGAACACCGCCTGCTGATCACGGCGGTGTTTCATGTCGATGAAGTCCACGACGATGAGGCCGCCCATGTTGCGCAGGCGAAGCTGGCGCGCGACTTCCGCCGCAGCTTCGAGGTTGGTTTCGAGCAGCAATTTGTCCACGTCCTTGTGACCTTTGTTGCGGCCTGTGTTGACGTCGATGGCGACGAGTGCCTCCGTCTGATCAATGACGATGTAACCGCCACAGGGCAGCCAGACCTGGCGATAGAAGGCGTTGTCGATCTGCTTCTGGATGCCGTAGTGCTCAAAGATGGCCCCCTGCCCCTGATAGAGATTGATGCGGCGCTTTGCCCGTCCGGAGATATGCGCGGCCATGCGCTGCATGCGCTCGACGGTGGCTGCATCGTCACAGGCGACTTCGTCGATGTCCTCCGTGAGGAAATCACGCACGGTGCGCTCGACTAGGTCGGGCTCTTGGAAGCAGCACACCGGCGCGGCTTTGCCATCGCGCTTTGCCACGATCTGCTCCCACTCATCGAGGAGGATATTCAGGTCGCGCACGATGTGGCGCGCACGTTTGCCGGATGCCTCGGTGCGCAGGATGATGCCCATGCCTTCTGGCAGGGTGATCTTTTCGATGATTTTGCGCAGCCGCGCGCGCTCCTTCGGATCTTCGATTTTGCGCGAGATACCGCAGGTGTCATTGAGCGGCATCAGCACGAGCAAGCGGCCTGCGAGGGAGATGTTGGTGGTGACGCGCGGGCCTTTATTCCCCACCGGACCTTTGGTGACCTGCACCATGATCTCAGAGCCGACGGGATAGAGGCTGGGGATGTCTTTGGACTCGATGCGTTTCTTCTTTTTGTTGCCGCCGCGGTTGATTTCCTCCATGCCGGCGTCGAGCGCGGCGGGGATGGCGTCCCAAAAATGCAGAAAGGCGTTTTTGTCGAAACCGATGTCGATGAACATCGCCTTGAGTCCTTGCTCGATGTTGCGAATGCGGCCTTTGAAGACGCTGCCGATGAGGCTGCTGGTGCCGACGCGCTCGATGTTGTACTCTTCGACGATCCCCTTATCGAGAAGGGCGACGCGGTTTTCCAGTTTCTCGCAGTTGATGACGAGGCGCACGCCGCTTTTGATGTCGCGTTTGCCGGTGAGTAGTTCTTTGATTCTTTGGACGAAGGTGAGTGCCATGATGTGTGAGGTTCCCTGAAAGTGGTTCTGGCGCTTCAGCGATTGAAGAGCCTGCGAAAGAATCCGCCGCCACTCGGCGAGGACTCCTGCGGTTTGCCATCATGGGAGCCTCCACGGCTGAAAATACCAACCCTGCGCACTGGCACGGCCTGGGGTACATTCTGTCCGGAGCTGCTTCCCGCCGACCCCGCCGAGTCGGCTTTCCGCCGGATATTCGGCGTCGCACGAAGGCGCGGCGCGTCATCATCCGACGGCCCGGCGTCGGACGCACCCGCGCCCGTGTCGCCGTCCTCATCCGCGCCTACGGCTTCTGGCACCGCAGCGTCGGCATATTGGACATGTGGGATATGATTGAAATGCCCCTCGGCAGGCGGCATCGCCTCGATGGCGACCTTGAATCCGTTTTCGAGGGCAAGTGATTGTTCCAACACGCGGCGCGCGACAGGAGCCGCACAACCACCGCCCGATTTCCCGTTTTGCACGAGCACACAGCAGGCGAATTTCGGATTTTGATATGGGGCGAAGCAAATGAACCACGTGTGATTGTCATCTTTCTTCACGCGATGCTCATCGAGACGCCAGTTCTGCGCCGTGCCTGTCTTGCCAGCCACCTCGACACCCGTGATGCGCGCGCCTTTCCCCGTGCCTCCGGGGTCGTTAACCACTTTCCACATTCCCTTACGGATCATCTCGATCTCATCCGCTTTCACACTTGCAGAGAGGTCTCCACGCAGGCTCGGCGGATTATCGAGCACGGTTTTGTCATGATCCATGACGCGCTTCAGCAGATGAGGCTTCCACGCTTTGCCGCCGTTTGCCACCGTGGCTGCCACGGAGGCCATCTGCAATGGAGAGGCGAGCACATAGCCCTGCCCGATGGAGGTATTGGCCGTCGCGCCATCACTCCAGCGCTCAGCAGGATGATGAATGCGCAACCAGTCAGGGTTGGGCAGAATGCCCGAGTCCTCATCTTCCAGTTCGATGCCCGTCCTTTCTCCGACTCCGAGAATTTTGCCAACCTTGGTGATGTTGCCGATGCCAGCCGCGTTGCCGTAGCGATAGAAAAAGCAATTGCAGGACTGCTTGATCGCATCGCTCAACGTGAGGGTGCCATGCGCACCACCGCTCTGACGTTGGATCCAGCACTGCATGGCTTTGTTGCCGTAGGAAACACTGCCAGAGCAGTTGAAGGCGTTTTTCTGGATTCCCGCAAGACAGCCTGCGAATGAGATCGGAATCTTAAAGGTCGAACCTGGCGCATGGCCTTTCACTGCGCGATTGAGGAGCGGCACAGTGCGATTCGTGAGCAACGCATCCCAATCAGACTGCTGAATGCTTGGGATGAATTGATTCGGGTCAAACGAAGGCACGGAAACCATGGCCAGCACCTCCCCGGAAGATGGCTCGATGACCACAACCGCGCCCCGCCCGACTTTCGCATCACGCAATGCTCGATCCGCGATGATCTGAATGCGCGTGTCGAGAGTGAGATAAACGTCATTGCCCTTCCGTGGCTCTTTGTACTCCTCGTAAACCTCCCCCACGGCGCGTCCGCGCTGGTCACGCTGCATCACCCGCACTCCAGGTTTGCCACGCAGATAACTATCGAAACTTTTTTCCACTCCCGCACCGCCGAAGTCATCGGGCACATAGTAATCCCAACCTCGGCGCTCCTCAGCAGAGACACGCTGATCATCCGGCAAACGCACATAACCCAGGATGTGGCAGGCCAGTGCCTTCAGCGGATAGACGCGTGAAGCACGCTCTGCCACTGTGACGCCAGGCAGTCCCAAGTTGTGCTCGGCAATGCGGCTAAACTCGGCGAACGTCAGGTCGTCTCGATAAACCCACGGCACCGCTCCACCAAAACTGCGGTAATGCACGCGCAGGGAGTCCGTGGTGTAGTCCTTATGCACTCCCAACTCACGCATGCGCGCCGCGATCGTCTCTTCGAAAATCGTATAGATGTCGATCTCCGGTTTTTGTCTGCGAATACCTCTTTCCACCACTTCAAACGGCACCTCTGGCATGGGGATCTTCGCCAGCTTGGCAGCGCGCCGATATTCCGCGACCACCTCTGCCAAATTCACCCGCACCTCAAAGCTGGCTTTGTTCGTGGCGAGCACGACGCCATTGCGATCTTTAATCTCACCGCGCGGTCCGGGGATGCGCGCCCGTTCCTTTTTCGCCCCTGGGATCATCTTGGCAAATTCCTCCCGTCGATCGATCTGCAACGACCACAGGCGAAATACAAGCAGTCCAAACCCGCACAGAATGACGAGCGTGAACAGGTAAAGCCGGAAGCGGTATTTAACGACCATCGAAGCGGTATCTCAGACCTTCGTATTTGATTTCATAGCTCGACAGGCGAGCCAGAGAATAGAGCAGCAGGAAAATAAGGGGTGCAGCCAGCATCGCAAGCAGGGAGTCGGTGATCATTTTTGTCCAGACGCCGCTGTGAAATTGAAGCGAGCCACGCAGAAACGTGATGATCAGATATTGCAGCAGCAGCCACATAAACGTCGCCACGCCCACCATCAGCACAGGCAGTTCCAGCCGCCCGCGTTTAAACAGCGGACGAATGCCCTGCATCAAAGTCCCAAGCATGCCAAAAATCGCGGCAGATAGCCCGAACGGCAGAGGGTGAGAACCTGCGCCCAACTCCATGTCCGCTCCAGTGCCAAAGACATCCCCGGCACCGGACAGGCTCTCCACCACGCCCGGCAAATTGCGCGCATCCCAGATGATGCCCGTCAGAAAAGCCAGCACCAGCATCATGGGAAAGGGTGCTGCCACTGACGCACAGAGAAAAAAAACCGCAGGCAAAAACAACGTCGCAAACTGGGCGATCTCCAACCCTGGAATAAACTCCTGCACCATGAAGGTGAGCAGAAGAAGGATGATGGAGACCGGATGAAAAAGCATGGTGAGTGTCAGCGCTTGGTTTGATCCTTCTGCACAGAAGCATCGACGGCCTGCATCTCGATCACAAACACGTAGTCCAGCGTCGAAAAGTCCACCGCAGGTTCAACGATGGCCTCCCCTGAAATCTCGCGATTTTCGAATCGCTTCACGCGCCCGAGTAATAGATCCGCAGGGAAGACACCGCCCTCCCCAGACGAATAAATGCCAGCTCCAGCATTGATGTTCGCATTGCGGCTCAGAAAGCGCAGATGCAACTCCGGGCGGACTTCGAGCGCGGCGCGTTCACCCGCCAGAATCCCCTGCTCCAGCGTGCCCTCGATCTTGGCAGAGACGCGGCACATTTCATCCGTCAGCAAAATAACCTTGGCCATGTGCGGAGCCAGCGTGGAGGTCTTTCCAACAAGCCCCACGGAGGTGATGACCGGACTGTCCGTGCCGATGCCATCGAGGGAGCCTTTGTCGATGATGAGGCTGTTCCACCAGGTGCTCGAGCTGCGGCGGATCACCTTTGCGGGCGTCATTTTGAATGGAGCCGCCTGCTTGAACTCGATGAGCTGCCGCAACCGTGCATTCTCTTCGATGACTTGATTGTACTTCTGCTGGATGATGCGCAAGCGCTCGAGTTGGATGCGTTGCTCATCATACTCACGCTTCAGCTCTGCCGGATTCACGGGAGGCGCCATCGTCTGCGCGGCAGCCTGCTCAAGCGCGGCACTGGAATGAATAAAGGGCGAGAGCAGGCTCATCACCGCCGACTGGATCTTGCGCGTCGTCGCCGTGTCCAACATGAACACGACCGCCAGCCCTGCCGTGAAGACAAGGAGTGCGAGGATGTTGAGCTTTTTCATGATAGTCCTTGGCCGCCGTTTAAAAACTAGCGCACGACATCCATGCCTGCTGCAAGGGTCGGGGACGTGCGCGTCAGACTTCCGTCGTGCTCACTTTGCGCAGAAACTCCAATTCACTGAGCACACGCCCAGTGCCTTCACCCACCGCGCTGAGCGGATCTTCAGCCACATGCACAGGCAGTGCTGTCTCTTCCTGCAAGAGTTTGTCGAGTCCGCGCAGGAGAGCGCCACCGCCTGCCAGCATGATGCCGCGATCCACAAGGTCGGCGGAAAGCTCCGGCGGGCAGCGTTCCAAAGTCGTACGCACCGCGTCGATGATCGCATTGAGCGGCTCCAGCATCGCCTCACGCACTTCCTGACTGGTGATCGTGATCGTTTTTGGCAGGCCGGCCACCATGTCTCGGCCTTTGACTTCCATCGTCGTCTCCTTGCCCAGCGGGAAGGCACTGCCGATGCGCAGCTTGATTTCCTCCGCCGTGCGCTCGCCGATCATCAGGTTGTAGGCGCGCTTCATGTAGTTGATGACAGACTCATCGAGTTCATCCCCTGCCACACGCACACTGCGGCTATAAACAATGCCCGAGAGCGAAATGATGGCCACCTCCGTCGTGCCGCCGCCGATGTCCACGATCATGTTGCCTGCGGCCTCCTGCACCGGCAGCCCCACCCCGATCGCGGCAGCCATCGGCTCCTCGATCAGATGCACTTCACGCGCGCCTGCCTGCTCTGCGCTTTCTCTCACCGCACGTTTCTCCACCTCAGTGATACCAGAGGGCACCGCAATCACCACACGCGGCCCGCGCATCTTACGCCCGCCGCCTTGCACTTTGCGGATGAAATGACGCAGCATCGCCTCCGTCACACGGAAGTCCGCGATCACGCCATCCTTGAGCGGGCGGATCGCCGTGATGCCACCCGGTGTGCGTCCGAGCATGCGCTTGGCATCGTCTCCGACAGCGACCACTTCGTTGGAGCCGGATTTGACCGCTACCACCGAGGGTTCTCTGAGGACGATGCCGTGATCTTTAACATAGACGAGGGTGTTTGCCGTACCGAGATCGATGCCGATGTCGTTGGCGACGAAGCCGAAAAGTTTGCCAAGCATTGAGAAGTAATAAGAAAAGTTTAAAACGCGTGGGGTTTCAGAATCCAAATGCGCCGCGGAGAATTCCAACTTTTTTGAGAATCACGAAAAGCAACGCGGCGCGCGAAATTCCAACCCATATAAAGCTAAAACCGCCTGAAAATGCGTCAAGAGAAGTTTCTAAGGGGGATGGAAACTCTAACCCGGAACCCCTCCCCCTCTCAAACGCACCCTTTTTCAGCCCATTTTCCCTCTCAGGCACCCCTCGCCCACTTGAACGACCAAACCGCCTAGGTCGTCCTTTTCGACCCAGTCGAGATGGGTCGTGGTGATGATCTTCTGTGTGCCGTTCGGCAGCAGACTCAGCAGTGCCCGGCGGCGATGCGCGTCCAACTCACCAAAGACGTCATCAATGAGCATCAACGGTGCCTCACCGCGCGCTTTCTCCAACACATGCGCCTGCGCCAGCTTCATGGAGAGCGCAAACGAGCGCTGCTGGCCCTCGCTGGCAAAGCTCGTCGCATCACGCTCATTCAAAAACATCGCGATGTCGTCTCGGTGTGGACCGAAAGCCGTGGAGCGCGACTTGGCCTCCTCCTCGCGCATGCTCGCCAGCATTTCAAAGAGACCTCCGCTTCCGCCCGTGCCCGTGAAGGCGATCCGTGCGTTCTCCACCCCCTCGCTCAAATGCGCATGCGCAGCAGTCACCTGCGGATTCAGCGCTGCACAGAGTTCCGCACGTCTTTGCCACAAAACGGCCGCAAAGCCATCCATCACCCGCGCAAAAGCATCCGCCTGCTTCCATGCGATCACTGCATCGCGCTTCAAAACATAATTGCGACCTCGAAGCGCGCGCTCATAGCCGCGCAACGCATGCAAATAATCCGGAAACATCTGACTGGCCGCGAAATCCAAAAATCGCCGCCGATGCTCCGCGCCACCACGCAGCAGATTCATGTCGCGATGATCCATCCACACCACCACCCCTGATGCGGAGAGATAATCCGCCGACTTCCCACACGTCACGCCATCCAACGCCAGGCGCCGCGCCGTGGCGCTTTGCGCATAGCGCAGTCGCTTCCCACTCCAACTCGCCTCCACCAGACATGTCGCTGCATCGAAGCGCACCAACTCCGCACGGTTCGCCGTCCGTGGCGACTGCAACCGCAACAACACACACGCCGCCTCGATGAGCGACGTCTTCCCCTGCGCATTCCGCCCCACCAGCAGCGTCACATCTGGATGCAACTCCACCTTCGCTTCAGCGAAACAGCGGAAATCACGCACAAACAGATCGGACAGCATAGATGAGCCACGCGGCGCAATTCCTGGTTGCGTTCCCGGAGCGTGCGAGGATGAATCGCACCCTTCTTATGCCCACCTTCCGCACCGTCAAAGGCTTTCGCGACTTCTTCCCCGAAGAATGCGCGCTACGCAATTACATCGCCGACACTTGGCGTGCCGTCGCGCGCCGCTACGGCTTTGTCGAATATGAGGCACCCGTCGTCGAGAGCACCGATCTCTTCCGCAAGAAAAGCGGTAACGAGATCACCGCGCAGCTCTTCTGCTTCCGCGACAAAGCCGACCGCGAGATCACGCTGCGCCCGGAGGTGACGCCCTCGCTCGCCCGCATGGCCACCGCACGGCAGCGCGACTTCAAAAAGCCCATCAAGTGGTTCCAAATCGGCCCCTGCTTCCGCTACGAAGAACCGCAGGAGGGCCGTGGCCGCGAGTTCATCCAGTTCAATGCCGACGTGCTCGGTGACAGCGGCCCCGCCACTGCGGCGGAGCTCATCGCACTCGCCATCGACACCATGCGCGAGTTCGGCGTCAGCGCCGACGACTTCGTCATCCGCCTCAGCAACCGCGAAATCTGGAACGGCTTCCTCGCCGAGAAAAACATCGCCGCCGAGCACATCAACACCTTCCTCGGCATCATCGACAAGATCGAGCGCAACAAACCCGAGGAAACCGAGAAAAATCTCGCTGCGCTCGGCCTCACCACTGCGGCCGTGCGCGAGTTCATGGCCTCCACGGACGAGAACCACCCTGCCTTCGCTGAATTGAAGGCCAACCTCACCGCTCGCGGCCTCTGGCAGCACGTCCGCATCGACGCCACCATCGTGCGCGGCCTCGCCTACTACACCGGCGTCGTCTTCGAGGTCTTCGACCTCAAGCACGGCCTCCGCGCACTCGCCGGCGGCGGCACCTACGACAAACTCTGCGCCCTCATCAGCGATGGAAACGTCGATATGCCCGCTGCAGGCTTTGCCATGGGAGATGTCGTGCTCGGCATCCTGCTAAAGCGCACGCCCGGCGCGCAGATGAAACTCACCAGTGCTTTGCTTGCTGCCAGCAGCATCGACGCCTTCGTCGTCATCGCCGATGAAGCGCAGCGCTCGCGCGCCCTCGCCGCCATTCAGCAACTCCGCGCCGCTGGCATCCGCATCGACTACCCCTTCGGCCCACAGAAAGTCGGCAAGCAATTCCAGGCCGCCGAAGACCGCAAAGCCCGCTTCGCCATCGTCTTCGGTGCCGAGTATCCCGAAGTCATCGTGAAGAACCTCGTCGCCCGCTCACAGATTTCCGTGTCCGCCACGAATCTCGTCGAAGAGATGCTCAAATGGCTCGCAGAGCCTGCCATCGGGCCGTTGATCGCCTAATTCACTCGAAAATCTCTCTCGACGATTTTCTTCCTATAACGTATTTTTTTCCTGTTATAGGAAGAAAATCATGTTCATCGGTCGAAGCGAAGAAACAGCGCGTTTGCGTGGTGCCATCGAAGCGCGCACACCGAAGGTCGCGCTCATTTACGGTCGCCGCCGCATCGGAAAAACGGCACTCATTCGCCAAGCCGTAAGGCGTGAGCCAGCACTCATCATCGAAGGACTCGAAAATCAATCCACACAGGCGCAGATCGCCAGTTTTCTCGATCAAGTCTCCCGCCAGCTTCGTCGCAAGATGCCTGTCGTGACCACTTGGCAGGCGGCACTGATGGAGCTGGACGCCGCGCTCGCCAAAAAGCCAATGGTGATCGTGTTGGACGAGTTTCAATGGCTGGCAAACTACCGCCAAGAGCTCGTCTCCACGCTCAAAATGGTCTGGGAAACACGGCTGAGCCGCAAACCAGGGCGCACGCTCATCCTCTGTGGTTCCATTGCCTCCTTCATGACGACGAAGGTTCTGAACTCCAGCGCGTTTTACGGCCGCGTGGATGTCACCATCCACCTGCAGGGGTTCCAGCTCGCAGAAACCGCTCGCATGCTACCGCGTCGCGGTTTTAGCGAGGTTCTTGATGCGCAATGCTTCACCGGCGGCGTACCCAAATACCTCGAGCTTCTCGCCAGCGGCAAATCCATCGCCCAAAGCATGAACGACGAAGCCTTTCGTGCGAATGGCTACTTCGTCGCCGAATACCAGCGCATTTTCACCAGCCATTTCGGCTGGAATGACGAGTTCCAGCGTCTCATCCGCGCCCTCGCCGCCGCGCCGTATGGTTTAAGCCGCCGTGATCTCGCCTCTGCGGCTGAGGTTGTAGAAGGCGGCATGCTCAGTCAGCGGCTCTACGATCTGGAGGCTGCCGGCTTCATCTCCTCCCAGCGTCCCTTCGACAAAGGTCATGAAACACGGCTGCTGCGCTACCATTTGAGCGATCCGTGGATGAGCTTTTACCACGCCTTCATGCGCACACGGCTGAAACAAATCCGCGAAGGCTCCCGACGTGATCTTTTCAACGCGCTGCGTCAGACTGGTGCCTTCCGCTCCTGGATGGGCCGCGCCTTTGAGCTTGTCTGCATGCGTCACAGCGATCACATCGCCCACCTCCTGGGCTTCGGAGCTATTCACTACGAATCCGGCCCCTGGTTCCGCGCGCCGCGCAAAGGCATCACCGGCGTGCAAATCGACCTCGCCTACGACCGCGACGACAGGGTCATCACCCTCTGCGAGATGAAACGCCAGAGCGCACCACTAGGCCGCTCCATCATCGCTGAAGTGGAGCGCAAGGCCGAGGTGCTCCGTGCCGAGTTTCCTGGGCGCACCGTGCAGCCTGTTCTCGTTGTGGACTGCCCCGTTTCAAGAGAGTTGGAGGCATCTGGATACTTCTTCCGCATTCTCCAAGCTGATGAATTGCTAAAATGATTTTCTTCCTATAACGTGTTTATTTATCGTTATAGGAAGAAAATCGTTCTAACGATTTCGAACCTCATCATCCCACCAGTAAAATCGAAGCACCTTCTTCGTCGGCTTCGCTGCCGTGGGCACCTGCATGATGGAGCAAGCGTTGATTGATGAGGCCAGGCGTTCGTGTCGAAGCTCTGCGCGGCATCAGAACCGTTTGAGCAAAGTTGTGCTGGCCTCAGTGGATCTGCTAATCCGCGATTCAGCGCATTTCCCGCAGGCTGACGCTGCTCAGGTGGCGACGCCGGTAGTTCGCTGGCGTGGTGCCAGTCTGTGCGCGGAAGGCGCGGGTGAAGGCGCTCTGATCGTAGAAGCCGCAGTCCAGGGCGATGGTGCCGGAGGTCTTGCCGGTGGCGATGAGTTCACGGCAGGCCGCGTGGATGCGCTGGCGCACGAGGTAGCGCATGGGCGGCTCGCCGATGAGCGAGCGGAACAGGCGCACAAACTGGCTCTCTGACAAATGCACCATGCGCGCGAGCTGACCGGTGGTGATGCACTCGCCGTAGTGTGTGTGCAGATGCTGCAACGCGGCCTCGATGCGCCCAAATGGCTGTGCCACGCCGCCGACCTCGTTGAGTTCATACATCGTCACCGCGACGCCGCAGACACGACCGCGCCTGTCATGCAGGGGCGTCTTGGACACGAGATACCAGCACAGCGGGCCATCGAGATGCGGCACCATCTGCGTGTAGCGGGTGAGCGCCTTGCCGGTGCGCATCACCAGCCGGTCCTCCTCCACATAGGCGCTTGCGATCTCGGCAGGCAGGAAATCCGCATCGCAGCGCCCCAGCACTTCCCATTCATGCTGGCGGTTCAGGATGCGCAGCAGTTGCGCATTGCCGCGCATGAACCGGCTGCGGTCGTCTTTGATGAAAAATGCCACCATGGGCAGGGCGGCCAGCGCCTCCGCGAGTTGCGGCTCGCCGCCCATTTTCTTGAAAAAGTCCCGCTGTATTTTCAGTGCATCCTGTCTGCTGGTCATGCCGGAAAAATACCAAAACACGCCGCTCATAACAATGCGATTCTCCGCCCGCCGGGGTAGTATCACCGTCATGATTCAGCACACCGTTATTTTTCGCCTCAAACATCCCGCCGGTTCCGCCGCCGAGCGCGACTTCCTTCAGGCGGCAGCCACGCTCGCGCAGATTCCCGGCGTGGAGCGTTTCCAGTGCCTGCGCCAGGTCAGCGCGAAGAATGCGTTCACCTTGGGGCTTTCGATGGAGTTTGCTGATGCGGCGGCTTTTCAGGCTTACAACCAGCATCCTGACCATGCCCGCTTTGTGCAAGACCGCTGGCTGCCCGAGGTCGAGGACTTTCTGGAGATTGATTACACGCCATATGCTTGAATCTTCAGGAGGTGACTCTCGTCCCGCCACAGCTTTAGCCCATCACCATCGCCCCCCCAGTCTGACCAGAAAACCATCTCCATCCCATGAAACTCTCCCACCTCATTCTAGCAGCGGCCGGTCTCGTCATCTCGGCAGCGCACGCAGAGCCCATCTCGCTCGACACGCTGCTCGCGGGCCGTGATCTGAAAAGCCCGTGGACACCGCTCTTCAATGGCAAAGACTTTGACGGCTTCTACACGCACCTCGCGAAGCTCGGCAAGAACAACGACCCGCAACACATCTTCACCGTAGATGACGGCATGGTGCATGTGCTCAAAGACGTGCCCGAAGGCAGCATGACCCCTTTTGGCGGGCTCATCACGGAGAAGGAGTTCGGCGATTACCATCTGCGCTTTGAGTTCAAGTGGGGGAAGAAAAAGTTTGCGCCGCGCATGCAGGTGCCGCGTGACACGGGCCTGCTGTATCATGTGACCGGGCCGGATGATGCGTTCGGTGGCAATTGGGCGCGCAGTCTGGAGTGCCAGGTAATGGAGAGGAGTGTGGGGGATTTCTATGCCGTGGGCACGCAGGCCATGCTGCCGGTGAAACCTTTGCAGGCTGGATGGCAGGTGTCGTTGCAGAACGGGACGGATACGAAAATCGGCCGTGCGGATGGCGTCACCCGCGCCGCTCACCAGGCCAATGCGGAGCGTGAAGGCTGGAACACGGTGGAAGTCATCGCGCGTGGTGATGCGGCGGTGCATATCGTGAACGGCACGCCGGTGTGCTATCTCTTTGATGCGCGGAAGCCTGATCCTGCCCATGCGGGCCAGTGGCTGCCACTCACGCGCGGGCGCTTGTGGTTTCAGGCCGAGGCGGCGGAGGTTTTCTATCGCAACATCGAGATTCGACAGCTCCCTCCGATTGCGGTCGCGAGTGCTGTGAAGGTGGCGTCAGGGGCTGGGGTGCCACCCGTTTCGCCGCACACCTCATCGGCGGCAGTCGCGAAGACCGCGTCGTCATCACGTCAGAAGAACGGCAATGCCGCCACCTTCCGCGCCGGCGTCGCTGCAGTGGACATTTCGCCGACGGAGTTCCCGCGCATCATCGCGGGTGGATTTCTCGAAGGGCGTGGTGACAAGATCATGAGCAAGCTGCATGTGCGCGCCTTCGTGCTCGACGACGGGAAGATGAAAATCGCCTTCGCCATCGTGGACACCTGCATGATGGAGCAGTCGCTCATTGACGAAGCGAAGGCGCTCGCTGCGAAGCAGTGCGGCATCCCGGTGGAGCGCATGATGGTCAGCGCCACGCATACGCACTCCGCGCCCGCCGCGATGAGCTGCCTCGGCACGCGGAAAGACAGGGCGTATGCGGAGTTCCTCACGCCGAAGATCGCCGAGGCCATCGTGGCGGCGAATGCGGCGCTGCAACCCGCGCGCATCGGCTGGGGATCGTTCGATGACTGGGAGCACACGCACAACCGCCGCTGGATCAGGCTGGAGGGCAGGGAAATCGTGGATCCCTTCGGCCAGCCCTCGGCCCGCGCGCACATGCACCCCGGCTACCTCAGCACGAGTGTCGTCGGCCCTAGCGGCCCCGTCGATCCACAGCTCAGCGTGATCTCGCTGCAAACACTCGATGGCAAACCGATCGGTGTGCTGGCGAACTATTCGCAGCATTACTTCGGCAACTCGCCCGTGAGTTCCGACTACTACGGCGTCTTCTGCAAGCACCTCGCCGCGAAGATGGGCCAGCAGGGCGATGGCAACGGCCCCTTCGTCTGCGCCATGAGCCAGGGCACCAGCGGCGACCAGATGTGGATGGACTACGGCGCGGCGAAAAAGAACCTCACCATCGAAAGCTACGCCGATGCCGTCGCCGACAGCGCGATGAAGGCCCTGCAAACCGTGAAGTATGTGGATCACGCCCCGCTCGGCATGATCGAGAAGACACTGGGCCTCAAGTATCGCGTCCCCGACGAAAAACGCCTCGCCTGGGCCAGGCCCATCGCCGCGAAGATCGTGAACGACGTGCCGAAGGACAAACCGGAGGTCTATGCGCGTGAGGCGCTGATCCTCCACGAGCGGCAGAAAACCAGCGTGAAGCTGCAAGCCATCCGCATCGGCGACCTGAGCATCGCCACGCTGCCGAACGAGGTGTATGCGATCACAGGATTGAAACTGCGTGCGATGTCGCCCTTCGGCGCTCACTTCAACATCGAGCTGGCGAACGGGGCCGAAGGCTACATCCCGACGCCCGATCAGCACACACTCGGCGGCTACACCACCTGGCCCGCGCGCACCGCCGGTCTCGAACCCAAGGCCGAGCCGGCGATGGTTGCCACGTTGAGCAAATCCATCGCCCAACTCGCAGAGAAGGCACCCAGACCGCTCCGCACCGAGGGCGGAGTGTTCTCGAAGGAAACGCTCTCCTCAAAACCTGTCGCCTATTTCCGCTGCGATGACGCACACACGACGCTCAGCAACGAACTCGGTGAACCCGCCAGGATCACCGGCGGACACGCCTTCTACCTCCCCGGCGCGGGTTCCCGGCTCGGCTACGACGTAGAGTCTGCTTTGAGGCCATCAGCGTTCTCAAGCCCGAACAAGTTCAACCGCGCCATTCATCTCGCAGGCGGTCATCTTGAAACTTCCAGCTTGAAACTTGAAACTCACGCCAGTGTCGCCCTCTGGTTCTGGCTCGGGCATGAGAGCGGCGCGAGTGATCGCACGGGAGAGTTGATCAACGCGCTGGGTGTCAGCTTGAAAGCGCATCAATCCGCCGAGCATCAGGTGAGACTGGAGCTGGGAGACGCAGCGAGTGAGAACGTGGGCTTCGCCGACGACTGGCACTTCGCCGTGCTCATCCGCGATGGCGACGAGGTGCGCGTGCATCTCGATGGCTCGGAGAAGCCTGTCTTGACCGGAAAGGCCGGGAAAGCGGCGAATGAGGTGCTGTTCGCCAAGGGCCTCGAAGGACGGCTGGATGAGATCACGATCTGGGATCGCGCCATCGAGCCTGCGCTCATCGCGAAGCTTTGGAACATCTCCAAGGTGGGCGAGGAGAACGCAGAACGGGGCATCTCGCGCGCGCAACGCCGGAAGCAGGCGCAAGTGCAAAACTCCGCGCTGCTCAAGCAGCATGAAAACTGGTCCGCATCGCTGCGCTTCCGCAACACGAAGCCCAACAACGTCAGCCCTGTGACCGCCTACCTCATCTCACGCGGGCCGAAAGGCGATCATCAAGCGACGGGCGACCACCTTGGCATCGGCGGGAACTACAAGGACTCCGAACCCGGCAAACTCTTCGTCTTCAACGGCAACGCGGCCTCTCAAATCGTGCGCGGCAAGACGATTATCGAGCCCGGCTCATGGAATGACGTGAAACTGGAGCGCCGCGGCTCGCATGTGAAGGTCACGCTCAATGGCAAGGTCGAGATCGACGCCGAACTGCCCGTCACCGCCCCCGGTGCGAAGGAATTGTTCTTTGGCAAACGCTGCGACGACTTCGCGCCGTTGGAGGGATCGTTTGAGAAGGTGGAAGTGACTGGCTTGGAAAAACCTGCCGCGTCTGCGCCCGCGCCGAAGTTGCCCACGGCCACGCAGCCGCTCTCCCCCGAAGAATCCGCGAAGAAGTGGCATGTGCGCGAGGGCTACCGCGTCGAACTCGTCGCCGCAGAGCCGGTGGTGCTCGATCCGGTGGCTTTTGATTGGGACGACCAAGGGCGGCTCTGGGTTGTGGAGATGGCGGACTACCCGCTCGGCATGGACGGCAAGGGCAAGGCCGGCGGGCGCGTCGTGCGGCTGGAGGACACCGACCACGATGGCCGTTACGACAAACGCAGCGTCATTGCCGACGGCCTGAATTTTCCCACCGGCATCTTGACGTGGCGCGAGGGTGTCATCGTCACCGCCGCGCCGGACATCCTTTTCATTTCGTCCGATGGCACGAAAAAAGTGCTCTACACCGGCTTCAGCACCGGCAATCAACAGCTCCGCGTGAACGGCCTGCGCTGGGGCATGGATGGCTGGGTGTATTGCGCCGCCGGTGCGCACCACGGCGGCTACAACAAAGGCACTCAAATTGAATGCAAGCTCACCGGCGAGAAAGTGGACCTCGGCAGCCGCGATTTCCGCTTCAAGCCGGACACCGGCGAGTTCGACCCGCAGAGCGGCCCCTCGCAGTTTGGCCGCGCGCGCGACGACTGGGGCCACTGGTTCGGCGTGCAGAACAGTTTCCCGCTCTGGCACTACGTCCTGCAGGATCACTACCTGCGGCGCAATCCGCACGTCATCCCGCCGGATCCGATCCATCAGCTCTTCCCACGCAATCCGCCGGTGTATCCGGCGAGCAGCATGGAAAAGCGCTTCCACAGCTTTGATCAAGCCGGCCGTTTCACCAGCGCCTGCGGCATCGAGGTGTATCGCGACCGCGTGCTGTTCGATGACGGCAAAACCCACGCCTTCACCTGCGAGCCTTTCCACAACGTCGTGCAGCATCACATCCTCGAAGACGACGGCGTCACCTTCAAAGCCGTGCGCGATCCCGCCGAGTCGAAGCTGGACTTCCTCGCCAGCGAAGACCGCTGGTGCCGTCCCGTCATGGTCCGCACCGGCCCCGACGGCGCGCTGTGGGTCGCCGACATGTATCGCTACATGATCGAGCACCCGCAGTGGCTCCCGCAAAACGGGAAAGATGAGCTGCTGCCGCACTACCGCGAAGGGGACGACAAGGGGAGGATTTGGAAAGTTGTTCGAACTTCGACTCAGCCGAGCTCAGCCAAAGCCGAAGCCGCTTTCGCAAGCACGAACGGCTGGCTACGCGACAGGGCGCAAATGCGCGCAGCATGGGATGACTCCGAAGCACCTGACTCTCTCAGCGGGCTCAGCGGCATCCAGAAAGTGCAGGCGGCATGGGCCATGGTGGAAGCGGGCAAACTCAAACCCGGCACTTGCCTCATGCTCATGGGGGATGAATCGCCGCGCGTGCGTGAACAAGCCCTGCTCATCGCAGAGCGCTTCGAGTGGGAGGATAACGCGGGGAGCACACAGATCGACACCGCTTTGCAAAAGCTCGCTGAGGACAAGGATGCCAGGGTGAGACTGCAGCTTGCCTCTTCGCTCGCCAAGTTCCCCGGCGACGTGGCGGCCAGCGTCCTGGCAAAACTGCTGGATGAAGCGGAGCCTGGATCGCCGCTCGCAGGCGCGGCGCTCAGCTCCGTGCTGCCGCATCTGGAGCGGGTGTGCGAGCGGACAAACGCGAAGCCGTTCCCGATGCTGATGCGCTGCGCTTTGGCGACGAAGAACGACAAAGCCATCGCGGCGCTGGTGACGCGGTTGGAGGCTCAAAACGGGCTGGCGGAGCTACTGGCCGTCCTCGACGAGAAAAACCTCTCGCTGAGCGAGTTCGCGAAGCAGGTCACGGACGCGAAGGCACGGGCGACGGTGGAGCAGATGGCGGCGAAACTGCAACAGGCCGCGGATTCGCTGAAAACGGCTCCGACGATGGAATCGCTGGCCTTGCTGGCGACGGATCGCGGGCATCGCGAGGCGGTGAAAAACATACTGCCGGAGCTTTGGGCAAAAACGGGCGGCGCTGGGGTGCTCCGCCTCGTCGCGAAGCTGCAACCGAAAGGCGGCGAACAGTTTTTGCTCGCAGGCTGGGATCAGCGCACACCGGCGCTGCGCACGCAGATTCTCGAAACACTGCTCTCGAACGACGATTGGGCGCTCGCGCTGCTGAACCGACCGGAAGCGAAGGCTTGCGATGCGGCCACGCGGGCGCGGCTGATGAAGCATCCGAAGAAAAACATCGCCACACTGGCGGAGAAGGTCTTCGCGGATGCCACCAGCGCCACACGCGCCGCGGTGGTGGAGAAGTTCAAGCCTGCGCTGAAGCTCCAGGGCGATGCGGCACGCGGAAAGACCGTGTTTGCGAGTGTGTGCATCAGTTGCCACAAACTCGACGGCGTGGGCCTCGAACTCGGCCCCGATCTGCGCAGCGTGGCTCAGCACGATGCGGAAAAGCTGCTGAACTCCATCCTCGATCCGAGCGCGATCATCGAGCCGGGTTTCATGGCCTACCACTGCACCCTAAAGAACGGCGAGCAGCTCTACGGCGTCATCGCAACCGAAACGAGCGCCAGCCTGACACTGAAGATGGCCGGAAACGTGACGAGATCGGTGCTACGCAGCGATGTGGCCTCACTCAAGAGCACGGGCATCTCCCTGATGCCCGAAGGCCTTGAAGCGGCGATGACACCGCAGGCACTGGCAGATTTGATCGCGTATTTGAAGATGCCGCGTTAAGGCAGTGCATCTTCAAAGCAATCGTTGCCACTGCACATCATGCGCTTCATGGCAGGCTGGTCTTTCCCATGAGGTAGCGGTCGCATTCGCGTGCAGCACCGCGTCCTTCATTGAAAGCCCACACGACCAAGCTCTGACCGCGACGGCAGTCGCCACAGGCGAAGACACCCGGGACGTTCGTCACGTATTTCTCGTGCTCGGCCTTCACATTGCTGCGAGCATCGGTTTCGAGGCCGAGTGCCTGAAGGAGCGGCTGCTCTGGGCCGAGGAAACCCATGGCGAGCAGCACGAGCTGCGCAGGAAGCACTTTTTCAGTGCCGGGGACCTTCTGCGGGCCGAAATTGCCTTTGTCATCTTTCTTCCACTCGACATCGACGACATGAACGGCCTTCACATTGCCGTTTTCATCGCCTTCAAAATGAGTGGCTGTGGTGAGATAGCCGCGAGGATCAGCACCAAACTTCGCAGCGGCCTCCTCCTGGCCATAGTCCATCTTGTAGGTCTTCGGCCATTCGGGCCACGGATTGTTGGCGGCACGAGTCATGGGTGGTTGAGCCATGATTTCGAGCTGCACGAGCGATTTGCAGCCGTGGCGCATGCTGGTGCCGACACAGTCAGTGCCGGTGTCACCACCGCCAATGACCACCACATCTTTGCCCGCAGCATTGATGAATGAAACTTTCGGATCGAGCAGGTTTTGCGTGTTCGCTGTGAGGAAGTCCATGGCGAAATGGACGCCTTTCAGCTCGCGGCCAGGGATGGGGAGATCACGCGGCTTGGTGGCTCCCGTGGCGATAATGACGGCGTCAAAATCGCTGCGAAGCTGCTCGGCGGTGATGTCCTTGCCTACATTAACACCGCACTTGAAGACGATGCCTTCGTCTTCGAGGTATTTGATGCGGCGCAGCACGACTTCCTTCTTGTCGAGCTTCATGTTGGGGATGCCATACATGAGCAGGCCACCCGGGCGATCAGCGCGCTCAAAGACGGTGACTGTGTGTCCCGCTTTATTGAGCTGCGCGGCGGCGCAGAGGCCCGCAGGCCCTGAACCGACGACAGCGACCTTTTTCCCAGTGCGCTTTTCAGGGGGGCACGGCGTGACCCAGCCTTCCTCCCAGCCTTTATCAATGATGCTGACTTCGATGTTCTTGATCGTGACCGGCGGTTCACTGATGCCAAGCACGCAGGATCCCTCACACGGTGCCGGGCAAACGCGGCCGGTAAAGTCGGGGAAGTTGTTCGTCTTATGCAGGCGATCGAGCGCCTCGCGCCACAGGCCGCGGTAAACGAGATCATTCCACTCTGGAATGAGGTTGTTGACGGGACATCCGCTCGCCATGCCGCTGATGAGCGTGCCGCTGTGGCAAAATGGAACACCACAGTCCATGCAGCGCGCGCCCTGTTTTTTGAGATTTTCTTCGGGAAGATGAAGATGGAACTCCTTCCAATCTTTGACGCGTTGGAGCGGATCGCGGTCAGCGGGCAGTTCGCGATTGAATTCGATGAAGCCAGTTGGTTTTCCCATGGTCTAGCGGTGTAAAAGGGGAGTCTTTGGAGTGAAGGGATCGGGATGTGCGCGTGGATTAGCCCCCGCCGACACGGGAGGCGTCCTTGGAGTTGGATTCGAAAGCAGCGATGAGGGCATCGTCGCCGGTGAAGCCGTCGGCCTTGGCTTTTTCGAGAGCTTTGAGCACGCGGGCATAGTCGCGCGGCAGCACTTTGACGAACTGCTTCACGTTTTGCTCCCACAAGGCGAGCACCTTGAAGGCTTTCTTGCTCTTGGTGGCTTCGGCGTGCTGCTTGATGAGCTGATAGAGGCTGTCGATCTCCGCCTTGTCTTCGAGAGCGACGAGATCGCTCATGCTGGTATTGCAGCGGGTTTTGAAATCGCCGCTTTCATCCAAAACGTAAGCGATGCCACCGGACATGCCCGCAGCGAAGTTGCGGCCCGTGGTGCCGAGCACGACGACGCGCCCACCCGTCATGTATTCGCAACCGTGGTCGCCCACGCCTTCGACGACGGCATCGACGCCGCTGTTGCGCACGGCAAAGCGCTCGCCCGCGACGCCAGAGAGGAAAAGCTGGCCCGATGTGGCTCCATACAGCGCCGTGTTGCCGGCGATGATGTTGTCCTCGGCTGCGAAAGTGGAGCCAGCAGGCGGATAGACGATGATGCGCCCGCCGCTCATGCCTTTGCCGACGTAGTCGTTCGTGTCTCCCTCGATCTCGAGGGTGACGCCTTTCGGGATGAACGCGCCAAAGCTTTGGCCCGCGCTGCCTTGGAAATGCAGATGCACGGTGTCATCCGGCAGGCCGTGCCAGTGTTTCTTGGTGATCTCGTTGCCGAGGACGGTGCCGACGGTGCGGTTGATGTTGCGAATCGGCAGCGTGGCACGGACTTTCTCGCCCTTCTCGATGGCGTCTTTGCACAGTGGCAGCAGCGTGGTGATGTCGAGACTGCGCTCGATGCCGTGATCCTGCGCCTCCGTGCAGAAGGTGCCGACCTCGGGGCCGACTTGCGGACGATACAGCAGATTGCTGAGGTCGATGCCGCGCGCTTTCCAGTGATCGACCGCCTGGCGCGCCTCCAGCACATCGACGCGGCCCACCATGTCCTCCAGCTTGCGGAAGCCGAGCTGGGCCATGAGTTCGCGCACTTCCTGCGCGATGAAGAGCATGAAATTCGCCGCGTGTTCAGGATCACCAGTGAATTTGGCACGGAGGCGCGGATCCTGCGTGGCAACGCCGACGGGGCAGGTATTCAAGTGACACACGCGCATCATGATGCAGCCCAGCGTGACGAGCGGTGCGGTGGCAAACCCGAATTCCTCCGCGCCGAGCAGCGCGGCGATGACGACATCGCGCCCTGTTTTCAACTGACCGTCAGCTTCGACGACGATCTTCGAGCGCAGGTTGTTGAGCAGCAGCGTCTGATGCGTTTCGGCAAGGCCGAGTTCCCAAGGAAGACCGGCGTGCTTCACACTGGTCTGCGGGGAGGCTCCCGTGCCGCCGTCATAACCGGAGATGAGCACCACGTCGCTGTGCGCCTTCGCCACACCCGCAGCGATGGTGCCGACGCCGACTTCGGAGACGAGCTTCACACTGATGCGGGCATCGCGGTTCGCATTCTTCAGATCGTGGATGAGCTGGGCGAGGTCTTCGATGGAGTAGATGTCGTGATGCGGAGGCGGCGAGATGAGGCCGACGCCCGGCGTGGAGCCGCGCACTTTTGCGATCCAAGGATAAACCTTTGAGCCAGGGAGCTGGCCGCCCTCACCAGGCTTCGCACCCTGCGCCATCTTGATTTGAATTTCGCGTGCCTGACTCAGATAGAGGCTCGTCACGCCAAAGCGGCCCGAAGCGACCTGTTTGATCGCCGAGTTCTTTGAGTCGCCCTTTTCATTCGTCCAAGTGTAGCGCTCGGGGTCTTCGCCACCTTCACCGGTATTCGACTTGCCGCCGATGCGGTTCATGGCGATGGCGAGTGCCTCATGCGCCTCCTGTGAGATGGAGCCGTAGCTCATCGCGCCCGTTTTGAAACGCTTCACGATGGATTCGACGCTCTCCACCTCCTCGATCGGCACAGGCGTCTGCGCTTTGAATTCGAGCAGGCCACGCAGTGTGTAGAACTGCTTCACCTGCGTGTTCACCAGCGCGGAGTATTGCTTGAAGGTTTCGTAATTTCCCGTGCGCACCGCTTTTTGCAGCGTGTGGATGGTCAGCGGGTTGAAGAGATGCGCCTCACCATCTTTGCGCCACTGGTAGTCGCCGCCGACATCAAGCGCATGCACCTGCGAGTCGCGCTCAGGATAGCCGCGCCGGTGACGTTGGATGGCCTCTTCGGCGATGACCTCCAGGGTGCTGCCTTCCACGCGTGTGGCGGTCCAGGTGAAGTATTTGTCCACCACGCTCTTGCTCAGGCCGATGGCCTCAAAAATCTGCGCGCCGCGATAGCTCTGCATCGTGGAGATGCCGATCTTCGATGCCACCTTGATGACGCCCTTCGTGGCGGCCTTGATGAAGTTATAAACCGCCTTCTTGTGGTCGATGTTCACCAACAATCCTTGGCGAATCATGTCATCGAGCGTTTCAAAGGCGAGGTAGGGATTGATCGCTCCGCAGCCGTAACCGATGAGCGTGCAGAAGTGATGCACTTCACGCGGCTCGCCGGATTCCAGCACGATGTCGCACTGCGTGCGCGTGCCTTGACGGATCAGATGATGATGCAGACCGCCCACAGCGAGCAGAGCTGGGATCGGTGCCTTCTCAGCAGACACCGCGCGATCCGTCAGGATGAGGATATTGCGCCCTTGCTTGATCAAATCGTCCGCCTGAGCGCAGAGCGCATCGAGGGCTGCCTCCAGCCCCTTCGCGCCCAATTTCGGGTCGAAGGTGATGTCGAGCACGGCTGAGGCGAATTGGCCCCGTGCCACCGCTTTGAGCTTGGCGATTTCCTCGTTGCTGAGGATCGGCGTTTTCAGTTCGATCAGGTGGCAGCTCTCCGGCTTTGGCTCCAGCAGATTGCCCTCGCGACCGATGGTCGTGACCGGTGAAGTGACGATCTCTTCGCGGATGCAGTCGATCGGCGGGTTCGTGACCTGCGCGAAGAGTTGCTTGAAGTAATCGTAGAGGAGCTTCGCTTTGTTTGAGAGTGCTGCGATGGGAATGTCGGTGCCCATCGAGCCGATGGCTTCCACGCCATCACGCGCCATCGGCACCATGAGCATGCGCAGGTCTTCCCAGGTATAGCCAAAGGCCTGCTGGCGTTGCAGCATCGTCTCGTGATCCGGCAACGGTGCGGGCGCACCTTCGGCGATGTCTGCGAGCTTCACGAGGTTCTTATCCAGCCACTCGCGGTAGGGTTTCTCAGCGGCGATCTTCTCTTTGATCTCGTCGTCTGGCACGATGCGGCCTTCCTCCATGTTCACGATGAACATTTTGCCCGGCTGCAAGCGGCCTTTGTGCTTCACATTCGCTGGATCGACCGGCAGCACGCCGGCTTCTGACCCCATGATGACCAGATCGTCATGGGTGACATAATAACGGCTGGGGCGCAGGCCATTGCGGTCGAGCGTGGCTCCCATCATCGTGCCGTCGGTGAAGGCGACAGAAGCCGGGCCATCCCATGGCTCCATGAGGCAGGAATGGTACTCGTAGAAGGCCTTCTTCGCCTCGCTCATCGACTCATGGCCGCTCCACGGCTCAGGAATCATCATCATCATCGCATGCGGCAGGCTGCGTCCGCTCAGGACGAGCAACTCCAGCACGTTGTCAAAGATCGTGGAGTCTGAGCCGTCGATGTTGATGACGGGTTTGATCTTTTGAATGTCATCTCCGAAAAGCTCCGCCGCGAACAAGGACTGACGGGCGAGCATCCAACTGATGTTGCCGCGCAGCGTGTTGATCTCACCGTTGTGCGCAATGTAGCGGTAGGGGTGACTGCGCTCCCAGTTCGGAAAGGTGTTTGTGGAAAAGCGTGAGTGAACCAGCCCCAAGGCCGACTCCATGTCTGCATCCTGAAGATCCAGGAAGTAGGCTCCCACCTGATGCGGCGTGAGCATGCCTTTATAAACGAGCGTGCGGCAGCTCATGCTCGGCGCATACCATGCCGGGTCGATCTTGAGCACACGGATGGCATTATTCGCCACCTTGCGCAGCACATAGAGCTTCCGCTCGAAAGAGACATCGTCCAGGCAGGACGCAGGACGCTTTACAAACACCTGCCGCACCAACGGTTCGCTGGCCTTGGCCGACTTGCCCAGCGTGGAGTTGTCCACTGGCAACTCGCGCCAGCCAATGACGGGCATGCCTTCCGCAGCCGCTACTTTTTCAAAGAGATCCTTGGTCGCAGGCCAAGAGCCTCCCTGGCGCGAGGTGAAGACATTGGCCACGCCATACTGGCCGACGGATGGCAGTTCAAATCCCTCCTCCTTCGCCTTCTTGGCCAGAAACTTGTGAGGCACCTGGATCAAAATGCCTGCACCGTCGCCCGTGTTTTCCTCCACACAGGCACCACGGTGATCAAGGTTGAGCAGAATCTGCAAAGCATCCGACACAATCTTGTGGGACTTCTTTCCCTTCATGTGACAAATGAAGCCGACGCCGCAGGCGTCGTGTTCAAACTGCGGGTCATAGAGACCTTGCTTCGATGGGAGTCCTTGGTTTCTCATTTTCTACAAAAGGGGGGCGGGATTTAGGCCAGCCCTGGAGGTAAATCAACCAGCATTCTCTTTGCCAAAATCGCCGCCTTTTTGCCGGGCTCTCCAGTAGGAAAGGGACGTTGCAAGCTCCCGCGCATGCCGCTACAACAAACTCATGGTGCGACTCACAATCCTCGGCAGCGGCAGTTCAGGAAACTGCGCCGTCATTTCGACGGAACACACCACCCTGCTGCTCGACGCCGGACTCAGCGCCAAGCAAATCTGCCTGCGCCTCGATGCCTGCGGCTTCTCGCTGGACATGCTCGATGGCATCCTGCTCACCCACGAGCATCAGGATCACACCGGCGGCATCGAGGTGCTGAGTCGGAAGCGCGCGGTGCCGCTGTTTTGCACCGCCCTGACTCAGGAGACGCTCATCAACAGCCTCGGTTTCAAAAAAGCACCGCCGTGGCGTGTGATGAGCACCGGCGCGGCTTTTGAATTTCAGGATTTGCGCATCGAGTCCTTCCCTGTGCCGCATGACGCCGTCGATCCGGTCGGATTTGTCATCGCAGACGAGGAATCCCGCCTCGGTGTGCTCAGCGATGTCGGTTTCGTGACGAATTTGATCAAAGACCGGCTCCGCAACTCCGACAGCCTGTTCATCGAGGCCAATTACGACACGCAACTGCTCGAAAACGACACAAAGCGCCCCTGGGCCACCAAGCAGCGCATCAGTTCACGTCACGGCCATCTCTCGAACGAGCAAGCCGCCGAACTCGTGCGTGAAGTCGCGCATCCCGGCCTCAGCCATGTCGTGCTCGGCCATTTGAGCGACGACTGCAACGACCCGACCACCGCCTCCCAGCACATCCGGCAAGCGCTTGACGCCGCTGGCGCAAACGACGCACGCGTCATCTGCGCCGAGCGCCACAAACCGACGCCGACCATCGAGATCGTGCGCCGCCGCAGCAATGCCAGCGCCAGCTTCTGCTTCGCGCCCACGGGCGAGACCGGTCAGCTCTCACTGCTCTGATCCCATGAACCCCAGGCTCATCCTCCGTTGCGCTCTGGCGGTGCTGCTCATCTCCGGTGGTTGGTTCGCGTGGTGGGTGTTTGGCCGTTCTCCCGAGACGCAAGTGCAGGCTGCGCAAGAAAATTTCCTCGCTGCCGCCGAAGATCGCGACTGGGGCGAGGTGAAATCGTTTTTCGCCGACAACTACACCGATGCCTACGAGCACACACGCGAGTCGGCGATTGAGGACGGGAAGAAATTCCTCGGCGGCTTCTACACACTGACTTTGCAGACCGATCAGACCTCCGTGCGCGCAGTGAAAGGCCAGGGCATGGTTTCCATGACGATCCGCCTGTCTGGCAACGGCATCGGCTACAGCCAGCTCGTGCTCAGCCACGTCAACCAACTCACGGCACCGTGGATTTTCCACTGGAGCAATGCCACGCCCTGGCCTTGGAACTGGCAAGTCACCATGATCCACAACGATCAGGTGCGATGAGGAGCGTCATGGGACGCCATGCCCCTTTGCCGCCGACCACAGCGCATACCAGTCTTCGCGCTCCAGCCTGATCTCCGCTGCTTTCGCCACCGCCTTGATGCGCTCCAGTTTGTTGGTGCCGACGATCGGCAGCAGGCAGGATGGATGCGCCATGATCCAGGCGTAGGCGAGCTGATCGAGCGTCGCACCGCCATACTTCGCGCTGAGTTCAGCGGCCTTCTCATGCAGGCGTTTCGCGGCGGGGTCGTCCTTCGCCATCAACGCCCCCTTGGCCAGTGGCGACCACGCCATCGGCAGAATGCGATGTCGCTGACACTGGTCGAAAACACCATCGTCAATCGGCTCCATGTGCAGCAAGCTGAACTCGACTTGATTCGTCACCAACGGCTGATCCATGCGCGAGTTCAGCAGTTCAAACTGATGCACGTTGTAGTTGGAGACGCCCGCGCTGCGGATTTTGCCGTCCTTGAGCAACTTGTTCAGCCCTGCGGCGGTCTCATCCGCGCTCGTCAGCCAGTCAGGGCGATGCACCAGCAAAAGATCAATGTGGTCGATGCCCATGAGGCGCAGCGACTTCTCTGCACTCTTGATGATGCGCTCCGCCGTCACGTTGTAGAAAGCCACTTTGCGCTCAGGGTGAAACTCGCACGGAATGTAGATGCCACATTTCGTCACGATCTCGATCTTGCTGCGGAAAGCGGGATCGAGCTTCAACGCGCCGCCTATCGCCTCCTCGACATGGTAGCCGCCGTAAATCTCCGCCGTGTCGAGTGTGGTGATCCCCATGTCCGCGCAGGCCTTGAAACGGCTGAGCAGGGCCTGCGGCGTCTTGTTCGCCGCGTCCTCGTCATCCAGTATGCGCCAGGTGCCATAAACAAGGCGAGAGAACTCAGGGCCGTTGGGAGCGATGCGATGGCGGGTGATCATGGAATGGAGAAATGGAAAATGGAGGAGCTGAAAATGGCCAATGGCCCGGCATCCGTCAACGCACCCAATCTGGAACCATTTTCAGTTTTCCATTCTTCCACTCCCAGTTCTTCCAATTCAGGTCGCGCCCGCAAAAGCAAAAACGGCGTCCTTCGTCAGAACGCCGCCTCGAAATTTCTGGAGCCACGCTTACTTCGTCAATGCGCCGACTTTGAGAGCCAAGCGGCTCTTCAGACGGGAAGAAGTGTTCTTCTTCAACACTTTGGTCTTGGCGGCCTTGTCGGCGGCGGAGGCAAATTCACTCAGGCTGGCACTGGCGGCAGCGGCGTCCTTCTTCTCCACGGCGGCGAGCACTTTCTTGCGCAGGGTGCGGATACGGCTTTTCACCGTCTGGTTGTGGGCGGTGCGTGCCGTGGTTTTGCGGATGTTCTTTTCAGCGGAGCGGATGTTGGCCATAAAAGGGGCGGGGGAAAGGGCGGCGAGAATAGGACGCCACCCCCCACCTGTCAAACTGGAATCCAGCGTCCCCACCAGTCATGGTTTTTCCTTGGCCGGAAGAGCGCGTTCCGCTAAAAAGAGCACTAGCCATGATCGAAGTCGAAATCTACGCCCCTGGAGTGCGCTCCGAAGCCGCGATGATGCAGCTTCGCAATCAGATGGATCACTTTCCCCGCGTCCGCTACAAGGTCGATGCGCGACATGACCTTGTCTATTTCGAGATCGACCGCGCTGGCGACATCTCAAAAATGGAGATTCATCAAATCTTCGAGGCCATTGGCCTCACTCCACGCTTTGTCGGGCAGATTCCAGAGGAGTTGCGCACAGGTCAGACCGTGCGGCTCTCTTGATTCCTACTGCGGGTAGAGAGCACCTGCGCCGCTTCTTTCATGCGGTTCAGCACATAATAGACCGTGCGACTGCGCAGCCGCACGAGTTCAGCGCCGACGATCCGCGGCACGATGTCCGGCGATATGGTGAGCACTTCGCTGACCGTGAGCCCCGCCAAACCACGGCACAGCACCACCGTCAGCGCCCTCGTGAGCGTCTGCACTTTCGGCCCCAGGCTCACGGCAAAATGCACTGCACCATCCGCACCAACACGTGCATGAATGCCCACCGTGTCTGTGCATTCCGCGTCGTGGCGCACATCCTCCACTTCGAAAGCTTCTCCCTCCTGCGGCGCACATGACGCCGACTGTGCGGCGAGCTCGATCAGGTTCTCTCGCCGCTCACCTTCCGGCAGCGACTCAAAAAAAGTGATCCATTCATCCAATGAGGTGGGATGTGGCTGCATGCCTACTTCTTCACGGGTTTCGGCGGATGCAAATCGGCCACCGGCATTTCGGTGAACTTTTTCCAGTGCGCCTCGCTCTGCTCCAGCGTCGCTACGCCATCGTGAACCCACAATGCGTAACGAACGCGCAGCTTTTTCTCCTCCGTCACCTCCACCGGCGTGTCGAGGCTCAGGCAGCAGCCCATCCAGCCGTCATTGCGCACATGAAAGGCCGTCGGGTTGTGCGGATTCATCGGATGATTCATCAAGGTGATGCCGCCGAATCCGTCTGCGTCATTGGTGATGCGCCCGCTGTAGTCACACCAGCGCGCTGGCTTGCGGAAAATCTGTTCCTCGTTGAGCTGGCCTTCTGAATTCAGAATGCGCCCACCGCCATCATGCACGTCGATGCTTTTCGCTAGGCGCACGGCGATCAAACCGAAGCCCGTGGCTCCCAACGTGGTCGTTTTGCCTTTCGGCGGCGTGAACTCCATGTCCACGATCATGAACCAGCTCTTCGCCCCGTCTTCCGGTCGCACCTCCGTGCGCCGCACTTCGATGAGTTGCACCGATTTGTCCTCCTCGCTGAGCCAGTGGTTCACCATCCGCATCGACGCGTATTCATCCGCGTCTTCGTAGCCTTCGCGCGAAACCTCCACGTTCACGATGCGCCCCTGCTTCTTGGCGTGATCGCCCCAGAAATCGAGATCGTTCACCTTGTTGTGCGTCACCCACACGCTGTTGTGGTGCGAATGCGTCAGCGGATCATGCGGATGCCCCATGCGCGTCAGGCTCACGTCACGCGAAGCCCGAATCGGGTAGTAAAACGGCCGCATGTCCAGCGGGTCAAAGTGCACCGCCGTCAGTTCACGCCCATCGAGTTGGAACGACGTGATGTGATGCGGCAGCGGCACGGCCTGCATGCGCGGGATCGGTTTGGCAGATGGCAACTGCGCCGCAGCGGCCACGGCCGTGGCAAAGAGAGTGCTGAGAACTTTCATCCCACCACAAACGTCCGCCCCCGGCCAAATTGCAGTTTTCACTTCTCAATTTTCAATTTTCAATCCTCCCGGCTCCCGCTACGATCGTCGCTCTCCATCATGAAAAAAATCCTACTCTCACTCCTCCTCACCGCCGCATCCTCTTTTGCGGCCACCATCCCGGACTCTGCCAAGGTCGGCCAGTTCTTTGCTGGCTGTCAGGCTTACAGCTTTCGCATGTACACCGTCTTTGAGGCGATGGACAAAACCGCGCAGTGCGGAGGCAAGACCATCGAGTTTTATCCGGGCCAAAAATTCGACGACACCGCCAAGTGGGATCACAACGCCACGCCCGAGATGATCGACAAAGTCAAGAAGCATCTCGCAGCCAAGGGGCTCACCGCTGTCGGCTATGGCGTGGTCAAACTCGGTCAGGATGACGCGAATAACCGCAAAATCTTCGAGTTCTGCAAACAGCTCGGCATCGGCGTCGTCGTCACCGAACCGGATGTGACCGCGCTCGATAAGATCGAAGCACTCGTGAAGGAGTTCGACATCAAGATGGCCATCCACAACCATCCGAAACGTCCGCTCGACCGCGCCTACAAGTTCTGGGATCCGAACTACGTCCTCGACCTCGTCAAAAACCGCGATCCACGCATGGGTGCCTGTGCCGATGTCGGCCACTGGGTGCGCAGCGGACTCGATCCCGTCGAATGCATCAAGCTCCTCAAAGGCCGCATCTTTGACAGCCACATGAAGGACCTCACCGAGTTCGGCAACGTCAAGGCCCATGACCTTCCCTTCGGTCAAGGCAAGAGCAACATCGCAGGCATCCTCGCCGAATACCACGCTCAGGGCTTCCCCGGCCCGCTGCACTGTGAATACGAATATCACTGGGAAACCAGCGTGCCGGAGATCACCCAGTGCCTCGACTTCGTGCGCAACTGGAAACCGGCGAAGTAACTCGCGACGCTGCGCTTGTTAATCTCTGAATTCGGCGGCGGCCGCACTCCGAGGCCGCCGTTTTTGTGTCTTCTGAATGTCGATGGGACACGAAGGCGATCCGTGCTTACTCTTTCCGAGATTGAGCGCGTCCCTTGTGAAGCGGCGGGTGATTGGTCGTCGGCATGAAAGGCGCGAGCCGGGCTTTGATGTCTGCGTGCGCTGCATCCCCCGCGAGATTGCTCCATTCGTTCGGGTCGGCGGTCTCGTCATAGAGTTCCTCCTGGCCATTGGCATAGCGGATGTAGCGCCAGCCTTCGTCGCGCACGGCGTGGTTGTTGAATTTGTGTGTCGTCAACGCAGGAAGGCTCCACGCCGCCGCTGGATTCGTAAGCAGCGGCTTGAGGCTCACTCCTTCGACATGCGCAGGCTTCGGGATGTGACAGAGTTCCATGAGGGTGGGATAGATGCTCATCAAATCCACGGTTCGTGTGCACACGCTGCCGGGTTTTGTCAGCCCCGGCACGACCCACAGCAACGGCGAGCGCGTGGCCTCCTCCCAAAGGGCAAATTTACGCCAATGACTCTTCTCTCCGAGATGCCAGCCGTGGTCGCAGAAGAAGACGATGATCGTGTTGTCTTTGGCGGGAGAGCGCTCATAGGCATCGAGCAACCGCCCCACATTCATATCGGTGTAAGCGATGGCGGCGAGATAGCCGCGCACAGCCTCTTTCCAGCGTCCTGATTGGGTGATGTTTTGATGATCCTTCGTGGGCTGTGCCATGGCCACGCCGGAGGGTGGGATGTCGGCCAGATCGTCTGCTTTGAAGGGAGGTGTCTGTATGCTTTCCAGCGGAAAGAGATCGTACCATTTCTGTGGCACGTTCCAAGGCATGTGCGGCTTGTGCAAACCCACGGCGAGGAAGAAGGGCTTGTCATGCACGCGCCCGAGCTGCGCGATGCCATAGTCCGTGATCTTGTAGTCGGCCATGTCACTGTCCTGACAGGACAACGGCGCGAACTTGATGCCGCCGACGCCTGTGTCTGGCAGATCTTTGGCCGCTTTTTTCTCTGCCTGCGCAAGGCCGGAGCTATCCAGGTAGTCATCCCACTCCGCCCTGCGCTCATAGGACTCGTGGTAAATTTTCCCGGCACCACAGACAAAGTAGCCAGCACTGCGGAAAGCAGCGGTGAGCGGCTTGTCCTCCGGGATCACGGTGCGCCAGTCATCCTGATTTTCATACACCCCGGTGGTGGAGGGCCGCATGCCGCTCATCAACGCCGCGCGCGAGGGATTGCACACCGGTGCGGCGCAGTAGCTGTGAGTGAAAGCCACGCCCATCCGCGCGAGGCGGTCGATGTTCGGGGTTTTCGTCTGCTCATTGCGCCGCAGGTAGCCCACCCAATCTCGCAGATCATCAATGGCGATGAACAACACGTTGGGTCGCTTCATCTCCGCTGCACGCAGGGGGTGAGCGACAAAGAGCAGACTCAGGAGCAGGAGCGTCGATTTCATGGCGCGGAAACTGCGCCACACGCGCGTTCTTAGCGCAAAATCATGCGCGATAGCGAGAGCGCAGTCTCACAAGCTGCGCAGGAAGCGCGTGAAAAATGCCACGCCTGCCTCCAGATCGCTCACTGCGATAAATTCATCCTTGGTGTGCGCCTGCGCGATGCTGCCGGGGCCGATCGCAATCGCCGGCGTGCCCGCCACGGCAAGGAATGCCGCGTCGCAGAACCACGGCGCACCGGTCAGCTCGCCGCCAGCGGCGATCAACTTCTGCACGAAGGTATTCTCCGGGTCAGTGTCGAGATGAAAGGCCTCGCTGGCGACCGTGACGCTCGCCGTCGCGTCGATCTTCGTCACAAAATCTGTCAGCAACTTCAGCGCGCCGCCCACGCGCTGCAATCCAGGCGTGGTGCGGATGTCCACGCGCAGTCTGCACGCATCGGCGACGATGTTGCTGCGCGTGCCCCCGTGGATCATGCCGAGGTTGATGGTGCTGCAGCCCAGCCATTCGTCTTCACCTCCAGCTTCTGCCAGAAGTTGGCGAAAGTCTGAGTCCAAGGCAGTGACGAGGCCCGCCATTTTCACGATGGCGTTTTCGCCGAGTTCCGGCGTCGCGCCATGCACTGCGACTCCGCAAGTATGCACATCCGCCCAGAGGCAGCCTTTGTGACGAAATACCGTTTTCAGTTCCGTCGGCTCACCGATGATGGCCAGATCGTAATGCCCGTGATGCTGCGCAAAGTGCTGCGAGCCGAGCTGCGCGCTCTCCTCCGACATGAAACCTGCGAAATGCACCTCCACGGGCAGATCGGGAATCTCGTGCCGCATTTCGTGCAAGGTCCAGAGGAAGGAGGCCATCGGGCCTTTGGTGTCCGATGCTCCCCTGCCCCACACTTTGCCATCGCGCACCTCACCTCCGAACGGATCGATCGTCATGCCGCCCACGCTCACGGTATCGGTATGCGGAGCGAAGAGAATGCGAGGTTTCGCTTTGCCATCCGCGCTGGGTTTTGTGGGGAATCGCCCGATCACATTCGGACGACCCGGCTCGACTTCATCAAGCTGAACGTCCGCGCCAGCAGCTTCGAGAAACGCTGCGACATAGCGCGCACATTTTTCCTCGCCGACGCCGTCGGTGCCGGGATCACCATCAGGATTCACCGACGGGATGCGTACGAGCGCCTGGGTCAGCTCGATGACGTTTTGCGGGAGCACTGGCATGCGGCAGAAAGGCACAGGCACCCCCGAGACGCAAGCACGCGCCAGATTTGCCCTGTACTGCGCGGATATTGGCAAAACATGGCTGTGGCGCACGGATTCGGACGGCAATATTGTAAAGCGCATGCAACTATTCCCGTTCTGCTGAATATGCGCCTCACCCGCCTGTCCCTCGCTTCCCTCTTTTGCAGTACTCTGCTGCATGCCGCTGATCCAGTGGTGCCCACCGTGCCAGCGACCCAGTCCACCGACGGCAAGACGATCTTCCAGACCGTGTGCGCCCAGTGCCACGGCGCGAATGGAGAGGGAAAGATCGAGCTTAAATCCCCTTCCATCGCCGGCATGCCCTCTTGGTACGTGACGACGCAGTTCAAAAATTTCCGCGAAGATCGCCGCGGTCAGGATGCCGCCGATCCGCAGCCTTTCATGATGGCCTCGATTGCGAAGGTGCTCCAGCCTGAGCAAATCAAAGCCGTGATCGATTATCTGGAGAAGATGCCCATCGTCGTACCAACGGGCAAAAACCGCGAAGTCGCTGACGCCAATCCTGCGGACGGCATGCTGCTCTTTCAGGAACGCTGCATGGAATGCCACCGCTACAACGCCAGTGGAGAGATGACCTTCGGCAGCCCGCCACTGACCGGACGCCAAGCTTGGTATCTGGAAGCACAGCTCAGAAAGTTCAAATCTGGCAAGCGAGGAGCCGTCAAAGACGATGTGAACGGAGCCAAGATGGTGCAGATGACCACGCTCTTCATCGAAGACGATCAGATGCTGCGCGACGTGGTGGCCTACATCATGACGCTCAATCCTGAACCGACTCCCACTCCCAAAGCGGAGGCCAAGGTCGAAGGCAGCCCATTCGAAGGCGAAGCGAAAACGGCGGAGCGATGAATCCCGCGAAGCGTGGGCGCGTGAAGCCATTGCGAGATGCGCTCAGGCGCATTCAGCATCTCACGCCTTGATCGCATTGATCACCTCTCCCTTGCTCAGGGCCATCGGCCTGCCGATGGGAGTCATGATCTCCTTCGCCGGATCAATGCCAAACAAGTCCTGCACCGTGGCGTGCAAATCCTCCACATGGATGGGATGCTCCGGCTCTTTCTTCACCCCTTCGGGATCGGTGGAGCCGATCACACGCCCGGCGGCAAATCCGCCTCCAGCCACGAGCATGCTGAAGCCGTGCGGCCAGTGATCGCGGCCACCGACGTTGTTGATCTTCGGCGTGCGGCCAAATTCACCACCACAGAGTACCACGGTGCTTTCCAGCAACCCGCGCTTCTTCAACTCGCGAATCAGCGAGGCGTAAGCCGCGTCGAGGATTTTTACCTGCGAAGCTTGGCCTTCGAGATTGTTCGCATGCGTGTCCCAGCCATTGAGCGTGACCTCCACACAACGCACTCCCGCCTGGATCAAACGCAGCGCAGCCAGGCATCCGCGCCCGAATGGCGTGTCTCCATACGCTGCGAGTTCCGCCGCTGGTGCGCTGCTCACATCAAAGGCCTTCAACTGCTCCGAGGTCATCATGCTGCGCGCACGGTGCATGGAAATCTGATGCAGCGTTTTATCCTGATCCAGATTCGCCGCGCGTCCCTGTGCAAAAGCCTGTTCGACGATGGCGAGCCCCTCCATGCGCCGATCCATGCGCGCCGCATCCACTCGTGCCTTCACATCCGGCACGGGCTGTTTCGGATCATACATCTGAAAGGCATCGTACTTGGCACCAAAGTAACCGCCACGCGCGGGCCACTGATTTGGCAGGATGGAAATGTGCGCTGGAATCTCAGCACGTGACTCCGGCAATTCATGACAAATCACAGCGCCGATGCTGGGATGCACCAGCGTCGGATCGGGTCGGTAGCCCGTTTTGATATTGTAAAAAGCGCGCTCGTGATCGCCTTCCTTGCTGACCATGGAGCGGATCACCGTCACGTCCCGCATCACATCGGCAGTCTGTTCGAGTCCCGCAGCGAAATCGACGCCCTTGATGGCCGTGGGAATCGTTTTGACACCACCGCCGATCTTGGTGGTCGGATGCGGATCGAAAGTATCGAGCTGGCTGGCTGCGCCGCCGAGCCAGAGCATGATGATCGAACGCGCGGGTCGGCTTTTGCGAGAGGCCTCGCCACCGTCCGCGGCCAATAAATCAGCCAGCGGTGTGAGCCATGAAACGCCCGCAGCACCTGCACCGCGAAGAAGCGAGCGGCGCGTGAAATGATCGTGGCCTTGGCAATGAGAAGTGTTCATATCAATGATTCCATGAAAACTCGGTGGCATTCATCAGGGTCCAGCAAAGATCCGACATGACTTTGTTGCGCGCATTCCCACCTCCTGCCTCCGCCAACAGGCGGGTGAAGTAACCCGACTCCGCCGCCGTGGGCCTGCGGGTGAGAATGGTCAAATAGACTGTCTCCACGGCGGTGGCAGCATCCTTCGCGAGCATGCCGATGCGTGTGCCCGCATTGGTCAGTGGATTGGCGCGCGTATTCTCAGCCACCATGTTGCCATTCATGAGCAGCAGACGCTGAGGAATGGTGCCGCCACTGTCTTCAAAAGTATCCTCACCAGAGTCGCCGTAGCGTTTCACAAAATTGGCCACATCGAGATCGCGCTTGATGCGAAAGAGCACATGCGTGTCTGCATCAATCGTACTCAGCGAAGCCGCCTGGATCACACTGCCCGCGACCTGCTCCGGCCTTAGCCGCGTGACCGGGAAAACCGCCCAGCGTTGCTCTGCTTCCGGCGTCATCGGATGCGCGGCATCCGCAGCACGGCTAGCTTGCTGAAAAACACGCGTCGCGGCAATGACACGCACGAGCCGGTGCAGATCGAAATCATGTGCGATCACATCATCCGCCAGTGCCTCCAGCCCGGGGGGGAAAGGACCCGCGAGAGGAATATCGTCCACCGGTGTCACCAGAGGGCGATTGAGCAGCAGTGCCCACAGGCGGTTCACCAGCGTGCGCGCAAAGGGCCTGTTCTCCTTCGCAGTGACCCACTTCGCGAGCTGATCACGCGGCTCGCCTTTTTCCGGCAGCAACTCTGGCCGCCACGGCACTTTCGCAGGCACCGTCTCCGCTTTCGCTTCACCCAGATAACGATGCTGATAGCTCTGCCGTGGATCGTCCCGCAGCCCGTTCTGCGAAAAGACCGTCTGCCCGAAGTAGGCCGCGAGCTGATGAAAATCCTGCTGCCGCCAAGTGCTGCCCAGCTTGCCATCGTGGCATTGCACACAGTCCATCTGCACGCCGAGGAATGCACGACTCACACGCGCGGCCAGCTTCATCTCGTCCGGCCCTTTGTTGTTCATCTGATTCGTCACCGTGATGAAGTTCACCGCAGGATTCGTCGTCCACACGCCAGTGGCACTGATCAATGCACGGGCGACTTGATCATATGGGCGATTCTGCCGGATCGCGTCGCTCATCCAGTCCACCAATCGGCGGCGGCGATACACGAGGAAGGGGCCATTCTCAGTGCCTACGAACACACGCACCAGCCGCTCGGCCAAATAATCTGCGCTGCGCCGATCCCGCAACAGGTGAGAAAGCCACCATTGCACACGGTCAGGCTCACGCAGACTCTCCAGCATGCGCACCTCTTGCAGCGAAGGAATGCTCCCGGTCAGTGCCAGCGACAGACGGCGCGCGATGGTGAGTATATCCGCGCGCGGCAGCGGCTGTGCTCCGTCCACAGCCCATTCCTTCTCAAAAGCAGCATCCACACTGCGCGCCGCTGTTTGAATGCTCTCCAGATCTTCCTGCGAAAGCCGCCTTCCTTGTTCTGCGCGCACCACGGGAGCTTTCAGCAGTCCGCTCACTCCCCACACCGCACCAGCAGCCAAGCCGCCGAGGATCACGACATCACGCAGCCCTAATAGCCAGCGCGGACAGTGGTGGGGAGCATTCATGATGGAGAAATCGCGAACGACCTGTTCTTAACACTGGCACCCAGGATCGGTTTCTCGGTAACTTTTGCAACCAACGCCACGCAGCCGGTTTTGTAACACTCCCGATGAGCTCAGCCCTCCCCTCCTCATCCTCCGCCACGGTGCTCTCCAGCGCGGCCACGGCGCAGGCCCCATTCAGCAAGCGCTGCCTCACCGCACTGAGATCTGCTCTCGATTGGATTTTCGGTTGTGCTGCCCTGCTCGCACTGCTGGCGGCATGTTCTGTGATTCCCGTGCTCAATTTTCTCAGCCTCGGCTACATGCTGCACGTGAGCGGCGCAGTGGCGCACAGCGGGCGCCTGCGAGACGCCTTTGTCGGAGTCCGCCGAGCGTCGGTGATTGGCAGCATCGCGGCAGGCTCTTGGCTGGTGATGTGGCCTGCACGGCTCATCGCCGGACTGTGGCACGATGCGGAAATCATCGCCCCCGGCAGCAAGACAGCACAGGCATGGCATACCGCACTGCTCATCAGCATCGTCATCACGCTCGCACACATTTTATGGGCCTGCCTGCGCGGCGGCAGGTTGCATCACTTCCTCTGGCCGCAGCCATTGCGCTTTGTGCGTTGGCTGCGCACGCCGGGAAAATTCACCGAGCTGCATGAATCAGCGGCACGCTATGTGACGGCGTTGCGGCTCCCCCATCTCTTCTGGCTCGGCGTTCGAGGTTTTGCCGGCGCTTTTGTGTGGCTGCTTCTGCCGGTCGGCATCCTGCTCGCCGCCATGAGTCTGCCGCAGGGAGTCGCCGCACTCGCCGCCCTGCTCGGCGGGCTGTTGCTGCTCATCGTCGCAATGCACCTTCCCTTCCTGCAAACGCGCTTCGCACAGACGGGTCGCTTCGCTGCACTTTTTGAAGTGCGTGAAGTCAGGCGGCTCTTTTTGCATGCCCCCTTAGCCTTCTGGCTCTCCCTCCTGGTCACACTGCTCTTTGCGCTGCCACTTTATCTTTTGAAAATCGAACTCACACCACGCGAACTCGCCTGGCTGCCGAGTCTGCTCTTTGTCATCTTCATTTTTCCAGCACGCGTCCTCACCGGCTGGGCTGTGGCACGCGCCACACGCTGCGAGCAGCCGCGCCACTGGTTCTGGCGCTGGAGCGCACGCCTCGGCATGCTGCCGATCGCGCTAACGTACACGCTCGTCGTTTACTTCACGCCATTCCTTTCCTGGAATGGTGCCTGGACACTCCTGGAGCAACACGCCTTCCTCGTACCCGCCCCGCTGATGGCGCTCTGACATCCCTTGAAAGGCGAATCTGTGCTTGTCCGCGCCCGTGCCCGCGCCATTCGTCGCGCCGCCGATGTCTTGGCTCGCCGATCACACCCTCCTCCCCGCCGATGCCTGGCTGCTTGCGCTCGCCTTTCTCGGAGCCATGTGCATCGGCTTATCCAAAGCAGGCCTCTCCGGTGCCTCCACGCTCAACGTCGTGCTGATGGCGCGCATCTTCGGTGCCAAAGAGTCCGTC
Organism: Prosthecobacter sp.; assembly: GCA_039806835.1. Classification (GTDB taxonomy): domain Bacteria; phylum Verrucomicrobiota; class Verrucomicrobiia; order Verrucomicrobiales; family Verrucomicrobiaceae; genus Prosthecobacter. The sequence goes on along the minus strand of JBDHQD010000001.1, from coordinate 548,157 downwards.
GGCGTGATCCTGCCCATGCTCATCGCGGCGGATTTCATGGGCTTCCTCATCAACCGTCAACGCGGCAGTTGGCGGCGCATCATTCCCATGGTGACCCCGGCGATCGCTGGCGTCATCATAGGTTGGTTGCTGTTGGGCAAATTCGACAACGCCCTAGCGCGCATCGTCATCGGCTGGATCATCCTCGCGCTGCTGGCCTTCAACTGGCTGCTCGACAAACGCCGAGAGGACTTCATCGCCCTCACCGGACACAAAGGCTTCACCTGGGCGATGGGTTTTCTCGCTGGCGTCGTCACCATGCTGGCCAATGCCGCCGGCCCGGTGATGACGGTTTATCTCCTCGCTCAGCACCTTGAGAAAAAAGAACACCTCGGCGTCTTCAGTCGCTTCTTTCTCTTTATCAACCTCTTCAAAGTCCCCTTCAGCGCCAACCTCGGCATCATCAATCCCAAGTCGCTCATGACAAATCTCGCGCTCATGCCCAGCATCATCCTCGGCGTGTTCCTCGGCTGGTGGATTCTCCGGCATCTGCCGCAGAAGGCTTTTGAAAACACGCTCTTCTGGCTCACCGCCTTCGCCGCCATCTGGTTGGTGCTCGGATAAAACCGCACTCATGGCAGGATGCACGCTCGCAGCAGCGTAAACAAAGCTGCTAGGCCCACCACGGTGCTCCAGATTGACTGTGCACACGCGTGGGGGCTAGCATCCTCTCATGCACTCCTTCTTTCCGCGCATTCTCATCCTGACAGCAGTGCTCGCCACAACACAGGCGCAGGCGCGCCCCACGAATGTCGTCTTCATCCTCACGGACAATCAAGGCGCGTGGACGCTCGGCTGCTACGGCAACCCCGAGATTCGCACACCGCACATCGACCAAATGGCCGCAGAGGGCATGCGCTTCACCCGCGCACTCAGCAGCAATCCCGTGTGCTCGCCGACGCGCGCCACTTTCCTCACCGGACTGATCCCATCACAGCATGGCGTGCATTCATTTCTCGATCCCAAATACATGATGGGGCCCGAGGCATACGACACACTGCGCGAATTCACCTCCATCGGCGAGGTGCTGCGCGATGCTGGCTACACCTGCGGCTTGAGTGGCAAATGGCATCTCGGTGCCAACCTCACCCCCAGCGAAGGCTTCACCTTCTGGATCACGAAGCCGGACGGCAGCACGAGAGAATTTTACGATCAAGACATCATCGAGAATGGCACCGTGCGCAAAGAAGCTGGCTACACCATCGACCTCTGGACGCACAAGGGGATCGAATTCATCCGCGCAAACAAAGAGCGCCCGTTCTTTCTCTTCCTCGCTTACAACGGCCCCTACTCGCTCGGCAAACTCATGCTGAACAAGGCGCGCAACCGCCACGCCGACTACTACGCCGATAAACCGCTCTTCAGCTTCCCGCGCGATGCGATGCACCCGTGGCAGTCCGCCAATAAACAATTTCACAACACCGACGCCGCACGCCGCCGCGTCGCCGCTGAATGCAGCGGCGTGGACGATGGCGTGGGCGAAATCATGGCTGCACTCAAAGAAAATGGCCTCGATGAAAACACGCTCGTCATTTACTCCAGCGATCAAGGCTGGATGGGCGGACAAAACGGCATCTGGGGCATGGGCGATCACACCGACCCCGTCGGCGCACACGAACTCATGATGCAGATTCCGCTCATCTTCCGCCAGCCAGGACACATCCCCGCCGCGAAGACGTGTGACGCTCTCGTGAGCAACTACGACTTCATGCCCAGCGTGCTCTCCTACCTCGGACTCGCCGACAAAATGCCACGCACGCCAAAATCACCTGGTCGCGATTTCTCCGCCGCTTTGCATGGCCAGGCACTCACCGATTGGGACAATACGGTTTTCTACGAAATGGAAACCAGCCGCGCCATCCGCACAGACCGCTGGAAATATGTCGCACGCTTCCCGGATGGCCCTTTCGAACTCTACGACATGCAGAGCGATCCACGTGAGCGCTTCAATCTGTTCGGGCAACCCGGCACTCAGGAAACCAAAGCCATGCTGGCTCAAAAACTCGACGCATTTTTTGAAGAATACGCCGACCCGAAATACAACATCTGGAAAGGCGGCGGCTCGAAGGCAAAGCGACACACCAAGTCAGCGACCTCGCCCAAGCCATGACTCACTCGCACTTCCTCGCTGTCGTTCTGGTTGGATGGTTGGTCTGCCGCGCCGTTTGCGCCGCTGATTTTCCTGCTCCCTACAACAGCGAAGTTGAAAATCCCGCGCCGATGTCGCCACAAGAGGCGTTGAAGGCATTGAAACTGCCCGATGGCTTCAAAGCGACGCTGTTTGCCGCGGAGCCGGATGTGCAGAATCCCATCGCGATGGCCTGGGATGCCAAAGGCCGCATGTGGGTGGCGGAAAACTACACTTATGCCGAACGCGCGAAGCGGTTCGACCTCTCGCTCAAAGATCGCGTCATCATTCTCGAAGACAAAGATTGGGATGGCGTCGCTGAAACGCGCAAAGTCTTCACCGAGGACGTGCAGATGCTCACCAGCGTCGAAATCGGCCACGGCGGCGTGTGGCTGATGTGTCCGCCGCGTGTGTTATTCATTCCTGATGCGAATGGCGATGACATCCCCGATGGCGAGCCGCAGGCCGTGCTCGACGGCTTCACCGTCGCGCGGGACAACTACCACAACTTCGCCAACGGCCTGCGCTTTGCCCCCGATGGCTGGCTCTACGGACGCTGCGGCCACTCCTGCCCCGGCAAGCTCGGCATCCCCGGCACACCGGAAGATCAGCGCGTGCCGATGAAAGGCGGCATCTGGCGCTTCCATCCCGAAAGAAAAATCGTCGAAGTGCTCACACACGGCACCACCAACCCGTGGGGCCATGACTGGGATGCGGATGGCGAGATGTTCTTCATCAACACCGTCACCGGTCATCTCTGGCACCTCATCCACGGCGCGCACCTCGTGGACACGAACACGCCCAATCCGCTCATCTATGAAAAGCTCGACACCATCGCCGATCACTACCACTACGACCGCACCGGCTCGTGGAGTGACTCGCGCGACGGCAAGGCGAACAGCCTAGGCGGCGGCCACGCGCACATCGGCATGATGATTTATCAGGCCGATCAATGGCCGGAACAGTATCGCAACAAGCTCTTCACGCTTAACATGCACGGCCGCCGTGCCAATGTGGAGCGCCTCGAGCGCCACGGCAGCGGTTACGTCGGCAGACATGAGCCGGACTTTTTCATCAGCGACGATCCCTGGTTCCGCGGCATCGAGATCAGCACCGGCCCGGACGGCAGCGGCTTCATCCTCGACTGGAGCGACACCGGCGAATGCCACGAGTCCACCGGCGTCCACCGCACCAGCGGCCGCATCTTTCGCATCAGTTACGGCGAGCCGAAAAAACCGGAGAAGCCCTTCGCCTGGCGCAAACCGTGGCCGAAGGCCGATCTCCACGGCGACGAGCATCAACGCGCGCTCGCGATTCGTGAGCTTGTGCAGTTTTCTCCTCTCGACGCCATTTCCGGGCCCATGGCTCACGCGCAATATCCTGAACTGGCCTTCGATCCCGCGAAGATGGCCGCGCAGGAAAAATCGGCCTTCGTTCGCCTCCAACTCGCCAGCGTGCTTCAGCGTCTCGCACTTCAAGATCGTCCTAATCTTGCCAAGGCTCTTCTTTCTCATACCGAAGACGCCAGCGATCCTTTTTTATCGCACATGGTTTGGTTCGGCATCTCGCCGCTGAAGGCCGACGCGCTGCTCGAAATCGCCAAGGTGTGCTCATGGCCGAAAGTCACGCGCTGGATCGCGCGCAAGCTCGCCACGCAGCCTGATGCACTGAACGCTCTGCTCGCTTTCAACCACTCCGACGACGTGCTCGAAGGCATGAGCGAGGCATTCCAAGGCATCCGCAAGGCTCCCAAGCCAGCGAACTGGGACAACGTCGCCTCCAGCTCGAAGTCACCACGCATTCGCGAACTGAGCATTGTCTTCGGTGATGGCCGCGCGTTGGACGACGTGAAGAAAATCGCCCTCGATGACAAAGCAGACCTCTCCGCGCGTGAATCCGCGCTGCAAACCCTCATCGAAGCTCGCTCCAACGATCTTCGCGCCGTGTGCATGAAACTCCTCGACGTGCGCGGCCTCAACACCACCGCCGCGCGCGGCCTCGCCCTGTTTGACGATCCAGCGATCGGCAAACAGCTCGCCAAAAACTACCGCAAGTTCACCGCAGGCATCATGGACACGCTCGTCTCGCGTCCCGCGTTCGCGAAGGCCATGCTCGCCGAGATGGCCGCCGGAAAAATCCCGCGTTCCGATCTAAGTGCTTTTCACGTCCGCCAGATTCGTGCTTTCAATGACGAGGCGCTCACGAAACAGCTCACCGAGGTCTGGGGCGAGCTGCGTGATTCTTCCGCAGACAAAAAGCAGCTCATCGAAAATCTGAAGAACGATTTAAAGCCCACGGTGCTCGCCAAGGCGAATCTGAGTCAGGGCCGCATGCTTTTCACCGCCGTGTGCGGTGCTTGCCACATGATGTATGGCCAGGGCGGCAAGATCGGGCCGGATTTGACCGGCAGCGGACGCGCAAACCTCGACTACCTGTTGGAAAACATCGCCGACCCCAGCGGCGTGGTCAGCGCGGACTACCGCATGAGCGTGCTCACACTCAAAGATGGCCGCGTTCTGAGCGGCGTGATCGCCGAGAAAAATGAACGCACACTCACACTGCGCACGCTGGTGGAAACGATGACCGTCGATCTCTCCGAAATCGCCAAGCAGGAGACATCCCCGCTTTCGATGATGCCGGAGGGACTGCTGCTCGCGCTCCAACCCGCGCAAGTGCGCGATTTGATCGCCTACCTCATGCACCCGGTGCAAGTTCCGCTGCCGAAAGCGACTCCCCAAACCATCGCGCGGTAAGATTTGCCGCAATCTCCGTTTGGCAGATGCTGCGGCGTTTGCTGTAGTCTCATAATGTCACAAGGAACCCTCCTCATCACCGGCGGTGCCGGATACATCGGCTCTCACACCGTCCGCCATTTGCTAGAGCAGCACGAACGCATCGTCGTGCTCGACAATCTCGTCTTTGGCCATCGCGATGCTCTGCCGCTTGACCGCGTGACGCTGATCGAAGGCGACATCGCCGACAGCGCGCTCGTCGAACGTCTCTTTGCGGAGCACAAACCTGAAGCTGTGTTGCATTTTGCTGCCTTCGCCTATGTCGGTGAGTCCGTCACCGATCCGCTCAAGTATTACCGCAACAATCTCGCCGCTCCGCTCACGCTACTCGAAAGCATGCAGCGCCACGGCTGCAAGTGCTTCATATTCTCATCCACCTGCGCGACATTTGGCGATCCAGTCCGCATTCCCATCGACGAATCGCACCCTCAATTACCCGTGAATCCCTACGGAGCTTCAAAATGGATGCTGGAGCGTGTGCTGCGCGACTGCGATGCGGCATGGGGTTTGCGCTCCGTCGTCCTGCGCTACTTCAATGCCTCCGGCTGTCATCCGAGTGGTGAGATCGGAGAAGATCATGATCCCGAAACGCATCTCATCCCGCGAGTGCTGATGGTCGCTGCGGGCGAAGTGGAAAGCATCACCGTCTTTGGCACCGACTACGGCACCCCCGATGGCACCTGCGTGCGGGACTATGTGCATGTCTGCGATCTGGCGAGCGCGCATGCACTCGCATTAAAGCATCTGCGAGACGGCGGCCAAAGCATCGCCGTGAATCTCGGCACTGGACGCGGATTCAGCGTGAAGGAAATCATCTCCACGGCGGAGTCCGTCACTGGAAAAAAAATCACCGTCATTCAAGGTGCGCGCCGCATTGGCGACCCCTCCGAACTCGTTGCAGACCCCTCCTACGCTGAAAAAATTCTGGGATGGAAGGCTCAACATTTGGAGGTGCGCGACCACATCGAGTCCGCGTGGCAGTGGATGAGTGGTCCGCGGCGCGGGCGCTATGCTGTTTGAACACTCTCCCTCTCGGACTGTCACAACATGTCCCTAGGATTCCCCCGTCCTCATGAGTGTCATTTCCCAGCGGATCATCCGCGCCATTGCGATTTTCACAGCAGCCACCGCACTCCATGCCGTGGAGATCATCGGAGAGCCGCAGGTGCGCGCCGCAGCCGACAGTGCGACCATATCGTGGCGCACGGATGTCGATTGCGGCACACGCGTCCATTACGGCCTCAACGCTGCTCAATTGGGGCAAAAGGCCGAAGGCGATGTCGCCAGCGCGCACGAGATCACCCTGCGCGGTCTCGCGCCGGGCACGACGTATTACTACCGTGTCGGCAGTGCGCGCACCCAACTTGCTGGAGGTTCCTTCACCACACTGGGTGCAGCATCTTCCGCCACGCCCGCGCCTTCTATCCTACGACGTGTGCTCAGTGCCATCATCCCGGGAGAAAAGTCGTCTGCACCCGCAGCCAAGCCAACCGCCGTCACAACTCCAGCACCGCCGACACGGCAAACCTGGGGGCATCTCGACTCCCTGCAGGATCATTTTGATCGCCACGGCCGTGATTTTAGAGCCGTGTCGCCTGACGACTACGCTGCGCAGGCTTGGCGCTTCCTTCAGCGGGCGCTCTCCACGGACCTGCCAATGAAGCTCGACGAAACCGACGGCACGCTGCGTGTTTTTGATCCCTCGACCCGCGCTTTCGCGGCCTACAACCGCGCTGGGAAAACGAAGACCTATTTCAAACCAGAAAGTGCCAGTTATTGGCAACGCCAGCCGGGCCGCATGGTCAAAGCCTCTGAACTTCGCTTTCGCTCACGTTAAATTTTGTCACGCAAATCATTCCTATGAAATCATCTGCCTACACCTGCCCCGTGTGCGGCTTTGACAAGCTCACCGAACCACCACGCAACAAGACCGGCGGTGCTTCCATGGAAATTTGCGCCTGTTGTGGCTTTCAGTTTGGCGTCACCGATGATGATCAGGGCATCAGCTATGACGACTATCGCCAGCAATGGATCGCGGGTGGCATGAAATGGACGAGCACTGGCAGGAAAGCGCCCAAAGGATGGGATCCGCAAACCCAACTCGGTTCCTTCGCGCTTCGAGCCACACTGAGCCGTGTCAAAGGCCGCCCTCCACGCGTCTCCTACGACAAGCCGCGCGTGGCCTGAACTCAAGCAGCGCCCTTCAGCAGGCTCTTCGCATGTTCCCGCGCACTCGTTGCGCTGCCGCCGAGCATGCGGGCGAGTTCTTCCACGCGCTCATTACCGGACACCTCGGCAATGTGAGATTTTGTGTGGCCCGCGATGATTTCCTTGGTCACGACAAAATGGCTTTTCGCCAGCGAAGCCACTTGCGGGAAGTGTGTGATGGCGATGACCTGATGCGTGCCCCCCAGCGCGGCCATCTTGCGCCCCACAGCCTCGGCGATATTGCCGCCCACATTCGCGTCGATCTCATCGAACACCAGCAGCGGCACGGCGTCCTGCTTCGCCAGCGCACTCTTCACTGCCAGCAACACACGCGACATCTCTCCACTGCTCGCCGTGAGTCGCAGTGGCTTTGAAGGCTCGCCCGGATTCGGCGCAAAATGGAAATCAACCTCCTCAAGCCCGCTCCGAGTCGGCGCGGCCGACTCCGCGAGTTGCGCAGCAAAGACGCTTTGTTTGAAGCCGAGATCCGCGAGATGCTTCGCGACTTCTTTCGCGAGTTTCGGAGCAGAATCGGCGCGCTTTTTCGAGATTTGCTTCCCGAGTTTCAAAACCTCAGTCTCACGTTCTTTGACGAGCTTTTGCAACTTCGCGATCTCCTCACCGCGATTTTCGATGCGACTGAGTTTGCGTTCCGTCTCGGCCAGGAACTCCAAGATTTCACCGATCGTGCGGCCATATTTCCGCTTCAGTTTTTGCAGTGTATCGATGCGGCTTTCGAGGTGCGCGAGCTCCGCTGGGTCGATCTCCAATTCCTCGGCATAATCAGCCACGCTGCTCTCCAGCTCCGTCAGCTCAATCTGCGCCGACTTGAAGCCCTCGAATATTTTTGCAGTGCCTGGATCGATCTTCTCCAACTCATGGATGCTGCGGCTGATCTCGCGCAAGCCGTCGATCACACTGCCCTCGCCTTCACTGAGGCGCCCGGTGATCGCCCCGCACAGTTCGGCCAGCCTCGCACCGTTCGCGGCGATGCGATGCTTCGATTCGATTTCCTCTTCCTCTCCCTCCCTGAGATTGGCGGAGGCGATCTCGTTTGCCTGAAACTTCAGCATGTCGATCTGCTGGCTACTGGCGCGTTCGGAGTTTTCCAGTTCATCGAGTTCCGTCACTGCGGTGCGCCATTCCGCCCAAGCCGCCTCGTATTTGCCGCGCAGCTCCTCGATGCCGGCAAACTTGTCGAGCATGTCGAGCTGGCGTTCACGCGAGTTGAGCGATTGATGGTCGTGTGGCCCATGCAGATCGACGAGAAACTCGCCGAGGCTTTTCAACACTTGAATGGTCACTGGTGAGCAATTCACGAACTGTTTGTTCGCCCCGCTGGCGCTAATCGTGCGCTTCACGATGAGCTCGCCATCTTGGCAGGGATCCAGCCCGGCTTCCTCAAGCACTGCATCGACAGCCTTCGCATCCTTCAGATGAAAACTCGCCTCCACCGTGCATGCGTCCTGCCCCGTGCGGATTAACGAACGATCCGCACGCTCGCCCAAGACGAGCTTTAAAGCTCCCACAATGATGGATTTCCCAGCCCCCGTCTCGCCCGTCACACCCACCAGCCCTGCGGCGAGTTCCCAAGTCACGTCTTCGACGAGAGCGAGATTGCGGATTTTGAGAACAGAAAGCATGCGGCGGCGGAATGGAGATGCGCGAAGATGGGAAGTCCCCGCCGCATTTCAACCGCCACGCGGTGATCTTCCGCTCCACGCTTTGTAAGCACGCGAAAAATGTGCTGCGGATTTGTAGCCAAGCTCGGCGGCCACGTTTTTCACCAGTGCGTCCGGCTGGCGGAGTTTGATCGCGGCTTGTGAGAGCTTCAGGCGTGTCAGGCAGGCCAGCGGTGTCTCGGAATCGTAGCGTTGAAACAACCGCGTAAAATACGCCGCCGACACATGGCAGGCCTTCGCCGCTTGCTCGATGCTGTTCAGCACCGGATAGTTACGCAGCAGATGACCGCGGCAGCGCAGATACGTCGCATATGCCGGATCGATCTTCGTCGTCGCGGGCTGCCGACTGTCCGCGCACAGCACCAGCGCATGTTCCAGTGCCGCGCAGGCCGCTCGCAGGCCAAAACGCCCGCCGCGCAGTGCGTGATCGATCACTTCCTCAAGCAGAGTTACCACCCGCGACGCATCCGCCACGCGCAGCATACTGCCTGTGGCGAGGTCAAGATCGCTCATCATCGAAACCGCGCGCGAACCCGTGAAGTTGAAGAAATACTTCACCATCGGCTCCTCCGCCGAACTACGGATCACATGCGGCACACTCGGATCGTAGAAAAAGGCGTGTCCAGCCTCGACCTCGTGCTTGCGGTTTGCCAGCATAACGCTGCCTTTGCCGCGAGAGACGAATTCAAAGGCCAGAAACGGAAAAGCCTGCCGATCCACGACGAAGTCAGGGGCGCACCACTCGCAGCCACCGCCCACAAGGCAGAGGGTGGACTCATCCCGCTGCCGCTGCTGCCACTCCGGCAGAAAAAAACGGCGGGTGCGCATCACCTGTGTGGAGAAATAATCAGCCTGTTCCGTGGCGGGCATGCGTGAAGCATGTCTGCCCCATCAAGAATCGTCAAGCCGCTGCCAAACATGGTCAGCCGAAGCTCTTTTATCTTTGCGCCTTCATCTTTTATCATCGCCGATCATGTCCAAACCCCTCTGCGGCATCATTCCGCCTCTTGTCACTCCGTTGTGCGATCGCGACACGCTAGATGTCGTCGGCCTGGAGCGGTTGATCGAGCATCTCATCGGCGGTGGCGTGTCCGGCCTGTTTATTCTCGGCACCACCGGCGAAGGGCCGAGCCTCAGCTACCGCCTGCGGCGTGAATTGATCGAGCGCACGTGCAAACAAGCAGCGGGCCGCGTGCCTGTGCTCGTGGGTATCACGGACACTTCCTTCACTGAGAGTGTGAACCTCGCCAAATTCTCTGCGGACACCGGCGCCACGCATGTGGTGCTCGCACCGCCGTATTATTTCCCCGCCGCGCCGCCGGAGATGCTGGAGTATGTGCAGGATCTCGTCGCCGAGATGCCGCTGCCGCTCTTCCTCTACAACATGCCCGGCCTGACCAAGGTAAGCTTCGAAATCGATCTCGTGCGGCGCGCTTTGGACATGCCCGGCATCTGCGGAGTGAAGGACAGCTCGTGTGACATGATTTATTTCCACCGCCTGATCGAAGTCGCCAAACAACGCGCCGACTGGAGCGTGCTCGTCGGCCCGGAAGAACTCACCGCCGAGGCCGTGCTGCTCGGCGGTCACGGCGGCATCAATGGCGGCGCCAATCTGCACCCGAAACTCTACGTCGAGATGTATCAGGCTGCCGCCGCACAAGATTTACAGCGCACTCGGGAGTTGCACGCGCAGGTGATGCAACTCGCCGGAGCCATCTACACCGTTGGCCGCCACAAGAGCGCCATCATCAAAGGCATCAAATGCGCCCTCAGCCTCCTCCACATCTGCAATGACCACATGGCCGAGCCGTTTCACCGTTTCCGCGATGCCGAAAGGCAGATCATTCGCGAGCGGCTCATGGCGCTCGGATTGCTCTGAAGTTTGACCACGGAATACACTGAATACACGGAACCAAAACTGCCACACACCCCCCTACCCCACCATGAAACTCTCTTCTCTGATCCTTCCGTGTATTCTGTGTATTCCGTGGTTGTCCCATGCAGACTCCGCCATCGTGAAATCCGAGTTCATCTACGACACCGGCCCCTATCCGTCGATTCACGCCACCACCATTGTCGAGACACCCACCGGACTCGTCGCCGCATGGTTCGGCGGCACTGCAGAGGCAAATCGAGACGTGTGCATCTGGGTCTCGCGCCAGCTTTCGGATGGAAAATGGAGCAACAGTGTCGAAACGGCCAATGGTGTGCAGACTGACGGCACGCGGCATCCGACCTGGAACCCGGTGCTGTTTCAGCCGAAAGAAGGTCCGCTGATGCTCTTCTACAAAATGGGCCCCTCGCCAGGCACTTGGTGGGGAGAACTCAAAACATCAACGGATGGCGGCCAGACATGGACCGCCGCGCAAAAACTTCCGAAAGGCATCTTCGGCCCGATCAAGAACAAGCCCGTGCAACTTGCCAATGGCGACATTCTTTGCCCCACCAGCAACGAAACCAACGAGAAGCCCAGCAAGTGGGCGATTTATTTCGAGCGCACCGCCGATCTCGGCAAAACCTGGTCGCGCACAGAGCTGCTGCACGACGGCGTCGCCATCGGAGCTATCCAACCGAGCATTCTCTTTCTCGGTGGCGCAAAATTGCAGGCCATTGGCCGCACGAAGAATCGCAAAGTCTTTCAAATCACCTCTGAGGATGCCGGGAAGACCTGGGGCGAAATTTCACTCACCGAGCTGCCGAACCCCAACTCCGGTACCGATGCCGTCACCCTCGCGGATGGCCGCCATCTGCTGATCTACAACCACACCGCCAAAGGCCGCAGCCCACTGAACCTCGCCGTGAGCAAAGACGGCAAAGCCTGGGAAGCCGCGCTGGTCTTTGAAGACGAGCCGAAGAAGGAATTCAGCTATCCCGCGATCATTCAGACCAAAGACGGTCTCGTTCACATCACCTACACCTGGCAGCGCAAAAAGGTGAAGCACATCGTCGTCGATCCCGCGAAACTCAGCACCAAGCCCATCGTGAACGGCCAGTGGCCGCAGTGAATCGTGCTGCGTGCCTTCCTGCGTCGAGTTGACATCGCGCCACCACGGGCGCATGGCATCGCTCATGTCCGCAAAACCTGATCCCGCCACGCTGCCTTGCAGTCCTCTCGATGAGACTACTGGTCTGAAATACTTCCCGCGCATGCTGGGAAAAATCAGACTGCATGCCGCTGGCAGATTGTGGGAAGAACTGCGCGCCAATCTTGGCAAGGGCAGCGACGGCGTGCTGGTGGACTTTCTGCACATCAACTACGAAGCGTTGAAGGCCCGCGTGCTGCAAGGCGGCAGCGATGAAGACATCCTGCAATGGTGCCAGGAACAAGGCCGAGTCCTGAACGACAACGAAAAGCTCCTCTGGAACCACTTCATCAAAACGCTCGGCTGGAACGATCACGTCGCGCCCATGCTCACCAAGCGCAAACTGGAGAGCGGTCTCAGTCATCGGGATGACATTCAGACCATGTCCCATTACATCGACGTGGACGAAGGTAGGCTATCCTGAATGAGCGAGGATGCCGCATCTCCGCACGCGCCGGAGTCCTTCTGGCGCAGCGTCGCGCAGTCATTGCGCGGGGAGGAGCATGACTACACGGCACTGCCACTGAACCGCGCGATCATCCTGCTCGCCGTGCCGATGGTGCTGGAGATGATCATGGAGTCGCTCTTCGCCGTAGCAGATGTGTTCTGGGTGTCACGGCTTGGGAAGGAGGCCATCGCGGTCGTCGGCATCACGGAATCGGTGATGACCTTGATTTATGCCGTCGCCATCGGCATTTCGATCGCGGCAACAGCGATCGTGTCGCGTCGCATCGGTGAAAAGCAGCCGGAACTCGCGGCGCAGGCTGCGGGGCAGATCGTGGTGCTTGGCGTGCTGGTTTCAGCGGGCATCGGCATCGTGCTGGGCTTTTTTGCGCCGGACATCCTGCGACTCATGGGCGCGGACGAGACCGTGGTGCGCACAGGATCGGATTTCGCGCGCATCATGCTCGGCGGCAATGCCACGGTGTTTTTGATCTTCCTCATCAACGCCATCTTTCGCGGCGCGGGGGACGCGGTGATCGCCATGCGCACGCTCTGGCTGGCGAACGCGCTGAACATCGCGCTGGGGCCGTGCTTTGTGTTCGGCTGGTGGATTTTTCCTGAGATGGGCGTCACCGGCGCGGCGGTGGCGACGAACATCGGCCGCGGCGTCGGCGTGATTTACCAGCTCTGGTATCTCGCGGGTCATCACAGTCGTGTGAAGGTGCGCTGGGAGCACTTCAAGCCCTTGCGTGAGGTGCTCGGCGCGGTGCTGGGGAAATCCGGCAGCGGCATCGCGCAGCTTCTTCTCAGCACCACGAGCTGGGTGGGACTGTTCAAAATCCTCGCCATGTTCGGCAGCACGGCGCTGGCCGGTTACACCATTGCCATCCGCATCGTGACTTTCGCCTTGATGCCCGCATGGGGGCTGGCGAACGCCGGGGCAACGCTCGTCGGGCAAAATCTCGGTGCGCGGAAACCGGAGCGCGCCGAGGCTGCGGTCAGGATCGCCACGAAGCTCAACGTGCTGACTCTGAGCGTCGTGGGACTTGGATTCATCGTGTTTTCCGGCCCGTTGATCCGCCTGTTCACCTCCGAGGCTGACGTGATGGCCTTCGGCACGCAATCCCTCTGGATCGTGAGCCTTGCGTTTCCTTTGTATGCCGCCGGGATGTGCCTGGAAGCCGCGTTCAACGGTTCCGGCGACACCTGGACGCCAGCACGGCTGAATTTCATGTGCCTGTGGGTCTGCCAGATTCCCATTGCGTGGTTGCTGTCGAAGACATTCGGCTTCGGTGCCGTTGGTGCAGTCATCTCGGTGCCAGCGGGCTACTCGTTGCTCGCGATCTGGAGCTGGTTCCTGTTCCGTCGCGGAAAATGGAAGATGCAGGAGGTTTGAGAGCCGCTGGAGCTTTGTCAAATTCGCGTGGCGCCATGCGCTACACGTCCGTTGTCACAAGCACCGCGATCTATTTGAACCCTAATGATGCGTGTGGCATGAACAACACCTCCACCCCCAATCCAAAAAAGACATGTCATCAAAAAAATTGCTCCGCTTCGGCGGGGTCGGGCGACTCTTTGTTTTCATCCATCTTGTATTGGTGCTGATCACGCGTGTGCATGGCGATACGCTCGTCTGGGACACGGACAATGGCACTGCTGGTGCTCAAGATGGCGCGGGCACCTGGACTGCCGGGCTTGGCAACTGGTTCAATCAAACGCAGACCTTGCAGAATCAGGTGTGGGTCAATGGCAGCGATGCAGTGTTTGGCAATGCGGACGGCGTGGCCGGCACGATCACGCTGGGCGGCCAGATCAGCGTAGGCAATCTGACATTCAATGCCGCCACCAGCGGCACATACACCCTCAGTGGCAGCACGCTGACATTGCTGAACTCCACGATCACGAGCAATGTCGCCGCGACCATTTCCTCCGTCCTTGCTGGCAGCACGCCATGGACAAAGCAGGGCGCAGGGCAACTGACGCTCAGTGGCTCGGGTTCCAACACGCTATCGGGATTGCTGACGGTGAACGCGGGCGTTTTGTTCCTGAACAAATCTGGCGGCGCGACCGCTGTGGCGGGCGATCTCACGATCACCTCCGGAGGCATGGTGACATTCGGCACAGGCACGACCAACCAGATCGCCTCCACGTCGAACGTGATTCAAAATGGAGCGACCAGTGTTTTCAACGGCACCGGGCCGAACGTGGGCAATGCAACCGTGACGCAAACGCTCGCGTCGCTGACGATCAGTGGCGGCACTTTCAATGCCGGCACCAACTCGGTCTGGAACATCGGCGCGGTGAGCTATGTGGCCGGAGCCAACAAGGTGTTTGTCGGCAACAGCGGTTCCAAGCAGACGTTCGGCAGCCTGAGCCTCGTGGGCATGAATGGCGCTGCCTCGGCCGACACGGTGGCCAATGGCTTCACGCTCTTCGGCAATGGTGGCAGCGTGGCCAACCGCACCACGCTGACGATCGGCGCGGGCGGTTTGTCGCTGAATGACAGCCGCATTCACCTCGGCTCCGGCAGCAGCGGCAGCGAGCTGGTGCTGAATGGCGATGTGACGACGAGCGGCTCCGCGTCGTTCATCGATCGCGAGGCTGGTGCCGGTCTGCTGCCCTATGTCAGCCTGAGCGGCACCTCGGGCACGGTGACCCGCACCTTCAACATCGGCGCGACGTTGACGATCAGCCCCGTCATTCAAAACGGCGCGGCCACCACGGCCTCGCTGGTCAAGACCGGCAGCGGCACGCTGATCTTCAACGGCGCGGAAGCCAACACCTACACTGGAGACACGATCATCAACGCCGGGACGCTCACCTTGGGCAAAACGGCCGGAGTCGCAGCAGTGGCAGGCAACATCATCGTCAACACCGGCGGCGCTCTGCAATGGAACGCCAACAACCAAATCGCCGACACGGCGGGCATCACGCTCAATGGCGGCACATTGCCCACGTTCACTAGGGACGAAACCATCGCCTTCTTCACCCAGAACGCCGGTGGCATCACGTCCTCCAACACCGGCCACATGATCATCACCGGAGCGTTGACGCTCGTCGGTGGTAACACCCTCACCATCAACAGTTCAGTCAGTGCCAATCCGGCGAGCTGGAGTGCGGGCAGTGCCTTTCTCTCCGGCGCGGACATTCTCGTCGGCGGCAACAACGGCTCGGGCAATCCGCGCACCTCGCTGACCATCGGCGCAGGCGGCCTGACCATGCTCGGCCGCACGATCACGCTGAACGTGGGCAATGCCGGAGTGGTGATGAACCTCAACGGCGACTTCACCGGCATCAGTACAAACAACATCCTCGCCAGCGGCACCTCCTCTGTGGAGCCACTGCTGGAAATCGGCGCAGCCACACGAACCTTCAACATCATCAATGGCGCCACCACGGTCAGTGTGATCATCAACGGCACAGGCGGCAGCCTGGTGAAGACGGGCAGAGGACTGATGCAGCTCACGAGCGCGAGCACTTACACCGGCACAACCACGGTTTCCGGCGGCACGCTCAGCGTGGCAGGCACAGGAGGCTCGATGGCCAATACCGCGTCGCTCGTGATCGACAACAGCGGCACACTGCAAATCGGCAGCTCCACGCCGTCAAACAACAATGGGGTCTCAAATCGCATCAATACCGCAGCGACGCTCACGCTCGGCGGCGGCACGGTCAGCGTCATCTCCGCCGCCACGGGCAGCATCGCCCAGAATCTCGCCAGCCTGACGCTCAATGATGGCGCGAACACGGTCGGCGTCACGACCACCGCAGGCACGACCAACACGCTGACCTTCACCGGTGCGAACCCGTATGTGCGCACGGCGGGCACGGTGAACTTTGTGCAAAACACCGTCGATGGCGGCAGCATCGTCTTCACCAACGCTCCCTCCGGCGCGGGCAATGTGAGCGGCGGTCTGCTGGTCGGCGCAACACTCAACGGCACCGATTTGATCCTGGCGCAGTCAGGAGTGCTCACCGCTTTCACCGGCTGGATTCCCACCGGCACGACCACCTGGACCAACAATGGCGCGATGGACGTGACGGGCAGCAACCCGACGGCGTTCCCTTCGGAGACCATCAATGCGCTGCGCTTTAACACCGCAGGCGCGTTCACCATCACACTCAACGGCACGCACACGATTGATTCCGGCATGTTGCTGGTCACCCCTACGGTGGGCGCGAACCTGTCCACCATCACCGGTGGCACCTTGCGTGGTCCGGCGGGCGGCGAACTGGTGGTGACGCAATACAACACCAGTGGCAATCTGGAGATCGCCTCCGTCATCGCGGACAACACCTCGGCCACGTCCTTGATCAAAGCGGGAAGCGGCACGCTGGTGCTTTCCGGCACGAACACCTACAGCGGCATCACCCAAGTGAACGAAGGCGTGCTGCGCGCCGCCGATGGAACGGGACTTTCCACCAGTTCAGCTCTGGTGCTCAACGGCGGTGTGTTTCAATCCACCGCGGCCACCTTCAATCGAGCGCTGGGCACTGCGGCGGGCCAGGTCGCGCTCGTCGGCGGCACCACGGGATTCAGCACTGCTGCAACCGCACTGGCGGTAAACCTCGGCGGCTCGGGCGCGACGGTGCAGTGGGGCTCCGCCGCGTTTGATCCCGGCGTGCTGCTGCTGAACACGGCCAGCGCTACGGCGGCGCTGGATTTTCAAAACGGCATTGATTTGAACGGCACGACCCGCACCATCCGCGTGGAAGCGAACACAGCCACCATCTCGGGCGTGATCAGCAACAGTGCCAGCGGCAGCCCCGCAGGCATCGCCAAAAGCGGTGCGGGCACCCTGCGCCTCACGCAGGCGAACACCTTCGATGGCGGCGTGACACTTTCCGCTGGCACGCTCGCCGTCGGCAACAACGCCGCGCTCGGCACGGGCGATCTCGTGCTCAGCGGAGGCACGCTGCAAGCAGACGGCGCGGCGCGCACGCTGACCAACAAGGTGTTCATCTCAGACTCCTCGGCGGTGTCAGGCTCGCAGACGCTCACGCTTGCCGGAGATATTTCCGGGCCGGGCACCTTCAATAAATCCGGCACCAGCGTCGTCGTCCTGTCCGGCAACAACACCTACTCGGGAACGACCAATGTCACCTCCGGCATTCTGCGCCTCCTGTCCAACACGGCCCTCGGTTCGACCACCGGTTCGACGACCGTCGCAAGTGGTGCGGCGCATGTGGAACTCGGCGACGGTGTCGTGATCACGGGTGAAACCATCACTGTTTCATCGCCTTTTGGTGCCACGGGAGACGGCACCCCCACTTCCAGCCGCGGCGGCCTTCAAGCGGCGGTGAACGCCACCGCCGAATGGGCGGGCAATGTCATCATCGGTGCAAATCAGGGGCGTATCGGCGTGCAGGAAGGCGGCATGTTGACCGTCAGCGGCACGATCACGGACGGCTCGAACAGCTTTGACGTGCGCCTCAGTGGCGAGACCACCGGCACCGGCGGCCTGCTGCTCTCCGGCGCAGGCAACGACTGGGGCGGCCAGACGGAAATCGTGCGCGGCAAAGTCTTCCTCGGCATCAACAACGCCCTGCCCTCCAACACCGTGCTCGACATTCATTTCAGCAACACCAACAACGGCGAATACGCCGGAGTGGACATGAATGGCTTCAATCAGTCCGTCAGCAGTCTGCGCAACGAAGGCAACAGTGGCACCAGCGCCGAACTCACCAACAGCAGCCGGACGCTTTCCACACTCACCATCAACGAAACCTCCGCGATCACCTATGGCGGCATCATCACCGGCAATCTCGCGCTCGTGAAAAATGGCGCTGGCACCACCACGCTCTCAAACTCCAACAGCTTCACCGGCGGCGTCACAGTGAATGAAGGCGTGTTGCAGATTTCCAACGCGGGAGCACTCGCCAACGGCAATGTGACCATCAACGGCGGCGCGACTTCGGCTGGGAAACTCGATCTGAACAACACCAGCACCATCATCAATGCCCTGAACGGAGCCGCTGGCACCGTTGCCGCCCTCATCGCCAACGAGAGCACCACCGCAGCCACGCGCACGCTCACCGTCGGGGTGAATCATGCTTCCGGAACCTATGCGGGCAACATCGTGGACAATTCCGGCGGCGGGGCCCAGGGCATCGTGGCGTTCGCCAAGATCGGTGCGGGCACGCAGACGCTCTCCGGCACCAACACTTACTCGGGCAGCACCACCATCAGCAATGGCACGCTCGTCGCCGACTACGCCGCAGGCTCGCCATTGAGTGTGAATTCCACCATCGTGATGAACGGCGGCACGCTGGTCATTTCCCATGCTGGCACGGCCACCATCGGGGCCATCACCGAAGTGCAGGCAGGCGCGGATTTCACCACGGGAGTGATTCGCATCCAAGATGCTGCCACCATCACCACCGGCACCTTCACCGTCGTGGGCTACACGCCATTCCTGATCGACCTGCGCGGCGGCGGCACCCTGGTCGCGACCACGCTTTCGGGTGCGGCCAACACCAACGGCGTGCTCATCGGCACCGCCAACAACCGCGCCACGACTTATGTGCAGGATGATTCGGGATTTGGATTCGCCACTTACAACGGCAGCAATCAGATCGTCCGCTACACGGCAGGCACCGCGCTGACCGCCAGCAACTCTTCATCGGCCACGAACTTCGTGCTGTCGTCAGATCTCACGCGCACCGCAGCGCTCGGATTCCAAACCTTGCAAATCGATACCGCCACCAACGATGTGACGCTCGACATGGGGGCCAACAATTTCGTCGTGGGTTCCGCAGGCCGCGCCGTTCTCGTCACCGGCTCAAATGATGCCACGATCACCGGCTCAGGCGCAGTCACCGGCGGCTCATTCTATCTCTCGAACTTCAGCAGCGGCGTCACCACGTTCGATGTGAGTCTGGCAAGCCAGACACTCATTGTCTCCGGCACGGGCCTCATCAACTACACCAACGCTGCCAATCCCGACGACCTCTACGTCACAGGCGGCGTCTTGCGCATGAGCGGATCTGACCGCGATTACAGCAACAATCTCCTGCGCATCTACGGCGGCGGTGTGCTCGAAATCGGCGCGGATTTGAACGGCACAGCCGATGGCTCCTTCACACGTGATGCAGCGACCTCAGGTGCGGGCAAGGTCGCGCTCATCGGCAATGGCGGTTTCAGCGCGCACGGCGCGGATCGCGTCGTGGCATTGGGGGGCACTGCGGCACCAACGGCGTTGACTTGGGGAACCTCCGGTTTCCTCAGCGGTCCGAACGCCGCCGACAACAACTACACCTTCATGCTCGGTTCCGCGTATTCGACGCACACGCTGGAGTTTCAAAACGCGATCGCCCTCGGCTCTCGTGAACGCCGCATCGAAGTCGCCGACGGCACCAATGCGAACAATGTGGATGCGCGGCTCACCGGTCAGCTTAGCGACACAGGCGGAATCATCAAGGAAGGCACGGGGCGTTTGGAGTTCACTGCCGCCAACACTTACAGCGGCGACACTCAGGTGAACGCGGGCTCGCTCGTGATCGCCTCCGGCGGCAGCACCGGCACCGGCGCGGTCTCCGTGGCGGCCAACGCAGCACTGATGGGCACTGGCATCGTGCAGGGGAGCAGCGTCACGCTTGCAAATAATGCCGCGCTGCATGCGGGCAACGGCAGCAGCTCGACGGACATGGGCACGCTGACTTTCCAAACTTCAGCGCAGGCGGTGTATGACCTGCAGAGTGGCTCGTCCATCACGCTCGACATTCAAAACGCCAACAACCACGGCTCCATCGACCCCACCTTTGGCGGCAATGCCATCGGCAGCACCGGCTACAACGCCTACGTCGATGCCTTCTCCGGTCTCGGCACCGGCGCGCATGACTTGCTCGTCTTCGATGCCGCCGCCGGTTCCAAACTCACCTTCAGCGGCGATCTCAGCGTGCGCCCGGAAGGCTTCACCGCGGCGATGGGCCAAGTCTTCAATCTGCTCGACTGGACGTCGCTGGTGGAAGCCGACTTCACCGGTTTCAATGTCGGCACCAATTTCCGCGACGGAGCAAGCGATGACCTTTCGCAATTCGATCTACCGACTCTCACCGGCGGCTTGCTCTGGGATGTCAGCCGCTTCACCACCAGCGGCGTGATCGTCGTCGTGCCCGAACCTGGCCGCGTCCTGCTGCTGATGTTTGGCATGTTGCTGCTCGGCATCCGCCGTCGTCGCTAAGCATCCCGAACAGCGAGCTGTCTCCAAGCAGTGAATGACTGGTGCGAGAAACAGTGCCCGGTTGTTTCACGTTTTTTCGTCCCCCATGACCCCACTCCGCGTTCTCACTTTATTCTCATTCGTCTGCGCCTTGGCTTCAGCGGCTCCGCCCAAAGAAGCGTACAATCGCCCGCAAGTTTGCATCATCCCCGCAGAGCTGATCCCGCCCTCTCCCGCGCTCTCGGCGGCGGATGAGTTGAAAACGTTTCACCTCGCACCTGGCATCCGCGTCGAGCTCGTCGCCAGCGAGCCGATGATCGCGCATCCCGTGGCCGCGCAGTTTGATCCCGATGGCCGCATGTGGGTGGTGGAAATGCGGGGTTACATGCCGAACCTCGAAGGCATCGGCGAAGACAAGCCCGTGGGCCGCGTGTCGGTGCTGGAAGACAGCGATGGCGACGGGCGCATGGACAAGAGCACGGTCTTTCTCGACGGATTGGTGATGCCGCGCGCGGTTCTTCCGGTGCGCGATGGCGCGCTGGTCGGCGAGCCGCCGTATCTGTGGTTCTGCCGCGACAAAGACGGCGATGGACGCGCCGATGAGAAGATCGAAGTGGCGAAGGATTTCGGCTTTCCCATCGACCCGAACAATGTCGCGATCGGCGAGCCGGAGAACAAGCCGAACAATCCGCTGTGGGGCTTCGACAACTGGATCCACATCGGCCACTACGCAGGGAAATTCCGCTGGCGCGATGGTCAGTGGCAGCGTGGCGTGGCGACTTCTCTCGGCCAATGGGGCCTGAGCCATGACGACTGGGGGCATCTCTTTAATAACTCCAACAGCGCGCAGCTCAGCACGCAGATGATCCCGTCGCGCTATCTCGGGCGCAATCCGAATCTCCCGCGTCCCGGCGGACGCAACACCACCGTCGCACGCGAGCAGTTCGTGTGGCCGGTGCGCGTGAGCCCTGGCATCAATCGCGGCTATGTGCCGGAGATGCTGCGTGACTACCGGCTCAAAGAATTCACCGCCGCCTGCGCGCCGTGGATTTACCGCGCCGATCTTTTCCCGCAGGAATTCCTCGGCAACGCCTTTGTCTGCGAGCCTGCGGGAAACCTCATCAAGCGCAACATTCTCACCTCGGCGCGTGGTTTCCTTTCCGCGCATGAGGCTTATGAGAAACGCGAGTTCATCGCTTCGACGGATGAGCGTTTCCGACCGGTGAATCTCACCACCGGCCCCGATGGCGCGCTCTACGTCTGTGACATGTATCACGGCATCATCCAGCACCGCGTCTCCGTCTCGAAGTATCTAGAAGATCAGGTGCGCGCGCGCGGACTCGACAAGCCGGTCGGCCTCGGGCGCATCTGGCGCGTGGTGCCAGAGAAGGCAAAGCGCCCAGCGCCGCCATCCATGTCAAAAGAAACGCCCGCGCAATGGGTCGCGCATCTCTCGCATCACAACGCGTGGTGGCGTGAAACAGCGCAGCGATTGCTCGTCGAGCGCGGTGATCTTTCCGTGGTGCCGGCCCTCGAAAAACTGGCAGCTGAAGGCAAGGAACCCATGGGGCGTCTGCACGCGTTGTGTGTGCTCGAAGGCTTGCAACGTCTGCAAACGAGCACCGCACTGCATGCGCTGGAGGACGCGGACCCGCGCGTGCGCGCCACGGCACTGCGCACAGGTGAGGAACGGCTCTCTGGCAAAGACCGCGCGGCCGTGCTGGCCAAATGGATCGCACTCGCTACCACGGAATCCGTGCCGGAGGTGCAGCTCCAACTCATCCTTTCTCTGGGTGAAGCGCATGAGCACGCTGCCGATCTCGCCATGGCACGCCAGTATCTGCGTGCGCCGGACCATGCCTACTTGCTCGATGCGCTGCTCACCGGCACAGGTGGACGCGAGTTGGAATTGATCGAGGCACTGCTCGCTTCGCCTGCGGACAGGAAACTTGATTCGATGCTCTCCAGCCTCGCTACCTGCGTTATCTCTGAGCGTCGCCCCGATCGCCTCACCCGCCTGCTGGATGCTGCGGCCAGCTTGCCTGCGACAGCACGCGCGCGCCAGATCGCACTGCTCAATGGCCTCGCATCAAGCGTCATTGTCACCGCGCGCAGACCGCTGCACCTCGCCGCGGAACCAGCGGCACTTTCCAAGCTCGTGCAGCAACATGCTTCGCTGAAAACCACGCTCGGCAGAGTCAGCCCCCTTCTCGTCTGGCCTGGCAAACCGGGAGTCGCCAAAGAAAAACCGCTGGAGCCACTCACCGCCGCGCAGCAGGCGATGTTTGACACCGGCAAACTCCTCTACGCGGGAACCTGTGGCGCATGCCATCAAACACACGGCCTGGGCCTCGATGGACTCGCTCCTCCGTTGGCGGATTCCGAGTGGGTCGATGGCTCCGTCGAGCGTCTGGCACGCATCGCTCTGCATGGTGTGCGCGGGCCTATCAAGGTGAACGGACGCAAATTCGCCCTCGACATGCCTGCATGGGGCGCGCTGAATGACGAGCACATCGCCTCCATTCTCACCTACATCCGACGCGAGTGGGGCCACACGGCGGCTCCCGTGGATGCCGCCACGATCAAGCGCATCCGCGCCAGCACTGCGGGCCGCGGCGATGCCTGGACTGAGAGCGAATTGCTCAAAGTCCGCTAACGCGCACGCACGCATCGCGGGAAGCAACGTCAAGAATCGTCAGCCACACGCCAAGGATGCGCTGGACGCACCTCTTGCTCGTCAGGCTGAGTGGATGCCATCATCCGCAACCATGCCCGCCAAACCCGCCATCGTCATCGTCGCCAGCGGCGATCTGCGCCTCGCTGCCAATCAAACCTGCTGGCCCGCCCAGAAAGCCATGGAGGACGCGCTCGCAAAAGCGATCAAGGCGGAGGGCTACGCCGTCAAACGCGCGCATCCTTATGACGCGAAGAAGAAACACGGCTTCATCGCCAGCCAGCGCGAGGGTATCGAGGTGTTTCGTGGCATTGATCCCGACGCGCCGCTGATCGTCGCCGAGGCGGTGTGGCAGTATTCGCATCATGTGCTCGCCGGATTGACGACGCATCGCGGTCCGATCCTCACCGTGGCGAACTGGAGCGGCCAGTGGCCCGGCCTCGTCGGTTTGCTGAACCTGAACGCATCGCTCACCAAGGCTGGCGTGCGTTACTCGACGCTGTGGAGCGAGACGTTCACAGATGCGTTCTTCAAAACCGGCCTACGCGAGTGGCTGATGACTGGCCAGGTCACGCATGATCAATCCCACGTCCGCGCCTTGCCACTGCTGAAGCTGCCCGCCGAAGATGAGCAGATGGGCCGCGATTTCGGTCGGCGTTTTCGCACGCGCAAGGCTATTCTCGGCGTGTTCGATGAAGGCTGCATGGGCATGTTCAACGCGATCATTCCTGACGATCAGCTCCACGCCACCGGCTGCTTCAAAGAGCGGCTCAGTCAGTCCACGCTCTACGCGGCGATGCAAAACGTCAGCGACGAGGACGCGGCGGCGGTTTTTTCCTGGCTGAAACGCAAAGGGCTGCGCATGAACCTCGGCACCGATGAAGCCACGGAGCTGACGGAGCCGCAGGTCTTGCTGCAATGCAAAATGTACATCGCCGCCGTGCGCCTCGCGGATGAGTTCGGCTGCGACGCCATCGGCATTCAATACCAGCAAGGACTCAAAGACCTCACTCCGGCGAGCGATCTCGTCGAAGGCATGCTCAATAACGCCGATCGTCCGCCGGTGCGCAGCGCGGATGGCAAACGCGTGCTGTTCGAAGGCGAGGCGCTGCCGCATTTCAACGAAGTCGATGAATGCGCCGGCCTCGACGGCCTCGTGACGTATCGCCTGTGGCGCGAACTCGGCTTTGCGCCGGAGAACACGCTGCATGACCTGCGCTGGGGCCAGAAATTTGGCAAAGACTACGTCTGGGTGCTGCTGATCAGCGGCGCGGCGCCGCCCGCGCATTTCATCGGCGGTTGGAAAGGCGCGAGCAGCGAACGCCAGCCCGCGATGTACTTCCGTCTCGGCGGCGGCACGCTGAAAGGCATCAGCAAACCCGGCCACATCGTGTGGAGCCGCGTGTTCGTGATGAATGGAGCGCTGCATTGCGACATCGGCGTCGCCGAGGTGGTGAAACTGCCGGAAAGCGAAACCGAACGTCGCTGGCAGGAGACCACGCCGCAGTGGCCGATCATGCACACCGTGCTCAACGGCGTGTCGCGCGATCAGATGATGGCCCGCCACAAGTCGAACCACATCCAGGTCGTCTATTGTCCGAATGAAAAACAAGCGCACCGCGCCGCGCGCATCAAGGCCGCCGCCATGAGCGAACTCGGCCTGCATGTTTCCCTGTGCGGTGACGTGCGTCTTGCCTAACATCACCGTTTTCCTTCCCGACCATGAAGAATCTTCTCCTCGCGCTTCTTTGCGGCCACTCTTTCGCAGCGGAGTCCACGCTCACGCCGCTCAAGTACAACCATCCCGGCCTCGCCGTCGATCTCGGTGTCGGTTTGTGGGCCTGGCCGCTGCCGATGGACTTCGATGGCGATGGAGACCTCGATCTCGTGGTGAACTGCCCCGACAAGCCTTACAACGGCATCTACTTCTTCGAGAACGCCAGCGGCGACACCGCGAAGGCGAAGATGCCCGTGTTTAAACCCGCGAAGCGCATCAGCAAGGGCGCGCAAAACGTGCAGGTGAGCTACATCGACGGCAAACCCGTCGTGCTCACACCGGGCCATGCGCATCCCGAGTTCCTCAAGACCGGCATCGAACAGCAGGTGAAGCTCGGCCCGCCCGTAAACGTCCACATGAACAAAGTGCGCGGCAACATGTGGCGCATGGTTGATTTCGATGGCGACGGCAACAACGATCTCGTCGTCGGCATCGGTGACTGGACGGAATACGGCTGGGACAACGCCTACTCCGCCGAAGGCCGCTGGATGAACGGCCCGATTCGCGGCTATGTGTATCTGCTGCGCAACACGGGCACGAACGAGTCACCGAAGTATGACAAGGCGAAGAAGCTCATGGCTACGGATCGACCGATTGAGACCTTTGGCTGGCCTTCGCCGAACTTTGGCGACTTCGATGGTGATGGTGATCTCGATCTGCTCTGCGGTGAGTTTCTTGACGGCTTCACTTATTTCCAAAACATCGGCAGCCGCACGAAGCCGAAGTATGCGCTCGGTGTGCGCCTGAAGGCCGACACGGGCAAGTACCTCACGATGGATCTCGAAATGATCACGCCGACGGCCATCGACTGGGACAAAGACGGCGATCTCGACCTCATCTGCGGCGATGAAGACGGCCGCGTGGCCTTCATCGAGCACACCGGCAAGTTCGAGAGCAAGGCGCCGGTGTATGCTGAACCGCGTTACTTCCAGCAGGAGGCGGATCAGGTGAAGTTCGGCGCGCTCGTCACACCCGTCGGCTTCGATTGGGATGACGATGGCGACAGCGATCTCATCTGCGGCAACTCGTCGGGCTATGTCGCCTTTATTGAGAACCTCAGCGGCAAAGGCGTGGAGCAGCCGAAATGGGCCGCGCCCGTCAAACTCGAAGCCGCGGACAGAGTGATCCGCCCGATGGCCGGGACGAACGGCTCGATCCAAGGCCCGTGCGAAGCAAAGTGGGGCTACACCACGCAAACCATCACCGATTGGGACGGCGACGGCCTGCCAGACCTGCTGCTCAATTCCATCCTCGGCAAAGTTGTTTGGTACAAGAACATCGGCACGCGCCAGAAGCCGAAGCTCGCTGCCGCGCAGCCCATCGAGGTCGAATGGAACGGCGAGCAGCCTCACCTCGCCTACGGCTGGCTGCGTCCTGATGGCAAGGCACTGCTCACGCAATGGCGCACCACGCCCGTCGGAGTCGATTGGAACAAGGATGGCCTCACCGATCTCATCATGCTCGATCAGGAAGGCTACCTCGCCTTTTTCGAGCGTGCGAAGCAGGGCGGCAAACTCGTGCTCAAACATCCGCAGCGAGTGCTCTGCGCCTCCAAGAACGCGGCGAAGCCCGGCTTGATCGACAAAGCCCTCGAGCTGTTCAAAGTAAAAACACCCGTCGCTATGACACCGGGTGAGCCATTGCGCCTCAACAGCGGCATCGCGGGCAAGAGTGGTCGTCGGAAAATTTGCATCATGGACTGGGATCAGGACGGCCAGCTCGACATCCTGCTCAACTCCGCCAACGCCAACTTCCTCCGCCAGGAGAGTGCCGCAGACGGGAAATGGTTCTTCACCGACATGGGCCTGCTTTCCGATGCCAACATCGAAGGCCACGACGTGAGCCCCACGACCGTCGATTTCAATGCGGATGGCCTGCCCGATTTCATCGGCGGCGCCGAAGACGGACATCTGTATTACCTGCGCAATCCGAAGGCGAAGTGAGGTGCTTCGTAGAGGCAGGCGTCAGCATGCCTTCTGGCATTGGCACTTGATCGATCTCTGATTTCGGAAAACTGACGTTTTCCGCTACGAGAGGGCGCGTCATCGTAGCGGCGGGCGTCAGCACGCCGAAAAGACTCCGTCATCACGATGAACGTCGCGCTTCCACCAGAGCAGCACGAATCCTCCAAAACTTCTCCCAATATCCCACATCGAGCGGATGCAGCGTGGGATACCCCGCGATCATGCAGCCGAGATGGGGCCATTCAGTCGCTTCTTTGACCAATCCCGCCCGCACGGAATTTTGTTGAATGTACCACGCCATCTCCCGCACGGCGTCCGCACCTTTTTCACTCTGCCTGAGCACATGATCATAGGCCTGCTTCTGGAAGCGTGTGTCTTTGCGGCTCCGATCGAGCAGGTGGTTCACATGCTCGCGGAAGAACTTGGCGGCCTTCTTTTGATCTGATGCGTCTGAGATTCCCATCCAGAGAAGGTGCATGTGATCCGGCATCAGGCAGTAGATGGAACACACGAGGTCGAAGCGCGCCATCGTATGCAGCAGCACCTCGCGAAACCGGGCGTGAAAGCCGGGCTTGAGCCAGCCACGGGCGCGATCCTGAATCGTCATCTGCCAATGAACTGCGCTGAGGCCTCGATAAAAGCCAGCGGACAGTCGGCGCAGCCAGTCGTGGCGTTGTTCGTTCGGAAGTTCGGCCTCAGACTCCATGGGCGAATGCTGCCCGAAGTCGGCGGCGCTTGTCGAGCGGAAAGTAGAGGCAGGCGTCAGCATGCCTTTCTTGACGCTGGGGGACGCTCGGAGGAAGGCTCACGCTATCCTCTACGGGGAAGGCGTTCCCGTAGCGGCGGGCTTCAGCACGCGGCGATCCATCCTCTTCCCCACCTCATGCCTAACAACAAAAATTGCCCCCTCCGCCGAGGACGTGTGCAGCGACATCGACAGCGGTTTTGTGATGGATGATTATGTGATGGAGAAGTCGGAGGCTGTCGGCCATCGGCTCCCGTCCATCTCTTCTGTCCCGCCATTTTACGAGTAGTTATGCTATGGCTCGTTGCTTTTCAACTGACCGGCTGTTTTTGTGATACACTGCCAGAATCTCATCAGCGACCGCATTCAATAGTCCTTCTGAGCCGTCCACATCAAGCCACGCAAATTGTCCGTTGGGGTTGATCTCAAGAAACCACAGGCCGTCTTTGTCTCGCAGAAAATCCAACCTGCCAAACGAGTAGCCTGTCATCTGCATGAAACCCAAAATGGAGGATTCCTCCTTGGGTGTAAGTTCGCAGCGCCGCCATTCAACATCGCCGACGGCTGTCGGCAGCCGACAGTCTGCACCGACAAATGATTCGCGGCTACACTCGAAGGCAAAAGTCCGCCCCCCGACATAGACCACAGTGACATCATGAGTGGCTGCACTAACCATCTGTTGCACAAACCAAGGATATTCGTGGCTGAGTTGTTGCATCGCGACTTCACGTACCATGACCACACTACCAGCTGCTGGAGGCTGGGAACCTTGGGTCTTGACGACAATCCTGGTGAAGTCGCGCACAGCTTTGCCGTGAAACAACTCCCATACTGGAATACGGAAAAACTGCTGTGCCACGCGCATTTGTCGGACCTTTGTCCAACGGCCTGATGATGATGGATGAATCAAAGCTAGCAGACCGTCGTGCAACGCAAGATCATGAATGCTATGCCAAACCTGCCTGACTTCCTCACGACACCATGCTTCTTCATTACCGGTCGCAGGGAGATCAATTCGTGGCGGGTCGAACATCAGCTTTCGCAAATAGACGGCACGCACATTGGATGAGTGGCAAACACGTCCGAGTGGATCTTCCAAGCGATAATCAATGTCATTGATACTCCAGCGATAGTCACGCCAGAGATCCATATTGAATCTGAATACGGGCCATGAACCAAGACGAGCCATGACCATGTCAGTGGTTTGGTCCTGGCTGTGCGTGAGGATCAAAATCATATGACGAAAGAGAGAGAGAGGGGGGGGGGCGCTCGACCTCCCCCTTTCGACAGAATTCAAAGCCAGTTCGGCTTCGATCAGTCCCAAGTGACGGAATCATCAACAACCTGACTGTTGCCCCCGGGAACATAGCTGAAAGTGCCTCTAACAGAAGGGCCAAAGGCTTCAGTTGATGTGCCTGGTTTCAGTTCGCTCATCTGTGTACTCCAATTGTACGTTTGCTCAATGGCAGGCATGCTTGGCGGCAGTTCTGCAAGTGCTGCTGGCGTGAGCAGCGTGTTCAAGAGTGTGGCAATCATAGATGTGTCTCCATTTTGTTCATTTTGTTCATTTGTGCAGCACGACGTAGGTGCAGCTCAATGAGCGAAACTATGCTCATGTCAGTTCGAGTCAAGTAGTTTTGCTCCGATATCGGAGCAAAACTTATGAGGTGTCTCCCTATTGTGTTCGTCCGCAAGGACACATGGCACAGCAAAACATCATTGGCTCAGCCGTTCGACGCCTCCGCGTCGAGAAGGGACTGACGCAGGATGCTTTTGCCGCACGCTGTCAGCTTTCGGGTTGGGATTTGTCCCGTGAGACGCTCTCCAAGATCGAAGCCAGTCTGCGCAGAGTGAATGACGCCGAGACCATGATGCTAGCCAAGGTTCTTGGCTGCGACATTCGGGACGTATTCCCTGCGAACATCAAGGCGGTGCTGCCGGTGTTGAGACACAGCAAGTGATGGAAGGCATAAACAGAGATGCCCAATCTGCCCGCGCATGCGGAGCGGCCATCGAAAAGCGTTTTCCAAGAAAGGCGACAAGACTGTGGTAGGTGGAGCAGCCTGAGGAATTCGCGGTTTATGTAAGCACCCAGCGAGTGGTCACGATGAAAACGTTGTCGGCAAACGAGGTGGTCATAGCCTATGCCTGGGCGAGCCATAGGGCAGTGATCATGGTTCTCCGCGAGATCACCAATGCCGTCCCGGTGGTGCCGATGAGTGCGCGTCGCGTTCCGCAAAGCTCTGCCGCTTGGCAGACTCACGTCTTCTACGACGAGGCACTCTCGCGTAGCGGCGGGCGTCAGCACGCCGAAAGGGGGAGCGTGAGAATCAATGGGCGGTCCTATTGGAAAACTAACGTTTTCCGCTACGGAAACTTTGACGTGGCACGGGTGCGAGCCATGAAGAGAAACCCATGACCTCGCTCGAATTTCTTTCCCTCAGTGCCTCAGGGTGCGCCGCTGGGGCGATCAATGCGGTCGCGGGTGGTGGCACGCTGGTGACTTTCCCCGTGCTGCTGATGTGCGGCGTGCCGCCCGTGCTGGCAAATTCGACGAGCACGGTGGGACTCGTCGTCGGCACAGCAGGCAGCATCGCGGGTTTCCGTCATCATTTGAAAGCCGTGAGCGGCCTTCTGTGGCGCTTCTTGCCGATTTGCCTCGTCGGCGCGGCGTTTGGGAGCTGGCTGCTCACGAAAACGAACGACGACCAGTTCTCCAGGCTGGTGCCCTTCCTCGTGCTCTTTGCCACGCTCCTGTTCATCCTGCAGGGGTTTCTGCGGCACTCACTTTCGACGACGCATACGAAGGCTCCGTGGTTCTCCTTGGTGCTCCAGTTGTTCGTGGCCATTTACGGCGCGTTTTTCGGCGCGGGCATCGGCATCCTGATGCTGGCGTCTTTCGGCTTCATGGGCATGGCGAACATCCATGAGATGAACACGCTCAAAAATGTGCTCGGCTCGCTGATCAACCTCATCGCCGCCGTGTGGTTCGTGGCTTCAGGTTTAGTCGTCTGGCCCGAGGCCCTGGCTCTGACTGTGGGGGCCGTGGTCGGCTACTTTCTCGGTGCGCATTACTCGCAGCGCATTCCACAGCCCTACGTCCGCCGCCTCATCACCACGATCGGGCTGCTCATCTCCGCCGTGATGTTCTGGCGGCAGTTTGCATGACAACATGCCACCTCTGCGCTAGACACATCCCATGCGCTTTCTCCCTGCCACAGCTCTGCTGTCTTGCCTCACACTTTCAGGCTGTTCCTTGATCACCGTGCCGCTGGGCGCGGCAGGCACTGTGGCAGGAGCGACGATCAAAGCCACGGGCGGCGTCGCCAAAGCAGGCGTGCAGTCACTCGGCAGCCGTAGCCAGCCCGCACCGCAGCAGGCAGCTCCCCAGCAACCGTATTATCCGCCGCAGAGTTACCCACAACCGCAGCAGCCTTATCCAGCGCAGTATTATCCTCCTCAGCAAGGATATCCGCAGCCGCAATACGCCCCCTCATATCCGCAGCAGTCCGGCTACCCCTACCCTGCTCAGTATCCGCAGGGACAGTGGTATCAGGGCCGTTGGTATCCTTATCCGCCGCAAACACGGTGACCGTTTTCAGCGTGGCAACAACTCCGCACGCAATTGCGGTCACGCCAGCTTCCACGGCCCGCGCATCCGGCGTGTGAGCATCGCCGCGGCCTCGGCATCATCGACGATCTGCTCGGTCTTTGCATTCCAGCGGAGTTTTTCGCGATGCAGTCGCAGCGCGATGTTTGCCAGATGCGCGATGGTGATGCTGCGGTGAGCGTACTCGATGGGCGCGGCGGGCTTCACGCCGTTTTGGATCGCGTCGATGAAGTTGCGGAAGTGATCCTTGCTTTCGTAGAGGCGCACATCGCTTTCGCCGAGCGGTTTGCGCAGCGAATCCGGTTTGATCTCAAGCTTGCCGCGCGCGCAGAGCACACTGCCGTCTTCGCCTTCAAAGGAGATACCGGAGCCGAAGTCCTGCGTGTCGGCCACGCGCACCGTCGTGCCGTCGGCATAACGATACGCGAACGAAAACGTGGGCGGCGTGTTGTACAGTCCACCGGGCGCGGGCCAGGTGGCCTTGAGATCGAAAAACTCCTCCGGCCCGCTCTCATCCATGCCGAGCGCCCATTGCACGATGTCGAGATGGTGCGCGCCGAAGTCGGTGATGTTCCCGCCGCTGTAATCGAAAATCCAGCGCCAGTTTGAGTGCAGCCGTGCCGGACAAAACGGCGCGTCGGGCGCGGGGCCGAGCCACAGGTCGTAGTTCAATCCTTCGGGCACCGGCGTGGGCGCAGTTTGAGCAGCGCAGCCGTTGTTGTCGCGATTGTCGCTGGCCAGGCCTACGCGGATTTGTTTCAGCTTGCCGATCCTGCCATTGCGCACGTATTCGCAGGCCATGCGGAAATGAATATCGCTGCGTTGCTGGCTGCCGGTCTGCCACACGACGTCGCTTTGACGCACGACATCACTCATGAAGCGCCCCTGCGCGATGGTGAGGCTCAGCGGCTTCTCGCAATAGATGTGTTTCTTTGCCCGCGCCGACGCCACGGCCTGCAAAGCATGCCAGTGATCCGGCGTGGCGATTTGAACGGCATCGACGTCCGCGCGAGCGAGCACCTCGCGGAAGTCCTCATGCGTGGCGCAGCCCTTCGTGCCGTAGGTTTGATCGACGAGCCGCTTGGCAGGCTCGCGACCCAGCGTGCCTGCCTTTTTGATGATGTGCTTGTTGTAGCGGTCCGATTCGCGCTCCACATCACACACGGCCATCACCTGCACGCGCTCATCATGGAGAAAATTCTTCACCACCTCCGTGCCACGACCGCCGCAGCCGATCAGCGCCAGCGTGGTGCGATTTGAAGGAGCCACCGCACCGTCTTTGCCGAGCGCGGAGGATGGGATGATCGTCGGAAAGCCGAGGGACACTCCTGCGGCGCATTGTTGGAGGAAATGGCGGCGTGAGGTGGTCGTGTTCATAGAAGAAATCGATTCGCGATCAACGTGCTGATTGATCCAAACTTTGTGTCCAAGGTGAAAATTGCATTGACTGCGTTAAGAAGAAAAACCTAGCATCAATTTTGTTAAATTGATTCGCTCAACACAAGTTATGAAGCTCGTCCTCACTGCCTTTTTGTCTCTGATCTCAATTCTTCAAGCTCGCGAATTCACAGACTCGCAAGGCCGAAAGATTGACGCAGAGATTCTTGCCGCCACAGAAACACAGGTCACCCTGAAACGCACGTCTGACGGCAGGTCTTTTACCGTTCCTACCAACTCATTTTCCAGTGAAGATCAGGCGTTCATCAAACAGTACGCGGCTGACAACCTCAATTATAGCTTCGAGATTCGGCACCAAAAGAAAAAGATGGATGAGTCCAAAGTGGACTCCGGAGGGATGATTGGCACGATCGAGAAATGGGGGTATGAAATTTCAATCCGCAATCTTTCCCGCGTTGATGTCAACAGCATATCCGCCAAATACTGGATCTTTAAAAAATCTATGGCAGAAAAAGGCCGGATGGGGTCGGTGATTGAGTCTTCCAACTCCATCACACTCGAACCCCTCGCCAGAAACGCCACGGTTATTGTTCAAACAAAAACGATCGAATTAGCGCGGGTCCGGGCTAAGCGAGGCTATTATTTCAAGAGCGGCGAAAACAGCAAATCAGACCAGATGTCCGGGCTCGTTCTGAAGCTCTACAAGGATGGCAACGAAATATTTCAACATGCCTCCGACCAGACATTACTGGACAAGGCTCGATAGCGGAAATCTGTGACACCCGTCATCCAGACTCTCATCCACGCTTGAAATTCGCCACGCCGGGCCGCATAAGCCCGGCGTTTCTTTTGCACTCCGCCAAACGAGCTGCGTCACGTCTAGCCAAACCGCCGCCTTCGCGTGCGCGGGGGGACGCGCTTGGCCTTGTCGATCTGGTGCTGTCGAAAAAGGAGTTCAAGACGCGCGCCGTGCTCGATCACATCGCGCCGCAGGCGTTTGGCTTCGCGGCGGCGCTGTTGGCGCGGCGCTCGGAGAAGCAAAAAGGCCGCGTGTGGATTCTCTGCCCGGATGTGAAGACGCAGGATCATGTGCATGACGAACTGGGCGTGTGGCAGTGCCCGGCGCTGTATTTTCCGCGTCTCGGCCAGCTCATCGAAGGCGCGCTGGCGGATCCTGAACTGCTCGCGGAACGCACGGCGGTGCTCAGCCGTGTGGCGGATGACGCCTCGGCGGTGATGGTGCTGTGTGCCGACAGCCTCGATGAGCCTGCGCCCGCGCTGGCGGCCATGACGGAGCAGAAACGCATGCTCGTGGCCGGTGCGAAGCTGAATGTCGAGCAGTTGCTCCATGAACTCAGTGAGGCGGGCTACGAGCGTGTGCCGGTGGTGACGGAGCGCGGCCAGTTCGCGCGGCGCGGCGGCATCGTGGATTTTTTCTCCTGGCAGGCGGAGGAGCCGCTGCGCCTGGAGTTTTTCGACGATGAGCTGGAGTCCATCCGCGCCTTCGATCTGCACAACCAGTCATCCATCCGCCGCCTGGAAAGCGCGGGCGTGATTCTGAGCATGAGCGACGGCTCCGACGAGGCCGGACTCGTCCGCGATCATCGGCGGAAGGACGATCTCATCATCCAGATCGAGTGTGATGCAGGCTTTCCAGCCTGCATGAGCATCCTCAGCGGCGCGGCGGAGGTGGAGGGCATGGAGGACTTCACGGCGGCCATTCATGAGAATCCGCTCGGCGTTTTCGACGCGTCGGATTTCGTGCTGCACGAGGCGCGGCGGGAGCTTTTCACACGGCAGATCACAGAATGGCACACGTCAGGCTGGCGCACGGTGATCTTCTTCCACAACGAGGCCGAGCGGGAGCGTTTCAACGAGTTGCAGAGCAAATTGCCATCGTCCGTCGAGACAAAGTTGGGGCTGCTGTATCGCGGTTTCACCGTCCCGGCGGCAAAGCTGGCCGTGCTGACCGGCGCGGAGATTTTTGGACGGCATCAGCACATCCGCCGCGTGCGTGGATCGAAGCTCGACGAAGCGGAAACGCTCCGAAAAGCGCGCGATGTGCTCAGCGAGCTGCGCGAGGGCGATCTCGTCGTGCATAGCGAGCACGGCATCGGGCGCTACGCCGGCATCGAGGTGCGCGAAGGCGGCAAAAAGGAGGAAGTGCTCGTCTTGCACTACGCGGAGGGCGCGAAGCTCTTCGTGCCACTGGCGCATGTGCATCTTGTTTCGCGCTATGTCGGCGTCGGCGGCAAAGCGCCGTCCCTCAGCAAGCTGAGTGAGCAGCGCTGGAAGAAAACGAGGGCCACTGCGGAGAAGAGCGTCGAGGATTTCGCGAAGCGCATGCTCAGTGTCGCGGCGGAGCGGCAGACGCTGAAGGCTTATTCGCATCCGCCGGACACGAAGTGGCAGGTGGAGTTCGAGGAGTCGTTTTTGTATCGCGAAACGCCCGACCAGCTCCGCAGCGCGGAGGAGATCAAACGCGACATGGAGGCCGACAAACCGATGGACCGCCTGCTGTGCGCTGATGTCGGCTTTGGCAAGACCGAGGTGGCCATCCGCGCGGCTTTCAAAGCGGTGATGGGAGGCCGGCAGGTCGCGATTTTGGTGCCCACGACGGTTCTGGCCCGCCAGCATCATGAAAACATCCGCCAGCGCATGAGCGAGTTTCCCGTGACGGTCGAAATGCTCTGCCGCCTCACGCCCGCGAACAAAGAGCGCGAGATCGTGAAGGGCATCAGCGAGGGAACAGTCGATATCGTCGTCGGCACGCATCGTGTGATCTCCAAGGACGTGCGCTTTAAAAACCTCGGCCTCGCCGTGATCGACGAGGAGCAGCGATTCGGCGTGAAGCACAAGGAGAAGTTCAAAGAACTGTTCCGGCTCGTCGATGTGCTCACGCTCAGCGCCACGCCGATCCCGCGCACGCTTTACCTCGCGCTCATGGGCATGCGAGACATGAGCACCATCGAAACGCCGCCGCCGAACAAGCAGGCCGTGCAGACGCAAATCTGCCCGTATGACGAGCGCATCATCAGGCAGGCCATCGAAAACGAGATCGAACGCGGCGGGCAGGTCTTTTTCCTGCACAATCGTGTCGCCACCATCGAGAAAGTCGCGCAACGCATCCGCGATCTGTGCCCGAAAGCGCGCGTCATCATCGGCCACGGCCAGATGGACAGCGAGCTGCTGGAGGACGTGATGCACACCTTTGTCGATGGCGGTGCGGACGTGCTCGTCTGCACCACGATCATCGAAAGCGGTGTCGATATTCCCAACGCGAACACCATCATCATCGACCGCGCGGATCGTTTCGGCCTGGCGGATTTGTATCAGCTTCGTGGCCGCGTGGGGCGTGGCGGTGTGCAGGCGCATGCGTATCTGCTGCTGCCACGCGATGCCGTCACCGCAGGCGATGCCCGCAAGCGCGTGAACGCCATCAAGCAATACGCCGGGCTCGGCAGCGGCTTCAAGATCGCCCTGCGCGATCTTGAAATTCGCGGAGCGGGAAATCTGCTCGGCACGGAGCAGAGCGGCCACATCGCCGCCGTCGGCTTTGATTTGTACTGCCAGATGCTCAAACAAAGTGTCGCGCGCATGCAGGGCCGCCGCGTGACACGTCCGGTGGAGGTGGGACTGCGCGCCGACTTCCTGGTGATGAGCGAGGCGCTGATGCTCCAGGCCGCGAAAGGGGCAACGCCCGCGTTTTTGCCGTCCACCTTCATCGAGGACGCGAAAATGCGCATCACCGCCTACCGCCAGCTCGGCGAGATCATGACGCGCAAGGAACTCGAAGAGCTGGAAGCGCAGTGGCGCGATCAATTCGGCGAAAAACTGCCGCATGCCGTCACCAATCTGCTTGTGTGCGCGGGCATCCGCCTCGCCGCCGCGCACACGGGCATCAGCGATGTCGAGATCAAGGAACGAAAGCTAATGCTGACGCGCAATGGCAGGCTGGTGATGATCCAGGGCAAATTCCCGCGCCTTTCAAACGTGCCCGGCCACAAGCAGCTCGCGGAGACACTGGAGATGCTGCGAGGGATGTAATGTGCTTCATTCTCCGCCCAAAGCAATCGCCTGAGCGACAAGCGCAGGCGAAACCCACATGCCTCGCTGCTGAAGATCGGTAATCGCTGCCCTGATTGAGGGCAGCATGCCAGCCTTTTTGGCCATAATGAGCACTCCAAGAGTGCCGGTGACTTCCAGGCCGAGCACTTTGGCAAGCCGACGGGCCTTCAAGTCGTCGAGGATGACCGCTCGATGGCCATGATCCAGGGCGGTTTGTATCACTGCCGCCTCACCGGCGTCGATCTGAACCTGGAGCAAAGGATGAATTTGAACCGGAGCTTTTTGAAGCCGAAAACCCGCCCGTAGCTGCAGTGCCTGCCATGCAGTGTCCTTGGCCA
The DNA here is from genome assembly GCA_039806835.1 of Prosthecobacter sp. Taxonomy (GTDB): domain Bacteria; phylum Verrucomicrobiota; class Verrucomicrobiia; order Verrucomicrobiales; family Verrucomicrobiaceae; genus Prosthecobacter. The sequence goes on along the minus strand of JBDHQD010000001.1, from coordinate 511,045 downwards.
CCCCCGCAGCCAGCTCCTGACATACCTCAAACGGCACCACTACCTCGCCGATCAAATCCGGCAGATCAGCAAGTCCTCCTGGCAAAGACTCATGGAGGTGAATGGCCGGACTGCTATTGATGACGCTCATGGAGACTGCGTGCAGTGGCGAGGTCATCCTCGAGTTCATCCACGGGTGTTTGCAATGCAGTCACGCCCCAGCGTCCGAGTTCGTGGAGAAAATGTACGCGGGGCATGTCTGCCAGCTCCGCGGCCTGACCAGAGGTAAGCCGCCCGGAATCAAACAGCTTCACCGCCATCGCCATACGGGCCTCTCGCTCGAACTCGCTCTCAGTAAGATGCAAAGCGAGCGGCAAGGTTTCGGGGTAAGGAATAGCCAGAGTCTTCATGTTGTGAATTCTATGAGGAACTTGTTCGATGACAAGGTGTGCTTGAAGAGAGTTGAGAAGTTCCCGCGCCTTTCAAACGTGCCCGGCCACAAGCAGCTCGCGGAGACACTGGAGATGCTGCGAGGGATGTAAACGCTGCAAAAAGTGGCGGCTGGTTTCGTTCAAACCCGCGTGAAACAACTGCTGCTTCTGCTTTTGCTCCCGTTGATCGCCCTTTCCGCCAAAGACCCGACGAAGCGGGATCACATGCGCAATGCGATTGGTCATCTGGAGGCGGCAAAGACGGCCAAAGAACCGTTGGTGAGTCTCCAGGCTGCGCGACGGGAACTGGTGAAGGCCAAGCCGGGCAAAGAAGGCCAACGGAAGGATGCGATCGAGTATGTGGATGAGGCGATCGCGTATGCGATGACGGGAGATAAAAAGACGATGCAAGAGAAGATCACGAAGGCTATCAGCAACGTGAAGTCGGGCATTGCGAGGGCAAAATGACCTCATGCGGCAAGCCACGGGGAGATCAAAGCAGCGCCTTCAGCTCCTCATCAAAGAGCCGCTGCGCTGTTTCTTCCCCCATCTGATAACAGTCCACCAATCGCCCCGTGAAGAATGGTGATGGACGTGGATGATAGGTCGTCGCCCGGATCAGCTTTTTATGATGCAGTCGCGCAAGCTCCTCGCGGTCGGCCATGATTTGCTTGTTCATCGTCTGATGTGAAGCGGCGATCGTCGCCATCAAGCGGCCAGTCAAAAACCAAGGAGGGCGCCCCTCGGGTGGAGTGATTCGGTGCAGGACAAGCAGGTCGATATCGTCGTCCTTTAACCAAGGTTCGATGGGCATCTCATGCGCCACGCCGCCATCGGTACAGGGACGTCCATTAAACATGATGGGTGAGAACAAGGTCGGGACACAGGCGCTGGCAGCCATTGCTGTGGCAAGCGGCCCGTGCGTGGCAAAGATTGTTTCCTCCCTGTGCAAATCACTCAGGGCAATCAACAGACGTGGCTGTACGAGCGAGTCGATGTCGCGTGAACCGACCAATGACTCGAAGTACTTAATCGCGGCACGCGGGTCAAAAAATCCGGGGTGACGATGCCAGTAAATGTCCACGAACTGATGCCATATCCATCGCGTGTGAGAGATGAAGGAAAACAGCAGCTTTCGCCCCAGCACCACACGCTTGATCTCCTCGGTCTCCAGACCCGCCGCATAGAGACCGGCTGTGATCGCACCTGCTGAGGCCCCACCGATGGCGACGGGGCGAACCCCCAGGGAATGCAGCCGCGCCAGAAAGCCCGCATGAGTCGCATATCCGATGAAGGATGCACCGAGCGAGATCGCGATGCGCGGTTTTGAGTTCATGCCGCGATTTTTTCAAGCTCTACACTTGGCTGTTGTTTGGCGCGCAGAAACAGCAGCCCGCCCAACAGTCCCCACGATAAATTCAAAAGCCAGCCTGCGAGTGATGCCGACACGCCCACAGGCTCAGGAACTCCGGCGATGCCCGAGAGCAGCGTCTCAAAAGCGCGCTCACGCACACCGAGGCCAGAAACCGATAGTGGCAGAGAAGCTGCGGTGTCCACGATCGGCATTGCCGTGAGCACATCGAGCACCGGTGCCACACCACCCACAGCACGCAGGCCACAGTAGAAGCTGAGAAAGAACATCACATGCATGCACGCTGCCGCCAGCGTGGCGGAGAGCATGCGTCCCCAAAGCGCGGTGGCGATGCCCTGCACACGCGCCAGCCGCCCAATGATTCCTGCAAACTTCGGCAGGCCAAAAGTATTGGGGAATGTTCTGCGCCCCCAAGCGAGCAACTCTGGACGCAGAGACGCCCAGGACAGCAGCAGGCCCACGGTCGCCCCACCAGTGTAGATGGCGTAACCGAACACGATCATGCGGACATCGGCACCAAACTCATGCCAGCGGCCACTCGTCAAAAACGTGCAGAGTAAAAACAGCAACGACACGGCGACGAAACCTGTGATGTGATCCAGGACGATGGAGACGCTCACCGGCACCGCTTTGCCTGGCAGACGACGGGAGAGAGCCATCACCTTGTAGGCGTCTCCGCCGACGACGCCGATGGAGCTGATGTTAAAGAACGCGGCCACCAGCTCCGCCCGCAACACAGCGCCGAAAGGCAGCACCGGCTCGATCCCCCGAAGGATGATATGCCAGCGCAGCGCGGTGAGATAGAGCGAAAGAAATGCACACCCAAGCCCCGCCAACGCCCACGGCCAGTGATGCCACATCGCTTTGAGGCGCGGCAAGATCACCTCTGCAAAATCGTGCTCACGAAACAACAACCACAGCAGTGCGCCGCTGATGGCCACGCGCAATAAAATGGAAATCTGCCGCTTCACGACGCTGCTAGTGCGGGATCACGCAGTGGGCTGTTTTTCCAGAGCCTCGACGATGGTCTTCACACTGTGCAGCACACGCTTCGCCTGCTCCTGGTCAGCCATCTTGTAGCCAAAATTCTTCTCGATCATGACCACGAGCTGGAGTGCATCTACGGAATCGAGACCTATGCCCGCCGGGCCAAATAGAGGGGTGTCGTCTCCGATATCGTCTTCCTTCATATCGAGCATGAGTTCGCTGATCAGAAGTACTTTGAGGCGCTGGCGGATGGGCATGCGTGTGATTCAGGTCGTGGTGAGATGACGGCCGCTCAGAGCATACCGCCATCGATTTTTAGGGTCGATCCAGTGATATAGCTCGCCTCGTGACTGGCAAGAAAGAAAACCGCCGCTGCCACCTCGGCAGGTTTCGCAAAACGCCGCATCGGCAATTGCATTTTCAGCGTCTTCAGATGCTCCGGCGTCCAATCCGCAGGCAACCCGCCCTCGATGTAACCCGGGCACACCGCGTTCACCGTGATGCCCATGCGCGCCGCTTCTTTGGCGAGGCTTTGCGTCAGGCCGATCACCCCCGCCTTTGCTGCGGCGTAATTCGTCTGACCTGCAGGCGAATGGAGCGCGCTCAGTGAGGCAATGTTCACGATGCGTCCCTGCCGCTCCCGCATCATCACCGGCAGCACCGCCTGACAGCCGTGAAACACCGCGTTCAGGTTCGCGTCCAACACACGCGACCACTGATTCTGCGTCATGTTGGCCAGCAGCGCGTCGTCGTGAAAGCCGGCGTTGTTGATCAAAACACCGAGGGGTACGCCTTTGCTTGCGATCTCACTCAAAGCACTCTTCCACGCTTCGGGCGAGGTGACTTCGAGCGCGATCAATTCAGCGCGATCAGGGAACTGCGCCGCCAGTTCCTGCGCACGTTCACGCCGCTCGCGCACTCCGAGAAACACGCGGCAACTCTCCTCTTTGGTGAGGAAATGTTCGGCGATGGCGAGGCCCAGTGCGCCATTCGCGCCAGTGATGAGGATGCTGCGACTCATGCTCCAGTCTTGGAGTTTCAGGTTTCAAGTTTCAAGTTTAGAATGCCATTGCTCATGAAACCCACCGATGTCGTGATTTTTGCCGTTGCACTGGTTTGCAACTCTTGTGCACAACATAAATACCCGCCGGTCGCACTGGCGTCATCATTCAATCTGAGTGCCCCCGTGCCCGAGATGGAGGGACGTGTAGCTGCTGGAGATTCGGGCGCAGCACTCTCACTGGCTAATTACTACTTGTTTATCGAACAAGATGAAAAATCAGCAAATCGTTGGTTCAAGGAAGCGGCGAGACTTGGTGGCAGGCATGAGCGTGAAATTTACGATTCCTTTCTCAATGCTAAATGATGCTTTCGCAAAATGAGGTCACGTTGATGACCTGGCATGAGCCAGCACTTCACTGATTCTTCTGCGATGCATCCCAAACCTGCGGCGAACGCACGCCCGGTCTCGCCTCGCCGCCGGGAATCACGAGCTGATCATTCCAGAGCACCGCGTTCGTCGTGACGAGCGAAAACGGCACCTCCCCGCGTTTCGACCACGACTGCGTTTTGAGATCGAAAACCAGAATGTCACGCGGAAAACCGGGATGCTTCGACTTGGGTTCGAAATGCGCGTTCGCGCCGTCGTCGCCACCGATGATGAGAATCTTCGCATCGATCACCGGAGCCGGATTCGGAGCCGCCACAGCCGCACGCGGCATGTCGGGCAGTTTTTGCCATCCTGATTCCAGTCTGTAACTCCACGCGTCATGCAGCCACTCGCGTTCCGGCTTCCCGTCCTTGTCCGCATGCAGTGCTGCGCCGCTGAACAGATGCACCGCGCCATCCGAAGCGGCCATGCAGGCAAGGATGCGCGGCTTGCCCGGACAGGGCGGCAGCGCCCGCCATCCCGCCTCCGCTTTTTTCAAATCGAGTGACCAGAACGTGTTCATCGCGCTCGTCGCCATCGGTGTTTCGATGCCGCCTGCGATGTAGATCACGTCATCTAGCACACAACCCGCCATGAACGCGCAGGGTTGCGGCAGCGATGGCAGCGCCTTGTTCGATTTGAGCAGAAACACGTCGCGGTAATGCTCCGTCGCATTGCCGCCGCCGATGATGAGCAGTCCCTCCGGCGTCGTGATGCTCACGCCATAGCCGTTTGGCTTCGGCAGTTTGCCAATGACCTTCCACTCACCCTCCGGCGACTTCAGTTCGTGAATCGTATCATACCAGATTTTGGTGCCGCCTTCCCAAGGCATCTTGCCGATGAAATGCGTGCCTCCGGCCACGATGAGCGCTCCGTGATCCACCCCTGCGAAAGATCCGGCAAACCCTCTCAGGTCGGGAACGGGCGGCAGCTCCGTCCAATGCAGCAGCGAAAGCAAAAAGAGAAGTCGCATACGCAGCTTTTGTAGCGCGCGTCACGCCCCACGTCATTGAAAATCACTTCATCGGATGCTCCTTGAGAAGCTGATCGGTGGTGTAGAGCATCATGCGTCCGGGATTCGCATCGCGCACGGCTTTCACATCGGCGGGAGTCACCGGCTCGGCCTTGTTGCCGAAGTGATTGCGCACAAAGGTCAGCACGTTGGCGATTTCGTCGTCCTTGAGCATGCCCGCAAAGGGCGTCATCGGCACCTGGCCGTTGTATTCCTTGCCGCCGACTTTGATCGGACCCATGAGACCATACATCGCGATTTTGATGAGGCGCACCTTGTCCTCCGTCACCCACGGGCTGCTGACGAGACTCGGGAATGCAGGATCAAGGCCCGCGCCGTTCGGTTGATGGCAGGTCACGCAGTGACCTTCGCGGAAATAGACCTCCTGGCCCGCGGTGAACTGCTTTTTCGCCGCATCGCTGAGATGCGCGGGCGGTGGCACGACAGGATGCTCCGGCTTCACCACCTCCGCGACGCCAGCGAGGCGATCCGCCGCCGTTTTGGCCGCGTTCTGACTCCATTCATCCAGCGGCAACTTCGAGGCCAACGCGACGATGTTTTTCGCGGCGGGCACATTCGGCAGCCACGATGCGGCGACGACGGCCTCCAGCCGCACGCGGCCATGCTCGTCCTGCGCGGCCTTCTCGAGCAGCGCGACGTGATCGGCGATGCGATGCGTGTTGTAGCGCAGCACGCGCACAGCCGCGGCGCGCGCGTGGAAGTTTTTGCTGCTCAAAAGACGACGCAACAGTTCTTCATCCACCGCATTCAGGCCCCAAGTCACCCACAGCGCTTCTAATCGTTGGTGATCATCAGGGTCACTCTGGTCACTGATGTCAGACACCCACTTCTTGAGCGCAGGCAGCACCTTCTCCGCACCAAGACCACGCAGCTCACGCCGCGTGCGGTAGCGCTGGCGCAGCTCCGGTGCCTTCAGACCTTCCAGCAGCACCTCCACCGGTGCTCCAGCCACCGGCGCAGGCTTCGCGAGCGGACGTGACGGATAGGTGATGCGGTAGATGCGGCCATGCACATGGTCGCGCAGCGGATCGCGCGCGTTGTGCTGCATGTGGCCGATGAGCACGTTGTGCCAGTCGATGACGTAGAGGCTGCCATCCGGTGCGAACTCGAGATCAGCGGGGCGGAAGTTGCCATCGCTGCTTTGCAGCAGGTTGTGACGATGCGCGGTCTTCCAACCGGTGCCGTTGTCCTCAATCTTCACCTGCTTGATGCCGAGGAAGCCGATGTTGTTGCAATAGATCAGGTCTCCCTGCACTTCGTCGGGGAAGTGGCGCGATGAAACAATCTCCAGGCCGCTCGTGGGACGCACGTTGTGGCCTTTCGGCACGAGATCCGGCGTGGACGGCGTCTTGCTGCCAAAGACGGGCTTCACCTCGACCGGCAGTGCCCAGTTCATGCTGGTGCCGGAGGTGTGGAGGAAGAAATCCTGGCCCCAGTGATCAAAAACAAAACCCCAGGGATTCGGGATGCTCATCTGAATGGTGCGCTCAAGCTGCCCGCGCTGCGGACTGTAGCGGAAGAAGCCGCCATCCACACAGCGCACGGGGCCGTAAGGCGTCTCGACATTCGAGTGCAGGAACACGCCCTCGCAGAGCATAAACGCGCCGCTCGGATCAGCCGTGTAGGCGCTGATGGCGTGGTGCGTGTCGTGCGTGTCAAAGCCACCGAGCACGATCTCCTTCACATCCGCCTTGTCGTCGCCATCGGTATCGCGCAGCAGCACGAGATTCGGTTCTTCGCTCACATACACACCCTCCGGCGCGAACTCGAAGCCGATGGGCAGATGCAAATGATCGGCGAAGACGAGTTCCTTGTCCGCCTTGCCATCGCCATTCGTGTCCTCGTAGATGAGCAGCTTGTCATTCGGCATCGCATCACCGGGACGATAGTGCGGATAGGTCGGCATCACGGCCACCCACAGGCGGCCTTTGTTGTCAAAGCTCAGTTGCATCGGGTTCGCGAGATTCGGGAACTCTTTCTCACTCGCGAACATCTCCACCTTATAGCCCTCCGGCACGGTGAGCATCTTCAGCGCCTCGTCACCATACAGATACCTCTCGCTGCCGTTCTTCGCGCTCGGCACATAGTTCGTCGGCACTGGTGGAAGCGTATGCGTCTTGCTGTCATCCACTTTCAGCTCGCTCGTTTTGCCCGTGGCGACCGCGTGGATCAGATCATCGCGCAGAGCGGCCATCTCCCGCGTCTTTTTCACCTCATCCGGGTAATTCTGCGGACCGTAGGGGTTGTAGCGCTGGCCGTGGGTGTGGACGCCGTTGAGGATGTTGTAGTCGCTGTTCCAGAACCAGTCCTTCTGCTTCACCGCCTCATGCACGAGCTGCGGATCAGCCTTCGATTCGTGGGATTGATGGCCGTAAATTCCGGTGGCCAGCAATTCGGCGATTTTTTGATATCCCTTCTCCGTCGGCACAAAACCGCCGGTGGTGAAAAACTCGCCGCCCTTCGCATAGATCGCCTTCGTCGGCGTGAACAGGTCGATGTAGGTCAGCGCGTGCTTCTTCGCCACTTTCTCGATGGCGGCGGCGTAGAGCAGCAGGTTCGCGTTTTCGTTGTCCCCCTTCGGCAAATCACGTTTCGCGCTCTGATCTTCATAGGCGATCGGACTCACCAGCACCACGCGCGGTGCTTCCTTGCCATTGTAGGCTTTGCCCAGCGTGTGTTGCACCCAGGCATCAAGTTCCGCCTCGAAATTACCGACCTTGCCCGCGCCGTCGAAGCTCTCGTTGTAGCCGAAGAAGGCCACGATGGTATCCGCCTTCAGATGCGTGAGCCACTGATCCGGCGTGGGATAGAAACCCTTGCCGTTGTGGATCTGCTTGTCGGGATGAAACTTCTCCGCGCCGGGAAAAGCCCACTGCGACACACGCGCCGGATGCGGCCGGAAGCCCGGCGTGTCGCCCACATGACCCATGTTGCGGAAAAATAGCTCCTGATTCGGATAGCGAAGCTGCAGCTCCGTCTCGATGCGGCTGTACCATGTGTCGCGCTCCGCGAGGCCGTTGCCGATGAGCACGATGCGTTCGCCTTTGCTCGGCGGCGCGACGCTTTGTGCGCGGGCCTTCGTCGCGGCAGGCGGCTCGGCATTCGGCGCATGCGGCGGCTGATCGGCGGCTGCCTCAGTTTTTTTGTCCCCAGGAAGTCCCATCGAAGGACTTTTACCCGTCGCGAAGTCACCGGGCTTCAGATTGCGCTCCTTGAAGTAACCCGCGTCTTTGATGAAGCCATACATCGTCGGCTTGAAAGGATCGACAAAGGCCACATCCGCCTTCGCCGGCACTTCGATGCCGGTGAGATGATACGCGGCGTTCACGATGAGGCGGCGCAGGTCTTCGTCGATGAAATCGACCGCCGCTCCCATCGTGGTGCAGAAAGATTTGCCCTGCGTCTTGCCATCCGGCGCGGTGTAATTGAAAAGCCACGCCAGTGCCTGCATCGGGTTGTTCTTCGGCCCGTCGATGGGCAGCGAACGGTCGTTCAGGCTCTTCGTCACCGCGCCACGCAACAGGATGGTCGCCTTGTTCAAATCCAGATTCTTCACCGCATACACGTCCGAGGTGCCGAAAATCTCCTCCACACCGCGCAACACCGGGTTTTTGATGTTCGCGGTTTCAAACTGACTGCGCGTTCCCTCCTTCTTGTGCGCGCCGTGATGCGCCACCCATTTCTCGCCGAGGATTTTCAAACCGAACTCGCTCCACTTGAAATCGCCTGTCTTCGTATTGCCGGTGAAGGCATGCGTGGCCGTGCGGAAACCGATCACCGGCTTCCCCGCATTGAGAAACTTCGCGAAGTGCGCCAGATGCTCGTCTGGGAGCTGACGAAAGCGCGTGCCGATGATCAGCAGGTCCGCGTCATTCAGCGTCTCGGTGCCGCGGATATTCTTCTGATTGTTCGGGTTGATGTAGCCCGCTTTTTCATCCGTGGAAAACAGCACGATGCAGTTGAAGCCATGCTTCTTCGCCAAAATCTTCGCCAGCATCGGCATCGACTCTTCCGAGCGATATTCCTCATCGCCCGCCACAAGCACGACCTTCTTCCCGCCGCCTGGCAGCCCCGGATTCGCGGCGATTTCAAGATAATCCTGCGCGGACGCGGCTGATGCCAGCAGGGCGAGAGAGAGGGCGATGAGCTTCATGGGTCGGGGAAAAAAGGGGAGCCGATATACCGCACGAGATGGCGAATTCGGACAAGTTTTTTTGCTGACCCAGTAATTTCTCGCCTGCCAGAGAAGACAGGCATATCTCCACTGTAAGCAGGAATGACCGGCTACTGAGCCGTGAGAGCCTTGGCAAGGACGTCACCGACGATGCGATGCCCGGTGGTGTCGAGATGCGTGTCGTAAATCGTGTTGAAGCAGACCTGGCCTTGAGCTGCGGCGGCACTGAGGGCGGGTGTGGCATTGATGAAGGCGATGCCGCGCTTCTCACACTCCGCCTGCAAGTGCTCAGGAAGATCGCCGAGTTGCCACTCGGGCTGCGGATAGTCATTCACCTGCCGCAGGTGGCCATGCATGACACGGCGTTTGCACGGGATGTAGAGTAGGTGGGCCTTCATACCCGTCTTGGTGCATGCGGCAGCGTATTCATCAAGAGCTAGACTCAACGCCTTGGACTGGTCGGCACTTATCCCTGCCTTGCTCGGAGGCGCGTCGGCGATGGTGACAGGGATTTCCTTGTCGCCCGATTTGAAGTAGGCATTCACATAGCTGCGATCGCTGAAGCGGATTTGTTTGGCGTCGCGCACGAGTTTTATGATCGTCTTCAACAGCGATGACTGGCGTGCGATGCTGCGATCCGGTTTTTCGCCACTGGCACGGAAACGCTCGCGCTCGCGGAGTTCGCGTTGGTTATCGTCGAGATCGTTGCCTTCAAAGAAGGCCAGCACAGCCGTTTTGCACGAAGGAGCCTTGCCGTAGGCCTCGAGGTAGTGTGTTTGCGCCAAGGTGCCGGTGTCCGTGATGCCGAGGTTTTTGACGCGTTTGCCGAGCTTTTCGGCGGCGATGCCGGTGAAGAGGATTTTTTCCGGCAAGTAGCCTGCCTCGGTGAAGGAGTCGCCAGCGACAGCGATGTCCCAATCCTTGAGGTCATCGGGATTGCGGAAGCCTTCGCGACTGTAGCTGACCGTGATCTCCGCCTCATCCGTGAAGGCCACATCGGTGCTGCGATGGTTTTTCAGAAGTGTTTGCAAAGGCTTGCCAGTCCACGAGCTGCCGGGATCGCGGGTGAAATAGACTTCCCCCGAGGGATGCGTAGGCAGTCGGAAGTAGATGGGGAAGGCTTCGTTGGCCCTTCGAGCTCCGAGAAGCTCGTTGAAGTCGATGCCGATGACGCGGCACGCACCTTCCGCAGCACCGAAAGTGATGGCGGTGGTAAGTGAGAGCTTCATGAGGCCAGCGATCATGCGCTGAAGCAGACCGCCTTTGAACAAACCGGCTACCAAGGCGATGCAGCCGATCCCGGAGAGCACGATCGACGGCACCGCCCATTGCGGGGCGTCATGGGTGATCATGCGCCAACGCATGAGGGCGGCCACAGCCACGTAGCCGAGGGATCCGACGAAGCACAGGAGCCGGTCAAAGGTGGTCTTCATCCGTGCGTTTAGAAGAGCGTGTAGATGAATGGGGCAAGCGCGGAACCCTTGGCCACGACGAGGATGAGCCCGAGCACGAGCAGCAAGGACACGATGGGCAGCAGCCACCATTTGCCAGAACGGAAGAGGTAGGTGGCGAACTGGCCGAGGATGCGGAGTTTCATGGGGTGCGAGGTGTTGTGTGTTGAAGAAAGGAGGGATCAGAACATGTCCGAGTGATGCTGCGCGGCGCGTGCTGGATGATCGATCCAGTAGCTGTCCCGCGGTGTGTGACGGCGGAGCTGGATGAAGGGGAGGCGCATGATGCGCCCTAGCATCGCCACGGGGATGACGGCGAAGATGAAGAGGATCGTGAGGATCAGACGTGACATGCACCAGCCGAGCGCGAGAGCGAAGGTCATCCAAACACGATGCGGCGTGCGGAGCAGCGCAGGGGCGATGAGTCCGAACACGAGCAAAAATGCCGCGAGCGACCCGAAAGTGATCACTGCGGGCTGCGCCCAGTGTTTCCAAATGCCGAGTGCCGTGATCAGGACGAAAACGCCGCCGACCATGAGGCCGAATTTACGCAGAGCCTTCGACGAGGTGTCGAGAGCGGATAGTTCGTGAGCGACGTCAGCGCGGAGTCCCATGGTGTGAGTGAAAAAGGGTTAGTCGAGGGTGTGTTCAGCACGCCAATCGTGCGCTTCCTTCCACTCGGGCTGCTCGGATTTGAGCAACACATGACGGCCGAGCACGAGCACGTCCATCTCTGTGCGCATGAAGCAGGTGTAGGCTTGCGCAGGATTCTCCACGATGGGCTCGCCACGCACGTTGAAGGAAGTGTTCACAACGACGGGACAGCCAGTGCGGCGGTCAAACTCACTGAGGAGGCGGTGGAAGATGGGATTCGTATCCGCATGCACGGTCTGCAGGCGTGCGGAGTAGTCCACATGCGTCACCGCAGGAATGGTGGAACGCGGGACGTTGAGCTTGTCGATACCCCACAAGGCATCATCGGCCTCGGTGAGTTGGCGACGATGCTTTTCGAGCACATCGGCAACGATGAGCATGTAAGGGCTGGAGCGATCGTGATCGAACCACTCGCTGACTTTTTCCGCGAGCACGGCTGGCGCAAAGGGGCGGAAGCTCTCGCGGAATTTGATCTTCAAATTCATGATCTTCTGCATCTCCGGGCTGCGCGCATCTCCGATGATGGAGCGTGCGCCCAAGGCTCGCGGGCCGAATTCCATGCGGCCTTGGAACCAGCCGACGACCTTGCCTTCGGTCATCAATCGAGCCACCTCGCTGCACATGCTTTCATCGCTGGCATGCAGCGTGGATTTGGCTCCGAACTGGGAAATGGCCGATGCGACCTCGTCATCGCTGTATTCCGGACCGAGGTAGCTGCCACGCTGCCAATCGGTGCCCTGAACAGTCACGCGGGGCTTGTCGTGGTAATGATGGTAGGCGGAAAGCGCAGCACCAAGCGCTCCGCCGGCATCACCTGCGGCTGGCTGGATGTAAATGTCATCGAAAATGCCGGTGCGGAGCAGTTTGCCATTCGCCACGCAGTTCAGCGCCACGCCGCCGGCGAGGCAGAGGTGGCGTTCGCCGGTCTCCCTGCGGATATGGCGGGCCATGCGCAGGATGATTTCCTCCGTCACCACCTGCACGGAGGCGGCGAGGTCCATCTCACGCTGGGTGAGCTTGGATTCCGGCTTGCGAGGCGGACCGCCAAACAGCGGCTCCATCTTCGGCCCGGTCATTCGCAGCCCGGCGCAGTAGTCGAAGTATTCCTGATTCATCGCGAAGGAGCCGTCGTCCTTCAGGTCGATGAGATGATCGAAGATGGCCTGGGCATACTTGGGCTGGCCGTAAGGTGCGAGGCCCATGACCTTGTATTCGCCGGAGTTCACCTTGAAGCCGGTGAAGTAGGTGAAGGCCGAGTAAAGAAGACCCAACGAATGCGGGAAGTGCATCTCCTTGAGCATTTCCACCTTATTGCCGCGGCCCACACCGTAAGAACTCGTGGCCCACTCGCCCACGCCATCCACGGTGAGCACGGCGGCGCTTTCGAAGGGGCTTGGGAAGAACGCGGAGGCCCCGTGGGACTCGTGATGCTCGGCAAAGAGCAGCGGTATGCCGCTGCCGACCTCCTTCGAGATCACCGAGGGCATCCACAGCTTCTCTGCCAACCACACCGGCACCGCCATCATGAAGGACTTCAGCCCCTGCGGCGCCCAGGCGAGGTGCGTTTCGAGAATGCGGTCAAACTTGAGCAGAGGCTTGTCGTAGAACGCGACGGCATCGAGTTCCTCCGGGCGCAAACCGCCCTGCTTCAAGCAAAAGGCGACCGCTTCCCGTGGGAAGGCCGAATCATGCCTGCGGCGGGTAAAGCGCTCCTCTTGAGCGGCAGCCACCACCTGGCCGTCCTGAATCAGGCAGGCGGCGGAGTCGTGGTAAAAGGCGGAAATGCCGAGGATGCGCATTAATTAAGTTTTTTGGAATAAAATGAAATGCAATTACAATAATATTTGTAATATTGAGGCTGATCAAATAAAATTACTGCATCAATTCAAAGATAAAGAATCGATCAGAAATTTTGTCCTTTGTCGTTTCCCTCTTCCATCTCGAATCTCAGGCTTGCCCCAACTCGCTTGGATGACGTCTTGTCCATGCCGCTCATGCCGACGGACCGAAAAAAGACCTTCACAGGTCGTCTGGAAGTCGTTCGATCTAACGAGGCCTTCGATGCGCTAAGGACTTCGTGGGAGACGCTGGTCAGCCAGATGCAGGTCAGCACTCCCTTTGTCCGCTACGACTGGTGCCGAAGTTGGTGGAGACATTTTGGCAAAGGCAGGCATCTCGCCATCGGCGTTCTGCGTGAACGAAACGGTGAAGTGGTGGCCATCGCGCCCTGCGTGATCTCGCCGGGAGCATCTGGCTCGCGTCGCATGCTGAAATACCTCACATGGCTGGGCGGTGTCGGTGATGTGTTGGTCGAGCGAATGGACTTCTTGGTGCCAAACGGGCGAGAGGACGAACTCACGCCTGCATTGTTGGCATTCCTTTCACATCTGGAGAGGGAATGGGATGGCATCTGGCTGCCTGCGATCCCCTCCGATTCGAAAAACCTTCCACATCTGAGCCGGGTGCTACGCGCCGTGGGCACCAGCGACGGCATCGCAGACATTCATCCTTGTCGCTTCACGCCGATCTCGACGGATTGGAAGGCCTACGAAGGCGCTCGTTCCTCTCGCTGGCGGCGGAATCTGCGCAATCGCTGGAGCACTTTCATCGACGAGCATCAGGGAAAGCGCTGCATCTCCGGCAAGGACATGCCGCATAGTGAGGCACTGGATCATCTCGCGCGCTTGCATCATCTGCAATGGCCGGGCACATCGAGCAACTTCCTCCGTCCTACCGCCTGGGCCTTTTACCGCGAAAACGCCCTCCGCTGGCTCGAAGGAGGGCAGGCGCTGCTGACTTTCCTCATGGCTGGCGATCGCGTCGTGTCTGCGACACTGGGCTTGATCAAGCGCAGTACCTTCAGCCTCTTCCAGCAGGGATGGGATCCCGAGTTCAAAACGCTCTCCATTGGCAATCTCGCCGTGCATTGGAGCCTCGAAACTGCGGCCAGACATGGCCTTACGACCTACGACATGCTTTCTGGAGACAGCCGATACAAAGCGGAATGGTGTCCGGAGCTGATGCAGACCTTTGACTTGGAAGCCTACAATTCCGAATCATTTCGCGCTCAAGCCTTCGTGGCACTTCGCAAGCTTAACCGAGCGATCACCAAGCTCCAAGGCAGAGCCGAAACCGCACCTACTGAGACTGAAAGAGCCACATAAGTTTTACTGCTGCACGTAGTAAGCATTCAAGCCAGGTCTGCGGAGCCAACGTGAACGTGACGGTCTTCGGTGCGCGAGACACAAACCACAGCAAGCTCAACGATGATCTCCAACCCGGCCTCAAAAGTGCTGGATGAATTCGTAGCGACGATCATGCTGAAGAAGTAATCCCGCTTCGAAAAATCTGCTCTTGCCTGTGCGCAGGCATTTCGTTCAAGCTGGAGGGCATGAAGTTGATTTTTCTGCTCGCCCTCGCTGCAGCCGCTGTTTCCAACGCCGCAGAGTCGCGTCCAAACATTCTGTGGCTAATCGCGGAGGATTTCGGCCCGCATCTCGGATGTTACGGGACAAAGGAAGTGTCCACGCCGGTGCTGGATGAGATCGCGGCGAAGGGAATGCGTTTCACGCGCTTCTACACCACTGCGCCGGTGTGCTCCGCCAGTCGCTCGGCTTTCAACACAGGCATGTACCAGACCACGATCGGCGCGCACAATCATCGGTCGCATCGAGACGATGGCTACACTCTGCCCGCCGGGGTGCGCTTGATCAGCCAGCGCATGCGCGACGCAGGCTATTTCACTGCCAACATCAAAGAGCTGCCGCCGGAAGCGGGATTCAAAGGAACGGCGAAGACGGATTGGAACTTCGCCATGCCGATGCGCCCGTTTGATTCGGCGAAGTGGGACGATTTGAAAGGGCACCAGCCGTTTTACGCGCAAGTCAATTTCCAGGAAACCCACCGCGCATTTCATGGTGAGCCTCATGCCGATCCGGCGAAGGTCGAGATCCCACCCTACTACCCTGATCACGAAGTGACGCGGAAAGACTGGGCACAGTACCTCGACGCGGCAACGGCACTGGACAAGAAAATCGGCAAGATCATGGAACTGCTGAAGCGCGACGGCCTGCTGGAAAACACTGTGATTTGTTTTTTTGGCGACAACGGCCAAGCGCATGTGCGTGGGAAGCAGTTCTGTTACGAAGAAGGGCTGAACGTGCCGTTCATCATGGGTTGGCCATCGGGATGCGCAGCTCCCGCCGGCTACGAAGCAGGAAAGGTCAGCGATCGTCTGCTGATGAGCATCGACTTGACGGCCACTTCGCTGGCATGGGCTGGCATCGCAAAACCGCGAGGGATGCAGGGGCAAGTTTTCATGGGCGACACGGCCGAACCGGCGCGCGAGTTTGTGTTTGGAGCGCGGGACCGCTGCGATATGACGGTGTTTCGCTTCCGCACGGTGCGCGATGCGGATTACCGTTACATTCACAACTTCACGCCGGAGCACCCTTTCCTTCAGTTCAACGAGTACAAAGAAAAGCAGTATCCCGTGTGGAATCTGATCAAGGAACTCGCAGCGCAGGAGAAACTGACTCCCGAGCAAGCCGTGCTCGCTGCGCCCAGCATGCCCGAGGAAGAACTCTACGACCTGCGCAGCGATCCTTTTGAAATTCACAATCTTGCCAAGTCGAACAAGCCTCAGGATCGCGCTGCACTGGAGCGGCTGCGCAACACCCTCAATTCGTGGATCGAGCGCAGCAACGACCAAGGCCGCATTCCCGAACCAGAAGAAGTGGCGCGCAATGAAGGAGCCACCAAACCGAAAGCACCGCACGCGAAGGGTCAAAAGCGCAAAGGCAATGCTGCGCCGAATTCCAAATGAAGCATGTCGAAACTGCGCCATCCTCCGTGCGTGAAGCTCCTTCCCCGTCATCGCGCGCACGACGCGCGGCATCTCATCCAGCGCTGGCGCGCGCTCGCTCGTAAAGCAGGCTGCACCGTGCAGGCTTTATGCGAGGTGGAAGGACTGCCTGTGCTCACACTCGAATCGGCGGCAGCGCGTGCAGGAGCACCGGTGGTGTACATTTCCACGGGCGTGCATGGCGATGAGCCTGGAGCAGCGTGGGGATTGCTCACATGGGCGGAGAAACATGTGCGCGAACTGCGGCGCGGCTCATTCCTCATCGCGCCTTGTTTGAATCCCGTGGGGCTGGTGCGCAACACGCGGGAGGATCATCGCCGCATCGACATCAATCGCCGCTTTCACGATGCTGAAGATGAAATCTGCGGCCCCTGGCAGCACTGGATCACGGGGAAGACGATGCGATTTGGCCTCTGCCTACATGAGGACTATGACGCGCAGGGAATCTACCTTTATGAACTCAATCACGCGCGGCAAAGCGTGGGGAGTGGCATCATCCGCGCCTGCTCCACGGTGATCGCGCCTGATCCGCGCACGAGCATCGACGGCCAGCGCGCGCGGCATGGGGTGATCCGACGCCGCACGCTGCCGACGCATCTTCCAGGCATGCCCGAGGCCATTGAATTGCATCTGCGCGGTTGCCCAGTGACGCTGACGTTTGAGACACCTTCCGAATTTGACCTCGACGCGCGCGTGCAGACTCAAGTACGGTTTGTGGAGGCTGCGATGGAGGCGCTCTCAGAAGCATGAAGCGAAACCTCCGTGATGCGTTGATCATTGGTCTCACTCGCGTCGCGCAGAGGATCGCGCTCGTGTTCACACTCGCATTGCTGATCGGCTGTTCGACATTCAAACCACCGAGAGCGCGCCCAGCATTGACTCCCTCCGGCTGGATCAGCCACGACGGTAAAACGATGCCGTGGCAGTCGTGGGAGGTGCCCGCAGGCACAGTGCCGCGCGGCGTGGTCATCGCCGTGCATGGACTCAGCGGAGCGAAGTCTGACTTCTGGTACCTCGGCCAGGAATTGCCCAAGCGCGGCTACACGGTGTACGCGTATGATTTGCGCGGGCAAGGCAATGATCCCGTGGTGTCGGAGCGCGGCGATATTTCCGGGCAGAAGGCCTGGCAGCGCGACCTCGCCACATTTCATGCGCTGGTGAAGCGCAAACACCCAAAGACACCGGTGTTTTGGTACGGTGAGAGTTTGGGCAGCCTCATCGCACTGCACACAGCGGCAAATTTGCTCGGGAATCGTGCCGATCCGAAAGGCCTCATCCTCGCCTCCCCCGTCGCGGGCTTGCGACAAACCATCAGCGGCTTTCAGCGCTTCCTGCTGGAGACTGCGGCCAAACTCTCTCCGCGCACGCGCTACACTTTGGGAGAGCTGGCAGGTGTGGATGAAAAGAAAATTCAAGTCACCTCCCACTCAACGCACGGCAGTCAGATGGCCGTGACGCCGCATCATATCAGTGCGTTCTCGCTGCGGCTGTTGACGACCATCGGCGCGCTGCTGGATGCAAATCCGCGCGCGGCTCATCGCCTGAAGATGCCCGTGCTCTTCCTCGCCTCACCGAATGACGTGCTCTCTTCTGCGGATCAGATTCAAACACTCTTCGCTGAAGTGCGCAGTCGGGATAAGCGACTGCTGTGGTATTCCCGCTCTTATCACCTGCTGCTGCATGACGTGCAGCGCGCCGAAGTGGTGAGGGATGTCGCGCAATGGCTGGAAAAACACACGCGCAAAGCGTCATCTTAAATTCCGCATGAATCTCGAAGCACTCATCCTTGCTGCGATCACACGCTCAGAGCAGCCGCTGAAGGCCGCGCAAGTCGTCAAACTCGTCAAAGCGCAGACAGGGCGAGCCGCCACGCCGAAGGCCGTGGCCACTGCGCTGGCTGTGCTGGAGGCGAGCGGCCAAGTGGCCTGCCTCGACGTGGGCAAAACGAGATGTTTCACCACGCATTCCTTCGACAGTGTCGCCGCCGCTTTGCTGCGCCCCGTGATTCAGAAGGCAAAGCAGCCAACGCAGGCCGCCAAGCTGCGCACCAAACTACCGCCCGCACTGCAAGCTCACTTCGAGTCAGCGCTGGCGAATCTTGTCACGCAAGGCCACGCCTTTGTGATGCCGGGAACGCTGCGCACGGTGCATGCGCGGCGGCCCAAGCCATCCGAACTGCTCAGCACTGCCAAACGCCGCGCTGTGCAGAAAATCCTCGACGAGATCAATGCTCTGCGCGCCCGACCGGCTTCACTGACGGACTTCGCAGCGTGGCTCGATGAAGAAACTCCGGGCGCAGCCGCCGCATCACCCACACGAGAGGCGAAAACTTTGCCAGCACCCGATGAACCACTGTTGCGCGAGTGGTATGAGCAAGATCGGCAACGCTCATCGACGGTGATGGTGCCGATCTCGCACACCTTCGCGCGTTATGCGGTATGGGCCAGCGCTCGCGGTGGAGATGCTGATAGTCAGACTTTGCGAAATGTGCTGAGTACGCTTTACAACGAAGGGCGCATCTTGCTAGAACCCTGCGAGCGGCCTCAAGACCTCCCGGAACATGAGCGCGAGCTGCTCGTGCCCATGTCCCTCGGCCCGCCTGGCCGCTCCTGGTGCTGGAGTACCTAGCGCAATGCACCTTTCTCCCCTCACTCGCCATGTCTCCCTACTCCGCATTGAATCCGTTCATCGCCACGAGTGTCGGAGAACATGATCTCTGGAATGCCGCCGCACTTCCTGATGCGCCGAGCATTCATGCGGCTGCATACGACACACTGAAATCCGCCGTGGAGCAGGTGCGCACCCAGAAACGAAGCCAGGTGCGTTTCGTGCGTGGCGCGGGTGGCTCAGGCAAATCGCATCTCTTCGCGCGTTTGCATCGCAGTTGCGCCGACAGCATTTTTTATGCTTACGCGCCCAATCCGCCTCTCCAGCCGGAGGCATTGGAGCAGTTCGTCCTCTCGCGCTTCGTCAACAGTCTGCGTCATGCCGCGCGGCGGAGTGACGGCACCTCCGCCCCCTACAGCCAACTGCGGTTGCTGGCCTACGCGTTGCTAAAGCCCGTGGTGGAGCAGCCGTACAGTTTCACCGAACTGCACGAAGCCTGGGCACACATCAGTCTGGAGTCACGCAAGGAACTCATCCACGAAGCCGTGTTGCTGCTGGAGGCAGAGCACCCCATGGTGCCGCGCAGTGTGCTGCGCTGTCTCCTCAATGTGCTGCGCGAGGACAAAGAGCACCTCGCCGCACAATGGCTTTCCGGTGCTGCCTGGCTCACCGAGAATGAGCTGAAATATCTCGGCGTGCCCGAGCCACTGCGACGCGGAGAGGTCGGCTTGGTCATCCAGCTTTTCGGCAAGCTGGCCGCTCAGGCAGGCGCACCGGTGGTGCTGGTGCTCGATCAACTCGACCTCATCACCACACCGCCGCAATTCGATGAGATGCAGCGATTGCTTTTCATGCTGATCGATCAAAGCGAGAACTGGCTCATCCTCATCGGCCTCGTGGCCGAGCGATTCGCCATGTGGGACGCTGCCTTGACGCAGGCCTTGCGCGGACGCATCGGCGTGCCAGACACCGCCGCGCCACTCGGCTTCCGTCTGCCCGTGAGTGACATGCTGCCCATCAGTGGCGAGCAAAAGCGCCACTTGCTCACCTGCCGTCTCGAAAGCCCCGCCCTCGCAGAGCAGCGCAAGCAAGACAACCTTTCCTCCGCCATTCATCCCCTGTTGGAAGAAGACATCCAGCGCCTCACCGCAGGTGGAGCTGTTTTCCCGCGCCATCTCCTGGCTGCAGCAGCAGAACTCTACACGCAGCGCGCCAACGCCGCAGCCGTTGCGGGCACCACCACAACGCCTTCATCATCACCGCCTCCGCCGCCGAGCACAGCCAAGATTCCCTTGTCAGAAAAAATCGATGCGCTCTTGCGCCAAGCTCAGGAAAACGTGCCGAACACCTCCGACACGCCGAGTGCCGTCGATCTGGGTGAACGCGTGCGCGATCTCATCGAGCTGATGGCAGCCGCGCCCGTCACCATCACCGAGGGTGGCATGCGCAGCTCCTACGACAATTTCGATGGCACCGACCACTGGTTTGAATGGGGAGGCGGAAAAATCAGACTCGTCACCAGCGACGCCACACGCAGCAGTTTCCTCGCTGTGCTGGAACGCCTGCGCGACTCGCGCGGAGACACTCTGCTGCTGCGCCACACCACAGTCCCCGTCTCCGGTCAACTCACCCTGGAGATGCTCGATGCCTTCAAGGCCAAGAACAGCTTCCATCACATCTCCACCAAGGACGCCCTACTGCTCGACGCCGTGGGGCACCTGCTGGCCGCAATGCGCGAAGGCACCTACGACCCACTCCCCACCGAACCGGCAGCGAACAAAGACAACATCCTCGCCGTGCTGCGCAGCCATCCCACTCTGCGCGCCCTGCCTCTGTGGCAACTGATTCAAAAATCACACGCCATGAATGGGGTGCCTGCCAACGCCACGTTGCCGCCCACCTCATCAGTGCTCGCAGCCCTCGTGCGCACATCCGAGAACCTGGGAAAACCGCCCACGCCTGTGCGTCCACCACCTCCCTCGCTGCCGCCGAAGCCGACGGTATAAGAATCTGCGCAGCATCTCATCGAATGAACGCAAAGCATCGCGAGATCACTGATGGCTGCACTCGTTGAAAGCTCCGCCCATTTTGGCGGGGAGCCCTGTGCGGGCAGGTAGTATTTTGCTTGATGGATGGTTGCCACGCTGATTGCGTTCGCCAATGATCGTGTGGTCCTGCTTGCGTTCTCTGCTGACTGCGGCAGAGCACTACGAACCGCTCCCTTCTATCCATCTTCCCATGTCCTCTGCGGCCAGTCAGCTCCTGAAACAACATCTGCAACAACGCCAACTCAAAGGTGTGTCGCATGTGGTGCTGCGCCCTGGGACGCTGGAGAAATTGCACCACCTGGGACAGCGTCCGGCGATCAGAGAGATGCCCGAACCTCCCAAACCGATCGCGGTGGAGTCAGCACCAGAAGCACGCGCGATTCTCGATCGTCCTCCGCCAGAAGCGCGGAAGGCGGGCCTGCTCGAAGTGGCGGGCAGCACGGTGGAAGAAAAATTGGCGGCACTCCGCGCGCTGGCAGAGAACTGGGAGCCTGCGCGTG
Organism: Prosthecobacter sp.; assembly: GCA_039806835.1. Lineage (GTDB taxonomy): Bacteria > Verrucomicrobiota > Verrucomicrobiia > Verrucomicrobiales > Verrucomicrobiaceae > Prosthecobacter. Next base: position 489,516 of record JBDHQD010000001.1, on the reverse strand, counting down.
CGCTGGGCAGTCTGCGCACGAAGATGGTGTTCGCCACGGGCGATGCACACGCGCGGTTGATGTTTGTGGGTGAGGCTCCCGGTGCGGAAGAGGAAAAAATGGGCGAGCCTTTCGTCGGCCCTGCCGGACAAAAGCTCACGGCGATCATCAAGGCGATGGGTCTGGAGCGCGGACAGGTTTATATCACGAACATTTGCAAATTCAGACCGGCGATGGACAACCAAGGCAGCGGCAATCGCAAGCCGACGGCGAGCGAAATGGCTGCCTGTGTTTCGTTTGTGCTGACTGAAATCTACCTCATCAAACCACAAGTCATCGTGGCTCTCGGTGCCACAGCGGCGGAGGGGCTGGGCCTCACCGGCAGTGTGGGTGGGCTGCGCGGACGTTTCCACCGCACGAACGACATCCCCACGATGGTCACCTATCATCCCTCATACTTGCTCCGGGAAGAGAAGTTGGGCGATGGCATGCACGCAAAACGCCAGGTGTGGGAGGATATGCTGAAAGTCATGGAGGCCCTGAAGCTGCCGATCAGCGAGAAGCAGCGCGGCTATTTCAGAGCCAAGTGACCGCAGCTCTCAGCGCATGAGATCACGGGAAATCTCATCCATGTCCAGTTCGCGATCCGGCGCACGATCCTCTTTCTGATAACGCCGTGGATTGAAGACCTCGCTGTGCGCGTGCTTGTAACCTGCGGGGTCGAGCGTGCGCCACAAGCGATCGCGCGAGTCGGCGCTGCATCCACACAAGAGGGTGATGCCAATGGCGAATCCAAAGAGCGGCGCAGTGGCGCGCCGAGAGGTGGTCGGAGTGTTTCGATTCATGGGTTTCATCACAGACTAACGCTGTCCATAGTAAGCACTGGGGCCGTGTTTGCGGAGGTGATGTTTCTCTAAAATGTGCGCGGGCAGCTCGGGCATGGTGGGATTCAAGGCCAGAGCACCGTGTGCGATGCGCGCGCACATTTCGAGCGCGATGCTGTTATTGAGGGAATCCTGCGCACTGCGGCCAAAGGTGAAGGGAGCGTGGTGTCGCTGCAACACGGCGGGCATTTCGAGCGGATCGAGCCCCAATTCGCGCAGCCTCTCCACGATGGCGACTCCGGTGAAGTGCTCGTAGTCCTCTGCCACCTCCTCCGGCGTGAGCGCGCGCACGACCGGCACCGTGCCGTGAAAGTGATCCGCATGCGTGGTGCCGTAGCACGGCAGCGCGCACCCCGCCTGGGCAAACATGGTGGCATGCGGACTGTGTGTGTGTGTGATGCCGCCGATGTGGGGGAACTCGCGATAGAGCACGAGGTGCGTCTTGGTGTCCGATGAGGGGCGCAGGCTGCCTGCCACGATTCTCCCTTCGAGATCGAGCACGACGATGTCCTGCGGCTTCAGCGCGGTGTAATCGACGCCGCTGGGTTTGATCGCCCACAAGCCAGCAGCGCGGTCGATGCCGCTCACATTCCCCCACGTCAGAGAGACGAGATCACTGGAAGCGAGGGCGCGATTGGCGGCGCAGACTTGCTCACGGAGAAGGTCCAAGTTCATCCGCCTGACCAAAGACGGTACCGGGACAAATTCCAGCAACATAACGCGGCACCGGCGGCGTTTAATCCGAAAGCCTTGTGGGTTGACGTGGGAAGCTGCCCCGTTGACCAGTACCCATCCGCCGCACATGCCCACAGACACCGCCCCCACCGTCGTCCCCGACCAGGAAGCCATTCACAACGCATCCGCCTGGGTCGCTCCGCTCCGAACTGAAATCGCCCGCGTGCTGGTGGGCCAGACCGTGCTGGTGGATCGCCTGCTCGTCGCGCTGCTGACCAATGGCCACGTCTTGCTCGAAGGCGTCCCCGGCATTGCCAAAACACTCGCCGTGCGCACTCTCGCGGGCACGCTGCGTGCAAAGTTCCAGCGCGTCCAGTTCACGCCCGACCTGCTGCCCGCCGATGTGATCGGTACCATGGTCTATCATCCGAAAGACGGCACCTTCACACCGCGGCTCGGCCCCGTGTTTGCCAATCTCGTGCTGGCAGATGAAATCAACCGCGCCCCGGCCAAAGTGCAGAGTGCCCTGCTCGAAGCGATGCAGGAACGGCAGGTCACACTCGGCGAGGCCACGCACAAACTGCCGGACCCCTTCATGGTGCTCGCCACGCAAAATCCGATCGACCAAGAAGGCACCTACACCCTGCCCGAGGCGCAGCTCGACCGCTTCCTGCTCAAAGTGCGCGTGACCTACCCGACTCCGGCAGAGGAGCGCCTCGTGCTCGACGCGATGGCCACCTCCGCCCCGAAACTCGATGTCAATCAGATCACCGATGTCGCCACCATCAGCGCCAGCCGCCAGGTGGTGAACCAGCTTTTCATGGATGAAAAAATCCGCGACTACATCGTCGCACTCATCCATGCCACACGTCATCCCGAGACACTGGCACCGCATTTGAAGCTGCTCATCCGCTGCGGTGCCTCGCCGCGCGGCACCATCAATCTCGCGCTGGCCGCCAAGGCGCTGGCCTTCCTCAATGGCCGCAACTACGTCGTGCCGCAGGATGTCAAAGATCTCGCTCCCGATATTCTGCGCCACCGCGTGCTGCTCTCCTACGAAGCAGAAGCCGAAGGCGTGACCAGCGAAGACGTGATCAAGACGCTGCTGGACAAGCTGCCGGTTCCATAAACCGCGACATCATCGTGAACCGGGAAACTGAGCAGAACGACAACGACGCACGCCTCACGCGCATCCTGAAGCGTGTGCGCCGCATCGAACTGCTCACGCGTGGCATGGTGAAGGAGATGCTCGGTGGGCAGTATCACTCCCGCTTCAAAGGCCAGGGCATTGAGTTCGACGATTTCCGCGAATACCAGCCCGGCGACGACGTGCGCTTCATCGACTGGAACGTCACCGCGCGCATGAACGATCCCTTTGTGCGCAAGTACGTCGAAGAACGTGAACTCACCGTGCTGCTCTGCGTGGATGTCAGCAGCTCTGGCGACTACGGCAGCCAGGAGGACTCAAAGCGTGAGCGCGCGGCGGAGATCGCCTCCGTCTTTGCCTTCAGCGCTGTGCAGAATCAGGACAAAGTCGGCCTGGCACTCTTCTCCAGCGACATCGAACAATACCTCCCCGCGCGCAAAGGCGTGCCACATGCTCTGCGCATCCTGCGCGACATCCTGAACAACGAACCGGAACATCGCGGCACCGACATCAAAGTCGTGCTGGACCTCGCGCTGGAGCGCATTGCACACCGGGCATTGGTCATCCTCGTTTCAGACTTCATCACGGCGGACGGTTCTTGGGAGAAAAGCCTGCGCGCCGTCGCCGCCAAGCACGATGTGGTCGCTGCGCAGATCATGGATCCCTGTGAAATGATGCTGCCCGACGTGGGACGCGTTTGTCTGGAGGATCCGGAAACGGGAGAGCAGGTCATCGTCGATACTTCCCATCCCGCAGTGCGGACGCAGTATGAGCAGCGCGTGGCCAAGCACCAAGCATGGCTGGTGCAACTGCTGCGCCGTTGCGGAGTCGAGCGCGTCGGTGTGCGCACGGATGAAGACTATGCGCCTGCACTGAAGGCTTATTTCCGTTCACGTCGAAGGAGGCGGCGGTGATCATGATGAAAGCCCTCGCCCTTCATGCCCTCATTGCACAGTTCCCTGCGGCACCACCCCTGCCGCATCCAGAGCTGCCCGCACCCGATGCCCTGAGCCTGCCGACGCCGTGGTGGCTCTATGTCGCGGCGGCGCTGCTGGTGCTCGCTCTAGGCAGCCTCGTGGTCTGGCTGCTCATCCGCCCCAAAGAAGCACTGCCGACACAAGAGCGGCAGCCCTGGAGCAGCGCGTTCACTGCCTTGAACGAATTGCGCACACGCTCACAACACCTCCCGCCGCCAGAAACAAGCCACCGCGTCTCTCAAATCCTGCGCCGTTATCTACTGGAGCGCTACGCCGTGCCCGCACCGGCACGGACGACGCGGGAAATTTTTTCCAACACGCCCGAGCGCGTTCCCGGCGTGCCTGTGCCGCGCGCACAGGGCTTTTGGCGCGAGCGCTTTGAACCCGTCGCCGAGCTGTGTGACGGCATTTCATTCATGCCCGCGCCGCGCACGCCGGAGGAGTCTGCGGCATTGATCGATCAAGCTCTCGCACGATTGCAGGAGGAGAAGCCATGACCCTTCCTGGCATCCCGAATTTTCAAATCCTGCATCCCTTGTGGCTGCTGCTGTGGGCACTGCTGCCAGTGCTCGCTCTGTTGCGTGGTGCAGCGGGGCAGCGTGCAGCGATCCGCTTCCCCACCGTGGCACTGCTGCGCGATCTCGGCCATCCAGCGCATCAGCGACGCGGTGGTTTGGTTTTCAATCTCGTTCTCATGAGTCTTTTCTTCGGCGCAGGTGCGCTATCCCGCCCGCAGAAAGTTCTCTCCTATGACGAGGAGAAATCGGAGGGCATTTCCATCATGCTGACCTTCGACGTGTCTCTGTCGATGTTGATCGAGGACATGTACATCGGTGGGCAGCCGGTGAATCGCCTCACGGCCGCCAAGCGCGTCGTGGCGGACTTCATTCAACAACGCAGGAATGACCGCATCGGCATCGTCGCTTTCGCCGGGGAGACTTATCTGCCCTGCCCTCTCACTCTGGATCGCGATTGGCTCGTCAATAACCTCGATCGCGTGCAAACTCAGCGCGTCGGAGACGGCACGGCCATCGGTTCCGGGATCGCTTCAGCGGCCAATCGACTGCGCAAAGAAAAAACCGCCAGCAAGGTCATCGTGCTGCTCACCGACGGTGCCAACAACTCAGGTCGCCTCAGTCCGACAGATGCAGCGCGACTGGCGGCCACACTCGGCATCAAAATTTATGCCATCGCTTTTGGCACACCGGGCATCCATAGCATTCCAGATCCGAGGCGCGGCACTTTCACGCCGGTGGGACAGCAGTTGTTCGATGAAAAGACGCTCCAGGAAGTCGCGCGCATCGGCAATGGGCAGTTCTACATGGCGCAGAGTCTTAATTCCCTCGAAGACGTCTTCGGTGAGATCAACCGCCTCGAAAAAACCAAGATCGAGCGACGCAAGATCACGGAGACCGAGGAACTCTTTCCCTGGCCGCTCGCCGTCGCTGCGGCGGCTCTCTTTCTCGCCCTGCTCCTCTCGCAAACGGCGCTGCGTACCGCGCCAGGCACCGCCGCTGTCTGATCCATGCTGACCTTTGCCCACGAACAACTCCTGTGGCTGCTGCTGCTCGCTCCCGCGCTTGCGGGATTGAAGCTGCGCGCGGACGCACGCGGTTCACGCGCAGAGCGGCTGCTGGCGGCGACGCGGCTGCGCTCCATGCTCGTCGTCGGGCGCACTCCCGTGCGGGCATGGCTGGTGCATGCGCTGTTGTTGCTGTCTTTGTGTTGCCTCGTGCTGGCTCTGGCCCGCCCGCGTTGGGGTGAGGAGAAGTTGGACATCCCGGACAAAGGCCGCAACGTCTTCATCGCCATCGACACCTCCCGCTCCATGCTCGCACGCGATGTGGCCCCGGACCGACTGACGCGCGCACGGCTCGCCGCGCATGATCTGGTGAGAGAGCTCGCGGGCGAACGCGTGGGCCTGCTGGCCTTTGCCGGGCGCGCCTACCTCCAGGCTCCCCTCACCACGGATCACGATGCCATCATCGAGTCGTTGCTGGCCTTTGATCACACGATCATTGAATGGGGCGGGAGTAATTTGGGCGATCTCTTTGACGTGACTTTACGCGCGATCAAAACCCTGCCGAAGAGCAACTACGCGCTCGTCATTTTCAGCGACGGCGGAGACGCCGACCAGCAGCTCACCGCAAGACTCGATCGCCTCGCGAAAGCAGGCGTCACCATCATCGCCGTCGGTGTCGGCACGGAAGGCGGCACTCTCATCCCCAGCCCGGATAATGAAGGCGACTACATCCGCGATGAAGATGGCAATGTGGTGCGCTCCCGGCTGGAGTCCTCCGTGATGCAGCAAATCGCGACAGCCACCGGCGGGCGGTATGTGAAACTCGGCTCGCAACCACTGAGCCACGGCGTGCTGCAACCCGTGCTCGACCGCCTCACCGAGCAGCACGCTGCCGGGCGGCAGACCTCGCGTCCGATTGAGCGCTTTGCATGGCCTCTGGGTCTAGGTATGCTCCTGCTCATGCTGGCCTGGCTCATCAGCACACTCCCGCGCCCTGCAGCGCGCCCCTCCGTGATGACGGCGATAGCCATCATGCTGTTGGTGCCTCCGCCCACTGCTCAGGCAGCGACTTGGTCCCTCGGCTCCTTATTCAAACGCAACGGCCCTGCACCAGAGGACGCACGCAAGGCCCTGGAGGAAAACGACCCACGCAAAGCGCGCGAGCTTTACGAAAAACTGCTCGGAGACAAAGGCTATGACACTCACGCGCGCGAGGAACTGCTCTACGGACTCGCCGCTGCGGAGCATGAACTGACGAACTACGACGGCAGCGTGAAAAATTTCAGCGAAGTGCTGCACACGCAGGACACTTCCCTGCGTGCGCGCGCCCACCGCGGCCTCGGCCAGTCGCTCTACGATCAAGGCGCGCGTGGATTGCAGAAGCAGCCGAAGATCACTCTCCAACGCTGGACCGATGCGCTACGCCATCTCGATGCTGCGCTCGAGATCGACCCGGACAACAAAGACCTGCGCGAGAACCGCGATCATGTCGCCAAAATGCTCGACCAACTGCGCACCGCCATGAAGCAGATGGAGCAGCAACAACAGCAGCAGGGCGGCAAAGGGCAAAAGGGACAACAATCCAAACAGAGCAAAGGCCAAAAAGGCGAAGGCGGACAAGGTGACAACGAGTCCGAGCAACAAGCGGGTGGAGAAGAAAACCAACCCGACGGACAACAGCCGCCCCAGGAAAAAGAAGGCAAAGGCGAAAAGAAAGAAGCGGATGACGGTATCGGCGGCAAAGACGCCAAAGAACTGCCCGAAGGCCGCATCCAAGCCGCCGGCAATGACAAGGAAGGTGAACAAGAGGGCCAGCGCGGCAAAGAAGGGCAGAAACCCGGCGGCGAAGGAGGCGAGGAGAAAAAGAAGGATGCTCCGAACGATCAGCGCAATCCGCGCACCGGCTACACGCCCGGCGAGGCAGAGGGCATCATCCGACAATACATGGATGAGATCACCGCGCCGCTCACCAACCGCTACCACACGCCACCCGCCAACAAAAAAGACTGGTGACTCGCATGCCTGCCATCTCCGCATTTTTTTTCCGCCTTTGCGTTCCGTTGCTATTGATCAGCGCGGCCACTGCCACTCATGCAGCCACCGTTCGCGCTTACGTCCAGCCTGAGCGCGCGCAAGTCGGCCAAGTCGTCAACTACGTCATCTCAGTTCAGAACGGCACGGTGGGCAGTCTGCCGCAACTGCGACTCCCTGCGCAGATCGGCATGAACTCCGGCGTCTCCACGTCACAAAACATCGAAATTCGCGGCACCCAGCGCGTCTTCTCCACGCAGCTCGCCTGGGGTGTGGCAGGCAACGAACCGGGAGAGTTCGTCATTCCCCCACAAGATGTGTTGGTGAATAACGAAGTGCTCAAGACCAACGAAGTCCGCCTCGTCGTGACAGCCCAGGCAGAGTCACCACAGCAAGCCGGTGCGGAGGATGCCTCCACGCCGCTGTTTCAGATCGAGGTGGGCAAAACGGAAGTCTATCAGGGAGAAGTCGTGCCGATCAGTGCCAGTCTCTACGTGCCGCGCAGTGTGATGCTGCGCCGCGTGGGCCTCATCGACGTCAATAAAAACGACTTCGCCATCGCGCGTTTCCCACAGCAGGCAGATCAGGGAGAGACCGTCATCAATGGCATCGGCTACCTGGTCATCACCTACCGCAGCACGCTCTCTGCGCTGCACGCAGGAGATTTGAAAGTCGGTCCCGCGAGCTGCGAGCTGCTGTTTGAAGTGTATGACGAGCCGGATGGACGCATGCGCGGCAGTCTGCCCTTTGGCCTGATGTTGAACCGCGGCGAAGCGCGCAAGCAGGTCGTGAAAAGCCAGGAGGTGCGCATGAAAGTGCTCCCCCTGCCCGCCGAAGGTAAACCCGCAGGCTTTAGCGGCGCGGTGGGCGACTTTGAAATGCAAGCCACGGCGACTCCCGCTGAGCTTGCAGTGGGAGACCCCCTGGCCGTGGATGTCACCATCGAAGGCACCGGAAATTTTGAAGCCCTCAGCCCGCCAGCCCTGACTCCGCCCGAAGGTTGGAAGGCCTATCCACCGCGCCGCTACAATGTGGATGGCCCCGTGGATCCCAATCTCACTCCCACCGCGCGCCGCCGCATCGGCTACTCCATGGTTTTCGTGCCGGAGAAGCAGCACAAGGAATTGCCTCCCTTTGAATTGAGCTACTTCAGTCCGACGCAGAAAAAATACATCACCGCCCGCACGGAGCCGATCCATCTCCAAATCAAACCCGGCGCGGCTCCATCTCCGGCAGAAGTCGCCAGCACCGGCACCAGCGCACCTCCTCAGAAACCCGTCGCAGCTCAGGAACCCAAGCCCGCCATCAGCGACATCCTCATGACCCTGCCGACAAAGCCGCACTGGCTCAGCACTGTGGCAGCTCCGCGCGTGCCACTGATGCGCAGCACGACTTTCTGGGCCGCGCAAGCCGTGCCTGCGGCACTGGTGCTCTCGGCCATGATACTCGCCTGGTTCCGACGCAGGCAGCAGGAGAACGCCAGCGGACTGGGTGGTGAGTTGCGCCGTCTCTGGCGTGGACTGGAGGAGCGCGACCTCAGCGACCGCGACTTCCTGCAACGCGCAGCACAATTCATCCAACGCAGTCACCGTGACGAAGAGATCACCGATGAGCGCCTGCGCCAGGTGCTCCACCGCTATGAGACGGAGAGCTTCACAACGCCACAGCAACACTCAGCTCCCTTGAAAGCTGAAGAACGTGCCAGCATCTTGCGCCTGCTCGCACCACTGCTGCGGTGCTTGACTCTTTTCCTCGGGCTGCTCATGGCCAGCACACCTCTACTCGCTGCCGAGGAGTCCGCAGATGCGGTGTATAATCAAGCACGGCAGGCGCTGGAGCACGGGAAATTCACACAGGCGCAATACTTGGCGGAGTCCCTCACCAAACGACATCCGCCCGCGCTCAGTGCGGCGGTCTTTGCCCTCATCGGCCACGCGCGCTACCGCCAGGATGACATGGGCCGCGCAGCCCTGTGGTATCAGCGCGCTCAACTGCTGGATCCGGGCAATCCGGAACTGCGTCAAAATCTGCGCCACTTGCATGAGAAGCTGGGATTCTTCCGCTACGAAGAAGACTCTCCTCTGATCGCGTGGAGTCTGCGTCTCCGTCGGGACACCTGGATCGCCGCAGCATCCGCAGGCGCGTGGCTCATCCTCCTCGCGGGAACGGCTTGCGCGCTCTCCGGTAGAACACGGCGAAAGACCTGCACCATCGCATTCATCTCCCTCGGGGTGCTGCTGCTCGTTCCTTCGGTCATCTTTGCCGCAGTTCGCCCCTCGGCGGAGAACCGCGTGTCAGACATCGTCGTTGTCACCGCCAAAGAAGTCAGTGCCTACACCGCCGCCACGCTCACCTCCGGCAGCGTGGTGAGCATCCCGCCCGGCAGTCAGGCGCGACTGCTAGAAAAACGCGGTGCGTGGAGCTATGTGGAGGTGCCGAGCGAAGGTGAAGCGGTGCGCGGTTGGATCGAGACTCCGACCTACACACCGCTCTGGCCTTGGGAGTCGGCACCGCCGCTCTGAGAACCTGGCCAACTACTCCATCGGCAATGTGGATGCGTCACCACTTGCTGTGGTGCGGCCACCGGCCTCACGGTCGAGCACGAGAAGACCTGCGGGGTCATTGCCCGCGAGCTTGAGGCGGTCGAGCATGTCGCGCACGGTTTTCTCCTCCTCCATCTGTTCATTGAAGAACCAGAGCAGCAGATTTTTTGAGGCGTGATCCCGCACCTGCTCAGCGACTTCAAAGAGATCGTTGATCTGCTGCGTGACCTTCTGTTCCTGCTTCAAACTGTGCTCGAAAACATCAATGGGAGACTTGAAGTCGGCCTTGGGCTTGGCGATGGGCAGCAACTCCACACGCGCGTCGCGATTGACGACATGCTGGTAAAATTTCAGCGCGTGCATGGTTTCCTCCCGGCTCTGATTGAACATCCAACGGGCAAAACCCGAATACGGCGTCTGCTCGAACCACGCCGCCATCGCGAGATAAGCGTAGCTGGAGGACATTTCGTTGCTGATCTGCTCATTGAGCAGCTTGGTGAGTTTGGGATGGAGGGTCATGGCACGGTGGCTCGGATAGGAGATGATGGATTGAACCAGTAACAGAAACGCAGCGCAAGCACGCCGGGATATTTTTTTGCCTATCAACCTCCGCCTTGGCCTTCGTTATGCTTTCCTCTTTCACTCATCCGCGCCATTTTGCGCCACCCCTTCGTGATGCCCTCTGCCACCGCGCCTCCCCATCCGCACCCGCCACGAATGGTTCGGCGGAATTTTATCTGCCATTGTTTTGAAGGCGGACTCTACATGGGCGGAGTGGCTTTCCTGCAGCCGGAGACCGTGATGCCCAAGATGGTGGAGCAGCTCGGTGGCCGCCCTGCCGTCATCGCGCTCATGCCGGTGATCCTGCCTGCGGCCTTCGCGCTGGCGGGCTTGTTTGTCTCTCCTTTCGTGGAAGGGATGGCGCGATTCAAACCGTGGGTGATGACCTTCGGCTTGCTCCAGCGACTGCCCTATTTGATCACAGGCTTGCTGCTTTGGTACGACACCGACGCCGGGGCATGGCTACTGCCAGTGGTGGTGCTGACGCCAGCAGCCTCCGGCCTCATCGGCGGCGCGGGCGTGGTGGCCTGGATGGAAATGGTCACACGCATGGTGCCCGAGCGGCTGCGTGCGGCAGGCTGGGCAACGCGCTACATCATGCAGGCGTGCATTGGCATGGGTGCGGGCGCAGTGATTCATCAGGTGCTCACTCATCTGCCCGGGCAGCGTGGCTATGCGGTGCTGCATCTGCTCACTGCGGGTTTCCTGCTGCTCTCCTGGCTCTCCCAGGCTTTCATGCGCGAGACGCCGCCCACACACACGCTGCATCATCGTGGAATGCATGGGGCTGTGGGATATTGGAACTACCTGCGCCATTTGCCCGGCCTGCTCCGCTCTCAGCCGCAGCTCCTGAGATTGATTGCCGCGCGCTTCACCGGCACCGGTTACTTGATGATCGTGTCCTTTCTCACGCTGCATGCACTGCACGTCACCGGCAGACCAGAAGCAGACGAGGGACATCTCGTGTCGTTTCAAAACATCGGTGCCATCCTCGGCAGCATGCTGGCAGCCTGGCTGGGCTATCACAGCGGTGGCAGGGTGCTGCTGATGCTCTCCCGCGTGCTCTGCATTCTCCTTTGTGCCTGGTCCTGTGTGGCGCGCACGTTCCCCGATTTCACCCTCGCCTACTTTGTGCTCGGTTTTGGGCTGTTCCTCGATCGCGTGGGAGATCTCACCCTCGCGGCTGAGCTTTGTCCTCAGCAAAGGCGCTCCACGCTGCAAGCCATGCTGGGATTCTGCAATGTGTGGTCGCTGCTAGCTGCGACGAGCCTGGGTGGCTTGGTTTATGCGTTCAGTGGTTCGTTTCGCCTCGTCGCCCTGCTCGCAGCGACGTTCGCGCTCATCTCGGTTTGCATTTTAAGCCGCATCCCAGAACCGCGCAGCGCGAGCAAAGGCTAAGGAGACGCTGATCAAAGCAGCGAATACAGAAGGCGGGCAAACCCAACGATCACAAGCGGCTGACCGGCCTTCGATGGTGCGGACGCCAAGTGCATGACGAGGCCGGCGACTCAGCGTGTGGAATCCTTGGAGGGCTTGCGGGGTGGTGTGGGCGTTGGTTTGCGTGAGGTGAAGACGTTGGGAGTCATCACGCCACGCCGCCGTTCTTCCAGTCCGGGCTCTAGTCCGTTGCTCATTCACAGCTCCAGCATCCGTGATGGGAGTGATATACTGCCTTTTTGTTGCCTGAGTACGGCATAGGAAGGTAAAACGACACCCATGGAGCCAAAAGCCCGTGATATTCCCACCAAAGTGTCAGCGATAAAGCTGCTGACAAACCTCACGATCTGTGAATGATCTTCAATGTTAGGCACTTCCACCATCACCCAGTAACCCACACCCGTCTATGTTCGGATTCGGCAGCAAAAAGAAATACGAAGACCAAATGGCAGAGTGGCTCGCCCACCCAAACGAGTTCGGCGTCCGTCCGAAGTCCGTTCGCCACAAACGCACCTACAAGGCTAGTCTCATCCACGGCGACACCGAGATTCATCTTTGCGAGTATGTCATGCCCGACGGCACGCAGGGTCGCGGCTTCGTCAATGGTTCGCTCACTTGGTCCTTCCTCGGCGAGGGTGTCAACGCCATCGACGACGACAACTTGATTCTCGCGTATTGCGGCTGGTCGTGGCTTTTCCCTGCCATGCAGTCAGGTGGCGTAGTCACCAACTTCGTGTCCGAAGGCGAGGAGGCACGTTACCTCGCCCAAAAGCAGCAGCAGGGGTTGAGCGACGTTACGATTACCAACCGCTACAAGATTGGCACGAGCGAACTCTTCGAGTTCACCGGCAACTTCCAAGGCATGCCCGCCAAAGGCGCTGGCGACACCGGGAACGAAGTAGGGTTTATGGCAGGCGACCCTTGCTTCAACCTTCCATCCATTTACTTCTTGCTCGGCCACCAAGTCATCAAGTCAATGCGATGAAGCCCCATGTCCGTTCACGCTTCTAAGATGCGCCGCGTGGTCTTCATTCCCGCATACTCCGCTTGGGCAAAGCTCCGCTGGTGTTCCATTCGCTTCGAATGCTCACACCACGCCTCGTTGCTCGGCTTTCTGGCTCCGCTGATTCAATCAGCGTGTCCCTAACGCAGCAAGGCCACAGGCTCCTCACTCAGCGCACTCGATCGTCGCGCGCATCGACCCCTTGCACTCAGGCACCCGTTGATCAGGGCCGTATTCCTCGATCTGCTGCTGGCGCAGTTCCGCCAGCTCCTTGTGAACCGTCGCGACAACGACACGCCCTGAAGCGTCCACTTCCATCGCCATCTTCAGTGCCAACTGGGGTGCATGCCCGAAAATCACGCCGAGCATCTCGATCACATAGTCATGCGTGTGAACGTCATCGTCCAACAGGATCACATGCCACGGTGGCTCCAAAGCCGGAGGCGACACCTGGGGCTGCACGCGCGGCACACGCGGAGCCACCCGCGGCAGCGCAGGCGCATTGGAGATTTCAGCAGGCTCAGACATGATGACAGTATGGATGCTGCCGAGCATCTCTCAAGCACCTGCCTCTGGCTGTGAAAATCTACGCTTTGCTTGTGTGAGTGCATTCCAGGCTTGCGGTGGCGGCCCTGAGCATGGCATTTGTCGGAAATGAACCGATCCATCTGCCGCACGCTCAGCACCCTTTGTTTCCAGGGAGGCATCCTCTCCATCGTCCTCTCCATCTGGATCTGGTGGTTCCTCAATGGCGAATCCCCGGAAGAGCAGGCCCATGCCGAGCGCTTTGGCATCTTCATCGGCCTCTGGGCACCGACGCTTCTCATTCTCTCGAATCGCTTTGATCGCTATGCCGACAAAGCCACCACGCCACCGGGGCTCAGCGAGGACTCTCACGAGAAGACGCCCTGACGGAGATCAGATCGGCTCGCGCCCGATTCTTTCGACAAACTGCTGACGCAGGCTGTAGTAGGCCGTCTGCCACTCATCCACCACGCGCTGCAACTCCATCACCTGCCGCTCAAGCGAGGCGATGCGAGACTGCTGTGAAGCATCCCCAGGCGCGCGCTTGTCGTCCGGCCACTGCGTGCCCAGCAGCGTCGTCGCGGCACTGCGCACATGATGCGGGCTGGCCTGAAACCAGGACAAATCTCCCAAGCGTGACTCCGTGTTGTCCAGGCAGTTGATGATCGTCACGTTCTCGTCGATCTCGCCCGTGGCTAAAAACTCCTGAATCGTCGCCACGTTCGTCGGGCCGTAAAGGTAGTTGTCCGGCATCTGCACCAGCAGGTCCATCTGCAGTTCGGGAATCATCGGCGCGCGCTGCCAACTCATGCGCCCGTCGTTTGAGATTTTATCGAGCGGAGAAATCTTCGCATCCGCAGCCCAGCCGCGCAGCGTGTCGAGGTTCTTCGCTTCATACACCTCCTTATCTGAGGCCTTCAGAAGATGCCATGTGCGGTCACTCATGCGGGAAACCATAACCAGACCTCGTGTTGTCGCCAGTCCAAAGACACGCCGCCACTCTCATTTCCCACGCAAGACTCACCGCATGTCTTCGTTGTCGATGCTTTCCGTGCCCTGCCCGCTGCTTTCGCTCCTACAGACCGGTCTGCCGAGATTTATCTCGCTCGCTTCGCCTTCGGCACGTTCATCAGATTGTAGGCATCCACCGCTTCGCTGCCCTCTGACTTCTCGGCAGTTGTCGGCACGACGGCACGCCTCACTTCCACGATGGGAACGGCTTGCATCGCATCAGGCACCTCCGCCCGGCGCACTTCTTCTCCCGGCAACACCACCGGCGGCGATGGCACAACGTCAGCCACCATGGCGCGGCGGATTTCCAATGGCGCACTTGCTGAGGCTTTGTGCTTTCTCACTGCCTCCTTGATGGCGCGGCTCTGCGAGGGAGCCATCTCCAAAGCGGTGGCTTCGATTTTGCGGGCGAGCGCAGCATCATCGCCCACCGCGTCGAGTGCGGTCGTCACGAGATCGCCCGCACAGGATTCATTGATCACCAATGCCTCCTCCAAGCGCAATGTCGCCCTCTGAGGACTGGCGCGCACGGCGGCAAACAACTCCGCACAGAGCATCTCGGGAGTGTATTTCTGCTTTCCTTTGCCCGGCTGCGCAAACGCCAGCGGCACGGGCAGCAGAAGCAGGCAAAGGAGGCGGTGCATGTGGAAATGACGACCGCCCATCGACTTCCTTCAAATGATCTTTTCTCCTCCCACGAAAATTTATGGGGCGGGATTCAGTTGCCATGCCGCCGCCCCGCAGCGTGCGCGGATAAATCCCTCCGGCGAGACGCGGTTCAGTGCCGTATCCGCATATCCCTGGCCGGGGTTCACATACGGCCCCAGGCGAACCTCGAAATGAAGATGCGCCAGATACTTGCCGCCCGCCGTTCCCACCGTGCCGATGGATTCGCCCCGCCGCACGACCTGCCCCAGGCGCACGCGCACCGACTCCAGATGCGCATACACCGTCTGCACCACCGGACCCAGTTCATCTCCGTCCGGCAAACGATGCGCGATGATGATCATCCTGCCCCAATCCAAGCTCGGCACGCCTGCATAAACCACCCGCCCGGCTCCCGCTGCATAAACCGCATCACCTTGATCCGAGTTCCCACCGCCGATGCCATTCAAATCGTCCCCGAGGTGCCGCGCGATGCGGAAAGGCCGCGCGTTGTAGGTGAATGCGCCGTGTTCCGATCCCAGAGGCATCGCAAATCGCACCGCGAGCGGCAGCGTCGCCGTCTCCTGTGGCGTCAGACGGTCAAACGCAGGATCGAGCGGCTTGGGGGTGCGCGTCAGCTCCCGCACGATCAGCGCGACCATGACGAGCAGCAGCACGCAGGCGATCCACACGGCATTTCTCATCGCCGACGTTCACGCGCTGCACCCAGCGTTGCAAAGAGAACCTTCGCCCGGTAAATAATGCGCGCTCTCGTGAACACGCTCTCCCCTTCCACTTTTGGTTCTCCCAAAGTCTCCGTCATCCGTGGCAAGGCCACCTACGATGACTCTACCGCCATCCGCCAGCAGATCGAGGACGCCATCGCTGCGCTCGATCTGCCCGGCGATTTCATCCAACCCGGCGACCGTGTCGTCATCAAACCGAACTGGGTGAAGGAGCACAATGCCAGCAAGCCTGAAGACGAAAACGGCTGGCTCACCATCATCACCCATCCACTCGTCGTGCGTGAAACCGCGCGCTGGGCCGCAAAAAAACTCCAGGGCCGGGGCTCCGTGACGCTGTGTGACGCGCCGCAGAGCGATTCGTCCTTCGACACCATCCGCCGCCTGCATCAGCTCGATCAACTCATCACCGACCTCACGCTCGAATTCCCCGGCGTCGCCTTTCTCCTCTTCGATATGCGCTGTGAGGAGTGGACGATCGACGACGGCGTCACCATCGCCAAGCGCCAGCTCCCAAGCGACCCCTCCGGTGCGGTGGACATCCATCTCGATGAAGACAGCGAGTTCATCGGACATCCCGGCCTCGGCAAGCTCTACGGAGCCAGCTACGATTTCGCCACCACGAACCGCCAACACACCGACCCGCATCACGAATACCGCATCTGCCGCACGCCGATGAATGCCGATGTGCTCATCAACGTGCCCAAGCTCAAGACGCATAAAAAAGTCGGCCTCACCGTCGCGTTGAAAAACCTCGTCGGCACCACGCCGCGCACCAACTGGCTCCCGCGCCACACCGAAGGCACTCCCGCCGAGGGCGGCGATCAATTCGCTGAATCCACCGCCAAACGCGCGCTCGAAGGCACACTAATGCGCACCGCCAAAAAAATCCTCTTTGGCCGTCACTTCCTCTCCAAGCTCTTCGTCCCGCTGAAAAAACTCGGGCGACTCGTGTTTGGCGACACCAAGTATGTCGTCCGCTCTGGCAACTGGCACGGCAACAACACCGCCTGGCGCATGATCATCGACCTGCACAAGTGCTTCTTCTACTTCGATGGCACTGGCAAACGCCGTGACAAACCGCTGCACTACCTCACCATCGTCGATGGCATCATCGGCGGCGATGGCGACGGCCCCATGTCCTGCGATCCTGTCGAAAGCGGCGTCATCATGGCTGGCACGCATCCCGTCGCGGTCGATTGCGTCAGTGCTCAGCTCATGGGCTTCAATTGGAAAAAGACACGGCTGCTGAATGATGCCTTTACGCTGAAACGGCTCCCCATCACCGGCTTCGCGCCTTCGGACATCACCGTGGCATCCAATGAAGCCGATTGGAGCGGCCCCTTCGAACAGATGAAAAACTGCTACGCCTTCCGCTGCCACTTCGGCTGGGCCGGGCATCTCGAAAGCGATGAGCGATTGGCGAAGATGCAGCAAGCCTGAGCCATGAGCCGCAAAATCCGATCCCAGAGGGATCAAAGAAGGTAGCCGGAGGTAAGTTCGCGAAGCGAACGCCACCCCCGGAACAGCGAGATGCCACAGACTCTCTCGAGATCGCATCCCAGCAAGGATGCAAGAGACGTTCAACGGCTCCTCGCTCCCTTCTCGCATACCTCCGGCATGCAACCTTGACCTGAAGATGACTTTCCGTCATTCCAAGGGTCTTCGACCCCTAGCTAACTTCTTCGATCCCTTCGCGATCGCGCCGTCACTCAAAGTGCATCTTCCCGATGTCCGAGCGCCGTTGCAGCCCATCGAAGGTGATCTTGGCACTCTCCGCATAGGCTTTTTCGCGTGCTTCCACGCGCGTCGCGCCCTGAGCCACGACGGCGAGCACGCGCCCGCCATTCGTTTCAAACTGACCGGCGGTGTTTTTCTTTGTGCCGCAGTGATACACGCGCGCGCCGCTCACCTTTTCCAGACCGGAGATCACGTCACCACTATGCGATGACGCAGGATAACCGGCGCTGGCCGAGATGAGGCAGATGCTCCAGCCGGGAGCGAACTGGATCAGCTCCGGCTTCAGATTTCCCTTCGCCGCCTCAAACACATAGTTGGCGAAATCACCGCGCACCATCGGCAGCACGGCCTCGGCCTCGGGATCGCCGAAACGGCAATTGTATTCGATCACCTGCGGCCCCGTGGGCGTGAGCATGAGGCCAAAGTAAAGGAAGCCGCGGTAGCGTAGCCCGTCTTTGCGGATGCCTTCGACCGTGGGCTTCACGATCTCACGCTCGATGCGCTGCATCAGTGAAGCATCGGCGAGTTCCAGCGATGCCACCGCGCCCATGCCGCCGGTGTTCGGCCCCTGGTCGTTGTCGCGGATGCGCTTGTAGTCACGCGCGGGCATGAGGATTTGATACGCATCATCACACACCGACGCGAAAACGGAAATCTCCGGCCCGGTGAGACATTTTTCGACCAGCAGATCGCCCGCGCCGAAGCAGCGCTTCTCCATCACGTCTTCGACAAACTGCTCCGCCTCCGCCTTCGACGTGCAAACAGCCACACCTTTGCCAGCGGCCAGTCCGTCGAACTTCAGCACGATCGGTGTCTCGGTGATCGCGGCCTTCGCCTCGGCGGCACTGGTGCAGATGGTGAAATCCGCCGTCGGAATGCCGTGGCGGTGCAGAAACTTCTTCGCAAAGCCCTTCGATGCCTCCAGTTGCGCGATATCCTTCAGCGGTCCCCAGCATGGGATGCCCGCCTCGGCACACAAGTTCGCCAGACCGCGATCTTTCACCAGCAGTGCTTCTTCACCTGCCATGCAGAGCTCGATGCTATTCTGCTTCATCCACGCGATCAACTCCGCGAGTCCAGCCACGTTCACACAAGTCGCCAGCGAAGAAATCGCATCACTGCCCGGATAGGCGAAGAGTTCGTGCTTCTCCGGTGATGCGCTGAGTGCTGTGATGAGCGCGTGCTCGCGCCCGCCTTTGCCTGTGACGAGGATTTTCATGGGACGCGTTCCTTAGCGTGCCGCATGACGCGCGCAAGCCGTCGCTCAAGGCGGTGGCAAAGGCACATCTCCTGGCCGCACCGTGCGCGTCGATGTTGCGGGCGGCGGTGGCAGAATGGGATTGGGAGAAGCGGTGCCAGGCGCGTGCTGCACAGGCTGACCGGGAGCGCGCCGCTGTGGCATGACGGGTGCCGCAGCTCCGGGACGCACCCCACCGGAGACTCTGCCGCCTTGAGCCGGAACCACCGCGCGCTGCACAGTCTCCGCAGGTTGCGGAGCAGGCGTGTCCGCGAAAGTGACCCATCCCGTTTTGTCTCCTTTTTGCAGTTGAATGCGCGTCTTGTCGATCGTCGCACCGGGGGTGACCTGGCGGATTTTCACACCAACTTCGTTTTCGGAGCCGATGCGTGCCTCCATGACCTGCGATGTCGTGCGATCCACGAGCACAGCCACCACGCCGCCGTCGATCTCGTAGATGCCGCTCAGGCTCAGGTTATCCACAAAATTCGGCCCGCCTGGCTCCTCGGGTGCAGGCAGATCCTTGGTCGTGAAAATCGAGCGCTGCCATAGCGGCCCGAAATGCGCCAGCTTTGGAAACTCCACTGGCGGAGACGCTTTTTTCTTCTCTTGAGCAAAAGCACCCACGGTGCCCACCAGCACCCCCACAAGAATCGCGAATTGAATACGACGCATCTTCATGGTTGTCCGGCTTTGGTGACCTTTGGTGTTACTTTCTCGTGATAAAACTGCGTGAACTCCACTTCGACATTCACCGTCTTATTCGTGCCGCTGGGATTCATCTGAAGGCGGGTGATGCCAAGGAAGCTCGTCGGTGCCTGCACCTCGTGCAGCCAGGCAAAAAGCGGCTCCTCCGCCACGCCAGTGAGCGTGATCTTGACGCAAGCTTTATCAAAGCGGGCATCTTCTTCTGCCAGCGCATCCTCCGCATCCGTGCTTCCCAGTGAGTGTTCGATGAACTCCGTGGCACCGATGTTGAGTCCGTGCGCACCGGCCTTGCGTGTGACGGACTCCAGCAAGCGCGCGCAGGCATCCTTGTTGCTACTGAAACGCGGGGCATTCGCATCCATCCACGCATGGCGCTGTGCCCATACTTCTCCCTGAGAGATGGCGAGATTCATGGCACCCAAGCGGTCGCGAAGTAAATCGACCTCGTCGCGCACATCGAGGTATTGGCGCACGGCAAACACCCCGCCACCCGCGAGCAAGATGCAGGTAAACAACGCAGCGAACACGCCGAGAAGGACTCGCTCACTCTTTTTCACCTGAGCTTCCTCCTTTCATTTCAAAGGTTGCGCTTTGATCTGAGGCGATGACAGGCGGCGGCCCATCGAGGGCAAATTTCTCCAGAGCCGGGCTGATTTTGAGAGCTTGTGTGTATTCCAAGGCCAAAGAGGCGCTGGGCATGCGCCCGATGATGTTGAGCTTGTCTGGCGTCCACTCCCAGTGCGTGATGCAGACTTCTTTCGAAGATTCCGGCTCCATGCAGCGCAGCAAAACTTCCTGCGGCCACGTGGTCGGATCCACCGCTGGTGCTGCCTCTAGCCAGGCATTCTTATGCTCCATCACACGCGCAGCACGCGGCGTGATCTCGGCCACTTTTGCACGCAGTTGATTGCGCTCCTGCATGGACAACGCGAGCAACGCCGCGAGCAGCGCAATGGCTGCGGCAATGACAGAGCCAATGGTGAGCACACTCATGCGCATGCGCGCACGCCGCGCCTGATCTTTGCTCTCAAGCATGAGCGTCTCCGGCATGAGCTGGCTGGATCCGCGCTCCGGCATCGTGGGCGCGGGCATTTCACAACGATAAGGCGTGAGACCTGTGGTGCGTTGAATCTTCCCAAGATCACCGTCTTCAATCCAGAGCACGAGGCTTTCTAAACGGCCGAGCACGCCCTGGAATCCCAATTGAAGACAGATGTTATTGAGTTCAGCGAGCGCGTGATCATCCAAGCGCGTCGAGGAAAGCGGTGCACAATACACCAAGTCCGATCCGCTAGTGACAGCGGCGACCAAGCGGCCCAATTCACGGAATAGCGTGATGCTATTGCCCACCAGCGGATAGCACAGCGCGTGGTGCGTGACCTCATCTGGCAAGCGCACAAGCCCATCCGGCGGCATGGCTTCCTCTTTCAAGGCGATGATGCGCGCGAGGTGCGCCCCATCCTTCTCCGCGAGGCTGCGCACCTGCACGGCGGCTTCATCCTGTCCGGTGCGCACGCCCATGCGCTCCAGATGCAGCAGCGCCATGCCACGCAGATGCTCGGCATTCCCCTGAAGCCAGGCAGGCAACACCCAGAAATGGGAAGCCGGCAGCGCCAGAACTCGACGCTGAGCTTCTTTGCCAAAGGTGGCATCCTTGGCGGTGAACTCGCCATTCAGATGGCACGATGCACCCTCCGCACCCGTCCAGCTTTGCCAGACAGAAGCAGCGGGGAGCAGCAGCTCCGCAGCGGGTTTGCGCGATCTACTCATGAACAGGAACCTCCCCTCGCCAGATGGCCTTCCCACCCTGAGTGATGAGAATCAGTTTGCGTTTCAAAGGGCCGAGCCGTCCGACGCTTTCGATGCGACGGATCGGACCGGAAAACTGAATCCAGCGCGTGAGCTGCTCCACCACGACACTGCTGGAAATGCCGAGCATCTGCGCGACCTGCACCGCACTGGAGAGGCGCGCATCATCGCGCGTACGATGCTGACCATCGCGGCCATTGCGATACACCAACAGAGGCTGCACGCGCTCCATCGGCACATCGGCGAGGAGAGAAACCATCTCCGCTCCGGCATCATTCACATCGACGCGCCCATCGCCATACACCGTGAACCACTCACGCCAGTCCGGGCGCTCCGCGTTCACGATGTCCATGCCGCGCACATCGAGCATCTCCTCCACTTCTTTGAAGGGACGGTTAAAAGGCATGCCCTCACGTCCAGATTTCGCGTATTCGCGTTTCTCGGCGCCGTAGAGGCTCGGTTTGTCGTCTTGATCGACCCAATCTTTCAAAGCATCACAGAGCGAGATGACAAAAGCGGGCTTGAATCCCCAGCGCGTGAAGAGACGCGGCAGAAGAATTTTATCTCCACTCATGAGGAGGTGATTGATGTTCAGACGCGCTTCCTCGGTCTTCAAGGTCACGTCATATCCGCCTCCGACTTCATCTGAGAAATGCAGCAGCGGATCGTCCTGCAACATGGCTGGATGGCGCGCCAACTCGATGCCCGCTTCCGCGTGGCGCTTGGCATAGATGCGACCTCGCATGACGCGCGCGTATTCCGTGTCAGCACGTAGAGCCTTCGTCGCTCCGAAGAGCACCATCCCAAGAGCGAAGATCATCCAGAAAACAGCAATCAGTGCCGAACCACTCCGTGAGTGTTGACGACGGAGCAGCACCAAGTCCAAGCGCAGTGCCGGGCTGGGATGATCTCCCATCCGCTCTCGATTCGAACTGTCAGGTGCCGGAATCATGGCGCAGTGGGTGTGGGCGATGCGGCAGCCGATGCGCGCTGAGGTTGGAGATCGTTGGCGATCCAGAACGTGTGCTCGTGTTCTCTCGGATCATCCTGAAAGGCAAACCGCAGCCGGATGAGATGCGGCGGTGCCGCGCGTTTCTTCGAATCCCAATCCGCGAACCATTTCTTCTCCACGGCATCGTAAAACTGCCACTGCATGCGCGTGAGGTTTTCCAGCAGCGGCAGCTCCGCGACGACTTCCAGTGCTTTGGGGTCGCGTGCACGCGCCGGGTGCTTGAGATGGCGCACCACGAGGTTGAAGGTCTTTCGCCCTTCACCGCGCACGGTTCCGAACTCAACGGCATCCGCCAGCTTCAGCCGCGAGTCCCAGCAGAATGGCATCTGACTGCCGGTGATGAGCAGTCGGCCAGAGGTGCCGCGCGCAGTTCTTCCGACGCCACAGTCCAGCATCATGCCAGGCGGCACATTTTCAAAAAAGTCACGCCACTCCATGACGAAATTCGAGATGCGCGTCTCGGTGACCCGCGCGGCGTTCATCGACTTGCCTAGCTGAGTCGCACCATCGGTCACACCAAAGACCGCCGAGATCAACAATCCCGATAGCACGAGAGTAAGCAGCAACTCCAGCAGAGTGAATCCGCTGTGGGCACGATGAGAAATGATAGCTCTCATATCAGCCGTTGCTGTTGGGTGAATACACATAGGTCTCCATGCTGCGCACGATGCGGCGTGCCGCGCCGTCACTCATCCAAGCCTCGGCATGGATGCGAAAAATGTGATCAAGCTCCACCTTGTCCTGGGTGATCAAGCGCACCTTCTCGATGTTGGCAGAGGCGTCGATCTTATCCGCATTCTTCGGGAAGCTGAGGTGGCCTGCCTTGAGTTCCGGCTGATGCGCCACCTCCGCGAGCACAGACTCCAACACACGCAGCACTTGCGCCTCCTGCCGCGCCGCAGTGGTCGTGCGCGCGATGCCGTCGAGCGCCTGCGTCATGCCCACGGCCACGAGGGCGAAGAGGGCGATGGCGAGCAGAATCTCAAGCAGCGCAAAGCCGCCACACGAGGCGCGCGCCTGCGCCTTCTGCTCGGATTGTTTATTGAAATGACGCGTCTTCATGATCCAGCGTTGAAATCGAGGCTGCGGCGTTTGACGCAGGCCGTGAGGGCATCGAAGCCGAGTTCCACCACGCCTCCCGGGCCGCTCAGCCGCACTTCAATCGGCTCGCAGATGCCGGTGGGGCTGAATTCCCAAGTCTCGCCACGGCGAGGCGCGCGAAAAGACAGTTCTCCGACGCGACGGACTTCGATCCTGCCGCCGAAATCCGCAGAGGCTCCGAACGATCCTGGAGCGAGGCTCATGCTCACAAGCTGGCGATTTTTGACAGCTTGCAGAAGATTAGTCCGCGCTGTGTTCTCGATCAAAGCGACTGCACGGCGCAGGCGATCTTCCTCTTGAATGCCGGAGATGCTCACGATCGAGACGCCGAGCAGCAGCACGATGAGGCAGAGCACCGCGAGGAGTTCCAGAAGCGTGAAAGCCACACAGGACATGCTCCGTGCGGAATGCCGCAGAGCGCGGATTCCGCTGCGTTGGACGCCATTCACCGTGAGCTTCATGAGATGCTGCCGCGTTCAGAATTCGGACTCTATTTCTCTTAAAGCTGCCAGCTCCCCACATCGTCGCCGTTGTCGGGAATGCCGTCTGGGCCTGAGGAGTAAATGTCGAAGCCGCCTTTGTCCTTTGTGCCCGGTCTGCGGTAGTGGTAGGCGTTGCCCCAAGGATCCATGGGCATTTTCTTGAGCTTCCCTTTCTCCACGAGGATGCCGATCCCCTGCGCAGTGGTGGGCAGCTTCATGGTGTCCACTTCATAGGCACGCGCTGCCGACTGGATTTGGTTGATGTGTCCGAGGGCTGTCTTTGTGCGACCGCCTTCGAGGACGCCGCCAAAGCTGACGACGCCGACTCCGACAAGCAGGCCGATGATGCCGAGGACGAGGAGCATTTCGACGAGCGTGAAAGCGCTGCGGCGATGCCGATGGATGGTGAGTGTGTGTTTCATGGTGTTTGAGCGGTGGTTATTTGATGCTGGAGATGGTTTCAAAGATCGTGCTCATCATGATGTAGGCCATGAAGCCAACCATACCGGCCATGACGAAAACGATCGCGGGTTGGATGAGTGCCGCGAGCGTGTCGATCTTCTTGCCCAGCTCACGATCGAAGCGTTCAGCAGCACGAGAGAGCGCGGCGGGCATGTCGCCGGTCTGCTCGCCAACGCTCACCATGTCCAACAACAGCGGCGGGAAGAGGCCGCTGCGATCAAGCGCACGTGAAAGGCTCACGCCCTCGCCGACATGGCGTTGCACACTTTCAAACTCGCGCTGGAGGTGCGGGTTCTCGATGGCCTGATGCGTGAGCTGCATCGCATGCACCATGGTGAGGCCGTTGCCCAGCAAATTGGCCATCGTCTCAAGGAACTGGACATAGAAACGCGCCTGGAAGATGGCTCCGAAAAGAGGCAGCCTGAGTTTGAACCGCGCCCATGGAATGGCGGACTCGGGACGCGCGAGCCAGGCACGACCGAGGATGATCGCAACGGCTAAACCGGCCAGGAGCATCCACCACGTCGATTTGAAAAGCTCACCACAGCGCAGCACGAGCTGTGCGGCGAGAGGCAGCGTGCCGCCTGTGCTGTCGAGCATCTCTGTGAGCTTCGGGATGAGGTAGAGGACGAACATCAACGTCACACCGAGGGCGGCGACGACGAGGAAGGCGGGATAGATCATCGCCGCGAACACCTTGGAGCGCAGCGCGGCGATAGAACGCATGTAGGTCGCTTGCCGCTTTAACACCGAGCAGAGCGAACCGCTGGCCTCGCCCGCAGAAACCAACGCACAGAAGAGACTGCCAAAGCTGGAGCTGGTGCTCGCGACGGCTTTGGCAAAAGGAATGCCGTCACGCACTTTGCCGCGCAACTCGGAGGCCAGCGTTTTGATGCCGGAAAGTTCTCTGCGGCGCTCCATGGTGGCGAGTGCAGGCTCGAGCTGAATGCCCGCACCGACGAGTTCGGCGAGTTCTTCAACAAAGAGCACGACCTGAGTGTGCTTGAGTTTGAGAGGCCCGCTCGCCGCCGTTTCCCGCACGACTCTACCCTTTGCCGCTGCACGCTTCGCAGATGATTCGGCCCCAGCAGCGACCTCGAGTTTGATGGGCTGAATTCGTTTGCGGCCCAGCAGAGTGAATGCCTCGCCACGATCCGACGCAGCGATCTCCCCGGTGATCAAACCGGAGGGGCCATGAGCGCTGTAAGTGAATGTGGGCATGAAAATGAGTTACTGGAGAAAGGGATCAGGCAGCGAGGCGAGTAGGCGCGATGGTGGAAGGCGACACTGCGGACGACTGGCGCTCTCCCGCTGCGGTGGCTGAGAGCACCTCTTCGATGGTGGTTTCCCCAGCGAGCACCTTTTGAAAGCCGTAGCCGCGCATCGGCACATAGCCATCGCGTGTGGCTTGTTTGACAAATTCTGCCGGATGCGCACGCGAGTTGATGAGATGCTGCAGTGCGTGTGTGACGAGCACGACCTCGTAGATCGAAAGGCGGCCCTGGAAACCACTGCCCCGGCAGGCCTCACAGCCCACCGCCTTCATGATCTGACCCGGCAGATGCGCAGGGAAACCGATGGAACGCAGATAACCTTCCTCGACATCTGCCGTGGTTTTGCAAAGGGGGCAGAGCTTGCGCACGAGGCGCTGCGCGAGGAAGGCGCGCACCGCACTGGAGACGAGGAAGGGCTCGACCCCCATATCCACCAAGCGTGTGATGCCGCCGATGGCATCATTCGTGTGCAGAGTGCTGAGCACGAGATGCCCCGTGAGCGCGGCGCGCACGGCGATCTCCGTCGTTTCGAGGTCGCGCATTTCTCCGATCATCACGACGTTCGGATCACCACGCAGAATGCTGCGCAGACCAGCAGCAAAGGTGAGGCCGATCTCCGGTTTCACCGCGATCTGCACGACGCCGGGCATCTTGTATTCCACCGGGTCTTCGATCGTGACGATGCGGCGATGCGTTTGATTGAGTTCGGTGAGGAAGGCGTAGAGCGATGTCGATTTGCCACTGCCTGTGGGCCCGGTGATGAGAATGATGCCGTTGGGCAATCTCAGCAGCTCCTCAATGACTGGCCGCACGGTGTCTGCAAGGCCTAGCCGATTCAGCGTGACCTGCTGCTGCGCGAGCAGTCGCAAGCTCACGCTTTCACCTTCGACGCTGGGGATGGTGGCCACGCGCACGTCGATGGGCGTGCCATCGAGTTCCAGATTGATGCGGCCGTCTTGCGGGAGTCGCTTTTCGGCGATGTCGAGACGCGCCATGATTTTCAGGCGCGCGATCACGGATGCCTGGAGTGATTTGATGTTCTCAGGCACCGGCAACTCCTCCAGACGACCGTCGATGCGGCAACGGATGCGCAGATGATTCTGCTGCGGCTCGACATGAATGTCCGTGGCGCGCTGCTCCAAACCGCGGCGAATGATCTGATTCACGAAACGCACGACGGAGGCCTCCTCATCCTCCGGCCCATCGAGCACGGTGACTTCCTCCCGCAGTTCCTCCGCGCCCCAGTCGGCACGACCACGCAAAATTTTCTCGAACGTATCTGCCCCGAGACCGTAGAGCTTTTGCAAACCTTCGACAATGCGCGTGCGTGGCCCCACATGCCAGACGACCGGCATGCTCACACTGGCAGCCACGCGTTGATTGGCGACGAGATTGAGAGGATCGAAAGTGGCGACGTGCAACGCACGCGGAACTTCACCCGTGGCCGCATCCGCCGCTGCGTCTGGAATTTCCTCCGTGTGAATCGGCAGCAGTCGATGCCGCAGGGCGATCTCCGCAGGAAGCAGGCGACGCAGGCCGGACTCAGCAGGCTTTTCCTCGTCCTTCGGTTCCCACCATGCGAGGCCTAGCGTCTTGGCGAGCGTCATGAGAAAATCGCGCTCTCTGACGCCCTCGCAATCAAGCACCGCATCGACGAATGATGTTTGATTGAAACACGCGTCCTCAATCGCCTGCCGGACAGCAGGCAAGTCGCCACAACCGGAGGTCGTGAGGATTTGATGGACGAGTGGCAACATCAGAAGGAGAAATTGTCTTACAATAGCTCATTTTTATGATTTTTCATAAAAATTGCAAGTTTTTAATACCTCCAAACTTTCTGTTAGACCGAAAGATACCATCTCTGTGCGGCAAGTCCGTGTTCGGAATGCTGTGCCCCCCGAGGCCCTATTTGGCGATGTCAGGTCGAGGGACTGCGGATGCGCCCTTTCACCATCACGAGATTCGCTACTTGGCCGCGTTGATCCGCGCCAGCATCGCATCGAGCGAGCCGTTCTTGACCGCGATCACGCCCTTGGGATCGATGAGGTAGAGTGTGGGGAAGTTGCGCAGATTGTAGAGACTGGTGTTGGGGCCGCTGGTGGTGTTGTCGAGCACGTTGCGGAAGGTGACCTGGTAATCAGCCAACGCTTTTTTGGCCTCGGCCTCGATGTCCGTGTTCACGCCGAGCACGACGGCATTTTTGTCCTTCAACTGAGCCGCCGTCTGATTCATCAACGGCAGGATGCCGTGGCAGGCATGGCACCAACCACCCCAGAAGATGACGATGACGTGTTTGCCGCGGTAGTCGCTGAGCTTGCAGTACACGCCCTCCGCGTCTTTGCCTTCAATCTCCGGTGCTTCACAACCGACCTGAAGATTTGTCATTTCAAAGAGCATCTTCGCCGCGAAATCCGAGAGCTTGAATCCCTGCACGGTCACATCGGCAAAATCGGCACTGAGTTTCTGAAAACAATCCAGTGCTTTAGCCTTTGATGCCTCACCCGAAACACGATCAGCGGAAACGTCGAAGTTTTTGAAATGCACCGCACCGAGTGCATAAAGAGCGGCCGCTTTTTCTTCACGGTGTGTGTTTTTCTCGATCACCGCTCGGAGCACTGGCTCCGCAGGCAACCCGTGATACTCGAGTTGCTTCACCGCCACAGCGATGCCTTGCCGATCTGCGAAGCTCGAACCGAGCATCTTCAGCGCCTCCTGCCCTTCAGGGAAATTCGACGCTCCCGTGACGAGCCATGACACCGCCTGCACCACATCCGGTTGGTCGAGGTTGGCTTTCACCAACTTCATCATCTTCGTGGCGTAGGGGCCGGCACTCGGGATGCTGCTGCGGTATTTGTTTTTCTCGGCCTCTGTTGTCGCAGCGATGATCTTTTGCGTGTTTGCGCGCACCGAATTCTCGTACTCGTCGATGATGGAACGGATTTCTGTGGCTAGAGGCGACACCGCCTCCTGTGCGCAGAGTACGGAAAGGGTAAGCGACAGCAGCAGCGCGAGGGATTTCATGAGCGAACAGAAAGACGACGACGGCGGTGAGTGGAGAGGAGAAAGCAGGCGGCAGACAAGCTCAGCAGCAGACTCCCCGGCTCCGGCACCATCATGAAGGATGAGTACACGTTGTCGTAGAAAGTCACCGGCGCGCCGTAATTTTCCGAATGAGCCGTCAGGGTGAATGTCTGCGCTGACAGTCCTGTGTCGGGTGCCTCCACACGATAGGTGACGCCATCCGTCAGGCCCGTGAGTGGAATGTTAAACCCACCTGCGCTATTGCTCAGACCACTCGCGACAAGAATCCCGTTGCTGTCGTTGTAAACATTGATCACTTCACCGGCCAGCCCTTCGCCCGGTGTATAGAAATGATCGGCGGAGATCGTATCCTGATACACGGAGCCCGTCAGGATGGCATCGGCAAAGTAATTCACGCCATCGAATCGGTAATGACTCGCGAAGTGCTGCGTCACCACCATGGGGCCGGTCGCGTTCACATTGCTGCCGGGAATGGCAATGTCCTGAAAACCGATGCCCACCTCTTTATAAGCGGCATTGAGCAACACCTCACGATGGCCCGCAGGATTCTGGATACCATTGCCAAATCCGGCGGTACCGCCGTTGCCGTCTCCCCAGTCGATGACAAAACCCGCATGCCCGTGGATGATGGTCTGTGTCGTGGCAAACAAATTCTCCCCGGCTTCCAACCAGTTGCTGCTATAGCCGCCGTTCTGCAGGCGCTGCTGAAGGCTCAACCCATCCAAGGTGTGCGACTGCTGATCATTCGTCACCATGAGGTCTGAGTAGCTCGTGGCAGAAGTATTCAAAGCACTATTCCAAGCTAACGGCGGCGCTGCCGTGAGTGAAGCAAACTGCGCAGCGAGATCGGCGGCACTGGTGCCGAAATAGTTCAGCGCATTGGCGATGGAGGGATCGTCTGACTTGGGCGAACCCCAAACGCCTGGCGAAGCGAAATTCACCAGTTTGCTCAACTCATTCTGCGGGTCACTGCGGAAGCGATTGATCAACTCCAGCCAATACTGCTGATCCGCCGTCGGGTCCGCCGCTGACAAGACACCTCCCTGCAAAAGCAGGCCGAGGCTCAGCCCCCACAGCAAGCGACAGCGACGCGCAGTAGCGCGCGCGCGTGCCCCAGGCAGGATTTCTACAACCGTCCGCATTGGGTTAATCTATGGTAATTATAAACTGCTGCAAACTCTGATTACCAACTCTTGTCCGTTAGATTTAAAGACTTTGCCGCACAAAGTTTCGCTTGCACTCGACTACTTTGTGCGACAAAGTAACGACCATGAGCACAACTGAAGCCGCCTTGGAGAATCTCCGCATCATTCGCTCCCTGATGGAAAAGGCGCATATCTATCGGGCCGTGTCAGCCCCAGCAGCACTCACCGGTGGCACTCTGGCCCTCGTGGCCTCGGCATGGCCTGTGTCACACGCAATCACAAACAACGGCGTAGCGACCCTGTGCGATGCGTGCTTTCTCACCATCTGGCTCATCATTCTCTGCATCGCTTCCACCTTAAACGTGATCCTGCTCGCCAAAGAAGCCGCGCGTCGAAGTCAGCCGTTCGTTTCCGAAGGCATGCGCATGGCATTGCGCGCCTTGATGCCGCCCATGCTCGTCGGTGGATGCCTCGGCATAGGCTTGATCGTCTTCCTGCACAATCTCACGCTCGCCGCTCTCATCTGGATTCTTTGCTACGGCCTCGCGCTGCTGAGCACCGCCAGCTTTTCACCGCGTTCACTAACCCGTCTCGGCTGGGCGTTTGTCATCACTGGCCTGCTGCTGTTCTTCGCCTGGGCCATGAATCGCGACGTCGATCTGCTCTCCAGCGATCTTGCCCCCGCATCGCTCGCGATGGGGCTTACCTTCGGCCTGCTGCATGTTGTGTATGGTCTAGCCGTCTTTTTCAGCCGTCAACCTGCGGAGGTGCGGCCTGAATGATCGACTTTGATCAAATCGACAAGCTCATCCACGAAAAGGGCCGTCTCTCCATCATGACGCTGCTCTCCACCCGTGGAGAATGGGCCTTTCAGGATCTCAAAGCCGAGCTCGCTATGAGCGACGGTAATCTCATCTCACACCTGCGCACGCTCGGCACCGCCGGCTACATCAAGGAAACACGCGATGAATCCGGCAACCGTCCGCGCACCAGCTACGAACTCACCACTGCCGGACGCAAAGCCTTCAAGAACTACGTCGAAGTACTCGGCGAGATCGTCAAAGCCGCGCAGCAGACCTGACCTTCCCTCATTTTACCAATTAACTTTGTCGCTCAAAGTTAAACCAACAGAGAACACAGAACAATCATCATGAACATCATCCTCGCTCAACATCACGGCATGTGTTTCGGGGTGCGCGATGCCCTGCGCACCACGCATGCCGACGCGCAACGCGCCCCGCTGACCATTCTCGGCCAGCTTGTGCATAATCCGCTCGTCGAGCGCCATCTCGCTGCCGTCGGTGCTCAACGTGGCGATCTCGAAGACATCCATTCCGCCAAAACGCATCACGTCGTCATCACTGCGCATGGTGCGGCCGATGTGCATCGTCGATCTTGGCAAGACGCAGGCCACGCTGTAATCGACACCACCTGTCCGCTGGTGCGCAAGGCCCATCACGCGCTCGCCACGCTCGTCAGCGAAGGCTATCAGCCAGTCGTCATCGGGCAGCGCCAGCATGTCGAAGTGCGCGGACTCATTGGCGACTTTCCGCAAGCGGTTGTCGTGCTTGATGAATCCGACATTACACAAATTCCCGCGCATCCACGCCTCGGTATCGTCTCGCAAACCACGCAGCCGATTGAAACCGC
This sequence comes from Prosthecobacter sp., assembly GCA_039806835.1. Lineage (GTDB taxonomy): Bacteria > Verrucomicrobiota > Verrucomicrobiia > Verrucomicrobiales > Verrucomicrobiaceae > Prosthecobacter. Next base: position 458,171 of record JBDHQD010000001.1, on the reverse strand, counting down.
CCTGCGGCTCGTGGAAGCCATCAAACGCCACCACAGCACGTCTGAAGTGCGTTTCATCGACACGATCTGTCATCCGACGAAGCAGCGGCAGGCCGCGCTCGCTGAGTTGATCCGTGAATGCGATCACATCGTCGTCATCGGCGGACGCAACAGCAACAACACGCGTCAGCTTGCGCAAAGAGCCATCGCCAACGGTCTGCACACGGTTCAAATCGAACGGGCCGAAGAACTCGATCCCTCCTGGTTCATCGACGCTCACAACGTCGGCGTCACCGCTGGCACCTCCACGCTCGATGAAACGGTCGATGCCGTCATGCAGCGCCTCCGCCAGATCGCCGCCGAGCTGCGCAGCACACCGACCCACGAGTTCCTCCGCACCATGCTCCAGGCCGCCTAACCCAAACACACGTCATGAATACCCAACATTGGATCAACCATTTCGCGGCAAACACGTCCCTCAATCACAAGCTGCCACTGTCAGACATATCTTGCGCGTTGCCGGACGCCACCCGCAAGGCACTGGCACGATCGCTCGCCATCTTCCAGCTCGGCGAGAGCGGTGGAGGCACGCGTCTGCGGCGCTACACCCGCAGCATCGCCGCGCTTGAAAACCTGAAAGGCTATCAGCACGCGGTCGATCTCTTTGTCGCCGAAGAACAAAGCCACGCCACACTACTCGCGCGAGCGGTGAAACATCTGGGCGGAACGCTGCTGCAAAAGCAATGGACGAACTCCATCTTCCGCTGGCTTCGCGATCTGGTGAATTTGGAGTTCAACATCCAGGTGCTCCTCACCGCCGAACTCATCGCCGAAGTTTATTTCGGCTTGCTGTCCCTGCGCTGCAGCGATCCAGTGGTGCAAACCGTCGCCAAGAAGCTCCTGCGCGATGAAATGGGCCACCTCTCCTTCCAGCGCGACTTTCTCTTTGAGCGACTGAAAACGCTCACACCAGCGATGCAGTGCCTGTGGCGCTGGCAGTTCCGGTTCATTCACTTTGCCACCACACAAGTCGTCGCCTGGGATCATCGCGACTGCTTGCGCGCTCTGAACGTCAAGCCCGCCGACTTCTGCGCACGCGCCGTGCAGTGCTGGCAGAATTTCCAATCGCGGCTGGAGCGGCGTTTGCGCGAGTTTGATGCTCAGGAACGCCAGGAACCGGAATCCACGCCTGGATACAAGTGCCCAAGCAGTGCGGTCATGCAATCGCCGACGAGCTGATGCGTCTGACGGAACAAGGTCGCGGGCATCGTCTCCTTCTGCACGCCGGTCTTCCATAAATGGTCCACAGCGTCGGAATGATCATCGAGCACGGTGTCCACAGCCTCGCGCCAATGCTGCGGTTGCTCGCTTTCCTGCCACTCGCCACGACCACGGCCGAAATGACAGACAGCGAGGTAGGTCAGCAGCGCGAGCCGCACCTGCTCGCGGAAATGCTCGCGCGACCAGCGCAGTCGCTGGTCGCTGCCGCGCACGAGATTGTAGCTGAAGATGAGTGCATACGCGCCGATGCCCGAGGCGATGCCGCCGAGCAACGCACCGCCGCCGAAGGTCATGCCGCCGAGTTTCAAATCAGCGATCAATCCGCCCATCGCGCCACCGGCGAAGCTGCCCAGCACGCCCCAGATGTTTTCGGAAACGGCTTGCGGCAGATGAAAGTGCTCGCGTGCCGCCTTGGTGATCTCTTGACCGGCCGCGCCGGCCAATCCATGGGCCTCGATGAGTTTGTTCGTGGTCTGCTCAACTCGATCCGCGAGCTGCGAGGCGAGTTTTTGCCGCGCGTCGTTGTATTCGCGGTTCAGTTCGTCGCGCTGCCAGCCCACGCGCTCCAACAACGTTTCCGCGCGCACTTCCACGCCATCGACGAGCGCTGCGGTGAGTTGTTCCGAGATGAGCCGAACGGAATCGCGAAACACGTCCGTGTTGCGCCGCGCCCAGGCGCGTTTGATCTGCTGGAAGGTCGGAATCTTCGAGCCCTCCATCAGCGGTGCCAGCGATTCCATCAGCGTGTCCTCCTGCACCCAGCAGCGCGCAAAGGCATCCAGTGCCAGCACCGCGCGCACGATTTCAAACTGCTGCAAATGCGCGCGCCAGGCATCGATCTCGGCAGCTTCCACGGATGAACTTCCCGGCGTGCCGGTCTGATTGAGCAAGACGACAACCGGCTTGCCCACCCAGCCGAGGATCTCCATCTCCGGGCCGATGTAGCCCGCCGCTTCTGGAGGTTCGGCGGCATTGACGAGATAGAGCACCACGTCGGCCTCCTCGCGCACGTTTTTGAGTGCCTGCTGGCTGCACCACAGTGGGCGGTCGGTGATGCGATCCCACGTTTGCGACAAGAACCACAGCACGGGATTGCGCTCGCGTTTGAGCCGCTTCATCAGGCGCGCACTGTCGCCAAACCCAGGCGTGTCCCACAGCCGCAGCACAAAGCCGCCGCTTTCGAGCAGCGTGAAGGATTCGTTGAAGAGCGTCACATGCGGCGCGTCGCGCACTTCGCCCACATCCTGGCGCAACAGCGTGCGCGCGAGCGTGGTCTTGCCCGCGTTCGTGTGGGAAATGAGACTGAGCGTGACGATGTCGGACGCGTCGCGCACCGTCGCCTCTCCGCTCTGTTTGGGCGGGCGTTCGGAGGCTTTGGATTTGGAGAACAAGGCAGGCACGAGAGCGGAAAACTTGGAGAACATTACGTCGGTGGCACGGGCGTGCGCGGGGTTTCTTTGCGCAGTGCCACGATCACCTCGGAGGCGAGACCTTCGACCATGCGCGTCCACAACTGCTCACGGCCCGCGATTTTTTCCGGTGTCCAACGTCCCGCGAGGCTGGTGCCGTCGAGCAGCACGATCAAATCCGGTTCCGCATGCTTCGTGAGCAGACGCTGCCGCACATCGGCGACCAGACGCCGCTGCACCTCGGCCTCAGGCGTGGTGGCCATATTGAAAAGCATCACGAGCTGTGCGGACACCGGCTGCCACGCGGCGGCAAACTCATCCTCCTCGCCTGCGGGAATGCGCAGGTATTCCGCGCGCGCCATGCCGCCAAAGCGGCCGCGCACACCGCGATCCCACACTTCGCGATGCGTCGGCGTGGCCTCCATCGCATGCACCAGCACTTGAATGATCTCGTCACCGCCTTCCACCGCCCGCAGCAGACCGCGCAAGTGGCTCCCCCAGTTCAAAGCGCGCGCACGCGATGACACCACCCGCCCACCGCGCACGGTGCCGATGCCCGCGAGCAACAGGCGCGGCACTACAATGAGCACGAGCAGCGTGCCCGCATACAAATGAATCCACGGCAGCGCGGGCGCGGGCTTCTCCGCCTTGCCGCCCGTGCGGTGCATGCCAGCGATCTGATCCAGCGGCACCGGCGTGTGCAGCACCGTCGATGCGGGCTTAAACAACATGTCAAAGAACACGCGTGCGTTGCTCTCACTCAGCAGCGTGCTTTCCCACACGGCGCGATACTCGCGCGACCAGCCGCGCGCATACAGCGCCGTCGCGCCGCCGATCGCCAGCATCGCCGCAGCCACATGCAGCCAGTGGCGCAGCCGCATTTGCAGCCTGCACCAGGCCAGCGGCCAGGCGAATTCTTCAAAACGTGCGCGCACCGCACCGCCGAGCGTGTTTTCCGTCTGTTTCGACGCCACGCCGAAGCGCGAGACGCCATGCGCGAGAAATTCCGCCAGCCAGCCGCCGCGCCCGGCCATCGACGACGTGGGCATGATCTCGCACAGCACGCCAAGAATGATCACTACCGCATTCCACGCCAGCAGGCCGACCAACGACAGCGCCAACAAATTGAACTCGCTCGTCTGGCCGAAATCCGTAAACCAGTAGCCGGTGAGAAACGCCGCCGCCCAGCCGACCAGCGCCCATGACCAGCGTCCATGCGGCACGCGCAGCAATTCCAGCACGCGGATCAATTCGCCACGCCAGCCCACGGCCTCGCGCTCCAGCCATTCGGCTCGTTTGTCGAGAAACCGCTCGCAGCGTTCGTCGAGCGTGTCGCCCTTAATGTCCTCCGAGGTCAGACCGGCCCGCGTATGCGCCGTGGCCTCGCGGCGACGCTCCGCGCTGACGAGAGCGCCATCGGCATCGCCTTCTTCGAGGGCGCGCCATTTCAGCACGCGCTGCCAGTCATTCCAGTCCATGCGGGGGTGATTTTGTGCACTCTAAACGCGGCATCGGGCAGATTCCAACCCCGCAGTGAAAATCATGCGCCCTCATTCAACCTCCAGCCGTCCGTTCGCCAAGCGCAGGTGCAACTGGCCGAGCATTGCGGCCTCACTGCGAGAGTGCGTGACGTGCAAAACGGTCAGCGCATGCTCGCGCTGCACTTGTTGCAGCAGCGCGGCGGCCTCGGCGCGCATGCTTTCATCCAGCGCAGAGAGCGGTTCATCCAGGAGCAGCAGCTTCGGCTGTGCCGCCAGTGCGCGGGCGAGCGCGACACGCTGTTTTTCACCACCAGAGAGCGCATCGGGCAGACGATCGAGCAGCGGTGCGATGCCAAGCTGCTCCGCGAGGTGCTTCACCTGCGTTTCGAGTTCCGCCAAAGCCACGCCGCGCCGCCTCGGTGCGAAAGCGATTTGCTCGCGCACGCTCAGGCTGGGAAACAACGCCAGATCCTGCGGCACGTAGCCGATGCCACGCTCGCGTGGCTCCAGATCGGTCACATCACGATCATCGAGCAGCACACGACCTGATGTCGGCTTGCGCAGGCCGCAGATGATCTCCAGAAGCGAGGTCTTGCCGCAACCGGTCGCACCCATCAGCATTGCGTAGGTGTTCGCGGGGATGGAAGCATTCACCTCATCCAAGATCGTGCGCCCAGCAGCACCCCAGCGGATGTGATCGAGTTGAATCATACTTTCTCCCCCGTGGTTCGCACGACGACGAGCACCAGCACGGCAAGCAGCACCATGAACAGACTGACCACGACGGCGGCATCGAGATTCCCCACGCTGAGTTCGAGCCACACCGTCGTCGGCAGCACCTCCGTCTTCATGCGCGTGGCTCCGGCGAAGACGAGGATCGGCCCGAACTCTCCCAAGCTGCGCGCCCAAGCGATGCAAAACGCCGCGACCATGCCCCGGCGCGCTGCGGGCAAGGCCACATGCCACAGCGCCTGAAAGCGCGTGCAACCCAGGGTCAGCGCCACGTCCTCTGGCCGCGCGGAGAGATGATCAAAGGTGCCGCGCATCGTGCGGATCGCGAAGGCGGCGGCCACCACAAATTGCGCAAGCACCACGCCACTGACCTGATACGTAAACGGAATGATCTCTTCGACCGCCTTGCCGATGCGCGTCTGGAAAAAGATCAGCAAGCACAGTCCCACCACCAGCGGCGGCAGAATGATCGGGATGTCGAGCGCGGCATCGAGCCACGTTTTGCCGCGGAACTCACGCCGCGACATCAGATAACCGATGGGAATCGCGATAAGCAGCGCAAAGCCAGCGGCGAAGGTGCAGGTGACGATGCTCAGCCACGTCGCATGGCGGATTTCTGCTGAGTGCAGCACCTTCAGCCACGAATCCGGTGTGCTATACGTCGCCGTCGCACCCAGCAACAGAAACCAGAAGACCAAATAACCCGCTGTGATCAGCGCCAGGGCCAGCCAGCAGAGATGGGAGCGGTTGAGAGTCATTCGGCAGAAGCCACCAAACTAAAAAGCCCTCTCCCGCGACACAAGCTGATTAACCCTCTCCCTCAGCATTTTACCGCCGCAACGTTACCGAGCTCGTGCTGTTTGGCGTGCGCGGGCACCTGCGGACTCTTCAACCCGGGCGAACGCAGGTGAACATCCTCTCCACTCAAAAGCGCGAGCACTCGCGAAAGCCGGATGAGATTTATGATATTATCGTATCATGTTCGCCCGGGCCATACCTGGAGCTTTTCGCGAGGTTTCGCCGCAAAGGATGGGATCAATGGGGCAACGAAGATGTCGAATTGAATTCAATCTGTGACGTTGCTCATCGCAAAGGGCATCAAGATCCCCAGATGCGTTTGTTAGAGGCGCCGCGAGCTTACCAGGCCAAGAAGCACAAACGTGCTTGAGCGATTCTGCAGCGAAGCTCATTGCTAATTTTTGGAGAATATGCCGCAGCATAAACGCTGAGCCTAGGCGCAACGTCAGATTGGACGATCCAGCAGACGAATACGGCTTCACTCCTTCACGCCTCAAACTTCTGCCCGATCTTCTCGTCGAGCCACTTGCGCAGCTTGTCGAGGCCTTCGCCGGTTTCGGCGGAGACGGGATGGATTTTGATGCGTTTGAAGCGCTCTTTGAAGTGGGCGAGGTTTTCCTGCGCCTCCGGCAGGTCGATCTTGTTGGCGATGATGCACCACGGACGTTTGGCAAGCTCCTTGGAGTAGAGCGAAACCTCGGTGCGCACGGTTTCGAGGTCGGCGACGGGATCGCGGCCCTCGGTGCCCGCAGTATCGACGACGAAGAGCAGGATGCGGCAGCGCATGATGTGGCGCAGGAAGTCATGGCCGAGGCCGATGTTTTCATGCGCGCCTTCGATCAAGCCGGGAATGTCGGCGAGCGTGCCACGGCGGTTCTCGCCGAACTCGATGACGCCGACCATGGGTTGCAGCGTGGTGAAGGGATAGTTCGCGATCTTGGGCTTCGCCGCGCTGAGTTTGGAGAGCAGGGTGGATTTGCCTGCGTTCGGCGCGCCGACAAAGCCAGCATCCGCGATGCTGCGCAGTTCGAAATGGAAGATGCCTTCCTCTCCGGGCGTGCCTGGGGTGAACTCACGCGGAGCCTGATGCGTGGAGGTTTTGAAATGGACGTTCCCCTTCCCTCCTTTGCCGCCTTTGCATAGGATGTAGGTGCCATTGGTTTCGGTGAGGTCGGCCACGGGATCGAACCTCAACGTGATCTCGCCAGTCTCCTCATCCAGCTCCTCAGTCACGCGACTGACGAGCGTGCCGGGCGGTACTTTGAAGGTCATGTCCTTGCCACTGCGCCCCGTGCATTGGTTCGCGCCGCCTTTGGCTCCGTCTTCAGCAAAGAGGCGGTTGTTATAGACGTAGTTACGCAGGCTGTCGGTGCTGGGATCGGCGAGCAGGATCACGTCGCCACCGGCACCGCCATCGCCGCCATCCGGGCCACCCTTGGGGCGAAATTTTCCACGGTGGAAATGCGCGCTGCCATCACCGCCTTTGCCGGCGCGGGCGTGAACTTTGATCTGATCGACAAACATGGGAGTCGAGTTAGCCGGGGAAGCGGCGGTGAGCAAGGGAGAAGCCCTGCCCTCTTGCTCAGACGTGTAGCTCCGGGATATGGAGGCGCGCCTCTACAGACACCGCGAGTCCACGCGCAAAATGCTGCTTTTTCCCGCGCGACTGGCGGCAAGGCATGCTTTAATCGCCCGCCTCCTCTGGGAAAGTGCCCGGAGGGAGCCATCGATTCAATGTCAGTCATCACATCTGCCAAGCACCTTCATTTCATCGGCGTCTGCGGGACGGCGATGGGATCCACCGCCGTCGCGCTGCGCGCTCTGGGCCATACGATCAGCGGCTCCGATGCCCAAGTTTACCCACCGATGAGCGATGTACTGCGAGAGGCGGGCATCACCGTCTGCGAAGGTTACAAGTCGGAGAATCTGAGCCCGCAAGCAGACCTGTATGTGGTGGGCAACGCGATCTCCCGTGGCAATCTGGAACTCGAAGCACTGCTGGAGAAAAAACTGCCCTATGTCTCGATGGCCGAGCTGCTGAAACAGGAAGTGATTCAAGGGAAGCGCAGCTTTGTGGTGACGGGCACGCACGGCAAAACGACCACGACCACCATGCTGACGTGGATCTTTGAGAACGCCGGAAGGAACCCCGGCTTCATGATCGGTGGCGTGCCTGAAAATTTTTCCTCGGGCGCACGCTTCACGCATTCAGACTTCTTTGTGATCGAAGGCGACGAATACGACACGGCCTATTTCGACAAGCGCAGCAAGTTCCTCCACTACTTGCCTGAGTGTGCGATCGTCAACAACATCGAGTTCGACCACGCCGACATCTTTGACAGCTTGGACGATATTCTTTTGTCTTTCCGACGATTCATCAATCTCGTGCCGCGCAACGGACTGGTGCTCATCAACGGCGACGATGCCAACTGCCTCTCCTTGCGCGCAAAATGCCCTGCGCCTCTCAAAACCGTGGGCCTCGGGCCGACGTGTGATTTCCGCATCAAGATCACTGCCGCCACGCCCGACGGGACGACCTTTGAGATCAATGGAGAGCGCTTTGAGGTGCCGATGCTCGGTGAATTCAATGCGCGCAATGCCGCGATGTGCATCTGCGCAGCGCGCTTCGGTGGCGTGAGCGATGCGGACATCCGTGCAGGCTTGGCGAGCTTCCGCGGCATCCGCCGCAGGCAGCAGGAGCGCGGCAGCAGCCACGGCATCACGGTGATCGATGACTTCGGACATCACCCCACCGCGATCCGTGAAACATTGCGCGGCCTGCGCCAACGCTATCAAAGCCGCCGGCTCTGGGCGCTGTTTGAACCACGCTCGAACACCAGCCGACGCAACGTGCTGCAAAACGAACTGATCGACGCACTGACCGAAGCGGATGCCTCCGTGATTGCCGCCGTAGCGAATCCCGAAAAAGTGGCCGCAGAACAGCGGCTGGATCCCGCCAAGGTCGCTGCGGCAGTGACTGCACGCGGCAAGCCCTGCTGGTTCGAGTCTGGCACGGATGCCATCGTAAACCGCCTCAAAAACGAAAGCCGTGAAGGCGATGTGATCGTCGTCTTCAGCAATGGCGGCTTTGACGGCATGCATGACCGCCTGCTCCAGGCACTCTGATCACTCAATAAACGATCTGCACCTCATCGCCGACGGCGACGGCATTGAAGAATTGCCGCGCCTTCTCGTAAGGGAGTCGGATGCACCCGTGCGATGCAGGACGCCCCGTGACATAGCCACTGTGCAGGCCGATGGCTCCGCAGTTCAATCGCATGAACCACGGCATGGACACATGGTAGAGCGTGGAGGTATGCGTGCGATGTTTATCCGTGATGACGTAGCGCCCAGCGGGTGTGCCATAGCCTTCACGACCCGTGGAAACAGACGTGGTGTTGATGATTCGCCCCTGCTTCATCACCCAGGCGCGCTGACTGGAAAGATCGACCGTCACGAGCGTATCCGGCTCCGAGTCAGGGTCGCGCCCGAGCAGCACGCGCATGAGAAAGAGATAACCCTGGGTGGCCGCGAAGTTGATCGGATACCGATGATAGCGCGTGGTGCAGAGCCCAGGCCGCGCTCCAGCTCGCATGAGTGCCACTGCTCCCTCCACATCGCCACGCGCAGCACAGCAGATGAGCGGCGTAACTCCGCGATCACTCTCAAGTGCATTGCGCAAATCTTTAATCTGACAGCGGTCGATGACGGATTGGAGCACGGGTGTTTTGAAACGCGTATTGGGATCAGCACCGGCACCGATGAGCGCCTGAAGCACGTCCGCATTTCTGCGCAGGGAGGCGAGCGCGATCGGCGGCTGCTTCTCATGGGCCACTTCATTCACATCCACGCCAGCGAGTGCCAGCACGCGCACACATTCCACGCGTCCCATGCGCACGGCGGCACACAGGGCAGTGTCTCCACCGAGAGTTTTTTCTTTGGGTGACACTCCCATTGCGATGACCTTGGCCAGATGTTCCGCGTCGCCATTCAAGACCGCTTGGTAGGCTTGTGGCCATGCATCGGACTGAAAACGCAAACGGCGATCCGTCAGCACCACCTCGGCATCTGTCGGCGGGCGCTTCGCAGGCGCTGGAGAAGGACGCGCTTTCACCCGCGCGGGGCGTGCAGCAGTCGTGACAGGTGATGCCTCCGCAGATCGCGCCTTTGCAGGCATCGTGGCATGTTTGGCAGATTCGGCAGCACGACGAATCGCCTCTTTTTGCGTATCCGTTGCCAAGCGTGGCTCCGTGTTGGGTGAAAACACAGCATCCACCGGCAGCGCTGCGCGCACTTCTGCAGCGATGTCACTCAGATGACTTTTGCGTGTTGCTTGTGCGAACAGGCTCGGTGATTGCGCGCGCTCGCCTGTTTGGCGGAAAAGCTCGTGACCTCGAAGCACATGAATAAGGCCAGCGCAGACCCCCACGCCGACCAGCGGCGGGAGCACACAGGCACCGATCATGTTGAGCCACCCGTTTTTCATTTTTGCGTCACAAGCCTGCCATCCATAACAAAATTGACCTGAGTGTCGAGCCATGATTTCGCGGCGGCTGGCCACCTCCGTCCTAAGATGAATGAGCGAGTGAGAGAAAATGTAACTGAGTGCAATAATTTATGGCAAATCAAGAGCGGGATGAGACGGTACTTCATGCGCTCGCATTGCCTCGTCGCTCACATGGCTCGCCCTCACTGGGTGTTAGTGTGTGCGCTCTTATGGCTAAGCTGTTTGACTGCGGAAGGTATTGTTTTCTACGGCACTGACGATCCCAGTCATAACACCTCAGCACCCACAGGCAGTTTCGCAAATTCAGGATGGCAATACGAAGGCGAGTACGGTGCATACCTCGGCACTGCCATCGCGCCGCAGTACTTTATCACCGCGCAGCATTTCGGAGTACAAGGCAGCACCTTTACACAGAATGGCATCTTCACCGGTGGCTCCGATGTGACTTACAACATCAACACCACCGTCAACGGCGGCATCGGTTACTGGGACATCGCAGGCACTGATTTGCGCATTTTCAAAATCAACGAGTACTTCAATAGCTACGCGCCACTCTACACCGGGTCACTCGAAGTCGGCATGGAGATGGTCACCATGGGGCGCGGAGGCCCACGCGGAACCGATGTGATGGTCGGCGGCCAACTGCATGGCTGGGAGGATAGCGCGCCCGATGGCACTCCGCGCTGGGGCAGCAACACGGTCAGCGGGATTTATTCGAGCTCACTGGGTGATCTTTTGACGGCCTCCTTTGATGCGAGTGGCACTTCTGAAGAGGCCACTCTTTCCGTAGGCGACTCCGGCGGCGGCGTCTTTGTGAATGACGGCGGCATCTGGAAGCTCGCGGGCATCAACTACAGCATTGATGGCGACTTTGACACAAACAACGTCGTGGGTGACGGCTCTGAATTTCAGGGAGCTTTGTTTGATCGCGGCGGACTCTACCAGGGTTCGGATGCTTTTGGCTGGACCTACATCCCCGACCTGCCACTCAATAATCCATCGAGCATGTATGCCTCCCGTATCTCGACCAATGCCGCCGAGATCATGTCCATCGCGGTCGTGCCTGAGCCAGGCTCTGCCTGGTGCATCCTGCTCACAGCAGTCGCGGGGTTCATGCATCGCCGCAGGACGTCTGCGGTTAGTTTTTAATCTCTGCAAAGATCAGTCGCCCCGCACTGGTGGGCAGCGTGCCGGACACCACCACATCCACCGTTTGCCCGATGCGCTCAGCCGCGTTGTTCACCACGATCATCGTGCCGTCTGGCATATAGCCCACAGCTTGATGTTTATCTTTGCCCGGTTTCGTCAGTGACAGACGCAGCTCGTCGCCCACACCGAGGCCGACTTGCAAAGCGGCGGCAAGTTCATGAAAACTCAGCACCGTGATGCCTCTCAGGCGAGCCACCTTGATGAGGTTGTCATCGTTGGTCAGCAAACGCGCGTTTAACTCACGCGCGAGAGTGACGAGTCGCGAATCCACCGGCGCATCCACAGAGCCTCCGCCTTCTTCGTGGATGGAAACCTTCATCTCGGGCTGGGATCGCAACTGCGCCATCATCTCCAGCCCGCGCTTTCCCCGGGCGGCTTTCGCGGAATCGGTGGAGTCAGACAGCCGTTGCAACTCATCCAACACAAAACGCGGTACCACCACAGCACCGCTGAGAAATCCTGTCGCAAAGACTCCCGGCAAGCGTCCGTCGATGATGACATTCGTGTCGAGCAGCATCGGCTCACCTTCCGAGCCATCGCGCCGGAAACGAACATAGGGAATAAGGAAGGCGAACTGATCGCGATCACTGCGCAGAGCAAACGTCACGCCAAAAAAGGCCAGCGTACTATAGATGCAGACCTCGACCATCTTTTGCAGCGCTGCGCCGTCGTCGTGGTTTTGAAAATAGGCGAGTTGGAACACTCCGATGCGCGTGACGAGCCACGCACAGAACAACCCGACCGCCAAACCGAGTGTCGCATGAGAAAAGTCACGCAGGGTAAAATGCGCCAGCACCTTATCCAGCACCATGAGCAGCCCCATGAAGATCGCGCCACTCACCGCTCCAACCCACGCCTCCTTCTGAATGCCCAAGGCAATGGCAATGCCGATGAAAACAGAGAACGCAAAAAACAAGGCGCGCACGAGGCGGATGGACCAGGAGGTTTTCATCACGGTGAGCACGGGATAAAATCAAAACCAAGCCACGGCAAAAGGATTCTCCCTGCTTTTGTGCTCATGGATGGAATACCGCACCACCACGGCGGGTGAATTGGAGATCAATGCCCACACGGAGGTAAAGACGGCGCATCTCTGCCTCGAGTTCAGTCACACTTCGCCCCGCTAAGATGCACTGCTCCACCGCGCGCCCTTGCGGCATGTTTGCTCGCAATGCCTGCTGGAGTGCTCTCACACCCGCACCATCTCCGGCGCGGTCGAGATGTCGCAAGTAGAACGTCAGCAACCATGCTGAGGCCTCATTTTCACTCGCTGCAGGCGTCGCCATACTCGCGGCCCAGGTGCTCTCGGTCATGCCGAGTAACTCCGCCAAATTCAGCATCGCAAAACGGACCGCCGTTCCCATCCTCCGTGCGCCGCGCTCTCTTAGCATTTGCCGCAGCCTCTCGATCGTCTCTGCATCATCTGCGACGAACCATACAGGCGGAGGTGTCACCGGCCCGGCCTGTGGGGATGGGGCCTCTTCCTTCGTGACCGCATCCCGCTTGTGCATGGCAAAGGCAGCCATTCGCTGTACATCAGTCGTCTCCAAAAGCGGCCGCATACTGCGTGCCTCCGTCAGCGTTGATTCACGGCTTGCCATGGCAGCGGCGGGATGCGGCGTCTCACTCCACAGCCATAGAATCCCAGACAACATCCCAAGCGCGGCCACACCCACGGCTCCATAGTGCCTCAAGACAGCGGCATGGGGCATGCCTCGACGCTGCCGCCTGCGGACAGCATGAGGTTGGGCTACGGGCCCACGACTGGGGGCAACAGGGTGCATGACACATGAGTACTGACCGGGCAAAAGTCCCTGACGTCAAGCCTTCGATTCACCCACTGAGGGAAGACAAAAAGGCTACTGCATCAACGCTTGGGCACCCTCCGCCATGACACCCTCATCCCGGAATGCCTTCAGACTTGGCCTGCTCAGATGCGGGTCTTCATCCAGCGTTTTCTCCGCCAGTTGTCGCGCCAGACGCACCAACCGCGTATCTGCCAGCAGCTCGCCGAAGCGCAACGGCGCCTGACCACTCTGCGCATGACCGAGCACATCTCCCGGACCACGACGGCGCAAATCTTCCTCGGCGATTTGAAAGCCGTCGCTCGTCTCCTCCATGATCGCGAGGCGCTGGCGGCTCTCCTCGTCCTTATCATCCACAAACAGCACGCAATAGCTCGCATGCGCCCCGCGTCCGATGCGTCCACGGAGCTGATGAAGCTGCGCAAGTCCGAAACGACCGGCATCATGAATGAACATCACCGTCGCATTCGGCACGTCGATGCCCACCTCGATCACCGTCGTCGAAACCAACGCATCCAGCTTCCCGGCGCGGAAACGTTTCATCACATCTTCCTTCTCCTCCGCGCTCAAACGACCATGCAGCAGACCCACCTCGCAGGGAGCGAGCAGTTTGGACCACTCTTCGTGCCCTTTCGTCGCCGCACCCGCCTCCAGCTTCTCGGATTCCTCAATCAATGGATACACGATGTAGCCTTGGCGCCCCTCCTCGATCTGCTCGCGCAAAAATTTCGCTGCCTCCTTCTGTTTTGTCTTCGTCCGCACCTTCGTGATGATCTTCACACCATCGCGCGGCTTCTGGTCGATCGTCGAGATGTCCAAGTCGCCGTAAATCGTCAATGTCAGCGTGCGCGGGATCGGCGTGGCGGTCATCACCAGCACATCCGGCGTGTCGCCCTGCCGGATCAGCTTTGCACGCTGTGCCACGCCAAACTTGTGCTGCTCGTCGATCACCACGATCCCCGTGTTGTGCATCAGCTCCGCATCATGCAGCAGCGCATGCGTGCCGATGACGATTTCAGCCTTCCCCGCGCTTATCTTTCCGCGCATCAATTCGAAATCATCGCCATCCTCGCGCTTGTTGCCTGTGCGCAACGCCACGCGCAGACCGAGTGGTTCCAGCCACTTCCGCGCATTTCGCGCATGCTGCTCCGCGAGAATCTGCGTCGGAGCCATCAAGACAGCCTGCCGCCCCGACTCCACCGCACGCAGCATCGCCGCGAAAGCCACGACCGTTTTACCGCTGCCGACATCGCCATGCAGCAGGCGGTTCATCGGTGCCGTGGAAGCCATGTCGCGATGAATCTCATCGAGACAGCGCTGCTGTGCCGCCGTGAGTTGGAAGGGCAGCTCGTTGTAGAAATCGCGCAGCAGTTCGCCCGTGCCTGGTTGCGCGCGCCCGCCGGATTCGATCACGCGCCTCTTTCTCCGCGCCACGCGAAGTTGATAACCGTAGAATTCCTCCAGCGCGAGATAGCGGCGTGCCTGATCAAGTTTCTCCATGCTGGTGGCGAAATGTGCCCCGCGCAGTGCTTTCGAGCGGGTGATCCCCGCAAACTCTCCCTCCGCACTCGGTGTCGGCAACAAGTCCTCGACGAACAACTCCGGCAGCGTCTGAAACACATGCCACGCAGCCACACGCAGCGCTTTCTGTGTCATCGTACCTTTCAAACGATAGATCGGCGTGATGTGTCCGGTGTGAATCTGCTCCGCTCCATCATCCGCGCCGCCTTTGACGATCTCATACTCGGGATGCGCCATGCTCAGGCGGCCCTTCACATCCTTGATCACGCCATACACGATTAATTCCTGGCCTTCAGCGATCACGCGGCTCATGAACGGCATATTCCACCAGCGCAGCATGAGTTGTTGCCCCAGCATTCCTCCCGCATGCTGCACCACAGCCTCAAACATGCCGGAACGGCGACCGAAGAACTTGTTTCCCGTCTTCGTGACGAGCACATGATGGCACGACGGCACCGGCCCCGCCTGAAACGCCAGTGCCTGCATCTGCCGACGGTCCTCATGTCGGAACGGCAGATGCCACACCACATCCGCCACCGTGGCGACTCCCTCCTTTGCCAACAACCGAGCCGCATGCGCAGGCATGCCCGGAACATCAGCGAGAGCGAGATCGAGTGGAATCACTGCGTGAGATGGAATGCGTGATCGCGGGTGTCAAAGACGAACTCAGCCTGCCACCTTCTCCATCACATAATCATCCATGACAAAACCGCTGCCGATGTCGCTGCAGACGTCCTCGGTAAAGTGAAAGCCGTGGCGGAGGTAAGCGCGGATGGCGGTGGCGTTGCGTTTGTTGACGCGCAGACGCACACTCCGGCAGCGGAATTCGCGGGCGCGTTCCTCGGCCCAGCGCAGAGTCAGGCCTCCGAGACCGAGGCCATGCACTTCGGGCGAGAGATAGAGCTTGTTGATGAAAAGCACAGGCTCCAGCGCGAGCTTTTCGAAGGAGATGTAGCCAACGGCACCGCTCCCTTCGACTTCGACAAGTGCATACCACACACCGCGCGCGCGCATCTCATGCGCCATGTTGCCCGGCTGATACCAGATGGAGAGCATGTAGCGGATCTGCGCATCGCTGATGATGCCGGGGTAGCAGGCCAGCCAGATTTTGTGCGCGAGCTTCTGCACGATGGGCAGTTCATCCGTGGCGATGCGGCGGATGCGTGCATTTGGCATGTGTTTTGTGTCCGTGATGGAAACAAGCGCATGCTGCCACACTTCGAAATCGTTGGCAGGTGAGAGACGCTGCAAATGATCTGCGATCTGTTCATGCGTGGGTTCAACGATTTGCTCTTCGCGGATTTGTTTTTGATCGGCGGGGAATTCCGACTCCGACAAAATCGTTTTTGCCAAATACCAGCAGGCCCAGGCGCGCCAGATGCGCAGTGCCTTGTTTGGCTCGACCATGCGTGTGGCAAGATGCTGCCAGTGACGGCGCGGATTGCCGATGAACTGTCCCTCGACTCGGTTCTGCATGATCCACACGAGCGCCGCATACGGTAGCGGCCATTTCACGAGAATCGGCTCGCTGCCCTTCAACGGCAACGACAGCGCGCGGTTGATGAGCAGGATACTTTTGGCTGGAAAGCCTTCGCGCCACAGGCTCTGCGCGTAATGCAGCGCGGTTTCATAAAACAGCGGGCCGCGCTCATGATTCAGTGCCTCGATGTCGCGGTGGTCGTAATGACGATTCTCCTCCGGCAGCAGCGGGCAGGGTGGATTGATCCACGCGGAGTGTCGCATGATCGGCCAGTGTGCGTGCTCAGTTCAGCCCCACGTTCTCCGGCGTTTTCGCCATCACTTTATACACAGGGCCGAGTTCTTCGAGGATGGCACTCCACATGTGCTCAGAGTTTTCCACGCTGAGCACGAGCGGTCTGGCTCGTGTGGTGATCCAGGAGCGATGCTCCAGCTCGTTTTCGAGCTGTCCGCCACTCCAGCCGGAGTAACCGACAAAACCACGCACCTCGTGCCCGAGGCTCAGTGCATGCAGAGCATCGGCGACGGAGAGATGCGTCTGACAGCGCAGCGTGCGGCGCTTTTTATTCCACTGGAGCGCGGCAAAGGCGAGCTTGTCCGTCGCCACAGGTCCTCCCATGAAAACGGGCACGTCTCCCAGAGCGCCGAGATCTTGATCTGGCAACAAGTCCGCTACGCGTTGATCGAGTGGTCGATTGAGGATGTAGCCAAAGGCACCGTCTTTGGCGTTGTGCGCGGCCATGAGCACGACCGAGCGCGCGAAGTTGGAATCGTGCATGGCAGGCGAGGCCAGCAACAAGCTCCCGCTGAGAGACGGTGTGGATTCGTGGTTCTTATCCTGAGGCATAAGGCTACGACGTGGAAATTACGCCGAAGGCCCGCCTAGGGACAGAGAAATTTCATGCCGCAGGAGTGACCTCGAAGCCTTTGCGATATGTCTTTGTCAGCAGTTTGTCGGCTTCAGGCGCATTGGTGAAGCGCAGATTGGCCGCATCCCACTCCAGCACTTTGTTCACTTCCTCCATGCGCCCGGTGGTTGGATTCAGCCTCGTGTGGGCGAGGCGCGTGGCCACATTGCCGAGCTGCACCGTCTCCGTGAGCGGACCTGCGTAATGGAAGCCGTCGCTGGTCTTTTTGCCCGCGAGGCAGGCATCTGCCCAGACATGACGGTGATTGAGGCCCATCTCCTTCGGATATTTGAAGCCGGTGAATTTATCGAGCGGATAGAGACGTGGGCCGCCGACATGAGCGAGCACCATCGTGCCTCCTTCACCGATGAAAATGGAGCCGCTTCCTGGCAAATCCACGTCGCCAGGCATCCGCGCCAGCTTGTGGCTGGGCTTCAAGCCACCATCCATCCACGTCAGCTTCAGAGTCTTGTCCGCTGTGTAGGCAGTGCCGGGAAAGACGTAGTGGATCGTCTCGTGCGTGGGCCAGATTTGATTGTTGATGCCGCTGTTCTTGGCAGAGATACTGATCGGTGCTGTCAGGTCGAGCGCGGTGAAGACGGGATCGAGAATGTGGCAACCAAAGTCGCCGAGCGCGCCGCCGCCAAAGTCCTGCCAGTCACGCCAGGTGAAGGGATGATAAACAGGTGCGTAGTCGCGCATCGGTGCGGCACCGATCCAAAGATCCCAGTTCACTCCCGCAGGCACGGGTGCAGGCGGCGGCGGTTGAAACATGCGCGTGCGCTCATTGCCGGTGACACCGACCCAGGAATAGACCTCTTTGATTTTGCCGATCGCGCCTTCTTTGAGCAAGCGCGTGCCGAGGCGGTATTCGATGGCCGAGTGGATCTGATTTCCCATCTGTGTGATGACGCCTTTTTTCTCCGCCCATAGACGCATTTGACGCGCTTCCCACACGGTGTGCGTCAGCGGCTTCTGACAATAGACGTGCTTTCCACGCTGCATCGCTGCAATGGCCACCGGCGCGTGCATGTGGTCGGGAGTGGCAACGGTCACGGCATCAAAGCCGTCGCCCAGAGTGGTGAACATCTCGCGGTAATCGGAGAAATGTTTCACGCCAGGATAGTCCTTATCCACCTTGTCGAAGCGGCCATCGTCCACATCACAGAAGCCGACAAATTTCACGGCGGCATGTGAGCCTAAATTATGGATGTCGCTGAAGCCCATGCCGTTGACGCCGACACAGGCCACTTGCAGTTTGCTATTGAGATTCTGTCCACGCACCAACGCCGGGAAAGCAGCGACGGCGGAAGTTAGGGTGGCGTTTTTCAGGAAAGAGCGGCGGGAGTTTGGCATGGTGATCTGGAGAGAAATGGGTGAGGCAAACCTACGCATCTCTGCATGCGTTTTGTTCACTCCATTCCACAAACGCACGCACATTTTGCACGCACTTGATGACCATGAGCAGCGGCATCAACGACGGCGGCGAATGCACAACGCGACGATGCCGAACAACAGCAGCAGCGCGCGCGAAGGTTCCGGCACGAGCACAATGACGCCGTAGGTGGTGAAGGCGCTGGTGTCCCAAGCGAGACCGGCACCCGGTGCCACGCTGCTGAGATCGAGATCGCCGAGGGTGAAAGTGCCGCTGCCTGCCAACAACGAATCGACGGTGCCCACCGTGCTCCAGTCCAGCAGCTTGAAGATGCTGCCGATGGTGAGAGTGCTGCTGTTGTCGAGCAGCTTGATGGTGCCGCCCGCTGTGGTACCCAGATTGAAGGTGCCGTTGATCAGCTTGATGCTGTCATAGCCAGTGCCTGCATTTTTCCAATGAGCGGCGTAAGTGGCTTGGTTGAGGTTGCTGCCATTCGCGGTGAGCGAGTTGAGATAGGTTTGCGCGTTGCCCGCCGTCCAATCAAATCCGGCGTCGATCTGCGCACTGGAGGTGAGACCCAGTTGGATTTGCCCACCATTCTGCACCTCCACCGCCGTCGAGGCTGCGGTGAAAATCAGTGCCTTGTTGCTGGTGTTCGTATCCCCTGTGCCTGGAGCCAAGACAGCACCGGAGCCGATGATCGTACTCCCGGCGATGCTGCCGGAGCCCGCCAGCTTGGCCGTGCTACCTAAAATGACGGAGCCTGAACCCGTAGCCGATCCGGCGGTGTTGTTTGCTTCCAAGGTACCCGCCGTGACGGTGGTCGTGCCGGTGTAGGTGTTGGCACTGTTGATGACCACGGTGCCGCCGGTTGTTTTATTGGCTCCCACGCTGCCACCGAGAACCGCATTCACCGTGCCGTTTTGCAACTCGTAGTCATCCGTGGAGGTCAACGCTCCCGTGCTGCCGTTGATCGTGCCATTCTGAAGCGTCACCGTGCTGACGGTGTCCGTGTGGGTCTGCACGTCCAATGTGCCGCCATTGACGGTAACAGCACTGGCATCCGCCAACACATCATTGACTCCCAAGGCCAGCGTTCCCGCCGTGATGGTGGTCGTGCCAGTGTAGGTGTTTTCTGCGGTGAGTGTCAGTGTGCCATTGCCTTGCTTGGTCAAGCCCCCGGAAGTGTTCGCCGCCGTGGTCACGGTGCCGGCGGTGGCTCCGGTGCCGCCGCCGCCTCTCAGAGTCACCGTGGGTGGGGAGGTATAGCCCACACCAGGGTTGGTGACGACGATGCCCGTCACCTGACCATACGTCGGGCTGCCTGCATCCAGGTCCACCGTAGCATAGGCGGTGGCTCCACTGCCTCCACCGCCGGAGATTTCCACATAAGGTGCTCCGATGTAGCCACTGCCTACGCTGCCCAGCGCAATGCTGGTGACCCCATTGCCAGTCGGCGCCTGGATCGGCTGGGCAATCGTCACATTGAAGCCGTTGGTGTCGATCACCGCGCCTCCATTGAAGCTCCCAAAGGCACCGTTGCTGTAGAGTGGCATGGTCGAGCTGCCACCTGTGCCCGTGAAGGCAAAGAAGTCGGTGTGGTTTGTCGCCGCTTTCAGCGTGCCGCCGTTGAAGTTGACGACGGCATGGGTGGAGTAGCCGGTGCCGTTATTGATTTTGACCCCCAGGGTGAGCAATGGACCTGCGTTGAGGTTCAAGGCGGCGCTGGCTTTGGCATTCGAGCCAATACCTGTCTGGCCGAAAGCCACATAACGGCTCGCATTGATCACCGTTCCTCCAGCGACCGTGAAATCGCTGAAGGAAGAAGTGGCACCTGAATAGGCCAATGAGATGTCTGCCGAGGCTCCGATACGATTTAAGGTGCCTCCCGCGATGACGATATTGGCCCGCTCGTTCCAGGTGAGGAAGTACTCGCTATTGGTGATAGCGCCTCCAGTCTGGTGAAAGACGGCGATCGAAGAAGCACCGGAACCGCCGGTCGCCGTGCCGGTGGTAAAGCGGCCCACATTCAACGTGCCCGAGCGCACAAAAACGCCGCCATATCCGGAGTGGCCGTAGGCCAAGCCATTCAAACCGGAAGTGCCCGTGACACTGGCCGCACCTCCATCGAGCACGAACACGCCCGCGCCCGTAGTGCTATCTTTGCCAAGGGTCACGTTGGTGACGGACAAACTGCCTCCGGCATCCAATCGCAGCAATCCACGGGTTGAGGCTCCATTGCCTGCATAGATCGTTGCAGCTGGAGATGTGATGCTCCCTGCGATCTCCAACACGCCTTGATTGACGTTTGTGGTACCCGTGTAGGTGTTGGCTCCTCCTAGGATGGTGGTGCCAGTGCCACTCTGAGTCAACGTGCCGGCACCACTGATCTGCCCGTTGTAGGTGTAGGTATCCGTGCGATTGAATACCAGAGCACTGTTGTTGATGACATCTCCCGTGCCAAGCGTGCCTGATGTCCCTGCTGCGCCAATCTGCAATGTACCTGCTGAGATGGTGGTCGTGCCCGTGTAGGTGTTTGCCGCGGTGAGCGTCAGGGTGCCGTTGCCTTGCTTGGTCAAGCCCCCGGAGGTGTTCGCCGCCGTGGTCACGGTGCCGGCGGTGGCTCCGGTACCGCCACCGCCTTTCAGAGTCACCGTGGGTGGGGAGGTATAGCCCACACCAGGGTTGGTGACGACGATACCCGTCACCTGACCATACGTCGGGCTGCCTGCATCCAGGCCCACGGTGGCATAAGCCGTGGCTCCACTGCCTCCGCCGCCGGAGATTTCCACATAAGGCGCTCCGATGTAGCCACTGCCTGCGCTGCCCAGCGCAATGCTGGTGACCCCATTGCCGGTCGGCGCCTGGATCGGCTGGGCAATCGTCACATTGAAGCTGTTGGTGTCGATCACCGCGCCTCCATTGAAGCTCCCAAAGGCACCGTTGCTGTAAAGCGTCATGGTCGAGCTGCCGCCTGTGCCCGTGAAGGCAAAGAAGTCGGTGAGGTTTGTCGCCGCTTTCAGCGTGCCGCCGTTGAAGTTGATGACCGCATCGGTGGATGTGGATGCATTGTTATAAACAACGAACTGCTTCGTGATCAGTGAACCCGCGTTGAGATTCACCGCCGAAGTTGCCAGAGCACTCGATCCTCCGCCCTGGCCAAAGGAGACGTTGCGCCCAGCATTGAGCACGGTGCCTCCTGCCACCGTGAAATCGCTTAAGGCGTCGGCGGCACCCACATAAACCAGCGAGATGTCATACCTTGCTCCGGTACGATCCAGCGTGCCGTTCGTGATCACAATGTTGGCATGGCGATTCCAAGTAATGAAGTACTCCGAGTTGGTCACTGTGCCCCCCGTCTGGTGAAAGACACCGTAGGCTGAAGAAAGGCTGGAGGAACCCGTCGAAATACGTCCCGTACTCAAGGTGCCATCCTTGATGAAAACGCCGCCGTAGCCGCCATTGCCATAGGTCAGGCCATCCACCGCCTCGCCTAGGATCGCTGCGGAACCACCATTCATCACAAAAGAACCTGTGCCACTGGTGCCATAACCGCCCACTCTCAAATCAAGTGCCGTGAGGCTGCTGCCAGAGTCCATCCGAAGCAAAGCTCGCTCGCTGGCATTGTTCCCCACTCTGACAAAAGCATTCGGTGAAGCGATGCCACCTCCGTTCGCGATCTGGAGCACCCCATTTCTGACGGTGGTGTGGCCGCTGTAGTTGCTGAGCGCGTTTAGCACCAAGGTGCCTGCCCCACTCTTCGTGAATCCGAAGCCAGCCATATTGTCGGTGATGGCTCCACCCACCGTCAGGGTATTGGCAGACACCGTCACTGTGGGGCTTGCCGTCAGCATGATGCCTCCCGTACCGAGATTCAGATCATTGCTCCCCGTGAAAGTGTAATCCCCAGACCAGGTCTGAGCATTGTTGCCGCTCAAAGTCAGCGCGGCACCAGAGACGTTGTCAAACGTGCCGCCATTGAGAGCGAGATTGCCTGTGCCGAGTGCTCCAGCATGGCCAATGCGCAGAGTGCCACTATTCAAAACCACCCCGCCCCCGAGAGTGTTCGCAGCATTCAAGGTCAGCGTGCCCGCATTGATGCCAAGCCCGCCAGCGAGTGTGAGGCTGCCATTCAATGTCAAGGCACCGGCTCCTGCCTTCGTGATGCCATACCCTGCTCCGCCATCCCCCAACGTGCCGCCGACCGTGAGCGTCTGGCTATTGACGGTGAGGATGATGTCCTGATGGAGCGCCACCGCACCCGTGCCAAGGTCGAGTGCTTTGGTACCCAAGAAAGTGAAGCTGCCGTTCCAGTTCAGCGCATTGCCGCCGGCCAGAGTCACCGCCCCACTGCCCGTCGAATCCAAGTTCGTGCCAGATGCGATGGTGAGCGCACCGCTCCCCAAGGCGGCAGCACTGTTGAGGTTCAGTCTGCCTTCCGCGAGCACGAGGCCACCGGCACCCGTGTTCGTACCGGAGAGCGTGAGCGTGCCTGCTCCGATTTTTGTGACGGCGGCGGCAAAGTTGACACTCCCAGCCATCGTCAATGAAGAAGCTCCCGCACCATCCACGGCCCACGTTTGAACCGTGGTGGCAGCGACAGGCGCATTGATCGTCACGGCACCGCCATCAGCACGGACCGCAATGCCCGAAGCCGCGCTGGAAGGAGCCAGAGTCAGCACACCGCCGCCCGTCCCCTGATTGATGATGACGGAGGTTGTGACTGGAGTGGTGGGAGCCTTGAAGAAAATCAGCCCATCCAAAGTGTAGCTGCCATCCAGCGTGGTGGTCACCACACCACCGGGCGCAGAGGCGTTGGTGGCACTGAAGATCACCGTGTCCGTGGACTGCGGTGTCGTCCCAGCATTGAGCGTGCCGGCAGCATCTGTAGCCCAGTTGCTCAGAGGCCCGGCATTGATCGTCGCCCACGAAGTGGTGGACTGGCTGCCTGTCCAATAGATCGGCGAATAGTTGACCACGTTGAGACTGACAAGACTATCGGTTCTTGTAATGGTGTAATTAAATCCCTGGGGTGCCTGCCCAAGAACATATGAGGCCGAGGAAAGGCCGCTGGCCGCTGAGATCAAGTTGTAAGTGCCCGCCGATGGGCCTCCGCCCAAGCCGATGAAATCTAGCGTGATCGTACCACTGACTGCCGCAGCCACCGAACTGATGATCTGATCGTGCGTTCCCGGAGCGCCGAGTTCAAACGCCAGCCGCGCCCCATCACCCAAAGTGAGTGCTCCACTGCTCGCCAGAGTGAGTGCTTCAGCCGTGCCATTTTGAAAACTCATGAAGGCTCCACCCGCAACCGTGAGGTTGTGTATCCCTGCCGTGCCAAATCCCGCGCGCAGCGTGCCTCCACTGACGGTGACGCTGTTTGCACCGCTATTCCAAACACTCGTACCTGGCAGGATAAGAGTGCCCGGGCCGCTTTTGACCAAGTCTCCCGTGCTCGTGCTATCAATGCCGCCAGAAAGAGTCAGCACTCCGGTGTCGGATGTCACGCGCACGGTGCCGCCTCCCGCATTCAGTTTCAGCATACGGTTGGCACCCAAATCCAACGCTCCGACCGCCGTGTAGGCAAAAGCACCGCCGTCAGCACTGAGCGTGTTTGTGGCTGAGTTGTTGCCCAAGTTGGCGCTGGTGGAGAAATTCAGCGTGCCTCCATTGGCATTGACCGCACCGCTGAAAGTGTTGCTTCCGCCGAGGGTAACTTCCCCCGCCGTCGTTTTGTTGATGCCCACACTGCCGCCGAGAATCGCACTCACCATGCCGCTCTGCAGATCGTAGGCTGCCGTCGAAGTCAACACTCCGGACGTGCCGGTAATGGCACCACTCTGGAGTGTCAGCGTACCGATCGTATCGTTGAATGTCTTCACATCCAAGGTGCCACCATTGATCGTGACGAAACCGGCATCCGCCAATGCGTTTGCCGCTCCCAAGGCCAGCGTTCCTCCATTGAGAATGGTTCCCCCTGTGTAGGCATTGCTGCCAGAAAGCGTCAGTGTACCCGCGCCATTTTTTGTCAGTGAACCGCTCGTCGTGATGACTCCGCTGATCGTCACAGCACCGCTGCCGTTGATCGTCAAGTCGGAGGTTCCGCCCTGAATGGCACCTGAGATCGTCAGTGTCCGAGTCAAATCGTTGATGGAGTTGTTGGTGATGGCTAGGGCATCGTTAAACTGCACCGCCAAGGCGATGATGTCTGCACCACCACTGCTCTTGTTGATTTGCACCGTGCCGTTCGTCGCATCCAGCACCAGCGTGCCATCTATGAGATTAAAATAGGCGGTCGTCGCTGCCGAACCGATGTTCAATATCCCCAGCGTGATGGTACCACTCCCAAAAGATATATGGTTATCGCCATTCAGCTTGCTGGTCAGACTAGCCACATCATCCACCGCATTGGGATAGCCACTGTTGGGCGACCATTTGAATTTATCCGTCCATAGATAGACTGGCCTGGGAGGAGAATTACCTCCGGTGTTCGCCCATTGGTAAGTGGCTGCATGCAGGGTATCAATTGCCAACAAAGCCAGTGGTAACGCAGATAACAATAGATTCCTGATGATAGAATAGACGGAGCGAAAATTTTTAATCATGATTTAAAAGAAGGAACGTGCTGCACTGAACCGCGGCTGTGTGCGACGGCGGCGGAAGCCAAATGCCAACAAGCCAACAAGCAGCAGCATCGTTCGCGATGGCTCTGGGACGACAACGATGATGCCATGAGAGGTGAAGAAGCTGGTGTCCCAGGCATAGCCGCTGTCAGAGATGTCGGGCAAATCGAGATCAAACCCACTGTCGGATGAGCCGTCACGAATCGCTGGGCCGAGATTGCCCGAGAAGCTGCTGCCAGGAAGATCACTCCAATCAATCAGGTTAAAAATCTGTCCTGCCTCGGCAGTGAAGGAGACTGGGAGCACATTGATTTTCGCCCCTGTGATCTGAGTGAAGGCACTGGTGATAGCGAGCTGATCATGCAGCGTGCCGCCACTGCCTCCGGCGTGGGCGATCACATAACTCTGGTAGCCCGCCGTGCCCGGCTCGTTCCAACCAAAACCATCTGTGCTGGTGAACGTAGCTCCTGTGATCTGCAAGTTGAGCGCGGAGCCAGACTCCAGTGTGACTCCACTGTTGAAGGTGAGTGTGCCAATGCCTCCATTCACCGCAGGCGCGCCAGGACTGAGAGTGCCACCACTCTGGATGGTAGTGGCACCGCCGACCGTTCCCGTGCCGCCAAGTGTGCCTGCGCTCACGTTCACCGCACCGGTGGCTGCGCTTTGATTACCGTTGATGAGGAGTGTGGTGTTGCCCGAAAGTTGGGTGGCACCTGTGTAGGTGTTATTGGCATTAAAAATAATGTCCCCCACACCGCTGCCGGTCACCGTGATACCAGAATCGGCGTCTGTGCCGCTGATGACGCCATTGAAGAGCGTGTCGGCCCCCGAACTATTCGTAATCGTGCGCGATCCATGGGTGAGTGAGACCGCTCCAGTGAAAGTGAGCTGCTTGTCATTGGCCGCCACGCCGGAGGTGATGATCTCTGTGTCGGCGCGAAGATCAACATTGTTGCCAATGCTGATGGCGTTGCCCGTGGTCGCCCGGATTCCCGAGCCAGCGAGAATGAGAGTGCCTTTGCCGAAGGGACCGCCTGTGGGTGCTCCCGCTGGTCCTGTGCTGCTGGACTGCGGAATAACTTTAGCCACATAGAGTGCTGTATCTCCAGTGTAACTGTTGAGCTGATTGGTGACCAAGGTGCCGGAGCCATAATAAGAAACCCCGGCACTGCCGGTGATGGCCGCCGTGATAAAGGTGTTCCCAGTGGTGTTGATGGTGATGATCCCCTCTCTGCTGCCAAAGTCGAGAGTACCTCCTTCTCCAAGCCGCATCTCAGTCCCTGAAGCGATCAGGATATTGCCACTGCTCACCGTCAGCGTTTTACCTGAGCCGATGGTGGTGCTGAAGCTCGCCACGCCTCCATCCACCAGCAGTGAATTGATCGATGTGGATGCCGACAATGTCGTGCCCGTGGTGATGCGGATGTTGTCACCACTTGTGAACGTGTTTTGTGTAAATTCATCCGTGGGATTGAGCGGGCGGAGGCCGCCACTCGCTCCGTAGGTGACAAAGGTATTTGGTTTGCCCGTGACACTCCCTTCCCCGCCCGTGGTCGCCACCGCCTCACCCACGAGTCCCGGCACGATTTGCGTGTTATGCACGGCTAAATTGATCCCACTGCTGAGTGCCGCAGTCGTACCGACGAGATCAGGTGCTGAGGTGAAAAATATCCGCGCGATGCTCGCGGTATCGAGGCTGTTGCGCCCGAGCTTATCACCGTTAACGAACAACAACCCGCCATTGGCGAGGCGTGAGTAGGAGTTGAAGGTTACCTGCGCCGTATTGATGGCACCATAGCTGACGGTGAGCAGCGAACTCCTGCTGTGAGAGATGAGAGTACCCAGAGTCTCCGTCGAATGGGTGGCAGTCTGATCCGACCCTCGGTACACCATGCTGCCGCCACGGAATGAGATGGAGGAGGAGTCCGCGATGCGGTTGCTCCCATTGTTGCTGGAGCCGAGGTTATCGATGGCCAGAAGTCCGGCATTCAGGATGAAACTGCCGCTGGCAAACGATCCATTCGCGCCTGTGAAGCCGCTCACTGTGGCTTTGCCAATTTGAATCGTGCCAGCATTCAGCGTTGTGCTTCCCGTGAAGCCATTCGCCGCAACGAAGGTCTGAATAAAGGAGCCATTCTTCACCAAGGACATGCCTCCCGCGCCGCTGCTGCCGTCATTGATTCTGCCATTGAAGACGACCTCGGCAACACCAAGGCCGGTTCCAGAGAGGGTGAGCGTGGAAGCCGCGCTGCCGTCATTCTGCACAAAAAGGACATTGCCGCTGGTGTGATTGGCGGAGGTGTCCAAGCCTGTGAAGGCGCTGACATGCCCATTGATATCCACCGTCATGCTCACTGTGGCCGCAGGAGTCGGATAGACGACGAGCTTGCTGGTGCCATTGAGAGCGTTGTCCACGCCCATGACAAGTCGGCCGCCCGTGCCACCATTGGCAAAGAGTGACGTATCGCCTGTGTAAGTGTTGATGTTGTTGAGGATCGTGGTGGCGTTGTTTGCGCGACTGAAAAGCACGCCCCCAGTGCCGCTAATGACGCCGTTGATGATCAGCGTGCCGCCAACACCTCCGCCAAGTCGCGCGTCCGCGCTGGTGATGATGTTTCCAGACCATGTAGCAGTGATGTTGTCTGCCGTCTGCAACGCACCATAATTATTCCCGCCTGTGCCTGCCACGGTGATGGTCTTCCCGCTCACATTCACACCATCCTGAAGGACCACGCGCCCACCTGAGGCCACTGTGATACCGCCTGTGCCTCCGATGGCGGCACTCCCACCCACAGTCACGACCCCGCCACTATTCACCTTTAGCAGTTCACTCAAAGTGTTTGTGCCATTGAGAAGTAGTAAAGCACTGTTCACCGTTGCTGCACCCAAGGTGTTCGTGCCAGAAAAAGCAAGTGTACCTCCGGAAACCGTGATGCTCCCGCTCATCGTGTTATTCCCGGTGAGCGTGAGTGTGCCCGAGCCGCTCTTGATCAGATTGACCACGCCGGCACCATCTTGAATGACTCCGCTGAAGGCGGTGTTGGACGCTTGGTTGAGCGTGAGCGTGCTCGCGGTCGCATTGCTGTTGGTGATGATGCTGCCACCGCCGGAACCGACCCCGCCACCACTGCGCTGGAGAGCACCGAGCGTTTGATTAAAGCCATTCAGGTCAAAAATGGAGTCCTCAACAGCCACCGAATAATCAAGATCGAGTGTCGTCGTGGTCGGCAGCGCATTGGTGATGCCGAGTTGAAGACGCCCACGGATCACGGTGGTGGTTCCTGTGTAAGTCGCAGCCGTATCGATTCGGACCGTGCCCAGGTTTGCAGCCGTGCCGCCATCTGTAGCTGAAATGGAGAGGCCGGTGGACGTGCCATTTTGAATGACTCCCGTGATGATCAACGTGCCGCCCGCGTTGCTGCCGAGACGGCCGCCCGTGTTGAGATTGATCGTCCCTCCCCATGTCGCCGTGGCATTGGTCGCAGCACGCAGACCGCCATAATAATCAGTGCCTCCAGAGCCTAGTCCGATCGTCTCCCCAGCGATCGTGATCCCGTTTTGCAGCTCTATCTGGCTATTGCCGGAAACACTGGTGGCACCGCTGGTATTTCCCAGCGCATTGTTATTTGCCAGACGAAGGATGCCTGCGGTGACGTTGACTGCGCCGGAGAATGTGTTGGAGCCAGAGAGCAGCAAGGTGCCCACTCCGGCCTTTCCGAGATCACCGCTGTTGATGATTTCGCTGATCGTTGCCGTCTGCGCGGCATTGGTGACGGTGATGATACTTCCGGCAGAGAGATTGAAAAGACTCCCTGCATCCATGTCCGCAATCTCATAGCCATCACTATTGAACGTGATGTTCTGGATCGTCAGATCGCTCGCGACCTCCACCTTCTCTCCCACGCCTCCAAAGATGGCGTTGTTCCCATTGGTCCACACGACAGCACCATTCCAATTTGCCACTGCCGTGCTCCAATCGTTGTTCGAGTTTACGTCCAACCAAGTTTGATCTGCCGCCCAGCTTTTAATTGTAAGCAAAATAATTAAGAACGCCAAACGGGCCACCGTGACACGGGTAGGCGCAGCCCTTGGTGCGGCGGCTGCCGCTGTAAACTTACAAAACATGGGGGTGGGGACGGATAGCGTCTGCACCTAAAAAACCAAGAGAAAAGGCTCCCTCTATTCTGTCATTTCCTGATACTTATTCTGCGCCAGACATCACAGTGAAAGTCCTGCGATGCGTGCCATCACCTCATCGGCGAGCGCCTGGTAGAGTTCCTTACCGCGTTGCGGCTGTTCCTTGATCTCCGGTTGCCAGAGATCGCCCACGACGAGAGTGATGCGCGCAGGATGCAGAACCCTAGCACCGCGCGGATAGGCCTCACGCGTGCCGAAAATGCGCACAGGCAGAACTGGCGCCCCTGATTTGGCAATAAAGAGGCCGACGCCTGCCTCCGCAGGCTGGAGCGCGCCGTCGAAACTGCGTGTGCCTTCAGGAAAGATGAGCACTTTTTTCCCCTCGCGCAGAAGACGGATCGTGGCCTTGAGCGATGAGGCATCCGGTTTATCGCGATCAATGGGGATGGACTGCCAACTCCGCAAAATGGCACCGGCGAGTGGATGCTCAAAGAGCGACTTGCGTGCGAAGTAGTGGATGGCCTCATCGAACGCCTGCCCGACAAAAGGAGGATCGAGAAAGCTAGCGTGATTGCACGCCACGAGCGCCGCACCATCAAATTTGAGCTTCTCTGCTCCGATGACGCGGAAGTCGAACAGCCCGCGGGCAACCTCACGAAAGAAGCGGCGTCCGAGCGTATAGCTGAGTTTCATGACTTTCCCGTACCGAACATGATCAGAGCTTGAGCGCGGCAATCACTTGGCTGACCGCTTGATCGAGGGTGATGTGCGAGTTGTCGATGATCGTTGCGCCTGTCGGCACCACCAGCGGACTGTTCGCACGTTGTTTGTCGAGTCGGTCACGCTCGGCGACTTGATCCGCATGCCCCTGGGCACTGCGACGGCTGGCGCGCACTTCCTCACTCGCGTCGATGTAAATTTTGTGCGGGCTCTCCGGGAAAACAACGGAGCCAATGTCGCGCCCCTCCATGACCAAAGGACCGAGGGAGACTAGCGCACGCTGTGCGGCGACGAGACGCTCACGCACCTCGGGTACACGGGCGATGAATGAAACGGCACGATTGACGGGATCGCTATTGAGCTCGCCATCACTGAGTGTGCGGCCTGAGATGCAGACCTGCGTTTTTCCTTCGACCACAGGAGAGTCGAGCGTGATGGCGGCAGCCGCGCGGCGCACAGCCTCCGCGTCCTGCGGATCGGCACCTGCCTGCAGCACCGCCCATGTCATGGCGCGATACATGTTGCCAGTGTTCACATACGTGAAGCCCAATTGCTGCGCAACGAGCCGCGCGATGCTGCTTTTGCCAGAGGCTGCAGGGCCGTCGATGGTGATGACAAGAGGCGGCTGACTCATGATTTGGCGCGGTTCATTTTCTCCACAAGTGGCTGCGGCACGGAGGAGAGCACAGGAATGGGCCGCGCTCCTGTGTCTCCGAGGAGGAAAAGATCCAGGTGATGCTCAAAGCCGGGGTAGGAGGTGGAGATGCACTCCGCTCCCTCGATCGTGGTGGTGCCTTCAGCAAAGAGACCCGCCACGAGGAAGGCCATGGCGATGCGGTGATCATGCCAACACTGAAGCGTGGCTCCGCGCAAAGGCGCACCGCCTTCGATTTCCATGCCATCAGGATGCTCGGTGACCGTGACGCCCATGGCACGCAGATTCTGCGCGACGGCGGCGATACGGTCCGTCTCCTTCACGCGCAATTCTGAAGCGTCGCGAATCAGCGTCTTGCCGCGGGCGAGAGCGCCGGCAACTGCGAGAATAGGCAACTCGTCGATGACATTGGGGATCTCCGCGCCGCCGATCACTGTCGCATTCAAATCACCGCCACGCACGATGATGTTGCCACGCGGCTCGCCATCCGAATGCGTCTCCGAGCTGGTGATAAGCGCTCCCATGCGTAGGAGGACGTTGATGACGCCGGTGCGCGTGGGATTGAGACCGACATTTTTGAGCGTGATCTGGGATCCCGGCGTCGCCGCGGCAGCAACCATCCAAAACGCAGCACTGGAGATGTCTCCCGGCACCACGATGTCCGTGGCGCGAGGTTCCTGCCCGCCATAAACACTCACGCAATCGTCTTCCCGCAGCCATTTGATGCCGAAGTGGGTGAAGAGTCTCTCCGTGTGATTGCGCGTCGCCACGGGTTCGACGACGGTGGTCTTGCCCTGCGCGAAGAGGCCTGCGAGCAGCACCGCGCTTTTCACCTGAGCACTGGCGACAGGGAGTTTGTAATAGATCGGTTTCAAGCTACTGCCTTCCACCACGAGAGGCGGGCAGATTTTTTCTCCCTGGCCGGTGATCTTTGCCCCCATCTGTCCGAGGGGATCAGAGACGCGCTTCATCGGACGCCGGGAGAGCGAGGCATCGCCGAACATTTCGGTTTTGAAGTTCTGCCCTGCCAGGATGCCTGAGAGCAAACGAATGGTGGTGCCGGAATTGCCGCAGTTGATCGGCTGAGAGGGTGCCTTGAGACGCATGCCGTTGCCGGTGATGGCGAGTTTGACGAGACCCACGCCCTCCACCTCCTCCAGGGGTTCCACGGTAGCGCCGAGAGACTGCATGGCATGCACGGTGCAGAGGCAGTCCTCACTGGGGAGGAAACCTTCGATGACCGTGGTGCCCTTCGCCAAGCCGGCGAACATGGCGGCACGATGGGAGATGCTTTTATCCCCTGGGACGGTGATTTCGGCAGGGATGCTCTTGAGTTTCTTCGACTTGAGGCTGGCCATGGGGAGTCAGACCGCCGGAAGGAGATCGCGCAGAGCCTTGGCCCTGGCGAGGAAACGGCGGAGGGCTTCTTCGTCCATGCTGCGGAGCATTTCAACAAGCTCTCGCTGCGCCGTGGCGGCATCTTCGAGCGCGGCGATGATTTCGGCGCGGTTATTGAGAAAAATGCCCGCCCACATGGTGGGGTCTCCACCGGCCACACGCGTTGTGTCGCGGAAACCACCGGCAGAGCTGTCCAACACATCGGTGTCATCATGCAGTGCCGCCAGCGTGGTCAATACGGCCATCGCATGCGGCAGATGGGAAATGCGCGCCACGCAGCG
This sequence comes from Prosthecobacter sp., assembly GCA_039806835.1. Classification (GTDB taxonomy): domain Bacteria; phylum Verrucomicrobiota; class Verrucomicrobiia; order Verrucomicrobiales; family Verrucomicrobiaceae; genus Prosthecobacter. The sequence goes on along the minus strand of JBDHQD010000001.1, from coordinate 425,873 downwards.
ATCATGCGCCTGCGGGGTCATTTCTCGCACTCGGCATCCCAGTCGAGTCCAGAAATTCCGCAACCGCTCCACCAGCGGGCGCGGTGTCGTCGGCGAGGGAGTGATCAAACAAGCTGCGTGGTAAAACAAATCACCACTCGCATGAGCGAGGCCCGTTTTCTCCGAGCCAGCCATCGGATGACTGCCGATGAAAACAGCCCGCGTCGCAGCAAACACGGGTTCCATCCCTGCGACGACGGCTCCTTTCACACTGCCCACATCAGTCACCAGCAAATCCTGCGCTAGGGTGCAGGCAACCATACGCTGCGCGATCTCTTCCATGTGCTGCACAGGCATGCATAAGATGGCGAGCGAGGCGTCCTTGAGCGCCTCTGCCACGTCCGTGGTTGCAACGACCGAGGGGAATGCGGCGCGCACCTCATCCACGGCTTGCTGCCGCCGTGCCCACACGCGAATTTCCGCACCAGGCATGCGTTGCAGGATCGCCTTGATCAACGAGCCGCCGAGCAGGCCAGGACTGAGAATGGCTATGGAACGTTCAGCAGACACAACTCAACAGAAAGGCGAATCCCAGCACACGTTCTGCAACCGCAGAAGCAAGGACAGCGCAAGGAGGCAGCAAGGATTTCTCACTCGCCGCTGGTGTCACGGCACGCGAAAAACTTTGCCGGTGTAGGGACAGCGGGCCTTCTGCCCGGACTGGAAGTCGCGCACGTCGATGGCCTGGCCATTCGGATCGAAGGGACTCTTCACGAAACCTGGTTTGCCCGCAATGCGTGTGGCAAAGGGAATCTCCGTCTGAGCCGGTGGCTTGGGAGGCGTCGTGGTCGTCGGCGGCGGTGTGTTCCCAGGAGGGGTCACCGTCACGGGAGGAGGTGCTGACGTGCCGCCACTCGTAGAAGGTGGTGTGACGGTGTCTCCCGTCGTTGGCGCAGCATTCGGATTCGGCGGTTGGACGGCGGCAGCGTTCGGATCGGTCATGTCCACCCCTTCAAAATACTGCGTCTGCTCCGGCGGCACTCCGTAGCGCGGAGGCACATCCAGTGAGCGCCCGCGCGGCCCACCTGGAACAGGCGGCGGCGTGGGGCCATAACATGCGGTCAGACAGACAGCGGTGAATAGAAGCAAAAATGCCTGAGGGTGACGTTTCATGGCGTGTTCTGGAGGTGATGAGGGCCGATGGATCAGGCGTTCACACGCATGGGCATGAGCACATAGAGGAAGTTCGTGCCGCTGCGCAGCACGCCGGGGCTGATTTCGTCAATGAGATGCAGATGCACTTCGTCCGCACTCAGATTGCGCAGCGGGGCCATGGCGAACTCGGGATTGAAAGCGATGGTGATCGCCGCCCCCTTGTAATTGACGGCCAATGTCTCACGCGCTTCTCCGACTTCTGGAGAGGATGCCACGATCTCCACGCTACCGGCAGTGAAGATGAATTTGATCGAGTTCGATTTGTCCGTGGTGAGCAGAGACACACGCGAAATCGCGCGCAAGAAGGCTTCGCGCTCCAGTGGCACGCGCTCTTTTGACTCACCAGGGATGACTTGGCGGTAATTCGGATAGTTGCCGTCGATCAGCTTGCTCACCAGCAGGCTTTCCCCGAGATCAAAGCCCACCTGTGAGCCCGTGACGCGAATGGAAACCTCGCCCGAGTCACCGAGAAGGCGCGAGAGTTCATTCACGGCCTTGGTCGGCACGATGATGTCGATCTCCTGGCTCTGCGGGAACTCAAGCTCCTGCTCCACCATCGCCAAGCGGCGTCCGTCCGTGGCGACCATCGTCAGCGCATTTGCTTTGAAGGAGAAGAGAATGCCGTTGAGCACATAGCGTGTCTCATCTGTGGAGATCGCATAGCTGGTCTTGCGCAGGCAATCGCGCAGCACTTGCTGCTCGATCTTGAATTCGCGTGCTTCATCAAAACGAGGCAGCGCGGGAAATTCCTCGCTGGTGAGGCCGAGCACTTTGAAGAAACTCGGGCCGCTCTTGATGGAGGCCACGTTTTTCTCGTCCACCTTCACATCGATCTCCTCTGCAGGAAGCTCGCGCACAATGGTCGCCAAGCGGCGCGCAGGCAATGTCGTGGCCCCAGGCTCATCCACCTCTGCGGGCACAGAGCAGGTCACGCCCACATCGAGGTCTGTCGTCGTGAGTTCCAGCACTCCGTCCTTTGCCTTGAGCAGGACGTTGGAGAGAATGGCGAGCGTGGTGCGCGAACTGACCACATGCTGAACTTGGTTGATGGCGCCCAGGAAGGCTTCCTTGCTAATGGTGAACTTCATATAAAATGCCTGCTTTGGGGCGATTTGTTAACAAACCCCGCCGAAACGGCAAGGATATTGAGCGGAAAATTCCAAGTGTCTAACTGCATTCTTCCCCTCATGCTCACGGCGGGCTGAACCTGCGCGGCGCAGATTTAAACGATCTCGGCACGGGCACACCGAAGATCATGGGGTGCTCCTGTATTGCTGGCGACGCATGCGGTGCCAAGTGTTCGAAGAAATCTGCGAACCGCAGACTGCACTGCAAACGGCGCTGACTTGCGTCGATTTTGGGATTCACCTGGATGATTGCCTGCGTGAAAGGCGGCTGCGATTTGATCGTCTGCGCCTGCGCACGCGCCTCTTCCAACGAGAGTTTTTTGTCTTTGATCACCGACTCCAGCCTCTCCAGGTCAGCATGCGTGATGGGTCGCCAAAGATCTGCCCAACGCTCCGGTGTTACCGTCACGGTCTGTACATTGACCCAGCGCTTTTGGTCTTTGGCTTCCTGTTGCCAGAATCCGACGATGAGCATGAACGTCTCCCGGATTTCATATTGCCGGCGCGCATCCCCCAATCCTACTGGCGAGCCATACCTTGCCGCCTTCGGATTCACCGGGATGCGGCCGTGATTTGGATTCGCCACCGCGGGGATGTCCCATTTCTGAGTACTGCTCTCCGGCTGATAACCGCCAAAGAAGGTGTCCCTCAGCCATTTTTCAAACATCAACCCATGGCTCTGTACTTCGCGTGCGGATGTGCCCAGTGCCATCCAGAAAAAGGCGATCGCCACACTTCCTGTCGTCAGTGATTTCATGGCGGCGTTCCGGAAAAAGTTTTGGTGGAGCATAGCGGGTTCGAACCGCTGACCTCCTGCATGCCATGCAGGCGCTCTACCAACTGAGCTAATGCCCCGGAAAATAAAAACCGGCTCCCCTGGTTTTGGGGAGCCGGAGACTAGCAAAGAGGTCTCTTTTGACAAGCGCTTATTTGCTCTTCTTCGAGTCACCTGCTTTCGCGGGTGAAGCAGGCTGCGCCGCTGCGCCAGACTGAGGCTTCGGCAGTTTGTCGAAGATCTTCTTCCCTTCCGTCTTATCCGCTTCAGACATCTTGCCTTCGAGTTGCTTCAGGATGTTCGCGGTGGTGTCTTTATCTGCCTGGCTGCCCTGCTGCACCAGTGTGTCAGCCTGCTTGGCATAAGCCCACGCGCGCGGCAGCTCAGGAGTACCGGGCACGACGCCCACGGCATAGAGATTGGCGAGGCGCAGCATGGCCAAGACATTGCCCTGCTGAGCAGCGTCCGAATAATGGCCCGCAGCAACGGTGCGGCTTTGGCGGACACCGGCACCCTGCTCATAGAGCATGCCAAGTGCGATCTGCGCAGGAGCAAATCCCATGTCCGCTGCGCGCTGATACCAACCCGCAGCAGCCACCAAATCCTGAGTGGTTCCCGTGCCATTCGCATAAAGGCCCGCAAGGCGATTCATGGCCTGTGGAATGCCTGCCGTGGCTGCCTTCATGTGGAAGGCAAAGGCCTTCTGCGGGTCTTTATCCACCACGGTGCCCGTTTCATAATAGACACCGACGTTATAGAAGGCTTCCGCCAAGTTGTTCTGCGCCGCGAGGCGATAGAGATCGAGCGCGCTTTTCGGATTCGGCTGGATCAAGATGTTGTCCTTATCATCACGCTTGCCTTTGGGATCCTTGACAATGCCGGTCTCAAACGAGTTACCCAAGCGGAAGAGTGCCTGCGGGTCGTTGCCATTGGCTGCCTTGGTGTAGTACTCGAAGGCTTTCGGGATATCCTGCTTCACATCCGCGCCATCGGGGCCGACTCCATTCTCATAGATCTGACCGAGGATGCGATTCGCCGCAGCGAGTCCCTTGGACGCTGCATTATTAAACATCTCAAGTGCCGCCTTCACGTCTTTCTTCACAAGATGCGGCCCTTCTTTTGGCTCAGCGGGGTCACCGTTGAGCAAACGCGCGCCATAGGTGCTCAAAGCGACCGCGTTGCCCTGCTTGCCCGCCTCGATGAGGTAATCGAGCGCTTTCTGATGATCCTGCGGCACCCCTTCGACACCTGCGGAGTAAAGCTGTGCCAGTCCGAGCGTGGCTTCACCGTCCCCGGCCTTCTCTCCTTTTTCCAGAAGTTCCTTGGCCTTGGCCACACTCTTCTCGATCACGATCGTGCCTTTCTCACCTTCCGTGACCCCCTGGAGGTGCAACTGCGCCAGCATGCGGCGCGCCACTTTGTTGTCGGCTGCTTCTGCCTCCTGAATCAGCTTGATGGCTTCTTTGATCGCACCGGGATTTTGCGCCCCCGCTTTCAAAAGAATCTGCGCCAGCTCCGACTTCGCGAGAATCTGACCCTGATCTGCCGCCTTCTTATAGAGCGCGGCGACTTCATTGATGTTGGCACCGCTCAGCACGCCCCAATGCGCCAGCGCGTAGGTAGCGTCTTTGTCCCCCTTCTGCGCGAGATCGCGCACCTTGGCCACCGCATCATTAAAGGCTTTGTTGATGTCCGCATTGTTGGCCCCAGGGTTCTTGGCCACCTTGTCCTGCTCCGTTTTGAGATTTTCGAGGATGCCGGTGAAGTCCTTGGACGCGCCTGGCATTTCGGCAGTGTCGATGCCGGCGACTGCGACCATGGCCGCGAGTTTCAATTTGATGGCTGTGAGTAACATAGAGTTGTTTGTGAAGGAGGGGCGTTTGACCCGGTGTTTCGGGACACGTTCATTTTTCAGAAGAAAGCTCATACAAATCAAGCCTTTGCTGAAAAGATTTTGCTAACCCATCTAAAGAACGTCACACATTCTGCGGCACGCGTGACGTTGACGGCCTTCCACCAGCCTGCCATGCTGCGCACCCCATGGCTGAAAATTCTCCGTCCAGTACCAAGCCCACCGCCCCCATCGCTGGTGCTGCGCCGACACAAGGCCGGGACGGTTTTAAAAAACGCGGTGAAATCCCCTCTGCCGAAGAACTCCTAGCCTCGTTCAACCGTGCACTTCCCTTCAGCGACGAGGCTGAAAAGGGCGTGCTCTCCTGTCTGCTGCAAGACCCAACCGAGCGCCTCAGCGAATGCCGCGTCTCCCTTCCCGCGCTTGCCTTCTATCACGAAGCAAACCGCACCATCTACGAGAAGCTGCTGGAGTTTTATGACAAAAACCTCCCGGTCGATCCCGTCACGCTCACTCACGCACTGAAGGAACAAAACCTCCTCGACAAGATCGGCGGTGCCGCCGCCGTGGCAGAGCTTTTCGCCTTCGTTCCCATCCCTGCACACTTCCCCTTCTATAAGAAGATCGTGCTCGACAAGCACGTCCTGCGCGAACTCATCCACGCCAGCTCACTGAACATCCATCACGCCTACGAGCACGGCAAAGAGCAGATGGATGAAAACATCGACACCCTCATCGATCACGCCGAGCAGCGCGTGCTCGCCGTGCGTGAGTCATTCGGCACTCAAGAAGGCATCAAGACGCTCTCGGCGCATGTCATGGATGCCATCGACAGTATTCAGCACATGCTGGAGCATCCCGGCCAGCTCCGCGGCCTCTCCACCGGCTACAGCAAGCTCGACAGCATGAGCTCGGGCCTGCAAGGCGGGGAAATGTTTGTCATCGCCGCACGCCCCTCGATGGGCAAGACCTCCCTCGCGATGAACATCGTCGAGCACATCGCCGTGGACTGCAACACGCCCTGCGCCGTCTTCTCACTCGAAATGAGCGCCACCATGCTGGTGCGCCGTCTGCTCGTCTCCCGCGCACGCCTCAGCATGCAGGACCTCTCCCGCGGCCTCCTCTCCCGCACACAGCAAGAGGCACTCGCCAAAGCCACACGCGAACTCCAGAAAGCGCAAATCTACATCGACGAGACGCCCGGTCTGGACATCCTCGAGATGCGCGCCAAATCGCGCCGACTGAAAAAGCAGCACGGCATCCAGATGATCATGATCGACTATCTCCAGTTGGTCACCAGCGGCAGCCGCCGCGCGAAAGACAATCGCCAAATCGAGATCGCTGAAATCTCCGCAGGCATCAAAGGCCTCGCCAAAGAATTGAACGTGCCGATCATCGTGCTCGCCCAGCTCAATCGCGCCGTCGAGTCCCGCAAAGGCCAGCGCCCCGTGCTCTCCGACCTGCGAGAATCCGGCTCCATCGAACAGGATGCCGACCTGGTAGGCCTGCTCACCCGCTCAGACTACGCTGGCGCGAAAATGGAAGTAGGAGACGAAGAGGCCGAAGAGAAAAAGAAGGGCGAGGCCATGCTCATCCTCGCCAAAAACCGCAACGGCCCCACCGATGATGTGCTCCTGCGTTTCATCGACCACGCCATGCGCTTCGTCGAGCGCAGCGAGGATGAAGCCGAGTCGCCTTAACCGGCGGCAGACCGTGGACAGCAATCACTCCATCCGCCTTTTCCCAGGTTGGTTTTTATCCATTCGCAGAGATCGCGGCATGCGTTAGTTGCCCTCATTTTTCGGTCACTCTAATCGTCGGGAAATGACAAAACCCGGCACCCGCCTCTCATCGTTCGCTCTCATCCTCTTTACGGCCAGCCTGAGTCCTGAGTTGATGGCCGCAGACCAGACGACCCAGAAATCCTCAGCGCAGTCCTCCTCTGCATCTGTCACGAAGCCATCTCCAAGGAAACCTTCCGCAAGTGCTGGCGAACTGCCAGAGGTGTTCATCACCGCCACTCGCACCGCCAAAGATCTCACCCAGCTTCCGCAATCGACCAACGTCGTGGATCAGAAACGTATTGAGCGTTTCCAGCCCGTCACTCCTGCGGAAATGCTGCGGGAACAACCCGGCATCTGGGTGAACCAAGTTTCTGCCCAAGCCTCTCCGATCATCCGTGGTCAAATCGGCAACCGGGTGGTGTACTTGTGGGACGGCATCCGCATCAACAACGGCGCGATTTTCTCCGGCCCCAACCCCTTCTTCAATCAGTTCCCCATCGACTCGGTTGGACGCATGGAGGTCGTGCGCGGAGCCGGCTCCGTCCAATATGGCAGCGATGCCATCGGCGGCGTGATCAACGTCTTCTCCAAGCGCGGCGAGTTCTCTGAGAGCTTGAATGTCGGCGGGGACATCTACTCCCGCTATGGCAGCAACAACAGCGAGTTCACCAGCGCGGCGAATTTCCACCTGTCCAATGCCATGTGGGCGATCTCCGCTGGATGGTCGATCCAAGACGTGTCCGATTATCACGGTCCCACTTATGGAGCCTTGGGGCCATCTGGCTTTCATGCCATGGGCGGCTATGCCAACATCGCCTTCAAGCCTGCCGAAGGGCATGTCTTCCGGCTGTCATGGATCGGCAATGAGCGCACAGACGTGGACAGTTATGTGCAGTCCAAGCTCAATGCCAATGGCGTGCCCCGCATCTACAGTCCACTTGAGCGACGCGGCATCGTCAAACTCGACTACACAGCGGAAAATCTCGGTCTGCTGAGCGACGAACTCAAAATCTACGGCTACTACCATTACTACGACCAGACTCGGGAACGACGCGTGCAAACGGCCACGCGCTTTAACAACACAACCACGCAATCCGATCAAGACGTCTGGGGCGTCGGCATCCAGAACATGATCAAGTGGGACGAAGACAACAGATTGGTGGTCGGGATGGACTATCGCCATGAGAGTCTCTCCGCATCTCAACATCTCGCATCGACCTTGCTGGCCACAGGCGTCACCACCTTCTCCCATCCAGCCGGCATCACCCCTGATGGCACTTACGAGGTGTTCGATACCTTTGCCACCCTTGACCTCAGACCCACCGACCGTCTGCGCGTCAATCTCGGTGCGCGCTTCGAAAACACACGCCTCCAGTCCCGTCCGGAACCGATGGATGTCATCCCTGGTGCCGGCTACACGATCAATGATCTCATCGCCAACAAGCACTGGAACTCCGTCACGTGGAATGTGGGAGCCGTCTTCGAGGCTTCGAAATCCATCGACTTGATCGCCAACGTGGCCACCGGCTACCGCACGCCGACTTACAGTGATCTGCTGAGTGCCGGCACGCCTGTCTTCTCCAGCCTCACCGCCTCACTTCCCGCAGGCAAAGTGGATCCTGAAAAAAGCATCACCTATGAAATCGGAGCGAGAGTGCATACCGAAAAATTCAAAGGATCAATCACAGGATACCTGACCAAGCTATCCGATCTCATCGTTTCGCGCACCTCGGGGACGGTCGTCATCGGCGGCGTGACTTACAACGCCACCCGAAAAGCCAATTCCTCTCAGGGATATGTTACCGGCGTGGAGTTTTCTGCTAGCTACCAGTTGAGCCGCCACTTCTCGCTCTTCAACAACACCACCTGGACCTACGGCCAGGATCAAACACAAAACGTTCCCATGCGCTTCGTCCCGCCGCTCTTTGGCAACTTCGGCATCCGCTTTGAACCCGAAGGCGGTCGTTGGTGGGTGGAGATTTCCGAGCTTTGGGCCGGCAAACTGAATCGCCACAACACGAGCGACGAGATCGACGCGGGTTTCTCGACCGATCCGGCGCTCGGCTCCTCAAACACCACCACCAATCCGCCCCTGAATTCGCAGTTTGAAATTCCCGGCTTTTTCGTGACGAACATCCGCGCCGGATGGAAGGTGTGGGAGCGTGGGACTCAATCATTCTCGCTCACACTCAACCTGAACAATGTCTTCAACACCCATTATCGTGAGGCATTCTCACAGCAGCAGCGTGAGGCCGCGGGCTTCAATGCTGTCATCGGCGGCCGTCTCGTTTTTTAAAGCGTGCCAACAGCCCTTCCGTGCTCCAGCACGGTTGCTGCTGTTGCTCTTTATCCTGCTTTCAGGCCACGCTCATGCGGCGGGGCAGACAGCCTGGGCCTTCATCGGCATCTGGGATCGTTCGATGCCGCAGGTGGAAGCCGCATGCCGGGGAAACAACATCAAAGCGTCATTCTTTAAAGCGTCGGCCTTTGTCGCCACACAAGACGATGCCGCTGCTGCGCGCTACCAGATGGTGTTTGTGCTGAACATCGAGCCTGAGAGCGCCCCAGCACTCACACGACGCCTCCAGCAAGCGCGCATGATCAATCCGGCACAGCGCGTCATCCCCCTCGACACGCGTGGCAGTCAGATCGATCTCGAAAAAGCAGGACTCCTGCTGCATGACGAGGCGGTCGTATCTTACTGGCGTCCGAACGGCACGGTAAACCTGCGTCGGCTCACGCACTACTGCCTTGTGAAACACGGCGGGCAGCAAGGCACGATCGAACCACCGGTTCTCATCCCGGACGCAGGCTATTATGATCCTGAACGTGAGGAACCCTTTGCCGACCTCAAGCAACTCATTGCCTTCAAGCGTGAAAAGAAACGCTGGATCGACAACGCCCCCGTCGCCGCCCTGCTGCTCCAGCAATCCTTTTGGGTGACGCATGACTTGAAGGTGATCGACGCACAAATCGCAGCGCTGGAGAAGCATGGCTTGAATGTCGTCCCGATTTTTGGCGACCGCGAAGAGCACATCACCCGGCTCACACGCGACGCCGCCCCGACGATCCTCATCGAGGATCGCCACGGAGCCATGTGGCAAAGCACCGCGCTCCTGCACGAGCTGGACGTGCCCTACCTGCGCCCCATCTCCATGCTGGGCACGACGAATGAACAATGGCTGCGCGATCCCCGCGGCCTCTCCACCCGCGATGTCGGCATGTTCATGGCCCTGCAAGAATCATGGGGCACTCTGGAGCCGGTAGTCGTTGGCGGGCTGAAGGAAAACATCCAGGGCTTCCGTCTGCACGAGCCCATCCCTGATCGCGTCGAGACATTCGCGGCACGCGCGGCGCGGTGGGCCGCCCTGCGCCGCAAAAGCAACGCGGAGAAAAAGATCGCGCTCATCTTTTATAACAAGTCGCTCGGGCAGGACGACCTCATGCGCGGCAGCCCCACCGGCGGATTCCTCGACGCGCCCGAGAGCCTCGTGCGCTTCCTTCCACGTCTGCGCGAGGCGGGATACACTTTAGAAAACCTCCCCGAAAATGCCGCCGCCCTCATCGCAGCCATGAAACGTGGCGCGCGCAATGTCGGCCCTTGGGCGCAGGGTGATCTCGAAAAACTCGTGGATGAAGGCCAGCCCGTGCTCGTGCCGCTTCATCAATACGAGCAATGGTTCCGCACCAAGCTCTCCGAAAGCTCACGCCAGGCAGTGATCGACAAATTTGGCCCGCCGCCAGGGCGCATCATGGTCGTGCAGCGCAATGGAGAGCCGCACATCGTGCTCCCTCGCATCGAGATGGGCAATCTCCTGCTCATGCCGCAGCCGGAGAGAGGCGAGAAGCAGGATGAAAATTTGCTTCACAATCGCGATGTCCCGCCGCCCCACCATTACCTCGCCTTCTACTGGTGGCTCGACACGCAGTTCCATGCCGACGCCATCGTCCACTGGGGCACGCACGGCACTCTGGAGCTCCTGCCTGGCAAAGAAGCCGGCCTCTCCAAAGACTGCTGGAGTGACATTTGCGTCGGGCACCTTCCCGTCATCGACCTGTGGATCACTGACAATCTCGGTGAGGCTACTCTGGCCCGTCGCCGCTCCTATGCAGCCCTGGTGGACCACATGCCTCCTCCCACACTCTCTGCGGGGCTGGATGACGGATTAAAAAATCTTCACGAGGAGATTCATAAGTTCCGCGCACTCGAAGACGGCCTGCTGAAAGAGGAATATCGCAAACGCGTGAGCCAGCAAGCGCGTGAGCTGCAACTGCATGGCGCGACTGGATCGGACACGCCTGATGATGCCGCGATCGCCCGCCTCGATGCACACTTGCACAATCTGCTCGAAGCACGCACGCCCCTCCGCCTGCATGTCCTCGGCGAGCCTCCGCATGAGTCCGAGATGATGCCTTACCTCGCGCAAATACTGGGCGAGCCGCTGCGAGAGCACCTGGCAGAGGCGCGGCGCACGCCACGCGCCACCTCCGGCCACTCCTTTCAAGAGCACGCCGCTGCCACCGCTTTCCTGCAAGCCGCGCTTGATGGCAAGCCGCCCGCCGACACTCCCATCATTCCCGCGCTGGCAAAAGACCTCGAATTTGCCCGCACCATGCGCGCGCGACTGCTCGAAGCTCCGAAAGAATTCGCAGGACTGCTCACCGCGCTCGGCGGGCGCTACATCGCACCCGGCCCTGGACCGGAACCCATCCGCAATCCCGCCAGCGCACCCGGCGGACGCAATCTCTACTCGCTCAACCCCGAGGAAATTCCCACGCGCCCTGCTTGGGAAACCGCACGCAGGCTGGTCGATGAAATGCTGCGCACGCGACACCCCAAAAAAATCGCCCTCGACCTCAACGGCATGGAAACGATGCGTGATTTCGGCGTCATGGAGGGCCAGATTCTCGCCCTGCTCGGCGTGCGCCCGGTGTGGAATCAAAACAACCTCGCCATCGACGTGGAACTCATCCCCGCCGCAGAACTCGGACGCCCGCGTGTCGAAGTCTTCATCGCCATGGGCGGACAGTACAAAGAAAACTTCCCCAGCCGCGTCGCCCTGCTGGACAAGGCCGTGCGCCTCGCCGCCGCAGCACCGGAAAATGACAATCCCGTGCGTGACGCGGTCGCCAAAACCCACACGCGCCTGCTTCAGCGCGGATTCTCCGACGCGAAGGCGACCGAGTTTGCCGCCGCCCGCATCTTTGGCACCAAGCCAGGCAACATGAGCGGCACCAACATCCTCTACCTCATCCCGCGCTCCGGCGTCTGGGACAAGAAAGACGAGATCACGGAAGTGTACACTGACAGCATGAGCTACGTTTACTCCCAAGACACCTGGGGAGAAAAAATTGACGGACTCTACGAGGAGGCACTGCAAGGCACCGACACCGTCCTGCGCGTGTGGGCTTCCAACATGACCAGCCAGCTCTCCAACCACCACGCCTACGAATACCTCGGAGGACTCAGCATGGCCGTGCGCAAAATCACCGGCAAATCCCCCGCTGCCATCATTGCCGACGTTCGCGATCCCACCGGCGCACGAGTGCGCGACTTCGAGGAAGTGCTCGCCGCAAACCTCAAATCCGAGTTACTGAACAAACGCTGGCTCGAAGGCATGAAGTCACACGATTATGCCGGGGCAGGCCACATCGCCGAGATGGTGAAGAACACCTTCGGCTGGTCGGTCACACGACCGGAGAGCATCACACAGGAAACCTGGAATGAAGTTTATGATGTCTTGGTGCAGGACCGACATGGGCTAAAGCTCGCCGAATGGTTTGCGCGCGTGTCCCCACACGCCATGCAGGAAATCAGCGCCACGCTGCTCGAAGCCGTGCGCAAAAAACTATGGAACGCCTCACCGGAAAAAATCCGCACACTCGCCCGCATCCATGCGGAGTCCGTGAAAACGCACGGCGAGTCTGGCGGACTCGTCAGCGGCGGAAACACGCGGCTGGCAGATTTTATCACCACACAACTCAACGCGCCGGGAGACCAGGAGGGAGCCGCGCTCGCCCAGGCCATGCGCGCTAAGATTCAGCAAAGCTCCCGCGCTCCTGACAAGACTGCCGTGAAAGTGGTCGGCAAAGAGATTGCCAAGATGCCTGAAACGGCCAAAGGCACTGTGTTGCAACCGCTGCGTGACACCGCAGCGTGGTTGATCGGAGCCGCGGCCGTGCTTCTGGTCGCCTTCGGTTTTCTCAAACGCTCCGGCTCTCCGACATGAAGGCACTTGAAAAGCTCCTCTCCCTCATCTCCGAGGCCGTGCTGCTGCCCACGCTCTGCTGCATCGTCGTGCTGACGGCATGGTGCGCGCTGCTGATCGGCGGTCTCCTGCGCGAATGGCTAAGCCGCCGCCACGTCAAAGCCACCCTCGACGAGTTGCGTCGCGCACGCCTGGGTGGTGCCGACTTGCAGCGATTGCTGGAGATGCTCTCAACGGCCACTGCGGGATTGCCAGCGCGCCTGCGGCACATTCTCACGAAATGGGGGGACACTCCCGACGTGCCGCATTGCCTCGCGGAATTGGAAATCGAAACCGCGCGCTCCCTGTCCAAGCTCGCATGGATGACACGCACCGCGCCGATGCTCGGCCTCATGGGCACGCTGATCCCGCTCGGCCCCGCGCTCACCAGCCTGGCGTCTGGAGACTTGGCCAAGCTCTCCAGCAACCTCGTCGTCGCCTTCACCGCCACGGTGGTCGGCGTGCTGCTCGGCACCTGTGCCTACACGATGAATCTTGTGCGCAAAAACTGGTATCAGCAGGACATGACCATGCTGGAGCATCTGCTCATCACCTCTGATCGCCGCTCCCAATCATGAAAAAACGCCTCTGGGACGACTCGGACGGCGACGATCCAGCCGCCGGCCTCATCAATCTCTTCGATGTGTGGATCGCTTTCGCCGTCGCCCTGCTGCTCGCCGTGGTGAGCTACTTCAATCTTCCCAAACCCACTTCATCATCGACCACCACCACTTCTGCCAAACAGACATCGCCTGCGGAATCCATCGACGCCGCGCGCATGCGCCTGGAGCGCTTTCAAGAAAGCAAAGCTAGCAAAAGCGGTGAAGGCGAGCGCCTCGGCACCGCCTACCGCCTGAAGACAGGCGAGATCATCTATGTGCGCGATCCCGCGCCTGCGGCGGCAGAGTCGCGCTAAGGATGGTCACTTCTTCAGCAGATCGCGGATTTCGGTGAGCAGCACGATATCCGCCGCGGGTGCGGCGGGCGGCGCGGCCTCCTCTTTCTTCTTTGTCATCGCCATCAGTTTGTTCATCGGCTTGATGATCACGAAGAAGATCACGGCCGAGGTAATCAGGAAGCCGATGGTGGCATTGATCACCATGCCGATGTCGAGCATGTTGGCGGTCTTTTCGCCTTTTTCGTTCACAAACTCACCGATGCGGAGACCGAGCGACACATTGGGATTGCCGCCGATCACTTTCAATATCGGCTCAATGATTCCTTTGGTGAAGGCCGTGACGATGCTGCTGAAGGCCGCGCCAATGATGACACCGGTGGAGAGGTCGATGACGTTGCCTTTGAGGATGAATTGTTTGAACTCGTTGAGCATGGTGGTGATGAACTAGGGATGGACGGGTGGTATTGCCACCCGTCCACCTTTTAGCGCAGCAGGCATCCCTGACGCCAGTTCAAAGTTCCTGCGCCACCTTCCAGCTCTCTTGATCCATGCCAGCACGAAGTTTGGCAAAGCTTGCGGCGATGCGTTCACGGCTCATTTCGCCGAAGAATCTCACCAGCCTCACCAGTCGGTCGATCTCAGCCCTGGGAGTCAGGGCATCGGTGACTTTGCTCTCCACGTAGGCGAGTGCGCTGCTCCACACAAAAAGCTCAGCGCCGATGTCCACAAAGTGACCGAGCAAGACCTGGCGTTTTTCGAGTTTCGGGCCGTTGAGGGCCATCGCGAGGAAAATGCCGCGCGCCAGTCTGCGACTGGTGCGAGCGATGGCGTCGAGGTCGAGTTGCAATGCCGGGTGCAGCTTCTCACAGCTCGTTCCCGCACCGAGCGGCAGCCATTTCAGCGGATACCACTTTGCATAAAAACGTGCTGCACGCAGCGCAGCACGCAGGCGTGTCTTCCACGGCAGAGTGGAATTCACGGCATCCGCACCGAGACGCAGATGCGGCTCCAGTGCCTCGCGGGCGATGAAGAGACGCATGATCTCACTGCTGCCCTCGAAGATCGTATTGATGCGCGCATCCCGGAAGAGACGCTCCACGGGTTCGGGCGCTTCGCCACGCGCTTTGAGTGACTGCGCTGTTTCAAAGCCGCGTCCGCCGCGGATTTGCATCGTGTCATCCAGAATGCGCCAGGATTTTTCACTGCCCCACATCTTGCCAATGGCTGCTTCCAGTCGCACGTCGGCGTGCTTGTCACGATCCACCATGGCAGAGACATAGCGCACGACGCTTTCCATCGCGAAGGCATCAGCGGCCATGCGGCTGAGCTTGTCAGCGATAGCGGCATGACGAATGATGGGCTGACCCCATTGCACACGCTCTTTGGCCCAACGCGTGCTGATGTCGAGACAGCGGCGCGAGAGGCCGACGCAGGCCGCAGGCAGCGTGATGCGCCCAGTGTTCAGCGTGGTCAAAGCGACCTTCAATCCACGTCCGACACCGCCGAGCACATTCGCCACTGGCACACGCACATTTTCAAAATGGATCACCCCATTGTAGAGTGCCTTCAGCCCCATGAAGCGGCAGCGGTGCATGATCTCGACTCCCGGCCAGTTCGTTTCGACGATGAAGGCCGTCGTCGCGTGGGGTTTTTCCGGCGAAGGCGTCCGCGCCATCACCACGATCAGGCCGGCTTTCGTGCCGTTGGTACACCAGAGCTTTTCGCCGTTGAGGATGTAGCTCCCTCCATCGGCGTCGAGTTTCGCCTCTGTCTTCATGCGTGCCGGATCGGAACCGACATCGCCTTCTGTCAGGGCGAAAGCGCTGATCTCTCCCTTGGCACAGCGCGGCAGGTATTTTGCCTTCTGCTCTTCCGTGCCGAAGAGAATCAACGGCTGCGGCGCACCGATGGACTGATGCGCGGAGAGCAGTGCGGCGAGGTTGCCACAGCGGCTGCCCAGCAGCATCGCCGCGCGTGAGTAGTTCGTCTGGGAGAGTCCAAGGCCGCCGTACTTGACGGGGATTTTAATCCCGAAGGCACCGATTTTGGCGAGCTCCGAGAGCAGCGTTTCAGGGATCTCTCCCGTGGCATCGATCGCGTCAGGGTCAGCGTATTGATCGAGCACCGCCTCCAAGCGATGCAGGAATGCGTCTCCTTGATCGCGATCTTCATCGCTCTGCTGCGGAAAGGGCAGCATGGCGTCAAAATTGGGTTCGCCGAAAAAGATGCCGGCAGCGGGACCGGTGTTGCGGCGTTCGTCACGCGCGGCTTCCGCCATTTCCAGTGCAGCGCGCTGTCCCGCATTCATGCGGGAAGTGTCGATGAGGACTTTGTTGTCCGTGTTTGTTTCTTCCAGAGTTTTCATGGCCTTGATCTCCAGTGGTGGGTTTAGTAGTCAATGATGCCCGTATCCCGGGCGAAAGTGATCGGGCCGCTGCGGAACGGCGGGTAGCCCGTGCCGAGCACCATCGCGAGATCGATGTCATCGGCGTTGCGAGCGATGCCCTCTTTCAGACAACGCACGGCCTCTTGGCTGATGAGCTGTGCGAGCTTCGCTTGAATGTCGGGACGACGCTCAGGGTTGTCTTGCGATTCTGGCGGCAGCTCACGCCCATTCACGTAGCGGTAAAATCCTGTGCCCGTTTTCCTGCCGAGATGACCGGCGGCGACGAGCTTGTCGAGGGCCATGCTGTTGGGGAACCGGTCCGGGAAGGCGCTGGCGAGCGTTTTCGCCACATGGGCCGCCACATCGAGACCGATCTCATCGAGGAGACGCATCGGCCCCATCGGCATACCGAACTCCAGCATCGCCTCGTCGATGTCTTTCACAGAAACACCGCTGTCATGCAGGCGCACGGCTTCCATGAGATAGGGCACGAGAATGCGATTCACCAAGAACCCGGGGCTGTCTTTGACCACGATCGGCGTCTTGCCGAGACGTTGCACAAAAGCGACGGCCGTGGCGAGCACATCGGGCGAGGTATCCGGCAGAGCGACAATCTCCACGAGCGGCATGCGATGCACCGGATTGAAGAAATGAATGCCGATCACGCGCTCGGGATGCGGCACCGACTGCGCCAACTCCGCGACGGAAAGCGCGCTCGTATTGGTAGCGAGGATCGTATCGGCAGAAACACGCGCGGCGAGGTCTGCGAAGATCTTCTTCTTCAATTCCATGTTTTCTGTGGCCGCTTCGATGACGAGGTGATGGCGCGTCAGCGGCACCGGTGTGCTGGCCGTGCTGATGCGATCCAGCGTGTCGCGCCCCTGCACCCTCGACACCAGCCTGCGGCGCGTGGCTTCTGAAACGAGGCCATGAATTCGTTCCAAGCCACGCGCGAGGCTGTCGTTGGTGACATCCGTCATCAAGACCCGGACGCCACGCGAAGCGAGTGCGTGCGCGATGCCATATCCCATCACCCCGGCACCGACAACGACGGCGTCATGGACGGGGATGATGGTTCCTGCGGCGGCTGGGTGTTTGCCCGCCTCTTCGCGCTTGAAGAAAAGATCGATCAACCGCTCCGTGCTGCGGTTTCTGATGAGCGTGGCCACGGCCTCGCGCTCCAAACGCAGGCCGTTCTCCACATTGCCTCGCACCGCATGGGTCACGACCTCAATCGCTGTCGTGACCGAAGGATAAAGGCCACGCGTTTTCGCCAGTGCACGCTTTCGAGCCATGCGACCAATCGCGGCAGCGAAAAAGTTTTCGAAATGAAAGACCCGCGCGGGCCGCTTTCCGCGCACCAAGCGGCGTGCCAAGTTCTCCAGATTCTCAGGAGCGACGACGTGGCTGACTAAACCCGCGCGCTTTGCAGCGGTGGCGTTGAGCATCTTCCCTGCGGTGATGAGATCGAGTGCCTTGCGCACTCCGATCAAGCGCGGCAAGCGCGTGCAACCTCCCCAGGCCGGGAGAATGCCGAGTTGGGTTTCAGGCAGGCCGATCTTGGTGGATTCATGATCACTCGCGACACGCCAGTCACAGGCGAGCGTGACCTCGAAACCACCACCGAGGCAGGCACCATGGATGGCGGCGACCTTTGGCAGACGCAGACGAGCCAGGCGGTCAAACACCGCCTGACCGAGCCAGATGAGGTCATCCACCCGATCATGCGGCATGGCGCGCAGTGTTTTCAAATCAGCACCGGCAACAAACACGCGCTCTTTGGCACTGCGCAGCACGAGCGCTTTGGCACGCGTGTCGTGTTCCAGAGTTTCTAGGTGATGATTGAACTCGCGCAGAGTTTCTTCATTCCACACATTGACCGCAGATTTTGGCATATCGAACACGAGCCAGGCGATGCCGTCGTGGTCGATATCGAGTTTGAAATGCTTCGGTGAAATGGGATGACCGTGATGAACGACGGACTCCAGCACATGGGGAGCCTCGTGGATCACGGATGGAGGGGGAGAGAGGAGCGTTTTCATGGCACATATCCGGTTGAATTTTTGACAGTTGAAAATCAAAGCGCCTCCAAGCACGCGGCCATGCCCTGACCGCCGCCGACGCAGAGACTGACGACGGCGCGCTTGGCGTCAGTGGCTTGGAGTTGGTTGAGCGCGGTCTGCACGAGGCGGGCACCCGTGGCCCCCACAGGATGTCCCAGCGCGATGGCACCGCCGCAGGCATTCACGCGCGCAGGGTCGAGCTCTCCGAGTGGAGCCTCCAAGCCAGCGCGCCGAGCACAGATGGGGTCAGCGAGGCATTTCATCACGGCGAGCACTTGCGCGGCAAAGGCTTCGTTGATCTCCACCACGTCTGCGTCGCCCAGCTTCCAGCCGCTGCGATGCAGCGCGGCATCCAAAGCGCGCACGGGGCCGAGGCCCATGCGCTTGGGATCGCAGCCGGTAGCCGCATAACTGACGAGGCGGCCCAGAGGCTTCCAGCCGTGTGCGGCAGCGGCCTCCTCAGTTGCCACGAGCAGCGCCACGGCACCATCGGTGATCTGCGATGAATTGCCCGCTGTCACGCTGCCAGTGAGCGTGTCGAAGACGGGGCGGAGCTTGCCGAGTTTTTCGAGGCTCGAATCGGAGCGGATGCCGTTGTCTGCGGAGACAACCTTGCTGCCCAGCACGGGGGCAATCTCCTGTGCCAGCAAATGATTGGCCTGCGTGGCACGCAAGTGACTGCGCATGGCGTAGGCGTCCTGCATTTCACGAGTGATGCCGAACTCACGTGCCACCACTTCGGCGGTGTCTCCCATATTCAGACTGGAAACCGGATCCGTGAGGCCCACCTTGAGGCTGATCACTGGCGCAAAATCCGCAGGGCGAAAGCGCAGCGCGGCGCGTGCACGAGCTTGGAGATTACGAGCGTGGCTGAGCGCGGCAAATTTCGCAGCGGCTGGCTTTGAGAAATAGAGCGGCATGTTGCTCATGCTCTCTGTGCCACCAACAATGAAGACTTCCCCCTGCCCTGCGCACATTTTCGCATGAGCGAGGGTGAGTGCCTCCAGACTGGAGGCACAGTTACGATGCACTGTCAGTGCGGGTTTGGATTCCGGCAGCCCTGAACGCAGGGCGACGACACGGGCGATGTTCATCGCCTCCGCAGGTTGGCCGACGCAGCCGAGAATGGTTTCATCGACCAACATGGGGTCGATGCCCGTGCGTGTGAGCAGCGTGGAGACCACATGGCGACCGAGTTCGACGGCGTCGAGGTGGGCGAGATCCGTCCCCATGCGAGAGAAGGGCGTGCGGACGGCGGAGACAATGACGAGAGATGGAGTTTTCATGGCATCAGGAGTTGAGCGCTGACGTGGAGGCAGCGGTTGGAGTTTTGGGTCGGCGATCGAGGATCTTTTCTTCCTTCAGGAGGCGTCCGACGCCGATCTGCTCGCGCATCTCGGCGAGCGTATGGAAATGCGTTTCGTTCGGGGTGATCTCGGTGACTTCGAGGAAGCGGCGGGAGACAGCGCGCGCGAGGTCGGCCTCGCGCACCCCTTTTTCCGCTGCGAGGTGGAGATGCACTTCATCCGTCTCCAGCGGATCATCGTGACGCTTGCGCAGCTCGATCTGCCACGCGGCGATGCCGCGCTGGTCATCGAGCAAATGCTCAAGCACATTGAAGTTCACCAGCGTGCCCTTGAGCTTGTCGATATGAAGCTCACGCACCTCACTCACGCGCGAAATGGGGCCGAGCAGGCGCGGGCAAGTGCGCCCACAACTCGGGCACTTTTCCCAGGTGATGCCGCCCTCGGCGATGTCACCAGTGCGGTAGCGCAGCACCACGGTGCCGCGCGCGTCCAATGAGGTGAAAACAACTTCGCCAGGCCGCCCATCAGGGACAACTGCGCCACTGGTGGGGTCGATCACTTCGACCATCCCGAGATCGGGGCTGAGGTGATAACCGCAAGCTTCTTGAGATTCGCCGACACATTCCGGCCAGGCCATCTTAGACTCAGTGAACCCATAGGTGGCCATCACGCGCGCATCTGGGCTACCGAGCGCAGCCGCTAGCTCACGCAGACGAGCACGCAGTCCCTCGGCGACTTTTTCACCTCCGAGCACGAGGCGCTTCAGGTTCGTCCAACGTCGGCCTGACTCATAAGCCTCACGCAGCACATGGTAAATGAACGTCGGCATGCCGATGAGGATGTCCGGCTGGATTTTGTCGATGAGCTTGATGTTGCCTTCCGTGCCGAGGGTTTTGCCGCCACCTGTGCTCAACATAAAGGTGCCAAAACCCAGCCCCGCGTGATGCGCCTGCCAGAACGCGAGATGCGGCGCATACGGGAAGAGATTCATGTGGCGAAACTCCCGCTGCGAACGGCCCGCCAACATCAGTCGTGCCCCTGTGATGTCGAGATTGGTGAGATCGTGCTTGGTGTAGAGGAAGGGGACCGGATCCGATGAGCGGCCTGTCGTGCTTGTGAGCAAGATGGGACGGAATTCATCCTCGACAGCCTCGCGGGTGGCCTTCCTGCCGCGCAGTATGGCAGAAAAAATCATCCCAGGCTCGCGCCGCAGCACGGCTTCGTCGGGGGTGAGCACGAAGTCGCGCGCGTTGGCGAGATCCTTCTTCGAGGTGAAGGGGACGCGTGCCCAGTCATCGTAAGAACGGATGTCCTGGGGGTCGATACCGTTTTCCCTGAACACGCGGCGATAATGCGCGCTGAAGGGAATCACGCGCCGGCTGAGATAGCCGCGCAGGGTGGTGATCTGCCAGGAGCGCCAGGTCTCATGCGACGAGGTGCCCCATTCGGGTGTGTTGCGGAGCCGTTTCATGGCGTTTGGACTCCAAGAGTTGAGGATTGGGGGAGAGCAACGCGCGGATCGCAGGCAGAGCGGCGGTGGCCGCCTCACGGCCCGCTTTTAGATACAGCGCGTGGTTTTCAAAATCATGCCACGAGGACGTGGCGAAATGCGGATGGATGACGACATCAGCCACCGCCTCTTCCTTCACGATGAGGCGAAGCTGCGCAGCCATCAGGGCGCGGCGGAAGGTGTCGAGCACGTTGCCGTGCGCGAAGAGGTTCACTCTGTGCCAGAGAGAGCGGAACATGTGCCCCAACAAATGACGGCCAAGGGTGTCGTCAGCGGCCGCAGCGTGATCATCCCGGTCTCCGAGATCGCCCGGCATAGGCATCACATTCACCGCGATGACATGGTCGAGATGGAAGCGCTCCTTCATGAGCGTCACAGGCAGCGGCTCAGATGCGCCACCATCGGTGTAACGCACGCCGTCGATGCGCACCGGAGCGCAGACCGCAGGAATGGCAGCGCTGGCATGCACCGCAGGCGAGACGGGGCCAGAGTCAAACACACGTGGGACGAGGCGATCTAAATCCGTGGCCACTACGATGAACCTGCGTTTCAAATCCGCAAAGTTCATCGCACCGACATCGCGCTCCAAGTGCTGGCGGAGTCGATTTCCGCGGATGAGCCCCTCAGAAGGCGGGATGATGAAGTCGAGGAGGGATTTCAAAGTCGCGCGATCTTTGATTTCCTGAGCACGCAGTTCTAAAGCCGCACCGTCCAACCCCGCCGCCCACAACGCTCCCACATAGGCTCCCATGCTGCAGCCTGCGATTGCGGCGACTGGGATGTGATTTTCTTCGAGCACCTGGATCACTCCCACATGGGCTAGGCCACGCGCACCGCCGCTCGAGAGTACCAACCCGATCTGCGGCACTCCTCCACCACTCGAACCGTGTCTGATGCTTTCTTCGGCACGGCTCCATCCCCTGACGGGTGGCTGGAGGCTGGTGTTCATGACCTGCGGGATTGTTCTGCTTTATTAGAGGCGCGAAGAGCAAAAAAGATTCAAAAATAAACCACTTTGGTGCATTACTTGCCGTCGATGAATGACCAAGAACTCAACCATGTGCTCAAGCTGGCGATGACCGCCAAGGCCATGCCTGCGCCAGGCTCCTTCGAAAAAGAGATCATGGCGCGCGTGCGCGTGGATGGTGGGCGAGCGCGGCGGCAGCGCTCCTTTATCTGCCTCCTTCTGCTCTTGGCAGCCGCGGCGGGCGTCTTGACGGCGAGTGTGACGGGGTGGTCGCTGGCCGCCCGTGATACGACGCACACGACACCGCCGGTGATGAAATTGTTCCGCGAGACCACGACGCCATGATCTCGCGTGTCCGATGGATGATCATGGCGATGCTGTTTTCCGCCGTGCTAGCTGGGCTCACTGCCTGGTTTGTCACTGATTGGACACTCCACCGCCACAGTGAAGGTCATGCGCACGACGTGGTGAATTTGGATTTGCATACCTGGATGCATGACCACCTCGACATCACGCCTGAGCAGCATGAGAAATTGGCTCCGCTGGAAGAGGAATTCGAACAGCGGCGCAAGCATCTGACCAGCGAAATCCGCGCCGCCGGACAAGAAGTCGCTGCAGCCATCAGTGGGCCGCAAGAAGATGCCAAAGGACTGCAAGCCGCACTCTCAAAACTCAACCAAGCCCAGGGCGCACTCCAACGCGCGACACTGGATCATTTCTTTGCGATGAAGCGTTATCTGCGCCCTGCGCAGGCGAAAAAACTGGTGGAATGGACCCATGACAGCCTCACACGCAGCCACTGACATCTCCACCTCGGTGGTCGATGCTGAAAAAAGCCTGGATGTCGAACAGGTGAAGCTGCGTGCTGCACAGGCAGGGGACATGGCGGCTTTCGAATGGCTGGTGCGTCAGCATGAAGATCGCCTGTTTGGATTTTGTTCGCGCTGGCTGCGATCCCATGAGGATGCACGGGAGGTCTGCCAAGATGCCTTTGTGCGCGCATGGCAGGCATTGCCTGAATTTGAAGGCCGGGCGCGCTTCTCCACCTGGCTCTATCAAATCGCGCTCAATCTCTGCCGCGACCGCGCTAAATCCCGCACTGCACGCCAAGGAGAAAACACCATGGCGCTCCACGAAATGACGGATGCACCGCTGTGCCCCCAAAGCACACCCATCGAGAGTGCGGAACTGCAAAGCGAACTCAAAAAACTCGAACGCGGCCTGGCACTGCTGCCGGAAAAACTTCGCGCTGCCTTGGTACTCACTGCTGTGGAGGGCCTCAGTCACGAGGAGTGTGCCCAAGTGTTGGCCTGCTCTGTGCGCGGCGTCGAGGGGCGTGTTTACCGCGCGCGGCAGATGCTGCTCGAATGGTGGGGCACGCAGGAATGATGCCCGTGCCGCGCATCATCAAATGGCAATCACGGTGGGAATAGGCAACGGCGTCACACACGATTCCGCAGTCTGGAAAAAGCTCACCTGGCCCGTGTTGACATCATAGAGCGCGCCGATGATGGCGATCTTTTCTTCTTTGACCAATGAATCAAGAGTGGAACTGCGCTGACGAATCATGCGCATGGTGCGCAGCACGTTGCGGCGGGAGACCTCATTGGCATAGGCTGCCTTCTCTCCAGGTGTCCACTGATCGGGTGCCTTGAGTGTCGTGGGGTCGATGGATTTTTGAATCTCGGTAACCAAGATGTCCAGATTGGCACAGCCTGTGGCCTCAGCGGCAGTCTTGTGACTGGCGAGCAGATCGACAGCGGCATTGACGGCACCGCAATGGGTGTGGCCGACAACGATGACCATCTTTGCTCCTGCCACAGCGCAGGCGTACTCCATACTGCCGAGCACTTTATCACGCGCGATGTTCCCGGCGATGCGCACGCTGAAAATATCCCCCAACCCGAGATCGAAGATGAGTTCCGCCGGAGTGCGTGAGTCGATGCAACTGAGCACCACGGCGATGGGGAACTGCCCTGCGGCAGTGGCATCCACAAGGCGACCGACATCGCGCACGAGTTGCCTCCCTTCACGGAAGCGCTCGTTGCCTCTCTGAAAAATCTCCAGCACGCGCTCAGGAGTCAGGCTGCTCTGCACTTCGCGCGTGCTGAAATCGACAAACTGGATGCGATCTTCGATGTGCGCGTATTTGTCCTTGAAGCCGCAGAGGCTCACCTGCACGCCATGCGCCTCGGCGGTGTTGTTCTGGAAATCTTGGATGAGGTCGATGATGTCAACGTCGATGTACTCCGTGTTGCGCGCGTCGATGAGCACATGGCAACCACTGGGAGCCTCACGCAGCGTCTTGTCCAAAGCAGGTTTGCTAAAGAAGCCGACTTGGTTCGACAACTCAATGCGCAGCACATTCCCGGCAAGACGCTGCTCCATCACTTTGCGCAATGGACGGCGCAGATTGCTATGCAGAATGGCCGCGATGCTGACCACGAGGCCAATGAGAATACCCACGAGCAGGTCCGTGAACACGATAGCCAGTACCGTGATGACAAAGGGGAGGAATTGACTCGCCCCCTCTCTCCACATCTGCTTGATCACCTTGGGACTGGCCAGCTTGAGGCCCGTGGTCAGCAAAATCGCCGCGAGTGCGGAGAGCGGAATCTCATTGAGCCAGGCAGGGATCAACAGCACACACCCCAACAAGAGCACCCCGTGGAAGATGGCGCTGAAACGACTCTGCGCGCCCGCATTCATGTTGACGGAGGAGCGCACGATGACGCTGGTCACAGGCAGGCCACCGATGAGACCGGCGACCACATTGCCCGCACCCTGAGCCAGCAATTCACGGTTCGGGGGACTGTGGCGTTGACGCGGATCGAGTTTGTCCACCGCCTCCAAGTTCAACAGAGTTTCGAGGCTAGCGACAATGGCAATGGTGATCGCTGCGCCATAAATCGCCGGATTGGAGAGCGCGGAGAAGTCGGGAAATTTCAGCAATCCGAGAAGCGAGCCGAAGCCTTCCGCCACTGGCACTTGCACGAGGTGTGAAGGCTCAATGAGCCAGACGCCACCGATTTTTCGCAGCAGGAGACTCATGCCCACACCGAGAATCACGACCAGCAAAGGAGCCGGGAGAGGGCTTTTCTTCAGAAATTTGCTTTTGTCCCAGCACAGCAGGAGTGCCAGCGAGAGCAGACCCACAAGTAGCGCACCGAGTTGGATATCGAAGAGTGATGTCCACAACTCCGAGAAGGTATTCTCATGATCAGGCTGAATGAACGACATGTCCGCTTCAGGATCGGCATCGTGACCGAGCAAATGCGGTATCTGTTTGAGCACGAGCAGCACGCCAATGGCGGCCAGCAGACCTTTGATGACGCTGGAAGGAAAAAATGCGGCGATGAACCCCGCGCGCAAAGCGCCCATGATGATCTGCAACACGCCTGCGAGCGTCAAGGCAAGCAAGAAGGCCTCAAATGATCCAAGCTGCCCAATCTGCGCCGCCACGACCGCCGTGAGACCTGCGGCTGGCCCGCTGACACTGGTATGAGAGCCGCTGAGCGCTCCCACAAGCACTCCGCCTATGATCCCCGCCAGAATGCCTGAAAATAACGGCGCGTTCGAAGCCAGAGCCACACCGAGACACAGCGGGAGTGCGACGAGGAAGACCACGAGGCCCGCTGTGAGATCCTTGGGTGAGGCAGAGGAGTGCTTGCTGCTGTTGATGGGAATGTCCACGGGCGGAGAATGGCAAAGTGAACCGAGTTTGACCATTTCAAAGTTTCGCACAAACCATTAGTTCTGATCTAATTCCCCCCATGTCTGACCTTCACCTCAACTACCACCATCTGCGCCTTTTCTGGGAGGTTGCGCGCAGCGGCGGCCTGCGCGCAGCGGCCACGCGCCTCCACCTCACGCAGCCGACAATCAGTGCGCAAATCAAAGCGTTGGAAAAATCCATCGACGAACGCCTCTTTGAACGCTCCGGGCGCGGTTTGAAACTGACGCCGGCAGGCAGACTTGTGATGGAGTGTGCAGGAGAGATTTTTTCCCTGGGCACGGAAATGCTACGCACACTGCATGGACACGGCAGCGCGAGATCACTTCGATTAAACATCGGCATCACCAATTCACTGCCGAAACTCGTGGCTTGGCGGCAGATACGTCCGGTTGTGAAAGCCTTCCCCAATTTGCAGCTCTCCTGCGCTGAAGGACATGCGGAGGATTTGCTCGGTTCGCTCGTGGCGGGACGTCTCGACATGCTCCTCTCGGACGAACCGGCCCCGACCTCGTTGCCGGTGAAAGCTTTCAATCATCCTCTGGGCGAACCGCCCGTGGTGTTCTGTGCGGTGCCAGCACTGGCAAAACGACTGAGCAAGGGATTTCCCGCTTCATTAAAAAACGCACCGATGCTGTTGCCTGCCAGTCGCACCGCGTGGCGGCATGAGATCGATCGCTGGCTGGAAGCACACCACCTGCGCCCGCGTGTGGTGGCGGAATTCGACGACGCGGCACTCATGAAAACGGCGGCGGCGGATGGACTCGGCTGCGTGCCAGTAGCTGCCACCATTCTGGACGATGTGACGTCGCGCTACGATCTCCAGGCAGTCGGCAAGGCCGTGAAATGCGGGCTCCCGTGCTATCTCATCACCTTGGAACGAGCCACACGTCATCCGGCACTGGCACACATCATCTCCCGTCGTGGAGGTGCCCCGCGGCGGCGGACGTCGCACTGAGCGACGCGGCCGGACTCCCCCAGCGAAGAATCTGCGCAGGGAATAACCCACCAAAGACGAGAAAGACAACGATGAGGCTGAGCGGCCAGCGTTCACGCGGCAACGCATCGGGGATGTCGATGACTTCGCGCGGTAGCACGCCAAGGAAAAGAATGCAGAAAACACGGAACAGATTGATGGCGTTGCATGCGGTGGCGATGGGCAGAGCCACGCCGAGCCAGGGATGATTTTCCAGCGCGCCATGGAACAACAAGTCCTCAGCACAGTAACCCAATGTACCCGGCAGCCCGATGAGAGCGAGACCACAGACGAGGAAGAAGGTCGCGAGGCGAGGTGCCTTCACTGCAAAGCCATAATGGGCAGCGGGATCGCCCGTGCCAGAAACGCGCACTTCGAGCACGCGGACGATGGCGATGAGTCCGGTGGATGCCGCAGCGACGACGAGCCAGTGCATGAGACCGCCAGCGACACCAGCAGCCGTTTCCGTAGCGGCACCAGCGAGGATGAAACTGGCCTGGGAGAGGCAGAGCAGGCCGAGCAAGCGGCGTGGCTTTCTCTCTGCAAAGCCTGCGATGCTGGTGATGAGTGCCGTCACCAACGCAGCGATGCCGATGAGATGAAGCAGATGCTTTTCAAACAAAGTGAGCGCTACGGCCTCACTGCGCGTGATGAGAAAGACGCCCAGATGACCATTGAACAGCAGCGCGACGGGCAGCAGCGGCCCCTGCTCAAATTGGCGGACCATCCAACCGTGCAGCGGGAACAATCCTTTGCGCAGCGCGACGGCGAGAATGAGCAACGCGAAGGTCAGATGACTGGCATGACCGATCTCGGCGATCTCGATGCGGCGCAACAAGGCGACGGCAAGCGTGAGAACGATGCTGCTGACGATGAGAAAGCCCTGCGCGATTTTTTGACTGCGATCTTCACCAAACATGCGCAACACGAAGGGCAGACTGGTGAGCCACCACCCGGCAGCGAGCACGGCGAGATTCGCAGCGGCATACGCCGTGTGGGTGGCCGCTGCAAGCAGGAGCATCCCCGCGAGTGCTCTGCCGGTGGCATCGCGACGCGGCATGAGAATCAGAACGATGAGCGTGAGTGCGGCAAAGAAGGCCATGGGCACGGCATTGAGCGCATCCACACCGAGAAAATGCAGCCATGAATCCAGCAGGCGTGTGTGACGGGCGGCGGAGACCTCAAAGGCGGCGCAAAGAAAGGATAGGAAGGAAGCACTCGCCGTCCAAACCGCTGGCAGTCGCGGCGAGGATGCTCTGAAGGTCCAGAATGCTCCGGCAAGCAAAAAGCCGATCCCGAGGCTGATGAATGGCAATGAGAGAAAAGTCATCTTGGGAGTCTTTTCAGTCTTGGTGTCCTTCCCGGTTCATCGCAGCTCAAACACCCGCAGAAATTGAGCAATCCTCACCACGGGTGCGGTGATGAAGCGGTCCACGATCGCATCATAGAAACCGCGAATGAGTGCTGTCGCGTAGAGCCAGAGGCGGACTCTCTGTGGCAGCAGCGATGCATGCTGTTGCTCCGCGAGATTTCTGCGTCCACCAGCGGCGGCGTGTACGCGATGATCGTCATGCAGCATGGATGGAGAGCGGAGAAACTGCAGTGTGCGCAACACGGAGTGGCTAATGAGATGAATGATGGCAAAGGTGAGCCAGCCCAAGCCGATCTCGACAAAGATGAGCCCGAGTTGTGTCTGTGTGGCATAGGCGAGTGAGGTTTTCACATCCGCACAAGTGCGATGGACGAGCGTGCTGAGCAAAGCCGTCGTGACTCCGATAAAGATGACGAGCCCAGTGGCGATGGCTGAGCCTTGCAGCAGAGGCGCGACACGCAGCAGCAAGTAAGTGCCTGCGCAAGTGCTGATGGCCCCATAAAAGATGGCGCTGGAAGGGGTGGGCCCTTCCATGGCACGCGCGAGCCATCCGCAGAATGGCCCCTGTGCCGATTTGCCACTGGCGGCGAACACCAACAGCACCGCGATGAGCGACACTTGCGATGCGCTGAGGGAGTGTGCATGTCCTGCCTCCGCGCCGCTGAACAAGCCCTCCCACGAAGCCGTCTTGAGCCAATGATGCGCGAAGAAGACGGCCATCAGCAGAAACAAATCCGCCACGCGGTAGATGGCAAAGACACGCAGCGCATTGCGCACAGGATCGGGGCGATATTGAAAAAAGCCGATGAGCAGCACGCTGGTGATACCGACAAGTTCCCAGCCGGCCACGAGCACATCGAGCGAGTCGCCCATGAAAACGAGCAGCGCGCCGAAGGTGAAGAGGTGCAGCAATAAAAAGAAGCGGAAGAATCCCGGGTCTCTGTGCAAATAGCGCACACTGAAAGCTCCCACGGCAGCGGCAAGAATCACGGTGATCGCCACCATGGGCAGCGAGAGCCGATCCAACAGGATGGCGAGTGGAAATTCATAATGCGCGACCTTGAACCAATGAGCACCCAGCGAAGCGCGAACGACATGCAGGCCGCTTTGCCACATACCCCACGAGATGAGAGCGATGATGACAATGAGAATCGCAGAGACTCCATGAGTGATGCGCGACATGGCACGCTCAGAAATTCCACCACCGAGCAACCAGACCAGACTGAGAGCCAGGAAGATGGCTCCAGGGGTGGCGATGAGCAGGAGAGCGAGTTGTTGGAGGGGCATGTTAAGCGGCTTTGGGCACGATGCGGGCCAGCGGCAGATGCTGCTGCTTGCCGCGATACCAATGCCTGGAGCTGGGTGTGACGGGTAGCGGCTCCGCATCTCCGGTGAGAGGCTCGAAGACATCGTTTCCGCGGTAGATTTCGATGTGGCCGTCGTCTGGATCCATGGTGGCAACGCGCACCCAGCGGTTGCAGACAAATTCACGCAGCTCCCGATTGACTTTGACGACACTCATGAGGCGCTGCGGTGTGGTTTCGATGATGAACAGGAGACGCACGGGCTCGTGCAGCTCGACGGTTTGCACGGGAAGCCCCGTGCGCAGATCACTCTGAAAACCGTTCATCACACCGACGAGGCCCGTGATGTTGTGCGGGAGTTTGGTGCCGGAGCCCCAGACCTCGTTATCAACGGTGGAAAAGTAGTATTCGAGATTGATGCCACCACACACGGGGATGACGGAGCTGAGCACGGCAGCGAGTGCCTGATCAGCGGGATCTTTGCTGGCATCATAGCTGGCCAGAAAAGCCCGCCGATCCATGAACAGGCCGCGTGTGTGCTCCCGGCGACCGACATAGGCGACCGCGTTGGTGCAGTGGCCATATTCGGGGCGCGGCTCTGCGATGTGCTCCGCGCGCGCCTGCACATGTCGCAGTGCCCGTTCACCACGCACAGCGGAGCCAACGGTGCCGAAGCGGCGCACGCGCTCGTCGGCATTCAACACGCGCGCTTTGTCGAAGGACTGCTTCACGCGGTTGAGGTCACCGTGATGCGTCTCCGGCATGAGATCGACATCGAAGAATTCGATGTCGTCACTGCAAGTGTCGTGGTAGCCGCCGAGGAACCAGACGTCTTCAGGAATGATGATACCTTTCTGGCGCAGCAGCTCACGCACGCCGGGACGGTTCGCCATGATGGCAAAGACGCGCGCGTTCGGAGCACCTGTTCGCCCGCCACAGGCTCCGCAGCAGTAGGCGGACTCATACGGATTATTCAAACTGGAGCTGCCATGACCGAGGACGACGACGAGGCGCGCGTGGGCTTTGTGCAGGCCGGCTGGACCGAGTACGGAGTAAACGCAGTGCGCCATTTCCGCCTCCGTGAAGCCGACGACAAGACCGCTGGTGGCATCACGCGATGCGCTGTCATCCTGCATGAAGGTGATCTCCGTCCTCGGTTCCGGCAGGAAGGCGCGATTGAGGCGCTTGATGAGACGGCCATACGTGCGCGGGCTGAGCACGCGGAAGATGAGCGGCACGAGGGAGAAGAAACCAAGCAATGCGGTGCTGATCCAGCCTCGCACCAGCGTGCGCGATGAGATGAAGTGAGCGCGCGCGACTTGCGCCCAGACACGACGCAGCCACTGACGCCGCTCGTGCAGATGCGCATGCTCCTCCAAGGCGACCTCGCGCACGGCATGACTGGGTTTCACCACCACGGGGCAAAGAGATGCGCTCTCCGCATCATCGATGCCTGCGTAGTCGATCGCAACACCGAAGAAACCCGCGACACCGGCGGTTTCCATGCTCGGATCGACTTCTTCAAGCGCACGACGGAAGGATTCTTCACGCTCGTCGATGCAAAAGATGACCTGCGCGGCAAGGCGGTCGCTCACCGGCATGGGATTGGGCCATGCGCGGTGTTTGGCCAGTGGGACGAGGATGCTGCGCTCATGGCGGCGCTCATAAGCGAGGTGGAGCAGTCGGCGACGTTCGATCTCACTGCACGCGGCCACTTCATGCAGCAGTGCTTTGAATAAATCCTCCGGCAGATGCGCGAGCATGCGGCTCGACAGGCCGAGGAGTTGCGCAGAGTCAAAAAAACGGGCCACGGGCGTGAGCGCATCCAAGGCTGGCGGCGCGATCTTCACCGCACGCCATGACGTGGTGTCTCCCATGATGTCTTCGAGCGCGGCAAGCGTGAAGGTGAGGCGCAGCGCGAGGAATTCCATCAGCGAGCAGCGCACGCGATCATGCGGAGCGAGTGTGGCGTCCTGCTCCAGCATGCGGATCATGCCCGCCCAGCCAGGCAGCGCGAGCAGTTCCGCTTTGAGAAAAGCCTCCCATTCCTCTGGAGCGATGGCGAGTCGATGCAGCACATCGAGGACGACCTGCACGGCGCTCATGCCACGCTCCATCTGTCGGCGGTGCTCGCGAGTGACGAGTGTGAGATGCTTCCGTGCGATGGAGAAGGGCTGTGACAAAATTTTCCGCGAAGCGGCGAGCAAACCCTCCTCACGCAGAGGCATGGGCCAGTAGGCGATGCCTTGATCGAGATACGCACCGGTGAGGCGGATGAGCGGCGGGTGGACGATCAAATCGAGGTCGATACCCCGTGCCTCCATCACGGCATCTCGCGGGCGTTGCGGCAGCGTCGGCGAAGATGGCTCGTGCCTCGGCACGCGGGCGAGGCACACCTCCCAAAGTTTTTTCGGCGTGTCGGCGGCGAGTTGCTGTGCGGCAGCGGATGAGAGATCGCTGCGGAATTTTTCCAGCCAGTTTCCCTCCTCAATGGTCCAGGCGATGTCGATGCCATTCACACGGCGCACGCCGGGAATGAGCAGTGCGCGGCGGAGCTGCCTGCGTGTGAGTTGATCAGGCAAAATCACTGCATCCGGCTCGCGAGCGAGCACGTCATCAATGTCTTCATCGAGAATGCGGCCACAGGCACGATCCCTTTGATAAGTCTCCTCTTCGAGAAAGGGCTGCGCTTTGAAAAGAGCCGCTGCCTCCAACACCGCGGGCTCGAATTCCTGATGTTGAAAAGCATGCAGCGTATTGTGATGCACGAAAACGCCGATGGGACCCTGCCTGGGCAGATAGTGCGCCGCATGCTCCAGCGCACGCTGCAGAAGCCCGACATCGTCGGGAGGAGTTTCTGCGGAGTGGGGGGAGAGCATGGAAGCGCCAAGATGAAGCGTTCAAAATAGATGCGGCCCTCCTGCAAAGGCCATCCCCTCGGTAGGGGGTATTGCTTTCTGCACGACCGGGACACGATCAGCGGGCATGTTGACCTCAATGCGCAGGCCACCTGACTCGATGTTGCTGACCACCAGCTCCCCACCACGCTGCCGCGCGCGCGCGCGCATGCCCACCATGCCGAGGCTCGGGCTGTGCGCCAGCGTCTCTGCCAGTTCGGGGATGCCTTTGCCATTATCTTCGATGCTGAGATGAATGCGCTCATCACGGCAATGCAGAGAAATCCGCACCTGCGTGGCTTCGGAGTGGCGGGCCACATTGGTCAGCGCCTCCTGCGCGATGCGGAAGAGGTGCGTTTCGGTTTCGTCTGCAAAGCGCCCGGAGCAGTCCGAGGTATAGTCCACCTCCACGCGCGTGCGCTGCGCGAATTTTTCCGCCTGCCAGCGCAGGCCAGCATCGAGCCCGAAGTCGTCGAGAATGACCGGGCGGAGCAGTTGCGAGAGCTCGCGCACGTTGGCGATGGATTCATCGACGAGGTGCAGGCAGTCGGCGCGGAGGGAGTCGAGATCCTGCGTGGTGCCGCGCGTCAGATTTGACCGCACAGCGGCCAGAGACTGCCCCAGCTCGTCGTGCAACTCGTGGGAGAAACGACGCGCGACCGCCTCCTGCGTTTGCAGCATGTGCCAGGAGACGCGGTTGAGCTCCTCCGACTGCCACTGCATGCGGTGGATGCTCTGACGCACGAAGCGGATGGTGAGGAGCGCGCAAACGGCAGCCAACAGGAAGCAGGTGCCGAGCAGGAGCATGGACTCGTCCGCCAGACTGCGCAGTTGGGCTTCGATGTCCTTGTTCACCTGACTCAGATGTCGAGTGCTTTCCAAAATGAGCGCATGGATGAGTCTGACGACTTCGTCATGGCTCGCAAAGAGTGGCTCCATGACGTGCTCTGGCAGCGCGCCCTGATGGCTGGTCGCCTGCCGCGCGGTGCGGGCAAAGGACTGCGTGGCCTGCGCGAGGTGCTGCCACTCCCGCGCGTGCGGCGTCTGCGCCGCCTCGGTGGCGAGACGCGAAATTTCGCGATCTGCGGCATCGAGATCTGCCAAGACGCGCGTGCGTTGCGCAGCATCTTCCGTCTGAACGATCTGATGCAGCACATGCGCCAGCGCATCCTCCTCCGCCTGCACTTGATTGAGCAGCCGGGCCATGAGCAACTGCTCCTTGGCCAAGCCGGCTGAGTTTCTACGGATGGCATGGCTGTCTCTGACCGCAGCGACGCCGGCCATGCCCAGCAACACCACCACGAGCGCCAGCCCGGTGGAAAGTCCCCACAGCACGGTGCGCTCAGTGATGCGTCCGGTGAATGGCGGAAGGCGCAGCGGCATGGCGTCAGTCGATGAGGCCGTTGCGGATGGAGAAGCGCACGAGCTCGCCGATGGAGTGCAGATTGAGCTTCTCCATGATGCGCCCGCGATGCGCCTCCACGGTGTAAACACTCAGGCTCAGCGCGTTGGCGATTTCCTTGTTGGTCTTGCTCTCGGCGATCATTTGCAGCACTTCGCGCTCGCGTGGAGAGAGGAGGTCGATGGGGTTGGTGACGTGCTTGCGGTAGTCATTGAGCACGGCGTCACTCACCTCGGGGCTGAGGTAGCCTTTGCCGTTGGCCACGGCGCGCACGGCGGCGAGGAGCTCGGTCTCGTTGCTGTCTTTGAGCAGGTAGCCGTTGGCCCCGGCACGCAGCATTTCGCGCACATAGACGGAGTCCTTTTGCATGGAGAGTGCGAGGATGCGCGCCTTCGGCACGGCCTTGGAAATCTGCCGCGCGGCCTCGATGCCGTTGAGCTCCGGCATGGTCACGTCCATGACGACGACATCGGGCTGGAAATCGACGGCTTTGTCCACTGCCTCACGGCCATTGGAGGCTTCGCCCACGACTTCCATATCCCATTGCGCGGCGAGGATCATGCGGAAGCCGTTGCGCACCACAGCGTGATCGTCGGCGAGGAGAATGCGGGTCTGTTTGGCGGCCATGCGGGCCATATTAACCAGCGGCGCGAGAGCGAAAAGATAAAGATTTCATCTGCTTTGTGGGGAGGGCGCACGGCTCTCGTCTATGCAGGCAGACTTTCCATGCCGACTCTCCCCCGCCTGTTCTCGCTTCCCCTGCTGCTTTTGGTGTCTGTGAATGGGTGGGGACAGAATGCAGGGACGGCGGGCTTTGCGGATGTGCCTGCGGAGTTGGGAGAGATCGTGATCGAAGGCAAGGCGGAGAGCCTCATCGGCATCGCCACTTCAGCGGCCAAGGGTCAGACGAGTGCCAAGGAACTGATGGCGCGGCCTTTCTCACGGCGTGGAGAGCTGCTGGAGAGCATCCCCGGCTTCATCGCGACGCAGCACAGTGGAGATGGCAAAGCGAACCAGTATTTCCTGCGCGGCACGAATCTCGACCACGGCACCGACTTTGCCATGTATGTGGACGGCATGCCGGTGAACTTCCGCAACCATGCTCACGGCCAGGGATACGCGGATGTGAACTTCATCATCCCTGAGCTGGTGGGAGAGCTGGAGTACTGGAAGGGCACCTACTACGCGCAGCATGGCGACTTGAGTTCCACCGGCGCAGCGCGCTTCAAGCTGCTCGATGCGCTGCCGCAGGGCATCCTGACGACGACTTGGGGGAAGTATCAATACACCCGCACGCTGGCTGCGGACACGCTTCAGATCGGCCCTGGGCAACTCACCGTCGCGGTGGAGCATCAGTTTTACAACGGCCCCTGGGAGACACGCTCCGATGCCAAACGCTGGAACGGATTCCTGCGCTGGCACTGGGAGGATGGGCGGGATCACATCAACCTCACCGCGATGGGCTATCACGGCGACTGGACGGCGACAGATCAAGTGGCAAATCGCGCGGTCGGCACCAGCCTCGGGCGCTTTGGCACCCTCGATCCCACCGACGGCGGCAACACGCAGCGTTACAGCCTCGCCTTTGACTGGGTGCGCCAAGGAGAAAACGCCACCACCCGCGCGAATGCCTACGCCGGCTATTACGACCTCGATCTGTTTTCCAACTTCACCTACTTCATGGACAATCCGGTGAGGGGAGATCAGTTCGAGCAACAAGATCACCGCTGGTTTGTCGGCGGCCAAATCTCGCGCGATTGGCGCTTTGATGCCCTCGGCCATGAGCAGCGCTTCACGGTGGGATTTCAGGCGCACACAGACTTCATCACCGGCCTGGGCCTCTACAACACCACCGCGCGCGAGCGCTGGAACACCGTGCGGGTGGATGACATCACGCAGTCCACTTGGGGATTGTACACGGAGTTGGAATTCAAACCGACGGATTGGTTCCGTGTGGTGCCCGGACTGCGCGGCGACTTGTTTGTCTTTGATGTCAAGCACAGCACCCTGCCAGAGAATGCAGGATCATTGTCCAAGGGCATCGTCAGCCCGAAGCTCAGCATGATCTTTGGCCCTTGGGCGAAGACGGAACTTTATCTCAACGCTGGCACCGGATTCCACAGCAACGACGCACGCGGGGTGAACATCGTCACGGACCCTGTCACCGGCACCTCTGCGGAGCGCGTCGATCCCCTCGTGCGCACTTGGGGTGTCGAGTTTGGCGTACGCAACGAGAGCTTTCGCGGACTGGTCAATACGCTCTCCGTCTGGATGCTCCACAGTGACTCTGAGCTGGTCTATTCGGGAGACAGTGGCACCACGGAGCCCGGCCCCGCCTCCATGCGCTACGGCGTGGAGCTCTCCAGCTATTGGAGACCCACGGAATGGGCCATGGTGGACATGGAGGCCACTTTCACGGAGGCCTACCTGACCACGGAAAATCCGTCCAGCCAGAACATCCCGAACTCGATCCCCTACACGTTCAACTGCGGCATCACGCTCGGCGGCGCACAGGGTTTCTTTGGCTCGCTGCGCGCGCGTTACTTTGCCCCACGTCCGCTGCATGAAACCATCGACATCAAAGCGCGCGAATCCTTCCAAGTAAACGCCCGCTTTGGCTACCGGCGCGCCAACTGGGAGATCGCTCTCGACTGCCTCAATCTCCTCAACCGCAGCGACAACGACATCGCCTATTACTACGAATCCCAACTCCGCACAGAGGCCGCTCCGGTCTCTGACGTGCATCTCCACCCTATCGAGCCACGCATGTTCCGGCTCAGCGTGACGCTGCGCTTCTGATCCACGCGCACACGCGGCCTCACTCTTCGAATTCCTCGCGCTCCGGAATGCGTGTGAAGGCGATCTTGGTGCCCGAAAACACACGCACCGCATCTGGCACGAAGCCGATGACGACGGAGTCGCGCCCGCGTTTCTGATTGATCGCATCCATGACGCGGCTGAGTTGCTCGCGGCGTCCCTTCACCTCTTCGCCCACCTCTCCGGAGAAGAGAACCATCTGCTGCGGCCAAGCCTCAGCCACCAGGCCGAACAAGCCGACTGACACCTTCCGCACACGCTGCCAGCGCGCCTGCGTCATCACCTGCTCCCACAGTGCCGCCAACACGCCGATCAACGCGATGTTGTCGCAGGCTGGCTCAAATTTTGCCTGACACTCATAGCGCGGCCCGGCCTCCGCCCTCACACTCAGATGGAGGCGCGTCGCTCGGTAGTGCATGCGCCGGAGGCGACTCGCTGCTTTCAGCAGCAGACGCCGCGCCACGACGCCTGCCTGCGGCGGGGTGCGCAACTCCGGTGCCAGCACGTGACTGTGCCCCACCGTCCGCCTCTGCGGCGGCTGATCCTCCTCCGTCGGCCCGCCATGCAGAGCATGCCAAAAGCGGTCACCACACACACCGCCCCAGGCGCGATGCAGCACCTCGCGACCCGCCTCCCAAAGCTCTGTCATCGTGCGAATGCCGCAGGCGCGTAGGCGCGGCTCCATGCGCCGACCGATGCCCGGCAGATCTCCCAACTTCAGCTCCAGCAGTCGGCCCGGCAACTCATCGGCACGCAAGACCACCAGCCCATCCGGCTTCTGCATGTCGGAGGCCACCTTTCCTAGAAAGCGGTTGGGAGCCAGGCCAATGGAGCATGTGATGCACTCCCCCACGCGCTCACGCAGGCCGCGCTTGATGCGCAGTGCCAGATCCGTCGCTATCTCCAGCCTGCGGCGCGGCGCATCGAGTCGGCAGGCCATCTCGTCGATGGAGCAGATGGCCTGCACTGGAAAGTGGCGCTCCACCTCGGCCACCACGCGGTGATGAAACTCCACATAAAGCTCGTGGCTGGCCAACACCGTCACGAGCTCCGGGCAGCGCCGCCTCGCTTCTCCGATGATCGTGCCTGTTTTGATGCCGAACTTCTTCGCCTCACGACTGGCGGCGATGGCGCAAGTGCTGTCCGTCTCCACGGGCACCACCGCCACGGGCCTACCGCGCCACTCCGGGTGCGTTTGCTGCTCCACGCTCGCAAAGAAACAGTTCATGTCCAAGAACAGCCAGTCCACAGCGGCGGCGTCTGGCGGAGGGATGTCTGGAGAGTCCATAAGAATTCTCGCAATCCAATATGATGTTTGGTTACGTGTTCAAGAGAACACTTGATTCGACCGCCATTTGCTCTCTGCCACATCGAGTCTCCCTCTTTTTCCCAGTGTACTCGATCATGTACCGCCTCAACCACCAGCCCGCTGCCAAGAGTAACCGCACGCCGCTAAATAGTTGTTAATTATTGAAATTATATAAATCGTGACCGAGCTTTCTCCACTTCGTGCGCTCTCCGCCCTCCATTCCCCGCCTTTGGCTTTGCCTGCTGGGTAGCCTTTTCTGGCCCCTGGCAGCGAAGGCTTACCTCGGCGGATTTGAGGAGCAGGACGGTTATCGCGTCCCTTTGAATGGCCTCATCCCTTCCCAGGGATTTCTGGG
This sequence comes from Prosthecobacter sp., assembly GCA_039806835.1. GTDB lineage: Bacteria > Verrucomicrobiota > Verrucomicrobiia > Verrucomicrobiales > Verrucomicrobiaceae > Prosthecobacter. The sequence goes on along the minus strand of JBDHQD010000001.1, from coordinate 387,597 downwards.
AGACGCCAGTTTCTATCTCGATAACAACCCGTCATCTGGCACCACGGGTGTCGTCCCACTCGGAGCTTACCCCAACACGCTGGGCGACGGCACCAACGGCCCGGATCTCAGTCGGTACAATGCCGGGCAGTTTGGCACGAACCAAGGCGGCCCCGGCGGCACGGCCGCAGACATCCCGGACAACTCCGGCCTGTGGCAGGCACTCGCAGGCGGGCGGCTGAATGAGGATGCCAATGCGCCCTACTATTACGACGGACAGTACACCCGCGACCAGATCGTGGCCTATCGCCAAACGACACCTCATTCCGGCACGCAATCCCTCGGACTCATCGCCGGTGACACGAACCTGAGCTATCTCTACAACCTCGATGCGCGCGATTTCGGCGGCACGGCTCCGGCAGACACCACGTCCTCGCTCATTCAGATGTCTTTCTGGGTGAATCCCACGGACTGGGACGACCCAGACACAGGGCACCTTTTTGGACTCACCCTCCTCGACTCAGGCGGCCAGGCGATCTTTGGCGTAGGCTACACGGGAGATAATCTCCTCGAATATCGCCTCCCCACGGATGGCCTCTGGCACGCAAGCTCGTCTGTGCTGGGCACGCTCGGTTGGTCGGAAATCACGGTGGCCATCAACACCTATGCCAATACCGCCAGCCTCGCCGTGCGCCCCTACGATGACACCCTCCATGCTCTCGGGAGTACAACCTCCCTGCTCTCCGACCAGGCCTTGGGCCTCGATGCCGGTGCTTTAAAAGATCTGCGCTGGGATTTGCGCGGTGGCTCGCTCGACAACGGTGCCGTCAGCTACAACCAGTACTTCGACGATTTCAATTTCACCACCACTCCCGTGCCTGAGCCTGGTAGCGTCCTGCTGCTCGCAGCAGCCTCTCTCCCCTGGCTATGGCAAAGACGGCGCAGAATCACTGCTGCTGGATGAGGTGAAAGACGGCACCCAGGCAACCGGCGTGGTCTCCGAGCGCAGCGGGCACGAGGCGTGCGCCATGTCCACCAGGACGCCATTCAAAAGCATCCAGCATCTGCCGCAGCGGCGCAAACAACCTCTCCCCTGCCCCCGTGGCAATGCCACCGCCGACGATGACCACCTCAGGATCGAGCACATTGATGAGTGAGGCGATCGCAGCGGCAAGACAACGCACGGAAGCGAGCCAAACCTCGCGCGCCTGTGCTTCCCCCGCAGCTTCCGCAGTCAGTAGCGCATGCGTCGTGGCATAACGCCCGCCGCTGCGCGCCGCGATGCTTTGATTCCCGATGGCCACCTCCAGACTGCCGGGCGTGTTGAATGCATCACAAGGCGCACGCGCATCCACCGAGATGTGCCCGAGGTGCCCCGCACGACCGATTTTCCCCTTGAGCAGTCTGCCACCACTCCAGATCGCCCCGCCGACTCCCGTACCGAGAGTGAGCATGAAGGCGTCCTGCGTGTTCTTCGCTGCTCCAGCCCACACTTCCCCCAGGAGCGCCGCATGCGCGTCATTGAGCACGCAGCATCTGCGATTCAGAAAATCAGCCCACACGAATTTTTCGAGACCGTGCATGCGCCCAGGCATCCAGTCGATGCACCGATCATCTGCACTCGCCAGGCCAGGTGCCGAGAGGCCCACAGCCAGTTCTTTCCCTGCCTGCGCTTCGAACTCATGAACGATGTCACGCACGGCGAGGGCAAAGCACGGCACTTCGCCCACCCATTCTCCATCGCGCGTCGGTCTCGACCGAGTGGCAATGATCCGCGCTGTCTGCGTCTCCACCAGCGCCGCTTTGATGTTGGTCCCACCGAGGTCGATGCCGACCGTTAATTCCGAGATTTCAAAGTTCATGCGGATGCTTTCAGGAATGTGCGCAGTGAAAAAAAACCGATCTCTCGCCTCTGCTCTCTCATCTTTCAGCTCGGAATCTGCCCTTCACTCACCGTCCACCCGCCATCGACAGCGAGCACCTGCCCCGTGACGAAACGCGACTCTGGCGAAAGCAACAATATCACCGCCGCATCGCAATCCGCAGGATGCCCGATGCGCCCACCATCCAGCGGCTGCTTCGTAGCGATGAAGCTCATGATCTCCTCACTGCCCGCAGCGCGACTGGACATCGGCGTGCTGACCAGTGCGGGCGCGATGACATTCACGCGAATATTGTGCGGCGCATAATACGCAGCGATCGACTTGCTGAAGCCGATGATGCCTGCCTTTGCCGCCGCATAGGCATGAGAAGCAAAATACCTCGGCGATGGCGACCAGCCGAGCACGCTCGCCATGTTCAGAATGACGCCGCCCGTGCCTTGTTCGAGAAAACGGCGCACGGCGGCTCGATTGGAAAGCACCACGGATTTCAAATTGAGATCGAGCGTGTAATCGAGCCCTTCGTCCGTCAGCTCATGCAGCGGCCCGTCTCCCTGCGCGCGCCCGCTGCCTCCAGCGACGTGATAAAGAGCATCAAGATGGTCAAACATCGCCACGGCGCGCTCTGCGGTGCTCGATTCCGTCGCGTCCCCCGCAAAGCCGCGCGCCGCCGGGCCGAGTTCGGCCAAAGCAGCATCCACGTTGGCCTGAGAGCGACTCGTGATCACCACCTTCGCTCCCGCAGCGACGAGTTTTTTCGCAGCGGAGAGCCCGAGACCCGTCGAGCCTCCCATGATGACGATGTTCTGATCCGCGAATGAGTGCATGAGGAATGAAGGAGCCGGGGGCGCAGCAACGTTCAAGCATTTCTCATGAACAACCGCCGCTCCTTCATCCGCAATCTTTCTGCTTTGGCCCTGACCTCTCCCTTGATGGCAGATGCACCGAAGAAGAAAGGAGCCAACACGTTCTGCTACTTCACCAAGCATCTGCAAGGGCTCAGCTACGATGAAATCGCCAGTGTCTCCGCAGAAATGGGCGTGGACGGCATCGAGGCTCCGATCCGCCCGAAAGGCCACATCGAACCGGAAAAGGTCGTCGATGAACTGCCGAAATTCGTGGACGCGCTCAAGAAACAGGGACTCGAAATGACGATCCTCACCTCGGGCATCAACGAAGTCAGCGCAGAACAACGCTCCGAAGAAATACTGCGCACCGCAGCCAAACTCGGCGTGAAGCGCTTCCGCATGAGTTACTACAAATACGATCTCAAAAAACCGATCTGGGAGCAACTCCAGGCGGTGCGCCCGAAGATCAAAGACCTCGTGGCCTTGTGCGCCGAGATCGGCATTCAGCCACTGTTCCAGAACCACAGCGGCAAAGACTACTTTGGCGCACCCATCTGGGACATGTACTCCATCATGCGGGAGTACCCAGCACCACAGTTCAGCTTCTGTTTCGACATCCTCCATGCCACCTGCGAAGGCGGCAAATCATGGCCGCTGGAATTCAATCTCGTCAAAGACCACATCGGCGCAGCCTACTTCAAAGATTTCAAATGGGACGGGCGCAAGCTCGTCACCGTGCCTCTCGGAGAAGGCCAGGTGGATCCGGAATACGGAGCCATGCTCATGAAATCCGGCTACGGCGGCCCGATCTCCCTCCATCTCGAATACCTCCACGGCGACGCCAAAGATCCCGCAGTGCTGAAAAGTTTCCGCGAAGCACACACGCGCGATCTGCGCCTCCTCAAAACCTGGCTGGGCCGCGCTTGATCTCCCATCAGCCCGGCAACAACTGCGCCGCCACTCCGCGTGCGATCTGCGTCAGCCGCTCCTTCTCCTCCGTACTGAAATCATACGGTGTCAGCATACCGATGCCCAGCGTGCCGCAAAGCCGCTCCCCATCCAGCACCGGCACTGCCAGTGATCCCTGCACCTGCGTCTGCTTCGCTCCGGGGTTGGCCACGCCCGAGGTGTCTGTCTGAAGATTGCAGATTTCCACGGGTTGCCGCTTCAGTGCTGCCGTGCCAGCGATGCCTTTACCCAGGGGAATCGACTGGATGATCGGCATCAGTGCCGCTGGGATGCCCTGATGCGCCACCAACTTCAAATGCTGATCAGCAGGATCCAGGCGGTGCAACGTTCCCGTGCAGCAGCCAAAACTAGCGATGGTCTGTGATAGAAACTCAGCCCAGGATGAATCAGGGAGGGAACTCATGGCGCGTTGCAGGAAGGGTATTTATCGTTGTCGATCGGAGGGGGGATGAGTATTCTTTCATTTTTGACGCTGTCATGAAATCTTGCTCTGCTTTTTTTGTCCTTCTTTGCCTCGCATCTGCCCCAGGCATGGCCCAGCCAGCCGCCCCGGCCAGCACCCCCATCATAGCGCGCAGCACCTACCATCCTGACCACTCTCACACCGAAAGTGTGGTGGATAAAACCACCAACGAACTCACCGAGTCCACCTTCAATGCCTCCGGTGCTCTCGTCAGTAAGAAGCATTACCTGCTCAACGAGCGCGGCCTTCCCACCCAGGGCCACATCTACGACGGTCGCGGCAACCTCGTCGCGCGCTCTCAGGTGTACTTTGACGAATTCGGGCGCGCCAAAGAAATGCGCCACTTCAATCTCCAGGGCATGTGCTACCAGCAGATCATCTATGAATACGGCAGTGACGGCAAAGCCAAGAAGCCCAAAGTCATCAACGTCGATCCGCGCGCTGCACCCAGCATCAAACCCGGCATCATCGACTTCACTCAAGGCGTGCCCCCATCCGGCATGGTCACCGCGCCCACAGCGCAACCCCAGGCTCCCGCAGCCGCTCCCGTGAAGAAAAAAGGTTTCTTCAGCCGTCTCTTCGGCAAAAAGGACAAATAGCGCGCTCTCGAATGGAATCCCCCGCACCCGGCCAGCGCTGGCTCAGTCAAAGCGAGCCTGAGCTTGGCCTCGGCATCATCACCAGCGTCGATGCCTCCTTCATCGACTTAACTTTCCCTGCCACCGGTGAGAGACGTCGTTACGCACGATCGAGCGCCCCACTGCACCGCGCCAGTTTCCGTGTCGGCGACATCATCACCCAACGCGGTGGCACAAAGCATCAAATCGACGCCATCACCACTCAAGACGGCGCGCTGATGTATCACAGCGGCACGCACGTGATCCCTGAAGCTGAACTCGCCGACACCCTCACGCTTGGCGGCCCACTGGAGCGTCTGCTCGCCGCACAGGTGGACGACATGCGCGCATTCTCACTGCGCGCAGAGGCTGTGGAATGGCGCAGCCGCATGCAGGCATCTCCCGTGCGTGGTTTCATCGGCGGTCGGGTCGGCCTCATCCCACACCAGATGTCCATCGCGGCAGAGGTCAGTGCTCGTCTGCTGCCGCGCGTGCTGCTCGCAGACGAAGTCGGCCTCGGCAAAACCATCGAAGCCGGACTCATCCTCCACCGCCTGCATCTCACTGGCCGTGCCTCACGCATCCTCGTCCTCGTACCGGATGCGCTGCCGCACCAGTGGTTCATCGAGTTGCTACGTCGCTTCAATTTGATGTTCAGCCTCTTTGATGAAGAGCGCTGCGCCGCCATTGAGGCTGGCGATCCCGGCTGCAATCCCTTCCTCGACAGCCAGCTCGTGCTCTGCCCGCTTTCATTGCTCAGCAGCTCGCCAACACGCGCACAACAAGCCGCCGATGCAGACTGGGACTTGCTCATCGTCGATGAAGCGCACCATCTCGAGTGGTCCGTCGAATCCCCCAGCATCGCGTATCGCGTTGTCGAATCCATCGCCGCGCGCGTTCCCGGCATCCTGCTGCTCACCGCCACGCCGCAGCAACTCGGTGCCGAAGGTCACTTCGCCCGCCTGCGCCTGCTCGATCCTGATCGCTACTGCGACCTCGGCGGCTTCCTGGCTGAATCCGACCGCTACGAGCAAGTCGCACGCTTGCTCGACCGCATCCTGCAAGGAGGTGAAATGACGAGCCGCGACCGCGAGCTCTTCGCCAGTCATTCTCCGCGCGTGCAAAAACACGCCTCCGAACTCCACGCAGGAGATGCCTCCGCCCGTCAGCGACTCGTGGCCGACCTGCTCGATGAATTCGGCACCGGGCGCGTCATGTTCCGCAACACTCGCGCCGTCATTCAGGGCTTCCCACCGCGCCGCTGTCTCCTTCATCCGCTCGCTGCCGAGGCTGGCACATCGCCAGAAGACACGCTCATCCGCTGGCTCGCAGCGAAGCTGCGTGAACTCCCAGACGCGAAAATGCTGCTCATCTGCCGCACACGCACACTCGCCGAGGCCATTCACGAACGCCTGCTGCGCGAGATCAATGTGCATGCCGTCCTCTTTCACGAAGCTCTCACTCTGATGCAGCGTGACCGCCACGCCGCCACCTTTGCCGATCCCGAAGGCGCGCGACTGCTCATCTGCTCCGAAATCGGCAGCGAGGGGCGCAACTTCCAGTTCGCGCAGCATCTCGTGCTCTTTGATCTGCCGCGCGACCCCGAATTGCTGGAGCAGCGCATCGGTCGCCTCGATCGCATTGGGCAAAAAGGCACCATCCACATCCACGTGCCCTTTGTCGAAGGCACCGAAGGCGAAACCCTCGCGCGCTGGTATCACGATGGCCTCGACGCCTTCGAGCACAGCCTCCAGGGTGCCACGCAGCTCCTCCACACCTTTGCCGCCGAAGTGGACTCACTCTGCGCGCACTTTGATCAGGGCAAGCTCGCCGGACTCATTCAACGCACGCGCGAATTGCGCCATGAAGTGCGCCAGAAACTTGAGCGCGGCCACAATCGCCTACTGGAACTCAACTCCTGCAAACCACGACTCGCAGCGCGCATCACCGACCGCATCCGCGATCTCGACAGCGACGAAAGCTTTGAGCGTTTCCTCGTTCGCTTGCTGGAGCACCTCGGCATGCATGTGGAAGAGATGACTCGCCGCACTTGGTTCATCCGACCCGATTACTTGGTCACTGACGCGCTGCCTGCGCTACCCGCAGAGGGCCTCTCCTTTACGTTTGATCGCGAACGCGCGCTCTCACGCGACCACGAGTCGTTTCTCACCTGGGATCACCCGCTCGTCACAGGCGCCTTGGATGCCTTGCTCGGCAGTCACGCGGGCAATGCCGCCTTTGCGCTGTGGAAAAACTCGGGAGAACAGGGATTGCTCTTGCAGACCATCTTTATCGCTGAATGCGTCGCTCCGGCGGCGCTGCATGTCGCTCGCTTCATGCCTGCGCTGCCGCTTCATGTCACCGTGGATCATCAGGGTCGTGATCTCACCGCCGACGCCACGTTATCCAGCGCAAAACTCACCGTGGGCAGTCCTGAGCGCACGGTGCAAAACGAAGCCGTGCGTCACAAACTCCTGCCTGCGATGCTTTCCAAAGCGCAGCACTTTGCGGAGCAGCAGTTGCAGTCACTCAAGCGACGTGGAGTCACCACCATGCGCAAGCAACTCGATGACGAAATCTCCCGCCTGGAGGATTTGCAGACGCGCAATCCGCATGTGCGCCCCGAAGAAATCGCAGCCTTAAAGCAGCAGCGGGACGCCTTGGCCGCAGCCATCGAGTCCACCACTGTTCGCCTTGATGCCGTTCGCTTGGTGCTGCGGTTGAAATGAAAAAGCCGGAGTCTCGCGACTCCGGCTGTGTGATGCCTTTCGATCTATCGAGGCTCGCGAAATAGGGATACATCACGCGATTCTAACGTCGGAATGCTGACGCATTCCGCTACGCATCGTCGCAGCAACTGCCAAGCTTCTGATGAGTCCCCCCGATTATGTCGCTCTATTCTGCGATCCTCAATAAGCGTCTTTACGCTGGCACGCCCGTCAGTCCGGGAGCCAAGCCGCCTTCATCTTCGTCCTCCTGCTTGGCAGGACGCGGATCCGTGGCCTTCGGCAGTGGCGGTGGAGGCGGCGGCTTGCTGCGCGTCTCCGGCGGATTGATGAGCCGCCCGTGCTCCATGATCTCTTTGATGTGGGAGCCATCGAGCGTCTCGTATTCCAGCAATGCCTGAGCGATCGCATCGAGCTTGTCCTTGTGTTTGAGGAGAAGTTCTTTGGCCGTGGCGTAAGCGTCGTCGATGAGACGCTTCACCTCCTGGTCGATTTTGCGCGCGGTGTCCTGGCTGTAATTGCTGCGGCCACGTCCCATGAAGGCGGCGCTTTCGTTTTCGCCGTATTCGATCATGCCCAGCTCCGTGCTCATGCCCCAGGAGCAGACCATGTTCCGCGCAATGCGGGAGGCCATGCGGATGTCGCCACTGGCACCATTCGTCACATCGCCAAACTGGATTTCCTCCGCCACGCGACCGCCCATGGCGACGATGAGATCGTCGAGCAACTCGCTCTTGCGGTCGTTGTGCTTGTCTTCCTCCGGCAGCCACATGGTGGAGCCGAGTGACGGGCCGCGCGGAATGATGGTGACCTTGTGCAGCGGATCGGTGTGCTCCAGCACCTCGATGAGAATGGCGTGCCCGGCTTCGTGATATGCCGTGTTCTCCTTCTCCTTCTCAGTGAGGGCCATGCTGCGCCGCTCACGGCCCCAGCGCACCTTGTCTCGCGCTTCTTCGAGTTCTGGCTGCGTGATGGCCTTCATGTTTTTGCGCGCGGCCAGCAGTGCGGCCTCGTTCAAAAGGTTTGCCAGCTCCGCACCGGAGAATCCGGGCGTGCCGCGCGCGATCTTGGCCAAATCCGCGCCGTCGGAGAGCTTCACCTTCTTCGCATGCACGCGCAGGATTTCCTCGCGACCTTTCACGTCGGGCAGATTCACCGTGACCTGGCGATCAAAGCGGCCTGGACGCAGCAGCGCGGGATCGAGCACATCGGCGCGGTTGGTAGCGGCGATGATGATGATGCCTTCCTGCGTGTCGAAGCCGTCCATCTCCACGAGCAGCGCATTGAGCGTCTGTTCGCGCTCGTCGTGCCCGCCGCCCATGCCGTGACCGCGATGGCGGCCTACGGCGTCGATTTCGTCGATGAAAATAAGGCACGGCGCGTTCTTGCGGCCCTGCTCAAACATATCGCGCACACGGCTGGCACCGACACCGACGAACATCTCCACGAAATCCGAGCCGCTGATGCTGAAGAACGGCACATCCGCCTCGCCCGCGATGGCTTTGGCGAGCAGCGTCTTGCCCGTTCCGGGCGGGCCGACCATGAGCACACCTTTCGGAATCTTGCCGCCGAGGCGCTGGAACTTCTTCGGGTCTTTGAGGAACTCGACCAGCTCTTGGACTTCCTCCTTGGCCTCTTCCACGCCGGCCACGTCTTTGAACGTCACCTTGTTGCGATCCTGGGAGAGCATCTTGGCCTTGCTCTTGCCAAAACTCAGCGCGCCACGCCCCGCGCTGCGCAGTTGCTGCCGCACGAGGAAGTAGAAGAAGGCCAGGATGACGAGCAGCGGCAGCAGGAAGCCGATCAGCGATCCCCACATGTTGTTGTCATACTCGGGGATGAGTGTCAGATCGTGTTTATCGAGCAGTGTGCGCAGCTCTTCTTTCTGAAACTCGATGTTCACCGGCACGCTGAACTCTTTCGAAACAGGCGCGTTCTTCGTCGTGGCGATCCTTCCTTTCTCGGCATCACCGCTAGGCTCGCTCGGCTGCGGTTTGCCGAGATCAGGCACAGGAGCCGCCTCTGCGGGCTTCGCGACCTGGGGAATGGCCGTGGGGAAATAGTAGCCTTTGATGAACTGCTCCGTGGTGGCATCTGAGTTCACCAGCTTGAGCTTTTCACTGCGGTCGATGCGCCCCTCCTCGACGGCCAGCTTGAATTGCGCGTAATCAAACACTTTGCGCGAAGAGACGACGCCTTTGTTCATCATGAAGCCGGAAACCAGCAGCATGATGGCGAGGGCAAAGAGCATGAAGCCGCGCCAGTTGAACTGCGGGTCGTTGTTGCGGCGATTGGGGCCGTTGTTGCGGTCGTTGAAAGGGTCGTCGGACATGTCGGGGATTCTGGGGGGGGCTTCTAGGTAACGCCGCTCCGACCATACATGCCGGTAATTTTTTTGCAAAACGCGATTCTGGGGAGCCACGAAGGGCGAAGATGCAACGCGCCGGGGAGCCAATGGCCTGCGCCCTCCTGAACATGGCCCTTCGCTCTCGGCGCCTGACCGCCGTAAATTCACGTGTCAGGCTGGTCGGCAAGCCGCTCCAGCCACGTTCAGTTAGAACAATGGCGCGCCTCTGCCTTGCCGGATGATCTCAGGCCGCTGACCCGTTCCTCCTTTTTGGAAAAACGGGCCTGCATGCCGCTGCGGCTGATCTCAGAACGTTCGGATCAAGCGCAATGAGCAACCTGGCTGGTTTGGCTCTGCGTGATTTCTTCATAGAGGGAGAGATACTTTATTCGGAATAGGCGTGGTGGCTTCGCCTGCTCTCTTCCGCCCCTACTTGACGGGGAACGGCACGAGGGCCTTCAACATCTCAGGAGTGATGACGAAGCCGATGCAGTACCAGCCGTTGAGCCTGTCGGCGGTCTTCACCCAGTCACTGCCCTGCGCCGTGTTCATCATGCCCAGCTTCTCACGCTCCGTCTCCCCGACGGGATCGGGGGAGCCCGGCGCGAGCATGGTTTGCGCGGCCTGGATTTCCTTTGAGGTGATCTTGCGCGGATCAATCTTCTCCCCCAGGAAGCGCCAGTGCTCTTTCTTGATAGGAATCTGAGCGCCCTGTTTCGGCAGGTTGATGGCGGCGGCAATCACGCGATAAACATAGGGTGAGCGCAGATTGAGCACGAACACGTCTCCGGCTTTCAAGGTGCGCTCCGGCACTTTGGCGCGGTAATGCCCCACATCCTCCGACTTGTCCCGCAGTACGATCTTGCGGCCATTGTGATAGATTTCCACCTCTGCTTTGGCGACTAAAAGCAGATTGCCATCCACCGCATCGGCTGCACGGATGGTTAACGAAGAAGCCAGCAGTGCTGCCATCCAGAGGAAGGTCCGTTGAGAGTAAATTTGGAAGCGTGGGGACATAAAAAGGGGCTTTCTATATAGTTGATGGTTCATTCTCTGACATGGCTGATTGTGTGGCGGCGGAGTAAATTCTGTCAATTTTTTGCACACTGACACGAATGTCACTGAATTAAGACAAGTTTGGGATGGAGAGTCAACGGTGTACACGTCTGATCTGAAAAATCCGGTGCTGGCGGGGTGCTTGGCGGCTTGACGTCGTCTGTCGAACCAAATCAAGGGAACCAAATAAAGGGACAGACACTTTATTCCTAAGCGTGAAACATAATTATCCAATGTGGCTAAATTGGGCCAGAGACGCTGATTCTTTTCATCCGCCTTGTTCCAAATATTTTTCACCATTAAACAGAATAAAGGGACAGACACGAATGGCACTCCAGCCGCCGAGTCACGAGGCACTGATTCGCAGTGCGGCTGCTGCGAGAAAAGGTTCCCCAATCATTTTGAAGAGCATCTGCCTAGCACCAGGCAAAAATTGGCCGAGAACCCCGCTTAACTGAGTGCCATTCGGGACAGACACTTTATTCGTTTTTCATACGGCTTGTGAATTCTCCAGTTATATCTACTTCAATGTTCTTATTTTGAAATATGTTGTTGGATTTAAATTGGATTTTATAGCTCCCCTCCGACGCCCCAATATACATAGTTCCTTGAAGCACTCCTCCTGGCATCATGTGCATTTTTAATGCATGATCGCTCAATTTGCGTTCTTGCCCAAATAAATCAATTGTGTGGGTGGACAAATCAAACTCTAGTGGAGAAGTTGTTCCTTCTTTCTGATTCCTGATTACAGGCGTGAGACGGGTAAATACAAATTCTCCAGGTTTTCCCTCGTCCCCCTGAGTGACGATGGATTGTCCAACCACAACTTTAGTTTCCCAATGAAAATTATGCCGTGAATTGTCCTGTTCAAAGTTTGCTGTGAATTTGCGTAGTTCATCTTCAGCCAGTTTATTCCACTGAAGATTACTGGGCACAATCAAAGCTTCTTTTTTATTTTGAGGAAATTGCTGTACTGATCGCTGCGGGGGGGCAGAAGCAGGCCAACGCCAAACGGCCACTATCAAGAAAACAGCAAAACAAATCAAAGCTGGCACATGGCGGCGATTCATTACAGAAAATACACTTTTCAGTTGTTATGTAAACCGGGTTCATTACTGACGGGTGCTTAGGGCGGATGATTTCCATGCAGCCACTAATTTCGACCATATGTCAAACGCTGCTCTGAACGTTGTTTTTCCCGTTTTTGGTGAATAAAGGGACAGACACTTTATTTTCCGATGCACACAGAGCATCAACCTGATACGACCGCTGCTGTTTGGTTTGGCCTCTGTGCTCATCGTGTCTCTGTGGTTGATCTGCATGGTCACTGCTCAGACCAGAAAGAAAGAAAGAAAGCCTCCAGGACAGACCACCAGCCAGGCCAGTCCGTGCGCAGCGGCAGATGCCAGTCTTCGCTGGGACGATCCGTCAGGCAGACAAAATCCCAGTCACTACCTGCCTGCCGCTCAAACTGCCGCTTCACCGAGGCTGCCTGCTCCAGATGAAAATCCCGACTGTGGCGGCAGACGACGATCCATGCGGGCTTGGTAAGGTTAACGGTGACACTGCCCTGATTGGGTGCGAAATTCATCTGTCAAAATTTTGCACACTGACACCGTTTTCCTAACACTTTCTATTGATCGCCATTTCTCTTGCTCTCAATCAATTCTCCTTTCAGGGATCGAATTGGACTCCCCCCTGTAGAACTCCTTTATGTTTTTTTAGGCAAAAAAGACGGACATATTCGACAAAAGCATTCAACGAGTTTTTCTCCAATCGCGTTATGCGAATCGCAATCCCTTCAGTGACAGGTTTTGGCCCTCGCTGAGAATAACAAAACACCAAAGTCAATTCCTGATCTTTGCAGTTAAGTGGATTATTCTCATCAGGCAATTTTTTCGGAAACTCGCCTTTGAGGGAGAGATAAAGTTTTTCGACAAGCGAAGACTTGTTTTGCAGCCCTGTATCGCTCCATATCGTCACATAACAAACGTCGCTTCTCTCAAAATTAACGATCCATTCCAATGGAAAATGCGTTACAGGCTTGATGTTCTCATCTGCAAAGGATGAAAAATAAACTACTAAACAAAAAATGGTAACGAGTTTCATGCTTGAATAAGTGTTTTGGGTGAGCAATCGTACTGGACTGATTTCATATCGGCTTGACATCCGGATGGAACCTTCGCTTTAGCTGCATTAACTGCTGCTAATTTCGCCCTAGCCTGTGCTGCATCATAGTTAATGTCTTTGTATTCTACAGAGCGTACTGCAGATACTTCCTCCGGACAACTATCACACTTACCCCCCGGAAATTTAACTACTTCTATGGTCGCTGTACACATTACTGCATTGGGGCGATCTTCGGGATGCGACTTTGGCTCATATTGAGGCGGGATTGTTGGATAGACATATCCTGGATGTTCCGCTAGGAATAAAGGGACAGACACTTTATTTTCAAGCGGGCAATGCAAGAGCTTTTTTCAGGCGATCTCTTTTCGGAGCGCGGCGATCTCGGCCATGGCCTGATCTAGGCTAGGGAGTGTAATCGCTCCCTCTGCGTCTTTGGCTTGCTGCTTCATGCAGCGAATCGCGATCCCGACAATTACCGGGTCGGTGATGCCTACCAGTCCCTCGCTTGCTGAGTCCTCGTTATCTAGCTCCATGAAAATTTCTCGGCCTTCGAGGGGGTAAGGCCATTCTTCGGGAGCCTGCGTCACGCCTTGGGCGAGTACCAATGGCTTGGAGACTGGAAGCAGATACTCGATGCCTTCAACGGTGATGAAGGCGCGAAGCCATCCTTCATCCATTCTAACTTCGGATTTGTCAATTTTCATGGTCTTAGATGTTTGAGAGGAACGCCCCATTCGCTCGCGTCCTTGGAGAACTTGTCTGTTGCCGGGTCTGAACAAATAAAGCGACCAAATAAAGGGACAGACACTTTATTCTGACAATCGACAACAGCGGCACAGCACCCAGGCCGATGACGCCCGCCGATCTGGCGCGGGCGGCTTACCCCTCGCTTGACGCGACGCAGCAGCGGGTGCATGATCAGCTTCGTCATGAGTTCACGCAACGCGATTCCGGTTACTACACCGCCGAACGGCAGGCGTCCCTCCTTGCGGGAGATCGCAGACAACGACGCGGCGCTGGTGATGGAGGGTCTGCGCAGGCTGAACCACGGCAAGAGCAAGCCAGTGAAGACGACAGCCTCACACGGGCAATCTCCCACCTTGACGGACGAGCAGATCGAACGCCAGTTCGAGGGGAGTGCCCGTCAACGGGCGGCGATGGGGCAAATCGTGCATCATCCGCGGCGGAACTAGCCGCGGCGGCCGGTGTGCCGGTGCTGGATGAGTCGGAAATGCTCTAAAGGGACAGACACTTTATTTTGCGCTGAGACCGGGAATGGCGGACTGGATGTGGTGTGGATGAGGGATTGGAATGCAGCGCCGGATGGCGGCTCTGCAAGCACGCCTGCGGGTAAGGTGCCATCCACCGCCCCGCAGACTCCACCAGAGAATACGTCTGGCGCATACCGCGGGCAAGTGGGAAATGGCGGACCAGGCGGGGAAACGGGGGGAATAAAGGTACAGACACGAATGGCACTTCCAACGCGGTGGGCACGCTGAGCTTTGGCGCGATGCAGGATGTCATCTCCAAGATGAACGAGCTGATCTCGGCGCTGCGGCGGTGAGCGGGAAAACCTCCAAGTTCCCCGAGGGTGTAATGGGCCATCCGAGAGCTGTCCTCTCGCAGGAGCCTGGATTAACAGACAGGAAGGCTTGTTTCGCCTGCGACTTGCCGCTCACCGCGGGTGCGGCTGACCCAGCGGCACGCGTTTAAACTCTCGTGTGAGATTCGTCAGCGAGTCCTCCACGCCCATGCGCTCCAGGCTCGAAGCGCCGACAAAGCCGTCCGCTGTCGTCTTGCTCAGGACGAATTCCACATCCTTCGGCGTATTCACCGGGCCGCCGTGCGTGAGGGTGAACACGTCCTTCTTCACACTCTTGGCCGCGTCGATGATCTCCTGCGTGCGTTTGATGGTGAAATCCCAGTCCACCACCGCATTCACCACGCCGATGCTGCCGCCGACGGTGGTACCGACGTGGGCGATCACGGCATCCGCGCCGTTTTTCACCATCTCCACCGCTTCCTCTGGCGTGGCGACATAGACGATGCTGAACAGGTCCATCCGCGTGGCCAGGCCGACCATCTCAAACTCCTTCTTCACGCTCATGCCCGTTTCTTCGAGCACGCCACGGAAGTGGCCGTCCACGATGCAGTGCGTGGGGAAATTGTTCACGCCGGAGAAGCCCATGTTCTTCACCTGCTGCAGCCAGTGCCACATGCGGCGGCGCGGGTCGGTGGCATGCACGCCGCAGACGACCGGGATTTCTTTGACCACCGGCAGCACTTCATATTCGCCGATCTCCATCGCCACGGCATTCGCATCGCCGTAGGCCATGAGGCCGCAGGTGCTGCCGTGTCCCATCATGCGGTAGCGGCCGCTGTTATAAATGATGATCAAATCCGCGCCGCCCTTCTCGATGAACTTCGCGCTGATGCCCGTGCCCGCGCCTGCGGCGATGATCGGCTCGCCCTTCGCCAGCGTGGCTTTGAGGCGATCGACGACTTCCTGTTTCGTGTAGGGATTTCCGATTCCGGTCCAGGGATTGGGCATGGCGGTGAGAAGGGATGAGTTGCGATAGTTGATTTATGATTTGGCTTCACTGCAAAGCCGGGTCGTGTCTGAAATCATCAATCGTAAATCATAAATCACCACTCTCCCTCCCATGCACGCCCGATTTGCCATCCAAGAGCTATCTGAAACGCACACGCACGGCGCAGGCACGGAGTTCCGCGTGGTGCGGGCCACGGAGAAAGATGCGCGGCCCTGGCTGCGCGGGGCGCCGGTGTGCGGCACACTGGTGCAGCACCGCATCGCCCATGCGGGCATCATGACTGCGCGCGCGCCTTACCGCATCGTGCGCATGCATCAGGGCGGGCTGTATTTCCTCGCCTGCCTCGAAGGCGAAGGGCGTGTGCTTGTCGATGGCGTGTGGAAAAAATGCGGCGCAGGCATGGCCGTGGCACTGCCGCCCTTCATGGTGAACGCCTTTCACGCCGTGCCCGGCAAAACGTGGCGCTGCTGCTGGGTGCGCTACGAGCAGCAGCCGGAGCAAAAACCCATCCTCAGCAGCAGCTCGCCACTGATGGCCCCCTTTGCTGGCAAAGCACTCTGGAGCGCCATCGCCGGCCTCATTGATGAAGCGGGACACGAGGCCAAACCCGCCGCCATGTTTCACTGGGTCGAGCTTATCCAGCATTACATCGAGCGATTCGCCCAGCCCTGGCAGGTGGACGACCGCCTGCACCGCATCTGGGAAAAAGTCGCTGCCAATGTCGGCTTCGATTGGACGCTGGATGAACTCGCGCGGCAGGCGCACGTCAGTGCCGAGCACCTGCGACGCCTCTGCCGCAAGACCCTGGGCCGCACGCCCATGCACCACGTCACCTGGCTGCGCATGCGCAAGGCCGCCGAGCTGCTCTCCACCACGAATCTCAAAGTCGAAACCATCTCACACGAGGTCGGCTACATGAACCCCTTCGTTTTCAGCAACACTTTCAAAAAGTGGATCGGCTGGCGACCGAGCGAGCATCGTTCGCGGATGGGTGGACAAATTCCGGGATGACTCACGCGCTCCTTTTGACACTCTCTTTACAATAAAAGCTCGCGTCTTCCGTGATGCTCGTCGCATCATCTTTCCAACCCATCCTGTGGCCATGAAAACGCTCGCCCTCGCCCTCCTGCTGCCTCTCGCGGCCCTCGCCGAAAACGAAATCGGCTTCATCGAACGCTTCGCCCTCGCCGCCGATCGTGAAAAAGCCCTCGGTGAGCTTGTCCCCAGCTCCGAGGAGTTTTATTTCTTCCACGCCCTCCATTACCAAAACGTCCGCGACACCGCGAAGCTCAACGACATCCTCAGTCAGTGGCGCAAACGCATGCCCGACGAAAACGAGGCCCGCCGCGTCATCCTCAACCGCGAGGCCATCCTCGGCTACGAGAAGGAGCCGCTCACCACGCTGAAATACCTCATCGAGCGCCTCGGCATCCGCCACGATCACCAGCGCCAGGTGCCGGATGCGAAGCCCGACCTGCCCACCAGCCTCGATCCGGCGAAAATCAGCCGCGAGGTCTTCCTCCAAGACGCGCTGACCAACGACCGCAGCCTGCAATCGCTCACGCAAGACGCCCTCGCCGCGCTCATCCGTGATCAGGTGCCGCTCACGCCCGATCAACGCCGCAGCGTGCTGCAAAAACTCCAGCGCCCCGACGTGCCCAATCTCGTCGCCGCCATTCAAAGCGATCTCCAGGCCGATCAGGGCCGCGCATTCGGCTATTTGCCGATCCATCGCGCCCTGCTCACCGATCAACTCGACACACTCCAGCGCGCCGATGCATCGCTGCTGCAAAACACCGCCTTCGTGTACACCAAGCTGCGCAAGATGGCCCCCAGTGCCGATGTCAGCCTCGAATACGACGACGCGGAACGCGAGGCCTGGCTCGACCGCGTGTGGGCCTTCGCCAGCACGCTGCCGCCCGTCCACAACACGCTCAAGGCCCGCATCCTCTACCTCCGCCTCGACCACGACCGCAAAAAAGGCATCTATGATGTCGACCGCTTCCTCAGCTACCTCAAACTCCCGCGCCAGCTCGTCTACATCAATCCGCGCATGCTTGAAAACATCCGCGGCAACTCATGGTGCGATCTCAATGCCGACCTCAGCGATCCCCTGCTCTCCGCGCCGCCCATCGGCGACGACGAGCCGCTCGTCCGCGACTACTTCCTGCATCTCTTCGCCACCACCGCGCAGGCGGACTCCAATCCTCAGCAGCTCCTCGCTCCCTACACCGCCTTCGTCCGCGACACCTGGCTGCGCCCCATCCTCGCCGAGGCGCTGATCACCAACGGCATCGGCAATCCCGAGCGCTGGGCCTCGCTCATCCCGCCCACCGCCTTCCAGCAGCTCAAGGAGCGTGTGGACATCGAGTTCCCATCCACGAATGCGCCGCAGTTCCTGCCGGGCGAGGACATCGCCTTCGAGGTCATCGTCAAAAACACGCCGAAGCTCATCGTGAAGATCTTTGAGATCAACACGCTCAACTTCTTCCAGACCCAGCAGCGTCAGCTCAACACCGACCTCAATCTCGACGGCCTCGTCGCGAATAGCGAGCAGACGCATGCCTTCGACGGCGGCCCCTTCAAGCGCACGCGGCAGAAATTCGCCTTCCCCGACCTCAAAGGCAAACGCGGCGCATGGATCATCGAATTCATCGGCGGCGGCCGCAGCAGCCGTGCGCTCATCCGCACCGGCCAGTGGCATGTTTTGCAGCAAACCGGCCCCGCAGGCGATCTCATCCTCGTGCTCGATGAAAAGAACCAGCCCGTCAAAGACGCCGTCGCGTGGTTTGAAGGCCGCAAACTCACCGCCGACGAAAAACTTGGCCGCATCGCCATTCCGTTCACGAACCAGCCCGGCATGAAAAATCTCATCGTCGGCGATGCCGCAGGCACCTTCGCCACGCTCACGCAATTCAACCACCACGCCGAAGACTACCGCCTTGATGCGCAATTCCACATCGAGCGCGAGCAACTTCTCGCCCGCCGCGAGGCCACGCTGGCCGTGCGCACCGCCTTGATGCTCGGCGAGACGCATCTCGCCCCCGAATTGCTCACCGAACCGAAGCTGACCATCACCAGCACCACCCACGAAGGCATTTCGACGACCCGCGAAGTCAAAGACCTCAAGCTCAGTGCCGGCAGCGTGCTCACACACACGCTCAGCGTGCCGGAACGCCTCGCCAGCCTCGCCGTGACGCTCAGCGGCAAAGTCGAGGCGCTCAGCAACGGCGGCGAAAAGCGCGATCTCAGCGCCAGCCACACCTGGACGCTCAACGGCATCGACAAAACCGAGGCCACCAGCGACGGCCACCTCAGCACCTTCGATGAACAGCGCGTCTTCGAGCTTCTCGGCAAAAACGGCGAACCCGTCGCCGACCAGCAAATCGTCTTCACCTTCAAACACCGCGAGTTTAACCGCGTGCAGACCCACGCCCTCAAAACCGACGACAAAGGCCGCGTCGCCCTCGGCAAACTCGAAGGCATCGAGCAACTCACTGCCAAAGCCCCGAACGGTCGCAGCGGCTCATGGATGTTCGAAGAAACCGACAGCACGCTCAGCACGACCATTCATGCGGTGGAAGGTGAAACCGTGCGCATTCCACAAAACGCCAAGGTTCCAGGCGCTTCCTTGCTCTCCACAAATGCCGGAACCTTCACGTCCGATCAGAGTGCCCACATCAAAACGGAAAACGGCTTCCTTACCCTCACCGGCCTCAAGCCCGGCGATTACTCGCTCAAACTTGCCGACCAGCTCATCACGATCAAAGTCACCCAAGGCGATGTCATCGGCGGATGGGTGCTTGGCAAGCACCGGCAGCTCGAATTGAAGGGCAATTCACCGCTGCACATCACTGAAGCCACCAGCGACAAAGACTTCATCACCGTCAAACTCACGCACAGCAGTCCTTTCGCCCGTGTCCACGTCGCGGCGTCGCGTTTTGAGCCGGAGTGGAGCCTCTTCGACGATCTCGGCGGCTTCATTCGCTTCGGCGCGGCCTCCGGCACTCCTGCACGCAATCCGAATCTCTACTCCGCCGGACGCGTGATCGGCGATGAATACCGCTACATCCTCGAACGCCGCTACGCGAAGCTCTTCCCCGGCAACATGCTCACCCGTCCCGGCTTGCTGCTCAATCCATGGGAGATTCGCAGCACCGATCTCGATGCGCTCGGCAATCAAGCCGGTGAAAGTGCCGGCGGAACTCGTGGTGGAGCGAAGGGAGAGATGAATGCTCGCAAGGCCATACCCGCGAAGCAAAAAAATGATCGCGAAGCCAATGCGAAATATGGTGCCAACCTCGACTTCCTCGCCACCTCCGCACCAGCCATCTACAACCTCGTGCCCGACAAAGACGGCATCGTGCGCATCGAGCGCAAAATGCTCGGCGACCGCCAGCATGTGCAAATCTACGCCGAGGACCTGCAAAACGCCTCCTGGCGCACGCTCACCCTGCCGGAGGTGCCGACGAAATTCGCCGACCAGCGCCTCGCGCGGAATCTCGATCCCGCGAAGCCCTTCACGCAGAAAAAAGAGATCACCGTGCTCGACACCGGCAAGTCACTCACGCTCGCTGACATCCTCACCAGCGAACTGGAGACCTACGACACCCTCGGCGGCATCCACAGCCTCTTCACCACGCTCAGCGGCAACGGCCACCTCGCCGAGTTCGCCTTCGTGCTGAACTGGCCGAAGCTCAAAGACGACGAAAAGCTCGCCAAATATGGCGAATTTGCCTGCCACGAGCTGAACCTCTTCCTTTACCGCAAAGACAAGCCCTTCTTCGACAAGGTCGTGAAGCCCAACCTCGCGAACAAGAAGGACAAGACCTTCATGGACGAATACTTGCTCGGCCTCGATCTGCAAAAACACCTCGAACCCTGGGCCTACGCCCGCCTGAACATCGTCGAGCGCATCCTGCTGGCCCAGCGCATCGAAAACGAAGCCCCGAATGCCGCGCGGCATGTGCGCGAACTCTGGGAGATGATCCCGCCGAATCCCGAAGAGGCGGATCGCTTGTTTGAGACGGTGCTGAGAGGCCGGGCGATGGAGAGTGAGACTCGCGGCGCATTGGGTGATTTGGGGAAGGCCAAGGAACAAGCTGCTGCCGCGACGCCGCCTCCAGCGCCGATGGCCGTAGCCTTGTCAGCGGCACCGATGAACAGTTTCGACGTCGAGGCACCTGCAGGCGGAGGTTTTAGCAAAGGCATGGCCATGGGCGGCCCCAGCTCAAGCTCAAGCCTGCGGCGTTCCGTGACCGTGGATGAACTGAAGCGGCTCAGGGAAGCGAAAGACAAGAGTGATGACCGCACGGCAGGCCGCAAAGAACTCGAAGAACTCAGAGCGGAGCGCCAGGCGGCCTTGGCTAGTGTAACCATCAATTTTGAAACGGCTGAAAACAAGCCAGCCCAAGCCATCGCCTATTTTGGTCTTCGCGGATCGTCAGAGGCGCGCAAGCTTGTTCGCGCCTTTTACCGTGCCCTCGGCCCGACGAAGGAGTGGGCGGAAAACAATTACTACAAGCTGCGCATCACCGAGCAGAATGCCGAACTGGTCACCGTGAACGCGTTCTGGCGTGATTACGCCGCGTGGGTGGCGGCGGGATCGAAGGGCGGCTTTGTTTCGGCGAATGTGGCGGAGGCGCATCGGAACTTCACGGAGATGATGCTGGCGCTGGCGGTGCTCGATCTGCCGTTTGAAGCGCCGAAACACACCACGAAGGCGGAGAACGGCCAGTTCACCTTCACCGCCGGCGGACCGTGCATCCTTTTTCACAAAGAGATCAAGCCGGTGGACGGCGACAAGACCGCGCAGGGCCAGCTCCTCGTCTCGCAGAGCTTCTTCCGCCAGAACGACCGCTACCGCATGGAGGGCAATGAGAAGTTCGAGAAGTATGTGACGGCTGAATTCCTCACCGGCGTGACTTACGGCGCGAACATCGTCGTCACGAACCCGACGAGCAGCCGCGTGAAGGCCGCCGTGCTGCTGCAAATCCCGCAGGGCGCGCTACCCGTGCTCGGCAGCAAGGCCACCAACTCCAAACAGGTGCGACTGGAGCCTTACACGACGCAGACCTTCGCCTATTACTTCTATTTCCCCGCCGTGCCTGCGAAGGCCGGGCTAAAGTTCGCGCACTTCCCCGTCAGCGTCGGCGGCGCGGCGGCTAAGCCGATGGAGTTCAATGTCGTGGCCAAACTCACGCAGGTGGACAAGGCCTCGTGGGATTACGTCTCGCAAAACGGCACTGAGGCGGAGGTATTCGCGTTCCTAGAACAACACAATCTGGAGGATATTGACTTAGTAGCGGTCGCCTGGCGCTGTCGGCAGGGGGACTTTTACAAGAAGCTCGTCGCCTTCATGAACCAGCATCATGTCGGTGACGACGCGGTGTTTAGCTATGCCTTCCTGCACAACGATGCAGCCATGCTCGGCCAGCTTTTGAAAAAAGAGGAACGCCTCCATCTTGGCCCCTACTTCGCCAGCAAGCTGCTCACCATCGAACCCATCGAGCTGCGCAGCTACGAGCACCTCGAATACAGCCCGCTCGTGAACCAACGCGCCCATCGTCTCGGCAGCGAGTGGCGCATCGCGAATCCGGCGGTGCTCCAGCAATACACGCAGCTCCTCACCGCGCTGGCGCACAAGCCACAGCTCGACGCGATGGACAGCATGAGCGTGGTTTACTACCTCTTTCTCCAAGACCGCGTGGAGGAGGCGCTGGCCCGCTTCAAGGCCATCGACGCCGCCAAACTGCCCACGCGCCTCCAGCACGACTATTTCCAATGCTACGCCGCCTTCTACGAAGGCGAAACCGCCGCAGCACGAGGCATCGCGGCCAAATATGCCGATTACTCCGTGCCGCGCTGGAAGACGCTCTTCAGCGATGTTTTGAGCCAGCTTGATGAGATCGAAGGCAAAGCGCCCAAAGGCGGAAAGTCTGATAAGCCCGACCGCGAAGCCCAACAAGGCGCGTTGGCGGCCACGGAGCCGGGTTTTGACTTCAAGGTGGAGAAACAGATGATCTCCCTCACTTGGAAAAACCTCTCCGAAGTCACGCTGAACTACTACCTGATGGATCCGGAGTTCAGTTTCAGCAGCAATCCCTTCGTCAGCCAGGACGCGGGCCGATTCAGCATCATCAAGCCGAACAAAACCGCCTCGCAGGCCCTTCCCAAAGACGCGACGAAACTCGACGTGCCGCTGCCGGGCGAGTTCGCGAAGGCGAACGTGCTGGTGGAGATCATCGGTGCCGGAAAGCGCCAGACGCAGGCCTACCACGCCAACACGCTCAAGCTCGCGCTCACGGAAAACTACGGTCGTCTCGAAACCCGCGACGCCACCACCGACAAACCCTTGCCGAAAGCCTATGTGAAGGTCTATGCGAAGCTGAACAACGGCAGCGTGCGCTTCTTCAAAGACGGCTACACCGACCTGCGCGGCCGCTTTGACTACGCCAGCCTCAACGCACCGGAAAATGCCTCCGCACCTTCTGGAGCCGACATGCCCGCCAACGGCCTTGACTACGCCATGCTGAAGCCTGCGGAACTCAACAACGTGGCCAAACTCGCCATCCTGGTGCTCAGCGACACGCACGGAGCCACCGTGAAGGAAGTCGATCCACCGGGACGGTGACACTGGGGACAAGAACCACGCGCTTTCGTCGGTTGAGCCGTCCGCGTTCCGGCGTATGGACACTCACCCCCCATTCTCGCTCGCCATGCTCATTCCGACCTCTTTCCCCACCTCCACCGGCCCCGCTGAATCCAAGCCTCTGCTCCCGCAGGAGGGTTGGGTCGTGCAGCATCTGTTTTTCAACATCGACCACGGATACTGGGCGGCTTTGACGCCGGAGGAGAGGCAGGAGCGGCGTGAAAATTTCACGCGTACGGTCGAGGCGATCCGCAAGCACCCAGGCACGCAGTTGCTCGCCTTTGCGATGGTGTCGCCCAAGTCGGAACTTGGCTTCATGCTGCTGACGCCTGATTTGCACGACTCGCAGAAATTTGAAAAACAGCTCTGCCTCGCACTCGGCCCGGACGTGCTCACACCGGCCTACAGTTACCTCTCAATGACTGAGTGGACGGAGTACTCGCAGAGCGAGGACGAGTTCAAAGCACAGATCGAGAAGGCAGAGAACCTCACGCCAGGCAGCGAGGCTTTCGAGAAGCGCGTGGCGGAGTGGAAAGGCCACATGACGAAGTACTACAACGACCGCCTCTACCCGAACATGCCGGACTGGCAGGTATTCTGCTTCTATCCGATGAGCAAACGCCGTGCCGTGGGCGCAAACTGGTATGCGAATGACTTCGCCAAACGCCGCGAACTCATGGGCGGCCACGCTAAAACGGGACGCAAGTACGCCGGCAAGGTGCGGCAGCTCATCACCGGCTCCACCGGCCTCGACAGTCATGAGTGGGGCGTGACGCTGTTTGCGCACGACGTGTTTCAAATCAAGAGCATCGTCTATGAGATGCGTTTTGATGAAGTGACCGCGCATTACGGTGACTTCGGCGACTTCTACATCGGCATCCAGACTCCCACGGCCGAGCTGCTGCAGCGGGTGATGCTCAGTTGATTTGCCTACACAGCGGAATATCCTGCACCCATGACCGCCACACTGACGCCCGCTGTGCAGGCTCTGATCGAGTCGTTCCGCCTTCTTTCGGCTGATGAGCAGCAGTGTTTCCGTGGAGAAATCGCCGCAATGAATGACGAGACCGCCATCCCTAAAGCTCATTGGGAGATCCTGATGGAACGCGAACGCCTCTATCAGCAGGGTGGAGACCGGGCGATTCCAGTCGAAGAGGCGTTCAGGCAGATTCGTGAAAAGCTGCATACGGAGCGCCGGAAGTCATGACGGTTCATGTGCGCCCCACGGCCCAACAGGACATTCTCGAAGCAGCCCGATTCTATGAGAAACAGGAAGGCGGCTTGGGCGACCGGGTGACGGATTTCTTGGAGGCCAAGGTCAAGGAACTCGGCTCAACGGCTGGCATTCATCCGGCGCAGGGCAGATTTCATCGGGCGGTCGTTGATGGTGATTTCCCATATTACGTGATCTACTACACACTGGAACTGGACGGCGTCCATGTTCGTGCTGTGCTGGATCATCGCCGCGATCCAAAGCAGATTCGCAGACGCCTTCGACAAGTTTGATTTCACCTGAAATGCCCAATCAGCCTCTCACCATCGCCAATCGTCAGTTTAACTCCCGCCTCATGCTGGGCACGGGCAAGTTTGCCAGTGGTGAGTTGATGCGCGACGCGATCATCGCTGCGGAGACAGAAATTGTAACCGTGGCGCTGCGGCGGGCCGATTTGACCGGGAAGGGCGACCCTTTTGCCAACATCCTCGATTTCATTCCGAAAAACGTCCTGCTGCTGCCCAACACCAGCGGCGCGATGAATGCGGAAGAGGCCGTGCGTCTGGCGAGGCTGGCCGTGGCCGCCGGGCTGCCAAACTGGGTGAAGCTCGAAATCCATCCCGATCCGCGCTACCTGCTGCCCGATCCGATCGAGACACTGAAAGCGGCTGAGATTCTCGTGAAGGAGGGCTTCACCGTGCTGCCTTACATCAATGCCGATCCCGTTTTGGCCCGCCGACTTCAGGATGTCGGCACGGCGACGGTGATGCCGCTCGGCTCTCCCATCGGCTCGCATCAGGGCATCACGACGCGTCGGCAGATCGAGATCATCCTCACTCAGGCCACAGTTCCCGTCGTGGTGGACGCGGGCATCGGCGCGCCGAGTCACGCAGCGGAGGCGTTTGAGATGGGAGCCGATGCGGTGTTGGTCAATACCGCCATCGCGATTGCTGCCGATCCGGTGCGCATGGCACAGGCCTTCAAAATGGCCGTGGAAGCCGGGCGCAGCGCCTTTGAAATCGGCTTGAGCGAAGGCACCAACGAAGCCTCAGCCACCAGCCCGCTGACGACCTTTCTTTATCAGTGACACGGTGGGCAGACTCGGTCAGGCGAGTAGGCTGAATCAACCTTTTGCCAAGTAGGTGAAGGCGAGTACGCCGCAGAAAAGGAGGGCGGCTGCAAGACACATTCCAGAAAAGATGACCATAGGTAATGGGGTTCTTAGCGTGAAAGGCTCCATCCGCCAGCGGAAATTTAACTTGCCAACGGAATGCTTTGCGGCAGACTCCGCGCCCCTATGGCAAAAACATGCTGGCTCGAGCGCGAAAAGCGCAAACGTAAGACCGTCGAAAAGTACGCAAAGCTTCGCGCTGAACTCAAGGCGAAGGGCGACTACGTCGGCCTCTCTCTTCTTCCCCGTGACGCAAGCCCCACGCGCCTCACCAACCGCTGCCGTGTTTCTGGTCGCCGCCGCGCTTACATCCGCCGCTTCCAGATGTCCCGTCTGACCTTCCGTGAGCTCGCCTCCCAGGGCATGATCCCTGGCGTGACGAAGTCCAGTTGGTAATCCCCATTTGTCTGATTGGCGGCACGGCGCATCTTTTTGCCGGCCGCCAGGAGAGGCGGCACAGCGCGACGATTCCCATGCCCACCTACTCCTACATCGCGGAAGACCCCAGCAAGGGTTGCCCTGCCTGCCGCAAAGGCTTTGACCTGCGACGTCCCATGAGCAGACCCGCGCTGGAAGCCTGCCCGCTGTGCAAGCAGCCGGTGAAAAAGCTGGTATCCACCTTCAGCACACCGAAGATCGCCAAACCCCTATCCGTCTCTGACGCCAAGGCCGCCGGGTTCACCATCCTCGAAAAACGTTGCGATGGGAACTATGAGAAATTGTAAGGCCCGCCGCGTCTGCCCATGACTCTCCTGCTCGCCAACGCTGCCGTCGAACTTGCCCGCGACTGGCATCCAGACGCTTCCTACCATTTCTGGCGCGTTGTCATCATTCTCGTCATCGTATTGCTGAATGCCTTCTTCGTCGCAGCGGAGTTTGCCATCGTCAAAGTGCGCGACAGTCAGCTCCAAGCCGCCATCGACGATGAAGTCAGCGGCGCGAAATTTGCGCGCCAAGTCACGCGGAATCTCGATGCCTATCTCTCGGCCGGGCAGCTCGGCATCACGCTCACCAGCATCGCGCTGGGTATTTTTGGCGAGCCTTATGTGTCCGCCGTGCTGCAGCCGCTGTTCTTCAAGATCGGCGTCACGAACGAGGCCGCTGTCAGCCTCGCCTCCATTTTCGTTGCCTACGCACTCGTCACCTATCTGCACGTCGTGTTTGGCGAGCAGGCTCCCAAGGTGCTCGCCATCCGCAAGGCACTCACGGCGACGCTTTGGATCGCGAAGCCTCTGCACCTTTTCTATGTACTCACGCGGCCCATCATCTGGCTGCTGAGCACGAGCACGAACCTCGTGCTGCGCCTCTGCGGCATCTCCGCCGTGGCTGGGCACGAGATCGCGCATTCCGAAGAAGAGCTGCGCCACATCGTGGCTGAAAGCCAGAAGTCCAAGGAGGTGACGGAAACCGAAAAGGACATCCTGCTTAACGCGCTGGCGCTCAATGACCGTTGCGTGCGCGATGTCATGACGCCGCGCAACGCGGTCGTCTCGCTGGATGCTGGAGACAGCTTCGCAGCGAGCCTGAAAGTCGCCATCGACAGCAAGCACACGCGTTACCCGCTGGTCGAAGGCCATCTCGACCACGCCATCGGCCTCATCCACATCAAGGATTTGCTGGCGTTGGTCGGTCATCCGCAGGCGGACCTGCGCAAGATCAAGCGAGAGCTGCACATGGTGCCGGAGCTGATGCCGATCGACAAGCTGCTGCGCTTCCTGCTCGACAAGCACCTGCACTGCGTGCTCGCCGTCGATGAGTTCGGCGGCGCGGTGGGCATCGTCACGCTCGACAACGTCATCGAGGAGATCGTGGGCGACATTCAGGATGAATTCGACCACGAGACCAGTGAGCTGCGACGTGTGAGCGATGATGAATTCGTGGTCGAGGGCACACTCAATCTCTACGAATTGGCCGAACAAACCGGCATTGAGTTGGAGAGCGATGAAGTCACCACCGTCGGCGGCTATGTCACTCACCTCCTCGGCCATCTGCCGAAAGTGGGCGAGAAGGTGACCATTGAAGATTACGAAGTCACCACCACTAAGGCGGATCCAAGGCGCGTGCAGCAGTTGAACTTCAAGCGCACGGGTAAAAAGAGCGAGAGCGCAGAGGACTGAGGCAAAGTCAGCGTGCGCGCCTCCGCTGCGAGGATGGGCGCATCACTCATCCACGCGCGCTTTGGATTTCCCGCGCCATGTCAGCGCGAGACCCAGCAACAGCAGCAGCACATCCCGCACGATCAGGTCGCGATAACTCGAAGCCGCATCCGTATGACCAAAGCAGCCACAGCGAATGTCGATCCCGCGAAACCACGCGCTGCCGATCGCGACTAAAAACAGCACGAGCAGCGCATTCAGAATCCAGAGACCGCCTGAGCGGAGCACCCCTGAGGCCACGGCTAACCCGGAAAAAATCTCCAACCACGGCAGCGCCAAGGCCAGCCACGCGGCCCAAGGATCTCCCAACAGATCGAAGCTGCGGATGTCTTCGAGAAACGCCATCGGGTCCGCAGCTTTGAGCACCCCGGTATAGACAAACACGCCGCCGAAAATGATGTGGAGGAGGTGCCGCATGATTCTTTGGCGGACTATGGCACCAGTTCCGCCATCGGCAGCAGGCAGATGACGAGTTTTTTTCCTTCGTAGGAGTCACCTTGCTGCGGCATGCCCCGCACATCGAGGGAGTGCCCCATGAGCGTGGCGAGCTGCGTGGCAAATCCTGCGTGCGGGGATCCTGCGCCACCGCCGAAACTCAGCGCGGGATCGTCAAAAACGCGCAGCAGTTCCCCGCCGCACACCACCACCGGTGCTTTGGCGTCGGGATCAAAGCCGCGGATGGAGATCAAATCCGCCGGCTCGGTGCCGAGAAGACTTTCTGGCCGCGCAGGATCGAGTCGGCGCGCGAGGTCGCCTGCGTCCGCGTGTTCGAGGATTGTGGCCTGAATGATCGGCGTCTCCGTGCTGACGAGTCGCGGAAATTTTTCACGCACTTGCTTATTCACGGCCAGAGCCACCGCCTTCATCGCCTCCGGTGTCCAATGACTGTCCTGCGCATAGCAGACCGGCTGCCGTTCACAAAAAACCCATAGCGCATCGGTCATATCCATCACCTCCGCCCCCGCTGCTTTCAGCGCGGCGAGCTGGGATTTCTCTTCTTTTCGACGCACAGGCTCCGCATAAGTGCCGGGGCGGAGCTGCTCGGGATAGAGCGTGACGCGGCTCGGGATGAGCACGAGCCACAGCCCCACCTCCTGTTTCTTGAGGTTCTCCGCGAGCTTTAGCAAACTGCCGTGCAGGCCATGGTCAGCACGCACAGCACGCACCATGCGGTCGATTTCGCTTTGCGCAAAGAGCCAGCCCTCGCGCCCGCAGCGCACATCGCGATTGCCCTCCGTCAGTGTATGGAGCAGCACCCGCTGGGTGGCACTGCGCAGGGCGGAGACCCAAAGATTCCCCGTGGTGAGACCGCACCACGCGGCGACCTCAAACACAAACGGCAGCAGCAGCAAGCCCATGAAAGCGCGCAGGAGATTCCGGCACGCACGCGCGCTCAATTCGGAATCAGCGAGCACCACAGGCGAGCGCTTGTTGGGGTCGATGGGTGGCGCGGTCGGTTTCATCATCTCGGAGCGACGTGTGTCCAGAACATGGCCGCCGCCCATGCAAACACGAGCAGACAGAGCACCGCCTTCCAGACCGCTGGTGTGCGGACAAAATCACGCGAATGGGGCATCCCAGCAAAGCTGGCCAAAGCAGCTATCAGCGTGAGCACATGAAAATCGGTCCACACACAGGCTTCCAAAAATCCCGAGGTCGCCGTGCGAGCCACTGGCAGAAACAGCGCTTTCGTTTGCTGCCAGAACCCATCAGCACCAGCCTGGATAAGCTGCCCGCAGAGCGACAGAAAAAAGAGAACCCCCACCCAGCGCAGGAGGCTGCCCTCCGTGAAGCAGCGCCGCAGCGGCATGGGGCGTGTGGCCTCTGCCTCTTGAATGCCAAACAAATCTCTGAGGCCAGCCAGCACATCGGCCAAGCCTGTGAAAGCAAAGTGCAGGCACAGCATTCGCGCCAGCAGCCCCAGCCACAGCACTCCCTTGCTCAGACTCTCCGGCGCAGCCGCACCCACCATCGCCGTGAGATGCCACAGTGGCGCAACCAGCAGCATCCACTTGCCAAAACCAAGGCAGAAGCGCATCGCACCACGCACGGCTGACTGCAATTCCAAGGGTGGCCCCAGCAACAAACGCGCCCCCCAAGCCAGCGGCAGGCACACAAAAATGAGGGAATGCACAGCGAAAGACACGTCCCCATGCAGATGGCGACAGCAGAGCAGTCGTCAATGAAGGAATCGTTCGAGAGTGTCGAGTCACCAAGGCCATGGGCGCACTCAAAACGGTGGAGAGTGAAAGCCGCCGCCTCCGCAAGGGGCCGCACATGCTACGAGACCCCACGATGCGTAGTCTGGGGCAATCTCACCAGAAAACACCACATGTTTTTGCTCACCAAGCCAGACATCACCGATGTTTCGCTCAAAATCGCTCATTTTTTGCCACCAATTCACGCCAAATTGCCAATTTTGGCGAAAAAACGCCAAACTTTACCTTGATAAAATAGTTCACTCTGCAACTTTGCCGCCGAAATCCCAATTTTCACCACACCCCATCATGAACCAGCAAAAAATGGATGGCGCACAAGCCCTGATCAAAACCCTCGCCGACCTCGGGATCGAATATGTCTTCGGTTACTCGGGGGGAGCTGCCCTGCCGATCTTCGATGCCCTCGAAACCGTGAAGACGAATATCAAGTTTGTCCTCGTCCGGCATGAGCAGGGGGCCGTTCACATGGCGGACGGCTATGCGCGCGCCTCGGGCAAGCCAGCGGTCGTCTTGGTCACCTCCGGCCCCGGCGCTGGCAACACCGTCTCCGGCCTCATGACGGCGCAGATGGACAGCGTCCCGATGATCGTTCTCTGCGGACAAACCGTCAGTTGGATGCTGGGGAAGGACGCCTTCCAAGAGGCGGACATTTTCAACATCACGTCCCCGGTCGTGAAGCACAACTTCCTGGTCAAGGACACCAACGCGCTGCCCCGTATCGCCAAAGAAGCCTATCACATCGCCACCACCGGTCGCCCAGGCCCCGTTCTACTCGACATCCCGAAGGACATCTCACAAGCCCCCTTCACGGGGACTTTTGATGAGCCCATGGAGCTGCCCGGCTATCACCCTGAAAACGCCTTTAAGATCGACCCGAAAGGCATCCAGGAAGCCGCGCGCCTCATCGCCGCAGCGCAGCGCCCCGTCATTCTTGCCGGTCAGGGAGCGATGATCGCCCGCGCAGACAAAGAGCTGCTCACACTGGCCGAGACCTGCGGCATCCCCGTCACCACGACTCTGCTCGGCAAAGGCGTCTTCCCGGAAACGCACCCGCTCTCCCTCGGCATGCTCGGCATGCACGGCACCGCTTATGCGAACAAGGCCATCTGCGAAGCCGACCTCATCTTTAACATCGGCTCCCGCTTTGACGACCGCATCATCGGCAAGGCGCACATGTTTGGCCGCAACGCCAAGCTCATTCACATCGACATCGACGCTGCGGAGCACAACAAGATGATCAAAGTGGACGTCGCCATCTGCGGCGATGCCAAGGCGGCCCTCAGCGACCTGCTGCCACACGTCGGCAAGCTACCCACCGAAGGCTGGCTGGAGCATCTGGATGGCTACAAGAAGAAATTCCCCCTCGGCTACAAACGGCAGGGCGGCCTGCGCATGCAGCAGGTCATCGACGAACTCTACAACCTCACGAAAGGCAAGGCCGTCGTCACCACCGACGTCGGTCAGCACCAGATGTGGGCGGCGCAGTTCTACAAATGCGATCAGAGCTATCACTGGGTCAGCTCCGGCGGTGCCGGCACCATGGGTTTCGGCTTCCCCGCCGCCATCGGCGCAGCTTTTGCCTGCCCAGACAAAACAGTCGTCTCCATCTCCGGTGACGGTGGTTTCCAGATGACGCTCTTTGAACTCGCCACCGCCGCCATTCACAAGCTGCCCATCAAAATCCTCGTCCTCAACAACAGCTACCTCGGCATGGTGCGCCAGTGGCAGGAGCTCTTCTTCGATAACCGCGAAAGCGGCGTCGATCTCCTCGGCAATCCTGACTTTGTGAAGCTCGGTGAAGCCTACGGCATCAAAGGCTGGCACATCCGCCGCCCTGCCGACATCGAGCGCATCTTGCAGCAGGCTCTCGACTACAATGACGGCCCCTGCATCATCGAAGCAGAGTGCATCAAGACAGAGAATGTGTTCCCGATGATCCCCGCCGGTGCCGCGCTGGAGGACATGCTCATCGAAGCCCCGAAGCACCGCATGGAAAAACCCACCGGTTCGACCTGATTGCAAAACCTCAACTGCGCGCGCCCCATCAGCTTCATCGCAGCGGCCAGGACACCTCCTTTCACCGCCGCATGAAGCTCCTGGGGGCTGATCCTCATGAAGCTCAACAAGATCATCCAAGGCGATGCCACGGCCGAACTTGCCAAGCTTCCTGATGCCTGCGTGCAGACCGTCATTGCCGACCCGCCCTATTTTAATGTTCTCGAAGATGAAGCCTGGGACACTCAATGGAAAACCGCTGCCGACTACCTCACCTGGTGCGACGCGTGGGTGCGCGAGTCCATACGCGTCCTGCGCGATGACGGCCTCTGCTTCATCTTCGGCCAGTTAGGAAAACGCGAGCACACCTTTCTCCACCTCATGTCACGTCTCAGTCAGCAACACCCGTTTCACGATCTCATCATCTGGGATCGTGCCGTGGGCTATGATGAGCGGCGCGACAGCTTCACCCCGCAATATGAGATGGTGCTCGTCCTGCGCAAAGGCAGCAAAGCCAAGTTCAACAAGGACGCCGTGCGCATCCCCTACGATGCCGCGACCATCCAGACCTACCTCCGCGACAAACGCTACAAGAACATGGACGCGCGCAAAGCCCACCTCGCGAAGGGCAAGTACGCCACCAACATCCTGCGCGTCCCCAGCCTCAAAGGTTCCTCCAAAGAAAAATGCGGGCACCCCTCGCAGAAGCCGCTCGCTCTCATCGAGAAACTCGTCCTCTGCGCCTCCGATCCTGGAGACACCGTACTCGATCCCTTCCTGGGCTCCGGTACCACCGCCGTCGCCGCGCAGCGACATGGGCGCCACTGGCTCGGCATCGAAAAAGACACCGCCTACATCCAAACCGCACGCACCCGTCTGACCACAGCGTCCGCACAGCCCCGTCACACCGCCGCCCAAAAAATCCAAACACGCCGCCGCCCTGCCACGGCCCCCGCCACCCCCGATCTTTTCACCCGTTAATCCTCCATCCGCACTCATCATGAAAGTCAGCGCCACCTCCGACAAAAAGCCCTCCCCACAGGCCGACATCATCAACATCCACACGCTCAGCGTCTATGTGAACAATCAGCCGGGCGTTCTCGGCCGCATCTGCGCCGTCTTCAGCCGCCGTGGTTTCAACATCGAGAGCCTCGTCGTCTCCCAAACGCGCAACCCGCGCTTCAGCCGCATGACCATTGGCATCAGCGGCCATCCCGAAGGACTGGGCCAGATCATTTTGCAGGTGAACAAACTCATCGACGTCATTCACTGCGTCGAGCACACCGACCGCGACGCCGTCGCCAAAGAAATGGTGCTCATCAAAATCGCCGCCGGCCCCGCGCAGCGCACGGAGATTCTGCAAATCGTCGAGCACTACGCAGGCAAGACCGTCGATCTCCAGGAGGACAGCCTCATCGCCATGATCTCCGGCAACACGGACAAACTCGACGCCGCCGTCCGCTTGCTGAGCAAGTTCGACATCGCCGAAACAGTCCGCACCGGCAAAGTCGTGATGGCGCGTGGTCTGACTGAGACGTAATCGTCAGACACAGGCATGCGCATCCTTCACCTCACCCCCGGCACCGGCAATTTCCACTGCGGAAGCTGCCTGCGTGACCACGCGCTCATCAAGGCCCTGCGCGTGCGCGGGCATGATGCGCTCATGGCTCCGCTGTATCTGCCTTTGGTGACGGACCGCGAATTTGGCGCTCAGGAGTTGCCGGTGCAGATCGGCGGCATCTCGCTTTTTTTGCAGCAGAGATTCTCGTGGTTTCACCGTCTGCCAAAACCGGTGCATGCCTGGCTCAACAAGCCGGAGCGTCTCCGCAAAGCCGCGCGCCGCATGGGCATGACCCGCCCGCAAGTCCTGGGGGAAATGGCTCTCGGAGCATTGTTGGGCAGCGAAGGGCGGCAGTGGGGAGAATGGCGCAAGCTCCTCGGATGGATTCGCAGCGAAAAGAAGTTCGATGTTGTCTCGCTTTCCAACAGCCTGCTCTCCGGCCTCGCGCCCGCACTCGCAGAAGAACTCCACTTGCCCGTCGTCTGCTCCTTGCAGGGAGAAGACAGCTTCCTCGACACGCTGCCCGATCCTTTCCGTGAGCAATGCTGGGATGCCATGCAGCGCAATGCCCGCAGCATCAGCCGATTCATCGCTCCCAGTCACTTTTATGCGGAGCACATGCGCGCGCGGCTCAGCACCACGGCGGAGCAGATGGGCATCATCCCCAACGGCATCGACGCCACCTCCTTCACCACCGCCGCGCCCGATCCGAACTGGCCGACCATCGGCTTTTTCGCACGCATGATCCATGGCAAGGGTCTCACCACACTGGTGGATGCCTTCATTACCCTCGCTCACAGCGGGCGCGTCCCGCGTGTGAAGCTGCGCATCGGTGGGGCTCTCACGCCAGCAGATGAAAATTACGTCGCCGGACTGCAGCAGAAAATTGATGACGCTGGCCTGACCGCGCGTGTGGAGTGGCGGCCCAACCTCTCCTTCAAGGAAAAGGTGCATTTCTTCCACGATCTGACGGTGTTCAGCGTTCCGGCGACCTATGGTGAGGCCTTTGGACTTTACGTTCTGGAGGCCGCTGCCAGTGGCGTGCCTTTTGTGCAGCCGCACCACGGTGCTTTCCCCGAACTCCTCGCCGCGACGGAGGGCGGTGTGCTCTGCCCGCCCGACGATCCGCACGCGCTGGCAGATGCGCTCGCCACCCTGCTGCTCGATGATGAGCTGCGTGAGAAAATGTCAAAAGCAGGGCCTGCGCGCGTGCGCCAGGAGTTCACCTCCGCGCGCATGGCCGAACGATTTGAAACCGTGCTGCTTGAAGCCACGGCCCGCGGCGGTTAAAAAGACCAACGTCTCATGCCGCCCCGCGCCCGCCCATGACATCCATCAGCTTCGGAGACGCCGTCCGGCGCTCAATCCAGAACGATCCACGCTACCCTCCCAGTGCCTATGAGTTGGTGCGTGACGCGCTGCACGCCTCAGCCAAAAAATTCCGCGCCGACGACGCCGAAGATCAGCACGTCAGCGGCCAGGAACTGCTGGAGGGCTTTCGTGAGCATGTGCTCTGCGAATACGGCCCGCTCTCCCTCATGCTGCTCGACTTATGGGGCCTTCGCCGTGGAGAGGACGTGGGCAACATCGTGTACAATCTCATCGACACCGGCTACTTCGGGAAAAACGAAGGCGACAGCATCGACGACTTTGCCGGTGGCTATGATTTCGCCACCGCTTTCACCGATCCCTTTTTGCCCTCCTCCACCCAGAGCGGGAATCGCGCACGCCCTTCATGAAAAAATCCCCTGCCTCTTCCAAGGCCATCTTCGACCTCCCCTCTCCCCAAGCCCTCGTCACCACGCTCCCCAACGGATTAGAGGTCATCATCCGCGAAGACCACGCGCATCCTCTCGCCAGTGTGCAGGTGTGGATCAAATCCGGCAGTGTGCATGAGGGGCAGCACACCGGAGCTGGCATCGCACACTGCGTGGAGCACATGCTCTTTAAAGGCACGGAGCATCGCAGCGCTTCGCAGATTTCCCGCAGCATCCAGCAGCTCGGCGGCTATGTGAATGCCTACACTTCCTTCAATCGCACCGTCTATTGGATCGACGGCCTCGCGGCGCATGTCGAAGGCTACCTCGACATCTTGGCCGACATGGTGCAACGCTCCAAACTCGACGCCGACGAGCTCGCGCGTGAAAAGGACGTGATCCGCCGTGAGATGGCCATGGGCAACGACGACCCCGGTGATGTCATGCAGCATCTCCTCCAAGCCACCGCCTTTCGTCATCACCCACTGCGCCATCCCATCATCGGCCACCGTGAGGTCTTTGACCAAATCACACGCGCAGACGTGGCGGACTTTGTGCAGCGCCACTACACGCCAGACAATGCCTTCATCGTCATCGCAGGTGCCGTGGATGCCAAAGCCACACGAGAGGCCATCGCGAGGCATTTTGGCGGCTGGCAGCGCCGCGCCACCGCGCCCATCACTCTCCCCAGCGAACCCCCGCAGCAGGGCGCACGCTTTGCCGCAAAAAATTTCGCTACCGACCTCACCCGCATCGCGCTTGGCTGGCAGATTCCGGGAGAAAGTCATCCCGACAAACCTGCGCTCGATGCGCTCGCCTTCCTCCTCGGCTCCGGGCGCAGCTCCCGGCTCTATCAGGATCTGCGGGAGGCGAAAGCCCTCGCGCATTGGGTCGGCGCAGGCGCATGGAGTGCCGCAGAATGTGGGCTTTTCTGCCTCGAAGCAGAATGCAATCCCGCCGATCTCGAAGAACTGCGCGCAGGCATGCACCAAGCCCTCGAACGCATGCGCCGCAGCGGCCCCAGTCGCGCTGAATTGGAGAAAGCCGTCCGCACCACGGTCAGCTCACTCACACGCTCGCTGAGCACTGTGAAAGGACAGGCCAGCGCCATCGGCAACGGCTGGCTGCTCTCTGGCTCCCTCGATTATCAGCGCCAGTTCCTCACGGCCATCACGGCGCTCACTCCCAGCCACATCCGCGACGTCGCGCGTCGCTACCTCGTGCCGGAATGCGTCAGCACGGTGCTCGTCGGCCCGGAGGTGGAAAACATCACTTCCACTGCTGGCAGCACCGTTTCTGCGAACGCCGAAATCCGCTCCTTCAAACTCCCCAACGGTCTCACACTGATCGTCGGTGAAAATCCGCGCCTCCCGCTCGTCAGCATCCGCGCGAGTTTCCTCGCTGGCGTGCCTGCGGAAACCGATCTCACCGCCGGTGTCACTCAGCTCTCCGCGAGCCTGTTGCTCAAAGGCACAAAGAAACGCAGCGCAGCACACATCGCGGGCGAACTCGAAAACTGCGGCGGCCATCTCACCTGCACTGCGGACGCGCACCGCTTCGCCCTCGGCGCTGATGTCATGCGTGGCGACGAAGGCCGCGCGCTCGATCTCCTCTCCGATCTCATCCTCAATCCCACTCTGCCCCAGTCGGCGCTCGCCGATGTGAAAAAGCGTCAGGCCGCCAACATTCAGGAAGAAAAGGAAGACCCGCTCACCGTCGCGCTGCGCAAAGCACGCCGTGAGATTTTTGCCGGCCAGCCCTTCCACCGCACCGCGCTCGGCAATGAAGAAAGCCTCGCCCGACTGAAGCTCTCCGACTGCCGCGCCATCCTCCGTGCCAGCCTCACCACGCAGAATGGAGTCATCTCCGCCTTTGGCGATGTGAAAGCTGCGGAGGTGAAAAAGCTGGTGGAAAAAAACTTCGCCAAGCTGCCCAAAGGCCCGCGCCACACCACGCACAGCCGTACCTACCACGCCAGTGCCAAGCCCAAGGCTTTCACCGAACATCTCGACAAGGAGCAGGCGGTCATCGTCATCGGTTTCCGCGCCGTCGGCCTCGAAGATCCCGATGTGCCCGCCCTCACTCTCATCGACGAAGCGTGCAGCGACATGGGCAGCCGACTTTTCAACCGTGTGCGCGAGGAACTGGGCCTCGCCTACTATGTCGGCGCGCAAAACTTCGCCGCCATGGGCGCAGGCGCTTTTTATTTCTACGCTGGCACCGATCCGAGCAAAGCTGCGCTCGCCGAAAAAGAACTCATGGCTCAGATCGACGATCTTGCTGCCAACGGCTTGCAAGAAGATGAAATCGAGCGAGCGCGCGTGACGTGGCACTCCTCCTGGCAGCGCGCGCAGCAGGGCAATCCCAGCATGGCAGACACCCTCGTCTGGAATGAGACCAACGGCTTAGGCTGGGATCATTTCCGTCGCCTGCCTGCGCTCATGGACAGCGTCACCGCCAAAGACATCCACCGCGTTGCGGCCAAGTATTTCGGCACGAAGAAAGCCTTCATCGTCCGCGTGCTGCCCAAAGCGTAGCACCGCCGCGTGCCGCTCTGAAATTCTCTGCGCGACTTGGCCCGGCTACTGCTGACCCCTTCAGCATGCGTGCCATTGCGGCCCATGCTGCAAAGACGCGCACGACGCGGGCCGCTTCATGGTTGACGCTCCCGCACGACCAAAGGCCCGGAGGGATCCAGCCCGGAACCCTCCGGGCCGAGTTGTTGACATCCCTCACGCTCACCGCCGTGTCGGCAGTGGCAGGAGCTGACACAGGCTGACCACGTGCTCCCAGCGGCGAATGGCCGTGTCGATGAGGAAGACCAGCAGCAACAGCAACAACAAAGTGGGCCACAATTCCTCATGCTGGAAAACGTGTGCCTGAGTGAGCTCTGGCATGCCTCCAGCGGCGAGATAACTGCCTCCGGTGATCCGCGCGGCCTCACGCAGCAGTGGCTCATTCACAGTTCCGAGGCTGGCTTCGGAAGATGGATTATGCACGAGTCCCGTAGTGACCATCTCCGCGCCCGAGCGCGCACGGATGAGGTAAACGCCCGCCTCCGAGGGCCGGAAGTCCGCCTCATAGGCTCCCGGTGCGGTCTGGCGCAGCACCAACTTGCTCACCGGCTGCATCGCCGCGCCGAGGGCATCTGCGGCCACATGAAACACCTCCGCCTCGACGCGCGCGTTGTTCGCCCGCGTGCCCGCATCGGCGAGGAGATCGACGCTCACGCGCGCATCGTCGCCTTCGAGCCGCACCGAGAGATCCATCAACCGCCCCTGCGGCACACGCGCGGTCTCGCGCAGCACCTGTGACCAAAAGCGCCCGTAGTCCTTCCAGCGTGCGATCCACAGCGACGCCCAGCGACTTTTCGCATCCGAAGTGAAAGCCGTGGCCTTGCCCAATCCAAAACGCCAATGCGCGAGCAGCGGATCGCCCGCCTCGGTGGCCAGTGGTGTCTGCGCGGAGGTGCGGCGTGTCGTTTTCACATAACCGAGCAACTCAGGAGAGTCCCATTTCTCAAATCCGGCCAACAGCGGCTGCCGCTCACGCAACACGGGCATGAACGGCTCCTCGCGAATCATGCGCCCGGTGTGCATCAAGGTGTCTTGTGTGAAAATGCGCATGATGCCCGAGGCATCGAGGGTGACGTAACTCCGCCCGCCGCCACTGGAGGCGATGGCTTGCAAGAGTGCCACATGCGCTCCCTCGCCAATCGCCACCGTGGAAATCGTCATGCCCTCACCGCGGCACTGGGAGGCTAGCTGCTCATAGCCGAGCCCTGCTGTCTGGCCATCGGTGAGGATAATCATGTGCTTCACGCGCGCTTTCACACGCAGCAGCGCCTCGCGGGCGAGCTGAAATGCGGGCTGCAAATTCGTTCCACCTCCAGAGGCGACAGCGGCGATCTGACCGGTGATGGCCGCTGTCGAAGTCAGCCGCGTCATCGGCGCGACGACATGCGCCTCTGAATCAAACGCGAACACACCGAGCGAATCATTGTGCCCCAACACCTCCGCCGTCGCGATGGCGGCACTCTTGGCCATCTCCAGTTTTTCGCCCGCCATCGAGCCGGAGCGGTCCATCACAATGGCGACCGCCGCACTCTGTTTCTCCTCCTCATCCGGTGCTTTGAGCCGCACGGGCAGTACTTCCTCGATCGGTGTGCGATGATAGCCGCCAACGCCGAAGGATCCCGGCCCGCCGAGCATCACGAGTCCACCGCCGAGCTTGTCCACATAGTCGCGCAGCGCGTTCATGAGCGGCTCGCCGAGCTGATGCGCTGGCACATCGGAGAGAATGACGCCGTCATAGCCACCGAGTTGATCCATGGTGAAAGCGAGGCTGCCCGGCTGACGCAGATCGAGCTCGATGCCTTCTTTTTCCATCGCCTGCATCAGATAGCGCGCCTCGCCTGCATCGGACTCGATGTAGAGCAAGCGCAATCGCCCGCGCACATCGACGATCGCCAAGGCGCTATCGTTTCCAGGCAAAGTGTCTCCCTGCATGCCTTCGAGCACGGCGCGGTACTGGAAAGTGCTGCGGCTCGCAGGCGTGCGCGTGAAGGTGATCTCCTGCGCCGCACCCGACTTCAGTGTCACGGCGCGCTGCTCGACCTCGATGCCGTTTTCATACAGCTTCAGCGTGGCACTGCCTTCGATGGTGCTCTCGATCACCGCCTTCAGACTCAAACTCGCGCCTTCAAACAACCGCGTGCGGTTCGGTGTGAGCGCGGCCAGGCGCGCGTCCGGTTTGCGCGGGCCGGTGACAGGCAGTGCATGCAGTTTGATGCCTGCCACTGCTGCCTCGCGCGCTGCGGTGAGCAGACTGCCGCGCGTCTCGTGCCCATCGCCGATGATGAGCAGATTCCTTCCCACCCCCGGCGGGAACAAGGCCTCCGCGTATTCGACCGCAGCGGCGTAGTGACTGTCTCCGCCATGAGCTTTCTGCCAGGCGGCCTGTGCCTCAGGTGTGGTGACCGCAGGTGACAACTCTGGACGCGCACCGAGTTGAACCGTGAACGTGCGCACGCCTCCGCCGAGTGCACTGCGCACGCGCGCAGCTTCCGCGCTGGCCTTGGCCAAACCTTCCTCACCCATGCTCTGACTGGCATCGAGAATGATGCCCAGGGCCTGCTGTCCTGTGCGCGCCACCCGCGCAGGCCCCGCCAGCGCGGCGATGGCGAGCATCACTCCAAGTGCGCGCACCACGAGCAGCAGACGCTTCCGCAGCGGCGGCATCGGGTGCGTCGTGCGCGACTCGATCCAGAGCAGCAGCGCGAGAGCGGGCAGGATGAGCAGCAGGAGTTTTGGCGATTCCCAGTCCAAGTGAGGCGTGAAGAGGTTCGGGACAGTGCGCTATTTAGAGCGCGGCGCGCAGCGTTGCCAGCAGCTTCTCAATATCCTCCGCCGTGTTGTAACCATGCACGGCGACACGGATGCGCCCTGCGTGATACATGACGTGGATGTTTTGCGCGAGGAGAGCCGCCTGGATCGCTTCGCCCCGCTCATGACAGAAGGCGACGATGCCGCTGGGATTCTCCGGCTGTGCCGGGCTGAGCGGCGCGATGCCGAGTTCTGCCAGCCCCGCATGCACACGCGCGACGAGCGGATCCGCCTGCGCGGCGATGGATGCGACTCCGCCGACCTGATCCAGATAACGCAGCGATGCGTTCAAGGCATAGAGAGCGGCAAAGCTCGGCATGCCGACCGAAAAACTCGCCGCACCTGCCTTCACACGGGCGTTTTCAAAACGATCCGCATCAAAAGCGTTCGCCAAATGATACCAGCCACCGGCCTTCGTGGTCAGACGTGCGGCGGATTTTTGGGGGACGCCGATGATGCCACCGCCGTGAATGCCGAGCGTCCATTTATGCGTGCTGGAAATGAGGATGTCCGCATCCTGGCAATCCAGCACGATGCGTCCGAGTGCCTGCGTGACATCGACGGCGATGAGCGCGTTGGGTGCCAACAAGCGCACCATGTCCCGCAGCTTGGGGTATGCGATGCGATGCCCGTTGTAAAAGCTCACGAGGCTGACCTGCACGAGCTTCGTGCGCTCATTGAGCAGCGAGGCGAGATCGACGAGATTCAGCGCGCCATGACTGTTCCTCCACAAGCGTGACACGGGCCGCGCATGCTCCGGCGCGGCGAGCCAAGGCGTGGCACCTGCGGGAAAATCGAGATCGGTGACGACCACCTCGTCCTGCGGTTTCAAATCGAGTGCGCTGGCGAGGAGATTGTAGGCTTCGGAGCTGCATGAGCAGAAGGAGACTTCCGCTGCTGTGAGGCCGAGATGCTTTGCGGTGATCTCACGGCATTCCTCGACACGCGGGAAATGAAAATCTCGCCCACGCATGCCGAGTGCTTTGTGGCGCATGTATTCCGCCACGGCCTCACTCACACAGAGCGGCGGAATGCTTTCGGCGGCGGTGTTGAGATAGTGAAGGCCGTGGAGGGCGGGAAAATCAGCAGCGCGGGTGGAGTCGGTGAGCATGAGACGTGAGGAGTGGCGACGATTCACCACCAAAGCAAGCTGGGATGGCGGTGGAACGCCCGCCACTCCATAAGCAGCGTGCGCTACTCGGCTTTCAATTCCGGCGCGCTCTCCGGCAGTTTGATCGTGGGAGAGCCGCCGAGATAACCGAGTGAGGTGAGGAACTCGTCCATCTTCCGCACCGTGACCTGAAGCCACGGCTCCCTGTTAAAGAAGCCATGCGGCATGTCGGCAGCGGTCCACATCTCGGCGCGCAGACCGAGTGCGCGTGCTTTTTGGATGTATTCGTCGCCACCGGCTTTGAGTTTGTCCGCCGTGCCGAAGAATAGAATGGCAGGTGGGGTGCTCTTGTTGATGAAGCTGTTCGGCGTGATCGCCTCGGCTACTTCGGCAGTGAGCGGACTCACTCCTGCGCCTCCGCCTTTTTTGAAGAGCGTGGCAATATTCAATGCGGGATTGAAGAGCACCAGCGCATCGGGCTTGGCGGAGATTTTTTTATCGTCGGCCTCTGCGTCATACGCTGTGACGAGCGCCGTGCAGGCAGCGAGATGTCCTCCTGCAGAGCCACCGCCGGCGATGATTTTACCAGGGTCGATGCCGAGTTCCGTCGCATGGCCGCGCACCCAGCGGATGGCGCTCTTGGCATCCT
Source organism: Prosthecobacter sp. (assembly GCA_039806835.1). Classification (GTDB taxonomy): domain Bacteria; phylum Verrucomicrobiota; class Verrucomicrobiia; order Verrucomicrobiales; family Verrucomicrobiaceae; genus Prosthecobacter. The sequence continues at coordinate 345,163 of JBDHQD010000001.1, read as the reverse complement.
CCACCGCTTTATCCGGCGTGGTGTGATGCACGTTTAAGATGCGGTAGTCGGCGCTGATGGCCACCATGCCGCGACTGGCGAGATATTCCGCATGCGGCACAAACTGGAGGAAGGAGCCGCTTTTCCACCCGCCGCCAAAGAAGAACACGATGCACGGACGCAGCACCGCAGCCTGCACTTCGCCTTTGGGAGAAAAGACATGCAGCTTCAGCTCTCCCTGTGGCGTGGTCTTATAGACGATCTCCCGCGTCGCGACCTCCGCCGTCGTCAGTTTGATCGAAGACCGCTTCCTCCCCGCTTTCTGAGCATGGAGTGGCAAAGCGAGAGCGAGCACGAGTGAGGCGAGAATGAATGAGCGCATGACGCGGGCTGAAACGTCGGCACCCACAGGAAGTTTCCACCGATTCATCGCGTTTGAAGGCGGCCATGCTGCCGCAACTCCTCCGCCTCTGCCTCGCACTGCATTTCACCGCCACGTTCCTTTGCGCGGCATCCCCGCGTCCGAACGTGCTCTTCATCGCCATCGACGATCAGAACGACTGGATCGGCTGCATGGGCGGACACCCGCAGGTCAAGACGCCGAACATCGACGCGCTGGCACGACGCGGCACGCTCTTTGCCAACGCGCACTGCCAGGCTCCGCTGTGCAATCCCTCACGCAGTTCTCTGCTCACCGGCATGCGCCCATCCAGCACCGGCATCTGCGGCTTAGCGCCCGGCATTCGCGATGTCGCACGCACGCGCGACCTCATCACCCTGCCGCAGACTTTCACACAAGCGGGCTACTTCACTTCCAATCACGGCAAAATTTACCACGATGGCTCTCTGCGCCCGAAAGACCAGAAACGCGAATTCCTCGAATGGGGAGAGCGTGGAGGGATGCGTCGCCCGCCCCAGCCGATCGCCAATCTCCCGTGGCCGGGCCGTCATCCAGCGATGGACTGGGGTGCATTCCCCGAAAAGGATGAAGACTGCGCGGACTGGAAGATCGCCAGCTCTGCCATCGCTGCGCTGCAACGCGCACCCGCAGACAAACCTTTCTTCATCGCAGTCGGCTTCCGCCTGCCTCACGTACCCTGCTTTGCTCCTCAGAAATGGTTCGATCTCTATCCCACTGCCGAGCTGAAGCTGCCGCCGGTCAAAGAAGACGACCGCGCCGACTTGCCCAAGTTCGCCGATTTTCTCCACTGGAAGCTGCCAGAACCGCGCCTCGCCACTCTGCGCAAACTGCATGAGTGGCAGCCCCTCGTGCGCGCCTATCTCGCCAGCGTGAGTTTCATGGACAGCCAGGTGGGACGCGTGCTCGCACAACTCGAAGCCACGGGACACGCGGCGGATACGCTCGTCGTGCTCTGGGGCGATCACGGCTGGCATCTCGGGGAAAAACTCATCACAGGCAAAAACACGCTTTGGGAGCGCAGCACGCGCGTCCCGCTCATTTTCGCTGGCCCTGGCGTCACTCCCAACCAGACCTGCCGCCGACCTGCCGAGCTGCTGGATATTTTTCCCACACTCCTCGCACTGACGGGCCTGCCACCGCGTGCCGATCTCGAAGGCCACAGCCTCGTGCCCCAACTGCGCGACGCTCAGGCTCCGCGCACCTGGCCGGCGATCACCACACACAATCAAGGCAACCACGCCATCCGCAGCGAGGACTGGCGCTACATCCATTACGCCGATGGATCCGAAGAACTCTACGACCTGAAAAATGATCCCAATGAATGGAACAATCTCGCCGCCTCACCAGCACACGCCGCGCAGAAAGAGGCGCTGAAGCAATGGCTGCCCAAGACCGATCTCCCCGCTGCGCCCGGCAGCAAACACCGCGTGCTCGACTACAACCCCGGCACCGGTGAGGTTGTTTGGGAAGGCGAACCAGTTGATAAAAATGCGCCGCTGCCCGAACCGTGAGGTGCATGCGTTCTCTGCTCAAATCCTGGCGCTTCGGCCTCGGCTTTCTCGCGTTCGTCATCGCCGGATCGCTGCTGCTGCTGGCATGGCTGCGGCAGCGTGAGCGCGAGGAGACAGACCGCCTCTTTCGCGCGCTGGCTCTGGAGGATGCCGAATTCGTGCGGCAGATGAATCTGCCACGCAGCGACCGGCTCGCGCGCGATCTTGAGCGGCTGCTGGGAGAGCATATCGAATTTCATCCAGCGGGGAAAGGTGTCGCACAGGACGAAAACTCCATCGTCGTGCGGCTCGATGATAAAAACGACATGATCTTCACTCGCAAGCCAGTCGCCTCCCGCCTCGTGCTCAGTGATCCCGCCACGCGCAACGCGCTGCTCGTCTTCTGGCTCGTCTCTGCGCTGGTCGGCTGGCTTCTCGCACGCGAGCGCCTCAAACGTGCGCGCTCAGAGCGCCTCGCCATGCTCGGACGCGTGGCGACCAGCCTCGCGCACGACATTAAAAACCCGCTCGCCTCGATCCAGCTCCACGCGCAGTTGATGACGCCGCGCGATGAGGAAGACGCGCGCGCGCTCCAGCTCATCGAGAGCGAATCCCAGGTGATCTCCGGCCTCGTGAATCAGTGGCTGCACCTCGCCAATCCACTGCCGCCGCGACTCGTGCGGTTGGACATCACAGACTGTCTCCGCACGGTGATCCAAAGTCTCGCCGCGCAGGCACAGCACGCCGGCGTGCAGATCGAAAACGACCTCGTCGCCCCCATCTGGGTCAAGGGAGACGCCCAGCGCCTTTCTCAAGCGTTTCGGAATCTCATCGTCAATGCCGTGCAGGCCATGCCGCGTGGCGGCACACTGCGCATCAGTGCTGCGAATGGGCACGATGATCGCATCTCCCTGCGCTTCACCGACAGTGGCGTCGGCTTTTCTGACACCGCACTCGCACGCGGCACAGAACTCTTTTACACGGAGAAAGAAGGCGGCATGGGTGTCGGACTCAACATCGCAGCGAGCATCATCACCGCGCACGGCGGCCACATGACGCTGGAGAATGCACCCGCAGGCGGCGCAGTCGTCATCGTGACACTCCCGCAGGACGCTGAGCACTCTTGAGGATCGCAGAAGAGATCGACAAAATCTGGGAGAACTCGCCAGAAGCTTGGCAGCGGCCGCAACGAGGCGTAGCGGAATGCGTCAGCATTCCGACGTTGGAATCGCGTGACGCATCCCCTTTCGCGAGCATCGATAAGATGGTTTCAAACGCGAATCCAAATCGGGAGAACCGCGTCATTCAGATTTACTCACCCGCCTTTTGCAGGCATCGCTAACCTTCGTATGCCTCACGCTCGCTCCCGTCATCACTCACCTGCCCCCATCCGTGGCCTAGCACTCGATGTCCTGGGCGCGTGGGCTGCCGGAGATCGTTTCGCGACTGACCTGCTCGACCGTGCGCAGCGCGAGTGCGGCATCAACGGCCCTGACGCCGCCTTCCTGCGCGACATCGTGCTGACCACGCTGCGCCATCTCTCACTGCTGGATCACTGGATCGCCACACTCACCGAGGGCAAGCATCTCGATCACCGCAGTCGCTGGGGTCTGCGCATCGGCCTGTGCCAGCTTTTGGTTCTGAAAGTCTCAGAACACGCCGCCGTGAATGAAACCGTCGCCGCTACGGGGCGCGCCCGCAGTTTGATCAATGCCGTTTTGCGCCGCGCCTGTCGCGAATCAGCCGCATTGCAGGAACAGGCTGCCGCACTGCCGCTCACCACACGCACCTCGCATCCGAAGTGGCTCGTCGAGCACTGGACTGCGATTTTCGGCGCGACAAAAACCACCGCGCTCTGCGAATGGAATCAGCAGCCCGCGCCGATGTCCGCCCGCATCAACCGCCTGCATCCCGAGATGACCGCCGCGCCCGATGATTTCCTCATCTGCGATCAACTCCCGCGTGAAGAACTCGCTTCGGGCAAAGTTTACATGCAAGACCCCAGCACCGCGCTCGCGCCGCGCCTGCTCGCGCCACAGCGCGGCCAGCGCGTGCTCGACGCCTGCGCCGCTCCCGGCGGCAAAACAGCTCTGCTGGCCCAGCTCATGGACAACACCGGCGAAATCATCGCCTGCGATGTCTCACCCGGTCGCTTGCGTCGCCTCAATGACAACTTGCAGCGCCTCCGCGTCACCAACGCGCGTGTCGAGCAGCACGATTGGTCGCAGGAAACCGTGCCCGCCTTTGCCAGCGACGGCTTCGACCGCATCCTGCTCGATGTGCCCTGCTCGAACACCGGTGTCATGCGTCGCCGTGTCGATGTGCGCTGGCGTTTGCAGCCCGATGACATCTCCGCGCAGGTGCGAACACAGACACAGCTCCTCAAAAACTGCCTCCGCGTCCTGAAGCCCGGCGGCATCCTCGTTTACAGCACCTGCAGCATTGATCCCGCTGAGAACGAGCAGCTCGTCGCCAGCGTCCTCGAATCCACGCCCGGCTACGAGCCCATCAACGTGCGCCAGAGCTTCCCGTCCGACGATCAAATCGACGGTGCCTTCGCTGCGGCGATCCGGCGGACTTGAGGACAGCCGTGATGGCTCTCAATGGTTGCGCTCCATCACGACTGCTCATATTCTACCCCCATGACCATGACGTTGGATATTCCTGCCGAACTCGAGGAGGCAGTTTCAGCCATTCCAGACATTGGCACCCGCTTGGCCTTGTATCTGCGACATGAGGCGCAGTTGGAAAAAGTGCGCCAGCAAAGACACAGCGGCAAGGCTAGGGCCATCGCTGAACGCGCCTTGCTCGCAGCTCAGCACGATCAGGCTGCGGGTTTCGACTGGCAGGCTTCATTCACTGCGCTTGAACAGCTTCATCAAGAAATAACGCACAAACTCTAAATGGCCGTGCAACCACGGGCTGTACTGGACACAAACGTGCTGCTGGCCGCGCGACACAGTTCCCATCCTGGCAGTCCAAACGCTGAAATCCTCTCCCGCTGGCGGGGCCGTGAGTTTGTTTTTTGCTACAGCTTGGACACCCTCGCCGAATACACGGAAAAGCTGCTCGAACACGGCGTTCCAGAAGCAGAGGCGGAGACGTTTATCCGCCTCCTGGCACGCCATGGAGAAGCCGTCCCCATCATCTTCTTCCACTTCCGCCATTACCCGGTCGATCTCGATGATGTGATGTTCCTGCTATGCGCCATCAACGGTCGTGCCTCACACCTCGTCAGCTATGATGGTCATCTGCTGGCACTCAAACATTTCTACGCTGGCGAACTCGTCATCTGTGAGCCGGTTGACTTTTTGACGGCCTGTCGCGCGGCATCTGCGACACCGCCTTGAAAACAAGGACTGCTTGGCATCAGTCTCCGCATAAGCTTCTACCAAAAGACAGAAAATCCTCGCACCGCATGGTGCTTCACCGCAGGATGATGACCGCACCATGAAAATCACACCTCTCCTCCTCGCCCTCGCTCTCTCTTTTCAAATCCAAGCCGCTGACACCCCGAAGAACGCCGCTGGTTTGCAGCTCTACAGCCTGCGCAGCCAGTTCAAACTGCGCGGCGTGCCGTGGACGCTGGATCGCGTGAAGGACTTCGGCATCAAGGAGGTCGAACTCGCCGGGACTTACAATCTCAGCCCCGAAGAATTCAAAGCAGAATTGGAACTGCGCGATTTGAAAGCCGTCAGCAGCCACTTCCCCTATGCGCGCTACAAGAGCGATCTCGCCAACGTGGTGAAAGACGCGAAGACACTCGGCCTCAAATTTGCCGGCTGCGCCTGGATCGATCACAAAGACAGCTTTGATGAAGCCGAGTGCCGCGATGCCATCGCCGTTTTCAACAAAGCAGGCGAAGCACTCGCGAAAGAAGGTATCACCCTGTTCTATCATGCGCACGGCTTCGAGTTCGAGAAGTTCGGCGACGGCACGCTGTTCGATCTCTTCATGAAGGAGACCAAGCCTGAATTTGTCTCCGTGCAGATGGATGTGCTGTGGATCGTCTTCCCCGGACAAGACCCGGTGAAGCTCCTCGATCAATACAGCGGCCGCTGGAAGCTCATGCACCTCAAGGATTTGAAGAAAGGCGTCGCCACCGGCTTCCTCACCGGCAAAACTGATGTGGCCAACGATGTGGTGCTCGGCACCGGCCAGATGAATTGGGACGCGATCTTCGCCGCCGCGCGCAAGAACGGCATCCAGCACTATTTCATCGAAGATGAATCGCCCACCTCGATGGAGCAGATTCCTGAGAGCCTGAAATTTCTCCGCGCGAACGGCTTCGAGTGAGGTTTGAGTGTGAATCCGATCAGATTTGAACCGCTGATATGACGCTAACAGGACGCCGATGGGAGACTGCTTGGAATCAGCGTCTCATCAGCGTCAGATTAGCGGTTTGAAAAATTCGGACACTCCCAGAATCGACCTCGCCAAGCCTTCACCACGAATGATCTCCCGCCGCCTCCATGCCGTCATTCTGCATGGCGTTTTCATCCTCTCCGGTGTCTCGGCGCTGATCTACCAGCTCGTGTGGCAGCGCGCGCTGCTGACGATCTACGGCAGCAATGTCGAGTCCGTGGCAATGGTGGTGGCAGCCTTTCTCACCGGACTCGGCATCGGCAGTTTGTTGGGCGGCTGGATTTCCAAATCCACGCGCGCACCACTCGTGCTGTTGTTCGGCCTCGCCGAACTCGGCGTCGGTGCCTATGGCCTCGTCTCGCTCAAGTTATTCGACGCCGTCGGCGCGATCACCTCCGCGCAAGCGCATGGCCTCACCACGGGCGCGCTCGCATTCCTGCTCGTGTTTCTGCCCACACTGCTCATGGGCGCGACGCTGCCACTGCTCGTGGCGCATCAGGTGCGCAACACAGCCCATGTCGGTCAAAGCGTGGGCCGCCTCTACTTTGTGAACACCCTCGGAGCCGCGCTGGGTGCCTTCATCGCTGTGAAATGGCTCCTCGGCAGCTTTGGCATGAGCGGCACGGTGCGCATCGCCGCCAGTGTGAATGCCTTGGCGGCTTTCATCGTGCTCTTGGCACTGCGAAAGACGCCAGACAACGCGGCATCGAGATCATCATCTGAAATCTCAAATTTCAAATCTGAAATCCCTTTCCGCACCGCCATGCTGTGGTCGGTGCTGTCAGGCTTCCTGGCACTCTCGTGGGAAATCATCTGGTCCCGCGTCTTCAATTTCGCCAGCGCATCACGCGCTCCCGCATTTGGCATCATGCTCGGTAGTTATCTACTCGGCCTCGCACTCGGCTCGTTGTTCAGTCCTTATCTTTTGCAGAAACCCGGCTCCTTGAGATTCAGACTCGCACGATGGGTACTCATGTCGAGCGCGTTGGTTTTCATGGTGGCACCGTTCACAGCCATCTCAGCTTCGATGGGGCATTGGGACTACGGTTTCATTTACGTCGCTGCAGCGGGCGCGCTACTCGGCGTCACCTTCCCGCTGCTCAGCCATGCGGCCATTCCACCCGGCAAAGACACCGGGAGTCAGCTTTCGCGGCTCTATCTCGCCAACATCATCGGTTCCGGCGCGGGCAGTCTGCTTACCGGATTCGTGTTCATGGAACACCTGCCGCTTCATTGGCTCAGTGTGCTGCTCTTGGGCATTTCATGGCTGTGGGCCGAGTCGATGGGCCGCTTTCACTTACCTCCAGGCACGCGCTGGCTGACACTGCTCATGGTGATAACCACGTTGGGCCCGTCCCAAGGATTCTACGAGCGTCTGCAATACAAGAACGAGTTCAAACAGGGCATGCGTTTTGCACAAGTCATCGAATCACGCCACGGCGTCATCACGGTGGACACCAGCAACGCCGTCTATGGCAATGGAGCCTACGACGGCATGATCGGCACGAAGCTGGAGCCGAAATCCTGGCTCGTGCGGCCTTACTTCCTATCCGCGGTGCGCGATCGCATCGAAAACGTGCTCGTCATCGGAGTCGCCAGCGGCTCGTGGACACAAATCCTCGTCCATCATCCGCAGCTGAAGCACGTCACCGCCATCGAGCTCAGCCACGGCTACCTCGATTTGATTCGCTCACGCCCCGAAGTCGCCAGCCTGCTCACGAATCCGAAGCTCGAACTTGTCATCGACGACGGTCGCCGCTGGTTGCGGCAACATCCCGACGCGCGGTTCGACGCCATCGTGATGAACACCACGCATCACTGGCGCGAGTTCGCCTCCGCGCTGCTCTCGCGCGAATTTTTAACCGAGGTCAAAGCGCACCTCACGCTCGGCGGCATCGCTTTCTGGAACTGCACTGAATCGCCGCGTGCCGCGCGCACCGGCATGGAGGTCTTTCCACACACGCTGATGGTGATGAACCACTGCCTCGGTAGCAACGCGCCACTGGAGCCGGATCGCGAACGCTGGCGAAAAATCCTCGCCGATTATCGCATCGACGGCCAGCCGGTCATCGCCGCCGATCACATCGACGGCGTGCTCGATTTCCTCAACGGCGAACAACTGCCCGTGCCCGGAGACATGTGGCACTGGTGCCGCCGCGAAGCCATGCACCGGGCATGGGGCACTGCGCAGATCATCACCGATGACAATTTAGGCCATGAGTATCGCTGAGTGTTGCATTTGCATCATCCACCGCTCCGTGCTTAGACACAGCGCATGCCTGACATCCCTGAAGCCACTCCTGCCACGATGATCGAACTCGTTCGCGAGAACGTCCTGCCTGACCTCGCTGCCGACTTCGGCGCGGAGGGCGACTTTTTTGATGCCGGTCTGGATTCGATGGGAGTGATGCAGCTCGTCATTCTTCTGGAAGAGCGCTTTGGCAGAAAAGTGGAGGCTGCGGAGCTCAGCCGTGCGAACTTCCGCAGTGGCAACGCACTCGCGATGCTGGTGAATGGAAAAGCCGCATGAGTGCTGCCACGCCTGCCATCCCGCAGTATCCCATCACCGGCACGGATGGATTCGTCGCCGCACTGGATCATCTCGCGCGCGCGGCAGATGGCCGTGGACTCGATGCGCTCAGTCAGATCGATGTCACCGGCCAACCGGATGAAGCCCGCCTGCGCTGGCTTGCCGCCGAGTTGCCAAAACGCATGCCCCTGCTGCATGCCACACTGCGCAAAGACGGCATTTTTGGCGTGCCTTATTGGGAATGCTCCGGCGAGGCGGTGGCGATTCCCATCGAGTTCCATCGCGTTCGTGGTGTGAGCGGGCCTGAGGCATCGCAGATTGATTCGATCTCCGCTTTGCGCGCACAGCGCATGCAGGGGCATCAACGCATCCATCTCGGCCCGCCACATTTGCGTTTTGATGTGGTGCGCACAGGAGATCAAACGTGGTCCATCGTGATGAACTGGTCCCATCTGCTACTCGATGGCACCGGCGTGGAGCTGCTGTTCAAGCACATGAACGAACTCTGGCTCGATCCGCAGGCTGTTTCGCCACAGCAACCGGTCATCACAGACAACCGACCATGGTGGAAGCTGTTTCAAGAAAGCGAAGCCTGCGGCAAGCACCTCATCAAACTCGGCGCGGAGCCGTTTACCTCCGCCAGTCGTGGAAAGCTCGTCACAGGCAGGCGCTGCTGCTTCTGGGAGACGTTTTCCCCTGAGGAGACTGCGCGGATCAAAGTCACGCTCGGCAAAATCGGCGGCGATATGATGCGCACATTTTTCTACGCCGGCCTCGCCGCGCGCTGCCATCAGGCGGTGTTTCATTCCCGCGGCCAGCACCGTCTCTCGTATGCCGTGCCGATGCCGGTGCAGCAGCGACCGAAAGATGCCAACGGCAAAACGGCGGTGTTTCAAAACCACATGGCCATGTTCTTTTTCATCTTGAAGGAGGATGACCTCGCCGACCTCAGCACCGCGAGCAAAGCGCTGATGCGGCAGCACATGGAGCACCTGAAATTGAAGCGTCATCTGTCCTTCGACGCCATGCAGCTTCTCATGCGCCGCATGCCGGGCAAGCTCATGCTCGACATGGTGCGGCTGGGGCAGCGTGGAGAGATCGCGTCATTCTATCACGCTTACACCGGCAGCTTTGGCGAGGGCCTGACCTCCTTTTGCGGCGGTGAGATCATGAATGCCATCCACATGCCGACGCTCTGCGCGCCACCCGGCAGCGGCTTGTTCGTCTCCGAATGCCGCGACCAGCTCACCGTGACCGTGAGTCATCTTGATTCGTGTTTGAGCGAATCCGAAACCGAACTCATGCGGGAACGCTGGCGTTCTGATCTTCTCGGTGAATGATGCGACCATGAATCCCGATGTTCTCGTCATTGGCGGAGGCAGCGCGGGCGTGGCAGCGGCACTCGCCGCCGCACGCCAGGGCGCGGACACACTGCTGGTGGAGCGTCACGGTTTTCTCGGCGGCGCAGGCACGGCGTCCCTCGTGCATTCGTTTTGCGGACTGTATGAACTTCCGTCCACACCCGACGCCGAGCCCAAAGTGGCGAATCCCGGCCTTCCTGCCGAACTGGAGCGCGAACTGCGTGCTCAGGACATCGCTCACGGTCCCGTGCGCATGGGAAAGGTCGATGTGCTGCTGCATCAGCCGCAGCGGCTGGCATGGTTTTACGATCAATGGTGTCAGCGACAGCCGCATTTGAAGGTGCTGCTGCACACTGAGGTCATCGATTGCCTGAAGAACGATAACCATGTGACTGAAGTGACGCTGCATTGTCGCGGCTCCTCCTGGAAACTGAGTCCACGCACCATCGTCGATGCCAGTGGCGATGCGATGCTGGCCGTGCTCGCGCATCATCCGTGGGAAGCCACGCCATCGAAGGAATTGCAGCGCCCCGCTTACATCGTCGGCATCGGCAATGTCACTGCGAAAGTTCTCGCGGGTGATGCGCCGCTGAAAATCGCCGGTTCACTCGCACGCGCGATTCAGGAGAAAAAACTGCCGCCAGAAGCCGCGGGAGCACATTTTCGCACGAGCGTCGGTGCGAATGAGCTTTTCCTCACGCTCGATCTTCCGGGCGATTCATCGGAGCGTGCTTTCGATGCGAATGATCCGCGCAGTTTGACCTCGATCGAGACGCAGGGTCGCGATCTGAGCTTTGCCATTGTCGATCACCTCAAACACGAGATGGCCGGATTCTGCGATGCGCGCATCACCACGCTGCCAGTGCGCGCCGGAATCCGGGAGAGTAGGCGGTGGATGGGTGAGACGGTTTTGACTGAAGAGGACATTCTCGAAAGCCGAGACAGTGAACAAGCCGTGGCGAACGCAACCTGGCCGCTGGAACTACGCGAAACGGCGCGTGGGCCGCGGTTGCTGTATCCGCGTGAGCCAAAAGCCTGCGGCATTCCCCTGGGCTGCCTGCGCGCGCGCGATTTGCAGAATGTGTTCATCGCCGGACGCTGCCTCTCGGCCACCCATCGCGCGCAAGCGAGCATCCGCGTAATGGGCACCGCTTTGGCAACGGGGCAGGCGGCAGGAATCGCCGCTGCGAGCAAGGAAAAGCGCAGCGATGCCCTTGCACAAAAGGTGCGGAAGGTTTTAAGCGGATTGGAAACGTGAACATCGTCGATCTCATCTTCCAACGTGCCACTGCGGCGAACACTGCCGTCATCAGCCCAGAGCTGCGCCTCACCTTTGGCGAGCTGGAAGCGCGCATGAATGCGTGTGCGCAAGCCATGAGTGTCGATACATCCTGGCCGCGAAAAAACCGCCCACGGATTGGTCTCGATGCTCCGAGCAGTGCGGACTACATCGTGCTGGCATTGTCGATCTTGAAGCAGAACGCCTGTTTCGTGCCCATTCCGGCGGAGCTGACCGCCAGCGAACGCACACAGCTCGCCAAATCGACCGCATTGGATGCGATTGTGCACGCAAAGAGCGCGGAGGATTGGCGCATCGAGGCGGTAGCGCAGGATGCGCCGCCGCCTTTTGATGAAGCGGTGCTTGAGGCACTCAATCCGGCCTTCATCCGCTTCAGCAGCGGCACCACGGGCGCTTCGAAGGGCATTGTGATCTCGCACGCGACGCTGCTGGGCCGCATCACCGCGGCGAACGAAGGTCTGCGCATCGGGCCGCAGGATCGCGTGCTGTGGGTGCTGCCAATGGCGCACCACTTCGCGGTTTCCATCGTGCTGTATCTTTATCATGGCGCGACGACCATCCTCGCCCCGGCGAGTGATCCGAAGGTGATGCTCGAAATGATCCGCAGCCACGGCGCGACGGTGATGTATGGCTCGCCGTATCATTACACGATGCTCTCCGGCCAGCCGGATGCGGCGGCGCTCGGTTCACTGCGTCTGGCGGTGTCCACGGCGTTCGCGCTGACGAAGGAAGTGGCGGAATTGTTCGCCGGAAAAACAGGCCTGCACCTCACGCAAGGTATGGGCATCATCGAAGCGGGGCTGCCAATCCTCAATCTGCAACATGCGAAAGACAAACCGACCTCCATCGGCCAGCCGCTGCCCGCGTTTGAATGCAAGCTGGTGGACAGCGAATTGCTGTTGCGCGGCCCAGGGATTTTTGATGCGTATCTGACACCGTGGCAGCCGCGCGAATCCGTTCTGCGCGATGGCTGGTTCGCGACGAGCGACATCGCAGAGGAGGATGAAGACGGCTGTCTTTATCTGCGTGGTCGTGTGCGCAGCGTGATCAATGTCGGCGGCTTGAAATGCTTCCCGGAAGAAGTGGAGGCTGTTCTCTGCTCGCATCCAGGTGTGAAGGCGGCACGCGTTTCCGCGCGCGCACATCCGGCGCTGGGAGCGATGCCTTCTGCGGAGATCATCCCGCAAAACGCGGACGCGCCGCCGCCGGTGATCGAGTTGAGAAAACTTTGCCAGGAGCGGCTCTCCGCTTACAAAGTGCCGCTGTTCTACACTTTAGTTTCCGAATTGCCGCTGACCGCCAGTGGCAAACTCCGCCGCTACTAAAACACCATGAAACGATCTCCGCGAATCGCCATCCTCGGTGCCGGCCCCGCCGGCAGCGCGTTGGCTGCACTGTTGGCGCGACAAGGCATCGCGTCCGTTGTTTTCGATGATGAAAAACGTCCTGCATTGCTTGTCGGTGAGTCCTTGATCCCGGCCATCGTGGCGATCTTGCAGCGCATGGGCATCGAAGATCGTGTGGCTGCCATCGCGCAGCACAAGCCGGGCGCGAGTTTTGTACATCACTGCGGCACGCGGATGGATTTTAATTTCATGTCGGTCAAAGGCCGGTTGCCGACCTATGCCTACAACGTGCCGCGGCCTGAGTTTGACGATGTGATCAAGAACTTCGCGAAGGAGCTTGGCGTGAAGTTTGTGAAACACCGCGCCAGCCTCGTGGCTCATCCCGGTGGCAATCCTGAATTGGAACTGTCGCCCGAAGCTCTGGCCGCAGGCGGCTGGCAGGATGGCGAGAAGCCCGCACTGATCATCGATGCAGGCGGACGTGCGCGCACCTCGGCACGACTGCTGGGCATCAAGGCCGAAACCGGGCCGCGCAAAGACACGGCGCACTTTGCGCACTTCACCGGCTTTGAGCATCCGTATCCCCAGGGACAAATCGCCATCACGTTTCACGACTGGGGCTGGAGCTGGCGCATTCCGCTGCGGGATCGCATGTCCTTCGGTATCGTGATGAATCCGAAATCGCTGCCTGACTTTGGTGCGAGCGGCGAGGAGCGTCTCGACAAAGTTTTGGCAACGGATCCCGTGCTCGCACCGTTGGCGAAGAACCGTCAGCGCGTCAGCGACGTGTACTCTTACACCAACTACCAGCTTCTCTCCGACCGCGCGCACGGTCCGGGCTGGGTTTCGATTGGCGACGCATTCGGCTTTGTCGATCCGATGCTCTCGCCGGGTGTGTTTCTGGCATTGGAAGCTGCGGAATCCTTGAGTGCTCTGTTTGCAAAACACGGAGAGGCACTGCTGGACGCTCCTGCCATGCTCGCCAAAGAACTCGGCCACTACGAGAAGACGCAGCGCGCGTGGCACGAGGCCTGGCATGAGTTGATCTCCTATTTCTACGACGGACGCATCGTGGCTTTCTATGAACGCGGCACGCAGCTCAAAGCGGACTACCCCGGGCGCTTCAGCAACATGATGGAGGCGATTTCTTCCCGCACGCTGGCGTTGATGGCCTCCGGCGCGACCACCACCTCCTCCTGGAGCCGCAGCTACCTGCGCACCTGCTCGAAGTGGATGCTCAATAAGCAGCGCGCAGAAGAGCTGGCACTGCCGTAACAAAATCAAAAGCATGTTTGCGCGACTGCTCGCCTCTCCCACAGCCGCGCATGTGCTGCCGTTGGCTCTCTTTTTGGTGCTCAATGCGCTGCCCGACTTGCTGCGCATCCAAAACTCCGAGCTGCCTTGGTATGTGCGCGCGCCGGAACACTGGGTGTATCCGCTGCAAACTGTGCTCTGTGCCGTGGTGCTCGCGCTGTTTCGCCGACACTACGTACTCAAGCCCTGGCGCGGTCTCAGCCTGGCCTTCGTGCTCAGCATAGTCGGCATCGCATGCTGGATCACGCCGTCACTGCTGCGGGAGCATTTGATGCAAAGCGGCGTGCAATCGTCGTCGTGGTGGAAGTGGCTGGGGATCACTGAACGTACGGAAGGCTTTGATCCGATGATCGCGAAGCATTCATCGCTGTGGTTCGGGGCAGTCGTGGGCTTTCGTTTCGCCCGCATGGTGCTGGTGGTGCCGTTGGTCGAAGAACTGTTCTGGCGCGGATTTTTAATGCGCTATTTGCTGACAGAAGACGGACGCTTTGAAAAAATCGGCTTCGGCACGCATGCGTGGAAGGTGTTCTGGATCGTCACGCTCGCCGTGATGCTGATCCACCGGAGCGAGGACTACCTCGGCGCGTTCGTGTGGGGATCGCTGGTGTATTTCGTGGCCGTACGCACCCAAAGCCTCGGTGCCTGCGTGTTCATGCACGCTGTCGGCAACCTCGTCCTCGGTCTCTATGTGATGAAGACTCAGCAGTGGGGCTTTTGGTAATCAGCCCTTCTTGGAATGCTTTGCCTCAGCTTCCAGCTCCTTCACACGAGCCATGAGCTGCGGTAGGCGATTCACACTGGCAAGGCGGCGCTTCTCCTTGGCAGCGGGAATGGCAGGGAATCCGAAATACGTCCCCCCCGCAGGCAGATCCCGCGTCACACCGCAACGCGCTCCGAGCTTGCTTTGCGAGCCAATATGCACGTGCCCGGCAATGCCAACCTGAGCCGCAATGACGACGTAGTCACCGATCACCACGCTGCCTGCGATGGCGGTGCAGGCGACGATGATGCAGTGTTTCCCCACCACGACGTTGTGGCCGATCTGCACGAGGTTGTCGATTTTTGTCCCCTCGCCGATCCATGTGCGGCCAAAGCGTGCGCGATCCACCATCGAACCGGCTCCGATCTCCACATCGTTATCAATCTGCACCACGCCGGCCTGCCTCACTTTACGATGAAGACCCTGGCTGAACTCATAGCCGAATCCATCCGCGCCGATGACCACGCCCGAATGCAGGATCACGCGGCTCCCCAAGCTGCACTCCGCATGCACGGTGCTGTTGGCGAACAGCTTGGAACCGCTGCCGACACGCACATTGCGCCCGACAAAACACCCCGCGCCGATTTCGACCCCATCTCCCAACTCAACACCGTCCTCAATCACGGCATGCGGACCGATGGCGACACGAGCCGGATCGAACTTGACCGTGACTGCAATGACTGCCGACGCATGAACTCCCGCAACAAACGGCGCGGGTTGAAAGCCATAGGTTTCCACGATGAGTTCGAACGAACGCGAAGGGTCCGTAACCGCGATGCAGGCGACCTGGGGCGGCGGCCCCTTGTAACCGACTGGCACGAGCACGGCGCTGGCCTTTGTCTCCAACAGGTGCGCATTGTAGCGTTCGTCGTGGAAGAAACTCAGATCTCCCACAATGGCCTCCTTGAGTGAAGCAAACCCAGTGATGTTCACGGCGGGATCACCGTTCATGAGCGTCCCTCCGACAAGTGTGGCGAGGTCCGAGAGCGCGATTTTCATGAAGCGCACGCTCTCACGCTTTATCGCCAGATGCCAAGAGTATCTTTTCGCTTTGCCGTTTTTGTCGTGTGAAGTCCGCTAGCTTTGCAGCGTCTCCACCCGCATCCAGCTCGGCTCACTCCGCACGCATTTGAGATCGCGAATGGCAGTAATGGCGGACTTCATGTCGCCAAGGCGTGCATCGTGAATCATGAGCACCAGAGTGGTCGCGCCACTGGTGTCTTCGAGATCTTCCGGCTGGATCATCGACGAGATGCCGATGCCGCGTTCTCCGAGTACGGATGCCACCTGCGCCACCACACCAGGCACATCATCGACAAAGAGCCGCAAGTAATAATGGGACACCGTGTCCTCCACTGGCTTCGATTTGCCATAGAGGCCATGCGGGACGAAACCGCTGTGGCGTGCGCCGTGCATCAGGACAGCGGCCGCTTCACAGAGATCGCTGATCACGCTGCTGCTGGTCGGATCCTGGCCCGCGCCACGTCCGTAAAAGAGCGTCTCGCCCACGATGTCGCCGTTGACGAGCACGGCGTTGAACGCGCCGCTGACACTGGCCAACACATGTGAGAGCGGCACCAGCGAAGGCTGCGTGCGTACTTCGACAAGGCCGTTTTCATCAGCGCGGATGACGGAGAGCAGCTTGATGGTGTAGCCGAGGCGCGCGGCGAATTGGAAATCGGTGATGTCCACGCACTGTACCCCTTCCACATAAACGCGATCCTGTGGAATCCAGAATCCGTAGCTGAGCGAGGCAAGGATGATCGCCTTGTGCGCCGCGTCCCAGCCACTGACATCAAGGGTCGGGTCGGCCTCGGCGTAGCCTTTTTCCTGCGCCTCGCGCAGCGCGTCTTCGTAGCTCAATCCAGCCTGCGACATGCGCGTGAGGATGTAATTGCAGGTGCCGTTGATGATGCCGTGGATGGAGCGGATGTGATTCCCGACGAGGCCTTCCTGCAACACCTGGATGATCGGGATGCCACCGGCCACCGCCGCTTCGAAATAAATCGGCACGCCGCATTGCTCGGCGAGGGCAAAGAGCTCCTTCCCGCGCTCGGCAAGGAGTGCCTTGTTCCCCGTGACGACGATCTTCTTGGCCCGCAATGCCGCAGCCACCAATTCGTAGGCCGTGGTCGTGCCGCCGATCAATTCGACGATCACAGGGATGGCAGGATCATTGACCAGATCCTTCCAGTCGGTGGTCAGTGCCTCGACCGGGACTTCCACATCCCGCGACCGCGCCAGATCACGCACGGCCACGCGAGTGACTCGCAGCTCAGCACCGGTACGCTGCGTAACGAGTGCCCGGTTCTTTTGGAGATTCTTGAACACACCCGCGCCCACATTGCCTAAGCCGGCCAAGCCTATGTTGATGACGCGCGGAGAACTGACGTTTGGCATGATGCTAGAGAGAGACCTTATTTTTGGGGGGCGTAGTCATGGCGGAGGCGGGCAGCGGCTGCAAGCAGGAAGGCAGTCAGGGCACAGTTAGGTCGGTTTTCTAAGGATGATTTCAGAAACGACTGAAAACCAACAAAATGAGGTTAGGATGCCGCTAAAAATGCCTTGTTCTCCTTCATTCAACTCTGATACAAATGCTTATTTCCATGACTTTGCGTTCCGTCCTTTATTGGCTCGCCTGCACGATCACAGCTGCACTTGCCGTGGGTGCCACCGAGCCTAGCGAGACTTTGACGCTACCTCTCACGCCGGCCAGCAGCACCACTGCCGCTGTGTTTCCCGCGCCCGATCCCAGCCGGGCTTTGCTGCTTTTCCTGGGCATCATGGCCATGGCCTTCACTTACCGGCGCGCTTGGTTGAACTGGAAACGCGATTCCTGACACGGATCGCTCTGAGTTGGTGCGATGGCTTTTTGTTCGACGCGCTGCGGGCTGGCCGCTAGCCTCTCACCGCATGAAAGCCTTGTTTGCTCTCCCGCTGCTGCTCTCCAGCCTTTTGCCTGCGGCGGATCTTTCTTTTCCGAAGTGTGCCATCGCCACGGTGCATCCGCTGGCCACGCAGGCAGGCATGGATGCCTTTGCCAAAGGCGGAAACGCCATCGACGCGGCTATCGCAGCCGGTTTGACCCTCGGCGTGGTGGATGGGCACAACTCCGGCATCGGCGGCGGCTGTTTTTTCGTCATTCGAGCCACCGATGGCACCGTGACCTGCATCGACGGACGGGAAATGGCTCCCGCGAAGGCGCATCGCGACATGTATGTCATCGACGGCAAGCTCGACGATGAAGCCAGCAAGACCGGCCCTCTGGCCAGCGGTGTGCCGGGCTACCTCAAAGCCTGCGCCGCCGCGCAAACCAAGCATGGCAAGCTCAAGCTGGCGGAGGTGCTGCTGCCTGCCGCTGACATCGCCGCAAAAGGTTTCCCCATTGATGAACCCTACGCCCGCAAGCTCGCTGCCACCGCCGCAAAGCTCGCCAAGTTCCCCGCCTCGGCGGCCATTTTCCTCAAAGACGGCAAACCGCTCGTGAAAGGCCAGGTGCTCGTACAGACTGATCTTGCGGCGACTTATCGAGCCGTGGCAAAAAACGGCATCGCGTGGTTTTACGAAGGTGAGTTTGCGCAAAAAACCGAAACGTGGATGCAAGCGAATGGCGGCATCACCACCGCTGCGGATTACGCGAACTACAAAGCACCTGAGCGCGAGGCCATCCGCTCCAAATATCGCGGTTACGAACTCATCACCATGCCGCCGCCCAGTTCCGGTGGCGTCCACGTCGCACAAATCCTCAACATCCTCGAACACTTCCCGCTGAAACATTTCCGCTCCAGCAGCCGCATCCACGTCATCACGGAGGCAATGAAGCTGGCCTTTGCTGATCGCGCTTACTGGCTCGGCGATCCCGATTTTGCCAAAGTACCGCGCGGGCTTGTCGCTCCTGAATACGCCGCTGCGCTTGCGAAGAAGATCGACCTCGATCATGCGGCGACAGTTTCCGGCCACGGCATGCCACCGCATTGGGAGGGCGACATCTTCGGCAAGCACACCACCTTCCTCTGCGCTGCGGATGCGGAGGGGAACTGGGTGGCGCTGAACCAGACGATCAATACCGCCTTTGGCAGCAAGGTCGTCATTCCGGGAACCGGCGTGCTTTTGAACGATGAGATGGACGACTTCGCCGTACAGCCCGGCGTCCCGAATGCCTTCAAACTCGTCGGCGCCGAAGCAAACGCCGTCGCACCCGGCAAGCGCCCGCTCTCCAGCATGAGTCCCACCATCGTGCTCAAAGACGGCCAGCCCGTGATCGTCACCGGCGCGGCAGGAGGCCCCACGATCATCACGCAGGCACTGCTGCTGCTCACGCACATCATCGACGACGGCCAGCTCCCAGCCGCTGCGCTCGCCGAGCCGCGTTTTCATCATCAATGGAATCCCGATGAGCTGAAGATCGAGAAAGCTTTCGGTGAAGGCACACTGCGACGCGTGGAGAAACTCGGCCACAAACTCTCTCCGACCACCAGCTTCGGCGCCTGCCAGGCGATCTACTTCGACACCGAAAAGAAACTGTTTTTCCCCGCTCACGATCCCCGCGTGCCGGGGAAAGCCGATGGCAGGTGAAGCCACCGCGCACACACGGCGGTCACTCTTCCTTCAGCTTCCTACGCAAAGTCGCGCGATTCATCTTCAGCGCAGCGGCGAGGCGGGTCGGTTTGCCATCGAAGCGCGCCAGCAGCGTCTCCAGCATGGTGCTCTCCACCGTGTCGATCATCTCATCATACGTTGGCATCGTTTCATCCGGCCCCGTGGTTTTCTGATCCAGCCAAGCCGAGAGGCTGCGTTTCATTGCCTCTTCGAGGTGATTGCCGCCATCCTCCAAAGCGATTCCCGCCGGGAGATGGTGAGGCAGAAGCGTATTGCCACCACAGACGGCCACTGCATGGGCAAGAGCCGCGTGCAGCTCCCGCACATTGCCCGGCCAAGCGTAGGCTTTCAGCACCGCCAGTGTCTCCGCAGCCAAGGCCAGCCCACCAGTGCGCGCGGCAGCTAAAGCGGGAATGTCCTCCGTGCGCTCACACAGCGGCGGCAGAGTCACACGCAGCACGGCGAGCGTGTAGAATAAATCCTCCCGAAACGCCCCTTCCGCCGTCCGTGCCACGAGGTCGCCACTGCTGGCACTCATGAGGCGTGCAGAGAGTTGGCCGGTGCTCACCCGCTGCATCATCGCCGCCTGCAACGGCTTGGACCACGAACTGATCTCGTCCAGAAAACACACACCGCCCGCCGCCCGCATCAGCGCATCATCCAGTGCCTGAGTTACCTGATCCTCCGGCCATTCATCTGCACGAAAGACGATCAACGGCCCCTCCGCACGCGCGCTGTGGCGGTGGATCACCTGCGCGGCGAGCGTCTTGCCACTGCCTGGCGGCCCCTGCAGCAGCACCGCCGTGTCACAACCACTCGCCTGCGCGATCGCAGCAAAGGCCCGCTGCATCACCTCGCCCGTACCGATCATGGGCGTCCCCTCCTGTGGCGCAGATTTTGCAGGTGTCAGCACCTCCCGAATCGTCCGCTGCACGGCAGAGAGATCCAGCGGCTTGAGAAAATACTCTCGTGCGCCGAGTCGCCGCGCCTCCAGGGCATTGTCCAAAGTGCCATGAGCGGTGATGACAGCCACGGGCGGTGGGGCCGCCATGGCCTGAATTTTTTCCAGCACACGCAGGCCACTCATATCCGGCAAGCCGACATCGAGCAGCACGAGGGCAAAGGATTGCGAAGCGAGCTTGTCGATGCCGCTCTGACCCGAGGCAGCGACCACGGGCGCAGCCTCCAAACGTCGTGCCACAGAAGATAGCGCAGCAGCGAGAGCGTATTCGTCTTCGATGATCAGGATGGCGGGAGACATGCAGCGTAGCTTACGCGCCAGAAGGGCGAACCTTGGGGTGAAAAAGCTGCGAAAACACGCCACACGACCGATCCAGCCTCACCCGCTGCGCGGGCCACAACACGGCAGGGCCGTCATGCTCAGAAAAACTGCGGCGAGCGCTCGTTAGTTGCTCGCCACGGCATCGGAGCCGCGCTCACCCGTACGAATACGGATGGCATCCAACACTGGGCTGACGAAGACTTTGCCATCCCCGATCTTGCCTGTGTTAGCGGCTTTGACGATGGCATCCACCACGGCATCGGCGCGGCTATCGTCCACGACGACTTCGATCTTCACCTTGGGGAGGAAGTCCACGGTGTATTCGCTGCCGCGATAGATTTCCGTGTGTCCCTTCTGGCGTCCAAAACCCTTGACCTCCACGACGGTCATGCCCTCCACCCCTGTCTCAGAGATGGCCTCCTTCACATCCTCTAGCTTGAACGGTTTGATGATCGCTTCGACTTTTTTCATGGCTGGGCAATTAGTAGTGGGGTTGGCGAAATGCAATGGGCAGAACTTGGGGAAGTCATTTTTCCCAAGCCAGTCCACTGTCCATCCGGGGAAGTAGCCGGAAACGTGCCAACTTCGAAGGTCTTTTTTCTCCCTGCTTCCAGCCGCGCGACCCCGCCTCTGCGTGTGACAATTCCGCCTCATGGGTGGCGTCTGTTTGACAGCCAGCGCCGCCCTCGCTCTAACTGGCCTTGCCTCAAAAACAAGGCTCTCCCCCAATGATCTCCTTTCAGAAACTCTTCGGTAAATCCGACGTCTTCTTCGACCTCCTGGAAGCCAGTGCCGGTCAGGCCAAACAGAGCGTCCAGGCCCTCCACCGACTGCTCTCCCACCCCGACCAACGCGCTGCCAATCTGGATGCCTTTGCCGCAGCCCGCCGCGAGGACAAAAAAATCACCCAGCAAATCGACGAAGCACTCTGCCGCACATTCGTCACCGAACTAGAACGCGAAGACATCGAGGCGCTGGCCACTGCGCTCTATAAAATCCCGAAGACCGTCGAAAAGATCGCCGAACGCGTCATGATCAGCCAGCAGCGACTGGCCAATGTGGACTTCTCCCGCCAGATGAAGCTCATCGACACCGCCGCCGAAGTGGTGCTGACCATGATCTCCACGCTGAGGAAAAAGCCCGACCTCGAGCGCGTGAAAGGCCTCAACTCCCAGCTCCAGCAAGTGGAGGGCGATGCTGACGATCTCATTCTGGAATGCCAACGGGATCTCTACACGAATGAAAAAGACGGCGTGCAAGTCGTCGTCCTCAAAGATCTCTACGATCTGATGGAGAAGGTCGTGGATCGCTGCCGTGACGCCGGCAAGGTCGTCACGCAGATCGTGCTCAAGAACTCCTAACTCCCCTAACGCGCATGACCCTCGTCCTCACCGTGGTACTGGTGGCGCTGATCTTCGAGTACATCAACGGTTTCCACGACACCGCCAACTCCATCGCCACGGTGGTGTCCACCAAGGTGCTCACCCCGCGCATGGCCATCATGCTCGCCGCAGTCACCAATCTCGTCGGCGCCTTGTTCGGCACGGCTGTGGCCAAAACGATCTCCTCCGGCCTCGTCGATTCAGCCTTCGTCACCACGCAGACCATCATCTGCGCGCTCCTGGGTGGCATTTTCTGGAATCTGCTCACCTGGTGGCTCGGTCTGCCCTCCAGCTCCAGCCATGCGTTGGTTGGCGGCCTCATCGGTGCCACACTGGCCACCTCGGGCGGACACTGGGATGCCCTTATCTGGGCAAAGCCCGCCGTCGCAGGCAAGCACTGGTATGAAGGCAGTGGCATTCTTTACAAGGTGGTCATCCCCATGGTCAGCTCTCCCGTCGCGGGATTGATCGTCGGCTTCCTAGTCATGTCTCTGCTCTACCTGGTCTGTTCGCTGCTGCGCCCTCGGATTGTCAGTGGGGTCTTTGGCCGCATGCAGATTCTCAGTGCCGGTTTCATGGGCTTCAGTCACGGACAGAATGATGCGCAAAAGACCATGGGCATCATCGCCCTCGCTCTCCTGGCAGGCACCAAGAGTGGCGCGCTCTCGGACATCCCGGATTGGCTGAGCTTTCTGCGCATTGAATCCCTCGGCGCAAAGAGCGACCACATCCCCACTTGGATCAAGGTGGTCTGCGCCCTCACGATGGCGGCTGGCACCGCTGCTGGTGGCTGGCGCATCATCAAGACCCTCGGTCACAAGATGGTCAAACTCCAGCCCGTGCATGGCTTTGCCGCCGAAACGACCGCTGCCACCGTGCTGCTGACTGCGGCGCACTTCGGCATGCCTGTCTCTACCACGCACGCCATCACCACCAGCATCATGGGCGTCGGCGCAGCGAAGCGTCTCAATGCCATCAAATGGGGCGTCGTCGAGCGCATCATCTGGGCTTGGGTGCTCACCATCCCGATCACCGCGCTGCTCGGATACGTCTTCTTCAAGATCGTCGGCACGCCTGTGCCCGTCACGCCGTGATCTCGTGCAGCGCTGCACGCAGCGCACTCGCCATGCGGTCGATCTCCTCCAGCGTGACGCACAGCGGCGGCATCAGCACCACCGTGTTGCCGATGGGGCGCGTCAGCAGTCCATGCTTGCGCGCCGCGAGGCACACTTGGCTGCCCATGCTCAAGTCGGCAGAGTCCACCGTCATCGCCGCGATCATGCCGCATTGACGATAGCCGGGAAGATCGCCCATCCGCTCACGCAGGCGGGCGATCTTGGCAGGTAGATGCGCCAACACGCGCTCCTCGCGGAAAATTCGCAGACTCGCCAGTGCCGCTGCACAGCCGAGCTGACTGCCCGCATAACTGTGGCCGTAAAAAAAGGTGCGCCCCTCGCTGGGATCGCCGAGGAAACCTGCAAACACACGTTCCGTCGTCAGCGTGGCTGCAAAGGGCAGATAACCGCCAGTGATGCCCTTCGCGAGGCAGAGAAAGTCAGGAACGACGCCTTCATGCTCGCACGCGAACATTTTTCCCGTGCGACCAAAGCCCGTCATCACTTCATCGAGGATGAGAAACACATCCTGCGACTGGCACCACGCATCCAATGCCTTGAGCATGCCCTGCGGCCAGAGGCGCATGCCTGCGGCACCTTGGATAAGCGGCTCGATCACCACCGCCGCGAAACGCGAGGCATCCAGAGCGGCGAGTTCTTCGACGCAGCTCACATTCACCACGCGGTAGCCGAAATCATTGCCGCTGCCTTTGAAAAGCGGGATGCCGCCGAGGCTCGCCGCGCCGAGTGTGTCGCCGTGATACGCGCGATCAAACGTCACCAACGTGTTGCGCTGTGGATGCCCATTCTGTTTCCAATATTGGAGGGCCATGCGCACGGCGGACTCGATGGCCGTGGAGCCATTGTCGGTGAAAAACGCCCGCGTGATCTTCCCACCTGGCACCAACTCCACGAGTTCCTTTGCCAGCCGGATCGCTGGCTCATGGGTGAATCCGAGAAACGACGTATGCGCCGCCTTGCCGAGCTGTTCGGTGATCGCAGCGTTGAGCGTAGGGTGATTATGACCGTGGATGTTGGTCCAGATGGAGGAATTGCCATCGAGGTACTCGTTGCCGAATTGATCTCTCAAGGTACAGCCTTGGCCGGAAACGAGCATGAGCGGCGTATGCTCAGCAGCACACCACGGCTGCATCGGCGTGAACGGATGCCAGAGAAAGCGTTTGTCGAAATCGGTCAGACTCACCCTGAATCATGGCGCGAAATCCCGCCACGCAAAAGGGATGGATGATTTTTGCTGACAGTGCCGCGCCTTCACCGTTCCATAGATTGGTCGGCCATGCACTCCTCTCCCTCTTTTCTCCTCGCCCTACTGGCTTTCTTTCTCCCCGTGCTGCTCCCCGCCGCTCCGAACATCATCCTCATGATGGGAGACGACCACGGCTGGGAAGAGACCAGCTACCACGGACATCCTCATGTCAAAACGCCCGTGCTCGATGAGATGGCCGCACAGGGACTGCGCATGGACTGCTTCTACGCCGCGCATCCGAGTTGCTCCCCGACGCGCGCTAGCTTCCTCACCGGACGGCATCCGAACCGCATGGGCACCTTCGCGCCCGGGTGGTCTTTCCGCCCAGAGGAGATCACCCTCGCTCATCTGATGCGCAAAGCGGGCTACCACTGCGCCCACTTCGGCAAATGGCATGTCGGCACCGTCAAAGCTGAATCCCCGGTCAATCCGGGAGCGATGGGTTTTCACGAGTGGCTCGCACACGATAATTTCTTCGAGTTGAATCCTCCGCTCTCTCGCAACGGCGGCGCACCGCAGGTTTTCCAGGGTGAAAGCTCCGACATCCTCGTGCGCCAAGCGATCACGCACATCGACCGCATGAAGCAGGAGGGCAGGCCATCATTCACCGTGATCTGGTTCGGTTCACCTCACGAGCCTTACAGCGGACTGCCGCAAGACCTCGCGCTCTACGACGACCTCCCCGCCAAGTATGCCTCGAAAAAAGTACGCCTGACCTCCAATGAAACCGGTGGCCCGACCCAGCGTCCGCAAGGCGAAGTGCTGCGCGAACGCTATGCCGAGATCACGGCCATGGATCGCGCCATCGGTGTGCTGCGCAAACACCTCGCGGCCACGGGCCAGCGCGACAACACGTTCTTGTTTTACTGCGGCGACAACGGCACCTCGTCCGACGGCTCCCTTGTGCGCCCACATCGCGGCGTCAAAGCGCAGATCTACGATGGCGGCTTGCTCGTGCCCGGCGTCATCGAATGGCCGGCACGGATCAAAACCCCGCAAACCACCCTCGTCCGCGCCTGCACCAGCGATTTGCTGCCCACGCTCGCTGCTCTGGTTGGACAGCCGCTGCCTTCACGACCGCTCGATGGCATCGACCTCACGCCGCTGCTCGACGGCACGATGAAGCAGCGTCCCACACCGCTGTGTTTTTGGGAATACAACACAGCCCGCCTTGAGCGCGCTCATGCTGAGAACTATCTCGATCCCAAATTGCAGGAAGGCACCACGCCGCTGGTCAAACTCTCAGGCGGCAAAGCCACGCGCGACTTCCGCAATCTTCGCCATCCGGGAGAAATCATCGCCGATGACTTCCTCGGCCCACGCGCGATCATCGACGGTCACTTCAAACTCGTCATTCACGATGGCAAAAAGGGCCGCGCCCCCAATCTCGAACTCTTCGATCTCGAAACCGATCCGGCAGAAAAAACCAGCCTCACAGCACAACAACCCGAACGCGTGCAGCAGCTCCAGACCAAGCTGCACGCCTGGCAGCAATCCGTCCTCCACAGTCTCACCGGTGCCGACTACGTGAAATGAACCCCTCTCATGCATCCTCTCCCTCCATGCTGACACAGCCACACATCGCCATCATCGACTGGCGCACCGCTCCGCAAGGCGATGCCGAGTCACTCATCGAAAAAGGCATCATCGGCGACACCGCGCGCGTGACACGCCATCTGTGTGACACCGACGCGGACATCGACGACGAGATTGCGGGCGCAAACGCGCTCATCGTCTGGCACAACATGCCGCTGACCGCGCGTGGCATCGCAAAACTCAAAAACTGCCGTGCCATCATTCGCAACGGCGTCGGCTTCGACAGCGTGGACATCGCCGCTGCACGGCAACTGGGCATCGCTGTGTGCAACGTGCCCGACTACGGCACGGAGGAAGTGGCCGATCACGCCATCGCGCTCACCATGGCCTTGTGTCGGCAACTTTTCCCGCTGGATGCTGAGGCAAAAGCACTCGGCTGGCATATCCGCGTCGGTGAGCGGCTGCGCCGATTGCGCGGACTCACGTTCGGCATCGTCGGCCTCGGGTGCATTGGCACCGCGACCGCACTGCGCGCGAAAGCACTCGGATTCCGCGTCATTTTCTACGATCCCCTGTTGCCCAACGGTGTGGACAAAGCCGTGGGCGTTGGCCGCGCGCGCACGCTCGACGAACTCCTCAAACAAAGCGATGTCCTCTCCCTGCACTGCCCGCTGAATGAAGAGACTCGACATCTGATCGCCGAGCGTGAATTGGCACTGCTGAAGCCGGGAGCTTTTCTCGTGAACACCGCGCGCGGTCCCGTCGCCAGCAAGCAGGCCATCTTCGCGGCCCTGCGTTCAGGACACCTCGCCGGTGCCGGTCTCGATGTCGTGGAGGACGAACCCCTGCGCACTGCGGAAGAAGCGGCGACACCGAACCTCATCGTGACATGCCACGCTGCATTTTGCAGTGTGGAATCAAAAGTCGAAATGCGCAGCACCTCCGCGCGCATCGCCCGAGCCGCCGTCTGTGGGGAAAAACTTGAGAACGTCGTCAACGAGGTCGTTTGAAAGCACGCCGCATGCCTAGGCAGGATAGCCACCTGCGATGTATTTCTCCAGTTGCTCGATGGTCACCCGCTGCGTGGCGATGATCCAGCGCACGAGATCTCCGATCGATACGACGCCGATGAGCCGCCCCTGCTCCATCACCGGCAAATGACGCACCCGATGTTGCGTGATGATGTCCATGCACTCTGAAACGCTCTGCTGCGGCTCCACAGTGACGACACCGCGCGTCATGATCTCCCCCACGGTCGTCTCCTTCGAAGAGCGGCCTTTGAGCATCACTTTGCTCATATAGTCACGCTCGGAGACGATGCCCGCGAGGCTCTCCCCCTCCAGCACCGGCAGCGCTCCGATGTTCTTCTCTGACATCAGACGGATGGCCTCAAAGACAGTCGCTGAGGGAGAGATCGTCCACAGGTCTCTTCCCTTGTGTTCCAGCAGGGTTCTAGCGGCGGTGGCGATTTCCATGGCTGCTCGGTGGGTTGCATGAGGATCAAACAACAATCTGCGCGCTCAAGGCAAGCCGGAACTTTCTCCGCCCGTGCTTTGCGGCAGAAGACGCAAACATTGTTTCCCTCCCGTGCTTGAGAACCCCGGAGAGCGCCGTTTCATGCAGTGCCATGAATACTCACCCTACACCCTTCTCTCGCCGTCAGTTCGTCGGAGCCGCTGGCCTCGTCGCCGGCAGCATGATCACGCGTCCGCTCTTTGGTCAAAACGCACCCAGCAAAAAACTCAACATTGCCCTCATCGGCGTGTGGGGCCGCGGACTCGCACATTACGAAGCGCTTTCGGAGGAAAACGTCGTCGCGCTGTGTGACATCAACGAAGCGCACTTCCCAGGCGCGCTGAAGCGTTTCCCTGGTGCCACGACCTACATCGACTGGCGCAAATGCCTCGATCACAAAGGCCTCGATGCCGTCATGATCTGCACACCGGATCACACACACGCCTTCATCGCGAATTGGGCACTCAAACGCAACCTGCACGTCTATTGCGAAAAGCCGCTGGCCATCACCGTCAATGAAGCACGCACCGTGCGTGCGACGTGGGAGACAAAGAAAGGCAAGCTCGCCACACAAGTCGGCATGCAGCGACACGCGCAGCCGAATTTCAATCGTGTGAAGGAACTCATCCGCGACGGCGTCATCGGCGAGCTGAAAGACGCCTACGCCTGGGGAAATCGACAGATTCCAAAGCCCGGCTACTTCCCGGAAGAAGGATCGCCGCCGCCCGGCTTTCATTACGATCTCTGGCTCGGCCCCGCGCCGTTTCATCCCTACAATCCGGCTTACTTCTCCGGCAAAGCAGGCGCGAATTGCCTCTCTTGGAACATGTTCTGGGACTTCGGAGCCGGACAAATCGGCGACATGGGCAGCCACACGATGGACCTGCTCTGGAATGCCGTCGATGGCACCCTGCCCACCTCCGCCGAAGCCACTGGCGATGCTTTTAACTCCGACGTGACGCCAGTGAAGCTCGAATCCCACTTCGAACTCCCTGCCAATGACTGGCGTGGCCCGATCACCGTCAGTTGGTATCAGGGCGGCGCCATGCCACGCTCGCCAAAACCCTTCATCGACCTCACCAAGATCGGCCACGGTGCCATGTTCAAAGGCACCAAGGGCTTCCTCATCGCCGACTTCGACTCACGCATGATCCTGCCCTTCGGCAACGAAGCGGACATGACCTATTACAAGCCGCGCAAGACGGAAGACCTGCTGCCACCCGTCGGCGTGTTCCAGAAACAGTGGTTCGATGCCTGCCGTGATCCCAGCAAGAAAACCGCCTGCGACTTTGGCTACAGCGCCGACATGATCGAGATGATGCTCCTCGGCCTCGTCGCCTATCGAGTCGGCAAGAAGATCAAATACGACGGCAAGACCGGCACCAGCCCCGACACCCCCGAAGCAAACGTCTTCATGACCAAGGAGTATCGCAAAGGCTGGAGCATCGACGGCTGAGTCATGGCTATGCTTGAGCGGGGCGGCTGCTTTGCACAGTCGCTCCGCTTTTTATTTCGATTTCAGGCCCACCGTGTTCACGGCGATCACGCGGTAAGTGTGCTTCCCGCCTTCCGCCGCTTTCATATCTGTGAAGGTCATCGGCACCAGCGGCTGATGCGGTGTGTCGCTGTATTGTTGGCCTTGGAAAATCGGACGCCCGAAGGGATTCCTCGCGGCTTCAGGCACGCTGCCGATCACCTCGCCGTCGCGCTCAATGATGAAACGAGCAAGGCCGCTTTCGAGATCTGCCTCAGCGTCCCAAGTGAGCACACGGCCATTCACTCGCACATGGGTCGGTGCAGGCGGCGGTGTGGTGTCGGGAATTTGCGTGTCTTTGACGAACTGCATCCACTTCCGCGCTATCGCTTCATTGGGCAGCCAGACGGCTTGCTTCACATCACCAGCATATTTCGCCACAGCCACGGCCTCGGTGCCGAGCAGCGGCGCGAGCCAGGCATCCTCCGTCGGCATCGCCTGCAACGGCTCGCCGTGATGCTTTGGCAGACGCACGCTGAGGCACGCATCCAGCCAGGGAATGGCCATGTAACGCGAGTTGCCACACTCGTGCGCTGTCAGCGGATCGACGGCGACACCGATCAGCCCGCCTTCGCCACGCACGGCCTTGAAAAAAGTTTCGTTCGATGGCCACACGCCTGCAAAGCGGCCTTCCTTCACCGTCACCCCTTCCTTTGTACCCGGATTGCACATCATCGGCACTCTCAGCGCGGCATCTGGCACGGTATGAGTTTTGATCGTCGTGCGTTTCGGATCTGACTCCAGCAACGGCACGCCACTGCGCAGCCACGCGCACGCGACGCGCTCTGGATGCAGCAGCGTCATGCCACCCGCCCAGTGCCCGCCTCCGCTATGTCCCCACAAGGCCCAAGGCACCTTCGCCAATTCAGGATGGCCGCTCTTTGCACCGAGATCGACAAGACACTTCTGAAAAGCCGTGTCCGAACCATGTCGCGGATCGCACCACATCTGGCAGTCCGCCTTCTCAGGCTGTTCATAACTCGGCGACAGCAACGCGCAGTCGTGTTTTTTCGCCAACGCCTGCCAGTGGAGATCGT
This sequence comes from Prosthecobacter sp., assembly GCA_039806835.1. Classification (GTDB taxonomy): domain Bacteria; phylum Verrucomicrobiota; class Verrucomicrobiia; order Verrucomicrobiales; family Verrucomicrobiaceae; genus Prosthecobacter. The sequence goes on along the minus strand of JBDHQD010000001.1, from coordinate 315,030 downwards.
AGGCACCCGTCAGTCCCGATTTGCACGATCCCTCACCGCAGCCGTGCTGATGCACGATCACGCCGCGCACCGTCTTCACGCCTGGAGGAATCCAGATCGTGTAATTCACAGGGTAGATCAGCTCACCTGGTTTCGCCGATGCCTCGTAGCGCACACGGTAATAAGGTGGATCCGCCGCAGGGAAGACATCATACGGCGCGTTTTGCGCGGATAACCACGCAGGCAGAAGAAGCATAAGAGCGGAGAGGCGCATCATCTCTAGCGAAACGCCCGCCGCGCCTCACGCTTTGCAGCAAGAACATGATTTGTTGGATTGAGCAGCGACTTCACGCTCGTATCTCCCAGATGAAATTCACCACCCTGCTCCTGCTCGCCGCCATCACTTCGCTCTCGCATGCCGTTGAGAAAGCGCGTGTGTTTAAAGCCGGCGCGGCCACCAGCAACATCACGCCGGAGCTTGGCAGCTCGATCAACGGCGGCTTTCAGGATGGCAAGGCCGCATTCATCCACGACGAATTGCACGCCCGCTGCCTGGCGCTCGACGATGGCACCACGAAGCTCGCGTTCGTGGTTGTGGACAGTTGTGTGATCGGACGCAGCATTTTCGACGAGGCAAAAAAAATGGTCCATGCCGCCACCGGCCTGCCGCTGGAGAACATGATGATGTCTGCCACGCATTCACACTCCTGCGGCACGCTGCAAGCCGTCGGGCAGAGCGAGCCGAACCCGATGTATCAGCGCTTCGTCTCACGCCGCATCGCCGATGGAGTGCGACGTGCACTGAACAACCTCGCCCCCGCAAAAATCGGCCACGGCAGCGTCTCTGTGCCGGGTCAGGTCTTCAACCGCCGTTGGAAGATGAAGCCGGGCACCATTCCTCCTTCGCCGCTCGGTGTCACCACCGATCAAGTGCGCACCAATCCCGGCATCAACAACCCCGGCCTGCTCGAACCCGCAGGCCCCACCGATCCTGAAGTGTGCTTCATCAGCGTGCAGCATGGAGATGGGAAACCCATCGCCCTGCTGGCAAACTATTCACTGCACTACGTCGGCGGTGTCGGTCCCGGTCACATCTCCGCCGACTACTACGGTGCCTTCGCGGTCAAGATCGGCACACTGCTCGGCGCAGAGTCGCAGGATCCTCCCTTTGTCGGCATCATGTCGAACGGTACCAGCGGCGACATCAACAACATCGACTTCCGCGGCGACCAGGAGCGGCAGCCTCCCTACGGTCGCATTCAGATCGTCGCCAACGAAGTCGCACAAGCCGTCGCCACTGCGGTCAAGACACTGCCGCATCAAGACTGGGCGCCACTGGCGACGGCACAAAAAGAGATCGCTCTCGGCGTGCGACTCCCTTCCAAAGAGGAGGTGGAGAAAGCACGCACCGTCATGCAGCAGTCCAAATCCTTCCCACGCATGGAAACCATCGAACAAGTTTACGCGCGCGAGACTGTGCTGATGGCCGATTTCCCCGCGCAAGTTTCCGCGCCGCTCCAGGTCATGAAAATCGGCGACCTGCACGTCTGCGCCATCCCCGCCGAGACATTCGTCGAAATCGGCCTCGGGCTGAAAAAACGCCACACGTCTCTGTTCACCGTCTCGCTGGCGAATGCTTATCACGGTTACTTGCCCACGCCCGAGCAACATCGTCTTGGCGGCTACGAAACCTGGCGCGCCCGCTCCAGCTATCTCGAAGTCGATGCCTCCACCAAAATCGTCGCCGGACTGGAAGACCTCCTCACTCAACTGAAGTAACGCGCACCTCACCTCCATGAAATATCCACTTCTTTCGCTGCTGCTCATCGCCTGCACATCCTCCGCCGCAGATGCTATCCGCATCGAACACGACGTCGATTACCTCGGCGGCGGTCGCCAAGAGAAAGCAGACCTCTATCTCCCGGCGGCCACGACTTCTCCCGTGAAATATCCCGCCGTCGTCATCATTCACGGCGGCGGCTGGTCCGGTGGCCAAAAACGCGCGCAGCGCGAGATCAACATCGGCACCACACTCGCGCAGAATGGTTACGTCGGCATGAGCATCGACTACCTGCTTGCGGACAAGAACCATCCCGGCCCCACCTGGCCGCAGAATTTATACGACTGCAAAACAGCCGTGCGCTGGCTGCGAAAAAACGCAGAGCGGCTGCACATTGATCCCGCGCACATCGGCGTCATCGGCGGCAGCGCGGGCGGACATCTCGCAGCGATGGTCGGACTCTGCGGCGGCGAACTCGATCCGCCCGGCGAAGGCGATTGCCGCGTGCAATGCGCCGTCGATCTCTATGGCCCCGTGCTCTGGTTTGAACAAAAAGACATCGCCATGTTCCGCCAGACACGCGCGCAAGCTCCCGAACTCTACAAGCAGGCAGATCCGCGATCCCACATTGATCAAAACGATCCGCCTCTGCTCATCCTGCACGGCACGGCGGACACGACGGTGGCTGTCGCCGACTCCGAAGCACTCGCCAAAGCGCTGACGCTCGGTCGAGTCTCCAACCACCTCGAAATCATCCCTGACGCACCGCATTCATTTCATCTGCAACCCAAGCAACGCGATCTGCGCCCACTGGTGCTCGCGTTCTTTGACAAGCACCTGAAGCCGTAACTCAACGAGCACTCATCGCCGTCAAATCATCTCCGAAGAATGAAACGCCGCCTTTTCACCCAGAGCCTGCTCGCTTCACCGTTGCTAAATCTTCGCGCTGCGGAGGGCGGGCTGCGCATTGGCACGTTTGAAGTGGACATCACCCCGCCCCTCGAGTCGCCGCTGTGTCATGGCAACGTGACTCCCGCCAAACAGATCGTCACCCCGCTGCTGGCGCGCGGCATTGTCATCCTCGGTGTGGGGCAGCCGATCGTGCTTTGCGCGATGGATTGGGTGGCCCTGGCCAATGCGAGCAATCTCACGATCCGCAAGGTGATTGCCCAGGAAGTCGGCACCACGAGCGAGCGCGTGGCAGTGCACACCGTGCATCAACACGATGCGCCGGGCAGTGATCTCGACACAGAACGGCTGTTGGCGGAGCAGGGATTGGGCGGGCGCTTCTCCAACGCCTCTTTCGATCAGCGCGTCTTTAAGAACATCGCGACAGCGGCGCGTCATTGCATGGAAAAAGCGGAGGGCGTGACGCAGGTGGGTTTTGGCTCAGGTACGATCGAAAAAGTCGCCTCGAATCGCCGCGTGCTCGGCCCGGATGGAAAAGTGGCTTTTGCGCGCATGAGCGCCTCGAAGCATCCGCAGGCAGCCACCGCGCCCGAAGGCACGATCGATCCCCTCGTGCGCATGGTCAGCTTTTGGCAGGGAGAGAAACCGCTCGCCGCGCTGAGTTACTACGCCACGCATCCGATGAGCTACTACGGCAAAGGCGGTGTGAGCTGGGACTTCATTGGCGGCGCGCGGAGACTGATGGACAAAGCCGTCCCTGGCGTGCACTTCATTCACTTCAACGGCGCAGGCGGCAACATCACTGCCGGGAAATACAACGATGGCAATCCGGCAAACCGGCCCGTGCTCGCACAGCGCGTCTTTGCAGGGATGAAAGCAGCGTGGGACGCACAGAAGACGCAGCCCATCACCGCCGCCGATCTCGAATGGCGAGTCAAGCCCGTCGTTCTGCCTGTGCGGCATCCCGATGGCGAACAACGCCTCCTCGCGCAACTCGCCAACGTCAAAGCCCCCTTTGCACAGCGTGCCAGCGCAGCGCGGGAAATCGTTTTCATGCGCCGCATGGCTGCGGGTGACACCATCCCGCTGGGGAGCCTGCGCATCGGCTCCGCGCAGATCCTGCACATGCCGGCAGAGCTTTTCATCGAATACCAACTCGCCGCTCAGCAGATGCGCCCGAATGATTTCATCGCCATGGCGGCCTATGGCGACAACGCACCAAGCTACATCGGCACCGAGATCGCCTACACACAAGGCGGCTACGAAGTGCAGGAACGAGTCTCGCGTGTGAGCCCGGCAGTCGAGGCTGTGCTCATGAATGCGATGAAGGAATTACTCACCGCCAAAGCCTGACTCCTCACTGGTGATTCCGTCTCATGAAGATTCTGCGCGTGCTGCCTATCCTTTTATTCGCCTTCATCGTCGCGCAACGGCCATGCCCGGCTCAGAACGTGCGGCCAAACATCGTCTTCATGTATGCCGACAATCTCGGCTACGGTGACCTCGGCTGCTACGGCAACAAAGCGGTGAAGACGCCACATCTCGACCGGCTCGCAGCAGATGGCGTTCGCTGCACGGATTTTTACGTCGTCACCTCCACCTGCACGGTCTCGCGCGGAGCAGTGCTCACCGGACGACATCCGCTGCGCAACGGTTTGCTGCATCAGCTCGTGGTGGAGGAAAACTGGCACGGCATCGGGCTGCCACATCGCGAGCGCCTCATGCCGCAGTATTTAAAGGGCGCAGGCTATGCCACCGCCTGCTTTGGGAAATGGAACATCGGCTTCGCGCCAGGCAGCAGACCCACGGAACGCGGCTTCGACGAATTCCTCGGCTGTCGCAGCGGCAACATCCACTACTTCGCCCACACCTATCACGGCAAATACGACATCTACCGCGGCACGGAGCCATGCCGCATGAAGGGATACAGCGGCGACCTCTTTGCCGACGCTGCCTGCGATTTTATCCGGCATCAGAGTGCGGCAAAGCAGCCCTTCTTCATCTACCTGCCCTTCAATGCACCGCACTACGTCAGCCGCATCAACGTGGCATCGGGCGAAAAACCACAATGGCAGGCTCCCGACTCCGCCTTTGCCGCCTACGGCTGGAAACCATCCGAGACGGATGAACAACGCCGCTACCTCGCCGTCATCACCGCGCTGGATGCAGATGTCGGTCGCGTGCTCGACGTGCTCGACGCGCTCGACACCACCGGACAACGAGACAACACCTTGATCGTCTTCACCTCGGACATGGGCCCCATTTTACGCCCTGCACAGGGACTCGGCGTCGCCAGCGCCGGTGTCTTTCGCGATGGCGCGCCCAGCTTGTATGAAGGCGGCATCCGCGTTCCTGCCATCTTCCGCTGGCCTGGCAAGATCAAGCCAGGCAGCGTCTCGCACGCCATGCTCAGCCACCTCGACCTGCTGCCCGCTTTCATGAATCTCGCCGAAGTCAAAGCACCCACCGAACGCATTCTCGATGGAAGCGATTGCCTGCCCGCGCTCACGGCGAACTCTCCCTCACCGCACGACCGTCTCTTCTTCCACCTCGGCGGAGCCATCGCCGTGCGTGAAGGCACTCTCAAACTCATCCGCCCCAGCAACAAAGCCCCCTGGGAACTCTACGATCTCGCCGCCGATCCCTCTGAAAAACATGACCTCGCCTCCAATCGCCCCCAAGATGTGCAGCGTCTCGCCGCAGCCATCTCTGCCTGGCAGCTTGAAACCCAAAACGACGCAAGCAAACCGGAGCGATACCAGCGGGCAAAACCAGAGAGCCCGCGATGAAGAGACGAATCGCCGCCAAAGCCTGATCTTTTGCCATGTCACGACTGCCCTCGACCTTATCTGCCGCCATCCTTCTTCTCGGCGTCACCGCCCACGCTGAAGAGGTAAAACCTCGCCTGCGCTCCGATCCACCAGTGATTGTTTCCTCTTGGGATGATCTGCTCGACGGCGTGAAAACCCCCGATGACTGGACGAAACATCGCGCCGTGTTGAAGCAACGCTATCTTGCGCTCATTCGCGACGATCAGAAGCCAGCCCGCGTGCCGCTCGATCTGAAGGTGCATGAGGAAATCGAGATCGAAGGCAAGTATCGCCGCCTCTACCTCAGTTACCAGGTGGAAGCAGGCGAGCGCGCGCACGCCTATCTCGGCATCCCGCTGAATGTGAAAGGCAAAGTGCCTGCCGTCGTCGCCCTGCACGGCACCACCGCCGAAGGCACCAAACAAACCGTCGGACTCAGCGGCAATCCCGACAAAGCTTTCCTCGATCAACTCTGCCGCCACGGCTATGTTGTCATCGCACCGGAGCACTTTGTGTCTGGCGAACGCATTCCGAAAAAAGGAGCCTACGACACCACTGCATTTTACGAGAAGCACCCGGAATGGACAGCGGTGGGCAAATTCAATTTTGAGCACAGCATCGCCGTGGATGTACTGCTCACCCGCAGTGAAGTGGACCCGACGAACATCGGCGTCATGGGCCATTCCCTCGGTGGGCACGGCGCCTTCTTCCTCGCCGCTTACGACGAGCGTCTCAAGGCCTGCGCCTGCAACTGCGGCGGCTCATTCCTCCGGCACAACACCTCGGTGGAAAATTTTGCGCGCAACCGCTGGTACGTCTATCTCAAGCCCATCCGGCCGTTGCTGCTCAAAGGTCAACTTCCCGACATCGACATCCACGAGATCATCTCTCTCATCGCACCGCGCGCCTTCATGGACATCTCTGCGCTCAATGATGGCGACGCGCTCACGCAGCGCCAGCGCGCGCTGATGCTTCTCAAGATCGCCGACGTGTATGCGCTGGTTGGTAAACCGGAAAACTTCTCCTTCTACATCCACGGTCGCGGCCACTCCGTGCCGCATGAGTCACGAGAGCTCATCCGCGCCTTTCTCGACGCCCACCTCAAGCCAGCCGAGGCCACGAGCACTCATCTGCTGCCGCGTTGAAGTCGGACACGCCACGGGCAACCTCACTTTTGCCCGCCGGGAAGCCGCGCTGCGATCTCTGCGGCGACTTTCTCAGCCAGGTAACGGCTCCCCTCTGCGGTGTAGTGAACATTGGCCGGAAGCTGCACGCCGGGTTTTGCCAGCGCATGCGCATGCAGATCATCCGTCGGAATGTTGGCAGCCTTCATCACACGGGCAGCGGCTTCGTTATACTTCAATTCATCGCCCTCGATACGGCCCGCGCTGCCTGCGGGCACCGGTGTGGTGTTGCACCAGATGAGTTTCGCGCCAGTGGCCTGCATGGCCTTCACCAGTTCGGCGAGATTCTTTTCATAATCCGCCAACGCCACCTGCGGATGCGATGCAGAAGCCTTTGGATCGGTGGGCTTCGCAGAGGCATCCTGGACGTATTTCAAATCGTGCAGGCCCCAGTTGAAGTGGATCACATCCCACTTCGAATTCCCGAGCCACGCCTTGATGTTTTTGAGGCCGTTCGTCGTCGGCCCGCCATTGGTGGGAATGCGATGCACGTTTGCCTTGCCTTTGAGCAACTCGCGCACGTCGAGTGTGTAGCCAATCGAGATCGAATCTCCGATCAACAGCACGCGTGGCAAACCGGCCACGTCCTCCACTTTCGCAAACGCCGGATTCGGCTTCCGTGCGCGCTTGGCAGGAGCTTTTGCCTCCTGCGCAAAGGAGGCGGTGGTCAGGGCGGCGAGGCAGAAGAGGGCGGTGAGTTTCATGGCCGCACTAAAACGCATTCCATGAGCCGGAATATCGCCAAGATGAAAATCTTGCTGAGAAGTGACGCGGGCGCGCGTTTGAAAGAGCCTCTGCCTTCCACTTCAACATGCGCACGCTTTTCTCCCTCCTCACATTCGTTTCTTTCTCGGTTGCTGCCGAGCCCGTGGTGCTCACGCTCGCCGATTTCACCGACACCAAGAATGCAGCTCCCTCCAACGGCTGGACTGCGGAAGGCGGCAACACCATCCACCTCATCGGCAAAGGCGGGGGCAATTTGATCTCGAAAAACGAGTACACCAACTTTGAACTCGAATGGGAGTGGAAGCTCAACCCCAAGGGCAATAACGGCATCAAGTATTGGGTCACCAAAGTCGGCGGTAAGGAATGGCTCGGCATCGAATACCAAATGATCGACGACCAAGGCAATCCTGACGCTCGGCGCGGCGGCTCACACACCACGGCTTCGATCTATGACATCAAAGCACCGGTGGACGGCAAAGCCGTGAAGGCCGCAGGCGAGTGGAACACCAGCAAGATCATCGTCCAGGACGGCAAAATCCAACACTGGCTCAACGGCGCACTGGCCTGCGAAGCCGACACCACCACACCGGAGTGGAAGGAAATGATCGCAAAGAGCAAGTTCAAGAACAAAGCAGGCTTTGGCCCCGGTCACGGCAAGATCATGCTCACGGAGCACGGCGACGAGACCTGGTTTCGCAACATTAGGATCACCGCTCGTTAACGAGAGCCGACAAGGCTCCTTCAAACGAGGTCAAAGAGGAGTGCTTCGGCACTTTCACCAGCAGTGAAAGTCAGCGTGCCTGCATCCTCGGTGCTGACGGCATCTCCTGGGCGCAGTTTCACATCGTCGATGGCGACGCTGCCCTTGATGACCTGCAGCCACGCACCGCGCCCGTTTTTAAGCACATGCGTGGCGGATTCACCGGCCTGCAAACGCAGACGATAGACCTCGGCGTCTTGGTGGATGATGGCGGAGCCTTCCCGACCGTCAGGCGAGATGACGAGCACTTTGGCTGCCGTTTCATGCTCAGGCTTGGGATGCCATTCGGTGTAACTGGGCTTGAGCCCATGCTCACGCGGGCGAATCCAGATTTGCAGCAGACTGCCATGCTCCGTCTGCGATGGGTTGAATTCACTGTGAGTCACGCCACTGCCGGCGCTCATGAGCTGGATCTGTCCGGGCTTGAGCACGCGCCCGTTGCCCATGCTGTCTTTGTGCTGCAACGCGCCGCTGAGAATGTAGCTAAAGATTTCCATGTCGCGATGCGGATGCGTGGGAAACCCAGCTCCGGGTGCGATCACATCCTGATTGATGACGCGCAAGCTACGGAAACCCATGTGCGCCGGGTCATAATAGTCGGCGAAACTGAAGGTGTGGTAGCTGTCGAGCCAGCCATGGTCGGCATGGCCGCGTTCATGAGAGAGGCGCAGTTTGAGTTTCATTGTGAAAGTGCATACGCCCCTCCGCTGCCACTGGTGATGGCTTTTTACCTTCCTCCGCAACGGCGACTTATGAAGCCGCTTGGCATTGGCCTCACGGAGCGCAGTCATTGACGCCATCAATACAAACTCCGCTTTAATTGATTTTAAAAACCACGCCGAAGTGAGCAGGGTTGCGCCATGCAACAGCTCATCATCGACAAGCCGTATCGCTTCATCCCGTCAAGAAACAGTCGTTTCTGGAGCACTCTGATCCATGCGTGGCTTCCTGGGCATCTGCGGAAGTCCTACGGCATCCAGTCCTGCGAGTGCATCGGCGCAGAACGCCTGCGCTCGACGTTGGATGCCGGCCACGGCGTGCTGCTTGCGGGCAATCACTGTCGCCCGTGCGATCCGATGGTGATCACCCACAGCCTACGCCCGCATGTCCGATGCGACTTCAGCACAATGGCGAGCTGGCATCTTTTTCACCAAAGTCGTGTGCAGACTTTCCTGCTGCCACGCGTGGGTGGATTCAGTGTCTATCGCGAGGGCTTGGATCGCGAGTCGCTGAATCATGCCACGCAGATTCTCGGCGAGGCAAAGCGTCCGCTCATCGTGTTCCCCGAGGGCTTCATCACCCGCAGCAATGATCATCTGGCACATCTGATGGACGGCGTGGCCTTCATGACTCGTCTGGGAGCCAAGCTGGCCGCGAAACGCGACCCAAAACGCAAAGTCATCATTCATCCGACCTTCCTGCGTTATTTTTTCGAAGGCGATCTCGAAGTCACACTGCGTCCAGCACTCGAAGACATCGAAACCAAACTCTCCTGGCAGCCACAAACCCATCTTTTCGTGCGTCAGCGCATCGCGAAGATCGGCGAAGCATTGCTTGCTCTCAAAGAGATCGAATACCTCGGCACCACACGCAGCGGAGCACTGGCGGAGCGCGTCGGCACCTTGATCGACCATCTGCTTTCACCTTTGGAGCAGCAGTGGCTCAAGGCTCCACGGCGCGACAAGGACGCCATGGAGCGCATCAAAGCTCTACGCACTGTCATCGTGCCTGATCTGCTCGATGAAACGATGTCTGAGGCCGACAAAGCTGCGCGCTGGCGGCAACTGGCAGATTTATACCTCGTGCAGCAGCTTCACTGCTATCCCGGCAGTTACCTTGAAAACTCAACGTCACCAGAACGCCTGCTGGAGACGGTGGAGCGCTTCGAAGAAGACCTCACTGATCGCGCACGCCCTCATCTGCCGATACGAGCCGTCGTGATGATCGGAGAGGCCATTGAGGTGTCGCCGGAGCGTCCACGCGGAGCATCCACGGATCCCATCACCTCCGCCATTCGTCAGCAACTCGAAACACTCATGCTGGAATCCCTGACTCATCGTAAATCATGAACACCTCCCTCATTCTTCTCCGCGTCGGAGTCGTCGTGGCCGCCCTCGTGGCCTGGCACTGGACACAAACACTCATCGCCCGCAAAGCCACGCCGCATCATGGCCTGGGCGACCTCATTCACGATCTCACCTCCCGCTGGCACGCCTGGCTGAGCAGGAATGATCGCGCGGCGAATCGTCTGCTCATCGTCAGCTCGTTCTTCATCGACGTGCTCGGCCTTTCTGTCATCGGATTGGCGATTTTCGGCGGCAGTTTTTCGCCCTTCATTGCGTTGCTCATCTTGTTTGGCATGCGGCAGCTTTCACAGGCAGTCTGCACCCTACCGCCACCGCCCGGCATGATCTGGCGGCATCCAGGCTGTCCTTCGTTGCTGGTGACTTACGAAGTTGGGAATGATTTTTTCTTCTCCGGTCACACCGCGCTGGCCGTGCTCGGCGCGTTGACACTTTCACAGATCGGCCCGGCCTGGCTTGGCATCGCTGCTCTCATCATCGCGGTGGGTGAAATGTTTGCCGTGCTGGTGTTGCGAGCGCATTACACGCTGGACGTGATCGCTGGAGCTGCGGTAGCTTTTTGCGCGCATCAAATGGCGGGCCATGTGTCGCCTGCGGTCGATGCCTGGCTGCGTTGATCATGTCCTTTCTCAATACCCACTCAAACAAGGTCGATTTTGCCTCTCCTTGAATTCATCCGAGACTCGCCCTGCATGAAAGTCATCCCATCCTCCGCGATCCCGCTCTGGCTCAAGATCATCTACACGGCCTTCATGGCGGTTTTGATTCCCGTTTACTGGCATCACTACGGGCCCATCAACTTCCTCTACTTTTGCGACATCGCGCTGCTGCTCACCCTCGCTGGCATGTGGCTGGAAAAGCCGCTGCTCATCTCGCTACCTGCTGTGGGCATTCTCATGCCGCAGGTGCTGTGGTGCGTGGATTTTTTCGCGCAACTCTGTGATCTCAAACTTACTGGCATGACGGCTTACATGTTTGATGAGCGGCGTCCGCTGTTCCTGCGTGGTTTGTCGCTCTTTCACGGTTGGCTGCCCTTCCTACTGCTGTTTCTCGTGTTCAGACTCGGCTATGATCCGCGTGCGCTCAAAGGGTGGGCCGCCATCGCCTGCGCTCTGTGCCTGATCGCTTTTTTCCTGCTGCCTCCCGCTGGCGCAGTGCTGCCGGATCCGAATTTGCCGCGCAACATCAACTACGTCTTTGGCATGAATGACGCGCAGCCGCAGAGCTGGATGAATGCGGAGCTTTATCTCGTGGCGTGGATCGCGCTGCTCTGCATCGTCGTGTTCCTGCCCACGCACTTTTTTCTGAAGAAAATCTGCCCCACACCTGCCCAGGCCGCCGCCAAACACGCATGAACGCATCCCCTCCCCCACAGAACTGGCGGCGCGGCTTCTGGTGCCTGATGGGTACGCAATTCCAGGGCGCCTTCTCTGACAACGTGCTCAAGCAACTCGTGATCTTTCTCGTGATGGCGCAGCACATGAAGAAGGAACAGCTCGACGCGCTCGTGTCAGATGCGGGCACCTTTTTCGCTATTCCGTTTCTATTGTTCTCGATGTTCGGCGGCTGGATGGCGGATCGCTTCAGCAAACGACACGTCATGATCGGTGTGAAGATGATGGAGATCGGCATCATGATCTTTGCCACGATCGCCCTCTCTTCACGCCATCTGAATCTGCAACTCGCCAGCATCTGCCTCATGGGAGTGCACAGTGCCTTCTTCGCCGCATCGAAGTACGGATCGCTCCCTGAAGTGGTGCCGCCGGAGAAGCTCTCTTGGGCCAATGGCATCATCGAGATGCTCACCTTCCTCGCCGCGATTCTCGGCACGCTGGCCGCAGGCTGGCTGGCGGTGGGTTTTGCAGACAAGCCTGCCTGGCCTGGCATCATCCTGCTCGCGCTCGCGATCCTCGGCTGGATCATGAGCCGCGGCATCACACGCATCCCCGCCGCGAGTCCGGACAAGCCGCTGCGTCTTAATTTTCTGGGCGATCTGTGGCGTGAGTTCAAATGGATGCGCACGGATCGCGATCTGTGGCGCGCGAATCTCGGCAACACCGGTTTCTTTTTCATCGCCATCCTCATCCAAATGAATCTGCTGCTCTACGCGGAGCAGGTCATGCATGTCGATCCCCTCGGCAACAGTGCCCTCCAGGTCGCACTGGCCATCGGCATGGCGGCGGGCAGCATCCTCGCAGGAAAACTGAGCGGCGATCATGTGGAGTACGGCCTCATCCCGCTGGGAGCGTTTCTCATGGCGGCGATGGGTTTCGTGCTCGGCATGGAGGGTGTTTCCAAACTCGCGTTCACCCTTTGCCTCGCCTTCCTCGGCATCGGCGGCGGTTTGTTCATCGTGCCGCTAGCCGCCGTGCTGCAGCATCGTCCGCCCGCAGACCGCAAAGGCGCGGTGCAGGGCGCGGCATCATGGCTGTCATGGGTCGGCATCTGCGCAGCGGCACTGCTGCAAAAGGAGCTGAACATCCGACTGCAATGGACACCGGGAGAGATTTTCTGGTTCTGCGCCGCCTGCGCGGTGATCGCAGGCATTTACGTCACGCTCTCGCGCCCGGGAGCGCTCGTCACAATGCTGAAACGCTGGCGGCATGGCTAAGATTCTTCTCCTTCCCTTCGGCAGCGCGGGCGATGTGTTTCCCTTCATCTGGCTGGGTCGGCAGCTTGTCGCGCGCGGGCATCAGGTGACTATGATCACCGCGTGTTTGTTCGAGGAGCAGGCCCGCAGGGCCGGATTGGATTTCATTCCACTCGGAGAGAAAGAGGAATTCGAGGCCATGCTCCACGATCCACGCATCTGGAAGCTCGGACAGGGCACCCAGGTCGTCTTTGACTTCGCCGCGAAGTCTGTGCAGCCCTACCTCGCCGCCATCGAGAGTTGTGGAGCTGCCGATCTCATGCTCGCGCCGCTGAGTGTTTTCGCCGCGCACCTTGTGCGTGAGAAACACGGCACACCGCTGATCACCGTGCATCTGCAACCTGCGGCACTCTTGAGTGCCCATGAGACACCGCTGCTGTTCCCGGCCATGCGGCACTTCAACAGGCTGCCCATCTGGGTCAAAAAGCTGGTGCTTTCTCTGCCGAACCCTGTCGATTACTTCGTATTGCCCACGGTGCGACGGCTTTGCCAACAGCACGGCGTATCCCCGCCGAAAAGCGTCTGGCGACAGTGGTGGAACTCGCCCGATGGTGTGCTGGCTCTTTTCCCTGCATGGTTCGCAAAGCCACAACCCGACTGGCCACTCAACATGCTGCAATGGACTTTCCCCTTGGAGGATCTGGCGAAGGAGCAGCCACTCTCACCGCCATTGGAAGCGTTTCTCGCCTCGGGTGAAAAGCCCGTAGTCTTCACTCCCGGCAGCGCAAACGTGCAGGCCTCACGGTTCTTTGCCGTCGCGGCAGAGGCAGTGCAGCGAGTCGCTTGCCGCGCTGTTTTTGTCACGCGCGAACCCAAACAAGTGCCGCAGCATCTGCCCGCGAACATTTTCACCGTCGAGTACGCGCCGTTCAGCACGCTGCTGAAACAGGCGAGCGTGTTCGTCCATCACGGAGGCATCGGGACGATGTCGCAAGCTCTCGCCACGGGTGTGCCGCAGCTCATCATGCCCATGGCGCACGATCAGCCGGACAACGCTGAGCGTGTACAGTGCCTCGGTGTCGGCACCAGTCTCAGCGTGCGGCAGTTCGCGCCGGAGCGCGTCGCCGATCATCTCAACCGACTGCTCAGCGATGCGTCATTTCGCGCTTCAGCTGCGCAATGCGCGGAGTGGATTTCGAAATCACCCGACACAGACGATTTGATGCGCTGGATTGAGGATCGAGCCGCGACGGGATTTACCCGATCTCACTCTTGTCTTTGATAAGAACACCCGGCTATTATCCACCCATCGATATGAAACTTATCATCGCATCTTCAGTGTTCGCGATTGCTTTGACGCTTCATGCTCAGGAGCCAGCGAGAACCATGCCGGACAAATTAGTCACACTACGAGCCAATTATGAACGCGCGATCGAACGAGCCAAGGCACCCATCAATCTGCAATACCGCAACGCTCTGCAAAGACTGAGAACAGAGTATACCAAGGCAGGAAATCTGGATGCGGCTCTGGCTGTCGATAAGGAACTCAAAAGCCGGTTCACGGATCCTTCCGCGCCTCCCAGCTCAAGTTCGCTGGCATCTAGGTCATACGCCAAAATCAATGCTGGAAACATGACCATCTCCAAGCTGGCTCCCGGGAAAAAGCTTTACGAAGAGAGTGAATATGTTTGGACGTCCGTGCCCGAAGCCTATTCCGGGATGCACTTTGCGCAGCCCAAGAATAAGCACACGGCGACCACTACCTTTGACATTGAATCTGATGGATTGGTTTATCTGGCAATCTACTCAAGAATCCAGGACGAAGACGCCGACAAGAACGACAACATGCTGTCACGTCGTGACATCGAACGTCAGGGCTGGAAAGAGATGAAAGGGGAAAACCTTCTCAGCACAGAAGATAATCCGAAATGGCTGGTGTTTGCCAAGGTCTGCAAGGCGGGTGAGTCCTTCACTCTACGGACGGACAAGTACTGCGCCCCGATTGTGCTCATCAAATGATCGGACAACGGCACGCCCAGCCCGAACGCCGCTTTGGCTTGTTGCAGGCCACCGCCCTGAACATGTCGAACATGCTCGGCGCAGGGCCATTCATCACGATCCCCGCATTGATGGCGACGATGGGCGGGCCGCAGTCGCTGATTGGCTGGGGCGTGGCACTGATCGTCGCGCTGGCAGACGGTCTGGTGTGGAGCGAGCTCGGCGCCGCGTTGCAGAAATCCGGCGGATCGTATGTCTATCTGCGAGAAGGCTACGGACGGGAAAAGTGGGGGCGCTTCATGGGCTTTCTGTTCATCTGGCAATTCATCCTCAGTGGGCCACTTGAGTTGGCGACGGCCTACATCGGCGTGGCGCAGTATTTGCAGCCACTGTGGCCGCAGAGCAGCGATTTCACACGCTTGTGCGCAGGTGCAGGCGTTGGCGTGTTCGTGATCTTCCTGCTCTACCGGCGGATAGAGTCGATCGGGAAGATCACCGTGGCTCTGTGGGCCGGAGCACTGCTGGCAATGGCGATGGTGATCGTCACCGGTGCGATGCACTTCGATGCCAAGATCGCTTTCGACTTTCCCGAACGCTCTTGGCAGTTCGATGCAGCGCAATGGATCGCGCTGGGTGCGGCGGCACGCATCGGCATCTACGATTACCTCGGTTACTACGACATCTGCTTCATCGGCGATGAGGTGAAGCAGCCCGGGCGTGTGATTCCACGCGCGGTGATGCTCAGCCTCGTGCTGGTGGCGCTGATCTACTTCGCAGTGAATCTGTCGATCATCGGCGTGGTGCCCTGGCGTGAGTTTGTGAATGCGGAAAACGTCAGCAAACCGGTGGTGACGATGATGATGGCGAAAATTTACGGCCACGACTTTGCCCAACTTTTCACGGTGCTGGTGCTGTGGACGATGGTGGCCTGCTGCTTCGCGATGCTGCTGGGTTATTCACGCATCCCGTATGCGGCAGCGCGGGATGGCAGTTTCTTCCGCGTGTTTGGCCGGTTGCACCCGAAAATGGGCTTCCCGCATGTGTCCTTGATCGTGGTCGGCTTGATCGCAGTGGCAGGCACGTTTGTGAAACTGGGCACGCTCATCGACGCCTTGCTCACCACGCGCATCGTGGTGCAGTTTGCCGGACAAATCGGCGCGCTGGTGCTGCTGCGGCGCATGCAGCCGGAAATGGAGCGGCCGTTCCGCATGTGGTTGTATCCCCTGCCTGCGTTGCTGGCACTGGTGGGCTGGATTTATCTGCTGGTGACGACCGACCGCACGCTGCTGGGCTATGGAGCACTCGCGCTGCTCGTCGGCAGCGTTGTCTTCATCGGCTGGAGTTGGAAAGCGCGCTCGTGGCCGTTTGCGCGACTCTCCACCCCAGATTGAGCACTCTCGGCGCGAACTGCGTTATTTCTCCGTGCCCGTCTTGCCACTTTTGAGCTGGTCGAGCTCCTGGCGGATGCGTTTTTGCGTTTTGGCATCGGGCGTCTTCAGCGCATCCGCACGAGTGAGGTATTCGAGCGCGCGCGCCTTGTCTCCCAGGGCCTGATGCACCAGCCCGATGTGCTCTAAAATTTCAGCATCCTCGGGTGCGACAGGATTGAGCAGCACTTCGGCACGCTGCAATTCTTTGAGCGCGGCGGCATAGTTCCCTTTTTTGTAGTGAAACCAGCCGAGACTGTCGATGTAGGCGGGTTGTTCCGGCAGCAGTTCATTGGCTTTGCTGATGCACTCCCCGGCTTTGTCGAGATGCCTCCCCTGCTCCAGCCACATGTAGCCGAGAAAATTCAGCGTGTTGGCTGCGGCGCGCGATTCTTCACGCGGCGTGAGCGTCACGGACTTCTCCAGCATGCGTGAGGCGTCGTCGTAGCGCTCCATGCGTTCCAGTGTGACGCCGTATTGATAGTAAAAGAGATGATCCAGAAGCTCGCGCTGCGTGGAGCCCCCCAGTTTTTCCGCCTGCGCAAAGCGCGCCACGGCTGCTGCCCACTCCTCACGCGCACGATGCGCGATGGCGAGCTGGTAATGCACCAAGGGATGATCGGGGAAAAGCCGCGCACTGCGGCGTCCGACACGCACCATGTCATCGAACTTGCGCGTCTGATAGAAGTCCCAACCGAGCCGCACGTAGTCGTTGATCTCGCCGCCGCCATGTTGGATGGCCGCTTCGAGGTGCGGGATGGCTTTCTCGGGCTGCTTGCGCTTGTCGTATTCACTTGCCAGCAACCGCTGCTGCTCCGCATCTTCGGGCGACTGCCGCACGATTTCTTCGAGAGTCGCGAGTGCCTTGTCCTTCTGATCCGCTGCTGTGTGGAGGCGGAAGAGAAGTTTGCGCGCTTCCAGGCTATCGTATTGCGTGGCTAGTTCCTGACAAAGCTGGCGCGCGCGATCGGTGTCGTTCGAGAGGAGATAGTGCTGGGCGACCTCCATCGTCACCGCCTCCGCATTTTTCTTGGTCACGTGCTTGAGCGCATTCTCGAAGAACGGCGAGACGTGTTGACGATATTCAGCAGCGAATTCCGCCTGCCCCAGTGGCCAGACGCGCGAGGCGGTGCGTCCGACAGCCAGCCAGAATTGTGGATCGCGACTGGGTTGCTCCGCAGCTTGTTTCATGACCGCGACTGCCTTGTCGCTCTCGCTTTGGATCAGATGCAGCAAGACCGCTGCCTCATAGACCTCGGCACGCGAAGGAAATCTCCGCAGCGCCTCGTCCAGTGCTTTGGCCGCGCGATCATCTTTGGCAAAAAGATCCTCCGGCGGATAGGTGCTGACAAAACGCGCGAGGTTCAGCAGCGGCGCGGGAGAGTGCGTGTTTGCCTGCACGGCCTCCTCCAGAATTTTCACCGCCGCCTCGCGTCCTTGGAATTGCATGGCGATGCCCGCCGTGTGGTCTGCCAAGGCGGCGTTGGTGGGATCGTTTTTGAAAACCGCGAGGTAATGCTCAAGTGCCTGGCGCAGTTTTCCCGCAGCTTCAAATTGGAGCGCGGCGCTGTAATGCGCCAAGGCCTGCGCCGAAGTGGTGCCTGCGCCGTCGAGTCCGTAGGCGGAGGCCGCAGGCTGCACCTGACCCGGAGAGAGGTCTGCTCTGGCCGCTCCCGACTCAGCCGCGAAGTTCGGCAGAGCCGAGAGGGAAATGACCGCGCAAACCGGACGGCACCAGTGCATGAAGCAGCGTCCGGCGTCTCGATCCTTTCGATTCGCCCTGCGGAGACAAGCCATGCTGTGAGGCTATGCGTTACGCCTTGTAGCGCAAACGCTTCTTATGGCGATTCGCGCGCATGCGCTTCTTGCGCTTGTGCTTGTTGATCTTTGTTTTTCTCCGCTTTTTGAGCGATCCCATGGTTCGGTTCTCCTGTTGTGTTGGCTTGTTGTCCTAGTGGACGACTTTGTTCAAAGGGTATTCCACAATGCCCTCGGCACCCAGCGACTTGAGCCGCGGGATGATGGTGCGCACAGTCGCCTCGTCAATGACCGTTTCCACGGCCACCCATTCCCGGCTGGCGAGTTGCGAGACAGTGGGAGAGCGCTGCGAGGGCAATGCGGCAGCGACCTCCTCCAGCTTGGCAGCCGGCACATTCATTTTGAGACCCACTTTATGCCGGGCCTCCAGCGCTCCGTTGAGCAGCAGCGCGAGCGTTTCCATCTTTTGCTTCTTCCACTCGTCACGCACGGCTGTCTTGCTCGCGACGAACTGCGGATAGCTCTCCATCAGTGTGTCCACGATGCGCAGCTTGTTGGCGCGCAGGGATGAGCCGGTTTCCGTGATGTCCACGATGGCATCGACGAGTTCGGGCACCTTCACCTCGGTGGCACCCCAGCTAAATTCGACATCGGCCTTCACGCCGTGGCTTTCCAAATAACGCTGCGTGAGGCCCACCGCCTCCGTGGAGATGCGCTTCCCTTCCAGATCCTTCACGCTCTTGATCGGAGAGTCCTCTGGCACCACCAGCACCCAGCGTGTGGGCCGTGAGGTGGCCTTGCTATAGCGCAGGTCGGTGATGACATCGACCTCGGCACCGTTTTCCACGATCCAGTCGCGCCCGGTGATGCCGCAGTCCAGGAAACCGTGGCCGACATAGCGTCCGATTTCCTGCGCACGCAGGAGACGGATTTCCAATTCCTCATCGTCCACCGCCGGGCGGTAGGAGCGTGATGACACCACCACGTTAAATCCTGCGCGCTTGAAAAGTTCAAGCGTCGGCTCCTGAAGGCTGCCTTTGGGCAGGCCTAAGCGGAGAATGGGCTTCGTTTCGGGCATGGTTCGGGGGAAAGGGGCGCGCATCCTAGCGGCATTCTTCCCGCTGGCTAGAGGAAATTCAGTCCGATTGTCGCGACCCTGCTCCCGCGGTCATTTTGCTTTCTTCTTCCGCTTCTCTGGCGGCACGGCGTTCGGCCCGAAACTGGTCGGATCGCTCAAGAGACGCGGCTTCTCGAAGACCGCCTGCTTGTCCCCCTGCGCTTTGAGCCACGCATCCATCTCCCGGCGCAGCCGGGCAAGCTCGCCAGCCCGCGCCGGATCGGTGGCGAGATTGCGCTGCTCATGCGGGTCGGCTTCGAGATCGTACAGCTCCTCTGCGGGCCGCTGGTGATAGCGTTTGAGAAGGGCGGCTGCCTGTGGTGCGACCTGCGCCTTCTCCTCCCAGGTGGCGAAAAAGTCACGCTGCCCGAGCCTCACCGGCAGGTCGATGTGCGTGGTGAAGGCGAACTCGGGATGCAGGTTGCGGATGTATTTCCAGCGCTCATCACGCACGGTGCGCAGAGGATAGACATTGAAGCGGCCATCATTGCTGTGTGTGGTGAAGATGCGCTCCCGATGTGCCGCCGCTTCCCCGCGCAGCACGGGCAGGAATGATTGGCCGTCGATGCCAACGGGCGGCTCGCCGCCTGCGGCCTCGATCAGCGTCGGGAGAAAATCCGTCCACTGCACCAGCGCGCGGCTGCGGTTGCCGGGCTTCACGACTCCGGCCCACGAGACAATCAGCGGCACGCAGACGCCGCTCTCATAGCCGTTCCATTTCCCAAACGGCCACTGCGCGCCGTGATCGGCACTGAACAGGATGATCCCTTCCGAGCCGAAGGCCGCGAGCAGTGCGCCGAGATCCTCGTCCGCCTTCGTCACCGCCGCTGCATAGCGCGCACGCCATTCTCGCGTTTTGGGTGTGTCGATGCTGCCCGCAGGCAGCGTGAGCGATGCTCCATCGTAGCCGAGATTTTTCTCCGGCCACGGCACATGCGGCCAGTTCGTGCCGACCATCAAACAGAGTGGCTTGGCACCAGAACGCGGACGTTTTTTGAGCCATTCCACCGCGTGAGCGATGCCCTCATGCTGGTGAAAGCCGTCATCGGCAAAGACATCAAACCCGTAATCCTGCGTGTGCTTGTAGTGCGACACCTTGCCGAAGGCGGCCACCTCGTAGCCGAGTTCCTGAAAATACGCCGGCCACTTTTT
Source organism: Prosthecobacter sp. (assembly GCA_039806835.1). Taxonomy (GTDB): domain Bacteria; phylum Verrucomicrobiota; class Verrucomicrobiia; order Verrucomicrobiales; family Verrucomicrobiaceae; genus Prosthecobacter. The sequence continues at coordinate 294,756 of JBDHQD010000001.1, read as the reverse complement.
GATCTCGGCCCGCGGTTTGGCATGATTGGCCTCTGCGCCATTGCGCGCAGGCATCATGCCTGTGAGCAACGCCGCCCGACTCGGCGCGCAGCTCGGCGACGCCGCATAAGCGCGCTCAAAGGTCATGCCCGCGTCCGCGAGTCGCTGCATGTTCGGTGTGCGGATGTTTTTCTCGCCATACGCCGAGCAGTCGAGCTGGCTCTGATCATCCGTGAGGAAAACGAGCATGTCCGGCTGCTTCGCGGCCAGTGACGAGACCAGCAGGGCAAAGGCCGCAATGAACAAAGCGCGTGGTTTCATGGCAGGGATCGTCTCCAGTTCAGCACGGTCTGTTTGAGCTTCTCCGTGATCGCCGACTCGGTGCTGGCGCGGTTGGTGGTTTCGTTCGGATCGGCGGCGAGATCGTAGAGTTCGGCCTGCGTGCCGTCGGCGTTGATGAGCAGCTTCCAGTCGCCCTCACGAATCGCGAGATTGGGAGATTTGGCAGCGAGTTCTTTGGGATAAGGAAAGCTGCGCATGCCTTGGGCGGCCGGTTTGCGCCCGTACTCCCACAGCAGCGGCCGGGTACGCTTTGCGTTTTCGCCTTTGAAAGCGCGGCTCATGTCTTCGCCATCACAATTGGCGGCAGGCGGCTTGAGTTGAGCCAAGGCACACAGCGTCGGCATCATATCGACGCTGCATACGACGGTGGTCTCATTCACAACGCCCGCTGGTACCACGCCGGGCCAGCGAACGATCAGTGGCGTGCGGATGCCGCCCTCATACAGGCTCCATTTCATGCCACGCAATCCTCCCGTGCGCGTTCGGTCAAACGTCGGCTCCGGGCCATTGTCGCCACAGAAAATCATCAGCGTGTTTGGAGGCAGCGCATCGACGAAGCGACCAATCTGCACATCCATCGCCGTGAGTACGGCGCGATGTCGCGCGCGCAAGTCGCGCTCGTCCGCACCCTCCTGCGGGCGATACGGCGTGTGCATGTCGTCGAGCCAGAGATTCACGAAACATGGCTGCGCCGCATGCTGCTGCATGAACTTCAGCGCCTGATCGACCATCCAGCGCGTGCGTTCATGGCGCGGCACTTGCTGCGGCTCACGCTGCGTTTCCCACGGCGTTGTTTTGATCCCCAGTTCCGCTGCAGGCTCAGGGCTCTCGTAGGTGCCGAGGCCGAGATCGTAACCATACGCGACGAACTGTGGCGCGTCCGTCACATCGCGCCCGCCGCCGAGATGCCATTTGCCGATGTGCGCTGTGGCATAGCCAGCTTCTTTGAATGCGCGTGGCAGAGAAGGTGCCTGCGGATCGAGAAAATCGGCCTGCTCGCACTCGCGATTGCCCGCTTTCGTCTGCAAATAACTCGTGATGCGCCAGCGCGCGGGAAACTGCCCCGTGATGATCCCACAGCGCGATGGCGAGCAGATCGGCGACGCCACGTAGAACTGACGAAATCGCAGCCCCTGCTGCGCCAGTCGATCCATGTGTGGCGTCGGCACTCGACCGCCAAAGCAGGAGGTATCCGCCCAGCCAAAATCATCGACCAAGAGAAAGACGACATGCGGGCGCGCAGCCTGCGCGTGCAGTCCCAGCCACAGGAGAAAGAAGCACAGGCACGCGATGGATTTCATAAAAATGGCGGCACGGGAGAAGAACCGCGCTCGATCAAAAAACAGAGGCGTATGGAATGCAAGACGCGCACGGCTGGCCGCCGCTAAAAACTGCTTGCCGACCCCCGGGATGCCGCTACCATCGCGGCCCCTTTCGCCTAGCCACGTTGGCTCGGCCAAAGGTTTCACTCCAGCCTGTTCGACCGGATCAGCCTCGTGGCTGAGCGCTTTGCCCCCAAAGTGTGCGGAAGACTGGCACCCTCATCCTCTACTCATGTCAGCACAGATCCTGGCCGAGCTCGTTGAAGCCGGCGTCCACTTCGGTCACCAGACCAAGCGTTGGAATCCCAAAATGAAGGGATTCATTCTCGGTTCCAAGAACCAGATCCACATCCTCAACATCGAGGAAACCGTCAAGCAGATCGACAAGGCCGCCGATTTCCTGGCCGACCTCGCCCGCAAGAGCAAAAAAATCCTTTTCGTCGGCTGCAAACGCCAGGCGCAGGAGGCCATCAAGCAGGCCGCTGAAGCCTGTGGTCAATTTTACGTCAACCATCGCTGGCTGGGCGGCACGCTCACCAACATGGAGACGATCAAAAAGAGCATCGCCCGCCTCAATTACCTCGAAGACATCGAGCAGAAGCCTGAGTTCAAGCTCATGTCCAAAAAGGAGCTGGCGAGCCTCAATCGCGAGCGCATCAAGCTGGAGCGCAACCTTCGCGGCATCCGCCACATGGGCGGCACTCCTGATGCGGTCGTGATCGTCGATTCCGCACGTGAGCACATCGCCGTGCATGAGTCCCGCCGCCTCGGCATCCCGATCGTCGCGCTCGTCGATACGAACGCCGACCCGAACATCATCGACTACCCGATCGCCGCGAACGACGACGCCATCCGCTCCATCCGCATCATCCTGCAGAAGCTGATCGACCCCGTCATCCTCGCCGCCTCAGAGGCGAAGAAGTAATCCTCTCAACCATCTACCCCCTCATCTGCAATCATGGCTGAAATCACCGCCAAGCTCGTTCAAACCCTGCGTGAAAAGACCAACGCAGGCATGATGGAATGCAAAGCCGCACTCAAGGAAGCCGACGGCGACCTGGAGAAGGCCGAAACCATCCTGCGTAAGAAAGGCACAATCAAAGCCGAGAAGAAAGCTGACCGCCAGACGAAGGAAGGCATCATCGCCTCCTACATCCACATGGCCGGACGCATCGGCGTGCTGATCGAAGTGAACTGCGAAACCGACTTCGTCGCTCGCAATGAAAACTTCCAGGCACTCGTAAAGGACATCTCCCTCCACATCGCCGCCTCCAGCCCTCGCTTCCTCCAGCGTGAAGACGTGCCGGCTGACCTCGTGGCCAAAGAACGCGAAATCGCAGGCGAGCAGGTCAAAGGCAAGCCCGCGAACATCGTGGACAAGATCGTGGACGGCAAAATGGAGAAGTTTTACGCCGACAACTGCCTGGTGGAACAGCCCTTCATCAAGAACCCGGACATCACCGTCCGCGATCTGATCAAAGGCAAGATCACCGAGTTGGGAGAAAACCTCATCGTGCGCCGCTTCGTGCGTTACGCGGTGGGTGAGGAGATCTGATCACCTCAGAGACTTCCTTTCAGACCTGTTGAAGGGCGGACGCGATGTCCGCCCTTTATTTTTGCCTGAACTGAAATCGGCCACAGCCGTGCAGCACTCTCAATGCCCTGCAAAGTGGAGCAGGCTGAGAATCTCACCACGCAGCCGGAGAAATTCTGGACTGCTGCGATCGCGCGGACGCGGAATGTCCACCGGGATGATGCGCTCGACACGGCCTGGGCGTGGGCTCATGAGCACGATGGAGTCGCTCATGTAGATGGCTTCATCCACATCGTGTGTGACGAGCAGCATGGTCGTTCCGCGCGCCTGCCAGATGCGCAGCACTTCATCCTGCATGCGCATGCGGGTGAAAGCGTCGAGCGCACCGAGCGGTTCGTCGAGCAGCAGCACCTTGGGATGATTGATCAATGCACGCGCCAAAGCCACCCGCTGCGCCATGCCGCCGGAGAGATGATGCGGGAACGAATTGGCAAAGCTCTCCAAGCCAACCAGGCGGATGAATTCATCCACCTCATGCTTTTTATCGGCCAGCACGCCGCGGGCGACGAGGCCGCACTGGATGTTTCGACGCACGCTAAGCCAGGGGAAGAGATTGGGATCCTGGAATACCAACCCGCGCTCGGCACTGGGGCCGGAGATTTTTTCACCACCGACCAGCACCTCGCCCGAACTCGGTGTGGCCAGTCCGGTGATGAGGCGCAGCAGCGTGGACTTGCCGCAGCCACTGGGGCCGACAAAGGAGATGAATTCCCCCGCATCGACCGTCAGCGACACGGAATCCAGCGCGCAGAATTCGGTTTTCTCAGGTGAAAGGAAATGCTGGCTGACCTCCTTCACATGCAGAGACGAGCCTTCGATCGTTGGAGTGGCGCTTACCATTTGATGACTCCTTTCTGCCAGACCAGGACGCGGTCACGAATTTTGAAAAGCAGGGTCATGATCGAGGAAAAGAACAGCGCCATGATGACAAGCGCGGCATAGACCTTGCCATACTCGGCCCATTCCTTGGCCCAGCTCAAATACCAGCCCAAGCCGGATTTCACGCCCACCGTTTCCGCCACCACGAGCGTGAGGAAGGCAGAACCCAGGCCCATGAACAGACCGATGAAGATGTTTGGCATGGCCGCCGGAATGGCCACGCGGAAAATCAGGAAGCTGGGTTTTGCACCCAACGTGCGCGCCACATCCAGATAAGACACACGCGTGTTGGAGATGCCGGAGGCCGTCAGCATCGTCACAGGGAACCATACCGCCAGTGCAATGAGACAGGCAGCCGAAATCGCCGCCGAGGGGGAGACCACCAGTGCCAGCGGAATCCATGCTGTGGCGGGAATAGGGCCGACCACCTTCAGCACTGGCATGCCCCAATAACGCACCGGGGAAAACCAGCCAATGCACACGCCGGAGACGACGCCTGCGCAGCTTCCCATAGCGTAGCCGCTGAGCAGCAGAGCCAGTGAATGCCAAGTGCTGTCCCAGATGATCGCCTGATCGTCGATCATGCACTGAATCACACGAGCCGGGCTGGGGAAGTAAGGCAGAGGCAGCAAACGCACACCGGTGGTGATGACTTCCCACAAGATCAGCGCCACCATGGCGGCAGTGAGGATCGGACCCGTCTCGCGCAGTTTTCGCCGCAGGCCAGACCAGAAGGTCTGCGCGCCCAGACTCAGCACCACCACGCCCAGCACGATGCCAAGAAACACCGTGTAAGCATGCGTCTCAGAAGGCGGCTCAGCGCTGGAAACCAACAGATGCACAACGAGGGCCGCGATGATGGTGCCCACAAGACCCGCCATGACTCGCCACGAGAGCGCGATCTCTTTGACCGGCGCGGCCACCGGCAGGTCATCGTCCATGATGGATTCAGATTCAGATAACGTAGCGTCTTTCACAAGCGGGCAGGATACATCATTTCGTCACGACCAGCGGTGGTTCGTCACAGCAGGATTTCAGCAACACATGCCCGCCGCAAGCATACAGTTCCATCGCCACACGCATCGCCTGATCAGGCGGCACCTGACCGAAGGCCACCTTCTCCACTTTCTGATCTGCCACCCATTCATCCGTGAGTCCTTCGAGCTTCACAAACACGCTGGCAGAGAGTTTATGGATGTCCGTGGCTTCACTGAGCATGCTCACGCGCTTCATGCTTTCCGCTGCGGAAAACACCGCTTTTTCACCGCCGGAAATGCTGGGCACAAAGCGGAGCTGGCCCAGCACCTGCGTGTTCAGCTCCGGGCTGGAGGCGATGTAGCCTTTCAAGATGGACATGCGCGCCGCCGCACGCGGATTGGTCTCCACCCATTTTGCCGCCTTCAGGATGGCTTTGTTGACTGCGGTACTGGCGGCGAGGTTGTTGGCTAAATACTTGCCGTTCATCAACACGGCGCAGCAGAACTCACCGGCGTAGGGCGGGTCCACCGCTTGATCGGAGATCGTCCGCACTTTCTTCTCTGCCAGCAGCATCGTGCCGATCGGCTCCGCATTGGCGATGGCATCCACCTCGCCTTTGTCGAGGGCGAGGCCCAGCTCGGCTGAAGGGAATACTTTCCACTCCACCTCCTTCTTCGCGTCAACTTTGTTGTCACCCAACGCGCGGTTGGCAAAGATGAATGGCGGCGTGCCCATCCCCGGCACACCAATGCGTTTCCCGCGTAGATCCTGGATGGTTTTGATACTGCTGTTCACCGGCACCTGCACGCGGAGGCAGCCCAGATGCACACCGGCGGTCATCTTCACATCCATGCCCTGCTCGATGGGCTTCAAGTAGGCCATCACCGGTTGATGGGCCACGTGGAAGCCACCGAGTCCAAGCACATCTTTGAACTGCCCCCACTCCACCTTCACCATCTCAGCCTCCAGGCCGAAGTCTTTGAAGTAGCCCAGCTCCTGCGCCATGAACAGCGGTGCCTCACAGGTCAGTCCGATGTAACCGATCTTGATCTTCGTCCGGCCATCTGCCGTTTTCTCGGCTACGCCGTCGTCTTTTTTACAGCCCGCCCAGAACGGGGAGCTAAGGAGAGTTATGAGCAATGAAACGCGCGTCCAATTCATCGCCGTGAACATAGAAAGCCTAACCGCATGCCGCGAATAGACCATTGGCATAGCTTCCATGCCATCCAGGCATGAGCTAGCCACTTCCAGCCAAACAAAACCTCAGCACGCCTCCACTCAATGCCTCGACTCTCCGTAGCTCCCATCCAGCCAAGCAAGGTGGCGATGCCATGCGGAGAAAGAGTGTTTCTCAACCGGCGAATGTTCACGAATGAATGGCTGGCTCCTTCGCGCCCCTCCGTACTTCACTCCACTCTTCTCGTGCGCTTTGCTTGAGCATGTCACTTCTGTTTTATTCTGTGCGCAACCAAGTGTGACCCATCCGGTTAGCATGCACTCACCTTCATGAGCACCTCCATTCATCCTTTCCACATTCCTCTGAGCCGTCGCAAACTGCTGCACAGCCTGCTCCTCACCACCGGCGGCATCATCACGGGCGATCTTTACGCTGAGGCACTCACGCTGACGCCGCGCGCGACCGAGGGGCCGTATTATCCCGATCATCTGCCGCTGGATCAGGACAATGATCTGCTGCGCATCAAAGACGGCGCCACGGCGGAAGGGGTGATCGCGAATTTCGGCGGACGCTTGCTCAATGTGGACGGAAAACCGATCTCCGGCGCGGTGATCGAACTCTGGCAGGCCGATAATAACGGCTGCTACATCCACAGCAACGGCACACAGCGCGGCAAGGAACGCGATCCCAAATTCCAAGGCTATGGAAAGATCGAAACGAACGCGAAAGGCGAATACCGCTTCCGCACGATCAAGCCCGGTCTCTACACCGGACGCACGATCCACTGGCACGTGCGCGTGAAGCAGAATGGCAAGAGCATGCTCACCACGCAGCTTTTCATTGCCGGTGTGCCGCAGAATGAGCGCGATGGCATCCTACGCCACATGGGCACGGACGAACAGCGCCTCTCTGTCATTCGCGAGTTCAAACCCATGAGCACCGAGAGCAAAGAGCTCGTCGGCACCTGGGACATCGTGATCGGCAAAACGCCAGAGGAGCCGGAGCGTCGTCGTGGTGGTCCTCCTGGAGGTCCTGGCGGACCGCCGCCACGTCGTCGCGACAGTGCTGAAGTCAGCGATCAAGCCATCCAAGACCTGCTCTTTGGCCCGCCGCCGTTCTGATCCATCACTTCTTCACCATCCGCTGGCGCACGCACTCAAACAAGCACACGCCGGTGGCGACGGAGACGTTGAGGCAATCGACTTTGCCGGCCATGGGAATTTTGGCGAGGAAGTCGCAATGCTCGCCGGTGAGGCGGCGCATGCCTGGGCCTTCCGCGCCCATGACGATGCCGATGCCGCCTTTGAGGTCGAGATCGTAGAGGCTCTGCGTGGCTTCATCGGCGGTGCCGACGAGCCAGATGCCGAGTTCCTTCAGCTTCTCCATCGAACGGGCGAGATTGGTGACGCGCACGAGCGGGATATTCTCCGCACCGCCGCACGCCACGCGAATGACCGTCTCGCTGATCGGTGCAGATTTATCCTTCGGCATCACCACCATCGCCACTCCAGCCGCATCGGCGGTGCGCAGGCAGGCACCGAGATTATGTGGGTCCTGCACGCAGTCGAGGATGAGCACGAGGGGGTCTTTTTTACCTTCGAGCAGTGTGGCGAGATCACTCTCGTCATAGGTGTGGATAGAGGCGTCACTGCGGGAGTGGCGATTCTGACGGGCCGTGGGTTGATCGTGTCGGTTCGGACGCATGGGTTCGGTGAGATGGTGGACGGTGGGTGGTGGACGGTCAAACAGGTGGTTGCGAACTGTGTGAAGTGCATGGACGCATTCGCATGAAGATGATTTTAAGACGCTGGTCGTTGCGCCTCACCGTGGCCGGAGCAGTGCTGCTCGCCGTGATCTTTGGCAGCGAGGGCTGGATCACGAGCGTTGGGAAGAGGCGTTGTTTTGACGATGTGAATGCTGTTCCAGCGGCACCGGTGGCCGTGGTGTTGGGCACGTCACCGCGCCTCGCAGACGGTAGGACGAATTTATTCTTTCGCCCACGTTTGGAAGCTGCCGCAGCACTGATCAAAGCAGGCAAGGTGAAGGCACTCATCGTCAGCGGCGACAACGGCACACGGCACTACGACGAGCCGACAGAGATGAAGCGCGTGCTGGTGCAGCTCGGCGTGCCGGAAGCGAAGATCGTCTGTGATTATGCAGGCTTTCGCACACTGGACTCAGTGGTGCGGGCGAAGGAGGTGTTCGGGCAGTCGCGCATCATTCTTGTTTCACAGCGATTTCACAATGAGCGGGCGATTTACCTCGCCAGAGCGTTCGGGATCGAGGCCTGGGGGCTGAATGCGCACGATGTGCCGGTGTCGTTGTCAGTGAAAACTTTCCTGCGCGAAAAACTCGCCTGCGTGAAGGCCGTGCTGGATGTGAACGTGCTGCACACGCAGCCAAAATTTCTCGGCGAGAAAGTGGCCGTGCCATTGGAGCCGTGATTTCAGCTCAGCCCTCCATCTCACGTAGGCGTCTGACGGCGTCCGCATTTGACTCGAATGCGAAGTCAGCGAGCGGCACTTCCGCGAGGGGCAGAAACCATGTCTCCAGCACCTCCGCCGGTGCCAAGGTCAGTGCGCCAAAGTCCTGCACTCGCGCCACGAAACACAGATCGAGGGTGGGCCAGATGAACCCCTGGAAGGGATAGCGGTTGTTCAGTGAGCCGAGGTAGGTGAAGGCGGACGCGGGCAAGTCGAGCCCGACCTCCTCGCGCGTTTCGCGGGCCGCAGCCATTTCCCCGCTTTCCCAAGGCTCGATCACGCCGCCAGGCAGGCCCAGTTTGCCCAACCCTGGCTCGTGAGCACGGCGGATGATGAGGAGGCGTTTCTGCGCGTCGAGAATGAGCGCCACCGCCGCAGGGATGGGCGTGATGAAATGACGAAAGCCGCAGGCAGCGCAGACGAATTCGCGCTCGCTCTTATCGATCCATTGCTGCGTACCACAGGCACTGCAAAACTTGAATGGGGACTCAACCATGCGGTTTCCTCTGCCGCCGATACGCCCGCCATGCCAGCAGAAACACCCACACGCAGGCTGCCTTCATGACCAAGAGTCACCACGCGCCCGTCTTCGCTTCGATCAGATCTGGAAATCTCTGGGAATGACAAGCCGTGATTTTCTTGGCACGCCCCACTTCTCCTGCCAGTATGCGCCCGGAAATCACTGCATGAGCAATCTTCACCAGTCCTGGCTGCGCCTCCCCGACGGAGGACGTCATGATTTGAGCGGGACGTGCCGCATAGGCCGTGCGCCTGAGAACGAGTTGTGTCTGACAGACAGTGAAATCTCTCGCCGTCACGCGATCATCCAGGCGCAGGGCGAGCTTGAGTTCTGGTTGGTCGATCTCGGCAGCGCGAACGGGACTTACGTGAATGGGCGGCGCCTCTCGCAGTCAGTACGTTTGCACAACGGAGATATCATCCGCGTCGGCAACCACGAGATCGAATTCGCCACGGAAATCCTCAGTGCCATGCATCCTGCCGGGAAGCAGGCGATGGCATCCACCATGATCCACATCCGTCAGGCGCGCTGCTGGCTGATGGTGGCAGACATCATCGGCTCCACCAAGCTGGCGCAGACGCTGTCCGCCTCTGAGTTCCCACGCATGACGGGAGCTTGGTTCAAAGATTGCCGCCAGATCATCGACGACTGCGGCGGACACATGTCGAAGTACCTCGGCGATGGATTCTTTTGCTACTGGGAGGACTCCGAGGACAGCGCCATCCAGGTGCGGCAGGCGGTGGCGCGCCTTTATGGAGCGCAGCAGACGGCGAGTCCGCCTTTCCGTGTCGTGCTGCATTTCGGTGCGGCGGCACTCGGCACGGTGCCGACCATGAACGAACTCAATCTGCATGGCCCGGAGGTGAATTTCGTCTTCCGAATCGAGAAAGTGGCCTCCGCTCTCAAGCAAACCGTACTCTTCAGCGAAGCCGCAGTGCAACGGATGAAAGCGGAGGATGAGGTGATCCCGGCTGGAGAAACTGCGGTCGAAGGCTTCTCCGGCATTTTCAAATTCTTCACCTCGGTGCGCTGACGCTGCTGATTCTAAAGAACAGCCGTCTGAGCACGTTTCCCCAAGAACACCCATCCGCACCATGAAAGCCTGGCTGCCACTCCTCGCACTCCTTCTCTGCGACACTCACCACGCCATCGCCGAGAACTGGCCGATGTGGCGCGGGGCCAATGGCGACGGCACCTGTACCGAGTCGGGCCTGCCGGAAACGTGGAGCACCGCGGAAAACGTGCTGTGGAAAACGCCGCTGCCAGAACGTGGCAACTCGACGCCTGTGGTGTGGGGTGGAAAAGTTTTCGTCACTCAAGCGATCGAAAAAGAGGGGAAGCGCCTGCTGCTGTGCTTCGATAAGACCACGGGGAAAAAGCTCTGGGAGGCAGGCACCCTCTATCGAGAGCCGGAACTGACTCACGGCACGAACCCCTATTGCTCGGCCTCGCCAGCGACTGACGGCGAACGCGTGATCGTGTTCTTCGCTTCTGCGGGTGTGTTTTGCTACGACTTCAATGGCCGCGAGCTGTGGAAGCGCACCGATCTCGGCAAGCAGCATCACATCTGGGGCAATGGCACCTCTCCGGTGATCGCAGGTGACCGCGTGTTCTTAAACTTCGGCCCTGGCGAAAACACCGTGCTCTACGCCTTCGATAAAAAAACGGGAAAAACCATCTGGCAGCACAAGGAGCCCGGCGGAGCGAGTGGTGAAGGCGGCAACAAGCAGTGGCTCGGCTCTTGGAGCGATCCCCTGCTGCGCAAAGCCGGCACGCATGTTGAACTGCTCATGTCCTACCCAGGGCGCGCCTGTGCTTTCGATCCGATTTCTGGCAAAGAATTATGGACCTGCGCCGGGCTGACCGCCCTGGTTTATAATTCACCTTTGTACGCCGATGGGATGATGATCGCCATGAGCGGCTACGGCGGCGCGGCGTTGGCCGTGCGCACCGGAGGATCGGGGGATGTGACGCAGAGCCATCGTGTGTGGCATCTGCCGCGCGTGCAGCAACGCATCGGCAGCGGCGTGATCCGCGACGGCCACCACTACATCCTGACAGACGGCGGCATTGTGGAATGTCGCGACATCAAAACTGGAGAGATCGTCTTTAACGAACGTCTCAAAGGCCCAGGACCCACGGGACAAAACTGGTCTTCCCTCGTGCTCAGCGCCGATGGCAAATGCTACGCTGCGAATCAGGGAGGCGATTGTTTCGTGTTCAAAGCGCAGCCTCACTTCGAATTGCTCGCCACGAATTCACTCGGAGAACGGATCATCGGCTCCATCGCCGTGAGTGATGGACGACTCTACATCCGCGGACACCGGAATCTCTGGTGCATCGGCAGCAAAGGCCGCTGAAACTGCGGATATTGCGCAGCGCGGCCAAGCATGCCAGCATGCCGCGATGGAAACGGCCCGCCCCTCCCGCACGCGCCATGGCGTCATCCTCTTTGCCGTGCTGCTCGGCATCATCCATTATATCGACCGCGTGTGCATCTCCAGGGCGCGGCCATTCATTCAGAGTGACCTCCACCTCACCGACGCGCAGATGGGCCTGGTGTTCTCCGCCTTCACGCTGGCCTATGCGCTCTTTGAGATTCCCGGGGGCTGGCTGGGTGATCGCTGGGGGCCGCGGCGCGTGCTGCTGCGCATCGTCGTGTTTTGGAGCCTCTTCACCGCCGCCACGGGATTCGCATGGAGTTTTGTGTCGATACTCGCATGCCGTTTTCTCTTTGGCATGGGAGAGGCAGGCGGTTTCCCGAACATCACCAAGATGTTCAGTGTCTGGCTGCCGCAGCAGGAGCGCGACATGGCGCAGGGCATCACCTGGCTGGCGGCGCGTTGGGGCGGTGCCTTCACACCGCTGCTCGTTGCCTGGGTGCTCAGCTTTACGAACTGGCGCACCGCCTTCGTCATCTTCGCCAGTCTCGGCGTGGCGTGGGTGGTCGCGTTCTATGGGTGGTTCAGAGACGATCCTCATGATCACCCCAAAGTGAATGCCGCAGAGCGGGCTCTGCTCGAAGAATCACGCCGCAATCTCGGCTCTGGGCATGCGCGCATCCCATGGCGGCGTCTGTTCGCCACTCGCTCGGTGACGCTGCTCTGGGTTTATTACTTCTGCATCAGCTATGTGTGGTACTTCTACATCACCTGGCTGCCGAAGTACATGGAGGAAGAACTGCGGATGGATCTACACAGCACCTGGGCTTCCGCGCTGAATGGACTGCCGCTTTTCCTGGGAGGGATCGGCTGCTTTCTCGGCGGCACGGCCGCGCGGCGTCTCTCCACCTCTCTCGGCAGTCTCGGTCGCGCCCGCCGCGCGGTCGGCGTGACGGGGATGCTCGCAGCGGGTGCGCTCATCGTGCTGGCCATCTTTTTGCATCACCCCGTGTATGCCATGCTGGCTCTGGGCCTCTCTGGATTTTTCAACGACCTCTCCATGCCCGGTGCTTGGGGCGCGTGCATGGACGTGGGCGGCAAGCTGGCAGGCTCTGTCTCTGGCAGCATGAACATGGTCGGCAACCTCGGCGGTGCTCTCGGCGGCGTGGCGGTGCCATGGCTCATGCGCCTGACACACCAGAGCTGGGGCACCGTCATGGGCGTGGCGGCGGGCACTTACCTCATTTCTGCCCTCTGCTGGGCCTTCATCGACAGCGATGAACGCCTGGAAAAAGAGAGCTGAGTGGCCGCATGGCGCGCCACTCAACTCTCTTCGAAAAAAGGCGTATCAATCCTCTCCGCTGTTTGCCGCGAGTTGGGCGATGACGTTGATGTCTTCCAGCGTGGTGGTGTCTCCCTTGATGATCTCGCCAGCAGCGATCTGCTTCAGCAGACGGCGCATGATCTTGCCGGAACGTGTTTTGGGCAGCGCGGCGGCGAACCGCACTTCATCTGGCGTCGCCACTGGGCCGATCACTTTGCGGACGTGTTTCTTCAATTCCTCACCCAGCTCGCGATTCGCGGTGATGCCCTCCTTCACCGTCACAAAGCAGACCACTCCCTGCCCTTTCATCTCATCCGGGCGGCCCACAACAGCCGACTCCGCGACCGCAGGGTGCGAAACGAGTGCGCTCTCCACCTCTGCCGTGCCAAGACGATGGCCGGCGACGTTGAGCACGTCGTCAATGCGCCCGATGATCCAGAAGTAGCCGTCTTTGTCTCGGCGCGCTCCGTCACCTGCAAAGTACCAGCCTTTGAAGTCGCTCCAATACGTTTTCTGATAGCGCTCCTTGTCACCCCAAATGCCGCGCAGCATGGAGGGCCAGGGTTTTTTGATGACGAGTTTACCCTGCTCATTGGCACCGACTTCCTTGCCGAGATCATCGACGATGCCGACGTCCACGCCGAAGAACGGCAGCGTCGCCGTGCCTGGCTTGGTCGGGATGGCCCCTGGTAGCGGGGAAATCATGATGCCGCCGGTTTCTGTCTGCCACCAGGTGTCCACGATGGGGCACCTGCCACCGCCGACTTTCTTGTGGTACCAAATCCACGCTTCGGGATTGATCGGCTCGCCGACGGTGCCAAGCAGACGCAGGCTGCTCAAATCGTGCTTCTTGAGCCACTCGTCGCCCCATTTCATGAACGCACGGATCGCGGTCGGCGCGGTGTAGAAGATGCTGACTTTGTATTCGTCGATGATGCGCCAGAAGCGATCGTTCTCCGGCCAGTTCGGTGCGCCTTCATACATCAGCGAAGTCGCGCCCGCCGCCAGCGGGCCATAGACCATGTAACTGTGGCCCGTGACCCAGCCGATGTCGGCCGTACACCAGTACACGTCGTCGTCGCGCAGGTCGAAGACGTATTTGCAGGTCATGTAGGCATGCAGAAGATAACCGCCCGTGGTGTGCAGGATGCCCTTGGGTTTGCCGGTGCTGCCGCTCGTGTAGAGAATGAAAAGCGGAGACTCCGAATCCATCGCCACAGGAGGGCACTTGGCATCGACATACTCCAGCTCGCGATGCCACCACACATCACGCCCTTCCTCGATGTGTACATCCTGGCCCGTGCGCCTGAGCACCACCACGGTCTTCACCGGCGTATCGTCGCCCTTGAGCGCATCATCCACGTTTTTCTTCAAAGGCACCACGGCACCGCGGCGATAGCCGCCATCCGCCGTGATGATCATCGTGGCACCGCAATCGATCACGCGATCCTTGATGGACTCTGCGCTGAAACCACCGAACACGACGCTGTGCATCGCACCGATGCGCGCGCAGGCCAGCATCGCCACTGCGGCCTCGGGCACCATCGGCATGTAGATGACGACGCGGTCGCCTTTCTTCACCTTGTTGCGCTTCAGTACGTTGGCAAAGCGGCACACATCGCGGTGGAGCTGCTGGTAGGTGATGATCCGCTTCTCTCCAGGCTCTCCTTCCCAAATGATCGCCGCCTTCGTCTTGCGCGGGCCGTCCAGGTGGCGATCGAGACAGTTTTCGCTGACATTGAGCTTACCGCCGAGGAACCATTTGGCATTCGGGCACTTCCAGTCCAGCACCTTCGTGAACGGCTTGCTCCAGTAGAGTTCCTTGGCCTCGCGCGCAAAAAACTTATCAGGGCTCTTCAGCGATTCCGCGTGCATCGCTTTGTATTGCGCCATGCTGCTGATGCGCGCTTTCTTGGCAAATCCGGCATCCGGCTTGAACACACGGTTCTCGACCAACAGCGACTTGGTGCTGTCTTTGGCCTGGGTGGCGGCTTTCTTCGTGGCGGTTTTTCTGGCTGCTTTCTTGCTCATGGCTGGATTGGGTCGGCGTTGAAGGGCGCAGATTAGAAAGCGGAGAGGCCACCACGCAAGGCCAAGCTGCGCCCCCACAGAGAGAATGCCCCGGCGAACTTCATCTTGCCACTCTGTCCCCAAGCCGTACGATAGCGTCTTTCCGCTCATGCCCCACCGACTCAGACTGCTCCTTCCCCTCGCTGCGCTCGTCTATCTCCATGCCACGGCACAGACGTACACAAACCGTATTGTTGCGGTGGTTGATGGACATCCAATCGCAGCCTCCGAAGTGCGCGATACGATCAAAGCACAGGAACAAGTGCTCATGTTTCAGCATCAAAATGATCCCGCCGGCCTCAAAAAAGCCCTCGCGGAACTGCGCGCCTCAGCCGTGGAGACTCTCATCGACCGGGAAATCCTGCTCGCCGAATTTAAAAAACTCGGTGGCGTCATTAAACCGCAATACGTCGATGACGACATCAACACCATCATCCGCGAGAGCTTCAAAGGCAATCGCGACGCTTTCGTGGATGAATTGGCAAAGACAGGCATGTCGCTGAAAAAATTCCGCGAGCTGCGTGAGAAGATGGTCATCATGAATGTCATGCGCGCCCGCAACTCCGGCGAGCATCCCCCAGCCACACCGCGTGAAGTCGAAGAGTACTACAACAAGAACGTGGACAGTTGGCGCGAAGGCGACCAAATCAAAATCTCCACGATCACCATCCCTAAATTCAGTGGTGAACCAGGATCCACTCCGGCAAAACAGCGAAAATTCGCCGAAGACATTCGCAGCAAAGTCGTCGGTGGCGCTGACTTTGCAGCCACCGCCAAGACCTACTCTCAAGACAGCCGTGCAGAGAATGGCGGCGCGTGGGATTGGATGGCAAAGACGGAAATGATGCCCGCCATTGCCAATGCAGCGATGGCTCTCAAAACGGGAGGCATCAGTTCCGTCATCGACCAAGAAGCCTCCTACATCATCGTGGCCTGCGATGCCAAAAAACTCGGCACCGCCCCCACGCTGGAATCGAAGCGCCCCGAAATCGAGAAGATGATCAACGCGGAAAAATCCAAAGCCAACATCGACAAATGGATGGAGTCGATCCGCAAAAAGCATGTGATCAAACGCTTCTAAACTCTCTGCGAATGTCCCGCCTATGATCCAGATCGTTTTCAATGACATCAGTGCCGCAGAGCTTTCCCAGCTCCCCACTCAAGTGCAGTTCCACCTGCTCGAGGCCTTGAACATCCAGCCAACAGACATCGACGACGCGCTGCTTGCAAAACGCTTCGGGGTACTCGGACGCGGCGGCAAAAAACTCTACCGCTGCCGTGCGGGCGACCACCGCATCTACTTCGCCATCGTAGAGGGCAATGTGCGCGTGCATCGCGTACTGCACAAAAACACCCTCGTGGACTTCCTCTACCGCAGCAATCTGCCCGGTGCAGGAGAGGACGAGGCTCTGAGCCAGTCCAAGAGCTTCTGGCATCTCATCGACGAGGGTGCGAAAACACTGAAGGTCGCTTGATATGGCGCTCACACTCGATGCGCTGTTGGCGGACGAAGAATTGAGGCAGCGGGAATTCCCCGTCATCAAAGACAGCCTCTTTCTCGCCCACGCGGGCGTCACCATCCTGCCGCGTCGTGTCGCGCGCACGATGCAGGACTACCTCGAACAAAGCTGCCTGCACATGCAGGAGTATCCTGAGGCCTGGCGCGCAGTGAATGAAACCCGCGTCGTCGCCGCAGACCTCATCGGTGCCAAGGCGAGCGAGATCGCACTCATCGGCCCGACCTCGGTGGGCTTGAGCTTGGTCGCCAACGGCCTGCCATGGCAGGTGGGCGATGAAGTCGTCAGCTACCTCGATGATTACCCTGCCAATGTGTATCCGTGGAGTGATCTGGAGCGGCATGGCGTGGTGTTAAAACACCTCAAGCCCTCAGCACCTGGCGAAATCACACCAGAACTCGTCGAGGCCGCGCTCACGCCAAAAACCAAACTCGTCACGCTCGCCTCCTGCCATTTCCAAAGCGGCTACCGCATCGAGATCGACCGCATCGGCCGCCTGTTGCATGAACACGGCGTGCTGTTCTGCCTCGACGCCATTCAAACGGTCGGCGCGTTCGAAACACGCGTCGATCATGTCGATTTCCTTTCCGCCGACTCACACAAATGGATGCTCGGCCCGATGAGCGCGGGCATTTTTTACGTTCGCGAAGAACTGCAGGACATGCTGCGGCCCAGCCTGCTCGGCTCATGGAACGTGCGCAGCCCGAACTTCATCGCGCAGGAGGAAATCGCCTTCGAACGCGGCGGACGACGCTATGAACCCGGCGCGCTCAACATCGCCGGCATCCTCGGCATGAAGGCTGGCATCGAACTGATTCAAGAAATCGGCCTCGAAGCCATCAGTGCTCAACTTCTGAAGCTCAAAGACCGCTTGCATGCTGGTTTGGCCCCGCAGGGATTCGCCTTCCTCGGCCCTGATCCGAAAAGCGTCAACGCCTCTGGCATCACAACCGTGCAGCACGCTTCACACTCGTTGGAAGCCATCGCGAAGCATCTCACCGAGAATAACATCGCCACCTCCCTGCGTCACAACCGCGCCGGACAACCTCTGCTACGCTTCAGCCCACACTTCTACAACACCGAAGCGGAGATGGATCGCGTGGCGAAGGTGATTGGGGAGATGATCTGAGGTGATCACCGCCGCACCGTCGCAGGCAATGACTTTTCCAGCGCGGCGAGGATGCTGGTGTGGGCGGCATCGACTTCGGCGGTCTCAAGCGTACGATCTACGGCGCGATAGGTGAGCGTCCAGGCGATGGATTTACGGTCCTTGGCAATCTTCTGGCCGCTGGGATCGGTGAAGACATCAAAGACTTCGGCTTTGACGAGCAGGGGCTGTTTTTGCGCGACGAAGAAGGCGGCGACCTTGGCGTGCGGGAGATCGGCGGGGACTTCCATGGCGACATCGCGAGTCATGGCGGGGAAGCGCGGGAGTTCCTCAAACTTCGCGGGGCCGGTGCTGCCCTGACGCAGGGCGCTGAGGAGCAGCTCGGCGACATAGACGGGATGACGCGCGTCGATGGCGCGAGCGCGTGAAGGATGCAGTTGCGCGATCCAGCCGAGATTGCGATTGCCACTGCGGAGTTCGTTGACGAGCAGGAAGTTCGCAGGCGGCTCTTTGACGGGCTTCGGCTCGATGGCGACACGACTGAGGCCGGGCAGGTTTTGAATGAGGCCGATGAGGTCATGCACGTCGGCGGCTTGTGGCACGCGGGCATGCCAGCTCGAAGGCGAAACGGGGCCGCTGATGAGGATGGCGAGGCGTTCTTCTTCGCGGCTGGCACCATTCGGCAGTTTGAGGAAGACGCGGCCCAGTTCGAAGAAGCGCAGGCGGTCGGCACCCTGGCGGATGTTCAGCGCGGCAGTGGCGATGAGGCCGGGGATGATGCTGGGGCGCAGCGTGGTGTGATCTTCGCTGAGCGGATTTTTCACGGCGACTCCGGTGCCGCCGCCGAGGCTGTCGGCGAGTTGCGCATCGGAGATGAGGCGCAGAGTTTGGGCTTCAAAGCAGCCGCGATTGACCAAAGACTGGCGAATCGTCATGGCGAAGTCGTAAGCGCGATCCGTGGCGTCGCTCGGCACGGAGATGGCACTGGCTTTCGATGGAACGCGGTCGAGGCCGATGACGCGGGCGATTTCCTCGATGAGATCGACAGGGCGCTGCAAATCGGCACGATAGCTGGGCACGGTCCAGGTGTCGTTTTCGTGCGTGAGGCCGAGCTTGGTCAAGATGGCGCGGATTTCGTCGCTGGAGAGATCGGGCGTGCCGAGCAGATTGCGAGCGCGATTGTCATCGAGCGCGATTTGACCGGTCAAAATGGGCTTTTCACCTGCGACGAGCAAAACGTCGTCGGCTTTGCCTCCAGCAATTTCGAGGATGAGCTTGGTGGCGAGTTCGGAGCCTCCGGCGACTTGCTGCGGGTCGATCCCGCGCTCGAAACGGTAGCTGCTGTCACTGCTGAGGCCGAGTCGGCGGGAGGTGCGGCGGATGTTGGATGGCGTGAACCACGCGGCTTCGAGGAGCACGTTGGTGGTGGCTTCGGTGACGCCGGTTTCTTCGCCGCCCATGATGCCAGCGATGGCGACGGCGCGTTTTTGATCGGCGATGACGAGGTCGTCAGCTTGCAGCGTGTAGGTCTGGCCGTCGAGCGCGAGCATCTGCTCACCTTCGCTGGCGTTTCGCACGACGATGGAGCCGTTGAGCTTGTCGAGGTCGAAGCAATGCAAGGACTGGCCCATCTCCATCATGACGTAGTTGGTGATGTCCACGATGCTGTTGATGGGGCGCAGGCCGATGCTTTCGAGGCGACGGCGGAGCCACTCCGGGCTGGGGCCGACTTTGACGCCTTTGATGATCCGTGCGGTGTAGAGCGGGCAGGCGGAGGGAGTTTCAAGTTTCAGGTTTGAAGTTTGATGCGCTTCGCTTCCCTTCGGGCTGCCTGCTGCAGTCTGTCTCGCTTCGCTCGGCTCAAGTTGCTGCTTAGTGGAGGTCTTGGTGTAGTCGCGCTGCCCTTTGAGCGGGATGCCGGTGAGGGCGCTGAGTTCGCGGGCGAGGCCGAGGTGGCTGAGGAGGTCGGGACGGTTTGGCGTGATTTCGAGATCGAAGACGACATCGGAGGGCACGAGCTGATTGAAAGGCGTGCCGACGATTGTTTCAGCAGCGAGGATGAGCAGGCCGCTGTGATCTTCGCCGAGGCCGAGTTCTTTGCCGCTGCACATCATGCCCATCGAATCAACACCGCGCAGTTTGCCTTCCTTGATGGCGAATCCGCCGGGCAAAACGGCTCCGGGAAGTGCAAGCGGCACTTTGTCGCCCGCTTTGAAGTTCTTCGCGCCGCAGACGATCTGGCGCGCGGTGCCGCTGCCGTCATTGACCTGGCAGACGCTGAGTTTGTCGGCATTCGGATGCTGCACAAAGGAGTCGATCTGAGCGACGACGACTTTGTCCGTGGTCACGCCGCGTTCCTCGATGCCCTCAACCTCGACACCGGCAAAGGTAAGCAGGTCGGAGAGCTGCTGGACGGTGTAGCTGCTGAGGTCGAGATGGGTGTTGAGCCAGGAGAGAGAAACTTGCATGGGCGGGAGGCTGGTGATGAGAGGGGGGACTTTAGCAAGCACACCCCGGGGGTGAAGAAGTTTTCCGCAAAGCTTGAGCGTTCATCGCCCGCCCCGGAGTTGATTCAGTTTTACTGGGAGAAAAGGCCCTCAACAAGAAACGCGGGAGTCTTGCGACTCCCGCGCCTAAGGATGCTTTGCAGAGCGATCGGCGTGCTTTATTCAGCAGCCGCCTTCTTCTTGGCGGCGGCCTTCTTTGCAGGCGCTTTTTTCTTTTTCGGAGTCGCTTCTTCGGCGGCAGGCTCAGCAGCAGCTTCCGCAGCCGGAGCTTCAGGGGCTTTTGCCACGAAAGCATCCACCCACTCGATGTAGGCCATCGGGGCGGAGTCGCTACGACGCTGGCCGAGCTTGGTGATGCGGGTGTAGCCACCGACGCGGTCCTTGGACGCGACGGCGATTTCTTCGAAGAGCTTCTTCACAGCGTCTTTATGACGAAGCGAAGAGAGCGCGACGCGACGAGCGTGCAACGTGCCGCGCTTGCCGAGGGTGACGAGCTTTTCCGCGTAAGGGCGGAGGGCTTTGGCCTTGGCGAGCGTGGTGCGGATGCGGCGATGCTCGATGAGCGAGCAGGTGAGATTCATGAGCAGCGCGTCGCGGTGATCCTGCTTGCGCTGAAGTTTGACGATTTTTCTTCCGTGTTTCATGTCCTAAGTGGTCTTTCTTTCCTGTGATTGGTTACTCCTCGTCATCAACGTCGGGCAGGTGGCTGTCCACGAGCTTGGAGAAGTCGAGCGCGTCGGCTTCCTCATCGTCGTCGCTGATCATGGTGCTGCGTGCGAGGAGGGAGACGCCGCCTGGGGTGGCCTCAAGCAGCGCGGGGTCGAACTTCATGCCGAGAGACAGGCCAAGCTCGGCGAGCTTTTCCTTGATCTCGGTGAGGGACTTCTTGCCGAAGTTGCGGTAGCGCAGCATTTCGCCCTCGGTCTTCATCGCAAGCTGGCCGACGCTGGTGATGTTGGCGTTGTTGAGGCAGTTTGCGGCGCGGACGGAGA
Organism: Prosthecobacter sp.; assembly: GCA_039806835.1. Taxonomy (GTDB): domain Bacteria; phylum Verrucomicrobiota; class Verrucomicrobiia; order Verrucomicrobiales; family Verrucomicrobiaceae; genus Prosthecobacter. Next base: position 273,583 of record JBDHQD010000001.1, on the reverse strand, counting down.
GTTCGATCTCGTTGACGCTCATGTTCAGGAGCTTGCGCAGCTCGCTGTTTTCCTCGCTCTGGGCTTCAGGTGCGGCTTCGAACTCGACGGCCTTGTCGTCGTAGTTGACGAACACGTCGAGGTGATGGCGCAGGATGGCGGCGGATTGCAGCAGCGCATCTTGCGGCGTGATACGGCCGTCGGTCCAAACGTCGAGCACAAGCTTGTCAAAGTCCGTGTCCTGGCCGACGCGGGTGTTTTCCACCGCGTACTTCACGCGTGTGACCGGAGAGTAGATGGAATCGATCGGGATGACGCCGATGGGAGTATCCGGGCGTTTGTTCTCCTCCCAGGTGGAGAAACCGCGACCCACGCGCACTTCAAACTCGCACTCGAACTTGGTCTTGCGGTCCAGGGTGCAGATGATCTGATCCTTGTTGATGACCTCGTAGTGGTTGTCTTCCTTGATGTCGCCAGCGGTGACGACGCCTTCTTTGTCAGCAAAGATGGAAAGCAGGCGCGGCTCCTTGGCTTCGCTGTTGTGCTTAAAACGAACTTTTTTCAGGTTCAGCACGATCTGCACCACGTCTTCGAGGACGCCTGGCAGGGTGGTGAACTCATGCTCGGCACCGCGGATTTTCACGGAGGTGATGGCGGCTCCTTCGAGAGAGGAGAGGAGGACGCGGCGGAGGGAGTTGCCGATGGTGTGGCCGTAACCTTTATCAAAGGGCTCGGCAATGAACTGCGCGTAGGTTTCGGTGGCCGTGGCCTCGTTTTTAACAAGGCGATTCGGCATCTCGAAGCGGGCAAGGCGTACTGACATGGTAGCTATGATGTGGCCGGGTTACCTCCGGGCGAGAATCCTGCACATCCCAAAGGGAGGCAGGCACGGAGACCAACGGCGAATTAAGGGGGACTCGCGAGGGGCGGGGATCATGCAGGCCAATGCCGGGAATGCAACCGGGAATTTAGGGTGGGATCAACCTCCTTCAGACCGGCAAGATCGGGCGTCATCTCGGAGTCTGACCTCTCGCAGCGTACTTCCTGCATCCCCGCAAAACGTTCCTCTGCTCTTTTTGGAATAGACAGGTTCTCCTTTTCTCCGGTAAATCGCCGCACACTCTGCTTTAGCCGCCATGTCCGAAGTCACCGCCCTTTCCAAGTTCGCCTGCCCGGCCTGCGGAGCCGAGGCAGTCTGGACACCGTCGAAGCACGCGCTGGTCTGCCCGTATTGCGGCACTGAGTCGCCTGCCGAGCTGAAGTCCGACGGCTCTCTCGTCGAAGAAAACGACCTCGTGGCCGCACTGCGCGCCATCCCAGAAGACAAACGCGGCTGGGCTGCGGCGCGCAAGACCGTCAAATGCCAGAGCTGTCATGCGATCTCTGTCTTTGACGAAAAGCGAGTCGCCCAAAACTGCGACTTCTGTGGCTCGCCTTCCATCATCGCCGTGGAGGATGTCGGCGCGCCGATCCGCCCCGGTAGCCAGCTTCCTTTCAAAATCCCGGAAGGCCAGGTGCGCGAGGATATCCGCCGCTGGTATGGCAGCCACTTCTGGGCGCCGAACGCGCTCGGGCAAAAGGCGCTCACTGACACGCTGCACGGACTTTACCTCCCCTTCTGGACCTTCGACGCGCATGCGGAGTGCCCGTGGGAGGCGGAGGCTGGCTATTATTATTACACCACCGACAGCAAAGGAAATCGCACGCGTCACACGCGCTGGGAATACGCCTCCGGCCATGTGAGCACTGACTTTGACGATGTCCTCGTGCCCGCCTCAAAAGGGGTGCAGCCCAAGCTGCTCGAACAAGTTCAGCCCTTCCCCACCACAACGGATCTCCTGCCCTACGATCCTGGCTACCTCTCTGGCTGGGTGGTCGAGCAATATCAAATCGATCTCGTGCAAGCCGCCCAGGACTCGCGCGGCCGCATGGATGAACTGCTGCGCGCGCAGTGCGCGTCTGAGATCCCAGGGGACACTCACCGCAATCTTCAGATCGCGCCCGAATACACACAGGTCACTTTCAAACACGTCCTCCTCCCGGTCTGGTTGCTCAGCTACACTTACGGTACCACCACTTATCAAGTCGCCGTCAATGGTGCTACGGGCAAAATCACGGGACAGTATCCACTGAGCTGGGTGAAAATCACCATCGCCATTGTGATCGGGCTGATCCTCCTCGCGATATTCCTCTCGTCACAGAATTGAGTCGCCGTGAGTTTTCGCTTCCGAGAACTGCCCATCGCCATCGCACTGCTCGCGATCGGCCTGTTCTTCGCCCTGAAGGAGCCGGCATTCCTCGGAGCACGGAATCTCTCGATGCTCGTGACGGAACTCTCGATCACCGCCACGCTGGCCATGGGCATGCTGCTCATTCTATTGCCAGGACACATCGACTTGTCGGTCGGCAGCGGAGTGGGGCTGCTCGGTGGCATCGCGAGTGTGCTGGTGTTTCACCATCACCTCCCTGCACTGGCTGCGCTTGGTTTGAGCTTGCTCTGCGGCGTGCTCATCTGGATGGCGATGGGCGCGTTCATCGTGCGTGAGCGCATGCCCTCATTCATCGTGACCTTGGGAGCACTGCTGATCTTCAAAGGCTTGTTCTGGCTCGTCATCGACAACGCCACGGTGCCCGTCGCTCCGGGTGGGCAGAGCAATCTCTACTCGCTGCTCACCACCTACTATCTCCCCACCCCTATCGGCTGGATGCTCGCCGCAGTGTTGGTGGGCGCTTTGCTTTTCACCACACTCACCGCGCGCCGTCGCCGCCTGGAGCACGGATTCGCCGTGGACAGCAAGGAAATGACCTTCCTGCGTCTGTTCATCACCGCACAAGCCATCGCGCTCTTTGTCCTCGTCACTGGGCAATTCCGCGGCATTCCGCTGCCTTCACTCATCCTAGGCGGCGTGACATTGATCGTGTATGCCATCACACAACACACACGCCTCGGACGGCACTTGTATGCCATCGGCGGCAACACCGAAGCCGCGTTTGTCTCCGGCGTGCCGATGAAGAGTACGGTGATCGCCGCTTACAGCGGCATGGGCGCGATTGTGGCCATCACCGGTTTCATGCAGACAGCGTACGCTGGTTCTTCTTCGACGACCGTGGGCGATTTGATGGAGCTCGATGCCGTCGCTGCATGCGTGATCGGCGGTGTCAGCCTGCGCGGCGGTCGCGGCACCGTTCTGGGCGTGCTGCTCGGTGCTTTGATCATCGCCTGTCTCCTCAATGGCATGACGCTCATGTCCGTGCCGCCAGAACGCAAATTCATCGCCCGCGGTGTCGTGCTCATCCTCGCCGTCTGGATGGACATGCGACTGGGACGCAAGTCCGCAGGAGCGTAAAGGCGGACATCCCGTGAATGACCTGCCGAATCGTTGCAGGGGAGCTTGGTGAGACGCGAAAGACTTGCACCACAGTCGGCTTGTGAATTGATGCTTGGTCGCACTTCTCCTACCGCAAAAAAAATCTTCCTGCGCGCCATGCCCAGCGTTCTAATGAACCCTATCCTGCAACTCCCATGAAAACCGCACTTCTCTTTCTCCTCGCCTGCTCCGCACCCCTCGCATCTGCGGCTGACTGGCCGCACTGGCGCGGGCCGAATCGCGACGGCATCTCCGCCGAAAAAATCACTGGCACAGAACTGACAAAGCAGTGGGAAGCGCGCCTCGGCATCGGCTTTTCCTCTTTTACCGTCGCGGACGGACGCGTTTACACCACCGGACACGCGGATGGCAAAGACAGTGTGTTCTGCCTCGATGCAGCGAGCGGCAAGCCGATCTGGAAACACAGCTACGCCGCCGATCTCGGCGATAAGTATTACGAAGGCGGCACCTCCGCCACACCGACGATCGAAAACGGCAGAGCGTATCATCTCAGCCGCTGGGGTGATCTTTTCTGCTTTGATGCGGCCACGGGCAAGATCGTCTGGCAAAAGAACATCCAGAATGAAACCGGAGCGAACATTCCCGACTGGGGCTTTGCCGGCTCGCCACTGGTGCAGGGTGATCTGCTCATCCTGAATGTCGGAAAATCCGGCACGGCTGTCGAAAAAGCCACCGGCAAGCTCGTGTGGAAATCAGATGCCGCGAATGCAGGCTACAGCACGCCTTATCCCATCGTCGTAAATGGCAAAGCACAGGTAGTACTGAGCTCCGGCCGCGCCTACAAAGGAGTCAACCCCACAGATGGCACCGTTTTGTGGGAACACACTTGGTCCACCAGTTACGGCGTGAATGCGGCGGACCCGATCCTCAGCGGCACCCAATTGTTCATTTCCTCCGGCTACAACAAAGGCTGCGCACTGCTCGATCTCGCCTCTGCCCAGCCGACCGAAGTCTGGCGCAATCGCGCGATGAAAAATCAATTCAACTCTTCGGTGCTCATCGACGGCCATCTCTACGGCAGTGATGGCGATGAGAGCAAGACCTCCTCCTTCAAGTGCATCGAATTCGCAACGGGCACGGAAAAATGGAGCGAGCCCAGCATCGGCTTCTCCTCACTCACGGCCGCAGATGACATCTTGATCATCATGACTGCCAAAGGCGAACTCATCTTCGCAAAAGCCAACCCATCCAAATTTGAACCGCTCTCCCGCACGACTCTACTCTCTGGTCGCTGCTGGACGGCACCAGTGCTGGCCAATGGCCGCCTCTATGTGCGCAACGCCGCTGGCCACATGCTCTGCGTCGGTTTGAAATGAACACGGGCGTGCAAGCACCGCATACCATCACGCGCTCCAGCCACCGCCCATCGCCTTGTAAATCCGCACCCAGGCCGCAGCAGCGCGAGTGCGACTGAGGACGATGTCATTCTGCGCAGCGAGAGCCACGCGCTCTGCATCGAGCACGGCGAGGAAGTCAGCGACGCCATCCTGATAACGTTTCCGGGCGAGCGTTGCCGCTTCGCGCGCACTCACCGCGCTGGCTTCGAGATGGCGCAGCCGCTGCTGCTCACGGTCGTAGCTGGTGAGCGCGTTTTCGACTTCTTCGAGAGCGAGGAGCACGGTCTGCTCATACGTGGCGAGTGCCGCATCCGCCCGATGGCCTGCGGCTTTGATCTGCTGCCGCACGCGGCCGAGATTGAGGAATGCCCAACTGATGCGTGGCCCGAGGCTGTAAGCATCCGCACCGTTTTTGCTCAAGTTGGCGAGAGATTGCGCCTCAATGTTGAGGCGTCCGCCAAACGTGACCCGCGGGAACAAGTCTGCCGTGGCGACACCAACGCGCGCCGTGGCTGCCGCGAGGTTGTTTTCCGCGATGCGGATGTCGGGACGCAGGCGGAGCAGCTCGGCGGGTTTCGCGATGGCGACACTCGTGGGCACAGAGGGCTGTCTGGCCGCCTTTTGGAGCTGTGCACGCAATTCAGATGGATTGCGGCCACAGAGCACGGCGATGCGATGGATGGCTTTGGCGACGTTTTCTTCGTAGGTTGGGATTTGCGCCTTGGTGGCATTCAGCAGCGCATTCGCACGCGCCACATCGAGCTGCGTCCCACGTCCGCCCTTGAGAGAGGCTTCGGCAATGCGCAGTGCTTCGCTTTGATTGCCGGTGTTTTCACGGGCGACAGCGAGTTGGGCCTGCGCGCTGCGGAGTTCGAGATAGTTGATCGCGACTTCAGCCTGAAGCGTGATGAGCAGGTCCTGCACGTTGGCTTCCGCAGCAGCGCGGGTGGCTTTGGCGGCTTTGACGCTGTTGCGCACACGGCCAAAGAGATCGAGCTCGTAATCGGCATCAAATCCTGCACGCCAGACATCGACCGTGCGCCCACGGAAGGAGGCATTCATCGAGGCACCGAACTGAGTGGTATCGTAAGTGGCACTGGACGTGACCGTGGGAACGAAGTCGAACTGCGCCTCGCGCCACAGAGCGCGCGCTTCGAGCAGCCGCGCTTTGGCGACGGCGAGATCTTTGTTTTGCGCGGCGGATTGCGCGATGAGGCTGTCGAGCGTGCTGTCATGAAACCTGCGCCACCATGCAGCGTCGATGCGGATTTTGTTGGCAGACTTCGAAGCGTAATCCGCAGGCATTTTAGGCTGCGGTTTGATGAATTTCGGTCCGACATTGCAGCTCGAAAGCACGCAGAGGAGCAGCGGGAATGACTTAATGACCTGCATGGCTGGCGTGAGGTTGAGGAGATGTCTGGCGTCGCTCGACGATGGCGCGGAGGATGACATAAAAGACCGGCGTGAAAAGCAATCCGAAGATCGTGACACCGATCATGCCAAAGAACACCGCCGTACCGAGCGCCTGTCGCATCTGCGCCCCGGCTCCCGTGGCGAGCACGAGCGGCAGCACGCCGAGGATGAAAGCGAAGCTGGTCATCATGATGGGTCGCAGACGCAGGCGGGAGGCTTCGATGGCCGCTTTCACACGATCCATGCCCTGATCCTGGAGCTGTTTGGCGAACTCGACGATGAGGATGGCGTTCTTCGCAGCCAGACCGATGAGCACGACGAGCCCGATTTGCGTGAAGATGTTATTGTCCTGCCCGCGCAACCACACGCCGCCGATAGCGGAGAGCAGGCACATGGGCACGATGAGAATGATGGCCATCGGCATGCTCCAGCTCTCATACAGCGCGGCCAGCACGAGGAAAACAAAGATGACGCAAAGAGGGAAGATGTAGATGAGCGTGTCTCCAGCGAGGATTTGCTGATAGGTGAGGTCGGTCCACTCGATGGCGAAACCTGAGGGCAGGTTCTCTTTGGCGAGCCGCTCAATCTTCTCGATCATCTGACTGGAGCTGACGCCCGGCGCGGTGTTGCCGTTGATGTCGCCAGAGTAGTAGAGGTTGTAGCGCTGCACGCGGTCAGCGCCGCCAGTTTTGACGACCTTCACGAGCGCGCCCAGCGGCACCATCTCGCCATCCTGATTGCGCACCTTGATGCGGGCGATGTCTGTGGGGTCTTTGCGGAATGCAGGGTCAGCCTGTGCGGTGACTTGGTAAGTGCGTCCAAACAAGTTGAAGTCGTTCACATAGACGGAGCCGAGATAGACTTGCAGTGCTTCATTCAAATCCGCCAGTGAGACGCCCATGGTCTTTGCCTGTGCGCGATTGATCTCCAGTTTGAACTGCGGCGAGCGTGCTCGGAAGCCGGTGACGAGGGAATTGAGACCCGGCTCACGTTGCGCTGCAGCGAGGAGCTTTTGCGTGGCAGCCTCCAGTGCCTCAAGGCCCGCATTGTTGAGATCCTGCACCTGAATTTTGAAACCGCCGGCATTGCCGAGACCACGCAGTGGCGGTGGTGGCAACACCAGCACGCGCCCTTCCTGGATGGTGCTGAATTTTTGCCGGATGGTGGCAAAGATGCGGTCGCCTTTTAATTCCGGCGTGGTGCGTTGATCGAAGTCTTTGAAGACCAGGAAGGCCGCGCCGACGTTGGGCTGATTTGCCTGGAGCACAGAGGAGTAGCCTGAGATGGCAAAGGTGTACTTCACGCCCGGAATGTCCCGCGCCATGGCATCCATCTTGCGCACGACAGCGTCGGTGCGTTCGAAAGAAGAGGCGTCTGGAAGCTGCACGAGCACGATGGCGTAGCCCATGTCCTGCGCGGGAATGTAGCCACCTGGCACCGCATTGAACACTTTGTAGGTGAGGAACAACAACCCGCCGTAACCAAGCAACACAAGCAGGGCCAAACGGATGAGGCGGCGCACGAGCCCCGCATAGAAGTCCGAGCCAAATTTGAAGGCCGCATTAAACAGCCGGAAGAACCAACCGAAGAGGAAGTGGATGAGGCGTGAAAACCAATCCGTCTTCGCCCCATGCGGCTGCAACAACAACGCGCACAAAGCGGGGCTGAGCGTGAGGGAATTGAACGCTGAGATGACCGTGGAGACGGCGATGGTGAGGGCAAACTGACGGTAAAACTGCCCGGTGATGCCGCTGATGAAGGCTGTGGGCACAAAGACGGCACAGAGCACCAGTGCCACGGCGATGATGGCTCCGCTGACCTCCTGCATCGCCTGAATGGTGGCCTCACGCGGAGCCAGTCCGCGCGCGATGTTGCGCTCCACATTCTCGACCACGACGATGGCGTCATCGACGACGATGCCGATGGCCAACACGAGTCCGAAGAGGCTGAGATTATTCAGTGAGAAGCCGAAGACCTGCATGACCGCCAGCGTGCCGATGAGGGAGACCGGCACGGCCAGCAGCGGAATGATGGAGGCGCGCCATGTCTGCAAAAACAGCACGACGACGACGACCACGAGCAACACCGCCTCCACGAGTGTGACGAGCACCGATTTGATCGAGGCACGCACAAACTTCGTTGTGTCATAGTTGATGGCGTAATCGACGCCCGGCGGGAAGCGCTCCTTGAGTTCAGACAGCCGTTTGTAAACCGCGTCTGCGGTGGCGATGGAGTTGGTGCCTGGAAGCTGGAAAACACGCAGCGAGACGGCATTGAGCCCGTCTTTGTATGTCTTGCTTGCGTAGTCGCGGGAGCCGATCTCGATGCGTGCGACATCGCGCAACCGCACCACATCTCCCTGCGTGCCGGTCTTGAGTACGATCTCGCCAAACTCCTCCGGCTTCTTGAGTCGTCCCGGTGCGGTGAGGGTGTATTGAAACTCCATGCCCGCCGGTGCTGGTGGCTGTCCCAATGAGCCAGCGGCCACTTGCACGTTTTGCTCACGGATGGCACGCACGACATCACCTGCGGTGAGGCCGAGCCCGGCCACTTTTTCAGGATCGAGCCACACGCGCATGCAGTAGTCCAGTCCACCGAGGGATGACGCCTCCGCCACGCCAGGCAGGCGGGCGATTTCATTCTGAATCTGCAGCGTGACGTAGTTGCTGAGATAGCCGACCTCACGCGAGCCATCCGGGCTGAAGAACTGCGCGGCGAGGGTGAGGTCTGGCGAGCGCTTATTCACCAGAATGCCGAGGCGGCGCACCTCTTCTGGCAAGCGCGCCACGGCGGTGTTCACGCGGTTTTGCACGAGCACCTGTGACTTGTCCAAATCTGCACCGAGGCGGAAGGTGACCGTGATCTGCACGCGACCATCGCTGGTGGAAGACGACGAGAGATAAAGCATGTCTTCCACGCCATTGATCTCCTGCTCCAGCGGCGTGGACACAGTCTCCGCCAGCGTGCGCGCATCCGCGCCGGGATACGAGGCAGTGACCACCACCGTAGGCGGCGCGACTTCCGGGTACTGCGCCACTGGAAGATTAAAATAGGCAAGCCCACCGAGCAGTGTGATGACGATGCTCAACACCGCCGCAAAAATGGGGCGATCTACGAAGATGCGAGAGAAGTTCATGGCTGCTTCTCCTGCGTGGGTTTGGTGGGCATCATCTCAGCAGCCACGGGCCGCACCTTCGCCCCGTTGCGCACACTCATGAGGCCGAGAATGGCGACGCGATCCTCTGCCTTCAATCCTTCCCGCACGATGCGCATGCCATTGACGAGCGGACCGAGCCGCACCGGACGATACACGGCTTTGTCCTGCGCATCGATCACCCACACAAAGCTGCTGCCCTGGTCGTCGCCCACGGCGGAGTCGCGAATGAGCAGGCCGTCGTATTCACCACTGCCAGGGATGCGCACCTTCGCAAAGAAACCCGGCGACATGAGTCGATCCGTGTTGGGAAACACTGCTCGCGCGCGAATGGTGCCCGTGGCAGGATTGACTTGGTTGTCCACGAAGTCGATCTGCCCCCGGTGCGGCCAGCCTTCCTCGCTCACCAGTGCCATCTCGGCAGGGATGCGGTTGAAGAGCGCGCTCTTGCGCTCGCCGTTGCGGTGCATCTCACGGTATTTGAGCGCCGAGCGTTCGTCGGCCTCGAAGTCGAGATAAATAGGATCCAGCGCGACGATGGTGGTCAGCAGCGTGGCATCCTTCGTGCCGCCGGTAACGAGATTGCCCTCCGTCACACGCGCATCGCTGATACGCCCGCTGATCGGCGCGCGAATCTGTGTGAATTCGAGGTCCAGTTTGGCAGCGGTCACCATCGCCTCAGCGGCGCGCACTGCCGCCTGCTCTCCGGCGGCACCTTTAAGTCGGCGTTCAGATTCCTCGGCGGAGATGACCTGGCCCTGGCGCAGCTTCGTGGCATTCTGTGCCTCGACTTTGGCGAGATCGGAAGTCGTCTTGGCCTGCGCCAGCACCGCCTCGGCGCGCTGCACGGCGGCTTCATACGGACGCGGGTCGATGGTGAAAAGTAGATCACCCTCCTTCACCTCCGTGCCTTCTTTGAAATGCACCTGCGTAAGATAGCCGGAGACACGCGCACGCACCTCCACCTTGTCGCGTGCGATGAGGCGGCCTGTGTACTCGTCCCAGTCCGTGAGTCGCTTTGCCAGTGGCTTTGCCACCGTCACCTCGGGCGCGCCAGCCTGCGCGTGGTCACTCGGGCTGTGCGCCGCTGGTTTGCAGCCAGAAAAAACCAGCGCGCCGCCTACCAGCAGACACAGCGCGCGGCTTGAGATAAAGGGATGGGCAACATTCATTGGGTGCTAAATACGAGCCACGGAGCGACTTCAACAGTGCGGATGCGGCATAAATGTTATACGGTTTCTGCATGATCCACCTCAACGACCTCCATCAGGTGCGTGAATTCGTACAGATCGCCGAGTCCGGTAGCATCTCCGCTGCGGCAAAGATTCTCGGCATGGCGCAGCCGACACTCAGCCGCCATCTCGCCGCGCTGGAAACGCAAATCGGTGCCCCTTTGATCCGCCGTGACACGCACACCATGAGCCTCACCGAAGCGGGCCGCATCCTGCTGACCGATGCGCGCGAGCTGCTGTCGCTGGCGGATCGCGTCGGCAGGCGGCTGCACACAGAGCGGCGGGAGATTCGCGGCCACCTGCGCATCGTGTCCGTCGTCGATGTCGGACAGTGGATCGTCTCGCGCGTGCTCTCGCGCTTTCGCAGACTGCATCCGCAGGTCACCACCGAGCTGCATCTCATCAACCGGGCGACGAAATTTGTGAAGGAGGGCTTTGACTGCGGCATCATGGTCGGTGGCCCTACGGACCGGCGCGTGGTGACCAAAAAAATCGCTTCGTTGCGTCGTCGCCTCGTCGCAGCGCCTTCGCTGCTTCAGGAGTACGCTCCTCCCCGCCAGCCGAGTGATCTGAGCCGCCTCCCCTGGCTCGGAATCCTGCAACCGCATTTCTTTGCTCGCGATCGGCTCGACCTCATGCGCGGCGGACGTACCGCGAGGCTCAAATTCACTCCCGTGATGCTGCTGGACACCGTCACGGCACTGCGGGAGGCAGCGATCGAAGGCGCGGGCTTCACCATGCTGCCAGAGTGGATGGCTGCGCGCGACATCGCCGCAGGTCGCCTCGTGCATCTGTTGCCGGAGTGGCGCATCTCGCTGGTGGATTTGCACCTCGCACACGCTGCGCACGAGCATCTGCCCGAGCGCGTGCGGCACTTGCTGGACTATCTGGAAGCGGAGGTGCCACTGGAACTCCACAAGCTCGATCTCGGAGAGAGATGAGCCGCCTGCGCTTTCCTCGATAAGCAGCAGCTCCGCGACTCGCGGTGCAAAGAGAATGTTGTGCCGTGTCCGCTGCCGGTTGAACTTCGCCGCCACGCGCTCATGCCTCCATCCAACGCACGCAACTATCTGCAACTGCATCTCGTCGTGCTGGCATGGGGGCTCACCGCTGTGTTGGGAAAACTCATTCTCCTGCCGCCGGTCGATGTCGTGTTCTGGCGTACTTCGCTGGCAGCGGCGGGCTTTGCCCTACTGACCTGCCTGCATGCACGCTCATCGTCGCCGCATTCCTGGCGCAGCATTCTCCGACAACTCGGCACGGGTGCCGTGCTCGGATGGCACTGGGTGCTTTTTTTCTGGGCGGCGCGACTCTCCACGGCATCCGTCTGTCTCGCCGCCATGCCCACTGCCATGTTGTGGTGCTCCTTGATCGAGCCTCTGGTGGACGGCACACGCAGATGGCGCTGGGCCGAGCTGCCTGTGGGCCTGGTGATGGTGGGCGCCGTTGGATTGATCTATCAAGTCGAGTTCCGTCACTGGGTGGGCTTTTCCGTGGCGCTCGCGTCGGCATTACTCGCCGCCGTTTTTGCCACGGTGAGCAAACAGCAAGTCGCGCAGGACACGCACTGGAGCCATCTGGGTGCCTGGCAGATGACCGGCGCCTGCCTGGCATCACTCGCAGCGCGTCCGCTGCTGGAAAACGGTGCCCTTCCCCTGCTCCCGGATGCCATGTCTGCGCTTTGGTTGGCCGTGCTGGCTATCGTCTGCACGGTGGTGGCCTACGCGGGTTTTATGGACGTGCTGCGGCGTGTGAGCGTGTTCACGATGAACGTGGTGTACAACATGGAACCCGTGTATGGCATCCTGCTGGCCGCGACTGTTTTCGGCAGAGCAGAGATCATGAGCGGCGGCTTCTATCTCGGCGCTGGCATCATCACTTCCGTGGTGCTGGCACTGCCATGGATTCGCCGCCGGGTGGAGGGATGACCGCCGACTCCGCTCAATCAAAAACTTGCGCGCTGCCCCAAGCTCCGGCATGGAAACCGCCCGGCTTAACCTGCCGCATCCCCCATCGGCATTGCGATGACCTCAAACGACATCAGCGAAGAAGAACTGCTCCAGCGCACGGGGCAAGGTGACATGCGGGCGTTTGACCGGCTCTACGACGCCCTGGCTCCACGCATGTTCGGTTTACTGCGACAGATGCTGCCCGACGAACGCGAGGCGGAGGAAGTACTCCAAGATGGCTTTGCCCAACTCTGGGAACAGGCGCGCAGCTTTGACTCGTCGCGCGCGCAGGCATTCACTTGGGCGGTGGTGATCTTCCGCAATCGCGCCATCGAACGCATGCGCATGCTGGGCCGCCGCAACCGCCTCGTGGATGCGGAAGTCCTTTCACAGACGACGCTGAGCGCGCCTGATGCTGCGACTACCGCAGACAGCCGCGCCGCATCTGTCCTCGCTGCATACCAAGGCCTCACAAAAGATCAGCGGGAGATCCTTGGCAGTGCCTTTCTCAAAGGACTCACGCATCATGTGATCGCTGACTCCACGGGCGTGCCGCTGGAAGCAGTGAAAGCCCAAGTGCGTGCTGGTGTGCGCCGCCTGCACGATCTGCTGAAAGGAGGAGATGACTGATGGACGAGAAGTACGAAGAACTCGCCGCCTTGAACGCGCTCGGCATGCTCGAGAGCGACGAAAAGCGCGTCCTCTCCGGTGCCTGCCTCTCCGACAAGGAACTGCGGGAACTCAGTGTCGAACTCGAAGCCGCCGCCGCAGAGCTGGCGCGTCTCGTCGCGCCTCATGAGCCTCCCTCGGACATGCAGCGGCGCATCCGCGCCAAAATCCGTGCTCGTGGTGGCCCGGGCCTGCGTCTCTCACCCGCCGCCATGCTTGGCACGCTCGGTTGGTTGCTCGCCATCGGCCTCGGCATCGCCACCGCATGGTTGTGGCAGGAACGCGGACGACTCGCGAATGATTTGGCTGCCGCCTCGAAGATTCTCGGGCCCGCAGTCGCCGCAGCGGAAAATCATTCCGGTGAAGTTCGCAGCCTCGAATCAACGCTGAAAAACCTCCAAGGCGACTTTGATAAAAAGCAGGCGGCGCTCACTGCCGCCCTGAACGAAGCCCAGCAAAAGGAAGCGGCGGCGCGCGCTGAGACCCAGCGACTCGTCGCCGCTGAGGAAGCGCGCAAGAAACACGAAGCCGAACTGAAAATGCGCGTCGTCTCTCTGCAAAGCGACGTCTGGGAATATCGCCGCAGCGAGATGACGCTCATCTGGGATGGCAGCCGCAATCAGGGTGTGCTGCTGCTCGAAAAAATGCCGAGCGCAGAAGAAGGCAGGGATTACCAACTCTGGCTCTCCGACCCCGAGAAAAAACGGAAGCCCGTCAGTGCCGGCGTCGTCTCCGTGGACGAAAAAGGTGCTGCGCAAATCCAATTCAAAGCGAGCGAACCCATGGGTGAGGCCGTGAAGTTCTCCCTCACCGTGGAGAAAAAAGGCGGCGCAGAGTCCCCCTCGAACACCATGGTGTTCAAAGAGCGCTGAAGACTGCTTCGCTTCGCACAAAGCAACCGCTCAATCTGTCGATCAGGTCGGCCAGTGCTGCGCGATTTTCTTTTTCAAGAACGCCACGCTGCGCGCGAGCTGCTCCATGCCATCGACGCCGTCCTCGATGCTGATCCAGCCGTCGAAGCCCTTGCTCTTCAGCTCGGTGAAGATGGTGTCGTAGTCGTTGAGTCCTTTGCCGATCTCACCGTGGCGCAGCCGTTTCGCATAACCCTGTGCGCCGCCTTCTTCTTTGCGCAGGTCTTCGATTGTGCCCTCGGCGAGGTAACGGTCGCTGGCATGCATGGTGACGACGCGATGCGACACGCGCCGCAACAGCTCGATGGGGTCCTCACCGGCGAGGTAGGTGTTCGACGGGTCGTAGTTCACGCCGAAGTTCGGATGATTCACGGCATCGACGAGTTTGCAGAACACATCCATCTTCTGCGCGAACTCGGGATACTCCCAGAAGTCGTCCTTGTAGTGATTCTCGAGGATCAGCGTGATGCCGCGCTCCTGCGCATACGGCAAGCAGGCGTGAATGGAGTCGGCAGCGAGTTTCACACCTTCGTCGATGCTCAACTCCGGCCTGCGCTGTCCACTGAGCACGCGGCAGTAGCTGCCGCCGAGCGTGTGCGTCATGTCGATCCAGCACTTCTGCTTGGCGATTTCCTTTTCACGAAACGCAGCTTCGGGATGTGTGAAGTCGGGCGAACAGCACATCATCGGAATCACTTTCCCCGTATCTTCGACCTCGCGACGAAAGCGCGGCCAATTGTTCTCATCCGCCATTTCGAGAAAGCCCGCATACCATTCGAGTCCCTGCACATCGAGCGTGGAAGCGAGCTTGATCCATTCGGACACGGTCATCGTTCCCTCTTTGCAGAGGGCGACCATGAAGGCTTTCGGAAAGGCGGCGAGCTTGGGCATAAAAGCAGTGAGTGGAGAGATTTGTTTTAACGCGAATGAGGACGAATGGAGAGGAATGCTTTCGAATGGCGCAGTGAACCAGCAAAGGTCGAATTCGCGGCCATTCGTATTTCAACCCAATCACTTCGTCGGAATCGTGCTCGCGTCTTTGGGTGGATTGCGGCCGATGAAGGGATGCTGCTCTAGGTCGAATACTTGGCCGCTGATGGGGCCGCATTCATCGGCGAGCAGCCAGGCGGCGCAGGCGGCGATTTCTTCAGGCCAAAGGATGCGGCCGGACGGTGCATAGACCTTCGGCAAGTCGGCATACCAGTCGTCTTTGAGACCGTGCTCGCGCTTGCGCTTGGCTTCGTTCTCGGTGAGCACCCAACCGGGGTTGATTTGATTCACCCGCACGCCGTCTTCGCGCATGAGTGTGTCGCCGAGATTGCGCGTGAGCGTCATCAACGCGCCTTTGGAAACGCTGTAAGGCATCAAGTTCGGCTCGCCGCTCCAGCCATTGACGCTGCCGATGTTGATGACGCTGCCGTGCGATTTGCGCAGGTGGGGCAAGGCGGCGCGAATCAGCAGATAGGGCACCACGCAGTTGATTTCCAACATGCGGCGGAACCACTTGCCGTCCGTGTCGTGGATGTTGCCCAGACCGACCTGCGCGGCGTTGTTCACGATGGCGTCGAGCTTGCCAAACGTGGCCACGGCTTTCTCCACGAGCACCTGCGGCGCGTCCTCCTCCGCGAGATCTTTGAGCACGAACACCGCATTTCCTTCGCCGAGTTCCGCGAGCGTCTGCGCACCGAGATCGGCCTCAAGTCCGTGGATGAGCACTTTCGCACCTTCGGACACGCAGCGCTTGGCGATGGCCTTGCCGATGCCGGTGACGCTACCAGTGATGAGGACGATTTTGTTTTCGAGTCGGTTCATGGGCGAAGCATAACGATTCGCAGCACGATTTCACCACGACAAACATGATGCGAAATGCGTCGCGCGTTGGCGCGCGAAGGGCGGCGCATCACTTCGCGACCCCTTTGATGCTAAAGTCGTCATAGTTCACGCCGACTCGATTGGTGGTCAGGCTCACCACCGTTTTATGATCATGCGCAATGCCCGGCGACTGGAAGCTGCCGACCTCCTTGCCATCAATGCTCACAGTGACGACATCCTCAGCCGTGCGCACAACTAGGGTGTGCCAATCGTTGAGCGACACACTGTTCGGCATCGACTTGGTCCATTTCGCAAGGTTCGCTTTGTCCTCCGCGGTCAGAGTGGGCGGCGTGGCCTTTTTGCGTGCGTAGATGTCATTGGCAAAGGTGCCCGTCTTCGCATCGGCCACATTCACGGCCTTTTTCGTGACCGTGATGCTGCAGATATGTCCGGCGTGCGAGCCTTTGTAGTCCTTGTCATCAAACCACACGTTGAAGCCATACGTCTTGGCATCCGTGATTTGAAATTTGACGCTCACTTCCAAGTCGCGTTCAGGAGCGATCCTGATCACATCGACCGCCGCGTGATCCGACTCCGGCGCGGTGATGCCATGCAGCACGCCATCCTTCACCACGCTGGAGCTTTTGTAGTGCTTCCACGCTTTGCCGAAGCCATCCGTGCTGAAGTCATCCGAAAAAATCACACGCGGGTATTCGGCGGAGAAGAGCGCAGTGGTAGCAAAAGAAAAGAAGAGCAGTGTTTTCATGGAATGGTTGGAACGTCACAGCTCAAGCGCTATTGCAAAGAGGAATGCTTCCCATGCACTTTGGCAACGCGAGGATCCCCCATCCTTCTTCTTTTCTTTCTCAATGTTGGTGTACGCTGTTTTGTGTTCGTCCCCATCGTGGAGCCAAGACTCCCGCCTCCGTATTCGAAGAGAAATTCTTGAGTGCGACACGCGAAACGTGTCCTCTGTGGGATGCCTGCCATTGCAGCTAAATCTTCCAGCCTCAAAGACGACCTCGAACGCCTCGACACGCGCGCCTATTCTCCGCGTCAATGGTCAGAAGAGGTGCTGCGTGCCTACCATCGCGTGTCACGCTCTCTCAAAGGCCCCGACGGCGACCGGCTGCGCAAGCTGCACGACTGGGTCATGGTGCCGCTCACGCTCTGGCCTATCGAAATGTGCGACGCACTGCGGGAGTCGCTGGACGCTTGGCATGCCGCGAGGTGTTTGAGCGAGGCACAGCGGCTGTTGATTGATCTGCTCCCCGATCCACCTGACGAGACAGCCTGCGAAATCGTAGCCCGCCATGAACGAGAAGTGCAGCGCGGCTTTTACGAGCATGTGATCGGCAAGTCCGCCAAATTTGCGCAAATGGAGGCCGAGTTGAAAACCGACACGCAGTTCCGCGACGACTGGGCGCGGATCAAGGCATGCTTCAAACCGGAACGTTTCGCCGACTCCAAAGGCGTGCTCCGCCGCACGATGGGGACTGAGCGCAACCTGCGCCCGGAGTGGCCTGGGCGTCGCGGCGGAGCATGGGCGAAGTTTCAGACGGCTTTCGACGCCTTCTGCATGCGCTGGAATCTTTACGGCATGCTGCACGACGAACCCCTGCTGCTGAAACTGGCGGTCAATCTGACGCCATACGCCACCATGATCGTGATCCCCTCTTACTGGTCGTTCGATCCAAGGCGTGACATCCGCTGGAATGAAATCGCCCGCCTGCATCGTGCACGAGCTAGGAACCGCCAGGGAGCGGTGCTCAAGGAGGGCCGTGAGCAACGCCGCAAAATGGCGAGTAAGTTGCACAAACTCGATGCCGCCGCGTTGAAGCAAAAATTGCGAGGCGAAGCTCGCCGCGCCTTCCTCATCTCAGGACTCGGACTCTCCCCCGAGACAAGCGACCGCACCTTGCGCCGTCTTCGCCAGGAGTTTCGTGGGAAAGCGTGATGCGGACAACGATTGTGGACAAAACTGATCCTCGTCCGGTTTGCACTTGGAGGCATTCGTTCCGGCATGAACGAAACGCAGCACTTATTGCCAGAGCCATTTGTCGTCTGTGGCCAACTGGAGACATCCTCATTCTCCCCGAGCTATCGCGGGCCGCATCTTCCCGTGCTCGCGGCGTTTGGCCACGGCTCCATGCATCGCTTCCGCATGAACGGACACTGGGATCTGGAACAAGCGGTTGCAGACAAGGCCGCACAACTGCTGCGCTCTGACCGGGTTCACGAGTCGCAGGACAAAATGCTGTGGGATGACCTGACCTTCCAGCTCGCGCCCAAGTCGCTGCTCTACGCCTCAGACAACTACCTTGAAGGTTTTGCCAGTACTGCTGCGGAAGCGGAAACCATCGTTCGTGAGTTTGCCAGTTGCTATGCGCGTCCGCCGGAGCCGGAAGGCGGCTCGTACTCACTGATCCGCGTGGACAAGGACATCGGCCGTGTGACCGTGCCACTCAGCCCGGAAAGCCTGCTCTCCGACGAGGCCTTCGCGCTGCATTACACTGCGGAGACGATGACCTGGCACAACGAGTTCGTGCGTCGGCTTACCACACGCAAAAATGGCCTCGCCATTCTCGAAGGACCGCCCGGCACGGGCAAGACCTCCTACCTGCGGCATCTCATGGGTGTGCTGCGCGAGTCCCATCGCTTCTATTTCATCCCCGCCTCCACACTCCAGGTGCTCACCGACCCGAATTTCATCGGCTTCTGGGCCGACCAGCGACGAAGGCATCCAGAAAAACAGTTCGCCGTCATTCTCGAGGACAGTGACACCGCCCTCATGGCGCGTGGCTCGGACAACCGCGAGCAGGTCAGTGCCATCCTGAATCTTACCGATGGCATGCTGGCAGACTTCCTCCGGCTCCAGATCATTTGCACCATCAATGGCCGCGCCACGGACATCGACCAGGCGCTGCTGCGTCCCGGACGCCTCATCTCGCAGCGCCTATTCAAGCGCTTGCATCACGAATACGCCTCCCGCCTCGCCGCGCATCTCGGGCGCACGCTGCCTAGCGCCCCTGACTATTCACTCGCGGAGATTTTCGTCGATCCCGAGCCGCACGAAAGCCAGCGCCCACGGATCGGCTTCGCGGCATGACACCCCCTCCATTCCATCACCATGAACTTTGACAAAACAGCCTACAGAGCCTCCAAGGATCGTGTGATCCAGCTCATCAAAGCCTCCCACGATTGGGAGAACACCGAGGGCTTCATTGCCGACGGCGTGATCGACCCGGACGTTTACGCGTTGCAGCACCTGCGAGTTCTTTGTGTGCTCGCGGAATCCTACGGTTACGATGAATGCGGAATGACGGACATAGAGGACCAGCCGCACAGCGACCTCATGGGTGTCGGCAATCCCGAAGTCAAAACCCCGCGCCGCATGGCGGCGCTGCTTCGCCTTCTCCTACTCTCCGCCGAGCGCGGAGGAGCAAAGCTGCCGCAGGATGAGTGGGACCAGATGCCACGGCTCTTGAGCACTGATGGGAAAGCCGTCGCCATCCATCAGGACACCTTGTCAAAGATTGCCTGGATCAATGTGAAGAAGGCCTCGAATCCTCGTGGCACTAAGCTGTACCCGGAAGAGGCTTTTTCGCATGCGCAACGCAACAAGGGCATTCTCCAGGAACAGATCGCGGCCGCGGTACCGCATTTGATGCTGGTTTGCGGACGTGACGCCTTTGCCTCGCTGCTGCGCCTGGGTCTCTTGGGTCCAGAGACCGGTGAAGGGAGACTGTGGCAACTGCAATGCATGACTGATGACACGAGGCTTATGCAGGTATCACATCCAGCCTATTTCCCCGACTGGGGATCGTACGAAGCCATTTACCGGAACTACGAACGACTCCATGAGCAATGGTGGAAATGAACCCTCTGTCCCAACCTTTAGCACCATGAAAATCGCCAGCATCGACTTTGAAACCGCGAACCACAGCCGGGTCAGCATGTGCGCCGCCAGCGTGGCGGTCTTTGAGGACGGGGCGCTCGTGGAGTCGCCCTACTGGCTGGTGAAGCCACCCAAAGGTCACGGCTGGTTCCTTGAGGAGTGGACAGAAGAGATTCACGGCATCTCGCATCTGGATGTCCTTCACGCGCCGGAGTTCCCGCAGATCGCCGCAGAGTTTTTGGAGTGCCTGACGAGCGCTGACATCGTCATCGCACACAACGCTCGCTTTGACATGGAGGTGTTGAGGCAGACCCTCGACCACTTTGACCTGCCAAAACCGCGCTTCAGCTATCTCTGCACCTGCACACTGGCGAGACGCATCTGGCCCGAGTTGCCGAATCACCAATTGAGCACTGTGGCCGCACACATCGGCCACGAGTTCCGACATCATCATGCCCAAGACGATGCGATGGCGGCCGGAAAAATCATGCTGGCGATGATGAAGAGATTCGAAGTTGGATGCCCGGCGGCTCTTTGCTCAAAAGCAGGTATTGAATGTTCGATGTTCCACTCCGATTAAGCCAGCCATGTCAAATGAATCCAGACCCGGCGGCTCATCGCTAACGACCAAATCCGTTGGCGAGATGGCGAGTGCCAAAATGAAGTTTTTCATTCCGAGCTATCAGCGCGGCTACCGTTGGGCAAAGGAACAAGTCACCGCTTTGTTGAGTGACCTGAAGGAGTATGAAGACGGCCCACGAGATGGTCATTTCTACTGTTTGCAGCCACTCGTGGTGATCCCAAGGGGCGACGAGTGGGAAGTGGTGGACGGTCAACAGCGCCTGACAACGATATTTCTCATCCTTCGTCAGTTCTCCCCCAATCAACCCAGGTTTCAGCTCAAGTATGAACGTCATTCCGACGATCTCGAACACCTGACCAAAGATGATGATAGTGCTGCCTCGCCAGACCTCCATTTCATCAACGAGGCTGAAACAGCCATCCAAGAATGGCGGACGGCGAACAAGGGCCTGCAACTCAAATCTCTCATGGACGTTGAAGGATTGAGTATAAGGTTCATCTGGCACCGAGTCGATCCAAAGGAGGCCATACGCAGCTTTTCTCGGCTCAATGGAGGGAAGATCAAGCTCACGGATGCCGAGCTTATCCGTGCCGCGTTGGTTCGAACGACGGGTCAGAACGAGGCGGACCGTCAACGCATCGCCCTGCGCTGGGACTATATGGAACGGCGGCTCCAGGAGACCGAGTTCTGGGCCTTTCTGAACAAGCAGTCAGAACTGCCCGAGTGCCGCATGGAGTGGCTGCTACGCCTTGCGGCACCCATGGCGAAAAGTGCGAAGGATGCTGCGGACCATGCGGTGTTTGAATGGTTTTTTGAGCGACTAAAGACCCGTAGCCCAGCTCAACTCTGGGAAGAGGTAGAGGCTCTCTTCGGCACTTTGGAGGAGTGGTTCGAGGACAACAGACTTTTTCACTTGGTGGGATGCCTGGTCTATCTGGGGACAGAGATACGATCACTCGTCACTGCTACTCGGCAGCATCGCAAAGACGTCTTCCGCATCTACCTGAAGAGCGAGATAAGGAAGAAGATTTTCGACGGATTGTTATCGAACGACAACATCGCCACACGGTTGTCGGAACTGAGCTACCATGACGAGAAGGGGCAGCCAGTCCGGCATGTTCTGCTAGTGTTCAATCTGGCCGCGCTAGAAGCGGATCAGACGGGCACGATCCGCTTTTCATTCGATGCCTTCAGAGAGCAGGACTGGGACATCGAGCACATCCACGCCTCCGCGTCGCGACTGCCTGAAAGCAAGCTGGAATACAAGGCGGCTTTCGAGGCCCTGCGCGACCACTTCTACCGCCTCAGCCGTAACGACGACGTGGCCAAAATCGACGTTTTGCTCGCCGAGCTGTGCAAGGCTGAAGGCGATGATCTGAAACGCTTCCACACGAGTTACGCAGAACTCATCAAGGAGTTCCAACACGGACTTGACGATGGCCAACAGACCTTGACCAAGGATGAAATCGACCAGCTTTGGAATTTGACCCTGTTGGATGCCACGACCAACCGAGGTTATGGCAACAACCCCTTTGCGATCAAACGGGGTTGGATTCTCGGCCTGGACCAGTCAGAACGTTACATTCTGCCTTGCACACGCAATGTGTTCACCAAGGCATATTCACGCGAACCGGTGAATTTACTGCACTGGTCCAGGGCCGATGCGAACGACTACTTACAGTCGATAACCGACAGGTTAGGCGCCTTTTTCAATGAGAGCTGGTCAGGGACTCAGTCAGTGAAGGTTCCTTCTCAGGTCAATAAGGCATCTCCTACACCATCAGGTGAGGTTCGTGTCACCGCATTATCCTCCACACTTTCGCCCCAGTCCGCCCGTGTCAGCTTTCTGGGTCTGTTCGAATCGTTCCATTGTTCGCAGGTGGAGATTCCTTTGCTGCAACGAGACTACGCCCATGGCCGGGCCAGTGCCGAACTGGTGCGGACTTCTTTTCTCCATGAGTTGCGAGACTCATTGACAGACGGTGGCTCGCTGAATCTCGATTTCATCTATGGAGAGGTGCACGATCGCAGGTTTCAGCCCATCGATGGCCAACAGCGCCTCACCACGTTGTTCTTATTGCATTGGTATCTCGCGGGTGTGGCAGACCAGATGAATGATTTTCGAGAGCGCATGAGAGACGCCACTGGTGAACCCAGATTTCGATATTCGGTCCGCCAGAGTTCCCAGCGTTTCTTCAACGCGTTGCTGGACATCTTCGCGATGCCTTCGTCCGAGATCACACTGCAACCGTGGTTCCTCAAGACCTGGAAGCACGATCCCACCATTGCTGGCGCCTTGACAGTGATCGATGCCATCGCGGAAACATTCAAAGACCCCCGCTATTCAAGCGGCTCCTATGAAAAGCTTTTGACGCGTTCCCCCATCACCTTCGATGCGTTAGACCTCGGCAGCATTGGCCAGTCAGAAGACATCTACCTGAAGATGAACGCAAGGGGAGTAGAACTGACTGGCTTCGAAAAGTTCAAAGCGCATTTGGAGGAAGCAATACAAATGCTTTTACCAGGAGATGTGCCGCTACCGAATGGTCAAAGCGGTTCCTTCAAGACTTATTTCAGCGTCCAAATGGACGGGGATTGGCTGGACTTGTTCTGGCAATACGCTGTCAAGG
Source organism: Prosthecobacter sp. (assembly GCA_039806835.1). Classification (GTDB taxonomy): domain Bacteria; phylum Verrucomicrobiota; class Verrucomicrobiia; order Verrucomicrobiales; family Verrucomicrobiaceae; genus Prosthecobacter. The sequence continues at coordinate 250,627 of JBDHQD010000001.1, read as the reverse complement.
AGGCCCAACAAAAGGCGGCGAAAATCAAAGTTCCAGACGCTATGATCATGCGCTTGGTGCGAGAAGTGGCGATTCTGTCACTAGCACTTGATGCGCCTAAAGGTTGGAAAGAACAACTGCAGACGCTTCGGGGCACACCGAAGCTCCACGAACTGGAAAAGGCAGCTTTTCGGAATCAAACGTTTGCTCAGACGTTTGCGGTGGTGTTGGAGAGATGGAGCGGTGGTGGTGACAGCATCCAAAAGCATCTTTTACCAGAGTGTCCGTTCAAAGAAGATGAGCTCTTCAAGAAAGTGATCCAAAACGATGATGCACTCTCTTACAGCGAATCCGTGATGCTCTACGCGTATGCGGCCTACCTTGACACACGTCGCGGCGCTGACTTGGATCAAGCCTCGTTTTCAGAATGGATGCGGGTGGTTTTCAATCTGGTGGAGAACAGTCGCAACGATGCGACGACGTTCAAGAAGCGCCTGGAAGGGATTCGAGACCTCCTGGCGAAGGCAGATGGCATTTTGAATTATCTCGTGGGTAATGATACCACTCTGGTGGAGGACTTTGACGCCTATCAAGTGGAGGAGGAACGATTGAAAGCGGGGCTCTTGCTGAGAAATTTGGAGCTGTGGCGAAAACCTATCTTAGATGCCGAGGCCCATGGATATTTTCGTGGTCAGATTGGCTTTCTTTTCCGCTTTGCGGGCATCGAAACAGCGGGCGTAGAGGCCGATGCGCTGCTGCCGCTTTTTGAAGTATGGTGGAAGAAGGCAGCCCACTGTTTTTCCAATCAAGGGATTATCGAAAATGCGGATTTCCGGTGGGAACGTGCGCTTCTGGCGACGGGGGATTATCTTTTGGATAAAGGCACGCATCTCCTGGGGAATAATCGCAGTGAAGACTTCAACTGGAAGCGTCTTTTGCGTGGGCGGGAGGATGAGACACGGCAGAGCGGCCATCTAAAGCAACTGATCGATGGCATCAGATGTGAATGTCCTTTGCCGGATCAACTCGAAGCAATCATCAAGGACGCCTTGGAACGATTCGATCTGGAGGAGTGGCGGAGGCTGATGATTCAATGGCCGGAAACCATCGGCTTTTGCAAAGAAAACAGAATCAGCAGAGAGGGCGGCACGGTCTATCTGCTCCAGCGCAGCGATTATCGAGGGCGCTGGGCAGAAATATGGTCATTCGCCCTTCACCTCGAACTCAAGAAGAGAATTGGAGAACTGGGTCCTTTCCATGAAGCGGGCTACCACACGGCACGCGGGGAGAACTCCTGCGCTTGGGTAGTGTGGAAGTCGCAACCCTACGGCGATGTGGCGCTGAGCATCGAACGCGAGGGCGAAGGAGCGAAACTTACTGTTCTGCGCTGGCAGAAAGAGCCGTTGGATTCAGAGATGGTGAAGTGCATTGAGGCATCCGACTTCCGCCCAGCGGAACGTGAGCATGGGCGTTATGAACGTTCATTAAATGAGAGAGGCGAGGCGAAAGGTCGCGTTCAAGAGATGGCCGCAGTGCTGCGCCGATTTCTGGAAATAAATCATCAACAATAGCGTCTGCCGAGCACCTGATTCAGGGTGTGTTGCATCTTGGTCAGCTCCTTCCCGACACAAAAAGGCCGCGCAGGTTTCCCCGCGCGACTTTTCGTGATCGGTTTTGCAAAGTAGCTTTGTTGCTGCACAACAAAGGTCCGGAGACCAGTTGCGGCGCAACTGGACAACTTTTATTTCACAGTCTCCAGCAGCAACTTGGGATGCCGTGCCGCGACTTTGAGGAGCACTTTGGCGGGGCCGGTGGGCTTGCGGCGGCCCTGCTCCCAGTTTTGCAAGGTCTTCTCGCTGATACCGAGGAGCCGAGCGAATAAGGGCTGCGACACGCCGAGCTGACTGCGAACGCGCGAGAGTTCCGCAGGTGTGTCGAACGTGAATGAGCGCGAGGGTTTGGCCTTGCCGCTGCGGATGGCCTTCATCTCACGCACACTTTGAAGGAGTTCCTGGAAGAGTTCTTCTTTCATGTCAGTCGAGCAGTTGTTTGAGTTTCTTGAGCTGGTCCGGGGTGAGATCGTCCTGTTCGTTCTTGGCGTAGATCAGTGCCATGGAGATGAGGTTTTCAGCGTTCCACCAGTAGTAGATGACACGCACGCCACCGCGTTTGCCGCGCCCCAGCGAATCTTGCGGAAACCGCCCGAGCCACGGATGAGATCACCAGCAGCAGGTCGTTTGATGAGATGTTGTTGAAGGGCGGCATAGGAATCGTCATCGAGCAGTTCGATGACGCGGCGGGTGAAGGTGGGCGTTTCGTGAAAGACCACTCACGAAACTACGCCAGCGGCGGAGATCGTCAACGGCTGAACTCGCCACAAAAAAGCCGCGCAGGGTCGCTGCGCGGCTTTTTGTGATCGGTTTGGAAAAGTAGCTTTGTTGCTGCGAAACAAAGGTCCGGAGACCCGTTGCACAGCAACTGGACCACTTTACTTCGCGGCCTTCTTGAGAGCGTCGGCCTTGTTGGTCTGCTCCCAGGTGAGGTCGGGGTCGCCGATCTTGCCGAAGTGGCCGTAGTTGGTGCTCTTGCTGTAGATCGGGCGCAGGAGGTTGAGCTGCTTGACGATGTCGGCGGGCTTGAAGGAGAAGACTTTCAGAACGGCGTCGAGGATCTTATCATCGCTGATGACTCCGGTGCCGAAGGTGTCGATGTGGACGCTGACGGGCTGCGGATGGCCGATGGCGTAGGCGAACTGCACTTCGCACTTCGTGGCGAGGCCGGCGGCGACGACGTTCTTCGCGACCCAGCGGCCCATGTAGGCGGCGCTGCGGTCCACTTTGGACGGGTCTTTGCCGGAGAAGGCACCACCGCCGTGACGGCCCATGCCGCCGTAGGTATCGACGATGATTTTACGGCCAGTGAGGCCGCTGTCACCCTGCGGGCCGCCGACGACGAACTTGCCGGTCGGATTGATGAGATACTCGGTGTCCTTGGTGAGCATGTTCTTCGGCAGCACCTTTTTGATGACCTGCTCGATGCAGAATTTCTCGATCTCGGCATGGCTCACGTCCGCGGCGTGCTGGGTGGAGATGACGACATTCACGATGCGCGTGGGTTTGCCATCGACGTATTCGACGGAGACCTGGCTCTTGGCGTCAGGACGCAGCCATTTGGCGAGCTTGCCTGCCTTGCGGATGCGGGTCAGCTCACGGCCAAGACGATGGGCGAACATGATCGGCGCGGGCATGAGCTCCGGCGTTTCATCGCAGGCGTAGCCAAACATGATGCCCTGGTCGCCAGCGCCCTGCTCCTGAGTTTTCTTGCCTTCCGCACCGGCGGCGTCCACGCCCTGAGCGATGTCGGGGCTCTGGATGGTGAGGTAGTTGTTGATGAAGAGTTTGTCGGCGTGGAAAACGTCGTCGTCGTTGGTGTAGCCGATGCCGCGCACGGCGTCGCGGATGACTTGGCCGACGTTGATGACCTGATCGATGGGCTTGGTGGTGCCGAGCTTCTTGTTCTGGAGCTTGGGGATGGTGATCTCACCGCCGACGACGACGATGTTGCTCTTGGCGAAGGTTTCGCAGGCGACGCGGGCGGTCTTGTCCACGGCGAGGCAGGCGTCGAGGATGGCGTCGGAGATGGTGTCGCAAACTTTGTCAGGATGGCCTTCGCCGACGGACTCGGACGAGAAGATGTAAGAGCGGGACATGGTGGTGGGCGTTAGGGTTATATGGACGAATCATGATTTGTTGATGCGTCCAGTTGTAGCGCGGAGAGTATTCCCCAAACCGAGGGCGTCAACCGGGGTTTTGTCAGCGGCACTGGAGGCAGCTCAGCGCTGCGTCACCTTGCCGCCTTCGAGGAGTTTTTCGAGGTTGGAGTCGGGCTTCACGCCCATCTTGACGGCCTCGCTGTATTCTGCGCGAGCTTTGTCCCACTGGGGCGGATCCCAGGTGATGTAGAGCACGGCGAGATTGAAATGCGCCTCGCCGTAGCCGGGGTCGATAGCGAGCGCGGTTTTGAATTCACGCTCGGCGCGCTCCAGCAGATTGAGCTTGGTGGCGATGATGCCGAGGTAATGGCGTCCGCTGGCGTTCTCCGGGCGTTTGGCGAGACTTTTTTCAAAGTAGGTCATCGCATCCTTCCAGCGCTCCTGTTTGAAGTAAGTCACGCCGAGAGCAAAGGCGGCTGGCTCATTGGAAGGATCGTAGGCGAGCGCTTTTTGCAGCGCCACTTCAGCGTCTGCATGTTTATTTTCGCGTTGCCGCGTGAGGCCGAGGCCAATGAGTGCGGTGATGTTTTTGGGTTCAGCGCGCAAGGCGTCCTGATAGGTGCTGGCCGCCTTTTCAAACTGCTTGTTCATGTAAGCCTCGTTTGCTTCGGAGATGAGTTTTTCCACCGGAGCCGGGGCAGCAGCCGTGGCGGGCTTGTCTGGATTGCTCTGAGAGGCATTGGCGATCAATGTGGCCTGCACGCCTCTCGGGCCGAGCAGTTCGCGCACGACGGGATCGGAGAAAAGTTTCTCTTCATCCGGCGTCAGCGTCATGCGCGCATTCCGCATTTCCTCCACTTGTTTGAGGAGTCCGCTGGAGGCGTTTTCCATCTTCTGCAATTCAGCGATCACGAGATCCTTGGCTGCCTGCTGGCGGTGCTGAGTGCGGAGTTGGCGCATGATGATGGAGCGCAGCATTTCGTTCTCCTGCGCCAGCTCCGGTGTGGCCGCCATTTTCGCATCCATGCCACTCTGGAGTTCCTTGAGCTGTTTCGCGAGTTCGGCCACCTGCGTTTGGTAAGCGCCGCTTTCTTTGCGCAAGGTGGCGAGCTGTCCCTGCAAGCCGACGAGCTGGCCGCGCAGGCTGGCAATCTCCTGATCTTTGCGCGTGGCGTCATTCTTCAAAACGACGACCTGCTTTTCCGCCGCCTCCAGTTCCTTTTTCAGGCGCTCGTTTTCGGCAATGAGGCGCTTCATTTCTACGCTGCCTGCTTTCTTGCGCGCTTCGTCGAGCTCTGCTTGCAGCCCCAGGCTGCGCGCGCTGGCGGCATCACGTTCCTTGACTGCGGCGTCGCGATCTTTGACGGCACGATCGCGTTGTTTCACGGCGTCATCACGTTCTTTGAGAAGTGTGGTGCGCTCCTGCTCGATGGAGGTGATTTTTGCGGAGGCTGCCGCGAGCTTTTCCGATGCCTCTTTGGCTGCTGCTTCCGCCGTGGAGAGGCGCTGTGCGTTTTTGCGCATCTCCAATTCCACCGCCAGTTTTTCCTCCATCAGCTTGTCGTATTGCGCCTTCGTGGCGCGGCCTTGCTCCACTTCCTTGCCCATGGCGAGGAGGCTCTGCTCCATGCCTGCGGCTTTTTTCGCGAGCGCTTCATTCTGCGTGCGCGCTGTTACGATTTCGCCAGAGGCCCATTGATACCACTGCTGCCATTTTCCGAGATCGGTCTGCTGGCGGCTGTTTTGCGTCTCTAGTTCCTGAACACGCTTTTTGTACATGTCCTCCCACTGCCGGAGAACGTCGCCGAGGCTGGGCAACTGGCCCGGCGCAACCACCAGTGGTGCAGGTGAGGTGCTGGGCGATGGCGCGACGGCGACGGGCGCGGGAGCTGGTGCCACGGCCGAGGGTGCAGGTGCAGGTGCGGGAGCCGCCGCTGCGGCCGCCTGCTGGCTCAGCTTTGATTGAATGCGAGTCAGTGCGTCCTGGATTTTTTGCTGACGGCTGGCGCGCATCTCCGGCTGCCAGGTCGGGTAATTGCGGGCGATGCTGTCCATGATCTCGCCTGCCTGCTTGAACTTCGTCAGTGCGAGGGAGAGATCTCCCGCAGCTTCTATTTTGACGGCTTCGTTATTGAGTACAAAGCCACGGAAGTAGCGATCGGCCACCTCGCTGCTGGCATCGAACGTCTGGGCATGTGTCGGCGCGACAGCCAGACAGAGGGCCGTGACGAACATGAGGGCTGGGTGGGCGCGATTCATTGGGGGGGAGGCTGAGAGGGCGGTGATATTACCGCCTCCGCTCCCCTTTGGCAACGTCCTTGGCAACAGCCTCGGAGGCGCGATGGCAAACCAAGTCGCGAAAGATTTCCTCACTCCTCCGATGCGGGCGCGCTGCCGTCTGCAGGCTCAGGTGCTGCCTCGGGTGTTGGCGGCGCATCTGCCGGAGGCACTTCTGCGGCCTCCTCCGCGACATCCGTTGTTTCGGCGGTGGCTGCGTCTTTGCTGTCAGGCACGGGCGCATTCTCCTGCGTTTTTTTCTTTGTCGCAGCAGGCTGTTGTGGCTCCCCCTGCACACCGAGGAAAACCATGCCGTCACTGTATTCAATGACGTAACCTTCATTCGCCAGCCAGCGGATGTCTTTGATGACCTCCACCTGGGCCGCCGTCGGGTGCCGGGGCGCATTCGGATCAGCACCATCCATCGGCGGTGGCGAGGGCATGATGGCCTCCACGAGTGCCTGCATGGTCATGCCGTTGTTGTTTTTCAGGATGGCGACGATGTCGGCCAGTCGGTCTGAGAAAACCATGCCGTTCTCGACAGCGCGTGGCTTCACCCGGCAGACATATTGTTTGCCTGCGCGGCGCTTGAAGAGACGCAGCCCACGGCGTTCCAGACCCGCGCCGAGCTTCTGTGAGATTTCAAAGAGATGCTTCCTCCCGGCATCCACCGCCTGGCGCAGCATGATGTAAAGCGCAGGTGCGAGTTTTTGCTTGTCGATGTCTCCCTGCACGGTGGCCTCCCGCACCTCGATGACGGCATCCCCGCCGAAGGTGCGACGGAAGTGCGCCTCCATCTCGGCCTGTGTGTTCAATGTCAGCGCGCCACCTGCATCATCCGCTCCGAGTTTCAGGCACACCCAGCGGCGGCCTTTGCTCATATTCTCTTTCCACTTTGCGACGAGCTCAGGACTGCTCTCCACTTTCACACGGCGCTTGAAAGTCTCGAATGGCATGTCCGCGAAACGCTCGCGATGCAGTCGGATGAGTCCTGTTTGGTAGCTGTGGTGGCTGGTCGGAGCGATGATCTCGCCGCTCATGCCACAGACTGCGACGGAGGTGAATTCTCCTTTCGGCGCTTCGAGCTCGATTTCCTCGACACGGTAAAATTCATCCAACACCGCACTGCGCAACACATGAGTTAGCGCCTCATCACGCGTCAGGAACAAACTGCCGTCTGCCGGCACATTGAAGAGGCCCGTGGGGCGCTCCTCCGCGCAGCGATAGCGCACCACAAAACGATCTCCGCCCGCCAGCACGAGGCGCGAAGCATCAAACATACTGAAGGCATGTCCGCTCTGACGCACATGCGAGGCGAGCGCATCCACCGCTTTGTCATCAGGATAAATCATGACCTGCACGTCCTTGGGAATCTCCACCCACTCACGCTGCGGCGCGCCACCGCGATCACGATCCCCAAAACGGCGCGGCGGACCACGGCGATCATCGCCTTCGCGGCGCGGGCCTCCTTCACCACGTGGGCGGAAACCTCCACCTGGGCCATCGCGACGTGGCGCGCCTGCGCCTTCACGGCGTGGCGGCGGGCCTCCTCGACGGTCGCGGTCACCAAAGCCACCTCTGCGTTCGCCACGCCCTCCTGCTTCACGGCGAGGACGCTCGTCCTCACGGCCAGCGTAGCGCTGCTTGATCTTTTCCTCCTTACCGATGTCACTCACCCACGCGGGCATCATCTTGAGATCGGAGAGGTCCACCCAGCCTGGCTCGGTCTGCGGCTGGTGGTCGGTGCTGGCTTCGGGTTCGGTCATGGGGTCGGTCAGGGCGCGCGACTATGCGCGGAAACGGCGTTGTCGCCAGCTTTGTTCATCTGGCGTTTTCTTGGCATGGCGTTATGGGAGTCCGTCCCATGCCCGCCACCCCCATCATTTTTTTCAACCGCCAAACTGGGCGCATCGAGACGGAGGCCGTCTATGGCGAAGGCTTTTTGCGCTTCATCTACGAAAGCCCGTTCGGTGCGCTCCCGCTTCACGCGCTGGTCAAACGCGCCGCTTTTTCGAGCTGGTATGGGCGGCAGATGGATGCGCCGAGCAGCCGTGCCAAGATCGCGCCGTTCATCGCCACTTACGGAGTGGACGTCCATGAATTCGCCGCCGCGCCGGAGTCGTTTCGCACCTTCAACGAATTCTTCTACCGTGAATTGAAGCCGCAGGCACGCCCCATTGTCGCAGGTGAAAACGACATCGTCTTTCCTGCGGACGGACGCCATCTCGTGCTGCCGGACATCACCGCATGTGATGATTTTTTCATCAAAGGAGTCCGCTTTGATCTCGCTGCGCTGCTGGGCGATGCCGCCACTGCCGAGCGCTACACCGGAGGCAGCATGCTCATCTCGCGACTCTGCCCGGTGGATTATCATCGTTTTCATTTTCCCTGCGCCGGCACTCCCGATGCTCCGCGTCATATCCACGGCCCACTCTATTCCGTGAGCCCCATCGCACTGCGCAAGCGTCCGTCGATCCTGTGGGAAAACAAACGCGAGATCACCACCCTGCGCACCACCAAACTCGGTGAAGTACGGCTGCTGGAAGTCGGAGCCACCTGCGTCGGCTCCATCGTGCAGTGCTTTCATCCCGATGCCGCGATCGAAAAAGGCGCGCAGAAAGGCTATTTCCGTTTCGGCGGCTCCTGCGTCATCACGCTCTTCGAACGCGGTCGCGTACGTTTTGCCAATGACTTGATCGAGCACAGCCGGGCCGGGAGAGAAGTCTATGCACGCATGGGAGATGTGGCTGCACAGGCGGAATAAAAGACTTCCGGGAATGCGCAACCAACGCTATTGCAGCCCTCTTGTCTGCACTCCCCTCCCCTCACGCATCTCTCATTGAAAAATCCACTCCCTGGTGGCTGTGGCCGCATGTGCTGGGCTGGGAGGTGCCGCTGGCTGCTGTGCTCTGGCAGCACCTGCTAGCCCACACGCATGGCCTCCGACTCCTGCCGCTTTTGGATGCAGGTCTCGCTCTCAGTTGCTGGCTTATTTTTCTTACTCATCGCACGCTGGACACCTTCAGCGCACAGCAAGCAGGCGCGCCGCCCAAGACTCAAACTGTGTTTTTCCGAAAGCACCGCCGACTTCTGCTGCTCGCTGTGATGCCCGCCATCGCTGCGTGGCTGATGTGGGCCGCATTGTGGGTGATCCCCGAAGGCATCCTCTGGCAAGCCGCCGGGGTGACGATGCTGGTGGCCATGCACTTGGCTTCATCAGAAATGCAGGGCAGCTCGGTGTCGCGGGATGTGTTTCTGTGCGGCGCGGCACTCGGTGGCATCCTGCTCATCTCCCGCATGCCTCTGCCGGTCGAGTACCGCCTGATGCTCAGCCTGATTTTGCTGGGAGCGATTGCACTGAGTTTTCTGCGGCAAATCGGCCTTCGTCTGCTGCATTGGCCGTCGCGGGACTCCACGGCAGCACTCATCTTCGCGCTCGGGTGCACCACCAGCACACGTTTTCTCGGCATGCCTGAGCGCCTGCTCGAACCCACGCTGGAGTGCCTGTTGCTGATGATGGTCTTTGCCTGCCACTGTCGGGCGGCATCCGGCCGCACTCATGTCCTACTCGCGGCTGCCACTCTCTCACTCTCTGCCATGCTGCTCGTGCTAATCTCGTCCGGCACGCTGGACTCTTCCCTGCGCAACACCTCCTTCGCAGCACTCGGCGTCGTGTGCTTGCAGGCGCTGCTGCGGCTTTCCATGACTCAGGCCACCGCAGAAACCCAGCGCGCGCTGGCAGGGCTGACACTCATGCTGTCACCGCTCATCATCCGGCTGTGGTTTGCGTGAAAGCCGCCGCGCACCGCGTTTGACGCAGGTCATGAAACTCGCGCTCACCGTCCTCGCTTGCAGCCTCGCCGCCCCACTCATCGCACGCGACACTCCAGACGCGCTGTTTCAGGAGGGCGTGTCCGCATTCTTCGCGGCGAAACCCAAGGCGTCCGTTGCGGCATTCGATAAACTCATCGCGCTCGTGCCTGATGCCAAACCGCAGCTCTGGCAGCGCGGCCTCTCACTCTACTACGCGGGCGATTTCAAAGCCGGGCGTGAGCAATTTGAAGTGCATCAAACCGTGAACGGCAACGACGTGGAAAACGCCGCGTGGCATTTTCTCTGCATCGCCAAGAGCGAAGGCGTCGAGGCTGCGCGGAAGGTTTTCATTCCCATCGAAGGCGACATGCGCATCCCGATGAAGGAAGTCCATGCACTCTTTGCCGGCAAAGGCAGCGAAGAAGCCGTCTTGAAGGCCGCGGAGGAAGGCGAGGGCGAACGCCTGCGCAATCACCGCTGCTACGCGCATCTCTACCTCGGTTTGTATTTTGAAGCGCTGGGCGACGACGCCAAAGCAAAGCAACACATGCTCAAAGCCGCGAAGGATTTCAGCATGGATCACTACATGGGCCGCGTGGCGCAGGTGCATGTGAAACTTCGCGGATGGGAGCCGTAAGCGAGTGCGCATTATTTGCGCTTCATTGCTCCGAGATTGTGAGAGTGCCTGACGCACGCAACAAGGTCAGGAATCCTGCGGTAAGCTGGGGTGCAATCTTGCTGACGCGATCATGAAAATGCACCCCCTGTGTTCTGGAAACCACCGCAACCCTTTCGTGGCTTCGCAGCGGCGGCGCGACTTTCTGCATGTGGGCGCGCTGGCAGGACTCGGCCTCACGCTGCCTGAAATGCTGCGGCTCCAAGCCGCAGAGCAAACGCTGGCGATGCCCGCCGTGGAAAGCTACAAGGCCATCGCAAACTCGATCATTCACATCTACCTGCCAGGCGGTGTGGCGCAGCATGAGTCCTGGGATCCGAAACCCTTCGCTTCCCCCGATTACCGCGGGCCATTCACCCCGGTCAAAGGCGTGACAGGAGAGCTCGTCGGCGGGAAGTTTGTGAACATCGCGAAGATCCTCGACAAGATCACCATGATCCGCTCCGTGACTCATGGCGAGGCAGCGCACGAGCGCGGCACGCACAACATGTTCACCGGCTATCGGCCCAGTCCGGCGATCAAATTCCCCAGCTTCGGCACCATCATCGCACATGAGCAGGGATCACGGAACAATCTGCCGCCCTACGTGGCCGTGCCGAACATCTTCTGCCCGGAGCAGGGCAGCGGCTACATGAGCAGCGCCTTCGGCCCCTTTGCCCTCGGCAGCGACCCCGCTGACGCAAACTTCACCGTGCGCGATCTCGCCACGCCCAAGGACATCGACGCCCGCCGCTTTGAGCGGCGCCGCAGTTTGCTCGGCGCGGTGGACGAGCATTTCCGCGCCACGGAGAAATCCGACGGCCTCACCGCGATGGATCAATTTTACACCGCCGCGTATAACCTCATCAGCTCACAACAGGCACGTGAAGCCTTTAACCTGAATGCAGAGCCCGCCAAGCTGCGCGACGAATACGGGCGCAATGCCGCAGGACAGCGGCTGTTGCTCTCCCGCCGACTCGTGGAGGCAGGCGTACGCATGGTCTCTGTCAACTACGGAAGCTGGGATCATCACTCAAACCTCAAAGGTGCCTTCGAGAGTCAGGCACCCGCCTTTGATCAAGCCTTCGCACGCCTCATTCGCGACCTCGACGAGCGCGGCTTGCTCGACACCACGCTCGTGCTCGTCAGCTCCGAATTCGGGCGCACGCCAAAGATCAACAGCACCAACGGACGCGACCACTACCCGCGTGTCTTCTCCGTGGTGATGGCCGGCGGCGGCGTGAAAAGGGGCTTTGTCTATGGCCAGTCTGACGCCCTCGGCGCGGAGCCAGACGAGAACCCTGTCGGCCCGGAAGACCTCGCCCGTACGATGTACCGCCTCCTCGGCATCAACTCGCAAAAGCGCATCGTGGTCGAGAACGTCCGCCCTGTGGACATCGTCAACGGTGGACGCCTGCTCAATGAGGTGATCGCCTGAAATCAAGCGCGCAAGTGCTGAGAGGAATCACTTTCCAGCGCGAGAAATCCGCGCATTCTCCGCGCGGCTCTGACGAGCACGCATGGAAGCAGTCAACATTCAGTTCGCACCCGCCACCGGCACCGAGGAAGAGTGGAACGAGGCCTACGCCCGCCTCGCGGATTATTTCCGCTCCTACCAACTGCACAACCGCATCCGCCGCACGCAGCTCATCCTCGAAACACTGCGCAAAGCTGCTGAAGCGCACGCCAAAGACCCCACACGCAGGCCCACGGCGCATGCGATCGAGCAGGCGCGGCTCATGCTGCGCGAGTGGCTCGGCGCGATCTACAGCGACCTCAATCTCAGTGAGGCGCAACTCGAAGCCACGGGCCGTCTCGGCTTTCACCTTGCGGGTGGCCCTTCGCGCTGGCCGCAGTTCTTTCTCGATGAAGAAAACATGCCTGATGACATGACCGAGGCCATGCGCTCCGCGCTGCGCACCTCCGGCCCTGGCATGAGCGTGAGCAAGATGACGCCGCGAGACATCGACCTCGGCCTCATCCCTGACGTGGCAGAGGACACTTTCGACAAACTCGGTCGTCACCCCCTTCTCCGTTACTCCGCGCTTCTCGTGATCGTCTGCGGTGTGTTGGGCTACCTCTATTCACTCTTTTCACACTTCGGATGAGCACGCCCGCCAGCAGCCAGACTGCAAATCCCGCCGTGGTCGCAGGCATGCCGCCAAAGCATGTCTCGCGCACGCGCCGCGCCACGTTTTTCTCCTTCGTCGGGCTGGGCACCATCGTCGGCACCTGGCTCTCTTACATCTTCCTCTCTGAAAACGGCATGCGCATTTCAGAGTGGGCGCTGCTGCTCGTCTTCATCCCGCTGTACTATCAGCTCAACGTCGGCTTTTGGACGGCTTTTTTCGGCGTATGGCTCATGAACCGCCCAAAGCCGGATTCGCTCAATCTGTGGCGGACTCTGAGCGATGATGACTACGAGCAGCCCATCACCGCCAGCACTGCGATCATCATGCCCGTGTTTAACGAGGACGTGACACGCGTCTTTGAGGGCCTGCGCTCGATCTATCTCTCGCTCGAAGCCACCGGACAATCGAAGAGCTTCGACTTTTTCATCCTCAGTGACTCAGACAAAACCAGCCAGTGGATTGAGGAGGAAACCGCGTGGCTGGAGCTTTGCCGCCAGCTCAAAGCCTTCGGGCGCATCTTCTACCGCAAACGGCGCAAGCCGATCAACCGCAAGAGTGGCAACGTCAGCGACTTCTGCCGTCGCTGGGGAAAACGCTATCGCTACATGGTCGTGCTCGATGCGGACAGCCTCATGTCCGGCGCGCTGCTCACCAGCATGGTGCGCATCATGGAAAAAAATCCCGGCATTGGCATCTTGCAGACCTTCCCGAAACAGATCGCGGCGGACACCTTGCTCGGACGTGTCATGCAATTCGCACAGGCACTCTACGGACCGCCTTTCATGGCCGGGCTGGACTACTGGCAGTGCGGCGAAGCAAACTTCTGGGGCCATAATGCCATCATCCGCCTCGCGCCTTTCATCGAGCACTGCGCCTTGCCACCGCTACCAAAGAACGCGCCCTTTGGCGGGCACATCCTGAGTCATGACTTCGTCGAAGCCGCGCTCATGCGCAAGGCAGGCTACGCGGTGAGACTGCTCCCCACACGACGCGGCAGCTACGAAGAAGGGCCGCCCACCCTGGTGGACATGCTCAAACGCGACCGCCGCTGGTGCCAGGGCAACATCCAGCACCTCTGGCTCGTGTTTGCGAAAGGCTGGCATCCGATGAGCCGGGTGAATTTCATCCACGGCATCCTCAGCTATGTCAGCTCTCTGCTGTGGTTCATTTTCCTCGCACTGGCGACTTATCTCGCCGCCACACCGACGCTGCACGCAGCGAAGCGGGCAATCCTCGCGGAGGAGATTTTGCTCGGCGTCACCGCCATGCTCATCTTTCTGCCCAAGTCCGTCATCCTGCTGGATGAAATCATCACGGGCCGCATGTTCAAACCGCTGCGCCTGCGCTTCCTCACCTTCCTCAGCAGTCTGCTCGACACGGTGGTCTTCACGCTGATGGCTCCCGTGCTGATGGTCTTCCACTCGCGCTTTGTGATCTACACGCTCATCGGCAAAAGCGTGAGCTGGGTCACCCAGCGCCGCAAAATCGACGGCGGAGTCGCCTGGGCGGAAATTTTCATCACCTTCGCAGGCGTGACGGTTCTCGGTGTGCTCTGGGCCGTGCTCGGGTGGTTCGTCTCCAAGGCGTTTCTGCTCTGGATCAGCCCGATTCTTTTCTCCCTCGTCGTTTCCATTCTCGTCGCTGCCGCAGTTTCTGGATCGCGCAGTGGTCGGCGTTTTGGCATCTTTCTCACGCAGGAAGAACACGAGCCGCCCACCGTGCTGCGGATGATGCAGGACAACCTCGATGAGATCAAAGGCCGCATCCAACTCGCGCCCGAACTCGAACGCCACTACGGACTCATGCAGGTCTGCCTCGATCCGTATGTGAACGGCCTGCACGTCAGCCTGCTGCGCCGCCGCCGCACCATCGACGTCTCGCGCAGCTACCTCGACGAGATCGCGCATCGCGTCATCACGCAAGGGCCGCAGTCACTCAATGCGCAGGAACTGAAGGCGCTCATGCACGACACCGATTCCGTCACCAACCTGCACTACCGTCTGTGGAGCGCTGCCGATCACGAACTCGCGCCGTTTTGGTCCACCGCCATCCGGCAATACAACCTCGCTGCCACCGGAGCCTTTGCGCACACGCTCGCGAGACCGGAGACGGCTGCGGCAGCGCCCTGAAGCTTCACTTCGTCACCACCGCCGCTTCGCCGACCTCCCACGCCGGCCCGGCAGCGCGGAGTGCCACCGCATCTGCCTGCGGCGGCCAGTCATCACTGAGTTGATCTTTGAAGTAAGACTTCCAGGTGACCCACTTGCCGTGGATGAGTGCCTGCATCACCCACCAGCGCGTGCTGTCCATCCAGCGGAGGTCACTGTGCTGCCAGGCGACTCGGAGCTTGCCCTCAGGCGTGATTTTCCCGACGACGGGTGCGGGCAATGCCACCTGACTCAACCACGGCGACGACGGAGGCAGCGCATGCGTCGTGTAGGCGCGCTCTTTGGTGTAGGTGGCGATCTTGCCGAGGTTCTTGTGCAGCGCGCCGAAGTTCCAGTGAAAGTGCCCCGGCGTCATTTTCATCCCGCGTTCACGCAGCACGCTCATCTCGTGCAAAATTTCGCCCGCATTGCGATCATCGCCGATCTTTGACGTGTTCATGCCAGGCCAGATGTGGCGGCCCTGGGTGTTCTGCTCCAACCACCAATCATAATAGGTGGTGAAGCCGAGCTTCGGGCGGTCAATCGTCCAGTAAAGCTGCGGCGTGAAGTAATCGACCCAGCCGTTTTGCAGCCACTTTTTCGAGTCTGCGCCGAGGTCCTCATAGGGATCCAGTCCGCCACCCGTCCCCGGTGGATAATTGGGCCGCCACAGTCCAAACGGACTGATGCCAAACTTCACGCAGCGTTTGATGCCTTTGATGCCCTCGTAGATGGCGCGCACCGTTTCATCCACGTTTTGCCTGCGCCAAGCTGTCAGCTCCAGCGTGCCGCCCGACGCCTTGTAGCGCGCGTAGGTCTCGTCGTCAGGGAATTCGATCTTCTGCTTCTTCGCATCCGTGATCGGATAGGGATAAAAATAATCGTCGATGTGAATGCCATCCACATCGTAACGACGCGTCACATCCAGCATCACGGCCACCGCCTGCGCGCGCACCTCGGGCACACCGGGATTCATCCACCAGTCGATGCCATATTTCATCGTCCATTCGGGATGACGTCGGCGGATGTGATCCGCACTCGGCGCATGCTTTTCACCAGCGAGTGCACGGTAGGGATTGAACCACGCGTGCAGCTCCATCCCGCGCTTGTGCGCCTCGATCACCGCAAACTCCAGCGGATCCCACAGCGGCGACGGTGCCACTCCCATTTCACCCGTCAGGAAAGGCGACCACGGCTCCAGCTTTGACGCATACATCGCATCGCCCGCCGGACGCACTTGGAAAATGAGCGCGTTCAATCCCACCTTCTCCGCCGATTCGATCAGCGCGAGCAACTGCTCCTTCTGTCTTGCCACCGGCAGGCCAGGCTCCGAAGGCCAGTTGATGTTTCGCACCGTCGCGATCCACGATCCACGCAACTCACGCGCGGGCGGCGGCACGTTGGTCTGCGCATGCAGCGCGGAAATGAACAAGATGAATGCCGTGAAAATGCGAAAGGCCATGCGCATGTGATAACGGCATGTCTCGTGACTGCAAGCAGGCGCAAGATGAAGGCCAGACACTTCCCGCGCGACCACGTCTCCTGCCGAACCTGAAAACCCACAAGGTACCGTGTTGCACGGCGTTACGAACACAGCGGCATCGTGCTTGGCGCGCGTGCTTCACAAGCCGCGCTTCAAGATGCCTCGCTCCAGCAGCGAAAGGCAGCCCGCCAAGTGCGTATGATATACTCCCATGTCACGCGCATTTGCCCTCTGTTTAGGTCTGGCGGCATCGCACGCAGCCTCCGCTGCTGCGCCCGGACTTGGAGGTGCGCGCATTGAGTTCAACCGGGATGTGCGCCCGATCCTCTCGGAAAATTGCTTCGCTTGCCACGGATTCGATCCCAAGCACCGCGAAGGCGGATTGCGCCTGGATACCTTTGAAGGAGCCACGGAAGATCGGGATGGCGCGCGTGGCATCATCCCGGGAAATCCAGACAAGTCAGACGTGTGGCAACGCGTCATCAGCGATGATGAAGATGAAATGATGCCGCCGCAAAAGTCGCACAAACCACGGCTGGACGCACGGCAACGCAACATCCTCAAAGCATGGATCGAGCAAGGCGCACACTACCAGCGCCACTGGTCTTTTGAGCCGCTGAAACGTGAGCAGGTTCCGGTCATTCCCGGTGTGTCCCACCCCATCGATCGCTTCATTCAGAAGCGACTCATGGAGGAGAAGATGGTGCCTTCCCCTGCGGCTGAGGCAAGCACGCTGATCCGCCGCGTGTCGCTCGATCTCACCGGGCTGCCACCCACGCCCAGTGAAGTCGATGCCTTTGTGGATGCCTCCGCGAAAGGCGCTGAGGCAGCATACGGCGCCTTGGTGGATCGCCTGCTCACGAGTCCGCATTACGGCGAGCGCTGGGGCCGCTGGTGGCTGGATCAGGCGCGCTACGCAGATAGCAATGGTTACTCGATCGACGCTCCGCGGCAGATTTGGAAATTCCGCGACTGGGTGGTGACCGCGCTCAATGCAGACATGCCTTTCGATCAGTTCACCATCGAGCAACTTGCCGGAGACCTCCTCCCGAAAGCCACGCAGAGCCAGATCATCGCCACAGGTTTTCACCGCAACACTCAGATCAATCAGGAAGGCGGTATCGATAAAGAGCAATATCGCATCGACAGCATCTTTGACCGCGTCGCCACCACAGGCAGTGTCTGGCTGGGGCTGAGCATCGGCTGCGCACAGTGCCACGACCACAAATTCGATCCCATCGAGCAAAAAGAATACTACCGGCTCTTCGCCTTCTTTAACAACCAAGAGGAACCGGAGATGAAGGTCTTTGACTCTTCGGTCGATGTCAAAGCACTCACAGCGGAATTCAACGACATCGAAAAGAAACTCGCGGCACTCATCAAACAACGCCAAGCCGAAGTCTCCGACTGGGAAAAGGAAACAACCGCCGCTTTCCGCGCGAAGCTGCCCGCCGCCGTGAAGAAGGCCCTGCGCATCCCTCTGGCAAAGCGCACGCTGGCTGACCACATCGCGGTTTTCAATGTCTTCACCCAGCCGAGCGACCCGCTGCGCATTCTCAACGACCGCCACCGAGAACTCGATGCTCTCCTCCACAAAGGCGTGACGACCATGGTGCTCAAAGAGTTGGCAAAGCCACGCAAAACCACCGTGCTCATCAAAGGTGACTTCACTCGTCCCGCCGACGAAGTGACCCCAGGCACACCGGCCGTGCTGCACGCATTGGCTGCACCCTCCGGCCGTCTGCCAAACCGCCTCGACTTGGCAAAATGGATCGTCAGCCCGCAGAATCCGCTCACCGCTCGCGTCATCGTCAATCGCGTGTGGCAGCAGTATTTCGGACGTGGCATCGTGGAGACCGAGAACGACTTTGGCTCTCAAGGCACACTCCCTTCGCACCCCGAACTGCTGGACTGGCTGGCTTCTGAATTTCTCGCGCAGAAATGGAGCCTGAAAGCACTGCATCGCCTGATCGTGACCTCGCACACCTACCGTCAGAGTTCTGTCAGCCGACTGGACGATGCCAAGAGAGATCCTAACAACTACCTGCTCGCACGCCAGTCACGTCTGCGCCTCGATGCAGAAATCGTGCGCGATGTCTGCCTGGCTGCCAGCGGCTTGCTTTCGCAAAAAGTGGGCGGGCCGCCCGTCTTCCCACCGATCCCGGATGGCGTGATGAGCCAAGGACAGGTGAAACGCGTGTGGACGGTGAGCAAAGGGGCAGACAAATATCGCCGAGGGCTTTACACCTTCGTCTATCGCGCCTCGCCACCGCCAGAGCTGACGGTGTTTGATGCGCCCGAGGGTTTCAACAGTTGCACCCGCCGCATCCGCAGCAACACCCCGCTCCAAGCACTGACCATGCTGAATGACGCTGGCTTTTTTGAACTCGCCGCCACACTCGAAAAGACGATTCAGAAAGACGGTGTGGCTGCCGCATTCAAACGCTGCACCGCACGTCCTCCTGCGCCTGCTGAGTTGGCCATTCTCAATGGACTCGACACGCTGAGCGCGGCACGGGCGCTGCTGAATCTCGACGAAACCATCACTCGCGAATGAACGCCATGAATCTCCCTCACGAGCAGACACGCCGTTACTTCCTCAGCCGCTGCGGCGTGGGCATGGGCACGATGGCACTCTCTCATCTCCTCGCGCGGGAAGACGCGCTGACTCCACGCAAGACGCATTTTCCTGCGCGGGCCAAGAGTGTGATTTTTCTCTTCATGGCCGGCGGTCCGTCGCAACTGGACATGTTTGTGCGCAAACCCGAACTGCAAAAGCATGACGGGCGCCCCATCCCCGAGAGCTTCACCAAGGGCAAACGCTTTGCCTTCATGGACAGCAGTCATCGCAACGATCTGCTGGCTTCGCGCTTCTCATTTCATCAACACGGCCACTCAGGAGCTTGGGTGAACGATCTCCTGCCTCACACGGCCTCCATCGTTGACGAACTCACCTTCGTTCACACATGCAAAACGGATCTCTTTAATCACGCGCCCGCGAAGTTCTTCATGAATACGGGCAGCGGCATCTTCGGCCGACCCAGCATGGGCGCGTGGATCACTTACGGACTGGGCAGCGAGTGCGACAACCTACCCGGCTTCGTCGTGCTGCAAAGCGGCCCGCGTGGCCCGCGCGGCGGCGCAGTGCTTTGGAGCAGTGGCGTGTTGCCCACGAGTTATCAGGGCGTGCCACTGCGCAATTCGGGCGACCCGATTGTCAATCTCTCCTCCCCGCAGGGGATCGATGCAGCAGAGCAACGCCGTGTGGTCGATGCGGTGCGCGCACTCAACACACAGCGCCTGACCAACACGGGGGATGCCGAGATCACCACACGCATCAACGCTTACGAAATGGCCTTCCGCATGCAAACCAGCGCGCCTGAGCTGATGGACCTGAGCGGAGAAAGCCGCGCCACGCTGGAGCTCTATGGAATCCGTGATGCACGCGAAACCACCTTTGCGCGCAATTGTTTGCTGGCGCGCCGACTCGTGGAACGCGGTGTGCGCTTTGTGCAGCTCTACGATACCAACTGGGATCATCACGGTGGCCCCACGGAAAATCTGGAGAAACACCTGCCGCTGAAATGCACCGACATCGACCGCCCATGCGCCGCGCTGGTGAAGGACCTCAAATCGCGCGGATTGCTCGACGACACGATCGTGGTCTGGGGCGGCGAGTTTGGCCGCACGCCGATGGGTGAAGTGCGTGAATCCACCGGGCGCAATCACCACATCGACGCTTTCACCATGTGGTTCGCCGGGGGCGGCTTCAAACCCGGCACGCACTACGGAGAGACAGATGAATTTGGATTCGGCGCTGTGGAGAACCCCGTGCATGTGCATGACATCCACGCCACGCTGCTCAATCAACTCGGGCTCGACCATCAAAAACTCTCCGTCCGCTCTCAAGGACTGGATTTCCGCCTCACCGGTGTCGATCCCGCCAAAGTGGTGCGCGGCCTCCTGGCCTAGCGGAAAGTTTTGCTTCGTGGAGGCAATTCTTCAAACCATGCGCGCAGGGCATTTTCGTCACGACCTGTGAGGCTCGGGTGTCACGAACAGTCAATCTGCGGGCCTTGCTGCAAAAACTCCTTTCGACATGCGTCTGGCTCTTATGCGCTTTTTTCTCCTCTCTGCCTTCTTACTCTCGCTCTCCCCAGCCATTCATGCTGAGCCTCCCAAGGGTGAACCCACCAATGCCGCCGAAGCCGCCGCGCAGAAAGCCAAAGCGGACGCTGAGGTCGAAGCGAAGTACCAGGCGTGGGTCGCAAAACTGCCGCCAGACCAGCAAGCGTGGGAGCGCGTGTTGCAGGATCAGCTCGGCGGCTTTTATCTGCCCATCCACAAACGCGAGAAGATTGCCGGGCGCTCCAATGCGTGGGATTTCGTCCAAGACGCTCCCAATCTGCCCCGCGTACTGTTGATCGGCGATTCCGTTTCCCGTGGCTACACCCAGGCTGTGCGCAAAGCGCTTGCGGGAAGAGCCAATGTTCATCGCGCTCCGGCAAACTGTGGCCCGACTGCATCTGGATTAAAAAACATCGACGTCTGGCTTGGCGATGGAAAGTGGGATCTCATTCATTTCAACTTCGGCATCCACGATCGGAACACTCCCATCGCGGAATACAAAGCGCGACTGACCACACTCGTTGAACGCATGAAAAAGACGGGCGCAAAACTCCTCTGGGCCAGCAGTACGCCGTGCCCGGATACTCCCGATGGCAAGTACAAGTCTGCGCCCATCATCGAGCACAACACCGCCGCTGCCGAGGTGATGAAAAAACTTGGCGTGCCCACTGACGATCTCTTCACCGCCATCACGCCACATCTTACCACCATGCAGAATCCCAACGACGTGCATTTCAATGCGCGTGGTTATGATTTTCTCGGCGAAACCGTGGCCAAGGCCATCATGGCTGCTTTGAAATGAGACGTTGATAAAAAAGAAAACGCAGTGGGAAACCCACTGCGGTCGATTCTGCGCCGGACTCCGTTCACTTATTCAGCACGAGGCGCATGGTACCGTCGTGAATGCTCAGCGACTGAATGCCTGCGAGGAATTTTTGCAGTGCGGGATCCGACTCGACATTTTCCGCTACGAGATCGACCCCTTTGATGTCGCCAATCCAACTGTTCGGCAGTGAGATGCCACCGAGACTGAGATCATCGAGCTTCAGCGACAGCTTGTGCTCAGGCGTCAGACTGGTGCCAAAGGTAAAGCGCAGGCGGATTTTTTGATTTGGGAAGATCGGAAAATCCTCTGGAGCAGTGAGGATGATCGCGGCGGAGACGCTGCCCTCTCCAAATCGCACCTGCACATTCTCACCCAAGTTTTGCCGGGCAAGGTAGGCATTCAGCTCTCGCTCATTGATGAGCACCGTTCGATTCGCCTCATCTGCGGGGATCGAGGAGGGATCGCTGAGTGTCTGCAGCTTGCTGTCCAGTGCCGCCTGCTCAGCCGTGGTGAGGCTCACAGGTTTGATCGGCGCAGGATAGAAGGTGTGCCTGACCCAGAGGGCTCCGGTGGCCGTAGCGATGCCCGCACAGCCAAGAATGACAGCGAGGGTGATGAGGATGATCTTTTTCTTCGAGCGTGCCTGCGGTGTGGCAGGCGCGGCGGTTTCCGATGTGGTTTGCATAGGTTGCTTGGTCGGTTTCGTGGCGATTGTATTCAACCGCGCACGGAAAAGCCATCTACATGTTTGGCGGCTGTTTGTAAGGCATTGACTCCGCAGCGTGCTCTTGTGAACATCATGCCCGCCATGAAATACATCCTCGCACTCGACCAAGGCACCACCAGCTCACGCGCCATTCTTTTCGATCATGACGGTAACGTCGCAGCTGTGGCACAGAAGGAATTCCGGCAGCATTTCCCAAAGCCGGGCTGGGTCGAGCATGACGCGCAAGAAATCTGGGCCACGCAGGCCGGAGTCGCTGCCGAGGTGTTGCAAAAAGCGCGCGCCAGCAGTGGAGACGTGGCTGCCATCGGCATCACCAACCAACGGGAAACCGCCGTGGTGTGGGATCGGGCGACAGGGAAACCCGTCTGCAATGCCATCGTCTGGCAGGATCGCCGCACGGCATCGATTTGCGACAAACTGCGGGCGCAGAAACTCGATCGAGTGATTCAAAAGAAAACTGGCCTCGTCGTCGATGCCTATTTCTCTGCCACAAAGGTGCAATGGATGCTGCAAAACGTGAAGGGCCTCAAGGCACGCGCCGCAAAGGGAGAACTCGCCTTCGGCACCATCGACTCCTGGCTGCTCTGGAACCTCACTGGTGGCAAGGTACACGCCACGGATGTCAGCAACGCTTCGCGCACGATGCTCTACGACATTCGCAAAGGCACCTGGGATGACGAGTTGCTGAAAATCTTTGGCGTGCCGCGCTCCATGCTGCCGGAGGTGAAGGATTCGAGCGGCGTGTTTGGCGAAACCACGCTTCTCGGTGGCAGCATCCCCGTCGCCGGCATCGCGGGCGATCAGCAGGCTGCGTTGTTTGGCCAGGTCTGCACCAAGCCCGGCATGGTGAAGAACACGTATGGCACGGGTTGCTTCATGCTGATGAACACCGGCACGAAACCCATCGCGTCAAAAAACAAACTGCTCACCACCGTGGCTTGGCGCATCGGTGGACGCACTGAATATGCCCTGGAAGGCAGCGTCTTCATCGCCGGTGCGGCGATTCAGTGGTTGCGCGATGGGTTGGGCATCATCAAATCAGCACCGGAGGTGGAGGCGCTCGCCACGAGCGTCCCAGACACTGGCGGCGTGTATCTCGTGCCTGCATTCGCGGGCCTGGGTGCTCCGCATTGGGACGCTTATGCGCGCGGCACGCTCGTTGGCATGACGCGGGGCACCACAGCAGCGCACATCGCCCGCGCAGCGGTGGAGGGCATCGCCCTACAAGTGATGGACATCTTGAAAGCCATGGAGGCCGATTCGGGCATCAAACTGAAGGAGCTCCGCGTCGATGGCGGAGCCAGTTTGAACAATCTGCTCATGCAATTGCAGTGCGACTTGCTCGGCGTGCCGGTCGTGCGCCCGAAAGTGAACGAAACCACGGCACTCGGGGCCGCCTGCCTCGCAGGACTCGCAGTCGGATTCTGGAAAGATGGGAGCGACATCGCGCAGCACTGGCAGGTGGATCGCCTGTTCAAGCCCGCCATGAAAGCGGCGGCACGCGCAAAGATCACTCAGGGATGGAGCCGCGCACTCGCGCGAGCAAAAGCGTGGGAATCTCCGCAGTAATCGCGGCACACGCTGCTCCGCTTCTTGCAGCACTGCGATAATAGTCTGCGTTTATTCCTAAGCATTCGCCGCTTCACAAATGCGTGAGTCGCGGCCATCTTCCCCCCCCCTTTCACCTCATCCATGCCTCAACTCAAAGTCAGCTCCTACACCGACACTGCGGAAGCGCGGCAGGAACTGATCGCTTTTCTGGAAGAGCATTGGCGGCCCCGCGGTGACAATCACTGGCAGCAGCGCATGCGTCTCTGGTGGGATGAAAATCCCGCAGCGCGTGACAACGAGGAGCGCGGCCGCCAAGTGCATCAAGATGGACGCATGGTGGCCTATGGAGGTGCGATCCCGGCACAAATCGCCTGGCAGGGAGAGCAGCTTCAGGCTGTGCAAGCCACCACGCTGTGTGTGGACGAGTCTGTCCCGAAAGCAGCGGCACTGGTGTTTCTCAAACAGCGCGAGATCGCTCAAGTGCGCATGCTCACCCACACCACGCCGAATCCCCGCGTGCAGGCCGCGCTGTTAAAAATGGGCGCGCGATGCGAAACCTCGGTGACGCGACATTATTTCCCCGCAGGCGCGGCCTCATGGCTCCGAGGACGACACTGGTGGCCTTCTTTACCCGCAGGCAAAACACTCATCACAAACCCGGCAGCGGTCACCGCTCTCGTGCGCCCTTACCAGAAAGCGGAGCGCATCGAGAAATGGATCACGCCGGAGTATTTGCGTTGGTTTTGCAGCTTACCCACACGCAAGCACCACATTCTTGGCCTCGTGGACGGCGCGGGTGTGTTGAGCAGCTACCTGCTGGTGACGCCCGCGCGCATCAAAGGATTTCGCGCCTGGGAGGTGCTGGAAGCTTTCTCCGCCGCCGACGACGACGAGGCACTGGCACTCATGGGCCAACTCGTGCGCACGCCGAGTCTGCTGCCAGGAGGTGCCGCACTAGTCTCGGCAGCGACCTTTGTCGGTGATACGGTCTGGGATCGCGCGCCCGCCGTGCTGCGCCGCGCCCAGCAAGTGTGTCATTTCTTTCTGATGACTGAACGGCTGCGCGATGCGCCAAAGCACAGTGTGATGGCCGAAGGCGACATGGGCCTGTGACGCAGGCATGCCGCACGCCGCGTGCATGCGCACACCACGCTTCTCATTCAGGCCGGGATTTCCCAGTACCAGGCAAGGCACTGAGAAAGAAATAGCGCGGCGAGCTGATCATGTCCCCCGCCTCACGAATGGCCATGCAGAACAGCAACTCATCGAGCCGACCACGCGCCTGCTCGTGATCTCGCAAATGCTCGTCGAGAAAGCGACGCACGCGTTTGCTGGCATTGAATTCGGCGGGCAAGCTGCCGAAGTTGAGCAGCAGGACGAGCAACAGTGCGGCCGCCGCTGCGGCCAAAGCGGCGCGCGCAGGGAGGATGCGAAACAGCGTGAGAGCCGCTGCCGCGAAGACGATGACAACCGGCAGATAGCGGCTCATGCGGATGCAGCTCTGCCGCCACTTCAGCTCGCCGAGGCTGTCTCCTGTTTGCAGAGCATGTGCGGCCTCATGCAAGGCTGTGGCCCAATCACTCAACGTGCCACCCTGCGCCACACGCCGACGCAGAAACAAGCGGCGACGCATCGGATCAAAGTAATCGCTCACCACGCCATCATGCTCGACGACCTGCACATCATCGACGCCCTCTGACTTCAGAAACAAGAGGGCAATCTCTGTCCCATTGTGCGCCGTGGGCACATTCACGCGCGAGCCTTTGTGCATCGTCGCGGCGTATCGCCCCTGCGCCCAGCGAGCGAGGGCGATGCCAGCGAGCAAAACGGCGATGATGAGAAGAAAGGGCATGCGCCCACACTGCCCGGCATGCGGGCGGCAGGCAAATCGTGAGTGCAAACTTTCCACTCCACGCCCAGGCTCAACCCACCGCGCTGACATCCAACTTCACGAATTCGAGCAACTCTTCACGGCTCATGTCGGTGAGCATTTTTTCCGCTCCTCCGCCTTCGCCGACAAGCTCTTGTGCAAGCACCACCTTCTCGTCGATCAGGGCGTCGATGCGCTGCTCGATGGTGCCTTGGCAGATGAATTTATGAACGATGACATTGCGCTGCTGCCCGATGCGGAAAGCGCGGTCGGTGGCCTGATTTTCGACGGCGGGATTCCACCAGCGGTCAAAGTGGATGACATGACTTGCGGCAGTGAGATTGAGTCCCGTGCCGCCAGCTTTCACGCTGATGACCATGAAGGGCGGCCCGCCCGGCTGTTGGAAGGCTTCGACGAGCGCGGGGCGCTTCTTCACGCTGGTGCCGCCGTGCAGGATGAGCCCCTCGCGCCCAAACACGCTGCTCAAATAGTGAGCGAGCGGTTCGCAGGTCTCCTGGAACTGCGTGAAGACGAGCGCGCGCTCACGCTTCTCCGCAAGCTCACTGCAAATCTCCGCGAGACGGGCAAACTTGCCGCTGTCGGCAGGTGCCCACGCGCCATCACCGTTCCAGTGACTCGGATGATTGCACACTTGCTTGAACTTGAGCAGAAAGCCGAGCACGAGCCCCTGGCGTTTGATCGGCTCCATCGTTTTGTCGGCGAGCATCTTCGCGAGTTGATCGACGAGCTTCGTGTAAATCGTCGCCTGGCGCTTGGTGAGCCCGCAGAAGGCTTTGATCTCAATCTTATCCGGCAGATCCGCGATGATGCTGCGGTCGGTCTTCATGCGGCGCAGAATGTAGGGGCGCACAAGGCGACGCAGCGGCGCGTAGCCTTCGGATGACTTCGCGCAGCGTTTCACCGCCTCGGCAAACGACACACTGCCGCCGAGCAGGCCGGGATTGAGGAAATCAAAGAGGCTCCACAGATCGCCCGGACGGTTTTCCACCGGCGTGCCAGTCAAGGCGATGCGCGCGGGTGCCTGCAAAGCCTTCACCGCTTTCGCAGAGCCGCTGCCACTGCTTTTGATCGCCTGCGCTTCATCGAGAATGACGAGACTCCAAGCGTGCGCGAGCCAAGCTTCCGTCTTTTGCAGAAACTGATACGTCGTGAGCATGACATCGTAGCCGCTCAAGGCCTGCGCCGGAGATTTCGCGACACGTTGGAGCATTTCGCGGTCTGTTTGTGAGGGATGCGCGATGAAGAGACTCAGTGCTGGTGCAAACTTCGCGACCTCCGCCTTCCAGTTCCCGATCAATGACGCAGGCACGACGAGCAATGCTGGCGCGGCCATGTTTTCAGAGTGCTGCTGGGCATTGCGGCGCTCCAGCAGCAGCGCGATCACCTGCACGGTTTTCCCCAGGCCCATATCATCCGCAAGGCAGGCACCGAGGCCCATCTGCGTCATGAACTTCAGCCACGCATAACCCTGCCGCTGATACGGACGCAAGGTAGCGCACAAGTTTTGCGGCGGCGCAGCCTCGGCAGGTTTTTGCAGTTGCTGCAGCACCTCGGCGAGTTTTTCACCAGCGGCGACGGAACTCCACTCGGGCACAAGCTCGGCCACCTCTGCTTCGGCATCCGTTTTGGTCGCGCCAAAACCCGCAAGCAATCGCATGCCGTCAAGGAAGCCGATGGCACCCTCACCCGCCGCGTTCTGCACGCGCTTCCAGTGCGCCATGACCTGCTGCAATTTTTCGCCATCGACCTCGACCCATTTGCCGCGCAGTGAAACGAGACCGGTTTCGGCGCTGAGCAGCTTTTCGAGTTCCGCCGGTGTGAGCGGTTCGCCATCGAGGCTCTGCTCGATTTTGAAGCTCAGCAGCGAGTGCGCATGCAGGGAGGTTTTCTTCGGCGCGTCGATGGTGACGGCGACCGTGGGGCGTGCGGTCTTGCCGATTTTCCACCAATCCGGCAGCTTCATGATGATGCCGCACTCTTGAAACAACGCCGTCTCTCGCAGCACGCGATACGCCTCCTGCGGAGACATCGCCATCGGCTGAAACAAGCGCTTCGACTCCAACCACTCGCGCAACAACTTCGATTTGCCTGCCGCGAGCCTCACAGGCTCCAGCAGCGCGGTGAGTGCTGTCTGGTCTTTCTGCCCCGCGTAAAGTTGCAGCGCACGCGCCAGCGGCAGATGCTGCGGCTGGCCGGTGGCGCTGAGTTTTTCCGTGAAGGTGGCGAGAAAGGCAAAGGGCCGCTGTGTGTCGGCCTTGTTTTCCGCCAGATGAAACGTCACGCGCCCAACGACATGCCACGCGGGGCATTCCTCGCGCAGCCAAGCCTCGACGCCATGGACTGCCTTTTCCGAGACATGCGCCGCGAGCTCCACCCACCACGCTTCCAACACCTCCGCCGTGACATGCTCTGCTCCGATGATGAACGGCATCGTCGTCAAAAACGCTGTGCGTTCCTCCGCACTCGGCACTGCCACCTGCGTCACGTCCTTCGTCTGGCAGAGACGCGTGAAAAACCGCGCACCCCACTCCCGCAGCCAACGCAGCGGCGGCTCCAGCTCCGCAGTGAGCAATTCACCTGCCAGCATGCACAATCGTGGCCCCGCTCCCTCGCTCGTCATCAGTTTCCTTTCCGCCGACGACTCCGCCACGCCTTCCAGCGTGAGCTTTCCTTCGGGAGTGATGACGAGGGTGAGCATTCTTCACCGCCTTCGCTGCGTTTTGCGCGTCCTGCAACGCTACCCATCAGTCGATCGCGAAAAAACACGGCAGCGGCCCTTTTCAAGACGCATTGACTTGCTAACGTGCCGGTTCGCTCGCCGCAAAACATGGCGGGCATCCACGCCCGCGCATGACCAGCCTCGTCTCCGACCTCCCAGTCCTGCTTCATCGTTTTGACGAGCGCACCCGCCAGGAGGCGGAGCGTCTCGTGGATGACGATGCGGTGATGGGCCTGGAGTTGATGGAGGATGAAATGATGGCTGAGGTGCGGCTCGATGAACGCGCTGCGCAAGTGCGCTGGCTGCGTGGCGAGCGCGGCTGGCATGGCGAGTCGGATGTGGACGATGACGACGAGTTGGAAAATCTCGCCCTGTGCGCCAGCCTCGTGGCGGTGCAGCGGAAAGAGTCCCGTGGCACGCTGCCGCAGACTCCGGTGGAGGAGGAGGACTTTGAGCACATCCTCACTGCAAAGCTCGGCCGCCAACTGACACCGGATGAAGAAAACTATCTGAGCAAGGTGGAGAAGCGCTATGAACGCGTGCGGCTCACCGGCAAGATTTTCGATCAGGACATGGTGCGCTTGCATGCAAAGTGGGCGATCCAGAGCATCGAGCCCCTCGTTCTCTGGCCAGAAGCACCCAAAAATCTGCGCGAATTCTGGAACTACATCGCGCTGGCACTGGCGGACAAAGGTCTCGCGCCTCCTGTCTTTCTCCGCGGCATGGCGGACCTCGAAGCCACGCGTGAATCTCTGCGCGAGTGGCGGCATGCCAGCACGGTGCCCACTTGGCGCAAGCGCATCCGTGAATTCATCGACGCGCGGCAGGATGCTGACCGCTCAAAGCCCAGCGAGCCGCGCCACTGTGAATTCCGCCTGCTCATCACAGTGAACGACGCCAAGCTGCAAATCCGCCTCGGCGGCGACACGCCATCACCTTTCACGACGGTGGATGCAGCGCTGCTCGATGTTCTGCGCCAGGAACATCGCGATGGCTGCATCGTGACTTCCGGCCCATCGGAGCTGCTGCTCATCTCATGCCTGGCGCAGAGTGAAGAAGACTGGAGCGATTCGTTCCGCCTGGAGACGAGCCATCACGCGCGCTGGCTCGCCACGCTGTTCCAGCAGCCTGCGCTGAATGATCGGCTCATCACTCTGGATGAAACGCCCTTCCAGCGCGCCGCAGAGCCGCTGTGCTGGGCCTCGAAACTCAGCGATGACGGCCTCACGCTCAGCCTGCAGCTCGAATCCGCAGCAGGTCAGCCCGCTCCGCTGCCACTGCGCATTTTGCGCGGCGCACAGACGCTCTATCTGAGCGCTGACACACTGTTTCATGGCCCGACATGGCTGCATGACGACTCACGCCTCGAAGCCCCCGTGGTCATGCCTCTGGAGGCACTCGCCACGCCGGAGGGAGTCGCCTTCACGCATGAAATCGGCATCGCCCTGCCCGAATCTCTGCGCAGCCGTGTGCGTCATGAGAATCTGCGCGTCAAGGTCACCGCCGCCTGCGTGGCAAAGACTTCCCATTCCACCGGCGCAGAGTTCGTCACGCTCAAAGCTGATGCCGTCGATGGCGAAGGCCGTGTGCGTGAAAGGTTGCGCATCTCCGGCTGGCAACCCGTGGGCGAAAAAAAAAACGAGGAACTTGAAGATGCCATCGTCTGCCGCGACCGCCGCGCCCTGCGTGACGCCGAGGCATTCCTGAATCAATTCCGCCGCACCTGGGATCACGAGTCTGATGGCTGGCGCGTGCGCATGGCGAAGGATTTTCCCGAGCTTTTCCACCGCTGGGCGCAGTGCCTGCCGGAAAATGTGGCGCTGAATGCCGACGAGCGGCTGCAGACTATCCTCGCCGATCCGCTGATCGCCCGCGTGCGCATCGAGGCTACGCAGACTGCGAACATTGACTGGCTGGATCTGAAGCTGGTGTTCGACATCGAAGGCGCGGATTTGAAGCCCGCCGACATCCGCCGCCTCATCGCCGCAAAGGGTGATTTCGTGCGGCTCGCGGACGGATCGTGGCGTCGCGTAAAGCTCGAATTGAGCGAAGAACAGATGCAGATGCTCGACAGCCTCGGCATCGATCTCGACGAGCACAGCGATGAGGCGCATCGACTGCACTGGCGTCAGCTTGCGCAGGAAAAAGCGGCGGAGATTGTCAGCCCGAAAGCCTGGGGAAAAATCGTCGAGCGCATGGAGTCCGCAAAGCTCGATGTGCGGCCACCTGTGCCTGCGGAATTGACCATCACGCTGCGCCCTTATCAGATCGAGGGCTATCAATTCCTCACCTACCTCACCTCGAACCGCTTCGGCGGCATCCTGGCCGACGACATGGGCCTGGGCAAGACGCTACAAAGCATCGCCTGGGTGCTGTGGCTGCGCTCACGAAAAAAAGCCGACGGGCCGCATCTGCCCGTGCTCGTCGTGTGCCCGAAGTCCGTGCTCGATGTGTGGGCACTGGAGTTCAACAAAGCTGCGCCGCATCTGCGTGTGCTCGTGCTGCATGACCGCGATCTTTTTGATCTCGCACTCGTGCAAAATCAGATCGACGTGCTCGTCATCAACTACACGCAGATGCGCAATGTGATCGAGGAACTCAGCTCCATCCGCTGGCTGGCTGCGATCCTCGATGAAGGCCAGCAGATCAAGAATCCCGATTCGCAGACTGCACGCGCCGCGCGTCAACTGCGCGCAGACAACCGACTCGTTCTGACCGGCACACCACTGGAGAATCGTCTGCTCGACCTGTGGAGCCTCATGACCTTTGCCACGCCGGGCGCGTTGGGAGAGCGCGCGTATTTCCACCGCCATTTCGACCGCCGCAAAGACTCGCGCGCCTCCGAGCGCCTCGCCGCACGTCTGCGTCCCTTCCTGCTGCGCCGCACGAAGTCACAGGTCGCCCGCGATCTTCCCTCACGCAGCGAGGAAAACATGCTCTGCGAGATGAGCGGCAGGCAGGCTGAACTCTACAAAGAGGAGCTCGCCCGCGCGCAGCATCTCGTGCTCAGCAGCTCCGGCTTCGACATGGTGAACCGTCGCCGCTTTGCCATTTTGCAGGCACTCACACGACTGCGGCAGATTTGCTGCCATCCCGGCCTCCTCGACCCGAACGCCGCCAACGAAGAAAGTGCGAAACTCACGGCCACGCTCGATCTCATTCAGGAGCTGCATGCGGAAGGACACAAGGTGCTGCTCTTCAGCCAATTCGTCACGATGCTGAAGATCATCCGCGGCAAACTTGAAGCATTGAATCTGCCCTTCCACTGGCTCACCGGTGCCAGCACGGATCGCGCAGGCATCGTGAAAGCCTTCCAGGAAGATGAGAAGGCCAGCGTGTTTCTGCTGTCGCTCAAAGCGGGTGGCAGCGGCCTCAACCTCACCGCCGCGTCGTATGTGATCCTCTATGATCCGTGGTGGAATCCCGCTGTGGAGAATCAGGCCATCGACCGCGCGCACCGTATCGGCCAGACGCAGCCCGTCATGGCCTACCGCATGCTGACAAAGAGCACGATCGAAGAGAAGATCATGACCCTTCAGCACAAGAAGAACCTCATGGTCAGCAACGTGCTCGGTGAAGGCGGCTTCACCAACCTGCTCCAACGCGAGGACTTCGAATTCCTCTTCGACATCGAGGCGGAGCGCTCGGCCTAGTTCCATGCGCTGCGCCATGAGCTCTCCCTGTTCCGCAGGAACAGGACAACAATGATGCGCTCGAAGCCGTGCAGAGCCATCGCTGACCAGAGTTCCTAGAACAGGCAAGATCACTTCTTGCCGCGCTCCACGCGTCGTGCATACTCCGCGCACTCCGTGCGCACGCCCCTGTAGCTCAATGGTTAGAGCAGGGAACTCATAATTCCTTGGTTATCGGTTCGAATCCGGTCGGGGGCACCTCATTATCAACGATTTACACACATTGCGAGAGATGAGGATTTTTTCACTTGGACACTTTTTGGACACTTTCAGGCATCTAGCGCGGCTTTCACACGCTGGACGGTGGACGGGCCTTTGCCGGTGACCTTGGCGGCATTGCGCACGCTCTGGCCTGCTTTGATGGCCTTCACGATGTCGCGATGCTTCATAAGCAGGTCATCGGAAGAAAGGCCGCTACCTTGTGGTCTGCCCAGCTTCACGCCTTGGCGGCGGGCCTCAGCAAGACCGCTATTGATTCGCTCCCGTAACATCTCTGTTTCACTGCGGGCCATCTCAGCGAGTAAGGCCAGCATCACAGAAGCGGCAGGATTACGCTTCCCGGATGGCAGCAAGGTTTCCACAGCCTGACTGTGCCAGTAGAGGGATACGCCAAGCTCCTCAAGCGTTTCGACAAAACGGTGAACGATGGAGTTCCGGCGGGCGAGGCGGGAGACTTCATGCACCAGCACCTTTTTGATCTTCCCGGCGCGGGCCAGTTCTTCGACGGCTTGCAAGCCGTGGCGGTCACTCTCATCGGCCCGGCCTGAAACGCCTTCCTCCTTGCACACTGCCACAACCTGCCAGCCTTTCGAGTCAGCCAGGGCGCGGAGATCGGAGACTTGGCGGGCGGTTTCCTGCTTGGCAGTGGAAACGCGAACAAGGATGGCGGCAGGAACGGCAACGGCGGGCTTCATGAATTTCATGATGCCAAGTGTATTCAAATAATCAAATGTTTTTCTGATTACACACTTTCGGAGCATCCGGCGAATCCGCCCCGCAGGCAAAACCGGCGATTTTCGGCCAGATGATTATTTGAATACACTCCCGGCCCCGATTCCGGCCCGGCCCGCAGATCGAGGCACCAGGGCAGGCGTGACGCATCTACGGGGAATCCGTGACGCCACCCCGGCGCGGTGCCGTCACTCTAGCCGCCGGACTTCACTAGGGGAAAAGGCCCGGCAGTGTCATCAGTGACGCTTGTGACGCATGTTTTCCAAAACATTTCAAATTCGCGGCGGCGCACGAAACTGGCTTGCAGCTCCCAGAGCCAGGCAAAGCCCCGGCTCCCCACGCGGCCACTCTGGGCCGCGTCTGGCAAGCTGGCAAAGAGAGCAAGGCGAAAGGCCGGGCGGGCGTGATGGCATGCTCAACCTCGCGTCAGTGACGAAAGCAGGGGGCAAAACTCAGGGGCAAAAGTCATTTCCACTCCCCAATCGCAAACACGGTGGGGGACGTTACTCCCGCATTTAGTAGGGGGTAGGGGTGTAAAAGATTCCTTACCGGGGTGGGGGAGGGCAGATTCACCGCTTAAGGGGCGAAAGGTGACGTGTGAGGGCAAAAGAACACGCTGCACCCGTCACGCCACGCTCCCCATTTATCAAGGCTTCCAGCCTAAAGTGACGCCAGTGACGGATGATTAACCAGCTTAGCTATGTCTCGAAAGCATGAGGGACAATCTACCCGCAGTATCAAAGCACCAGGCCGGAAGCCTCCGACCCGTGGGGGGCATGACAGAGATACTTTTTTCCCATGAAATGAAAAAGAAGCGTCACAAGCGTCACTGAGTCAGTAGAGCGAAGGAAACTCAAGCCTTCCAGCGTGACACCATATCGCGGCAGGTGATGTCACTGCCGTCATTCCTTCCAGGCCGTTCAGATCAAGGCCGCTGCCGCTATGACGGCCCGTGCCGTGCGGACAGATGAGGGAAGCGCGAAGGGAGACGGAGCCACGGTAGCGGCATGACCGCCCTCGGAATTGGAGGAACGGCCAGCCTGAAATTCGGGCCCGGAATTCAGCACCCGATTTCGGCTCATACCTGAATTGGAGCGGCGGCTAACCGTGGCCCTCACACCGCAGCGTCCACCGCAGGCGGTGGAGTGATCTTCCACATGCGGCGGCTGTTCGTGCGATGCTTCGACACACGTTCCGGCATGTCCTCTGCCAGGCGAGCGAGTAAGCGGGCGACGTTGTTGTGATTGCAGAACCTCGCGGCCTCCCGCTCAATCGGCGAGGCAGGCGAAACAAGAACTTCCTCTAGCTCATCGGCCCCGCCCTCCCATGCCTTGCCCTTCGATTCGTCGTCATCGAAAACGGCGAGGTCGATCAGCTCCAGCAGACGGCCCGCCGGAGAATCATCGTAGAGCATGGCGGCAATCTCCGGGTTCAGCCAGGCGCGACAGCCGAAACGAGTATCAAAGTGCTTCGCGGCCACTTTCACATTCAGCAGATAATGAGCGAAGGCTGGAAGCTCTGCCGCGATGGTGGCGCGGAAGGCGGCGCGTTGCTCATTCGTGGTCGTGGGCATGGGCATCTCTCCTTTCAGCACGCGGAGCATCAGCACCTTGTCACAGAGGTCAGGAGCATTCAGGTTTGGCAGGATGCGCAGCTTGTCGGGATCATCATTCAGGCTCACGCTCAAACGCCAGAAGGGGGCGAGCGTGATAGCCTCGCGGCCCTTCGGGTGGCAATGGTGCGTTTCATTCGCGGCGATGGCCTTCAATCGCTCTCCAAAGAACTGACGGGCCTCGGTGCGGGTGGATGTGGCCGGGTCTTCCATCAGCAGATGCTCACAGCCGAAAAGCTCCGAATTGAAGGCGGTCTTATCGAACATGAAACCGGAAGGATCAGAGTGCCTGCCACCGAACAGCGGCGTGATGATGTGATGCTGGAGCAGCGATTTCCCGGAGTTCCCCGGCCCCACGATGATAAGCACCAGGCCGGGCCGCTGGATGCCACTGGAGAGGCATTCCAAGCCGTTCTTGAGCCAGGCCACGAAGCGCGGCGTTTGCTCATTGCCCAGCAGGCCGTAAAGCATGGCCTCAATCACGGGGAAATCACCAGCGGCAGGCGTGATGAGACGCGGAGATTCACGCGCCAGAATGCGGCGGCCATCCAGATCATGCACCCCGGCGGTGAGGCCCGCGAGATTCATCACCAGGTCAAGCACACGGCCTTGTCGGACGTGCCGCAAGGCCAGTTCCACTTGTGACAGCCCTCCGCCTTCAGGACGTTGCGCGGACACGCCAAAGGCCCGCAGCTCCTTTCCCGCGTGGGCTTCCGTGGATTCCAGCCACACGCCAGAGGGCGCGGGAATCCAGTAGTTCTTTCCATTCAGCCAGTAGAGTCCGACTTTCTCCACGATGGGCACGGGATTAAAGAGCGGCGGCGCGGGCGGCGATGTTGCGGGCGTGCCAGGCTTTGCCTTGGCGGGCCGTTTTCGCGGAGCGGAGCAAGGCGCGGCCCCATCCTCGAAACGTGCAGGTTGATTCTTTGCAGACTTCACCACGCGGCCCACACGGGGGCGCGGTT
Organism: Prosthecobacter sp.; assembly: GCA_039806835.1. Classification (GTDB taxonomy): domain Bacteria; phylum Verrucomicrobiota; class Verrucomicrobiia; order Verrucomicrobiales; family Verrucomicrobiaceae; genus Prosthecobacter. The sequence continues at coordinate 215,367 of JBDHQD010000001.1, read as the reverse complement.
TCTTCGGCGATGCAGGCACCGGCGGCGGTGCATCGGTGATGCAGTCGCCATCATCGGCGGTCGTAGATTCTTTGGCGGCACTCACAGCAGGCGGGGAAAGGGTTCAGGGTTCAAACAGCGCGGCCACATCGTCATCCAGTGACACCACCGGCACGCGGGCGAGGTCATTCAGGTCTTTGCACAGCACGCCATCCGCTCCGGGGATGCCTGCCAGGTCGAAAACATCCACATCCGCCCCGGCGGCAGTGAGTTGATCCTGCCAGCGGGCGGCGGCTTCCAGGCCGGGGGCAGTGCCGTCATCATGCGCGGCGTCTGCATGGGGAAAGATGCGCACACGCCTCTCAGCAAAGAGCGGCAGAGCATCCGCCACGATGCGCGTGGATGCGCCCAGCATCGCCACTGGCGCGACACGATCCGCACAGCCCAGCGAATGAGCCAGGTGCAGCACGGCGAGCATATCCGGCCCGCCCTCGCAGATGGCGATGAGTGGAGCTTGAGGAAGTCCGCGAGATGGATCAAGCGCGGGAGTCTGCGAATGATAAAGCTCCGCAGCTTCACCGATGCCCAGCGGCCAGCCAGCGCGGCATTTCGGCAACGTCCATGCTTTGAACGTGCTGCCGTCTTTTCGCGTGAAGGGCTTTCCATCCAGGCGGCGCACTTGGCAGAGCCAGCGGGCCGCATCCGTGACAGCCCAGCAGGCAAAGCCGCGATGCTGGCACGTCCACAGCAGGCCGCGCTCAACAGCCATTTCCAGCGCAGTCAGGTCAAGGCCACGAATCCGCGCAATCGCCCGCAGATGCCCGTCACGCGGCGCATGCAGCGTGGGAAGCTCCGGCTTGGCTGGCAACGGCGGTGGAGTCTCTGACGCTCGCCGTGCGGGAAAGCTGGCGCGGTTATCGCCCCGGCACTCATCCGGCCCGATGCGGGCCAGCTCGATAAACAGGCGGCAGGCATCCGCCGGGGAAAGCCCCTCCACCTTCGCGAGGATGGCCGGTGCATCCAGCGTCTCCCCGGTGGCATGGTCAAACATCAAGCGACCATCCGCATACACACTGCCGGAAGGCGACTTGTCCGCCCGATACGGCACACGGCAAGAACGCCCCGGCTCCCATTGCCAGTCACGCAGCGCGGCGAGGTCGAAGATGGAGAGACGTTCCTTGGCAAGATCGAGGCGCGTCATGCTTCACCGCCTTTCCCATCATCGGTCTTCGATTGCGGAATTCCACAATCGAAGATCAACGCCTCGAATGCCGCAAACTCCGCAGCGGGTGCGGTCATGAAGCGGGCCAGCTCATCAGCAGAGGCGGGCAAGGCATCCAGCCGCGATGCAATCGCACGCAGACGCGCCGCAAAGGCCGCCATCACCTCCGGGGAGGCAAAGGCGCACATCAGCGGAAGGACGCGCAGAAAGGCCGCTTCCTGCGATTCCAGCAAGCCCGGCGTTTTCAGCCGGGCCGCCGTGGCGTCCAGATGCTCCGCCAGCTCCTCACACGCGGCGGCGAAGGCGCGGGCATCTTGCAGGATGTCTGCAATGCTCGCACTCACAGCAGTTCCCCCATTCCATCAAAGGCACTGGGTCGTTTGCTAAACCGCAGCTCTGTTTCCGCCTCGATCTCGCGGGCAAACGCTGGAAGCCAGGAACGGCAGCACTTCAGCTCGTAGAGTTCGACGGCGAGGCCGTAAGCCGTGTGAATGTCGCACTCAACCAGGAACGCGGCCTTGATGGCGCGGGCCGCCTTGATGAGCTTGGGTTTCACATCGGAGCGGCGGCGTTTGAACGCCTCGAATGCCTCCAAAGGCGAAAGCTCGCCGGGTAGTAGCGGCGCACTCATACCAGTGCCTCCTTTTCCATGCGCTCGATCTCATCAACCGGGATGCGGACAAGAGTCGGAGAGAAAACCCGCACTTTGAATCGGCCTTCCGCCCGCCATCGGCGGAGCGTGATGGCGGACACGCCCAAACGGACGGCGGCTTGCTGATAGGTCAAAGAACGGGCTTCGACGGCGGCGGATTCAGACGGCGGGGGTGGTGTATGCGTTTTCATGGGCTACACCAGCCCAGCCGTGTCAAACGTGCTCCTGATAACGACTGCGTTATCAGCGATAAGCTATCCTTCCAGCCAGCCGGGAACTTCCGCCCGTGTGGAGGCAACGGCGGAGGCTTTGCGCCCAGCTAGCACTCTCTCCGCTTCCTTGACGCAAATGCCGATAACATCCTGTGCCTCGAATTCACCGCCCGGACACAGCCACATTTTCACCAGGTCTGACTTTCGCCACGTCTCCAGCCATCGCAGAGACCAACGCTTCAAAGCATAGACGATAAAGGCACGATACCCCATCACAAACTCTTGCGTCGTGAATTTCTCAGCGGGTGTCATCAGCCTTTTAGCCTGCGCTGCCTTGATTATCAACTCTGTGTTCTTGCCGGGGAAACCGGCGGCCTCCACCGCCGTTGTTATCACATCAAGAATGTTTCGTGACGTAACCTTGATGGGTTGCTCTTGCGGCATCGAGTAGCGTGGTGAGTTCATGCGGTTTTTGTTCGATATTTGGGTGGTGTCACGCCCCACAGCCACGGGCGGCGGCGTCACTTTGCGTTTGTGCAGTCGTCAGCAATCCATGCAGTGCCTTTTCCTCTGCCGATTGTTCCCGAGCGGTGAAGGCCAGAGGCCAGATCAGCTTTTCACCTGCGCGTGATTCATAATTCATCACCGCCTCAAGAGCGGCACGAAGGATCAAACACACTTGGCGGCGGCGTGCCTTGGGACTGTCAGACAACAGCCCCTCCGAAACGGCTTGCATCCAGTCGCAGGCGTCATCCATAGCGATAGCAGTTTCATGATCCAAGCGTAGGAGGCGCGGCTTATGTTTGTTTGTTCTCATGCAGTCTTGCGTTTGGCATTGTGTGATCCGGCCAGCTTCACCGGCGCGGGAAAAGGAGTGATGTTTGTTTCTGGCGCATCCGTCGGCAGCGACGAAAGCAGGCCGCCAAGCCCCACAGTGACGCGCTGCTTTTTATCGACATAGTGAGCACTCGTGATCGAGATGTCTGCATGGCGGAGAAAGCGCGAAGCCGCGTAGATTCCATGCTTTTCCGCCACCAGTGAACCAGCCTCCTTCCGCAACTCATGCAGTGCCTTCTGTGCCGTGATGCCATGCACGCGAAGCCATGCAGCGAGAGCATCAAACGTGCGCGCGGCGCGGTAATGAAAATGCCGGGTGTTCATCAGCGGTGCAATTTCCGAACGCAGCACAAACACACCGCCCGCATCCTGCGCACGCCACTCCCGCATCATGGTCACAACCTCCGCGTCCAGCTCCACACTCCCCTTGCTGGCCTCGCACTTCGCTTGGAAATGCTCATGATCCTCGATCCGTAGCAAGCCAAGAGTGAAGCACACAGAATCCCAGCGCAGCTTATCCGCCTCATTCTTGCGCAGGCCCGCAAACATCAGCAGCACAAAGGCTTTCCATAGCTCCAGCTTCGCGGGATCGCCGCCAAGCTCTAAGCGTGCTGCCTCGATCAACGCAGGCGCGTCGATCTTCGATTCATAGCGCATCGAACAACGCGGGAAGAAATCCACCCCGGCAAATGGATTTGGCGGCAGCACCAGGCCGCCGCCCACATGCTTTAGCACCTTGGCGGAAAAGAGGGACTTGGCCTTGCGAATCGTAGCGTTGATCGTCGTTTTCGTGGCGCGGAGCTTCACCGGATTATCCTCCACACTGCGCAGGCGGGCGAGCCTCCATGCCTGAATTTTCTCCGGCGTGAGGATGGACAACGGCAATGCGTCCACCTTCTCGCGCCAGCGTGAGGAACCTCTGCCGCGATAATCCCATTTAGAGGGATCATTGCGTGGGATACCCGCCACATCTGCCACGATCAGTCGCAGACACACGCCATAGCTCCAGACGCTCCTTGGCCGCGCCGATGAAACGGTGCATACTGCGCTGATAAGATCGCCCACAGACGCGGCTTTTTCCACAGGCACAGCCTTGGGCTTCCATTGTTGCAACACACCTTCCCATCCCTCGCAAACAAGCTGGCGGTAAATGTCTGCCGCCTTCTGTGCCGCCGCTGCTTGATTCGATGTGCGCAGGTTCAGCAACTCGCGCCGCCCAGCATGCTTGATCTTCATGCACCAGCCCGCCACTTCGCGGCGTTCATCACCGCGCTTGTAGGCACTGCGGAAAAGGCGGGAACGCCAGTAACGCGCATCCGTCTTTGCAAAGGATCGAGTTTTTGAAGTCTTTTCCCCGGTGAACTGCTTGGACACTTCTTGGACACTTTTTCTGTTCATGACTGATATTGGTCTGATTTGTTCTGACAACATCGGCGGACTTGAAAACCTCGATTTACGAAGGAAAACAGTGCTCACGCCTTATCATGCCCGCTCTGTCAAAATCAGTCCAAGTCTCAACTCATAATTCCTTGGTTATCGGTTCAAATCCGGTCGGGGGCACTTGTTTGAGGAAACACCTTTTGAACTCCTGCCATTGACGCTGGCGCGCCCGGCAGGGATCGAACCTGCGACCTACGGATTAGAAATCCGCTGCTCTAGTCCACTGAGCTACGAGCGCCTCTCGCGAAAACGTGACCGATCATAAATGCGTGTGCCACTTGAGCAAGGACACACTCACTCGGGATGCAGTCCGAACATTTGCAGCAGGACGCGAAACATGTCCCCCACTTTGGTGCGGTAGGGGCGCGCCGGGCGCAGGATCGCCCAGCCGCGCGTTTTGCCGATCTCCGCGAGGTTTTTCGATGGATGGATGAGCACGGCATAGCCGGCGTATTCGAGCAGCGGGAGGTCGGCAGTGCTGTCAGAGTAGCTCCAGCAGTTGGCGCGTTCGTTTTCGGTGAGTTTCGCCACGCCTGGCACGCCTGCTTCCATGGCGGCGATCTTGGCCTCGTGCTTGTTGTTGCCGGTGACGAGTCGCGGCATGCCGGGAAATGTTTCGCCGATCTCAAACTGTGTGGCGATGCAGTCATCGAAGCCGAGCGCGTGCGCGATTTCATGCGCGTAGAAGTCAGGGCTGGCGGTATTCAGCACGAGCGTGCGGCCCTGATGCTTATGACGAAGGATTTCAGCACGCAGATCGGGATAAGCCCACTTCGGCACACAGACTTCGGCGAATTCATGCGCGAGTTCCGCCAGTCGCTCACGCGACATGCCGCGCAGATAACTCAGGAAGGCTCGCTTGGCTGCTGCGGTGCTAACGAGTCCACAGGCACGCGCCAGCGCCACAGGGATGAACAGTGCGTGCAAAAAGACACGCCACGGCTCGCGCTTGAGCACGAAGTTGCAAAACAGAGCCTGCGTGTCGAAGGGCAGCAGAGTGTGATCGAGATCAAAGAAGGCGAACGAGCGTGCGGGCATGGCGCGGGGCAGCCTACGCGCCTCATTTCCATCTGGCAAAAAGGTTCTCTTTGGCATGAACGATCCGCACTGTGTGCTCGCCTCCGCGTCAGCCCATGCGGGCTTTGGTGCAGTCGATGGTATTTCCTTGCCAGAATGCGCCATTTCTGACGGTATGAGTGGAGCCATGCGCTTTTACCTCCCGCTCTTAACCGCCCTTCAATTCGCCGCTGCTCATCTGAGTGCGGCATCTCTGCTGCCACCCAACGCCCGTGTCGCCGTGATCGGCGACAGCATCACGGAGCAGAAGATTTACTCCAAATACATCGAGCTCTATCTGCTGGCCTGCACGGGGCGCAATGACATCAAGGTGTTCCAATTTGGCTGGAGCGGCGAACGGGCGGGTGGATTTGCCGCGCGTCTCGAAAACGACCTCGCTGTGTTCAATCCAAACGTGGCGACGACGTGCTACGGCATGAACGACGGCAGCTACAAAGCCTATGTGCCGGAGATCGGCGCGGAGTACGAGAAGAACATGCGCGCGGTGATTGCTGGATTGCACAAAGTCGGCGTGAAAGTCATGGCGATCGGTTCGCCAGGCGGAGTCGATCCCGATTTTTTCAATCGCCCGACGGTCAAAGGCGAAGTGTATAACGACAACCTCGCTCACTTGCGCGACATCGCCAAAAAGCTGGCGGAAGAGAACAAGCAACCGTTTGCCAACGTGCATGACACGATGATGAGCGCGCTGGCGAAGTCGAAGGCGGCGCTGGGGAAAGGCTACGGCCCTTTCGGCGGCGATGGTTTTCATCCTGCTCCTGCGGGGCAGCTCCTCATGGCGCAGACGTTTTTGAAAGCGCTGGGATTGGATGGTGAGATCGGCACGATCACCGTGGATATAAAGGGAGCGGCGAACGCGAGCAGCGGCCATGTCATCAAAGCGGGGCAGGCTGGCAGCGTGACCCTGGAGAGCACGAAGTGGCCCTTCTGCTTCGACGCCGATCCGACCAGCGCGAGCAGCAACCGCAGCATCCTGCCCTTCACCCGTTTCAATCAGGATCTCAATCGGCTGACATTGCTGGTGAAGAATCTCGGTTCCGCGAAGGCGAAAGTCACTTGGGGCGTGCACAGCAAGGAATTCAGCCGTGCGCAGCTTGAAGCGGGCATCAATCTCGCCGCCGAGTTCACACAGACGCCGTTTGACGCCGCATTTGCAAATCTGACCAACGCCATCGCTCTGAAAGAGAGCTTTGAAACCACGCTGGTGAAAAATCTGGTCACTCACATGCGCGTGGTCGCTGCTGAAGCCGCCGAGGATGCAAAAGTGGCCGCTGCGCTGGCGAAGCTGAAGAAGAAACTCGCCAGCGAACATGCCAAGATGGATGCCTTTGCGCGCAGATTGGTGGTGCCCGTCACACACACGATCAAGGTCGAAGAAGTCCGCTGACCGTCATGCAACTCGCGCAGCTCAAATGGAACGAAGTGGCGGCGCTGAGTCGTGACATGCCGGTGGTGTTTCCCATCGCCGCGCTGGAGCAACACGGGGAGCACATGCCGGTCTTCACAGACAGCATGCTGACCGCCGAGATCATCCGCCGCACGGAAGCGATGGTCGGAGATCGCGCTCTGTTTGCGCCGCTGCAATGGCTCGGCAACTCGCATCACCACATGGATTTCCCTGGCACCTTGTCAGCGGAGCCGCGCGTGTATCTCGATCTATTGAATGGGCTGCTCGAGAATTTCATCGCGCACGGCTTCAAACGCCTCGTCTTCCTCAATGGCCACGGCGGTAACGACACGCCGGGAAAGCAGGCGGTGTTTGAGGCACGGCAGAAGCATCGCCACCGCAAAGACCTGCTGCTGCTCTTTGCCACCTACTGGCATCTCGGTGCGGAACCATGGACGCGAGATACCGCGATCCAGCAACGCGTGATGGGCCACGCCTGCGAATGGGAGACGAGCATGGTGCTGCGTCTGCATCCAGAGCTCGTTGGTGATCTGACAAAAACCAGCGATGTGCCGTTTGGGAATCCGTTTGAGCCTGCCTCACGCGGCTGGATCATGACCGACCGCAGTGTGCCCGGTCATGTGGGTGATCCGCGCTCCGCAACGGCGGAAAAAGGCGAAGTGCTGTTTCAATGCTTCAGCGAGCAAGTGGTGAAACTGCTGGAACGCGTGATTGCGTGGGATGGAAGGAGCTGGGAGGGATGATCCATGCTATGAAGAATCGCTCTCCCCTCTGGAAATGGTATCTCTGTGGCCTGCTGTTGCTGGCGACGACGATCAACTACATGGATCGGCAAACATTGTCGAACGCAGCCGTGCGAGTGACGAAGGAGTTCCATCTTTCACAAGAACAGTACGGGGACATGGAGCTGGCGTTTGGCTGGGCGTTTGCGGTGGGGTCGCTGGTGTTCGGATTTCTGGCAGACCGGTTTCGCGTGTACTGGCTGTATCCGGTGGTGCTCAGTGGCTGGTCGCTGATGGGCATTGCATCAGCGCACACGACTGGCTACTGGCCGCTGCTGACGTGCCGAGTGCTGTTGGGATTTTTTGAGGCGGGCCACTGGCCGTGCGCACTGAAGACGACGTTTGCGCTGTTGGATCCCAAGGATCGCACGATGGGCAACAGCGTGCTGCAAAGCGGGGCATCCATCGGTGCCGTGGTGACGCCGCCAATGATGATCTGGCTCATGACGGATGACATCACGAGTTGGCGGCTGGCATTTCAAGTCATCGGCGGCTTGGGACTGCTATGGGTGCTGCTCTGGTTTGCCTCGATCCGCAAAACGGAACTGGATGTGGTGACACCGGACGATCCTTCGAAGCGTGAGAGCCTTTCGCACATTCTGCTGAGCCGTCGTTTCTGGGCACTGGCGTTGTTGATCCTCGGCGCGCAGACGTGCTGGCATTTGTTTCGCGTGTGGCTGCCGAAATTCATGCAGGAAGGTCGCGGATATACGGAAACGGAGGCACTGGCGTTCAATTCCGCCTACTACATCGGCACGGACATCGGCTGCATCGCGGCTGGCATGATTTCTCTCTGGCTCGCGCGACGATTTGCGATTTCAGCGCATGGATCGCGCCGCTGGGTGTATGCGGGAGCGTGTGTGATGACGTCGTTCAGTGTGCTGGTGCTGTGGCTGCCGAAGGGCTGGCCATTGATGGGAGCGGTTCTCGTCGTCGGTGCCGGAGCACTGGCCCTGTTCCCCTGTTACTACAGCTTTGTGCAGGAGCTATCCGATCGACATGTCGGACGGCTCACGGGCTTGTTGAGCACCTGGGTGTGGGCGGTGTCATCTCCGATGCACAAACTGTTCGGCAAACTGGTGGATGAAACGAAGTCTTTCGATCTCGGCATGGCCATGGCGGGCCTAGCTCCATGGCTCGGCGTGATCGCGATGAAGCTGTTGTGGGATTCGCAGAAGTCGAAGAGCGCGGCAGCGGTAGGGTGTTGATTTGCCTCAGCTTCAACACACGGCAGATGCGAAGAGCGTATTGTGTGGAAGAACTCATCGCGAACGTTTATACGCTAGAGCATGAGTAGTGAAATGCCCTCCAACCTTGGCGCAAAGTCGTTCCACGCAGCCGATTTTGAGTTTGCCCAAGATCTGCTGGCGGGCGATGAAGATGCTTGGAGACGCTTTCACGAAGAGTTTGTGCCTGCGATCGTCCAGCGGTTGCGCGGCATGGGCGCATCGGATGCAGATGTTGATGAAGTACGAGGATTGGTGATCGAACGACTCTGGACACGACAGAAGCTGGCCTCGTACACAGGCAGTGGGCCGCTGATGGGCTTTGTGCGTACGACTGCCTCGAATGCATGGCTGGAATACCTGCGCAAACATCATCGTGAGGTGAATGCCAGTGCGCTGGAAGGAGAGGATGGAGAAGGTCAGGCCATGGACCGCATCGTCGGCGGAATATCCGAGGCTCCCCAGGAATCACCGCTCGCGAAACTGCTGCGCGATGCATTAAAATTCGCGATGGCCCGTACGGATGCGGAGGCTCTGCTCATCTTGCGCCTATCTTTGCTGCAGGATGTCAAGCAACGCGATCTGTGTGATCTCTGGGGAGGTGTGCATGAAGGCACCATCTCAGCGAAAAAGAAACAGGCCATGAAACAGATTCGCGATGACACCCTGGCCTTCGTGGCAGAGCGTGAGCCGACATTGAACATCACTTGGCAGGAACTGCTTGAGGCCTGCGGCGAGGATGCGGAGGCCATTTTGGGGCCCACGGGTGAATAAACCCATTATTTCTCCACAAGTTCTGCCCGCCCGCGCATCCATCTTACAAAGCCACGCTTCAAGGTTATGAACGACGATCAAGATTTCCTCATCCTCACGCGCTATCTGGAGCAATTTTCTCCCGATGTTGAAGGGCGCGCAATGGAATCACCTCCACCTGAGATTGCTGCGCGGCTGGATCGCTTCACCTCCGGTGGGGTCGATGCCTCAGAACGCTCCAATCTCGCCCTCCTCCTCAAGGAGCATCCCGAGTGGGTGCGTTATCTGGCGTGCAAAATCAAGCAGCGCGGTTGATTATTCCGCAGCAAGCCTCCGCAGGAGTGCTTTTGCTTCTTCAACACGCAGATCAGGATAAACGGAGATGAGGCGCGCCAGCCATGCCGTGAGACGAGGAGCCGCATAACTGCTGCCGCTGACGACACGATAGCCACCGCCTTTCCACGGCACGCGTACATCATGACCGTGCGCGCTGAATTCAACGAGGCTCCCCTTGCGACGCAGCCATTCATTCGGCGGCAGGCTGGCAAAGTTCACGGTGACGACAGTCGGAAACCAGCCGGGCCACTCACGCACAGAGGCATCGTGGTTGTTGCAGCCTGCCACGACGTGGACATTGCGCAGGTAGGCGAGGTCGATCCATTCTTTGTATGGCATGACAAAGCGCACATCACCCGGGCTGCCGAAACTGCAATTGAGGATGTGATAGCCACGCTCAATGGCGTGGCGTGCAGCCTCCCACACGATGCTGCTGCGCGATTTGAGGCCGCCATCCAACACGCGAAAACTGCCAATCTCCGCCGCCGGTGCGAGCGAGCGAATAATCGAAGCAATGGCCGTGCCATGCCCCATGACATCACCATCTGTGTTTGCGGCTGCGCGTAGAAAATGGCCGTCGATTTCAAAGGCGGTGTCGTCCGCCAACTGCAGGCCGCCGAGGTCGGGGTGGGTCGTTTCAATGCCCGAGTCGAGCACTGCGATGCGCACACCACGGCCATCAGCTGTTGCGAGCGCGGCGCGGACTTCGCTGAGTTGCAGTTCGTCGATCCAAGTGGCAGGAGGCATGGCTGTCTATTCCTCCACACGCATGAGCCAGCAGTTCAGGCGATGATCCAGCAAGCGGCCCAGTACGGCTGCGGTGTTTTCCATCGCATTGAGATCATCCACACTGAAGCTGGAAGGCGGTGCATATCCAGGTGGGAAATCCGCCACACTGCGCGGCATGGTTTTGAGATCGCCTAGAGCCGCACGCTTGATCAAGCGGACAGCGGTGATGACACCGCAGACCTGCCCTGCGAGGCGCAGCGGCACGGCGAGCATGGCCCAAGTGAAAACGCCGAGCGCGTCATCAAGCACATGATTTTGCATCTGATTAAAGCAGACCTCGCTTTCGCTAGACGCCATGCTGCTGGTGAAGGCGAGTCCCGTGAGACCGTCTTGAGCAGAAAGTGAAAACTTGCCAACGAAGTCCGCAGCCTGCGGGCCGTTGTTCCAACAGGGTGTCAGCGTATGTCCACCATCTGGCGTGAGCCATACGCTGCCTTCATCGGCCTGAATGTTGCGCAATGCAGCACGCATCACGCTTGCTGGCAGGCCATCGAGAAGTGCCGTCGTGTGCTCTTTCAGCACGTAGAGCAGCCATTCATCGCGTGAAGCAGCCAGCCGCGCTGCCAATGCGGCAAGTTCAGGATCGGGTAAGACGGGAAAGGGACTCGGCATGGAGGCACAGTAGCGAGGATGCCGTGTAGCGTGAAACAGGTTTTTCTCAGGAGACTTTGCAGATGCGTGGGTTTCCGCCATCATTTATTCCCATGAAGCGCGAGCTTGCTGTACTCTTTCTGTTCTGCGGCCCCCTCTCAATGCTCGTCGGCGGCACTGTTCAAGGCACGCTGACACTGGAAGCCATGAAGCCCGCGCCCTCCCGCCCAGGCTATGTGGCCCCCCAGACGAAGAAACCGGTGCAGAAGCCGGAGATGGCACCAGCGATCGTGTATCTGGAACGCGATGATGAGAAATACCCGCGTACCCGCACAAATGAAACAGTGAGGATTCGCCAGGAGGGCTACCAGTTCCGTCCATCGATGGTGGCTGTCCAAACAGGATCTAAAGTGGAGTTTCCGAACTTGGATGATGAATTCCACAACGTCTTCTCCTACTCCAAGGCAAAACGCTTTGACCTCGGGCGTTTCCGCAAAGACGAACCGAGCCCCGAAGTGCTCTTCGACAAAGCAGGCGTGGTCAAAATCTATTGTGAGATTCACCAACACATGCGCTGCTTTGTCGTAGTGCTGGACACGCCTTGGTTCACCAGCACCGACAGCGCAGGCAGGTTCACACTCAAAAACGTACCGCCCGGCGAGTACCGACTGCGAGTCTTCCAACCGTCAGAGAAACTGCTCCAGGCGCATGTGACTGTGAGTGATGGCAAGACGGCGACCGTGAACTTTTCCCGCTGATCTCCTGCATGACGTTCCGAACGAAGCTGCTGCAAGCCATCATGACCCTCGTGATGGTCACGACAGCGATCACGCTGGTGATCGCACAGCGGCAGAATACGGAGGCATTCCAAGGCATGGTGGACCGGCTCTTCGAAGCAAGGATGCGGGCTTTTCGGCAGTCGCAGGAGTTGCCAATCAAAGCCGCGAAAGCAGAGGCCAAGCAGCTCGCGCAATCGGTTCGCCTTTTTGCCGCCCTTGAGGAGGGCGATCCCGAAATGGTTTACCACATCGCAGGGGACGAGTTGCGCCTAGGCGAGTTTGCCTTCTTTCGCCTGCTCGACGCTAAACGAAAGCTCATCCCACCAGGTCCAGAAGCGCGGGCAGGCGACTTTGATGATCACTCTCTCATTGGCGAATGGCTGCCGCGCGGCCAAGGCGATGCGGAGGTGGACTTCGGCTTTGTGGCGACGCAACAGGGCATTGTCTATCGACTGCTGGCCTGTCCCATTCGCAACTTCGATCAAACCGTAGGCACGCTGGTGCTCGGGCAGCAAATGCCAGAAGACACCGCCATACTCGTAGAAGATCGTCTCATCGGTGAAGGCGTTCCTGCGGCCTTACGAAAGCCCCTGCTCGCGCAGGCAGGACAGGCTGGGCAATTCACGGTGGATGGTGTGCCTCATCGCTTCATGCGATTCACCCTCAATGAGGGCTCGCAGTATCCCAAGGCGGAATGGGTGAGCCTCTTTCCGATGTCTGAGTTAAAGACACAGCAGCGTGTTTTGATGCGGCGCATTCTGTTGAGCGGAATGGTGGTGCTTTTCGTGGCGGCCTTGGTGGCAGCGGCCCTTTCACGGCAGCTCGCACAGCCGGTGTCCGATCTGGTGAAGGCTGCTCAGAGTGTCCGCGCAGGTGACTATGACGTGAGGCTGGCTCCCGCACGTACGCTTGAGATCAATACGCTGAGTCATGCCTTTAATGAAATGGCCGCTGGCCTAGCCCTGCGCGATCGCTACCGCTCGATCCTGCAACAAGTGACCGACCCACGTGTGGCCGAAGAATTGGTGGCAGGACGTGTGAAGCTCGGTGGTGAGTTGCGGGAGGTGTCGGTGATCTTCTGTGACATCCGCGGCTACACGGCATTGAGCGAAGGACGTGATCCAGCGGAAGTGATTTTGCTACTCAATGATCACATGGGTGCCATGACGAAGATCGTGCTCAAGCATCGTGGCGTGATCAACCAGTTCGCCGGGGATGCGATCATGATTCTGTGCGGTGCTCCAAAGAGCTACGGGAATGATGCCGAGCATGCGGTACGCTGTGCATGGGAGATGATGCGTGAGCGCGAACGCTTGAATCAACAGGCCAAAGAGCCTCTGCAAATCGGCATCGGCATCGCCACAGGGCAGATGGTGGCCGGATGCATCGGTGCCGAGAGCCGGAGTGATTACACCGTGGTTGGCGAGAAAGTGAATCTCGCCGCGCGGCTGTGCAGCACGGCAGCGGCTGGACAAATCCTCGTGGATGAAACGACTTACGCGAAGGCAGCCGCATTGGGCCTTTTTGAACCGCTGGAACCGCTGACGCTAAAAGGATTTGCGCAGCCAGTGTCCGCCTATCGCATCACCTCATTTTCTGAAGCTGGCCCATGACAATTTTTCGATTTCTTTTCGTGCTCTGTCTGACTTCGCCGCTTTGCGGTCAAGCGCTGTTTGAATCACTGGACAATCTGACGCGCTTCGATGCCGATTCATCGGGCATCCACGCAGACCTATCCTTCATGGCGGATGCAACGGCGTTTGCTGCTGAACAACCGGCTCAGGGATTATTGTCCAGTGATGACTCGGTTTTCTTTTCACCGCGCCTGCTGTCATTCCTCGATGTGCAACTGGGACAGCGCGTACAATTGCATGGTCAAATGCGTGTGGACCGTGGGTTTGACCCCGGTGCGGCGGCTGGCGGCCAAGTGCGTCTGGATGTTTATTACCTGCAAGCGCGACTATGGAACGAGGACGAGGTGAATCTGCGCATTGGCAAGTTCGCCACTGCCTTCGGTTCTTGGGCGAAACGCAATCTGAGCTGGGACAATCCTCTCATCACCGCCCCCATGGCTTATGAGGACGTACTGCCGATCACGGACGGTTTTGCGGCGGGAGGGCTGGCTGGCTTCATGGCCCGCCGAAACGCGCCTGACAACAAATCAGGCTGGGTTCCGATCATCTGGGGGCCGTCGTATGCCACAGGTGCTTCCATTTTTGGGCGCATCGGCATGATCGAGTACGCTTTCGAAGCTAAGAACGCCGCACTTTCATCGAATCCACAGTCTTGGGACGGTGTGCAGGACGGCTTTCACACGAATCCAACCGTGACAGGTCGTGTGGGATTACGCCCAGCTCCAGAGTGGTCTTTTGGCACGTCCTTTAGCCACGGCCCCTACATGCGAGCAAGTGCAGGCAGTACTTTGCCAGGAGGCACGAACGTGAATGACTTCACGCAGACCACTTGGGGACTTGATGTGGGTTACACACATCACAAGTGGCAGATTTGGAGCGAGCTGATCGCCGCTCGCTTTGAAGTGCCTCGTGTCGGAGCGGTGGAGGTGCTCAGTGGTTTTGTGGAGGCAAAGTACAAGGTCACTTCCAGCCTGTGGGCCGCCGCACGCTGGAATCAATCGGCCTTCAGCGATGTACCCGGTCTGACGACCTCGTGGGATCGCAACGCTTGGCGCGCAGATCTCGCTCTGGGGTATCGGTTCTCCGAGCGCGTGCAGATGAAGCTCCAATACAGCGTCGGAGATAAGCGCGGCAACGACCGTGAAGGCCATCATCTCGGAGCGATGCAGGTGACGGTGCGATTTTGAAACAAAGACCAGAACGGCGCACTTACCGGAATGCGCAGTGAAGGGGCGGGGCAAATCAGGATCAGCGAATGGTGGCGATGAGCATCACGGGGAGATGAAATTTGCGCACAAAGAGGAAATCGCCCCTGGTTTCAGCTCCGTCCTCTGCAGCTACGGCGGTTCAGACACAAAAAAGCTCCGGCAGTCGAACTGCCGGAGCCGAAGGAACGCAGGGCTGAAGTTCAGCTTATTTCTTCTTGCTCTTGGATGAGCTGCTCGATGAACTGCTGGATTCGTTGTCACTGCTGCTATTAGAGCTGCTGCTGGAGGAGCCATTGATGCGGCTTTGGTCGGGGGCAACCCCATTGCCAAAGAATTTACCCGCGTCCTCCTGACGTCCGCCGCTGCTGCTCATATTCTGGTCGTCGGTGGGAGTGACCACACCGGAACCGTTGCTGCGAACCGGAGCCACTGTGGCACTGCCTCCTTCACGCACCCCCCCGAACTGGCCTGGGTTGCCGAGCATGTTGTTTTTGACTCGTGTGGTGGACTGCTGAGTAATCATCAAGCCATTGGCCACGTTGTTGATGGCATCATCCACGGGCGTCGCGTCACTCGTTCCACCTTGAGAAACTGTCTTGCCAGAGCGTGATTGAGCGATCTGCTGAAGAAGGCCAGGGCTCTGAGAGATGACATCCACTTTCACCGCACCTCCGTTTTCGGGGTCAGGCATTTCGACGCCGGATCCCTTCTTGTCGCCACTTGCGGAGTTGGATACGCTGTCCACTATCTCGCTAAGTGCTTCTACTCCCATAACTGCCAGCTCTGCTTTATCACGAACATTGTAACCCAAGGCGTTTGAGGAAGCGCTTATTATTGCATCACTGGCTTTGTCGATCGCGATTCCGACGGCGATCCCAACACCAGCAGCACCAGCTAGGGCTCCCACTGTTGATGCCCCAGCTGCTACACTACTTCCGGCCACAGCTTCAACGGGAAGCGCGCCATATTCTGCGACGAATCCGACGGTGCGAGCCGCCGTGCCAACTGTGCCGGCTACTCCTGCAACCACTTTCACAGCAGTGTCCCCCGGGTTGTCTTGGATCAGGCTGCTGCCCATGCCTGCCAGACCACTACCACCAGAGCCGCCTTCAGCCTGATCTGCTGCCGCGCCCAACAGTCCTCCGATGCTACCACCGACGGTGATTCCGGCCATGGGGCTAAAGCTGCCTGCATTAAAGCCACTGAGGTCGGGCGTGGCGGATCCAAAACCTTGATCGAAAGTTCTTCCCGCCTGGCTGATGCCCGTCAAGGCTGGCACATCGCGCTTGGGAATGATATCTCCCAAGAGGCCGGAACTGCTCGTGCTCCCACCTTTGCCCAAGAGAGCACCCAAGACATTTGTATCAGTGCTGCGACCACCAATGCCTGGTTTTTTATCCGAGGAGCGTCCACCGACATTTGCGTCACGCGCAGGCAGGTCTGGCAGATTAGGTTTCACGCCAGCTTCTGGAGCTTGGTTGGGATTGTCCTGCCGAGCTCCACGAACAGCCTGACGAATGCCCTGATTCATCACCACGGATTGAGTGGAGGTGGTCTTCGTCTCGACCTTCCTCTGAGTGGGAACGATGGCGGTTTTGGTACTGGAAGGAATTTTAACCGGCGTTTTGACCACGGCAGGTTTCTTGGACGTGGGCGGTGCCTTGACGGTGGGAATCTTCACTGTGCGGACCTTCGGAGTGGTCGGCACTTTGACCGTGGGGACCTTCACTGTGCGGACTTTCGGCACGGTCGGCACCTTGACGGTGGGGATCTTTACCGTGCGGACTTTCGGCACGGTCGGCACTTTGGGAGCCACTGGCACTTTCGGTACAGTAGGCACCTTCACTGCGGGAGCCCGCTTGATTTGCGGGATGGTGGCCGCAGGCAATGCCGAGGAGACAGCGAAGGCCAATGCGAGGATTGAGCCGGTGATGCGATGTTTCAGTTTCATGGAGTGGTGTGTTTGAGTTTAGAGAAACTTTGTGGTTTCAGAAGCTGGATGCACCGCCCGGCAGAACTTGTGCAAAAAAGTGATTTTTTTCTGAACTCATCTTCAAAGCATTCCAAGGAGGCTATCTTAGAATGCAATGATGCGTCTATCTTTTTCTCATGACACCCCACCTCCCCTCCATCCCGCTCCCCTCAAATGCCTTCCTGGAGGTTGTCGGTTGAATACGAGATTCACCAATCAAAAAAGAGGCGCAAGAACACCGTATGCGTGAGCGCATCGAAGTTCGACCCCTGCAAGCTGGAATCCGAATCCGTGTAACTCCCCACAGCATCCACCGCTAAGAAGTCGAGGGGCTGCCAGGAAACGGTTAGCGTTGGCGTCCAGGCATTATCCCGGCGTGTGACGCCGATGAATTGTTCGTGCGTGTACTGCACACTGGGAATGATAAAGAATTGCTTCCCCTCAAACGGGATAAAGGTAAGACCTAGATTGAAATCGTGCTTATGCTTATCGGCCACAAACCCCTGGGGGCTGTTAGAGTCGTTGTAACTGTATTGATAACTGAATGTGGGAATGAGCCAAGGTTTGAGGAACCAAGAAAATTCGGTGGCGACTCCATAAATCCATGTGTCCAAGGTGCGATTCCCTGTAGAGCGATTAAACAAGCGCGAGAACTGCCAACTGAGTGGCACCGTAAGGCTGACCTTATCATTAAAGAGCAGGCGTTCATAACTCAAAGCCTGACGGAAAGTGCTGGTGATGAAGTCGTTAGCAGAATGCTCCGCCTTGCCATGCAGAAACCAAGCCTGATCGAAAGTATTCTCCATTTTCCAATGGTCATTGAATTGCGCATTCAACGAAGCCCCGAGAAACTGCGCAAACTGTGTGTCCGTCTCCTCATCTTCCTCGGTGTTGAAGATGTTGTCCGAGGCAAAAAACATGGAATTGGCTCGAAACTGCATGGAAAAGATTTCGCCAAAAGTCTGCGTCCAATTGAACTGCTCACCCGACGATGGCTGCGCAAGCACGCCTGATTCCGCTGCGAGAGTATTGCTATTCTCCAACTCCCGAAACATACCACGGCGGTGAAATGAACCGCGGCCCGTCGCATCCTGACGACGATAGGATTCGAGGACCGAAAGGCGGCGAGGAGTCTGTGCTTGAGCCAACTCAGTGCCCGCAATGCAAACGAGAAGAAACGCGAATAATTTTTTCATGAAAACTCATCAAAGCATTTCGCTCGGATGAGTGCAATTCAGCTTTTCTGAACGTGGTTATTTTTGACCAACGAGCGTTCGTTCTGCCTCCTCTGTAGGTGCTTCCGCGTGTTACTTTGCTCGCGAAAGAGACCTACGCGATGATAGGCACCGGCTCCTGTCGGATCCATGCGCCTTTGTGCTTCTGCCACTTTCAAAGCAGACGGGGTGCCCGCCTGAAGTGGGCCGCATGGCATCAGAGGCACCACCAAGCTTAACACATAGATATGAGATCGCAGTTTCATCATTCTGCACACTTAGTGCCCTCGGATGCCTCTTTGTTCAACTTGAGCTTCTGGCAAGTGTTGTGGGATCAATCGAGCTCCTCAACGACTTCCTCATCACCCACATCGGCGTAGATGCCCTGTGAGATCACGCGCTGGGTGACTTCATCGAGGTAGGTTTGCAGGACTTCGCTGAGTTCGAGAAACTCTGGCCAGAGGGTTTCCTCTACGAAGGTGCGCGGCACATTCACCATGACCGTATTGCGGCGTTGGCGCGAGCGGCGGTAGGGCTTGAGCGCGTAGCGTCGTAATAGAGCGATGAAGAGCTTTTTCGACCAGCCATCGGCGAGGGTGAACTTGTATTCGATGGGGCGATCCACCTTGGCTGTTTCACCGATGCGGCGTTTGATCCTGGCGATGGCATCCGCAGCGGCTTCTTTCTCTCCCGGCGTGGTGGCACCAGCGTAGAGGCGCTCGATTTTGCGCAGTTTGTTGAGAAGCTCCTGCTCGTCTCGCATGACGTGTCTGCTAGATCACGATGCGCGGCGGATTCCGCGTGTGGCGAGCACGCTGCGCACGAGGCGCAGCATGTCCGCAGGCTCGTAGGGTTTTGGCAATACGGCGGCGAAGCCATAGGACGCGGGCTTGGCCATCACGGGATCGTCGGAGTAGCCGCTGGAGACAATGGCGAAGACTTCGGGATCGAGAGCGCGGAGTTTTTCGATGGTGCGGACACCGCCCATGCCGTTGGGGATGCTGAGATCGAGGATGACGAGGTCAAACACGCGCCCCTGATTCAGGCTCTCCTGATAAAGACGCACGGTTTCACTGCCCTCGGCACTTTCGACGACTTCGAAGCCGTTGCTGGTCAAGTTGCGCACGATGAGTGAGCGCACGAGCGGATCATCTTCGAGCACGAGGATGCGTGGCGTGGGCGCTGCAGCTTCCGGCGGTGCTTCAAAAAGATTGCTGAGGCCAAAGGTGCTGGTGTCTTCAGCATCGGCATCGAGCGGCAGATAGAGGCGGACGGTGGTACCTTTACCGGGCTCGGATCGGACGGTGAGTGAGCCTCCATGAGCTTTGGCGATGGATTCGCAGACGGTGAGACCGAGACCCGTGGCATTGTCTGCCTTCCGCGTACTGAAGTAGGGCTCAAAGATGTGCGGCAGATGCTCTGGCGAGATGCCTTCGCCTTGGTCTGAAACTTCAATCGCGAGACCGGAAGGCTGGAAGTTCTGATCTGCGACCATTTCTCCAGGGAACATCTCCGCATGATCGGGGGCAAAGCAGCGAATGGTGATTTCGCCACCTTCAGGCTGCGCCTGCTCGGCGTTGCGAATGAGGTTGCTGAGGAGTCGGCGCACTTGCGCGGCATCGAGCGCGACCTGTGGCAGGCCGGGCTGCACCTCGATGCGGTATTCCATGCGGGTGGCCCGCGTGTGATGAGCAAAGAAGGTCTCGATGAGATCACTGAGGCGGACGAGGCTTTTGATCGGCGCACCGCCACGGGCGAAAGTGAGGAGCTGCTGGACGAGATTTTGCGCTTGGAGCGTGGCTTGCTTTGCCGTGTGAAGCTCGGGCAGGGTGATGGCATTGCGCAGTCGCATCTCGGCAAGTGAGATGTTGCCGAGCAGGACGGTGAGGAGATTATTAAAATCGTGCGCGAAGCCTCGCGCGAGCAAGCCAAGGGACTCGAGGCGGTCGATGCGGCTGCGGCGCTCTGCCTCTTCTCGACGCGCGGTGACATCCTGAACGAGGAGCAGCAAGCCCTCGCCAAATGGATAACCCCGCACTTCGAGCCAGAGCTGCTTTTCGTCCCAGTAGAGTTCGCGATTGACGGTCTCGCGATGGAGCATGGCACTGGAGAGGGCCTCGTAATGGGTCTCTCGCAACGCGCTGGGCATCATATCCCAGAGAGAAAGGCCGAGCATGTCCTGCAAGCTGCGTCCAAACAGCTTCGAGGCACTGGCATTGGCGTAGCTGACACGCCAGCGCCCATCGAGCGCAAAGAGAGGATCGGAGATGCTTTCCACGACATCGACGAGCGGTGCCGTATTCTGATTTGCGGCCGCCGTCGTCGCTGCAGACGTCGGAACGGATGCGCGAAACAAAATGATCAAGCCTGTGAGCTGCCCCTGGGCATCGCGCAGCGGCGCAGTGCGGTCCTGCACTGGCACGCGCTCGCCGGCACGAGTAGTCAGAAAGACCGTGCGCTCTGCGCCTGCACCCGTATCCGCAGGTAGGATTTCCGCAGGCTCTCCACCACTCTGATAGATGCGGAAGATTTCGTTCAGCGAGCGCCCGACCACCTCCTGAGTGGACCAGCCCGTGACGCGCGCGGCGGCGGGATTCATGAACACGATGCCGCCAGACAAATCCGCAGCGATGACGCCATCCGCCAGACTTTGAAAAGCCTCGAAGTAACTCTGTTCTCGACGCTGGCGCTCTTTTTCTTCAAAGTGACGCTGCGCGGCGACCTCGACGGCGAGACGGAGTTCGTCGTGATTGAAGGGCTTTAGCAAGTAGCCATGCGGATGTGTCTCGCGCGCACGAGCCACCGTCTCCAGATCGGCACAGGCCGTCACATAGACGATGGCCGCCGGGGTGCGGAGCTGGAGCGCGCGAGCGGTGTCGATGCCATCCATCTGACCCGCGAGGTGCACATCCAGCAGCACGAGATCAGGGCGCAGCTCGTCGATGCGTTCGAGAGCTTCCTCCCCCGATGCGCAGATGCCCACGACGGCGTGGCCGAGTTTGGTCAGGCTCGTTGCCATGTCACAGCCCACGAGACCCTCGTTTTCGACGATCAAGATGCGGATGCGGTCGGAGCTGCTCATTTCCCAGAATGTTCGTTTATTCTAATCGCGATAAATTAGAAACGCCATAGGAAATACGTGGGGGCAGCTCTGAAAGTTCAGGCTTTCTCGACATCGCCACGCCGAAACCGCAGGATGAGATGCACCGCTGACGATGCCGCGCGCAGAACCGCACGCCCTTTCACAAGAATCTCTCATTGTCATCTGTGGGGCACGAGCTAGACTTTGCGGTAGCGGCTTGAACACCGGGGTTGGCAGCCAGAATACCGATCCGGGCGGAGAGCCGGGATCAAACATTTTGCAAAGCATGGGCGCGTTCTCTCTTCCGGTGGTGAAAATTGGGTCGGTGTCGATGGATGGCACGGAGCCGGTCTTGATTTTGGGACCCTGCGTGATCGAGAGCGAGGATTTCATCTGGAGCGTGGCCGAAAAACTCGACGCGATGGCGAAGCAGCATGGCTGGCGCTGGATTTTCAAAGCCTCGTACGACAAGGCAAATCGCAGCGCCATTTCATCTTATCGCGGACTGGGTTGTGAAGCGGGCTGCAAGCTGCTGGCACAGATCGGTGCCAAGCTCGGCGTGCCCGTGACGACGGACATCCACACTGTGGAAGAGGCCAAGAAAGCCGCCGAGCACATCGACCTCCTGCAAATCCCGGCCTTCTTGTGTCGTCAGACCGATTTGATCGTCGCTGCGGGCGAGACGGGACGCACTGTCAATGTGAAGAAAGGCCAATTCCTCGCGCCTTGGGATGTGAAGAACATCGCGGACAAGCTGGTGAGCGCAGGATGCCAAAACTTCATGTTCACCGAGCGCGGCACGACCTTTGGCTACAACAACCTCGTCGCCGACATGCGCTCGCTTTACTGGATGCGCGAGCTTGGCTACCGTGCCGTGATGGATGCCACGCACAGCGTGCAGCGCCCCGGTGGACTCGGCACCGCGACAGGTGGTGATGGCAAACTGGCCCCCGTCCTCGCACGCGCCGCCGTGGCGACTGGTTGCGATGGTGTTTTCATGGAAACGCATCCCGATCCCGCCAAGGCGTTTTCAGACGGCCCCAATCAAATCCCGCTTTCCCAGATCGCGGAAGTGGTGGAAACCTTGCGCAAGATTCATGCCCTCGTTCGCCCCATCGCTTGAGCTGCTCCACCGCCGTCGGTGGATGCTCTCCAGCATGCTCGGCGTGCTGGTAGGCCTCGCCATGTTTGCAGTTTCGCATGCACAGTCAGCCGCAGGTGGTGCAGGCATGGCCGCCTTTATGAAAATGGTGCCACTGGGTGAGGAGAGCAAAGGTGCCGTCATCCCCTCCTTCGATGCCACAGGCCGCCGCACCTCACTCATCACCGCAGATGTCATTCGCCGGATCGATGACGGCTGCCTTTATGCGGAAAAACTCACCGTGCAGATGTTTGGCACACAGCCGCAGAATGATCTGCGCATCGACTTGAACACCGCCTTCTACCAGATCGCCGGAGGCATCTTGCGCAGCACTGAGCGCGGCAAGGTCAGCCGCCCCGATTTTGAGATCGAGGGTGACGGCCTCATCTTTGACACCGCTAAAAATCAAGGGCGCATGACGGGAAACATCCGCATGGTCATCTTTGACACCGCCAGTTTCAGCGGCGAGGGAAACCCCTCTTCTGGAAACCACCAAGGAAAGTGACATGAAGCTCCGTCCCGTCCTCTGCATCACCCTGCTCGCATGCGGCGTCAGCGCATACGCGCAGAGCCAGGACAACACTCGTCCGCTCTTCGACTTCCGCAAAAAGAAGGTGGACGACGCCACTCGGGAAAAAGCCGTTGATGCTGCAAAAGCAGCCATCAAGTCCGTGCCTGCCGATGTCCGGAAAAAGGCCGAAGATTTCCTCATCGCTCCCGAGACCGCCGAGATGCGCCAACAAGCATTGAAAGCGGCGCAGACCATCATGCGGAGCCAAGACCAGAACAGTGGCACGACCACACCGCAACCCACCACCCCCGCACCAGCGGTGATGCCAGATGCCGTCACCCCAGTCCCACGCTCGCCAGCCACACCCGTCGTAGAGACTCCCCCTCCTCCTTCGGGACCACAACCCCAGCCGCTCCAGCCACTGAATCTCGATGAGGCACCTCAAGCCACCAAAGGACAAATCGTCATCACCGCGCAGAAGAGTGCCTTCTTCGATGCCAACCGTGGCTACGGCACCTATGTGGGCGATGTGAAGGCGCGCCATCCGCAGATGTACATCGAGTGCGAAGAATTGGAAATCCACATGGCCAAAAGAGAAGGCGGCCTGCTCGAATCCAAACCGAAAGCACTCACAAACACCAAAGACACAGACATCCTCGCAGCCCCTACAAAAAAAAAGGGAGCTGACGCTCCGCCGATCGAGCGTGCCGATGCGCGCGGCCCCATGGTCACCGTCGAAAAGATTTCCGAAACGGGCGAACTCCAAATCGGCCACTGCAAACATCTCATTTACGACGGCAAGACTGGCAACACGACCCTCCTCGAATGGCCCCAAGTACAGGCTGGCAACAAGCTCCACAAAGCCACTGAACCTGGTTGCGTCATGATTATCGACCAGAAAGGCATGCTCACCACCAAGGGCGCGCATGAAACCATCATCCTCCAAGGGGAGAATGCCACGCCCAGGAGTCGCGGCGGCATCGCCCCATCCGGTCAGCGATAAGTCATGGCTGCGCGCAAAAATAAATCGAAGGACTCTGCCGTAGGGGAGCTCCCCCTGGAGCTCAGCAGTACCGACAATGGCACCTCCGCACCCACGGCAGGTAGCCCTTTGCTTCACACCTCGGGGCTGAAAAAAATCTACGACGGCCGCACCGTGGTCAACGGTGTCGATATCGAAGTTAAAAGCGGCGAAATCGTCGGCCTGCTAGGCCCCAACGGTGCGGGTAAGACCACCACGTTCTACATGATCGTCGGTCTCGTGCGCCCGAACGACGGCAAGGTCATGTTCGACGGCAAGGACGCCACTCATGAACCCATGTACATGCGCGCCCGCTATGGCATGGGCTACCTCCCACAGGAAGAGTCCATCTTCCGGCGGCTGACCGTGCGGGAAAACATCATGGCGGTCATGGAAACCCAGCCATACGACAAAAAAGAGCGCGTGGATCAGACACAGTCGTTGATGGAGAAATTTGGCATCGATCATGTGGCGGACAATCTCGCCATCACTCTCTCCGGGGGTGAAAAGCGCCGCCTGACCATCGCCCGCTCGCTCGTCACCTCGCCGAAACTGCTCATGCTCGACGAACCCTTCAGCGGCGTCGATCCCATCGCTGTGAGCGAGATCCAGGACATCATCCGCATGCTGCGTCAGGCCGGACTGGCCATCCTCATCACCGATCACAACGTGCGTGAAACGCTCAACATCGTGGACCGCGCCTACCTCATTTTCGAGGGCAGCGTCCGCCGTCATGGCAGCAAAGATTTTCTCGTCAATGATCCCGAAGCCCGCCGCCTCTACCTCGGCGAAGGCTTCACCATGTGACTCGTTTTCAAACACCCAACCCCAACAGGAGCAACCACCATGCAAAAACACAACGTCAATCTCCCCATCGTCGTCACCGCACGTCATATGGAGGTCACTGAGGCGATCCGTGATTACGCCAACAAAAAAATCGAGAGCCTCCACCTCGACTATCCGCGTATCATTGAGGCCAAGGTCGTGCTCGACGTGCAAGGCCATCACCGCCACGTCGCAGAAATCATCCTCTTCTGCGCGGATCACATCGTCATCGAAGTGAAGTCTGTCACCGAAGACATCTATGCGTCCATCGACGAAAGCACAGCCAAGATCGCCCGTCGCATGCGCAAATACAAGACGCGTCTCCTGCGCAACCACCGTCCGCGCAAAGACGGCTCCATCCGCCACCTCGAAGAGCACGTCTTTCACCAGGAGGCCATCCACACCGAGGACGAGCACATCCAGCCCTCTTACGTTCACAACGAGAAGTACAAAATCCGCCCGCTCTACGCCGACGAGGCCATCGTCGATCTCGAAATCAGCGAGCGCCCCTTCGTCCTCTTCCACAATCAGCAGACGCATCGCCTGGCCATCCTGTTCCGCCGCAAAGACGGCGACTACGGACTCATCGAGCCGGAGCTGGAAGCCGTGAACGGCAAAAAGCACTAAAGCCTGCGTGGCTCACTCCTTTCACCTCACGGAGGCGGCCTGCATTCAGGTCGCCTCTTTTTTATGCCCCGCCAGGTAGGCGGCGCAGTTTTCCTCGCCCATGTATTTCGCCAATAAGCGCGGGTCGATTTCTGTAAAGTCCACGAGGATCAAGCCATCCACCACGGAGGAGAAATCCTTGTCCACATTGAAGCTGAGCAATGTTGCGTTGAGCTTCAGATAGTGTTTGAGCAGTACCGGGATGCCCTTGCCATCTGTTTCCAAACTGGAAACGAGAGCCGAACAGTCATCCACATTTTCCAAATCAGCGCTGATGAACTCCCGCATCATCCGGCGCGAGCGCATGTAACGGAACGGATTGCGCGCCTTCACAAAACTGGAGAGGTGTGGGTGCATGCGGTTGTCCTGAAGGAACTCCACGATCATCTTCCGCGACAGGCTGCTGTAGTCCTTGCTGATGCTCACAGGGCCAAAGAGCTTCTTGTAATGCGGATTGCGTGCGACCCAGTGCGCGATGCCCTTCCACAGCAGCGGCAGCGAGGCAAGGCTGCGCTGGTAATTCTTGGTGATGAAACTGCGCCCCATCTCCACCGCGTGCTCAAGGTTGGCCAGGAACGGTTTCTCAAATCGAAAGAGCGTGCTGGTGTAGAGCCCCTTCGGCCCATACTCGCGCAGAATCATGTCCGCACGGCCCAGACGATAAGCGCCTGCTACCTGCTCTTTCTCCTCATCCCAGAGAATGAGGTGCTCGTAGTAGCGGTCGTATTTATCCAGGTCGATGTCGTTGCCCGTGCCCTCACCCACCTCGCGGAAGGTGATTTCCCGCAGCCTCCCGATCTCCGGCAACAACGCCGGGATCTCGTGCGAGTGTGCCTGGTAAACCGAGAGTCCACCCTGACCGACCAAGCGGCCACCGCGCGCGCGAATGCGGTCGATTTCCTCCACCATGCGCTCATGCTGGAGTTCCGAAGGCGGCGCGATGGCGGCACTCTCTCCTGCGACGGTCAGCTTTGCCGCTGACCCGCGGCTGCGCTGCTGCAACACAAAGGTATGCACGCGCAGGTAGCGTGTGAGTGACTCATCATCATCAAACTTCTTCAACCGCGAGAACGGAATGGGCTGCCCCACGCGCATCTCCACCGGTGTGTGCGCACGGTTGCAGAACTCGCGCAGCAACAGACTCGTGCGCAGACGGGGATGAAGCAGGCCCGCCGCGTGAAACAGCGCACTGTTCGATCCAGGGAAATACACTGGCAGCACGGTCGCTTGCGTGCGCCGCACCAGCGAGCCGACGTGATCGCTCCACTTTGGCTCCTCGATTCCGCGCCCCGGTTTATAGGACGCCACCTCACCTGCGGGAAAGATCACCAGCGTGCCACCGCCGCGCAGCAGACGGATCGCTTCCTTCATGGGAGCGAGATTTTTCTTCGCTGCGGTACCTCCGCCAAAAGGATCCACCGGGATCACGTGCCCTTCAAGCTCCTTCATGGCCAGCATGAGGGAGTTGGTCATCACCTTGAGGTCTGGCCGGAACTGCGCCGCCCAGCGCGAGAGCATCACCGGATCGATCACTCCAAAGGGATGGTTGGCCACAATGATGAGGGGCCCCTCCTTCGGAAACACAAATTCCTGGGGTAGATCGACATCTTCCTGCAGCGCCAACGCATGCGCCACCGAGTCAAACCACGCAAACACCTTCGGATGCTGCGGATGCGCACGGAACAGCCGAGCCGATTCCTGGTAAAACTCATCAAAACTGCGCAAACCCAGGACATTCTCCACAGTAGGGCCGAGCAGCCGATAGAGTCGGCGCTGGAGCGGAGTTTTCAGGTGCTCGCTGAGATCAAAGACCATGCTGGAACGGCGATTTGTTGCGGGCGGCGCTTGCGTCACCCTCCCCATGAATACGTGGCAAGCAAGCATCTTCCACCAACGAAGTCCGCCATTTTAAAAAAATGGAATCAGACAAAAATCTGTTGGATTTGTCGCATCCAACGCTCCGCTCGTGTGGCGAAATTCAGATCATCCTGCGCATAGAGCACGCCGCGCGACACATTCACCAGCAGCGGCGCTTTCCGCCCGCTGCCCTTCAGCGCCGCCAGATCCCCGCCCTGCGCCCCGAGACCCGGGATCAGCAGCGGCACATCGGGAATGTGATTCAGCACATCCGGTGCAGCATTGGTCAATCCGACCACCAGCCCGGCCTGTGGATGCCCCTTTGTCATCTCGGCCACGAGTTCATAGACCTGCCGATCTCCCGTCTTTTGCAGCTCAATGTCCTTCGCGCCCGGATTCGAGGTCACGCCGAGCAGATACAGCCCTTTGTTGGTGTATTTGAGGAACGGCTCCAGCGTGTCGCGGCCCATGTAGGCATTCAGCGTCACCGCATCCACATTCATCACGTCAAAACAAGCCTTTGCGTAGTAGCCCTGCGTCTCGCCGATGTCCCCGCGCTTCACATCCAGCACGACCGGGATGTCCTTCGGAATCTCCGTCAAAATCTCCTCCAGCATCTTCACGCCACGCCAGCCCAGTGCCTCGAAGTAGGCCGAGTTTGGCTTGAACGCCGCCGCAAACGGCGCGGTCTGCTCGATCACATCGAGAATCCACCGTTTCGTCGCTTCTTCCGCGTTTTCCGCACGCACATCCAGCCCCACGCAGAGGTTCGATCCGGTTTGGGCGATGCGTTGATTCAGCTTGTCGAGAAAAGTCATGAGAGCGTCTTCATGGCACGGCTTTGCCCTCCCGCCAAATCGAAGATTTGACGCTGCCCCGCCGCCCGCCATCCTGCCCGCCTTCCCCGATGAGCCAAGACTCCGCCAGCAAGCCCCTCGTGGGCATCATCATGGGCTCCAGTTCCGACTGGCCCACCATGCAAAACGCCGCCCAGGTGCTGAAAGACTTCGGTGTGCCCTTTGAAAAGAAAGTCGTCAGCGCACACCGCACGCCACAGCTTCTCTACGATTACGCCACCACCGCCGCGCAGCGCGGCCTGAAATGCATCATCGCCGGTGCTGGCGGTGCCGCGCATCTACCAGGCATGACCGCGAGCATGACGACCATCCCCGTACTCGGCGTGCCGGTGCAAAGCCGCGCGCTCAGCGGCATGGACAGCCTCTACTCCATCGTGCAAATGCCCGGCGGCATTCCCGTCGCCACCTTTGCCATCGGCAACGCGGGCGCGCTCAACGCCGGCCTCTTCGCCGTGTCGATGCTCGCGAATGAAAATCCCGATCTCGCCGCCAAATTGAAATCCTTCCGCGAGCGCCAGACGCAGAAAGTGCTCGAAAGCCAGGGCGATCTCGACACCGAGGCGAAAGCATGATGTTTTCTCCTCCTTCGACGATCGGCGTTCTCGGCGGCGGCCAACTCGGGCGCATGTTTGCCCTTGAAGCACGTCGCGCAGGCCATCGTGTCGCCGTTTACACCGACGAACCGCAGGGCTGCCCCGCTGGACAATTCGCCGACCTCGAAATCAACGCCGCCTACGACGACACCGCGGCCCTGAACCGATTCCTGCAACAGGTCGATGTCGTCACCGCTGAGTTTGAAAACATCCCCGCCGCGTGCTTGCAAGCCGTCGAGGCCATCAAACCACTGCGCCCGAACTCTAAGGCCCTATTCACCACGCAGCACCGCGAGCGCGAAAAAAACTTCCTGCGCGACCAGGGCATCGCCTGCGCGCCGTTTCGTGTCGTCGATGATTTAACGAGCCTCGAAGCCGCCGTGGCCGATCTTGGCCGTCCCTGCGTCATCAAAACCGCCGCCTTCGGCTACGACGGCAAAGGCCAGGCCAAAGTCACCGCTGAAACGAATCTCGCCGAGGCATGGAACGGCTTCGAAGGCCATCGTGCCGTCGTCGAACAATGGGTCAGCTTCGCATGCGAAGTCTCCGTCGTCGGCGCACGCGGCATCGACGGCAGCATGGCCGTTCATGGCTGCGTCGAGAACCAGCACACGCATCACATCCTCGATGTCACCATCGCTCCCGCCCGCGTGGAGCCAAAAATCGTCGAACAGGCCATCGCACTCTGGCAGGCCGTCGCCGAAGGACTCGATTACGTCGGCACCATGGCCGTCGAAATGTTCGTCACCAACGAGGGCAAGGTCATCGTCAACGAAATCGCTCCACGTCCGCACAACAGCGGCCATTACACCATCGACGCCTGCCGCACGAACCAGTTTCAGCAGCAGCAGCGCGCCATTTGTGGCCTTCCGCTCGGCGATGCCTCTCAGCACACGCCCGCCGTCATGATCAATCTCCTCGGCGACATCTGGCCCGCACCACTCACGCATCCCGACTGGTCGCCCGTGCTCAACCATCCGCGTGCGAAGCTCCACCTCTACGGCAAACGCGAAGCCCGCCCTCGTCGCAAGATGGGCCACTTCACCGTCCTCGGCGACACCATCGACCAAGCACTCAACGATGCGCTCGCGATTCGCAAGGCGCTGGGGATCGCCTAGCGCCTCGAGAAGATGATGCTCCCTACTCTCTCACGCCCCCTCACAGCATCCCACGCAGTCCCGTGAAGCGCTTACGGCTTTCCTGCTTGCTCACAGCCAGTGAAAGGGCGCGCTCATCACCCACAAGAATGCACATTTTCTTTGCCCGCGTGATCGCAGTGTAGATGAGACTGCGCTCCAGCAGCACGTAATGCTGCGTGCTCACCGGGATGATAACGCAGGGAAACTCACTGCCCTGACTCTTATGGATGGTGAGCGCGTAGGCGGGTTGCAGTTCGTCAAGCTCTCCCGGTTCGTATTCGACGACGCGCTGCGCGTCGAAGCGCACATGAATCTTCACGGGGTCTGCGTCGATGGCCGCGATGTGGCCGATGTCGCCGTTAAAGACCTCCTTGTCGTAGTTGTTGTGCGTCTGAATGACCTTGTCGCCGATGCGAAAGGTGCTGTTGAAACGCTCGATCTCGAATTTCACCTCGTTCGGCGGATTCAGCGCAAGCTGAAGCGCGTGATTGAGCGAAGCGGTGCCAAGCAGGTTGCGATTCATCGGCGTGAGCACCTGAATGTCTGCGATGGGATCAAAGCCATACTTCGCAGGCAGCCGTGTGTGAGCGAGCTGCACGATCAATTCGCGAATCTCCTCCGGCTCGCTGGCATCGAGGAAAAAGAAATCGCTGCGACTGGCGGGTTTTAAATCGGGCACTTGGCCGCGGTTGATGGCATGCGCGCTGGTGATGATGCGGCTGCTGGCAGCTTGGCGGAAAATTTCCGTGAGCTTCACACTGGGCACCGCACCGCTGGCGATCAGATCATGCAACACCATGCCCGGCCCCACGGACGGGAGTTGATCCGCATCGCCGACGATGAGCAGATGCGCGCCCGGCGGCAGCGCGGAGAGAAACTGCGCCATGAGCGGCGCGTCGATCATCGAAGCCTCATCAACAACAAAGAGATCGCCCACGAGTGGCTTGCCACGATGGCGTCCCCATTGACCTTCACCTTGAAATTCGAGCAGCCGGTGCAGTGTCTTTGCCTCAAGGCCAGTGCTTTCACTCAAACGCTTCGCCGCACGGCCTGTCGGCGCGGCGAGCACGAGCTTGACCTGCTTATTTTGCAAAATGAGCAGAATGCTGCGCAAGATTGTCGTCTTGCCGACACCTGGCCCGCCCGTGATGATGAGCACGCGCTGCCGCAATGCCTCGCGCACTGCCCGCTGCTGGCTTTCGGCCAGTTCTTTGCCCGTCTTCTTCATCACCCAGGCCAGCGCGGCGTCCTCGTCGATGCTCGGATACGCGGCGGGCGATGCTGCGAGTGACTTCACACTGGTGGCGATGCTTTGCTCTGCAGCGCGCAGGTGCGGAAGATACAAAAACTCAGCGTGTCGCTCGATCTGGCAGCCTTCGATCAGCGCGCTCATCTGCGCCTGCACGAGGTCCTCCGCGCAGCCGAGCAGCTCGCGAGTTTTTGCGATCACGCTGGCCTCCGGGAAGCAGCAATGGCCATTGTGCGCCGCAGTTTCGAGCACATGCAGCATACCGGCCTTGATGCGCTCCGGCGCATCGTTCGCCACACCGAGCCGATACGCGATGTCATCGGCCGTTTTGAAGCCGATGCCTCGAATGTCCTGCGCCAGGCGATACGGATTCTCCTTCAAAACAGCCTGCGCGTCGTCCCCATACGTCTTGTAGATGCGCAACGCACGCGCAGAGCTGATGCCATGCTGATGCAGGAAAAGCATGATGCCGTGAATGGCTTTTTGCTTCATCCATGACTCGCGAATCTCGATGCGACGTTTTTTGCCGACGCCTTCGACTTCTTAGAGCCGCCTGGATTCGTTCTCGATGATGTCGAAAACCTTTGGGCCGAATTTCTCGACGATGCGCTTCGCGTATTTTTCACCGATGCCCTCAATCAAGCCGCTGCCGAGATAGCGCTCGATGCCGCCGAGTGTATCCGGCCTGCGCAGCTTCAGCTCGTCCGCTTTGAATTGCGGGCCGAAGTCACCATTCGGTTCCCACACGCCACGCGCTTCAAACTCCTCCCCAGCCACAACACGCGGTGCTCGACCAATGAGGCTGGCAATGCCCGCACTGCCCTCCGGCACGATCTTGAGGATGCAGTAACCATTCTCCTCGTTGTGAAACACCACCCGCTCCACGAGTCCGCGGAGAATCTCTTGCCTGGGGTGATTACGCGGCGCGGGCATGGGTCGAGAAAAGGAGACTGCTGAGCAATACGCTCTTTGTCAAAAGGCCCGTGCCTTGTCTCCTGCGTCAGAGAATTGACAGCATCACGGCGCAGTGATGTTTTTCAACGGATTGCCTCCACGCATGACACGCCAAAGCAACAGCGGCAGGCGAATGATGAATCCGCACAGCAGCCGCGCATGCATCCATGTGAGCAACGCATTATCCCGGAAATAGCGAAACTGTGAGACTCCCCCCTCCGCCGCGCTGAGGTAACGCACCGGCGTGGGCACACGCAGCGCGGGGACTCCCTGCCAACACACGCGCACGGCGATCTCCGTATCGAAATCAAAGCGTCGCGCAAACAAGGTGCTGCGGAAGGCGCGCAGCAACGCCGCAACAGGATACACACGCATGCCAAAGAGCGAATCACCGATGCCCCAGCCGAGTGTTTCGAGCGCAGCCCATGAGTTCGACACACGGCGACCCTGCACACGGAGCTGTGGTGCCTCCGGCCCGAAGACCGGTGTGCCAAAGAGCACCGCTTCTGGATGCGCCTGTGCCAGCGCGATGAATTTTGGAATCCATTCCGGCGGATGTTGTCCATCAGCATCCATGGTGAGCACATGGGTGAAGCCTTCACCAGCGGCAAACTCAGCGCCGCGCAATACCGCCGCGCCTTTGCCACTGTTGCGCGGCTGTTTGATCATGCGCAGCCCCGGATGCGCAGCCTGCATGGCCTCGACATCCTTTTCACTGCCATCGGTACTTCCGTCGATGACGACGAGCACCTCCTCTGCCTGCTCCAGCGCGCGCGCCACCGTGTCCGCCAGCAAGCGGCCGGTATTGTAGCTGGGAATGAGAACGAGGAGTTTCATGCGCCTGAAAATGGAGGCGGGATGGACGCGAGAAAGCTCCATGAGGCAAGCGCAAAACTCCCCTCACGACATTCCTGACAAGACTGACTCAGCAAAACCTTGAGGAATGATGCCCTGCGAGGCCATTCACGGTCCATTTGGACGGAGGTTGTGCAGAAACCTTCACCCTTCTTCACTTCTCAGGCGAATGCCCCGAATCACAATCACGGAGAGCCTCCACATAGCAGCCGTGCAGTCGCTGCATGAATGCCAACGCACTTTCATCTGGCGGACTGGCAAGCGGCTGACCGAGGATGATTCGCATGCGGATTTTTTTATCCGGGAGGCGCCACAAGGGCCAGCCTTTGCAGAGATAGTCGCTGTTTGTCTCAATAAACACAGGCCACACCGGTGCTCCCGACTGCGTGGCTATGATTCCAAGCCCCCCCTGAAAGGCATTCACACATCCTTCCTTCTTCCGAGTGCGCGTGCCTTCTGGGAAGAACAGCAGCCGTTCCTCCTGCCGCAGGGCCTCGATGGAGCGCCGAAGCATTTGATGCACGGGTTTATTGGGAATAAAGCCCGCGAGCTTTGCTCCACCGTGTAGGAAGGGATTGCGCATGAGGGTATCCTTCAAGATGCAGCGCAGCCCGCCCACGCGCGCGATGACAAAGACTGCATCCCAAAGCGCCGGATGATTCGGCGCGATGACATAGCCTCCGGTGGCACCCCGCAGCGCATCAAAACCGATATACTCACACTCACACACGCCACAGAGACGCAGCAGACCCGTAAAAAGGCGAAACATGAGGCGTGCCAGCACATGCCCAGCAGCGCGTGATTTCTCTAAAGGCAGGACGTGACCGAGCAGCGCTCCGATCACGAGCAATAACAAACCGAACACCACCCAGTACATCATGCACAACACCAACACAAACATGAGCCATGCACGCCAAAGCACACGTCGGACCACCGACGCGCATCTTGGGATTTGCTCTGGGGATGATTCGTGAATAAGACCGCAGAATGCCATCTTCCGCCGATCTTGTTCAAGCGCTTTCCTCCCTTCCCCATGGACCGGAGTTTTGCTTCATCGACGAATTGACCGAGCTGGTGCCAGGTGTGTCCGCCAAAGCGGTGTGGAAACTCAAAGGTGACGAGACCTTTCTGCGCGGTCATTTTCCCGGCGCACCCCTGATGCCCGGCGTGCTCATGATCGAGGCGCTGGCACAGCTCGGTGGCATCCTCATTCAAACCCGACCGAGCGAAGCACCGCTGAAAAATCTGCGCCTCACCGCTGTGCGGCAGATCAAAATCCTCGGCAGCATCACGCCCGGCCAGTCGCTCCACATCAGCGGCACGCTGCAGGGCATGCTCGACACGCTGGGCCAGGTGAGTGGCGAGGTTCGCGATGATGCGGGCAATGTGCTCATCACCGGCGCGGTCACGCTCGCTGGGGAGAAATGAGCGCGTAGCGGATGGCATGGGCCTGCCGGCACTCTCACGAGTTCCGCTACGAGCAGCGCGACATCACTTCGGCAGGCTCAGCACAAAACACGCGCCGTCTTTGTGCGCCGCGTCGAGTGTGATCGCGCCGTGATCACGCACGCGCAGCATGGCGAATTTGCCGCTCGTATCCGCCTCCACATGGATCACCGGCTCGGCGGCGCGCGGAGCGGCGTATTTGCAGGCGTTATCGACGAGATTGAAAAGAATCTGCTCCACCGCCGCCGCGTCGATGTGCAGTTGCGTCTTGCGGTCGGCCTCGGTGGCATGCACGCGCACCTCCATGCCACAATCATCGGCACGTTGCTTCAATCGCGGCAGGATGCGGTCCAGCAACTCGCCGATCGTGATGTTTTCGGCGCGTGCCTTCGCTCTGCCGCGTTCGAGTCGTGCATAGGCCAGCACGTTTTCGACCAGATGGCTCAGGCGGCCCGCTTCGCCGGTCAACGTGTCGAGATAGGTCTTCCGCTGCGCCTCATCGGCCACCATGCCATCGGCCAGCATTTCAGAATAGAGACGAAACGTCGTCAGCGGCGTGCGCAACTCATGGGTGACGGCGGAAACGAAGGCGGCGCGGCGTTCGCTCAGCGCCACGGTGCCGTAAAGCACCAAACCGACCGCCGCCGCTGCCAGCAGCACACACGCGAGCGCGATGACGAGCGATTTGCGCAGCGGTGTCCAAAACGGCAGGGGCGGCAGTTGGATCGCACCAGGGATCAATCGCACCGGCAACGCCGCGAAGCGCAGCGGATCATCGACAGGCCGCGTTCCTGCGTTCGCATTGGCCGCAGGCTCGAGTTTGGCATCGGGAAATAGGTCGGTGATCTCGCGCAGCCACGCATCGCGCAGCGCGGGCCAGTCCAGCCACACACCCTGCACCATGCGCACACCATCGACAAAGGCTTCACGTGTCAGCATCAGGTTCTTGTCGAGCCACACGCCTTGGAATGGCCGCGAACTGTTGAGTGATGTGTTGTTTTTGCGCGTCACGCCCTCTTTTTTGGCTTTGGCTGCGTCGGCAGGAGGCAATGTCGGCGCGGGCAGAGCCGCCGCTGCGGCAGCAGGCACGGCGGCTGCCACACTGGAGGCCATCTGCGGAGCGCCAGCCACGACCTTATCCGCTTTCTTTTGAGCAAGAGATTTTGACAACACTGAGGCTCCAGCGGCGACGC
The DNA here is from genome assembly GCA_039806835.1 of Prosthecobacter sp. Taxonomy (GTDB): domain Bacteria; phylum Verrucomicrobiota; class Verrucomicrobiia; order Verrucomicrobiales; family Verrucomicrobiaceae; genus Prosthecobacter. The sequence goes on along the minus strand of JBDHQD010000001.1, from coordinate 179,867 downwards.
TTCGAGACGCAGCTTCATCCGCCGTTTTCGGCACTGTCGCCGATTCAGCTTCGGCGAACACTTTCTTCGCTAGCCCTTTGACCGGAGCCTCCTTCATTTTGATCGTCTGCTGCTGTTTGATCGACTCTTCCACCTGCGCGGTGATCGCACGATTGCGCGAGACGTTTTCCAAACTGTTGTACATCGACTGTTGCGCCACCGCCTGACTCTGTTGCTGTGCCCAGGCCGGATTGCGCGGCAGGTTTGCGTCGTTGACTTCGACGCGCTGTTGCTTGTCATCGAAATCAAACTGCACCGCGCAGGCCATCTCGGCCAGGAGTTGGCGATTGAGCGTCCTCGCTGATGCCTGTGCCTTCACACGATTCGACGGCATGTCCGACATGGGCGCAGGTGAGATCAAGTTCGCTGGTTTGGCCAGCAACTCACGCAGACCACTCAGACGTTGCTCGCTGCGTGTGAGATCGTCCGCGTTGATGAACTGCTCCAGCGCCAGCGCGCGTTCACCGTTCTGCGGCACTTGCGGGGACATCACCTGGCCGTGCGCATCCATCTGAAAGTGCAGCAACACATGCTCCGGCACCTCTGCCAACAACGGCGACGGCACCAGCACTTCACCCTTCGTCACATTGCCGTAGGCCTTACTCACCAAACCTTCCGGCGCATGGAACGGCCGAAAATCATGCGGCGGACGCGCGTTCTCACGCATCAGCAATGCGCTCGCTTGGAAATCGAGTCGCCACAGTGCCAGCCGCACACGCTCCTGACGTTCTGCATCGCGTGCGGATGCCTCGCGTTCGTGTTCCAACACCAACGTATGCCATCCCACCCACGCCATCGCCGCGAGCAACAGCCCGAAGCAGGCGAGAAAGATAATCCAGATGTGGAGTGGCTTGCGCATGAGCTAAGTTCGCGGTTCGCCGTTCGCGGTTCGCCGTTCGCGGGATTGCCCGACATTTCGGCGATCAAGATTCTTCGTGAGGTATTGAATTAAGACTCCAATCTTGCCCCGAGTACTCCCGGTAAAATCGTAGAGATGCTGGAACTTTTCTCTATTCAGGTAGCCCTGATCCAAACACCGGTAGAGTTGACTCTGCAGCTCGGTACATGAGCGCTTGGCATATTGAAGGAATTTCACGAACTCACGATTACTCCCTGCATCGAAACCTTCGGCAATGTTGTCCATGATCGAGCCTGCTGAACGCAACATTTGATCTTTGAGTGAAAAATCACGTCCGAGATCAGAGTCACGGGCAACTTTAAAGACCGACCGAGAGACTTCTCGGCCCATTTGCCAACTCTCAATGTCTTCAAAACGTCGAATGCTCATAAACTCGATGGTAACGGCGAACTGCGAACCGAGAACAACGAACTGTCATGTCAGTTGATAGCCCTTGCCACGCACGGTGACGATCAAACGCGGCGACTCGGCGTCGTCGCGTAGTTTGTGGCGCAGATTGGCGATGTGCATGTCCACGGTGCGGGTTTCGGTCTGCTTGTTGTCGATATGCCAGACGCGCTGGAGCAGCTCCTCGCGTGACACGGGGCGGCCACGGTTCAAGGCGAGGTAGCGCAGCACGTCACGTTCACGTTCGGAGAGTTCGGCACGCTCGCCATTCTCGAAACGGGCCTCGCTTTGGCCGAAGTCGATCGTCGCTGATGGCAGCGTGAGCGTCTCGCTCACCGGCTGTCGTTCTGGCGCACGGCGCAGCACGGCCTCGACGCGGGCGAGCAGTTCGCGCACGCTGAACGGCTTCACGACGTAATCATCCGCGCCGAGACGCAGGCCGCGCACGCGGTCGTTTTCCTCGCCGCGTGCGGAGAGGATGATCACCGGCGTTCCCGGCCGATCCCTGCGCAGCACTTTCAAGATGTCGAAGCCACTCGCGTGCGGCAGCACGAGATCGAGCAGCATGAGGTCAAAGGTGGCACTCAGGGCCAGCTTCATGCCTTTCTCGCCATCGCCCGCCTCCAAGGTCGTGTGACCGGAGAACTTGAGCGCATCCAAGACGCCGCGACGAATCGCGGCGTCGTCTTCGATGACCAGAATGGTGGACATGGGGAAAGCTAGAGGCTCATTTCTCCCACGCGATGCCTTTTTTCTCCGCCTGAGCGCGCAGCACCTTCACCATCGCAGTATCGAGCGTGTCGGTTTTGGAGGATTCCTTGCGCTTAGCGGCGACATAGGCGGCACGCTCCTTGTTCAAGGCGAGCACCTTCTTCTGAATCTCGTCGCGTTCGGCGGTCTTCTTTGCGACGTAGGCTTTGCGTTCGTCCGTGTTCATCTTCTTCATTTCCTCGGGCAGGTCGGCCTCCTTGACCTTGGTGATGTCGAAGTCCTTCTGCTTGCAGGCATCGACGAGATCCCAGGCCGTGTTGTAATAATTCGCGCTGGCCTTGCTGATCACCCGCTGCACCTGCGCCCCGGACTCGGCTTTGGCAGCGGCATTGCTGTCTTGGGCGATTTGGCGGGCCTTGGCGGCTGGAGCCGCGACCCCGTAGTTGATGTACGTTTTGTTGAGCGCATCGTTGAGCTTCACGATCTCCGCGTCCTGCGGGGCTTCGATGTGAGCGATGGCTTGGTTCTGGTCGATGACGAGGTATTTGCCATCGGCAAACAGCGCGCCCTGATTCCAATGCTCCGCGATGCCCTGCGCTTCGCCGCCGCAGTGGATCGTGTTCACGATGATGCCCTTCGCGATCGCATCCTTGCAGCTCTGCTTTGAATCAATCGGGCCTTGGGTGAACGGTTCGTTGCCGGCAATGAAGATGGCTTTGTAAACCTTCGGATTCGCATCCCACGCGAGGTCTTTCGTCGCACGTTGAATCACCGCGCCGCAGTATTCATCGCCGCCGTTGGTGGTGAGGGCGAAGAGTTCTTCCGAGACCTTGTCGAGATCGCGGGTGAGCGGCTGAATCTGGCGAATCCAGTGTTCTTCGGCACGGAGCGACGATTTGCCATACTCATAGAGCGCTACCTGCACGACGGGCGTTTTGCCGTCCTGCTTGGCGGTGATGAACTCGTTCACGAGCTTCCAAAGCTGCGTTTTGGCCTGCTCGATGAGACCGCTCATGCTGCTGCTGGTGTCGAGCAGCACAGCGATCTGCACGACGGGGGTAGCGGCGACGGTGGTTTCGACTTTGGCGACTTCCGCCACAGGTGCGGACGACGGCACTTCTTTGGCGAGGGAGAGGCATGCAGTGAGCGCAGTGCCGATGAGGATGTGTTTGGTGTTCATGGATGTGGTTTGGGTGGAGTGGACGGGAAAACTTCAGCGGATGAGCACGATCTGCCCGCGATGCTCGATGAGCAGCTCGCCACGCAGAGCGAGGAGGCCCTGTCTATTGTCAGCGGTGAGTTCATCGACCAGGCGACCAAACTCGGTGCTGCCGATTTCGATGGTGCGATCTGGAGCGCGTTCGGCCTTGGCTGCACTCGCATCAGTCCAGCGATTGCCTTTGTTGAACAACGCGCCGCTCTGACACTGCTGCACACGGGTGATCTCGACGGCTTGCATCTTCTCATCGAGGTAGCGATTGCGCAGGTTGAGCTGCTTTGATTCAGCGGCCTTCTGCAAATTGTCAGCCTGCGACACGGCGGCGGCTCCGCTGCGGATTTTCATCGCCTTGTCGTTGTAGTTGAAGGCCGCTTTGCGTGCGTTCGGCGCTGCGGCAGCGAGTGAAGTGCCTTCTTCGGCGAGGAAGGCGGTGTATTCGGTCAGAATGCCGAACTGTGTCGAAAGACGCACGATTTCATTCACCAGCTCGGTCGTGTTCGCCGTCGCACCATCGGCACCGAGATCGCGGATCGCCTCGCTGAGCACGGCGATCTTGTTGCTGGCCCACAAACGGGAGACGAAAGCATTGGCGGTACTCGCCTTGTCGAGATGGAAGGTGAAATCGAAACGACGCTCGCCTTCCGCCGTGGTGCCGGTGAGCTGGAAATGCAGCGGGGCTTCGCCGCGATAGGTGCCGGAGAGGAGAATCTGCTCGCCGTCAAACACATCGGGCAGCGGCGACGGAATCAGGTCGCTGACACGATTCGGATCGTCGAGCACGCGCAGTGCCGGTTTGGTGAGCAGCGGGCCGCGCAGACGATCAAACACACGGCCAACCTTCACTTCGACATCTTCCTTCGGCAGCACGAACTCGGCGCTCGCGCGTGTTTCGCGGGCGATGCGCGAGAGCAGCGGTGTGTTCACATCCACACCGACACCGAAGGTGAAAACGCGGCGCTGATGCGGATTTCCCTTCGCCACCGCTTCACGGATCGCCTTCTCCGAAGTCTGGCCGATGGTGGGCAGGCCGTCGGTGAGGAACAGCACGAGCGGCAGCATACCATCGAGCGGCTTCTGCCGCAGTGCTTCGACGACGGAGTCGTGGATGTTCGTGCCACCGCTCACACGCAACGCGCTGATGTAGTCGCGGGCTTGTTTCGTCGTCTCGGCGTTCTTGATCACCGGCTGCGCGGCGAACATTTCGACCGCTTCGTTATAGACGATGAGGTTGAAGCCTTCGCCGTCGTTCAAACCTTCGACCACCTGCAAGGCTGCGGCTTTGACTTGATCGAGCTTCGGTCCGGCCATGCTGCCGCTGCGGTCGATGACGAGCGTGACTTCGCGTTTGATCGGCTTCGCATCGGCCTTCGGCTTTGGCGGAGCGATCATGACGAGGAAATAACCGCCGCCGATCTTCGGATCGGGATAGGCCAGCAGCGAGGCGGTCATCTCATCCTTCGTCTCGCGCAGTAGCGACACACGGAAGGCTCCGGGGTCTTTGGTCTCGCATGAAAGCGTCGCTTCATCAGCACTCGGCTGCTTCACGGCGATCTCATGACTCGGCGAATACACTGAGGCGATGCGTGAGGCCGATTTGACGCGCATGGAGAGCTTCCACGGCACGGCATACTCGACCGCCTCCGAGCGCGGCAGCACATAGTCGAGTCGTGCGCCGTCGGCTTCGAGAAGCTGCTCGTACGTCACGCGCACTTTCTGCGTGCCATTGGCTGGAACAGGAAACACGCTCGATTTCACCACCGCATGGCCCACAAACTCGAGCAGCGCGGGATCGCGAGTCTGCGCCACGATGCTGTCGTAGATGCGGCGTGCTTCCTCGCGTGGCAGCAGACGCGCGGTGGCCTCCGCGTTGCCGCCTTCAAACGCAAACGCCTTCAAAACGGCACCCTGGGGCACAGGGACAAGCAATTCCGATTCCTGCGGACGATTGGCCGGATTGCGCAGCGCGATGTCGAGCGTGGTGACGGCGATTTGATCTGCGACATCAATGCGCGCCTCGACGCCGGTCACTTGAACCGACTGCTGGAGGTGCGGAGCGATGATCCGCGTGTTCGGCGAAATCCACACCGGCATGTGCACCGTCTGCGCGAGCACGGGTGTGGCGAGAAAAAGGGCGGCAAGGATGATCTTCATGCCGCCACAGTGATCCAGGCGGCAGGCGGCGTCTGTAAACGCTGTGTAAAGTCGTCCTGTTCCTGTGGAGCAGGTGTTGGAAATCCTTGTTCCGCAGGAACAAGGCTACTTTACCTCACCAACAACTCCTCACCACGATAGATCACGCGCTCGACCATGCCTTGCAGCGTTTGATTGAGGAAGGGCGTGTTGATGCTCTTCGACTTCATGAAGTCGCGTGTAAAGGTCGTCGTGCGTGCGGGATTGAAGAGGATGAACTCGGCGATGCCGCCTTCTTTGATCGGCACGGTGGGCAGCTTCATGATGCGGCGTGGTTCCGCACTGTAACGCTTCACGATGATGCCCCAGTCGAGGATGCCCTTGCTGATGAAGCGGTCGTAGAGACTGGGGAGCGCGGTTTCGAGGCCGGTGATGCCGAAGGGCGCACTGGCGAAGTCCTGATTCTTTTCAAACGGCGTGTGCGGCGCGTGATCGGTGGCGATGACATCGAACCATCCGTCTTTGAGACCCTGGAGCAGCGCGGCGTTGTCCTCCGGCGTGCGCAGCGGCGGGTTCATTTTGTAGTGCGTGTCGAAGTCGCCGATGTGCTCGTGATTAAAGATGAGATGATGCGGTGCGATCTCGCAGGTGACGTGGATGCCGCGATCTTTCGCACGCTTGATGGTGCGCATGCCCTCGGCGGTGGTGACGTGCTGAATGTTGAGACGTGCGCCCGTGTATTCGGCGAGGCGGATGTCGCGCGCGATGCAGATTTCTTCGCTGATGCTGGGGATGCCCGGCAGGCCGAGAGAATAGCTGACGCTGCCCTCGTGCATGCAGCCTTTGCCGCTGAGTTCCTTCACCTCGCAATGGCTGGCGAGGGGCAGATCGAACTCGCGCGCGTATTCCATGGCGCGGCGGAGCACCTGTGGATTATCGACCGGGAAGCCGTCATCGGTGAGCATGGCGCAGCCTGCGGCTTTCATGCCGGCGATGCCGGCGAGTTCTTCGCCCTTGCGGCCTTTGGTGATGGCTCCGCTGGTGTAAATGCCGGGGCCGATGCGTGTGCGGCGCGCGCTTTCGAGCACGCTGCGCACCACGCCGGCGTTGTCGATGGCAGGAGTCGTGTTCGGCATCATGACGAAGCCGGTGACACCGCCATTGATCGCCGCCTCGGCGCAGGTGGCGATGTTTTCTTTGTCCTCCTGACCGGGTTCACGGGCGTGAACATGAATATCGAACATCGCCGGCATCAGAATGCGCCCGCTGCAGTCGATGATCTGCGCGCCTTCGGCTTTGTCGATGCTGGCGGCTACGCCGATGATCTTGTCGCCCTCGACGAGCACGTCGGCGGTTTGGAGCTGCGGCGAATCTTCACTGGCGATCTGGGCGTGGCGGTAGAGGCGTTTCATCACGCGATGTGTGCGGCAGGTTTCCCGCCTGCGCAAGATGATGTCGCGCGCGGTTGAAGTGTCCGCGCGCCTCACTCCTGCGGCGGGAGACTGAGGTAGCTGAACTGGATGGCGTCCGCGTGCGAGAACTGCGTGCCGAGCATGTGCCCGAAGTAGCGCTGAAAGACCTCGCGAGGCGGGAGTGCCTGAGCCTCCAGGATTTTGTCCGCGTCGTTGGAGGCGGTCTTTTTGCTCGCTGTGTTTTTCTTGGCAGCGGCAGCGGCCACCGTGTGGAGCATGCCGCCGACATCGGCGACCGAAACGCCGCTGTAGTTTTCTGGCGTGAGTGCGAGCATGCGCCGCACCTGTGAGTCCTCCCAGATGCTGGGGCCAGCACCTGGATCTCTCATGCGGGAGAGCACCTTGTGCAGCGTCTGCGGAGCGCCGATGGAAATGAGCAGATGCGTGCCCGTATCGCAGAGCGCCATCTGGGAGGCGGTGCTGGTGGCGTCGGATAACTTGAGAGTGCTGATCTCGTAGCCTTGATGCTCGCTCTTTTCGAAAGTGCCGAAGCCCGCGCTAATGAAACGCTTCAGGCCCGCCAGCGCGTGGCCGAGCTTCTCGTGGTCTTTGATTTTGCAGGCAAACACTTGGCCCGCTTCCTCAGATTCCCCGGCTTGGATGGTGGCGATTTCGTCCGTCAAGCTGCCGAATAAGTCGCTGCGAATTTTAAATCCGAGCTGTTGCTCGAACTGCGGAATCTGCATCGTCACCAACATAGCCACCGGACCGAGGCGATTGATGATTCCCATGAGACTGTCATAAATGCGCCCGAGATCGTGGCGGGTGACGGCCCCTTGCTGTGCGTCGGCGGGAATGAAAGAAGGCAGTGACACGCCTGTGGCAGATGCACGCAACAACGAGAGCACTCCGGTCGGCTGCGGCGTGTGCAACAGCGTAAGATCAGCACGCGTCTGCTGCTGCCGCATCTCCAGCGTGAAGGCCACGGCCTGCAACTCCTGCACACCGAGTGCCGCCATGATTTGCGCGGGATTGAGATTAAACCCGAGCGAGGCAGCGACTTTGCTCTCGTTTTTCTTTTTCGCCTCACTCTCGGCGAGTGCCTTTTCCCCCAACTCCAGAAGTTTCACGCCATTGAAATAGACCATGACATCACCACCATCGCGCGTGTGCTGGCGGATGCGCGTGAGGTGCTCCTGCGCCACGGCAGAGGCACTGTTCGCTGTGCCATTCTGGAGCGCGGCAATCATGCGCTCCAGAAGTTTGCGCGAATTGGCAGAGACCATCACGTCACCGACAAACGCCCAGGCCGTGTAGCACGCATCCTTTTCCAAATTCTCCGTGACGATCTGAGCGCGCACGCCACTGAGGTCGAGTGCCTCAAGCCTGAGCTTGGCGTTCCTTTTCATTTCAAGGGCCGCCTCAGCCTGCTTGCGTGCTTCGAGTTCTTGCTGCTTCCCCGTAGCTTCGCAGAGATTGACACACGTCGAGGAGTCTTGGAAAGCGGCGAGATCCTCTGCCACCACAAAGCAGGCGAGAGCACCAGGGCATTCCTTCAACACGTCTTTCATGCTGCTGCCGTAGCGCTTTTTGAAAACGTCATCCCACGGCGCGTCGCCGTTTTTGTTCATAGGGGCCAGCCAGCGCTGCACGGCTGCATCCTGCATGAACTTGGAGAACGTGCCCGCGTCCCACTGAGTCAGCAGCTCCTGTGCATTTTTCACTGCGATCACTGCCGCAGTGTGCTCCGGCATGAGGCGGTACCAGGACTCAAGGCGATCCGCAGCAGCGGTGGGCAGGATGCCGATGAGGAAGAGAAAGAAGGCGAATTTGTACATCACAGGCGCGGACTCTATCGACTGCACTCTGCGAATACGAGCGCTTTCTTGCAGCGCTTGACGTGGTTTGTGCGCCCGCGCATGTCATGGACTGATGTCTGCCGAAGCTCTGATCACCGCCGCCATGACCCTGCGTGAAAAACTACGTCCGCTGCGCTTTGCGGCGCCGGTGGATCACGTCTATCAGCCACTCGACTACGCTTGGGCACCGCACGAGGCCTATCTGCGGCGCTTTGGCAGTGGCACCAAACGCGTCGTCTTTGTCGGCATGAATCCCGGCCCCTTTGGCATGACGCAGACCGGTGTGCCCTTCGGAGAAATCGCCGCCGTGCGCGACTGGATGGGCATCTGCGAGCCGGTGAGCAAGCCGGAGCGCGAGCATCCGAAGCGCCCCGTGCTCGGCTTTGACTGTCCGCAATCTGAAGTCAGTGGCCGCCGACTGTGGGGCCACTTTGCGCAGCGTTTTGGCACCGCGCAGGCTTTTTTCAAAGAACACTTCGTCGCCAATTACTGCCCACTCGTGTTCATCGAAAGCAGCGGGCGCAACTTCACGCCCGACAAACTGCCCGCCGCTGAAGCTGCGGCACTGAACCAGTGCTGTGATGAGCATTTATGCGCCGTCCTCCGCACGCTGCAACCCGCGTGGGTCATCGGGGTCGGTGCCTTTGCCGAGGCCTGTGTGAACCGCAGCAAGTCCGCACTCGGCGGCGATTTCAAAACAGGCCGCGTGCTCCATCCCAGTCCCGCCAGCCCCGCAGCCAATCGCGACTGGGCCGGAGCGGCGACCAAGCAACTCGTCAAGCTGGGCGTGTGGCAGTAATCTCTCACGCACCCCACGAGCTTTCCGCGAGAGCCTCGCCCTTTGCTCCGTTCCTTCTACCCACCACGCATTCCCGACTCTGATGCAGCGTCCGATCCAGCCAACTCGCCGCCGATTTCTACTCGGCACTGCGGGCGTCAGCGCCATCGCAGCCGCCGGAGTGTGGCGGCACGCGCACAAGCTGCCAGACGGCACTCCTGTGCTGCGCCGATCGGCGCAGGCTCTCGGAGCCAAGGTCATGATCACCCTCGCACACGCCGATCGCCGCGCGGGGCAGGCCGCGCTCGATGCAGCCTTCGCGGAACTGGAGGAGATCGAGGAGGTGATGAGCCTCTACCGCCCAAACAGTCAGCTCTCTCAACTCAACGCACGCGGTGTGCTCGATCATCCACATCCTCATCTCGTCACCGTTTTGCACGCGGCTGCAGAGATTTCTGCGCGCAGTGGCGGAGCATTTGACGCAACCGTGCAGCCACTGTGGGAACTCTATCGCGACGCTCACGAGCGCGGCCACTTGCCTGACGCTGACGCTTTGTTCAAAACACGCAGCCTCATCGACTGGCGGCGTGTCAGCGTGTCATCTCAGCGCGTCGAACTCCGCGGCCAAGGCACCGCCGTCACGCTCAACGGCATCGCCCAAGGCTACGCCACCGATGCTGTGATGAATATCCTGCGGAAGGCCGGTGCCACTCACGCCTTGATCGACGCCGGAGAACTCGGCGCACTCGGCAGCAAACCAGATGGCAACGCATGGCGAGTCGGCATCCGTCATCCACGCCAACCGGGCAGCTACATCTCCCTCGCCAAGCTGAAAGATCGTTGCCTCGCCACTTCAGGAGACTACGAGACATGCTTCAGCGACGACTTCGCCCACCATCATCTCTTTGACCCACGCACCGGACACTCACCTGCGGAATGCGCCAGCGTCTCCATCGCCGCGCCGACGGCGATGATGGCCGATGCGCTCTCCACCGCTGTCTTTGTCCTGGGGCCGCGAGCTGGATTGGAACTGGTGCGCAGCACTCCCGGCGCGGATGCCCTCATCGTGCAGAAAGGTGGCAGCATGGAAGCCACCACAGGCTTTCCGCTGGAGTGATGCAGTCATCCGCAGACCGCAAAGGCTCGACGCGCTCTTGCCGTGCGTTCATTCATCGCCTATCCCTCGCGCCCTATGTCTGCCATCCCTGCTGAATTCGCCAACGTCACCGCCCTCACCAAAGCGAACATCTATTTCGACGGCAAAGTCGTCAGCCACAGCCTACTGTTTCCTGACAGCAGCAAAAAAACACTCGGCCTCATCTATCCGGGCAGCTTTCATTTTGGCACCGGCAAGGCGGAGCGCATGGAGATCGTCGCCGGTGAATGCGTCGTGAAACTCGACGGCACCGACACCGAAACGACCTACACCGGCGGCCAATACTTCGACGTGCCCGCCAACAGCGGCTTCGACATCCGCGTCACCTCAGGCATCTGCGAGTACATCTGCTCGTTCCTCGATTGATGCTCTGAAGCCGCGCGCTCTGACCTGCGGCAAACCTGGGCAGAGCAACTGCACCCGCCGTTGCAACAAACGGGGGCCGCTCGTCGTTACCTTCTGGCTCATTCTCCCCCACAATGAACCGTCGTCATTTCCTTCTCAGCTCCCTCGGCAGTACGCTCGCACTGCCGAGCATGTCCTCGCTCATGGCGAAGTCCGTGGGCGGCTCCGTCCAGGCCGCGAAAGGTGCAGGCATGGGGGCGCGGCGTTTTGTGGCGATCGGCAATCTGCTCGGCTACCAGACGAAGAGCCTCTTTCCCACCACACAGGGCCGCAACTACGAGAAGACCCCACTGCTGGAGCCACTGGTGGATATCCGCGATAAGATGACCGTACTGCGCGGCCTCGATCACGGCGTGAAGGGTGGCCACTTCGCGGTGCATTCCTTCCTTTCCGGGGTATTGAACTCTGAGGCGCAGAACCGCCCCGACGGCAATGTGACCATCGACCAGTTCCTCGCCGACGAGATCGGCTTCGAGACGCGTTTCCCATCGCTCACCGTCGGCTCCGAAGGCGGCATCCACGGCGGCTGCCAGATCTCGTGGACAAAATCCGGCGTGCGGGTACCGCCGGTGACGAATCCGGCGGAGTTGTTCGAAAAACTCTTCGTCACCGACTCGAAAGAGCGTCAGACCCGTCGTGCGCAGGAAAACCAAGTGCAGGCATCCATCCTCGATTCCGTGCTGGAGGAGGCCAATCGCCTCGCCAAGCAGGTGAATCGGGAAGACAAAGACAAGCTCGATGAATACCTCACCTCCGTGCGCGATGTGGAGAAGCGCCTAGAGCTGCGCCAACGCTGGACGCACCAGCCGAAGCCCAAAGCGCCCTTTGCCAAGCCCGCGAATCGCAACGCGGTCGAGGATCTGCCGTTGCTCTATGAGATGATCGCGCTCGCTTTGCAGACCGACAGCACGCGCATCGCCACCCTGGAAATCGGCGGCGACTTCATGCCGCAGCACCTCGGCATCAAGAAAGACTGGCACGGCCTCTCCCATCACGGCAACGATCCCGAAGCCATCGCAAACCTCATCACCCTGGAGAAATATCAAATCGAACACTTCGGCAAGTTCGTGGCCCGACTGGCGAAGATGAACGACGGCGAGCGCACGCTGCTGGACTCCACCACCGTGCTTTTCGGCAGCGGCATGGGCGATGGCAACTCGCACAAGAACTCCGACCTGCCCATCCTCCTCGCCGGCGGCGGCTACAAGCACGGCGAATTCCGCCAGGTGCCAAACCAAGGCATCAACAAAGTGCCGCTGTGCAATCTCTTCGTCGATATCGCCCAGAAGATGGGCGTGGAGACCGATTCCTTTGGCAACAGCACCGGGCGGTTTGCTTGAAGAGAAGAATTGAACCGCTGATAAGACGCTAATGGGACGCTGATAACAGCAATCTGAATTCAGATCATTAGCGTCATGTCAGCGTCACATTAGCGGTTAATAAAAACCGCAACACGCCCAACGCTTTCGATTTTGAACTCGAAGAAACTCATTTTTACCTCGGCGTTTTTCGTCGTCTCTCTCGCCACCGCTTTCGCTGCTGACGACACGCCGAAGCGTGTGCAGCAGTTTCTCGGCAAGTATTGCCTGGAGTGCCACGATGCGGACGTGCAGAAAGGCGACCGCGCTTTTCACGAGTTTGCCCTGCCTTTGCAATCAGCCGCTGACCTCATCGAAGCGCGCGACATCATCGACCAGCTCACACTGAAAGAGATGCCGCCGAAGAAGGCCGACCAACCGAGCGAGGACGAGCGCCTGGCGATGGTGCGTGCCCTGCGCGACGGCACCGTGGCTGCACATGGCAGACTCCAGAGCACTGGCAGCCGCACCGTGATGCGCCGTCTCTCCAGCCGAGAATATGAAAACACGCTCGCGGTGCTCTTTGGCCGCCGCGTGGATACGCTGGGCCTCACCGCCGATTTCCCAAAGGAGAAAACCGCCGAGCACATGGACACGATCGGTAAAGTGCTCGTGACCTCCGGTTTCCTCGTCGATCAATATTTTCAATCCGCGAACCACCTCGTCGAGACGCGGTTGGGCAAGCCAACCACACCGCCGAAAGATTGGACGTTCAACAGCCACTTTGTGCAATACGAGGAGCTGCAGGGGCCACACAAGACCGTATTCAACTACCGCTATCTCTGCCTCTACGAACAGCCGAACACCGACACGCGTCAGGGCGGCTACGGCCACATCGAAGACTTCAAGCAGGGCGTGCCCGTCTCCGGTCTCTACGATCTCGAAGTCGAGGCACAGGCGATGCACCGCGATACCCATTACGATCCGAAAATCTTCGGCATCGACTTCTCAGAGCCATTCATCCTCGGCGTCGTGCCCGGCGATGTCACGAAGGGCCACATTCATTATCCACAAGCCATCGAGCCGCTGCTCGCCAGCAGCACGGTGCCAGATGACAAACCCACGCGATTGAAATTCCGCGTGTGGCTCGAAGCGGGGCAGACCCCGCGCTTCATCTTTCCGAATGGGCCGTATGAATCCCGCGCCTCCGTGATTCAGGTGAACAAGAAATACAAACACGAGTTCAAGGATCAGAAGACCCGGCTCGATGTCAGCCGCACCACCCTGCTACGGGAAGGTAAGCTGCCGCACATCCGCATCAGTGAAATCAAGATTCACGGTCCCCTGCCCGAAGATCATGGCAGCATCGAGGAAGTAGCGGTATTCGGCAAAGACGGCTTTCAGGAAGCAAAGGCACTCGATCAACTGAATGCCTTCGCCCAGCGCGCCTACCGCCGGCCGCTGACTGACGCAGATCGCCAGCCCATCCGCGCCATGTATGAAAAACGCCTCGCGAAGAAAATCGCGCCGCGCCAGGCCGCGCTCGACACGCTGAAACTCATCCTGTGCTCACCGAGTTTTCTCTACCTCAGCGAGATCACGGATGAGTCCGCCAAAGCACTCCAGCCCTACGACCTCGCCTCACGTCTCTCCTATGCGCTTTGGGCCGCGCCGCCGGATGACGCGCTGCTCGCGGCGGCAAGGACTGGCAAACTCACTCAAGACATCGAATTAAAGAAGCAAGTCGAGCGCATGCTCGCCGATGAACGCATCAGCGGCTTCGTGAATGGCTTCCTCGACAGTTGGTTGAATCTGCGCGACCTCGGCTCACAGCCGCCGCCGCGTGAAAACTTCCGCGCCTATTACGCCGAGGATCTGCCCAGCTCGATGAAGACCGAGGCACGTCTTTTTTTCCGCGATCTGCTCAAGAACAACGGCAGCGCCACGCAATTCATCGACTGCGAACACACCTTCGTGGACAAAAAACTCGCCAAACTCTACGAGCTGCCTGAGAAAGACAAACTGCGCCTCGCCGACGGCTTTCAAAAAGTCAGCCTCAAAGGCAACAACCACCGCGGCGGCCTGCTCGGCATGGCCGCCGTGCTCACTGTGAGCGCCAACGGTGTCGAAACCTCGCCTGTGACCCGTGGCGTGTGGGTGACGGAAAATTTCCTCGGCACGCCGCCGCCCCCGCCGCCGGATGTCGTGCCCGCCATCGAACCCGATGTCACCGGTGCCACCACCATCCGAGACCGCCTCGCCAAGCACAGCACGGATAGAGCCTGTGCCGAGTGCCATCGCAAAATCGACCCCTTCGGCTTCAGCCTGGAGTCCTTTGATCCCATCGGTCGCTGGCGCAAAACTTACCCGCAGGTCAAAAACAGCAAACGGCCTGCACCCAAGATCGACACCACGGGCGAATTCAACTCTGGCGAGACCTACGCCGACTTTGCTGGCTTCAAAAAAGTCGTGCGCGACACGCGTGCCGATCTCTTCACCCGCCATCTCATCCGCCAGCTCCTCACCTACACCACAGGGCGCACCATGGAACTCGCCGACGACATCCCTCTCGATCAACTTCACGACAAAGTGAAACGCCAAGGCCTCGGCCTGCGCACCTTGGTCATCGAATGCCTGATGAGTGATATTTTCCGGTCACGGTAAAGAATTGCACCAAGGTGCTATGCCAGATCGGCGAGGAGTGCGGTGAGCAGCGTCCAAAATTTCTGCACCGAGGCGATGCGCGTGCGTTCATTCTCCGAATGCGCCTCCTCGATGTCAGGGCCAAAGGAGATCATGTCGAGATCGGGATAACTCCGCGCAATGACACCACACTCCAATCCCGCATGACAGGCGCTGACATGCGCCGCCTGGCCAAAGAGGTCGTGATACACGCGCTGCATCCTCCGCAAAATGGCGGAGTCGGCAGCGGGGCGCCAACCAGGATAACTGCCCTCATGCCGCACCTCCGCTCCGAGCAGATGAAACGGAGCCGCAAAGGCAGCGGCGACAGCGTGCTTGCCTGACTCGACACTGCTACGCTGCAATCCGAACCCCTCGACACTCCCTCCACCGAGGCGGATGAGAGAAAAGTTCGACGAAGTCTCCACCAATCCCGGAACTTCCGCACTCATGCGACACACGCCATCCACCACTGCAAGCATGGCCTGTATCAACGCGCGTTGATCTCCTGCCTTCAACGTTGTCGCCGCATCATCCTTTACGGGGGAGACGTGTTGCGCCGTGATTTTCAACTCGGGCTCGCTCGCGCGAAACTCCTCACTGATTTCACGCGCCACTGAGGCAAAGGCCGTGGTGAAAGCCGCCTCATCGCGCACCACCACGCGCGCCGTGCAGCAAGCCGGAATCGCATTTCGAGCACTGCCACCGCTCATCTCCGAAAGTGCCGCCACACATTCATCGCAGGCAGCGAGAACGCGCGCCATGAGCTTGATGGCATTCCCGCGTCCTTCGTGAATGCACAAGCCTGAATGTCCGCCGCGCAGGCCTGCGATGCGAATTTCCATCAACGCGCCACGCGCTTCACGGGACTCCGCGTAGTGCCACGTCACCTGCGTGTCGATTCCTCCAGCACATCCGATGGTGAAAGTGTCGTCTTCTTCGGAATCGAGATTCAACAGTGTTTTCCCACGCAGCACGCCTGCTTGCAGCCGTAGTGCGCCACTCATTCCCTGTTCTTCGTCGGTGGTGAGCAGCACTTCGAGTGGCGGATGCACCAAGTCCTTTGACGCCAACACAGCGAGAATCGCCGCGACACCGATCCCGTTGTCCGCGCCAAGTGTGGTGCCACGCGCGCGCACCCATCCCTCATCGATCCACATCTCGATGCCCTGATTTTCGAAATCGAAGGACAAACCATCTGCCGCCTTGTGTACCATGTCGAGGTGCGCCTGCAAAATCACCGGTGCGGCTTCTTTCTGATTCGCCGTCGCTGCTTTCTTGATGATGACATTGCCACCGCTGTCCTCCCAGCATTCCAGCCCGTGGCGTTGCGCAAAGTGGCTCACGAACGCCTTCACTCGCTCCTCTTTTTTTGACGGGCGCGGCACCGCGTTGAGATCGGCAAAACAATTCCACAGAGCGTGGGGTTCGAGGGAGCGGATCGCTTCGTTCATCATAAACCATCGACCATGCCGAGCCTGACAGCACACTCAAGGCAACTGCGGAGGCAGCGTGCTTCTTGAGCAGCGGAACCACAACCACGGCAATGCGAAAGCGGCGACGATGAGCACGGTGAGCACACCGATCATCGCCGTCATGCCGAGAGAGATGAGACCGCGATTGCTGCCTGCGGCGAGCGCCCCAAAGGCCAGCCCCGTGCTGAGGCCGCAGTAAGCCAGTGAACGCCCGAGGGAGGCCACACTTTCCCGCGTGGCTCCCGGCTCACGCAGCGCGTGCATGACGTGAATGGTGAAATCGAGTCCCAAGCCAAGGCACAGCGGCACTGCGCCGACGCTCATCAGATTCCACTGCAAATCGAGCAACGTCATGCCACCGAGCAGAATGCAACCGCTGACCGCAAGCACAAGGAAGGCAAACGCGCGCTCACGCCAACCGTGAAACACAAGGAAGAATAGAAGCAGCGCGATGAGCGCGGTCGGAACGCACACGCGCAGGATTTCCCGTTTCAGCAGCGGCTCCAACGAAGTGCGCAGAAAGGCCCATCCCGCAGGATGCGCTCCAGGGATTTTTTCCACCGCATTCAATACGCTCGCGTTCTCCAGTGAACGACCTTGCGCAAGGCGCACCGTGCCGAGAGCCATCATGCCATGCTTTTCGTGCTTGGAGACAATGCCGCCGAGATTTTCCAACACGACCGGCTTCGGCCACAGCGGGGTTGGGGGGGGCGCCTCAGCCCATGCACTCCATTGCTTGAGCACCTTTTGCGTGAGCGCGAAAGCCACCTCGGTGAAACCCGCCGCATCGACGGCTTTGCGCAGCTCCTCTTCACGTTGAGCGAGGTTTTGCAGCGTGCGCAAGTTGACCTGCTGTGCAGCGGCATCAGGAACCAGCGCAAGCGGCAGCATCTGCGCCTCGACTTCATCACTGTGCAGCGTCTTCTGCGCAGCGAGCATGCTCTGACGCAATGACGCGGCATCCTTGGCAGCGAAAACCACCGGGACATTGCGCCCGGGCTCAGCGTTCGCATCCATCATGCGTTTCTCGATGACCTCAAAAACATCAAAGGCCTCGCTTTGCTCCGGTCGCAGCACCGCAGAGCCAAAATCCATGCGCGGCAGGCCTTTGACGACCAGAACCACAGACGCAGCGATCCATGCCACGCCGACAAGCCAGCCCATGATGCCCTGCATCTTCATGGCGACGCGCGTCGTGCCGTGATGTTCTTCGAGTCTGCCTGTCCTCATGCCGAGCGGCAAAAAGCCAAGCAGCATGACGGCTGCACCGAGGAGCACCCCCAACGCAGAGAGCACGCCAAGCTGCGCCACGCCGGGCAGTTGACTCCAGCCCAGCATGGCAAACACTCCAGCGATGCTGACAGCCGACCACGCCACGCCTGGAAGCGCACGGCGCAGAATGCGCGGATAGCTCTCCTGAGGATGCTCGCCCGCGACATGCAGACCCACGACGCCGAAGTCCTCGATCAATCCCGTCAAGATCGCGGCGAAACCCATCGACATGACATTGAGTGAACCATAGATCACGCCTGCGGTGCCGAGCGTGAGCAAGTTTGCACACAGAATGGCCAGCATGAGCCAGAGCAGCGGCCTGATGCTGCGGTGCAGCAGCCAAAAGAGAAAGCCGACGATGAAAGTGACCGCGCCGATGGATTGCCGCATGTCGCCTTCCATGCCCGTCGCGATTTCCGCCTGAAACGCTGGATCGCCTGTGAAGCCGATCTTCACCCCGGCGAGCTCACTCTGCGGTGCCAGCCACTTCTCGCGCACTTCGTTTTTGATCTGCATGAGCCATGTATTTGCAGCACGGTAATCCGCCAGTGCCTTATCGGGCGGCGTGACAAACAACAGCCGCAGCGTGCCATCGGCACTGGTGAACTCATCGTTCATCATCTGACTCATGTCATTGCCACCGCTGAGGAAATGCAGCGCTCCTTTCGCAAGACCGAGCGGATCGTAGCCACTGAGCGTGGCGCTTTGCAGATCGAGTGAGGTGCTGGCGATGGCCTTTGCTTTCTGCAACACGTCCGGAAGTCGCGCGGGATCGAGCGAGGCGACGAACTTCGCCACTTCTGGCGGTGGCGCGTTGAGCCAGAGGTAGGCCACCACTTCAGCGATGATGGCGGGATCGGACTGTAGCAGTGATTTGCTGCGCACGCTGGCACACAGCTCCGGCTTTCCCGCAAGATGCTCCGCCAGTGCCTCTGCGGCGACCTCCACGAGCGCCGGATCATCCGCCTGGATGGAGATGAGCAGCACATCGCGTTTTTGTTCGCGCAGCAGGCGCGTGCCCTGGAGTCCTGGCAGCTCCTGCGGCAGCAGACTCAGGGGATCCACGTCAAAATCCAAGCGTGAGACACCAAACACGCCCGCCGCAATGACGAGAAGAACAAACAACAGGCGTAGCGAGGCGAGTTTCATGCGCGGCGGAAAAAAGCGGTGACTGATAGGAAGTCCACTGTCGAATGTCTTGACGTGATTACCGCTGGCCGCCAGCATCGCCCCCATGTTTTCTCTCGCCGCCTCCACGGCCAGTTACTGGCCTTTTGTCGTCCTCGCCGTCAGCGTCGCATTCATCATCATCGGCATCAGCAAGTTGCGCATGCACGCGTTTGTGGCGCTGATCCTGGCGGCGATGCTCGCGGGCCTGATGACGGACAAAAAATCCTGGGACATCGTGCAAAAGGACGGCAGCACGAAGGCGATGTCCTCCATGCTCGGTGTGGTGGAAATGGTGTCCAAAGGTCTCGGTGACACGGCGCGCGACATCGCCATCTCCATCGCGCTGGCGGCGATCATCGGCATGTGTCTCATGGAAAGCGGCGGTGCAGACAAGGTGGTGCGGCGCTTTCTCGCTTTCTTTGGCGAAAAGCGCGCGGGCTGGGCGCTGCTGTGGAGCACGTTCATTTTGAGCGCGCCGATTTTCTTCGACACGATGTTCATGCTGATGGCACCGCTGGCGATGGCGCTGCGCATGCGCACTGGAAAGGACTACACGCTCTACCTCATGGCGATTTGCTGCGGCGGCACGGTGACGCACTCCATGACGGTACCTCATCCCGGCCCGGTGGCTGTGGTCGATGATCTGCATCTGAACGTGGGCGAATCCATCATCGGCGGCCTCATCATCGGCGCGATCACCTGCACGTTTGGCTTCTTTGTCAGCCAGTGGCTCAATCGGAAAACGGAAGTGCCACTGCGTGCTTCGAGCGGTGTCTCGCTCGAAGATTTGCAGGGCGTGAGCGCGAAGCCCGAGAGCGAATTGCCCAGCTTCTTCTGGAGCATGACGCCCGTCATTCTGCCGATCGTGCTCATCAGTCTGACCACGGTTTTCGAGCTGGCGCACAAAGGCGCGGCCTCTGGCGCGAGCTGGGGCATCGGCATGGTGAATCTCTTCGGCGGAGAACAGGGATTCAATGCCGTGCGTGGCTGGGTGGATTTCATCGGCCACAAAAACATCGCGCTCATCATCGGCGCGGCGATTTCCCTCTGGGTGCTGGCAAAGCAGCGCGGCTTCGGTTTGAAGAAAATCGAGGAGCTCGTCGGGCCTCCGTTGGAGACAGCAGGAATGATCATCCTCATCACCAGCGCAGGCGGTGCCTTTGGCCTGGCGCTGCGCAGTGCGGGTGTGGGAGACGCGGTGAAAGCACTGGCTCAGGGTTACAGCCTCAATTTGATCTTGCTCGGCTGGATCGTGGCCGCTGTCGTGCGCGTCGCGCAGGGATCAGCCACGGTGGCGATGCTCACCACTTCGTCGATCATGGCTCCGATGCTCAGCGGCAGTGCGCTCGGCTGCCATCCCGTGTATCTGTTCACGGCGATCGGATTTGGCGCGATGTTTTGCTCCTGGATGAATGACAGCGGTTTCTGGGTGGTGAATCGACTCAGCGGCATGACGGAGAAGGAAACCCTGCGCACCTGGTCGCTGCAACTCACCGCTGACTCGATCATCGGGCTGCTCGTGACGCTCACTCTGAGCAAAGTACTGCCATTGGTGTGAGTCAATGGAGTAGAAGAACCAAAAGCAGTCAGGCTGTGGTTTGAATCGGAATCGGGATGCTCTCAACAGCATCCCTGAGTCCTGCAAAATCCGTTTGCACCGGCGACAGTTTGCTGATGAGCGCACTCAATGAAATCGTCTTTGCTGTTGGAAAGGCTTCGTTGATTCGCGAAGTGGGGACCACGTAGAAGCTCCACTGAGTTAGATCGAGCGGATCAACCGTGCTCTTGTCTTGATGGTGGTGGCATGAAAACACATAGACGTCCGAATGCCTTCGTGGTTCCCCCACAAAATCAAACAAGTCATAGTCGTAGGCCCTGCGCAGCCTAATATCGAAGATGATCTTTGAGAGAGCCTTCTGAGGCCAGCGTTGCAGATAGGCGCTGCATTTGACTTCGATCTTCCTGCCGTCGTGAGTCACCACATCATAGGAGTCGTAGTCATTCATCACTTGGCCATCAAGGCCGAGAGCCTTGCACACCAAATACTCGGCCACTGTCCCGCGAGTCATATTGGTGAGCATATCCGAAAAGGCTGTCGCCCAAAAATCGGATACGGTGAATGGCAAGGGCTTCCCGGCGAGATGAAAGGGTTCTGCTCCGGTCTTTTTCGTTGGCACTATTTTTCGCAGCATCGTGTGAACTTCCCAAAACTCACTCATCGCGTTTGGCACGGCGCTTTTTTCGGGAGAGTTGGTTCTCCTCCAGTTTCTTCATAAAGGCGGTGCAGTAGGCAGCGTCATCGCGCTTGCGAAAAACTTCCAGCAGCGGGTCGTTTGTTTTAACCATCCAATCTTCCAAGGCCTTCTCCAGCATGGTCACTTGCGCGGAGTGTTCAGGTTTCGCGATGAGATTGGTCAGCGCATCCGGGTCATAGCGCACTTCGTAAGCCTCTTCCGACACGCGATGATCAAAGAGATCAATGCGCGCTGCCACCTGTGCATTCGTCTTCGCCAACACACGCATGGCCCGGCAGGTGGGCGTGCCCGCAGTGGCCCCACTCATCACGCGCTCGCCATCCGACCACGGAGAGAAGATGTAGAGCCAGTCTTTTGTCTGCACGGCGCGCATAGGTGTGCTCTGCCCGCCGGCATTCTCGTTGTGCTCTTTGAAGACCATGGTGCGTTCAGGTTGTTTTTCGCCTTTGAGCACGGCGGCAAACGAGGTGCCGTCAAAACCACCCGGCGACGCCATTTGCAGCATGTCGAGGATCGTCGGAAGCAGATCGACGGTGGAGACCATGTGTTCATCATCCACGGAGCCATCCTTGGTCACGCCCGGCCAGCGGATCATCAGCGGCGTGCGCGTGCTGTGATGGTAGAGCTGCGTTTTCGCAAAAGGCAGCGGCATGCCGTGGTCGGAGAGAAAGACGATGATCGTGTTCTTCTCCGCACCGGAGGCCTTCAGTGCCGCCAAGATGCTGCCGACGGCATCATCGGCGCGGCGGACACTGCTGTAATAGAGTGCCAACTCCTGCCGCACGGCAGGCGCATCAGCGAGGAACCCTGGAATGGGCACCTCCTCGGGCGTAAAAACACGCGACGGGATGTTTTTGTCTTCGGCACCCACGCCTTTTTTGCCCCGCCCTTTTTTCGCTTCGCCATAGAAGGGCTTGTGTGGGTCAGCGATGTTCAGCATGAGGCAAAAAGGTTTCCCGGCCTGCTTGGCGGCTGCGATGCCTGTCGCCGCCGCCTCTCCCCAGCTCGATGCTTTCTTCACATGATCGTTGGGTTCTTCACCGATCACGAGATCCCATGGAAACGGCGAGTAGGGCGTGCTGTGACTCACTTTGTGCCGAATGGCTGTGAAGTAGCCTGCCTCCTTCATGAGATCTCCGAGCACGGGATAATCCTTCTGTGCTTTGCTGATCGCATGAAAACCTCCGATGTGATTGTTGTGCGGATATTTGCCGCTCCACATCACATTGCGCGATGGCATGCAGTTGCCGACGACGGTGTGGGCGTAGTTGAAGCGCAGACTGCGAGCCGCCAGCTTGTCCATGTTCGGCGTCGTATCCTTCAGCTTGCAGCCATACACACCGACAGAATCGCAGCTCATGTCATCCACCGTGATGATGAGCAGGTTCGGCTGCACTGAGAAGAGCAGCGAGCCACTGGCGAGAAGGAGGATGAGGACGCGGATCATGGCCGCGTGAGAACGAAAGTGCCGGAGAAGAATTTCAGCGAATGCGCCGTTCAGCGACTCTCCGCAGCCTCAGCAGCGATGCGGCGGTAAATTTCCTTCGCGGCCTCGTAGGTGCGCTTCGCCTCATCACGTTCAGCGGGAGCGATGTTGCGCTCCCGCACACGCCAGAGTTGCTCAATGCAGGCGATGCACCACTGCGCGCTCTGTTGGGAGGCGCGGATGGGCTTGCCCTCGATGATGACGTTCACTGGATTCGTATGCAGTTGTGGAAACTGACGCACGGCGACCCAACTGCTACGCGCGATGTCGGCAGTGAAGGCGACTTCATGCACCTGATCGTCTGCGATGACTTCCCGCGCGGCGACGGGAAGACCGTTTACGATCAGCTCGACCTTGCGTTTGCCTCCTGCATACGGATTCGCGCCGGTGGCATCGTGATAATGCACCGTGTCGCCGGTCAAGCGTGCGCCCGCGACGGGAACCGCGCCGCCGTGGGCGATTTCGAGCGGTGTTTCAGAACTGAATGCGATCTTCACACTCACCTTCACGCGGCCTGGTTGTGCGCGTTGGATCGTACTGCCAGATGGCTGCCCATCGACGGCAAAGTTCAGCGCATGCGCGTAGCCGTCGCTCACATAGCTGTCTCGCCCGTGCGCCATCGCGTCGCACCACTTCGTAAAGTCGATGCGCTCCACTTTGCCAAGCTGCACATAGGTGCGCCCCTGCCCCACGCGCGTGCCACTCATGCAGGGGAAATCTGTTTCACCCGCAGCCTTGAGTGGGAAACCACAGTTCAGCAGGTGATACCACGCGTTCCATTCGAGCAGCCGTGCGGTGTCCATAGCGCTGATGAAGTCGCAGACACCCATCGCGGTGGTGACAAAGATTTCATGCCCGCCTGTGTCGGGAATCGCGACATTCGGCAGCAGATCGAGCACGCGCTCGTGGCTCTGCGTCAGCTCGGACTCATTCACCCCGCCATCGTGATCGAGGTCGATTTTGTCGAACGATTCAGGCAGCAGTGCATCCTTGGCTTCGTCAGTAGTGAGCCGCGTATCCCGATTCGCATCGTACAAATCGAGCATGCGTTTGGCCGCCGTGGCGGCATTCACCTGCATGCCGCTGCCGGAGTGCGGGTAGCCGGTGAAACCGCCCTGCTGCTTCGTCCAACGCAGCGCAGGCGTGGTCCACGTCGGCCAGCCTTTGATGCCGTCGGCCCCGGGATAGACGAGCTGGCGCAAATTCAGCAGGCACACATGACCAAGCGCCGCAGAACCAAAGCCGCTCACCTCCATGTCGTATTTCATCTGTGTCAGAGGTTCACTGAGCAGATCCACCTTGGCACCGAAGAACTGACGTTGGTAATCGAAGCCAAAGCCCCAGGCCAACACGCACCCGACATTCAGCCCCTCTCCCTTCACTTGCTGAAACATGTGCTCGGGGCGCATGCCTTCCGTGGGCGATGTGTAGTGAGCGCAGCCCGCCGCGTGGATGTGATGGTCGCCGCTGTAGTAGCCAAAATCCGCCGCATGGATCCAGCGTTTGAGCTTCACCGGCAGTGTCGCCTCCTGCACTGCTGGAATCGTCACCTTCGTCTTCACGGTGTGATATTCAGGCCCGCGCGAAGCCTCCATCGTGAACCCACCCGGCGGTAACAGCACGGTGCTGCCATCCGCGCGGTAGATGTGCTTCTGGAAAAAGAAATCGGGTTCGAGACGGCGTGCCTGCGGCGGAAAGACGTGGCCCTGCGCGTCAGTGAAAGTCAGCCGTGCCGTGGTGGGTTTCCCATCGAAGTCTTTTACCGCGAGCTTCACCTTCACCGCCGGTTTCACCTCAAACAGCACAGGCACTTCCGCGCGAAAGCCGAGATCTTGTGTGCCCTGACCGATGTCAAAGGCCAGCACGGCCTCGCGTTTGCCCGCTTCGCTCGAATAGATGAGCGCAATGACGTACTCGACCTCAAGTCCACTCAGATGCGGTGTCATGGGGGGTGCCTCGAAGATGCCCACTTCGAGGAAGCGATGCTCGCCTTTCGTGTTTTCGTTTTCGCGTAAATGCGTCTGCCGCTCGCGCTCCATCGTACCCTTCGCCACGCCCGCATACGGCGGTCCGGCCTGCGTGCTGCTGAGATGCAGCTTTGCCACGCTCGCCGCCTGATTGATCACCTTGACCAACACCGGCGTGTAGCCTGCCTGCTGCACCACCGCCTGCACAGGTCCGCGCTGCGCCTTCACCCGCGACTCAGGATTGATGTCCACGATGCAGAGCATCTGCGGATCGAGCGCGGCCTGCACAGCATCCGCATCCTGTTTCGAGATCGCATCCTGCAACTTTGCCCGTGTTTCATCCGGCAACGGCGTGCCGAGAAATTCCAGTGCTTGCATCAAGCGCCGCGCATTCGCCGCGAGTGGCTGGCCTTCGACTTCTGCCACAGAAGGTACCGCCCACAGCACAGCAGTGCCCAAGATGAAAGTGAGCCGAATGAGCTTTGTGTTCATCCTTCTGGATACGCCGCGAAAGCTGTCATCTTGGAAGTCATGCGCTCACAAAGATGGCATAGCAAAGCACAGAATTGGCGGAGCAATCCGAATGCAAAGTTGCAGATGCCGTGCATGTTTAAATCGACCCCTATGAACAAACCTGACCTTGAAGGACGCGCTGGAATCGAAACCCTCGTAAACAGTTTTTACGGACGTGTGCGCAGCGATGAGCTGATCGGTTTCATCTTTGACGAAGTGGCACGCACAGACTGGGAATCGCATCTGCCTAAAATGTACGCGTTTTGGGAAACCGTGATGTTCCGCAGCGGCGGCTACACGGGCAATCCACTGGCTGCACATGCCAAGCTGGTACCGCTGACCAAGATGGGGCGCGAGCAATTCGACCGCTGGCTGGAGATCTTCCGCAGCACGGTGGACGATCTCTTTGCAGGAGAGAATGCTGAGCACATCAAAAACTGCGCTGCCGACATGGCCAACGTCATCCACGCACGCATCAACCAAGTGCTTGACCCACGTTTTGACCCAGCCAACCTCACGCCGGAGCAACGCGAGCGCTACGCGCGCTATAAACAAACATCTCCTCCAGCCTGAGCCATGCGCACCCACACCACCCTCCTCCTCGCTTCGATTTCTGCCGTCTTACTGACCCAATGCGGTGACAGGGAACTCAGCCCTGTCGAAAAACAGTCCCAGGAAACATTCAACAAGACCATGGAGGCCCTCAAGGCATCTCCCGTGTCAGCGCAGGCTCCAGCCGCTGCTGCACCCACGGAGGAGGCCATGGCGCATCCCACCAAGCAGCCGGACAAACCCGTCTCTGGCCACGAGGACGCGGTGCTCACCGATGCGCCCAATGTGCCACCGCCCATCACACGCGACCATCCCACCAAGGTGACCGTCAAATTGGAGGTGAAAGAAGTCGTCAAACAAATGTCTGACGGCGTGAACTACACCTTCTGGACTTTCGGCGGCAGCGTGCCGGGGAAGTTCATCCGCATCCGTCAGAATGACGAGGTGGAGTTCCATCTCATGAATCATCCTGGCAACAAGATGCCGCATAACATCGACCTGCACGCCGTCAACGGACCAGGCGGCGGAGCGGCAGCCTCTTTCACCGCACCCGGGCATGAGTCGATCTTCTCATTCAAGGCACTCAATCCCGGTCTCTTTGTCTATCACTGTGCCACCGCCCCTGTGGGCATGCACATCGCCAACGGGATGTACGGCCTCATCCTGGTGGAGCCGATTGGCGGCTTGCCCAAGGTGGACCGGGAATTCTATGTGATGCAGTCGGAGTTTTACACCAAGGGCCGTTATGGCGAAGCCGGGCTCCAGCCCTTCAGCATGGAAAAAGCGCTGGCGGAGGATGCCGACTATGTCGTCTTCAATGGTGCCGTCGGTGCGATGTCGGGTGACAACGCCGTGCAGGCAAAGACCGGCGAGCGCGTGCGTCTTTTCGTCGGCAATGGTGGCCCGAATCTGGTTTCTTCCTTTCACATCATCGGTGAGATCTTTGACACGGTGTATGTCGAAGGCGGCCTGCGACCTGCACAACATCAAGTGCAAACGACGATGATCCCGGCTGCGGGCTCCAGCATCGTCGAGCTCAGTCTCGAGGTGCCAGGCAACTATATCCTCGTCGATCACTCCATCTTCCGCGCCTTCAACAAAGGTGCCGTGGGCATGATCAAAGTCAGCGGCCCGGAAAACACCGTCGTGTATTCGGGCAAGCAGGACGATCGCATTTATCAACTCGAAGGCAGCGCCATTCAGAGCATCGCACAAGCCTCATCTCTGCGCCCACCAGCAGCAAACAAGCAGGAGCGAATCACGCGTGGAAAGACGATCTACACGTCCATCTGCATGGCCTGTCATCAGGCGGAGGGTCAGGGCATCCCGAAGGCTTTCCCGCCGCTGGCTAAATCGGACTACCTCAATGCAGACACCAAGCGGGCCATCGGCGTCGTGCTGCATGGGCTCCAGGGCAAAGTCACCGTCAACGGCGAGACTTTTGAGAGCATCATGCCGCAGCTCGGCCTCAATGACGAACAAGCGGCCAACGTGCTGACCTTTGTTTACAACCAGTGGGGCAACAACGGGACCGAAGTGACTCCGGAGATGGTGAAAGAAGTCCGCGCCACCGTCCCTGCGCCTGCACCGCCGACGGGCGCGCATTGATTTCACCGCAAGCCATGCACACAGCACTCCGCACTCTGTTCCTCGCAGCCGCCGCGTTGCAGGCAGCAGGTGCAGCGGTGCCTTCCGGCATGGTGCTCATCCCTGGTGGCCGTTACACCCCGCGCTCCAGCAAAAATGCGCAGGCACGCGAAGTGCGCGCCTTTTATCTGGATGCCACGCAGGTCACCAACGCGCAGTTTCTTCAATTCGTGCGGGAACATCCCACATGGAAGCGCTCTCAGGTGTCGCGCATGTTCGCCGATGCGAGTTACCTGAAGCACTGGGCCGGCGATCTCGATCTCGGCTCTGCTCCCCCCAACGCGCCCGTCACGCACGTCTCGTGGTACGCGGCAAAAGCCTGGTGCGAGGCCCACGGCAAGCGACTGCCCACACAAGACGAATGGGAATTCACCGCGCGTGCCGATGCCACACGCGCTGACGCTGGCGACGACCCGGCTTTCCTGCGCCAGGTACTGGAATGGTACGCCAAGCCTGTGGCTATCACGCCGTCCGATGTCACCACAGGCACGCTGAATGCCCATGGGATTCGCGGAATGCATGGTCTTGTTTGGGAATGGGTCGATGACTTCAATGCCACGCTGCTCGCTGGCGGTGGACGCGGTGACGGTGCTCCCGATCGCTCTCTTTTCTGCGGTGCCGATGCGCTGCCCACCGCCGACGCGAGCAACTACGCCGCCTACATGCGCTACGCCTTCCGCTCCAGCCTGCGGGGAGACTACTGCGTCGCCAGCCTCAGCTTCCGCGCTGCGAAATCTCTCAATGAAACTTCCGCACCACTGCCTGCCTCGCGCGCAGTCGCCTCGCTCTACGATTTGCCGGGCACATGGCGCACGCAGGATGGACGTGCGCTGCCGCTCTCTGCTCTGCGCGGCAAACCGCGCGTCATCACGATGGGTTTCACCTCCTGCAAATCCGCCTGCCCGCGCATCATCCATGACATGAAACGCATCGAAGCCGAGCTCGGCACAGATGCAGACAAAGCCGGATTTGTCTTCTTCTCCTTCGACTCCGCGAATGATCAACCTGAGAAGATGCACCAGGCTCTGACAGAGCACCGACTTGACCCACGCCGCTGGACCTTCGCGGTTTCAGACGACGCCACCATTCGCCGGTTGGCTGTGGCGCTGAATTTCAAGTATGCCACCGTCGAAGGCTTTCTCACGCACTCCAACCTCATCGCCGTTCTCGATGCAGAAGGAAACATCCTCCACCGCGAGGAGACCCTCGGAGCGGACATCGCGCCCACCGTGACCGCCCTGCGTAAACTGCTGCGATGACATCCCCTGCCAGACCATGAGCCAATTCCCCGCCTGCAAGCACAAGAAAAAGCCAACCGGCCCGCTCAAAAATGGCCTGCGCTGGTTGGCGGCAGAACCTTATCGCGTCTTCTTCGCCAGCGGCGCGGTATGGAGCATCATCGGCGTGTCGCTGTGGCCGCTGTTTTATGCGCAGAAGATCGGCTTCTATCCGCTTTTCGTTCATGCGCGCCTCATGATCGAAGCCTTTGGCGGTGCGTTCGTTGTCGGCTTTCTCGGCACGGCAGGACCGCGCATGGCCACGGCACCGAAACTCACACCACTCGAACTGATTTGGCTCTTCGCCTTGCATCAGGCGAGTGCCATCAGTCATCTCACGCTGCACCTTGCTTGGGGAGATGGCCTCTTCGTTGCCCTGCTTGCTTCTCTCCTGATGTGTTTGGTCATTCGCGTGCTGAAATTCCGCAAGGAAGCTCCTCCTCCCCAGATGTTACTCGCACTCACTGGCTTGGGCTGCGGTCTCGCAGGCACCCTCATGCAGCTCATGCCTGCCACCGTCCTCGATCCACAGCGGCTGCGTCTGGCAAATCTCCTCCTCTACCAGGGATTGCTGCTGCCTCCGGTGTTGGGCATCGGCTCATTCGTTTTCCCGCGCATGCTCGGTGGAGATTTCGGCGACCCACGGACTGCCGCGCAGGGCCGGGTCAAACTTGTGCGCGCCATTCTCGCTTCTCTACTGTTAGTCGGCAGCTTTTTGCTCGAAGCATCTGGACAAGTGATCGCTGGATATGCGCTGCGCGCGTTGGTAGCTCTCGTGTACCTGCTTGTTGAAGTGCGCTGGCAGACGCAGCAGGGAGGATCCCTCACCAAGGGTCTCTTCCTCGCGCTCATCTCGGCGTTTCTCGGCTTGGCACTCGCCGGATTCTTCTATCCGCAGCACATCAGTGTCGAACATCTGCTCTACGCCGGAGGCTTTGGCATGCTGATCCTCGTAGTGGGCTCACGCGTACTGTTTGGTCACAGTGGAGACTTGGCCGGCTTCTTTGTGAAATGCTGGCAGGCGCGGCTACTCGTCGCCCTCGGTCTGCTCGCCGCTGTCACACGAGCGGTCCCTGCCTGGGCACCTGCGACGACGATCTCACATCACATCTATGCCGCATGGGTCTGGGGCGCGGTGTGGTTGCTGTGGCTGCTGTGGCATCGCAAACGCTTCGTGCAAAGGGACGAGGACTGACCCTGGCAAAAGTCGGCCTGTCTCAATGTTCGACACGGCACTGCGGCATGTTCTTTTGAAAATCAGCCGCCGCTTCGAGAGTGACTGCTGTTCCCCTGAGGCTCAACACCGTGAGTTTCTTCAGTGCCTTGAACTTTGCCAGCCCCGCATCGGTGATCTTGGTGCGACTAAGGTGCAGTTCTGCGAGATTGGAGAGCCCCGCGATGACGCCTGCTGACTCATCGCCAATGCTGGTACCTTCGAGGGAGAGTGAAGCGAGCGTGTTGACACGAGCCAACGCGGCAACACCCGCATCGGTGACGGAAGGAGACGTGACGCGCAGCGTGCGGAGTTTTTTGAAGGCCCCAATGGCACGCATCCCTTCATCAGTGATGCCTGAATTCAGCAATTCCAAATCCGCGATCGACGCAACGCCTGCAAGGCTGTCCAAGCCTTTGCCTGTGAAGCGATCTGCATGCTGAATGGCCAAGTATTCGAGTTTTTTGAGCCCCTTGAGATGCACGAGAATCTCATCCGTGAGGGTGGCGATGCCCTCAAAGTTTATAAACGTGAGGTTTTCATTCCCGGCCAGGAAAGAGAATGCGGCATCACTAGGGCCAGTGAAGCGAAACCAGGCGCGCTGAAGATCCCGCAAGCCCTGTAGGGCTGCCATCCCCGCATCCGTTGGGGCAGGCCGCACGGAATTGTAATGATCCAGCGCGATCTCGGTGATGTCGAAACGGCCCGATGGAATGCCTGAGGGATCGGTGACTTTTACAACCATGCCGTTTTTGTTGGCGGTGAAGGAGCCGCCATTTTTCACCAGATATTCGGCGGCACTGCGCCAAGAACTTCCTCCGCCGACCGCCTTTGTGGGAGCTGGAGATGTTGCGGTCACTTTGGTGTCCGTTGCTTTTGCCTCGGTTGGCTTCGTCGCAGCCACGGTTCCGCGCACATCGCGTCGCTGCCTGTCGAGTTCATCGCGAAAGTCTTGAATCACTCCTGCAGCACTGGTTTTTCCCGCCTTGGTCAGCGTGGAGATGTGTTCATCCAGCGCCTTCACATAGATGTCGTAGAGGGGAGCAGCCTTCGCATCGCGTTCAGCAATGAGCCGCGAGTGCGCGGTGCGGTATGTCGCGCGGAGAGCCTTGAGTGCAGCGGGCACAGCCGCATCGTCGGAGTCAGGGACGCTACCGCCGCTCTCAATGAGTGCCTTTTCCGAGTCGAAGGCACGGACTTCGGCAAGGCTGCCTTTGGCCTGCGCAGCAGCGCGCGCCTTCGCAATGCCAACGGTGAGATACCCCTGATTGAGTTTGGCGAGTGCCGTGCGGTAGGGCAGCGCGGAATCATGCTCCAATCGCTCATGAAAGCCTTTGTCCAGTGCAGCGACACGGGCATCGTTGCGCACATCGCTCTCCCACTCCATCAGGGCTCCGATTCCACTCGCCCCCTCTCCTTCATCATCCCAGCCTCTGTCATGGAGCAGTGTGACGCACGGTGCCGCGTCTGAAACGGGGATACGCCCCCTGCGATCCGGCTGCCCACCCATCCACGCGGTGTATTCCACTGGCTCTCCCGTCGTCCACATCCAGCGAGCACTCTTGTTTTCCTGTCGCGCACCGATGAATACGCCCCGTGGGTCCGTCGGCAGCAAGACGTTGGCATAACTCTGCTGGATGAACTCTTGCTCAGCACGGCTGGTGATGCTGACCAAGTGCGCGCCGAGTTCCTTGGCCCGCGCATTCGCCTGCTGCCAGGTGAGGTCTCCTGTGATCAAGCGATAGCGATGTCCCTGAAAAGAAATACCCCGCTCAATCATCGCCAGTGACAGTGCTGGATGTGTCGGCGTGGCGGCTGCGCCCGCACTGCTGACGACAGGAGCGGGAGCCGGAGTCGGTGCAGGCGGTTGCGCGGGAGGCGTCGCCATCGCTGCTGGCGGTGGAGCCGATGCCACCACAGGCTCCAAATCGTGAACGCGCACATTGCGGAAAGCCACACGACCTCCGTTGACTTCAATCACCAAGCGTCCGCGTGTGCGGCTGATGTCCAGCGGTTCAGGAAGATTGGTGTGCCGCGCGCGCTCCATGAATCCTGGCGCACTCACATCGTACTCCAAAACTTTTTGGCCATTGATCCAGTGCTCACGCTTGCTGCCACGCACAAGGAGGCGGGCGGTGTTCCATTCATTCACCCGTACCGGCACGCGATCTACCGGGAGGGCGATGCCATCAATCCCGCCGCAGGGGAGACCTCCCCGGTTTGGCGGTGCAACAAGATGCATGTTGAGGGAAAGCGGTCTCCCCACTCTCTCCTCCTCCACATGATAATACACTCCACCTCTCCACCTGGGAGATGCCATCCATTCCAGCTCCAGATCAAAGTCTGCATGGTCTGCGACAGACCACAGTTGCGCCCGCTGATTGGTGGATATCTCGTTGCCCTGCACACTCCAATGCGCTTGAGGAGGTTCACCGCGTCGCCCAGTCCAATCTGAAAAGGCTCCCTCTCCTGGCAGAGTTCCCGATGGAGGATTTTTTGACTCCGCAGGTGTTGGAGCAGCCATCGCGGATGATGAAGGCTTGTCGTTCACCTCCTGCGATGGTGATGATGACGCTGAAGCCTGGTCCGCCTTCGGATTCTCCGCCGCAGACTTCGCGGCGACGGCGCGCGCCCTCTTTTTTCTCTCTCCTCCGCCTGTGAGCAGTGCATACAGGCCGGCGAGCAACGCCACGCTGGCAGCGACTCCCAAGACGGGACCGAGCACGGAGCTTTTTTTCTTCGGAGCAGGTTCTTGATGCACCGCTTCCTGGAGTTTTTGCGCGCGCGTTGCTTGAGCTTTGGCTTCTGCCGCCGCCTGCTGCTGGGCGATGAGCACCGCACGCGGCAGCGTCAAAATTGTATCGAGATCACGGCGGATGTCGGTGGCCGATTGATAGCGCGCCTCACGATCTGTCTGCATCGCTTTGGAGATGATCGCATCAAAGCGCACATCCGTGCCACACTTTGCGCCTGGAAGAGTCCAGATGCCGCGCGGAATCTCTCCCGTGAGCATCTGGTAGAGCATCACCCCGATGGCGTAGAGGTCCGCACGTCCGTCCAGAGCCACTCCAGGCACAAAAGCCTCCGGCGCGACGAAGTCCGGCGTGCCCATCGCCATGTTGGTCTTGGTCAGTCCGCTCTGAGAAGGATCGTTCGCCTTGGCCAGTCCAAAGTCGGCCACCTTCACCGCGCCCTCCATGTTGATGAGGATGTTCGCGGGCTTGATGTCGCGATGCACGACACCGTGTTTGTGCGCATAGGCCAGCGCATCACACACATGCGCCGTGATGGAAAGAGCGTACTCCTCCGGCAGCCTGCCCTGCGCTGCGATCATGCGCTGCACATCGGTACCATCGATGAACTCCATCACAAAGTAGAGCAGCCCACTCTGCGTCTCGCCAAAGTCGTACACGTTGACGATGCTGGCATGGCTGAGTCTTGCCATGGTACGCGCTTCATTTTTGAAGCGCTCGATGAAGTTCGCGTCACTGTTGTCGATCAACTCCGTGGGCAGCACCTTGATGGCCACCGGGCGATCCAGCGTCACCTGAACTGCTTTGTACACCGCACCCATCCCGCCGCGCCCCAGCAGGCACTCAAAGACATATTGCGGCAGCATGGCCTGCATCTCCTCCAGTGCTGGTGGTTGCCAGCCTGCATGGGGACGCGAGCCTGTGGATCCTGTGCTCATAAAGGGAGATTCCCGGAGATTGGCAGGAAAGATAATTCAGCCGTTACGCCATTGGCGATGTTTATTTTAGCCCCGCATACGTTGACGGATGGTGCCCCCTGCGTGTGTTGACAAGCACCCCACCCGGCCTCATGGCTCGCTCCCATGACAGACCTCGCATCACACGGACAAATCAGCGCGCTCATTCGCCATCGACGCTCCATCAAACCCGTGGATATGGATGCGACGCGCGAGGTGGAGCGTGCGTTGCTGACCACGATCCTCGAAGATGCGACGTGGGCACCAACACACGGACTGACCGAGCCGTGGAAATTCATCGTGCATCAGGGCGCGGCGCGGAGCCGACTCGCCGAGACGATGCAGCGCACCTATCAAGCGACGACGCCAGCGAGTGAGTTCCGCGAGGACAAAATGCGCAAGATGGCTGAGAATCCTCTACTCGCGCCCGTGGTGATTGCCTGCGTGATGGAGCGGCGTGGCGGCGCGAAGATTCCTGAGATCGAAGAAATCGAGGCCGTGGCCTGTGCTCTGCAAAATCTGCAACTCTCGGCCACCGCTGCCGGGCTGGGCTGCTACTGGTCATCGCCCCCGATTCTGAGCACGCGCGAGTTTTCTGAATGGCTGCAACTCGGCGCGGGAGATCGTTGCGTGGGCTTGATCTATCTCGGCTGGCCGCGCGCGGGCTTGAACTGGCCGCGCAGTGTGCGTCAGCCATTGGAAACAAAAACAAGGTGGTGTGATGAGTGAGTGGCTGACCCATGCCTGGCAAGCCGTGGCGCATTTTTTCAGTGCGCTGCCATGGGAGGTGCTCGGTGTGTGGTCGCTGACGACCTGCCTCCTGATCGTGGGCCTCATCGGCTCGGTGGTGCCTTTTCTGCCCGGACCATTTTTGATCTTCATCGCCGGCATCGTCCACACGCTGCTGCTGCCGGAGGCCGGCATGAGCATGTGGGGCTTCGTGGTGCTGTCGCTCGGGCTGGTGCTTTCCTACGCGGTCGATCTTGGCAGTGGTGCCTTGGGGGCGCGTTGGTTCGGTGCCAGTCGCTGGGGGATCACCGGCGTCTTTCTCGGTGGCATTGTGGGAATGTTCTTTGCGCCCTTTGGCCTGATCCTCGGGCCACTGATCGGCGGTGCGGCGTTTGAGCTGATCTTTGCGAAGAAACGCCTGCAACCCGCCGCAAAATCCGCATGGGGATCCCTCTTGGGCACTGGCTTGGGACTCGTGCTGCGCCTCGTCGTGGCACTCGGCATGGTCGCCGCTTTCCTGCTGGACGTCCTAGTGTGGTGAATCTGCCACGAGTCCGCGCTCTAGGGGCACTCACGCCTTCCCCACCAGCAACATGCGCAGACCAAACACAACGAGGATGGTGCCAAAGATGCGTGTGAGGCTCTCGTTGCTCATCGTCTTGAGCCATCCCGCGCCGAAGTAGGCAAAAATGGATGCCGAGATGGCGGTGACGAGCGCGACTCGCCACTCCACCAAACCAGAACGCGCATTCTGCGTCGTGGCCATCAGCGCGGTGGGGATGATGATGGCGAGTGAGGTGGCGACTGCTGTTTTCTGCTCCAGCTTGAGGAAGAAAACAAAGGCGGGCACCATCACCACACCACCCCCGACACCACACAGGGATGCGATGATGCCGCTCAGAATACCGATGCCAAGACAGGTGAGGAGCGTGGTGGGTGACATGGCGAATCAACGTGGAGGTTTGGAAAGGATGCCTATGAGCAGACGCTCCAGCACGAGCTTGGGCTGGAGTGAGGAGGTGACGAGCTTCGCATTGGCATTCAAGCAGGCCTGATACGCAGCATGCAACTCATCGAGTGTGAAGTTGCCAGTCTCTGGGAGCGCGAGGAAGAGCGGATAGGCGTTGAAGCCCGTGCCATCTTTCTTGCGCGGCAGGTGACCCGTGGCGGTGCTGGGAAGACCTTCGAGGGACGTGCAGAAGCCCTGGTAGTTGAACTTGTTGAGCTTGTATCGTGAGCCGAGGTCTTTGATGAGCAGCAGGCTGCGCACTCGCGGCACGATGGCAGCGAGCAACAGCCCGATGGCATTCTGCCCCTGATACAGCAGTGTGCCGAGCAGATCGAGCGCGCGCGGCAGATCGCGTTTCCCAATGGCATTGCCGAGATCCCACAACACGCCCGCACGACTCATAGAGACGAGATTCTGCACGGTCTTCAGGCCGGCGCGGCGGCGCTCACCGAGAAAGAGATCGATCTTTTCGAGTTCGTTTTCCATCTGCCGCGTGTCGTCACCCGCCATCTGCACGAGAAGCTCAAGGGCACCGCTTTCAAAGGTGATGCCCATCTCCCGCACCTTGCGCGAGGCATCGGCCAGCACCGCCTGCTCCCAGCCTGCACGCGAGGTGTCCGGTTTGTCATGCACGACGATGTTGGCGATCTTCGAGATGCGCTTATACGCGCTGCGGCGCTTGTCGATGGACGTGGCACTGATGACCACGCGCACATCCGCGCCGAGGCCCGACTCGATGACATCGAGGATGCGCTCAAAACCAGCGACCGCGTCTTGGCCGCGGCCTGGGCCTGAGTCGCCGAGGAAATTGGCTGTCTTCAGCCAGACGACCTTGGTGCCGCCAAAGAACGGCAAGGTCTGAAGCGCCATGCACACGTTCGAGCAAATGACGCCCGCGTGCTCGGCGTTATCCGCCGTGCCGTCGATGATATCATTGCCAAAATCGCCCGCGTCTGGTGGTGTGAGGCTGCGCACGAGCATCAGCGCGGTTTCCTTCACACGCGCTTCATCACTGCCGAGGATCACATTGACCTGGCTGGCGGTGTTTTTCTTTGGCGGCGGCATGCGCACCGTTGCAGCAGGATGCGCGCTGCATCAAGCAGGCGACATCGCCGACTTCAGGAATGAGCGTTTGTCCAGTCGATGGCCGCGCGGCAGATTTCCCAGAAGGAACCGGTTTCGAGCGAAGCTCCGCCGACGAGCGCGCCGTCCACATCAGGCTGGGCGATGAGTTCGGCCATGTTGTTCGGCTTCACACTGCCGCCGTATTGGATGCGGATTTTCACCGCCACATCAGAGCCAAACATATCGCCGAGCACCTTGCGACAGAAAGCGTGAGCTTCCTGAGCCTGCTGCGAAGTGGCTGTGCGCCCGGTGCCGATCGCCCACACGGGTTCGTAGGCGATGACGACATCGTTGATGCGCCGCGGGCCGACCTCAGCGAGCGATTCACGGAGCTGGCTTTCCAGCACTTGCTCGATCTTGCCGCCGTCGCGCTCCTCAAGCGTCTCGCCGATGCAGAGAATCGGATGCAGGCGCGCCTCAAGCGCAGCGAGCACCTTCGCATTCACGATAGCGTTGGTCTCGCCGTAGAGGCTGCGGCGCTCGCTGTGGCCGAGAATGACATGCCTGCAGCCGCACTCCTTGATCATGCGCGCGCTGATTTCGCCTGTGAAGGCACCCGCAGGATGGGCGCTCATGTTCTGCGCAGCCAGTTCGACGCTCTGCTCTCGCGCGTGTTGGAGCGCGTTCATCGAACGCTCCAGGCTCACCGCAGGCGGAGCGACGACGATTTGCACCGGGCACTTGTCCGGCACAAGGCGGGCAAAGGCGCGGAGAAAGTCATCCGACTCCTGCGGCGTCATGTGCATTTTCCAGTTGGCGGCGACGATGGGTTTGCGGAAGTGGGCGATGGGCATGTTTTTTCGAATGAAGGTTGGGGGGAGATTCTGAATGGCGGATTACTTATCTTTGAGGCAGGCCACACCGGGCAGCACTTTGCCTTCGAGAAGTTCAAGCGACGCGCCGCCGCCGGTGGAGATGAAAGTCATCTTGTCGGCGAGCTTGGCTTTCTTCACCGCTTTCACACTGTCGCCACCGCCAATGATGGTCTTGGCCGTGGCATTGGCCGCAACGGCTTCGGCGATGTCAAAGGTGCCTTTGGCGGCTTCTTTGATTTCAAAAACTCCCATCGGGCCATTCCAGATCACGGTCTTGGCACCGGCGATGGCCTCACTGAAAAGCTTCACAGACTCAGGGCCGATATCGACGCCCTCCCAACCCTCCGGGATGCTCTCATTCACGCCTGTGAACTTCGTCGCGCCGAGCTTCTTCGCATCGAAATCAAAGGCGTCCGTAATCATGGCATCGACGGGGATGAGCAGCTTCACACCGCGCTCCTTGGCCTTGTCGAGCGCAGCCTGCGCGATGGGTTCCCACTCCGGTTTGTAGAGGCTTTTGCCAATCGAAATGCCCTGCGTGATCTTGCGGAAGGTGTAGGCCATGCCACCGCCAATGATGATGGTGTCGGCTTTTTCGAGCAGGCGATTGATGACACCGATTTTGTCACTGACCTTCGCACCACCGAGGATGACGACGAAGGGGCGATCCGGTGTTTCGAGTTCGTCATTGAGCCAGGTAAGCTCTTTTTCCATCAGCAGACCGGACACCGCTGGCAGATAGTCCGCGATTCCCGCCGTGCTGCTATGCGCACGGTGCGCAGAACCAAAAGCGTCGTTCACAAAGACCTCCGCCAGCTCTGCCATGCCTTTTGCCAGCGCAGTGTCGTTCTTTTCTTCGCCTGCATGAAAGCGCGTGTTTTCGAGCAACAACACATCGCCATTGCCCAGCGCGAGCGCTTTGGCTTTCGCCTCGTCGCCGACGCAATCACTCGCAAAGGCCACCGGTTTGCCGATGAGTGCGCTCAATGCCGGAGCGACCGGCGCGAGAGATTGCTTCGGATCACGCTGCCCCTTCGGACGGCCGAGATGGCTGGCTAAAATGATGCGCGCGCCTTTTTCGATCAGGAATTTGATGGTTGGCAGCGTCTCCTGGATTCGCGTGGCGTCAGTGATGACCATCTGGCCGTCTTTTTCTTCCAGCGGCACATTGAAATCGACGCGCACAAAGACGCGTTTCCCTGCGAGATCGAGATCACGGATGGTCTGCTTAGGCATGGTTTTTTGTGAGGGTGGGGGCGCTATTCATCGCGGATTTCGCGCTCCGCGCAAGGCCGCAATCGGTGTGATCTGCGTCGCTGCCCGCGCGCCTCTTCACAGGTGCCAACTCCTTTTTACTTCTTGATGAGATGCAGAGCGCACTCTGCGCTGATTTGTGCGCGAGAAGCAAGACCTGCATCAGCGCGGGCGATTTGTTCATCAGTGTCTATGAACCGTCGCACTTTCTTCCATCAAACCTCCGCGCTCGCCGCAGTGTCTGCCCTGCCAAAACTCCGTGCTGCCGACACGGCACAGAAGAAGATCAAAGTGGCCGTCGTCGCACTCGGGCGCGGCATGGCGCATGTGCAGGCGCTGTTGAAATTGCCGAACGTGGAAATCGCCTATCTGGCCGAGGTGGATCCGAAGCGCCTCGAAAGCGGTCTCAAGGTCGTAAACGGCACACAGAAGGTTTCCTGCGTGGGCGTGAAGGACTTCCGCACCTTTCTCGATGACAAGACGCTCGACGCGGTCTTCATCGCCACGCCGAATTTCTGGCACACGCCCGCCGCTCTGCTGTGCATGCAGGCCGGGAAGCACGTCTATGTCGAAAAACCCGGCAGCCAGAACGCGCACGAAGCGGAGATGATCGTCGCGGCAGCGAAAAAATACGATCGCTTGGTGCAGATGGGCAATCAGCGTCGCACCTGGATGAAGGATGCGATCGCAGCATTGCACGGCGGCGCGATTGGCACGGTGCGCTATGGCCGCGCGTTCTATTACAACAGCCGCAAGACCGTCGCGGTGAATGAAAAACCCGCACCCGCCGATCTCGACTTTAATTTGTGGCAGGGGCCGGTGCCGGATGATGTGAAGCACGATCTCAAAGCCATCGCACACTACGACTGGCATTGGTTCTGGCACTGGGGCAACGGCGAGCTCGGCAACAACGGCATCCACACACTCGACATCATGCGCTGGGGACTGAAGGGCGACTATCCACTGCGGGTGACTTACAACGGTGGTCGCTATTTTTACGGTGACGCCCAGGAGACGCCGGACACCGGCACGGCGGTGTATGACTTCGGCCACGCAGGCTGCGAATGGGTGCAGAGCAGTTGCCATCCGCGCGCGGCGGAGAAGCCGCTCGCCGAGGTGATGTTCTACGGTGACAACGGCACGATGGCCATCGCGCGCGACTCATGGACGAACTACGATCTCAAAGGCGTCGAAATCGGCAAAGGAAAGGGCGCAGGTGGCGGTGATCCTGCGCACATGGGCAATTTCATCGACGCCATACGCGGCGAGGCAAAGCTCAACAGCCCGATCGAGGAAGGCCAGAAGAGCACGATGATGTGCCACCTCGGCAACATGGCCTACCGCACCAACACCGTGGTGAAATGCGACCCGAAGACTGGCAAGATCCTCGACAACGCCGAAGCGATGAAGCTCTGGGGCCGCGAGGGCTATCGCAAAGGCTGGGAAGTGAAGGTGTGATGTCTTGCAGTTTACCCCAGAGGTCACAGAGAATCACAGAGGTTCTGATTCCATCCTCTGTGATTCTCTGTGGACTCTGGGGTAGAAAAAACGCTATTTCACACGCTCCTTGAGAATCTCGCGAAAGGGTTTGCCGTCGAGGCTCAAGTCGGCGAGCACCGCACGGCCGTCGAGCACACGCACTTCGGCGACGATGCCCTTGGTGCTACGGATGTTCTCGGCGAACCACTTGTCGGCCTCGGGCGCGAGTTTTTCGTTGAGGTAGAAGCGGCCGAAGGGCCATTCGATGCGGTAATGATCTGTCCCCGTGCTCCAGCCCGCTTTCACCCGAATGAAATTGCCGTCGGCGGGTGGCGTGAGGTCGAGGCTGGAGACTTTTGTCAAACCGTCCGCTCCTGGGGTAAGCACGGCATAAACATGCTGCCCGCGTTGCAATTTCACAGCCTTGGCCGCAGGAGCGGCCCGCTGCTCAGGTCGCACCGCAAGGTAACGGCCGCGCAGTGGATCGTAGGGATCAGGCGCGGCGCATTTGATTCTCACGAGCGTGCCTTGCGTGAGTGTCCGCTCATACGCGCGGATTTGCGCGAGTGGAACGGCCCACTGAGCGAGCGCTGCGAGGGCGAAGATGATGAAGGGCAGCGTTTTCATGCGGATGGAAGCGCGGGTTGGCGATGACGACGACTCATCAGAAGATTGAAGATCAGGAAGGCGACACCGACGACGATGAAGGCGACACCTTTGGCGAGCAGGGAGAAATGACTGTCCGCCATGCGCAGGATGATGAGCACGGAGAGCAGCAGCGCGCCGAAGCGCGGTGCGCCGCGCCTTCCGACAAAATCAAGCACGATGAGCGTGAGGCCGATGGCGGTGAGATGCAGTGTGAACACCCAGGACATCAGCCGCTCGAAGGGAAACGCCGCCAGCGGCAGCAGCGCGATGGAGGCGGCAGACAGCACGGCCCAGCGACGCTGCTTCAACGCCAATGCTGCAAACACCGCGAGCACGGCCAACAGCCCCCAGCACCACGGCAATGTCAGCGCATGCGTCATGCCTTTAACCACGTCATCACTGATGTCCCGAAACGTCGCGGCCAGCCCGTAACCGAAGAGCCAAAGCGCACCGAGCACGACCTGCGGTTTGCGACGCAGTGGCTCTGCGATGGCGGTCTGATTGAGCGGGAAGAGCACAAGCGCAGCAGCGGTGA
Source organism: Prosthecobacter sp. (assembly GCA_039806835.1). Lineage (GTDB taxonomy): Bacteria > Verrucomicrobiota > Verrucomicrobiia > Verrucomicrobiales > Verrucomicrobiaceae > Prosthecobacter. The sequence continues at coordinate 138,742 of JBDHQD010000001.1, read as the reverse complement.
GCGTCCAGAGCCACATCGCGGTCTCAAAATCGAAGCCGGAGTGGTGAAGCAACTTCTCACAGACAAAAACCGCCGCGCTGCACAGGCCGAAAATGGCACTGAGGGTCATCACCCAACGCAGGGTGAGCGAAAGCCCGCGCTTCGGCGGCCAGCCGGGCCAGAAAGGCAGCAGGCCGAGCAGCAGTACCGGATAAAGCAGCGGGCTATCATGCCAGGGATTGCCCCGCTCGACCTGATTCACGCTCCAGGTCGCGATGGCGATGAGATAAAAGATCGCCACCGCGTGCGAGCGCAGCACCCATACGAGAGGGAGGCTTAGCAGCATCCACCAGAAGAGAAAATCCGGCCATTCGCCGCCGAGATTGTAGATCTGCGAGACGATGGCGATGCAGGCACCCGCCGCGAATGTTTGCAACAGTGCCGCCGATTCACGCACCCACGCCGCGACGGCCTCACCACGCTGCAACACGCGGAAGCTGGCGATTTGCGCCGCCAGCAATGGCAGGAAGGCGAACGAGAGCCGCACAGGCCGCGAGAAGTCATCCCAGTTGTAGCCGATCACCGCGATCAAGCCCGCGCCGATGAGCAAAGCACCGAGCGCGCCCATCGCGATCTGCGCCAGCCCCGGTTGGGATTCATCCACGACATGCCGCTCGCGCAAGGTGCGTGCCGCGTCGGCGGTGAGGATTCCGTCCCGCTCCCACTGCGGGAGCTGCTCGAGAAGCCAGCGATGATTGGAGTTCATGGTGGGAGAAGAATGACGGCGAGTGTGCGCGGTTCGATGCAGCGTGGCGAATTGATATTCTGGATGGGTGGATTGAGGAAAGTGATGCGGAATCAGGCAGATTGAGGCTGGCGGACGAGCAACAAGGCCAGCAGCAGACCCACCATCGCGCCAAGCAACCCGCCGCCGATGGCGCCGACTGTGACCGGCATGATCCAGTCCGCCACGTATTCAAAGGCGGGTGTCGCACGTTCCTGAATGACGACATCGGTTTTTTCGCCACCATTTCCCAACTTCTCCTGCAGTTGCTGGCGAAAAGCCATAAACTCATCCAGCAGCGCATCGAGATAGATGCGTGTGAACTTCGGTTCACGCCCCGTCACGAGAATGTTGAAGATGGCACTGCCCTTGGTCTGGGTGACACGGATTTCCACATCGGTTTCCTTGAGGTCGGGGTTCAAGGCACGCACACGTTCCAGTGCGCGGCGTTTCATCTCGGCAGACCCCAGAGTTTCGATGATGGTGCCGTAATGGTCGGCCAAGGTCGAGGAATCATAGCATTTGTCTGCCAACATGCCCCCCGCTGACACAATCCTCGCCAGCGAGCGGAACTCCTGCGGCTTGCTGGTGATGCACAGGGATTGGAAGCAAATGCCAACGCTGGCCCCGAGAATGGCCAGGCCAAGAATGATGATGATTCGTGCGACGATGCGGCCGGTACTCATGCGCGGCATTCCGCCAGAACTACGGCAGCGTGGCAAGGCAAATCCGGCACGTGTACGTTGTTCGCGCTTTTGCGTGAGAGGGTGCTGGCACGCTAAAGCGTGAACAACGTACATAAACGGGACACGCAATGGCGTGTCCCGTGATAGAAAAGACTGCCGCACACGGCGTGTGCGGACCACTTTGATGGCGTCACTTCGCCTCGGGCTTGATCTTGCCTTTGTCTTCGAGTTTGTGTTTGAACTTCTCGGCCTTCGGCGTGACGACGGCGCGGACGTAGCCCTGGTTGGGATTGCGCGCTTGGTAATTCTGATGGTAGTCCTCGGCAGGGTAGAATTTTTTCAGCGGCGCGATCTCGGTGGCGATGGGATCCTTCCACTTCTTCTGCGCCTCGGTTTTGGAGGCTTCGGCGATCTGGTGCTGCTCTTCGCTGGTGTAGAAAATGGCGGAGCGGTACTGCGTGCCGTAGTCGTTGCCCTGATAAGGCGTGCCTTTGGGCAGCAGCTTGCCATGCGCGTAGATTTCCTCCTTGGTCACGCTGGTGGGATCATGCGCGTCCCAGAAGAGGTCGATGATCTCCTTGTAACTGATGACGGCGGGATCGAACTCGATCTGGATCACCTCAGCATGGCCGGTGTCTCCTGTGCAAACATCTTCATAGGTGGGGTTCTCCGTTTTCCCGCCAGCGTAGCCGCTGACGACTTTTTTCACGCCTTTGACGAGCAAGTACTGCGCCTCGACGCACCAGAAGCAGCCACCGCCGATGACGGCGATTTCAGTTTTAGCGGCGGGAGCGTCGGCGGCAGGAGCGGAGAGAGTGGCCATGAGGGCAAGAAGCAGGGTAGAGAACGTTTTCATGACATGGATACGAACGAAGATAACGCGCGGGTTATACCTCGCGACATGATGTTTTGTGAATTCTCTCGATGAGGCACCGGCGTGAGGAGTCCTGAAGAGCGGCAATTTCTGTTTTGTTCTTCTTTGGTTTCTCTCCGAGCAGCTCTACTCTGCTTCATGGATGAAATCTCGACCCTCTACGCTCAAATCGGTGAAGCCAAACTCCGTGCGATGGTGACGGCATTTTACCGCCGGGTGCGCACGGATGATTTGATTGGCACGATGTATCCGGCGGATGATTGGGACGGCGCGGAGAAGCGGCTGGCGGATTTCATCGTGTATCGTTTTGGCGGCCCGCAGACCTACATCGAGGAGCGCGGGCATCCGCGTCTGCGTGGCAGACATATGCCGTTTTCCATCGGTGTCGCGGAACGGGATCGCTGGCTGGCGCTGATGAGTGAGGCCATGCGCGAAGTGGCGATTCCCGATGAGGCCGCGCCAATGATCGGCATGTTCTTTGCACAGGTGGCAGACATGATGCGGAATCGCGAAGGATAACGTAGCCCTGTTCCTGCGGAACAGGGATGCCTTGTTGCACAGCAACAAGGCTACTTTGAGTTCCGCGCTTGCGAGCCGAAATGCCCGCAGCACCATGCGGACGCATGGCACCTGCTGATCTCCTCATTCTCGCGCCTCTCCCAGATTTCTTGATGGAGCCACTGCGCGCGGCGCATGTCTGCCATGATTATTTCCATGTCCAAGACAAAGCGGCACTGATCGCCAGCGTGGGGACGAGGATTCGCGGGATCGTGATGACGGGTGGCACGGTTTCACCTGTGTCGCTGTTGGAGACGCTGCCGAACCTGCAAATCATCAGCGTGTTTGGCGTGGGTTACGATGGTGTGCCCGTGGACTGGTGCCGCGCGCACGGCGTCCGCGTGACAAACACGCCCGACGTGCTCACCGAAGACGTGGCCGACACGGCGAGCGCGCTGGTTCTGATGACGAGTCGGCGTTTGATCGCGGCCAATCGTTTCCTGCATGCCGGATCGTGGACGCAGGGGGCGTTCTCTCTCGCGCATGCGCTGCACGGCAAGCTGGCGGGCATCGTCGGCCTCGGTCGCATCGGCAAAGCCATCGCGCAGCGCCTCGAAGCTCACGGCATGCGCATCGCGTATCACGGACGCTCGCGGCAGGAGGTGGCGTGGGAATATTTTGATTCGCTCATCGATCTGGCAAAGGCGGCGGATTTTCTCATCGTGGCCTGCCCCGGTGGCGCGGCGACGAAGCATCTGATCAACGCGACCGTTCTCACAGCACTGGGAGCAAAGGGCACGCTGATCAACATCGCCCGTGGTTCAATCGTCGATGAAGCCGCGCTGATCGCGGCACTGCAAAACGGCGCGATACGCGGTGCCGGCCTGGATGTGTTCGAGCATGAACCGCAGGTGCCGGAGGCGCTCATGCAGTGTGAAAACGCCGTACTGCTGCCGCATCTGGGCAGTGGCACGCATGAGACGCGCCGTGCCATGGCGGCGCTCGTCGTGGAGAATCTCGCGGCTCATTTCGCAGGGGAAACACTGCTGACGCCCGTTTGCTGAAGCATCGCCATCAACTGAAAGGTCGCTTGCCCTTCATCGCTGAGCCGTTACTTACCACGCATGGGCAAATTCATTCTCGGAGCTTTCCTCACCGCCATCACCGTGTTCGCATGGGAGGCTTTTTCATGGAGCGTGCTGGGCTGGCATGAAAACGGGTTTCTTTCCTTCCGCAATGAGGAGGAAGTGGCTGAGGTCATCAAAAAGAATGTCACCTCAGGCCACGGCATCTACCGGCTGCCCACGATGGATGAGGCGCCGAAGCTCGCCACGGCCGAGGAAAAGAAAAGCTACGAACAAAAGCAGATGGAGGCGATGCAAAACGGCCCCTACATCCACGCCATCATCCGCCCTGGCAAAGGCGAGTCCAGCATGGGCACCAATCTGACGCTGAGCTTCCTCCGCAGCTTGATTTGCGCGTTGTTGATCGCCGCGCTGCTGAGTCAGGCGGCCTTGTTTTACCCAGCGCGCATCGCCTTTGTGGCTGCGGCAGGATTGTTTGCCGGACTGGCCTGCGACCTTCCCTCGTGGATTTGGATGGAATACCCCGCGCGCGATACGATCGTAAACCTCGCCGATCACCTAATCACATGGATCATCGGCGGCACCGTTTTGGGTGCGTTCGTGGGTCGCGATCCCGTATTGACGCGCTGAAAGATAGCAACACCGAGAGCTGATCAGGCGGCTTCAGCCGTCTGCTGCTGGCTCTGGTCTTTCACCGACATCGCTTCCTTGCCCTGGCGCTTGCGCAGGTAGTGCAGGCGAGCACGGCGCACGCGGCCGGGCTTGGTGACTTCGATCTTCGCCACTTTCGGGCTGTGCAGCGGGAACACACGCTCCACGCCTTCGCCATAGGAAATCTTGCGCACGGTGAATGCCTCGTTGATGCCGTGGCCTTTGCGCGCGATGACGATGCCTGCGAAAATCTGGATACGTTCCTTGTCACCTTCGATGACTCGGGTATGCACTTTGACGGTGTCGCCCACGTTAAAGACGGCGACGTCCTTCTTCACTTGTTCCTTGTTGATCTTTTCGATGATGTTGCTCATGACACTCTCCTGGTGCTCGCGGTGGGCCGTATTCAGTCGGGCCGGGGGCGAGGGGGCGTGGAAGATGGACAGTCCACCCGGTTTGGCAACCTGTTTTTGCCTCGCGCTGGAAACCGCCCATTTGCCCCCTATCCTCCCCACCCCATGGAACCCTCTGTCACCGCCCTGATCCGTGCCGCCATCGCCGAAGATGTGGGCACGGGAGATGTCACCTCCCTCTATTTCATCCCCGCCGCAGCGAAATCGCGGGCGGAAATCGTCGCCCGCGAGCCGGGGGTCGTCTCAGGGGCCGAGATCGCAGCGGCCGTGTTTAAAGAGATCGACTCCGCGCTCGAAGTCGAAATCTGCATCCCCGATGGGGACTCGTTTGAGCCGGGGAGCGTCTTGATGAAAGCCGCTGGCAGCACCCGCTCACTCCTGACCGCAGAAAGAACCGCCCTGAACTTTTTGCAGCGCCTCTGCGGCGTGGCGACCCTGACCCGCAGCTATGTCGAGGCTGTGCGCCCCCATCCTGTGCAGGTCTGGGACACGCGCAAAACCACTCCTGGCTGGCGGGTGATCGAAAAGGCCGCTGTGAAACACGGCGGCGGCACAAATCACCGCATGGGCCTCTACGACCATGCCATGGTCAAAGACAATCACCTCGCCGCCAACCACAATCTGCCCGCACTCCAGTCCGCCATCCGCAAGCTGCGTGCCGAGCGGCCCGGTGTCCGCGTGCAGCTCGAAGCCGCAACGCTGGCACAAGTCGCCGATTTTCTCACCCTCGAAGGCGTGGACATGCTGCTGCTCGACAACATGACGCCTGAGCAACAACGCGAGGCCGTGCGACTCGTGAACGGCAGGCTTTGGCTGGAAGCCAGCGGCGGCATCACACTCGATACGATCAAGGACGTCGCCGCGACCGGTGTGAACGCCATCTCCGTCGGCGCGCTCACGCACTCGGCACGCGCGCTCGATCTCGCACTGGACATCCTCATGTAGTGGAGGGAGTCACGCGCATGGGATGGATTTTGCCCTTGTAATCCCAGCATGCGGCAGCATTCTCAAACCCACTTTTTCCATCTCATGCCTCCTCCTCCCAATCGCGGCCCGTCACGCAATGGCCCACCAAATCGCAGCGGTCCTCCCAATCGGAGTGGCCCACCCAACCGCAACGGCCCGCCGAATCGCAGCGGCCCTCCCAATCGTGGTGGCCCACCCAACCATGGCAGTGCGCCGCAACAGCGCTACTCACAGCCTCCGCGCGAAGCAGAGCCAGAAGAAGGTGGAAAACAGAAGGAAGAGGCCATCGAACTCGAAGGCACCATCGCCGCCGTGCTCGCCGGCACCATGTTCCGCGTACGACTGCGCAACGGCCACGAAGTGCTCGCCCATATCTCTGGGAAAATGCGCAAAAGATTCATCCGTCTCGTCATCGGCGATGCGGTGAAAATCGAGATGTCTCCGTATGACATGGACAAAGCGCGCATCGTTTACCGCATCGGCTGATCTTCGCCCACTCGTCCTCCTCAAGCGCGGTCATGCCCGGCGACATCGTCTATTTCGACCTCGAAACACGCCGCACCGCGAATGACGTCGGCGGCTGGGGCAATAAACACCTGATGGGCATCTCGGTGGCAGTCACCTTCAGCACCGCACGCAACGAATACACCATCTACACCCAGGACGAAGCGCCCGCACTGGTCGGGCAGCTCAAGCGGGCTGATCTCGTCGTCGGATTCAACCACATCGACTTCGACTACGAGGTGCTTAAAGGCTACGACCTGATGTTCGCGCCTGATGATTTGCCTCACAGCCGCGACCTGCTCGTCGATCTCGAAAAGGTGCTCGGCCATCGCATCAAGCTCGAAGCTGTCGCTGCCGCCACGCTCGGCATGGGCAAAACGGCTGACGGTCTCGATGCGATCAAGTGGTGGCAACAAGCGGAGCAGGCCAGAGAGCAGAAGGACTTCGCCAAACAGCGGGACGAGATGGCCAAGATCGCTGAATACTGCTGCTACGATGTGAAGGTCACCAAATGCGTCCACGAATACGGCGCGCTGCACGGCCATGTGAAGTATCATGATCGCAACGGTCGCGAGCAGAGCGTGAAGGTGGATTGGACGCAATGACTCCCTTTCTGCGACTCATGCTGCGGGCAGCTTGGGCGCCGCTGCTCGTCCTGGCACTGCATCAGCAGGTGTTGCGCACGCCTTGGCGGCAGCAGCTCGACTTTGCCATGCACTTCAGCGGGGGTGTCGCGATCTCCTTTTTCATCTGGCATGCGCTCGACTGCTTTGCGCATTGGTTCGGCACGCTCACGGCCTTTGCGCGCTACCTGTTCACATTCTCGCTCGCCTGCACCGTGGGTTTGTTTTGGGAGTTCGCTGAACTTTGCTCCGATGTCTTTCGCCACACGCACATCCAGCACAGCATTCACGAGACCATGCGCGACCTCGCCGCCGACGCCACGGGCGCACTGCTGACGTTGCTGGGCATATGGGTCGTCCGCTGTTTTCGTCCGACTTCAGACAGCAAGCGTCAGGAAACTTGAGGCCTGCTCCACTCAAGCCGCCTTCCTCCCTCACGGGATGGCCTTGAGTTGCTCCTGCACCCAGGCTTCGCGGCGACTGCTGGTGGCAGCGCGGATGGCTTTGACCATGTCAGGCTCCACGGGCGTGGCACCGTGCTCCCACTCACGCCGGATATAAGTCAGAATGCTGGCGATCTGATCATCGGTGAACGAGCCAAACGCGGGCATGTCCAGTCGATACGTCTTTCCCTTCACCGACACTGGGCCAGTCAGCCCATGCAGGAGGATGCGCACGATCCGCTCCTCGGATCCCAGCACCCACTCAGAGTCCAGCAAGGGTGGCGCGACGCCCTCCAATCCTTTGCCGTGGGTCTGATGACAGGCGGCACACACGCCGGTAAAGAGAACCCTGCCCAAGTCGTAACGCGCCTGCTGCTTCGGCGTCAGCGGCACCACTGGCGGCTCCGGTTTCATCCCCGGTTTGCCTGGCCAGACGAGGCGTGCGGAGAGTCCCTTCACGCGTTGATCCTTGATCTCTTTCAGTGCAGGCGGCTCGGCGGTGAGTCGCACCGGCTTGCGCAAAACCACACTGGATGCGCCGTCGAGCAACGCTGCGGATTTCGGTGACGATGCGATCCACGCTATCAGCTTTTCGATGTCTTCCGCTTTGCGCGAGACCATCACACAGCGCGCCAAGGCACTCACCAGAACATCACTGCCCGTCTTATCGGCGACGAGTGTTTCCAGCAGCGCGATCTCACGCCCTGCGAGACCGCTGACCACCGCATCGACCATGAACTCCACGCCCTGCGCACGCCGCATCAAGGCCGCCATCGCCAGATCAGCTTCCGGTTCCGCCGCCTCACCGAGCGTGAGCGCAAGCTGCTGCTGGGCAAAGGGAGCGCGCTCTTTCTCCGCCATGGCGATCAATCGCGTGAGCACTCGGCGACGCGGTGCTGACTTCAACAGCGGCTCACAAAGCCGAATGGCCACACTGCGCACGTGTGATGATGCATCATCCAGCGCGTGCATCACTGTTGCTTCGTCGAGCAGATGCAGGCCATCGAGCGTCCACAACGCCTGCGCTCTTCCCAAATCAGTCTTTGCCGCTGCGGCAAACTCGCGCAGCGCAGTTGCCACACTCCCATCCGCCCGCTCCACCAGCAGACGCTGGGCCGTCCCACGCCACCAGCCGTTCGGATTGGCGAGATGTGCCACCAGTGCCGCCGACTTTTCATTCTGTAGATCGATCTTCGCCACACGCCGCACTGCTTCAGTCGCCACGCGCCAGATGCGCCCGAGGTGCAGCGGCTTGTCTAAACCACGCCTCTCCGAATACGATCGCAAGTAAGTGGTGAATGACTCTCGGTGCTGCAAAACACCGCGATAAAAATCGGTGATGTAAAGCGCACCATCCGGCCCGGTGGTGAGATTCACCGGACGGAAACGCTCATCGGTCGAAGCGAGGAACTCACGCCGTTCATACGCCTCACGACTGGTGAGCGTGCCGTTCTTCGCGGTGATCTTCTCTCGCTTGATTAAATTGCCCGCAGGCTCGCAGATGAACGCATTGCCTTCGAACTCTGCGCCAAACGCAGCTCCGCGATAAATGTGCGGCGCACAGGCAGCGGTAAACTCTTTCAGCCTGCCATTCTCCCGCAGGATGCCTTCACGATAGCCACGATTCACTCCGGGATTCACGCGCGCAGGCCAGACCAGTTTGTCGGCATAGACCTGCACGTTGGTGCCGCGACAAACTTCGTGATTGGGATTACGCCCAGTATAAGCAGAGGGCAGGATGTCCACGCGCAGCGGATCCTGATTCGAATTGTAGAAAAGATGTCCTTCGTCGTCCTGTGCCAACCCCCACTGGCCGCGAAAGGTGGTCACGCCCGCAGTGAATGCGCCTTTTTCAAAGCGATAACGGCGTGTGTGATGCGCTGCATAAATCCAGTTGTCCGCCGCCCAGAGCAGAGAATTCGCCGCCTGCTCTGGGTTCCCCAACTCTGGATGCAGCGGATTGTTCGCCCAGCCAAAATCGTTCGCGATCTCCGTTTTCACTTCTGCCCTGCCATCGCCATCCACGTCGCGGAGGAACCACAGCTTCGGCGGAGCACCGACGAGAGCGCCATCGCCCACCAGCAACAAAGCGCGCGGTAACACCAGCCCTTCCGCGAACACCGTGCGTCGATCCATGCGCCCATCGTGATTCTCGTCCTGCAGCACGACCACTCGGCCCGTCGGCAACTCCTCACCGCGCCCATCCAGCGTCGCCATGAAGCCGCACATTTCCACCACCCACAGTCTGCCATCTGGCGCGAATTGCGTGAGCACCGGATCCTCCACCAGTGGCTCGCAGGCCACCAATTCCACTTTGAATCCTGGTGCCACTTGAAACGAACGCCGTTCCTCCTCGGGGGAGCGCGGAGCCGATGAAGGAATCTTCTCCTCCGGCACACGCAATGCCTGCACCTCGCCGGGTTGGTCGCGTTTGTCACCGAACTCCGCCGCGATGAGAGCCCCAGAAAGCAACGAGAGAAAACAAAGGCACAGAACGATCATGGGGTGTGGAGCGTGGAGTCATTGATGGCGCGCGCGGGCATCTCAAACAACGAGCACACCGCGCATTTTCATCACGGCATCAGCGCAAACCACCGCAAAAAGAAGTTCCCAGGTGTTGCTGGCATGCTTCGAGCGTGGAGGTATCGTGCCCACTTACCCCTCAGCAAACCCTACCCCTTTCATCCTCTCATGTGCGGAATCGTCGGCTACATCGGCAATCGTCAGGCAAGCCCCATCTTGCTGGATGGTTTGCGTCGTTTGGAATATCGCGGCTATGACTCGGCTGGCGTGGCACTCTGTGGTGCGAGTGGATTGAGCATCGTGAAAAAAGCCGGACGCATCGACAATCTGCGCCAGGCCGTGGATGCGGTGAAGCCCGAAGGCACCATGGGCATCTCTCACACCCGCTGGGCCACGCACGGTCCGGCCACGGATGAAAACGCCCATCCGCATCCCGACCAAGGAGGCAAGCTGGTGCTCGTCCACAACGGTGTGATCGAGAACTACCAGTCCATCCGCGATCAACTCGCCGCGAAGGGCCACACCTTCCACTCGCAAACGGACACGGAGGTGCTTTCGCATCTCGTTGGAACCTTCTTTGATGAATCGAAGGAGAAGGACGGCACGCAGCGTCTCGTGAACGCCGTCAAATCGGCACTCGGTCGCGTGAAGGGCACCTACGGCATCGCCGTGATGCACGCGGACCTGCCCGGCGTCATCGTCGGCGCGCGCCTCGGCAGCCCGCTGATCGTCGGTCTCGGCAAAAACGAGCACTTCCTGGCCAGCGATGTGGCGGCGGTGGTCAATCACACGCGCGACGTGGTCTATCTCAACGACTACGACATCGTCATCATCACGCAGGACAGCTACGACGTGCAATCCTTCAGCGGCACGCCCGCCGAGGTAAAAATCAGCCGCGTGGAATTCAGCGCCGATGACGCGGAGAAGGGCGCCTTCCCGCACTACATGCTCAAGGAAATCTACGAGCAGCCGCAGAGCCTGCGCAATGCCATGCGCGGCCGTCTTTCCCGCGATGAATGCACCGCCGTGCTCGGCGGGCTGAACATGACGCCGCGTGAGCTGGCGCAGATCGACCGCATCATCCTCGCCGGCTGCGGCACAGCCTACCACGCCGCCATGGTGGGTGAATATTTGATCGAGACACTCGCCCGCGTGCCTACCGAGGTCGAAATCGCCAGCGAGTTCCGTTACCGCAATGTCCCCGCGAACAAAAACACGCTGCAATTCGTCATGAGCCAGAGCGGCGAGACCATCGACACGCTCGCCGCGATGCGCGAGGGGCGGCGCAAAGGCATCCGCTGCCTCGGCATCGTGAACACCGTCGGCAGCACCATCGCGCGTGAGAGCGATGGCGGTGTTTACATTCATGCCGGGCCGGAGATCGGCGTCGCGGCCACGAAGACCTTCACCTCGCAGGTGACGATCCTCACGCTGATCAGCCTGCTGCTCGGACGCATTCATCATCTTTCCAGCGTAGATGGCTTGGAGATGATCGACGAACTCGAAGCCCTGCCGGACAAGATCGTCACCATCTTGAAACAGGCCGACAAGATCAAAGCCATCGCTGAAAAACACTGCCACGCCGAGGGCATGCTCTTCATGGGCCGTCAGGCGAATTACCCTGTGGCGCTCGAAGGCGCGCTGAAGATGAAGGAGATCAGCTACATCTACGCCAGCGGCCATCCCAGCGCGGAGCTGAAGCACGGTGTCATCGCCCTCGTGAAGCCGGACATGCCCAGCGTGTTCATCGCGCCTGACGATGCCGTCTTCGACAAAAACGTCAGCAACATCGAGGAAGTCCGCGCGCGCAAAGGCCCCGTCATCGCCGTCACCACCGAGGGCCGCACGGAGCTGGAGCGCATCACCGATGATGTGATCTATGTCCCGGACTGCCCAGGCTACCTCACGCCGATCTTGAATGTGATCCCGCTCCAGCTCCTCAGCTACTACACCGCCGTCGCCCGTGGCTGCGATGTGGATAAACCGCGCAACCTTGCCAAAAGCGTCACCGTTGAGTAATCTGCGGCGCATTCCGTCTATCACCGAGTCTTCATGTCTGCCGTTTTCCCGCGCTCTTATCGCACGCTCTTGCTTACCGTGCTCGGAGTCGTCGCATGCACCGCATTTTCACCGCTCATTGCAGAAGAGAGTGGACCTCCCGTTGAAAAAACAGCCGCAAGCTCATCCGCGGCGGATTTTCTCGACGCCGTCAATCATCACACCAAGGCGCGCTGGCGTTTGCTCTTCCGCACACCGCCGCCCACGCCGCCCGCAGACCGTGATCGTGCCGCGTTGATCCTCGGCACGCTGCTGGGAGACAGTTTTCTCATCCTGCAAGCCGGAGACGCGCAGCAGTTTCGCAATAACAATCAGGACGTGCTCGCCTACTGCCGCACACTCGGCCTTGGCGAAAAGCTCCAGCCGCGCCTCATGACGCAAGGCAATCTCGCTGAGCAAAACGCATGGAAGGAACTGCGGCAGGAACTCGTGGACGGGCATCAGGAAACGCTGCGCCTCCTGCGCGAGCAGAAGGACGAAGATCTCGCGCTGCTTGCAGACATCGGCGTCAGGCTGCGCCTCCTGGAGATTGTCACCAGCATCATCCTGGCCGCGCCGAAGACCGAAGTGCCCTCCATCAGCAGCGGCTCACCGGCCCTGCTGCAAGAATTGCGGGAAAGGATCGGCCAAATCAGCAGCGGCAAACTGGCGCTGCCCTTGCTCGGCCATGTGCGCTCCGTGATCGAAGAAACCAGCACTGCCTGGAGTGATCTCGACAAACAACCGCTCACGCAGCCAGAAGTCACGGCCACGAGTGAGGCGATCAAAAAACTGATGCAGGAGATCACCGGCAAGTGAGCGACGGTGAGGCGCACGCATGTCCTCCCGCTTCCTCATCATCGGCCAGGGCCTCGCGGGCACAGCGCTTGCGTGGCGGCTGTGGGAGCGCGGTGTGCCATTCATCATCGTCGATCGCGACGAGCCTATCACCTGTTCGAAGGTCGCCGCCGGATTGATCACCCCCATCACCGGCATGCGCCTCACCGTGAGCTGGCGCTACGAGATGTTTTACCGCGAAGCACTGCGCTTCTACCGCGCCTGCGGCAAGCGACTCGATCAACGCTTCTTCTTTCCACGCGGCTATGTGCGCCTGCTGAAGAACGAGCAAGAAATCGCGAAATGGGAGAAACGCCGCCGCGATCCCGACATGCAGCCGTTCCTGCATCGCAAATCACCGCGCCTCGATGACGAAGTGATCCACGATCCGCAGAATGGCTTCCAACAACGCCACGCTGCATGGCTCGATACCACCGCCTATCTCGACGCCAGCCGCCGTTTCTTTGAATCGCTCGATTCAGCGATCCAAGCCGATGTGCAGCCCGCAGACGTGCAAGACGGCACTGATGGCGTCACGTGGAACGGCCAGCACTTTTCGCATGTCATTTGGGCGAACGGCTGGAGCGCGCAGCATCATCCGCTGCTCAACTGGGTGCCCTTTCAATCCGCCCTCGGCACCATCCTCACCATCGAAGCCGATCTCCGAGGTGAAAAACGCATCCTCAATCGCGGCTGCTGGCTCCTCCCGCGCAACGATGGCACGCAACGTGTCGGCTCCACCTACGAATGGACCTTCGCCGATGCCAACACGCCTTCACCCGACCAAGTGCAAGCACTCAAAGCCACTTTGCGCAGCTTGGTGAAAGCGCCCGTGCAAATCACCGCTGCACAAACCGCCGTACGTCCCATTATCAAAAACCGCCAAGCACTGATGGGCACACATCCCACGCATCCGCGCGTCGCTTTCCTCAACGGCCTCGGCTCCAAAGGCTCCCTCCGTTCGCCGTGGCTCGCACGCCATCTCATCGAACATTTGCTGGATGGCACCGCCCTCGACACCGAGATGGATTTGCAGCAGAACGGGATATGAGATGGCAAATGAACGCTTGAGGAAGCGTTGGGTTGGGCGACTCTCCAATATGCAAACCGTGACGCTGCCAGATGCGCAATCTTCACTGCCCAAGCTCGCCCAGGCGGTGCTGGAGGGAGAATGGGTTGTGATTCCTTATGCAGGGAAAAAGATGGTGCTGCATCTCGCCGAGGATGATTTCCCAGTGCCTGTTCGCGAGCCGGGATATTTCGCCGATTGCCTGGCAGAAGATGAATTTCGTGATTTGGAGATTGCTGCCGCAACCCACTGTCCGACGACCTTGGTGCCATGAAGCAATGGAATGTTTTCCTTTATCCATTCACGGCTGAAGGGGAGCTCCCTGCCGTCATCATCAGCAACGATGAACGGTGCGAAAATCCGCATTACCCGCATGTGAATGCGCTTCTTTGCACCTCACTCCGCGCCGCCAGACCTGCCAAGAAAAACGAAGTTATTCTCAATGGCTCTGACGGCCTCGACTGGCTGACCGCAGTGCGCTGTGATGTCCTCTACCTCCTGCCCAAGAGCGCGTTTCAGCAAAAGCGCGGACAAGTTTCGCATGAACGCCGCCGCGCCATCGGACGCAAGATCATCGAATGTTATCGACTCCTCCAAGTCTGAGCCAGAACCGGTTTGATGGGAATGAATACCGCCCCCACCTCGCCAGCCCGAACGGTGGTCTGCCGTCGTCAGTGCTGTGGGCGCAGTTGATTTTGCAGGATCGTCTGCGTGCGGGCGATGTCGTGATCGATGCGACGATGGGCAATGGACATGACACATTGTTTCTAACTCAGTGCGTGAGTCCTGGCGGTCATGTGTTCGCGTTCGATGTGCAGGAGGCGGCGCTGATCGAGACACGCAAACGCGTTCCCTCCGAAATGACGACGCTGATTCATGCCGGTCATGAAACAATGCGCGCGCATGTGCCGACGGAACTGCACGGCAAAGTCAGCGCGGTGATGTTCAACCTCGGCTACCTGCCCGGCACGGACAAAACGCTCATCACTCGCACCGACACGACGATGATCGCCGTGCGCGAGGCTTTGGAACTGCTCAAACCATCCGGCATTCTCACGGTGGTCGTTTATCCGGGCCACGATGGCGGAGCCGAGGAGGGCCGACACATCGCCGAATGGGCGGCAGGGCTCGATTCACGTCGTTTCGAAGTGCAGCATCTGCGTCCGGTGAACCGCGCCGCCTCACCCCCTGAACTGTGGGTGGTGTGGAAACGCGGGTGAATGCCGCGTGCATCGCCGGGGCATCGCGCGCAGGCTTGAGCGCGAACAACCTCTCAAGAGGGTCTTGCGTGTTGGTCTTTCACCGCCTAGCTGGCGCGCCTCCATGTCGAACCTCGGCTTTCTGAACATTTTCTCCGTCGCTGTCCCGGTGTACCTCACCATGGCCGCAGGGGCGTTGTCACGGCGGCTCGGTTTTTTGAAACCAGAGGCAGACGCAGGGCTGATGCGACTCTGCGTCGTGCTGCTGACGCCCGCGCTGATCATCGAACGCGTCGCTGGCAATGAATCGGTGATGCAGCCCGGCCCCGTCTTTGTCGCTGCCGGTCTGGGTTTCTCGCTCGTCGCCGTGAGCATCGCATTCACCTATCTCGTGGCACCGCTGATCGGTCTGCGGAAAGGCGAAGGGCGGCGCACCTTCAGCGTAGCGTGTGGATTGCAGAACTATGGCTTTGTCGCGATCCCCATAGTCACGGCGTTGTTTCCGGACAACGGCACGCTCGGCGTCTTGTTTACCTTCACGCTCGGTGTCGAAATCGCGTGCTGGACAGCAGGAGTCGGGACGCTGACCGGTTTTGATAAAGCGCCGTGGCGTCATGCCATCAATGCGCCCGTCATCGCGATTCTGACCTCGCTCGCGCTTAACTTCACCGGCATGCATCGCTACATCCCCAGCCTCGCGCACAACACCTTTGCCATGCTCGGCGCGTGTGCGGTGCCACTGGCCGTGCTGCTCATCGGAGCCTCCATCGCCGATATCTGGGGACAGGGTGCAATGCAGTGGAAGGTGGCCGTGTTCAGCCCGGTACTGCGGCTCGGCCTGCTCCCGCTCGCATTCCTCGCCGCCGCGTACTACCTGCCAGTCACCACCGAACTCAAGCGCATCCTCATCGTGCAGGCGGCGATGCCTTCCGCCGTCTTCAACATCATGGTCGCACGGCTTTACGGTGGTCATGCTCCCACGGCGGTACAAGTCGTCATCGCCACCACGGTCGTGAGCTGTGTTTCCACGCCAATCGTCATCGCCTGGGGTCTGCGACTGGTCGGCGGATGATTTTTTTTGCGCCGCCTCACAGTGCGCGTGAAATCTTATCTTCCCACAGTCCCCGGGATTTGATTTGATCAAACCCTGACTCACGGCGTCCAACCAGTGTCGCCAACTTCATCCCTTTCACGCCATGCACTCCCTGAGATTTGTGATGCTCTCCCTGCTCACCACGCAAGCGCTTGCCGCGCCAACGAACGCGGAGAAGAAAAATCCGAGCGCACAGGCAGCAGGCGAGAAAACAACGCAAACCGCAGGCAAAGACGAGGCTCCGAAGCCCACAAATGCCGTCGTCTCCACCGTGAGCATCGAAGACATCCGCGATTTCGACACCTATCCCCGGCAGGTGCAGAGCCTCGTGCAGAGCGCCCTGGCACTGACTCGCCTGCGCCTGGGCTATCTCTACGGCTCGCATGAGCCCAGCAAGGGCGGCATGGACTGCTCTGGCACCGTTTATCACACCCTGCACTTCCAGGGCTTGAAAGACGTGCCGCGCCAGTCCGACGAGATGTGCCAGTGGGTCGAAAAAAAGACGCATCTCCACCTCACCCCCACCGCGACCGATTTCGAGAGCACCGAGTTCGCCGACCTCAAGCCCGGCGATCTCCTCTTCTGGACCAACACGATCGAGACCAAGCGCAAGCTGCCTGTCACCCACGTCATGATCTACCTCGGCAAACTCAAAAAGACCGGCAAGCGCATCGTCTTCGGAGCCAGCGACGGCCGCAGCTTTCATGGCGAGCGGCGCAGCGGCGTGAGCGTGTTCGATTTCAATCTGCCCAAAGCGGGAAGCCCTTCACACTTCTATGGCTATGGAGCCGCTCCCGGCCTTCTACCAAAAGACGCAACGCCCGTGATCGCCTCGCAACCGATGGCTAAACAAACACCTGTCAGCGAAAAGCCCGCTCCTCAACCCACAGCAAAACCGCCGCAGCCCAAGGAAGAAGTGCGCAAGGCAGTCGCCGTCGTGAGCGAGGCAAAACCGGAGCCCAAAGCCACCCGCACCGCATCCGAGAGCACCGTCGAAAACAAGAAGACCGCGGCAGCCAACACAACGCGCAAGCCGTCCTCCGCCTCCATCAAGCCCAAGACCACAGTCTCAAAAAAGAAAACCACCAGCGCCCCCACACCCGCGCGGCACCGCGCTCCACCCCCCAGAAGCAACCTCGAACGCAAGGTGGATCAAGCCGTCGATTCAATCCGCCGCTTCTTCAGAAACTGAGGTTTCCGGTGTCACCATGAGCGCACATGGAACAAGCCTCGAACCACTGGATTCATAACGTCAGCTCAATGACCTCGCGGATGGCGGCGAGGGCGTCGGGATCATCGGTGAGCGGCTCGGCGATGGCGACGGTGGCGGCGTAGCGCGGCGGCAGGCCGGTGCGGATGAGCTTGGCGGCATCGACGAGTAGGCGGGTGGAGACGCTTTCGAGCAGCGAGAGCTCGGTGAGGGCGCGGATTTTCCGCGCGATGGCGACGAGGCTACGCGCGGTCTTTTCCTCGATGCCGGTTTCTCCGGTGAGGATGCGTGTTTCGAGGTTCGCGTCGGGATAGGTGAAGCCGAGGCCGATGAATCGCTGGCGGGTGGAGGGCTTCAGCTCGCGCATGCTGCGCTGGTAGCCGGGATTGTAGCTGACGACGAGCATGAACTCCGGCGGGGCGTGGAGCGTCTCGCCCGTGCGGTCGAGGAAGAGTTCGCGGCGGTGGTCGGTGAGGGAGTGAATGACGACGATGGCATCGGCGCGGGCTTCGGCGACTTCGTCGAGATACAAGATGGCTCCCTCACGCACGGCGCGGGTGACGGGGCCGTCGGTCCAGCGGGTGTCGCCACCGATGAGCAGGTGACGGCCGAGGAGGTCGGTGGCGGTGGTGTCCTCGTTGCAGGAGACGGTGATGAGCGGGCGTCGAAGCCTGGCGGCCATGTGCTCGACAAAGCGTGTCTTGCCGCAGCCGGTGGGGCCTTTGAGCATGAGAGGCAGGCGCGCCTCCCATGCTTTGGTGAAGAGTTCGGTTTCGCGTCCGGTTTCGAGATAAAAGACTTCTGGTGAGGACATCAGGCGGCGGATTCAGCGGCGGGTGCGGGCAGTTCCTCAGCGCGGCGCACGTCGGACTGCGCGGCTTCGTCACTTGGCAGGCCGAAGCGCCAGAAGTTGTAAAGGTAGAAGCAGATGCCTGCAAGGAAGAGGCAGGCGGCGAGGAGCATGCCGACGAAGTGCATTTCGATTTCTTTTTGCACGGCGAGGAAGTCCATGCCCATGCGGCGCTCGAGGTTCACCTGCGTGACACCGGCGACGGCAAGCGCGCCGGTCATGCCCGTCATGCCGATGTTGCTGAGCCAGAAGGCGTAGCCGGAGGCGGCATTGTCCCAGAGCTTGCGCCCGGTGAGCACGGGCAGCGCATAGGCGAACATGGCGAGATTGATCATGGCATACGCGCCCCAGAAGGCCATGTGGCCGTGCATGGCGGTGACGAGCGTGCCGTGGGTATACATGTTCACCTGCGGCAGCGTGTGCGCGAAGCCGAGGAAGCCCGCGCCGACGAAGGACATGATGGCGCTGCCGAGCGTCCAGTTCAGCGCGGCTTTGTTCGGATGGCGGCGGCCGCCTTTTTTCGCCATCGCCAGCGCGTAGATGGCCATGCCGAGGAAGGCCAGCGGCTCCAGCGCGGAGAAGATGCCGCCGACCATGAGCCAGTATTTCGGCGCGCCGATGTAGTAGTAGTGGTGGCCGGTGCCGAGGATGCCGGAGAGGAAGGTGAAACCGACGATGACGTAGAGCCATTTCTCCACGATCTCGCGGTCCACGCCGGTGAGCTTGATGAGCAGGTAGCAGAGCAGCGCGCCCATGATGAGCTCCCACACGCCCTCCACCCAGAGATGCACGACCCACCAGCGGTAGAAGGAGTCGAGCGTCTGGTTTTCAAAGTCGATCATGCCGGGCAGATAGAGCAGCGCGGCGGTGAAGAGGCCGAAGAAGAGCACTATGGCCGTGGTGGTGTATCGCTTCCCCTGCCAGATGGTGAGGCCGATGTTCGCGATGAAGGCGAGCACGTTCACCACGACGAGGTAATCCAGCGGACGCGGGATTTCGAGGAACTTGCGGCCTTCCCACCAATTGAAATGATAACCCACCAGAGCGATGACGCCGACGAGCAGGAAGGAGATGAGCTGTGCCCAAGCGAGCCAAGGCCATTTCAGCTCACGATCCGCCTCCTCCGGGATGATGAAGTAAGCACTGCCCATGAAGCCGAGCAGCAGCCAGAAGACGAGCAGGTTGGTGTGTGTGGCACGAGCCGTGTTGAAGGGAATCCAGTCGTGCAGCACATCCAGACCGACGTGAGCAAAGCCCATGATGAAGCCATAGACAATCTGCAGCATGAGCAGCAGCATCGCGGAGGCGAAGAACCAGTAGGCGATCTTTTGGGATTGGAATTTCATGGTCGTAAGCGCGTTGCGAGATTATTTCGGCTGATTGGCAGGAGCAGGAGCAGGAGCAGGAGCAGGAGCAGGTGCAGGAGCAGGAGCAGGTGCAGGAGCAGGTGCAGGTGCAGGAGCAGGTGCAGGAGCAGGTGCAGGTGCAGGAGCAGGTGCAGGAGCAGGTGCAGGAGCAGGTGCAGGAGCAGGTGCAGGTGTCGGAGGAGGAGTCGAAGACTGCGCGGTTGCAGGATTCAGACTCACGAGCCAGTCGGCGATCTCGACGACCTGGGCGTCGGTGATAGCGAGGCCGACCAGCTTCGGCATCTTGGTGTCCGGTTTGATTTTGGCTGGGTCGCGAATCCACTCGATGATCTGCTCGCGCGTCTTGCGGCGATAAACATCATCCAGCGGTGGCGCACCGATGAGCGCACCTGCAGCACCACCCTGGCCCTGGATCTGATGACAGCCGATGCAAGTTCCGGTGGTGAAAACAGCGGGCACCGGCTTCTTCAGCGGCGCAGGGCCAGAGGAGGCTGCCACCGGCGTGCCGATGGTTTGCAGGGCATGGCGCAGCGGCGGCTCCGACGGGAAGCCATTGAGGTCCACTTTGCCGCACCAGTCGAGGAAGGCGATGACGTGGTCGATCTGCTCGTCGGTGAAGTTGTATTTCACCATTTTGCGCTGGCCGGGGAACATGGCCTGCGGGTCCTTGATGAAAATCTTGATCCACTCCTTGCCGCGGCGTTCGACGGCTTTGGTGAGTTCGGGAGCGTAATATCCGCCTTCACCAAAAAGGGTGTGGCAGCCCATGCAGTTGTTCTCCTCCCAGATGCGCTTTCCCGCTGCGACGGCGGGGGTGATGCCCTTGGCGTTTGTCTGGTTCGGCACCTTGAGATGCGTGTCAAAGGAGAGCACCACAAAAATGCCGGAAAATACGGCGGTGCCTCCGAGAAAGAAGATTTTGGCTTGGAGTTTGGTCAGCACGGCTGGAGGGAGGTGAAATGGTGATTTTGAGGAGCGAGACTGACGTGAGCGCGCAGTTGCCTCAACCATGAAGGCTACTCCAATCATGCTCTCCGCTGCGCGAAAATTGTCAAGCAAGTGGCACGCTTGCCCGATCCAAGCGATGCCGCGCTGAAGTCATTTCCCAGTGGCAATCCCGCAGACGGCAGCTAAAGACTCCGCCCCCCGTCATGCAGCCGAACACGCCCCAAAACACTCCAGCAGCGCCACCTGAATCCGAACTGCTCCAAATTCGCCGCGATAAACTCGCTGCGCTGACGCGAGCCGGCGTGAATGCCTTTGGTGCCCGCTTTGACACCACGCATCAGCCGGGTGCGCTCAAGGCGAACTTTGAGGAAAACCTGAACGTGAGCGTGGCAGGCCGCATCCTGTCACGCCGTGAAATGGGCAAGGCAACCTTCTTCGATCTCGGCGACATCAGCGGACGCATGCAGTGTTACCTGAGCAAGTCGGACGTGGGCGATGAGGCGTATGCGCAGTTCAGTCAGATGGTGGACATCGGCGACTTCGTGGGCATCGAAGGCTTCACTTTCATCACAAAGCGCGGTGAAAAGTCGATCCACATCAAAAAACTCACGCCGCTCTCCAAGGCGCTGCGCCCCCTGCCGGACAAGTGGCACGGCGTGTCCGACAAGGAGATCAAATATCGCCAGCGCTACCTCGACCTCATCTCCAATGACCGCAGCCGTGAAATCTTCGTCACGCGCAGCAAGATGGTCGCCGCGATCCGCAACTACATGCAGGAGCGCGGCTTCCTCGAAGTCGAAACGCCGATGATGCAGGACGTGCCCGGCGGTGCGGCAGCAAAGCCGTTCGAGACCTTCTTCCACGCGCTGAACCAGCCGATGTTCCTGCGCATCGCGCCGGAATTGTATTTGAAGCGTCTGCTCGTGGCTGGGTTCACGCAGATTTTTGAGTTGAACCGCAACTTCCGCAATGAGGGCCTCAGCCGCCGTCACAATCCGGAGTTCACCATGCTGGAGGCCTACTGGGCCTACGCCGATTTTGAGAAGATGGCCGACCTCGTCGAAGGCATGATCTGCCACCTCGCGGAAAACTTCTGCGGCGGGCTGAAGATCGAGCACAAGGACGAGGAGGGCAACGTCACCAAGACGATCAACCTCGCGCGTCCCTGGAAGCGTGCGCGCTACACGGATCTGCTCAAGGGCATCGACCCGAAGTGGTATGACTACACGCCTGCGGAGCGCAAAGCGCGTGCGCAGGAACTCGGTGTCGAGATCGGCGCGAACTTCGAGGACTACGAAGTCACGCAGCACGTGTTCGAGCGTCTGATTGAGGCGAAGCAGTTCGATCCGCTCTACGTCACGCATTGCCCGAAGGAACTCGTGCCGCTGGCGAAACAGAACGCCGAGGATGATTCCATCGTCGATGTGTATGAACTCATCATCAACGGGCAGGAGATCAGTCCTGGTTACTCCGAGTTGAATGACCCCATCGTGCAGCGCGAGCGCCTGGAACACCAAGCCGGTGAAGAGACGCAGAAGATCGACGAGGAGTTCATCCTCGCCCTTGAGCATGGCATGCCACCTGCGGGCGGCATCGGCATCGGCATCGACCGCCTCATCATGATGCTCACCGGCGCGGAGAGCATCCGCGATGTGATCCTCTTTCCGCAGTTGAAGCGGAGAGAGTAACGATCAATCACAACGCCCGCCTCGGGCTTCCTTGGCGGGGATGCGCTTGCAAAGCCCCTTTGAGGCGAATCGCGATTAGCGGGCCATCTTCGCGGCGGGTTCCTGCTTCAGCATCCCCTGCAACGGCTTGGGATAAACGCCGAGAATGAGGATGATGAGAGCGAGCACGATGGCGACCGCTTTGTGAATGGCCGGGAAAGCGAGTGCTGCGTTGGCGGAGGGAGAATCGGCGTCACCACCGGAGTAGATGGCCAGGATCGGCTTGAAGTAGTAGTAGAAGCCGACGGCTGCGGCGATGACCGCGCAAGTGAGCGCGCCCCAGTAGCCGTGATCTGCGAGGCCGAGGAAAACAAAGAGCTTGCCCAAGAAACCCGCCGTCAGCGGCAGACCCGCAAGCGAAGCAAACGCCGTGGTGGTGAGCAACGCAAAGAGTGGATTGCGCTTGGCGAGGCCGGTGAGGTCTTTGAGATTTTCTCCGAGACCGTTGGCGCGCAGGAGGGCCGTGCTGAAAAAGCCCAGGACAGTCATGGGCAGATAGGTGGCGAGGTAAAAGGCAACGATCCCTCCCGAGGACAGATCAAAGCGGGCACTGCTGTGGCAGGCGAGCGCGAGGAGGAGGTAACCCGCGTGTGAGATGCTGGAGTAGGCCAACAGTCGCTTGATGTTGGTCTGGAAAATCGCAGGCAGACTGCCGAGCAACGCGGTGAGAGAGCCGATGAAGAGCAACAGAGCCTGAATCTCCGTCGCGATGAC
This sequence comes from Prosthecobacter sp., assembly GCA_039806835.1. GTDB lineage: Bacteria > Verrucomicrobiota > Verrucomicrobiia > Verrucomicrobiales > Verrucomicrobiaceae > Prosthecobacter. Next base: position 115,662 of record JBDHQD010000001.1, on the reverse strand, counting down.
CGATCCCTCAGCAAGGAAGATGTCGAGCACGCGAGTGAGGACGACGAAGCCCGCTGCTTTTGAACCGATGGAAAGGAAAGTGGTGACGGGCGTCGGCGCGCCTTGATACACATCTGGAACCCAGATGTGGAAAGGAGCGGCGGCGACTTTGAAGCCCAGCCCGGCCAAGAGCAGTGCCGCGCCGAAGAGTGCTGCTGAGTGGCTGGTGGTGGTGAGGGTGAGCGCTTTGGCAATGCCATCGAACCGCATGGTGCCCGTGGCTCCATAAATCCAGGCGATGCCGAAAACGAGCACGCCTGTGGAGAGCGCGCCGAGGATGAGATACTTCACTCCGGCTTCCAGGCTCAGCGCGCTTTTGCGGGCGAAAGCGACGAGGACGTAGAAGCTCACGGTGACGAGTTCGAGCGTGACAAAGACGGTGACAAGGTCACGCGCCGAAGCCATCCACATCATGCCAGCGCAGACGATGAGCGGCAGGCTGAACATTTCCGCCAAACGTCCATCCAGAGTAAACCGCGTGAGATAGGGCGCGCAGAACAGGGTGAGCCAGAGCACCAGCAGCGTGATGACCAGCGAGAAGCCTTTGTAGAAAAAGGCGAGAGTATCGAGCTGATGCCACGGCTGCATGAAGCCGGGCAGCGCGGTGCCACAAAACGGCAGCAGCACGAGCGCCAGCGAGACGCCGACGATGGCGGTGAGGCCGAGTGCGCGGCGAGAAATGCTGGGCTGGAAGGCTTCGATCAAAAGGAGAACGAGGCCGAGGAGAGCGATGCCGACTTCGAGAGAGAAAACACTCATGGTAGGAGCTTACAGCGCGGTTTTCATGAGGTTGAGCAGCAGCCAGGGGCAGCAGCCGGTGACGAGGAGCGTGGCAGCGAGCAAGATGAAGGGGACGCGCTGCGTGGGTGCAGGGTCGATCATGAACAGGCCTGTGTTCGCGCTGCCGTGGAAGATGTTGCGGTAGGCGCGGAGCATGTAAACGGCGCTCATCACCACGCCCCAGAGAGAGAGGATGACCGTCCAGTGCAAGTTGCTGAGGGTGCCTTTGAATCCCGCAAAGCTGCCGGCAAAGATCATCAGTTCACCCGCGAAATTGGTCAGGCCCGGCATGCCGATGCTGGCGAAGACACCAAAGGCAAAGAGCACCGTGAAAGAAGGCGCATGCTCTGCGAGGCCACCGAGCTTGCTGTATTCGAGCGTGCCGAGTTGGTTGCGCATGCGACCGCAGAGGCCAAAGAGCAGCGCGATGGAGACGCCGTGCGCAAACATGAGCAGCACCGCGCCTTTGAGTGCGGCATCCGTGCCAGCAGCCAAAGCGAGGAAGATGTAGCCCATGTGCATGACGCTGGAGTTTGCCAGAGTCTCGTCGAGGCGGTTCGCATGAATGGTGACGAGGCCCATGATGAGGATATTCCCCAGCAGCATGAGCAGCAGAGCGTTTTGCACCCAGGGCACCTGTGCGCCCTGGGGCAGCAGCGGCAGCGCGATGCGCAGCAGGCCGTAGAGGCCAAATTTTTTCAATACGCCGGAGTGCAGCATGGCGACAGGAGTCGGTGCGGTGGCATACGCGGGTGCCGCCCAGCTATGGAAGGGGAAGAGGCTGACGAGTGTGCCAAAACCGATCAGCAAGATGAAGAAGATCTGCCCTTGTTTTTCGAGCGGCAGTGGTGTGAGCCGGGCTTGATTGCGCAGTGCTTCGAGATCGAAGGTGAGCTTGGAGCCGCCGCTGAATTCCAACACCGCCCACACAAGACCGGCAAGGAGCACCAGGCTGCCAAGGCCGAGATAGAGCGTCGTTTTCCATGCGACTGCACGCCGCTGCGCAGGCTCGGCACGACCATGGAGCGCGATCATGAGGAAGGTCGGGATCAGCGCCAGTTCATGGAAGGCGTAGATGAAAAAGACATCGGTGGTGAGGAAGGCCCCCAGCGCACCGCCGCCGATGAGCAGCGAGGCGATGAAGAAGATGTCTGGACGATCCTCGATCTGCCAGAGCGCGGCCAGCATCACCAACACCGTGAGCAACGCGAGAATGAGCGAAATGCCATCGGCACCGACTGCGAAACTCAACGCGGGGTTTTCAAGAACTGGACGCGAGTGCGTGAAGGCGAGTCCCGATTTCCCTGCGTAGCGCACGATGGCCGTGACGACGAGGATCAGGTTGATAAACGCCGCGCCGAGGGAGGTGATGCGCGCAGGCGCCCCGAGCCACACGGCTAGTGCAGCGAGGAGCGGGAGTGCGATGATGATTTCGAGAACGCTCATTCAATCCTCCATCAATGGCCCATGCGGGGCAGAACAAACACGACGAGATAAACCATGGCAATGACGCCGCCGCCGAGCAGGAAGGCGTAGCCTTGCAGGTGCCCCCCTTGCAGCATGCGCGTGGCTGCGCCGATGCGGGCGATGATGGCAGCGGGCAAACGGACGACGAGGCCATCGACAAAAATGCGCTCCAGCGCGGTGGTGATCCATGCCACACGATCCTGACACACGCGGACGACGACGGCGTACATTTCGTCAAAGTAGAATTTGTTGGCGAAGAGGCGGATGCGCACCGGGTCCTCGTCCTTGCCGCGGTAGAGATACAGCGCGCCACCCGCACCCGCGAACAGTGCGATGAGCGAAGCCCAGAACACCGTCTGATGTCCTTCCACATGCGGAGGCTTCATCGCCTGCAATGGAGTGGCGAGGATGTCGTAGCCGGAGAAGATAGAAAAGATCGCGAGGATCGCCAGCGGCAGGATCATGACCATCGGTGCCTCGGTGGCGTGGCGTGCCGAGTCGGTGCGCGCTTTGCCCAGGAAGGCGACGATGAGCAGGCGTGTCATGTAGAATGCGGTGAGTGCCGCCGTGGCTGCGCCCATGATGAAAAGCACTCGGCATCCGCTGTCGAAGGCAGTACCGAGGATGGCTTCCTTGCTCCAGAAGCCACTCAGCAGAGGGACTCCCATGAGAGCGGCCGTGCCGATGGCAAAGGTGTAAAAGGTCACCGGCATGTGCCTGCGCAGGCCGCCCATCTTCCAGATGTCCTGCTCGTGGTGGCAGGCGTAAATGACCGCGCCGGAGCCGAGGAAGAGCATCGCTTTGAAGAAAGCATGCGTGTAGAGATGGAACATCGCGGCATGTCCTGGATCGGCAGCGTGCGCGCCGTGGTGTCCGTGCTGTGCCGCCATGGCGACGGCACCCACCGCCATGATCATGTAGCCGAGCTGCGAGAGCGTGGAGTAGGCGAGGATGCGCTTGATGTCGTTCTGCTGTGTGGCCATCAGCGCGGCGAGCAGAGCCGTGCCACAGCCGATGGCAGCGATGATCTCCGCAGCCAACGGCGAGGCGGTGACGATGAAACTCATGCGCACCATCATGTACACGCCCGCAGCGACCATCGTGGCGGCGTGGATGAGCGCGGAGACGGGCGTGGGGCCTTCCATCGCATCCGGCAGCCAGACGTGCAGCGGGAACTGGGCGGATTTACCCACAGCACCCATGAAGATACACAGCGCTGCCGCAGTGATGAGGCCGGGCTGCGACTGCTGCGTGGCAAAGAGTGGGCCGCCTTGCACAAAGGCATCCTGAAGATTGTCGAAGGTCACATCCCCTTTGTTCAGGCCAAAGAGGATCAATATCCCGATCATGAAACCAAAGTCGCCGATGCGATTGGTGAGGAAGGCTTTCTTGCAGGCCTCGGCGGCGCTGGCTTTCTCATACCAGTGACCGATGAGCAGGTAGGAGCTCAAGCCGACGAGCTCCCAGAAGATGAACATCATGAACAGATTCCCCGCCAGCACGATGCCCGTCATGGAGAACATGAACAGCGAGAGCGCACCAAAGAAGCGCGGACGCGCCTCGTCTTCCTTCATGTAGCCGATCGAGAAAATGTGTACCAGCATGCCGATGAAGGTGACGATGAACATCATCCCCTGGCTCTGCTTGTCGCTGATGATGTCGATCCCGACCCGCAATCCCGCGACGTCGATGAACGGCAGAAACATTTTCGTCCCCTCTTTGTCTTCCGCCGCCAAAAACGCGAGGCTGGCGAGGAAGGCGATGACGGAAGAGCCGACCGAGATGAGCACGGAGGCACCTTTGAGTTGGCGATGGCCCAGGAGGATGAGCAGCGCAGAAAAAAATGGCAGGAGGAGCAGGATGCCGGCGTTCATGGGGGCGCGTTATCCCTGGAGTTTGGTGACGGACTCGACATCCACGCTTTGCTTTGAGCGGAACAGCGCAACGATGATGGCAAGCCCCACAGCCACCTCAGCGGCAGCCACGGTGATGGTGAAAAACACGAGCGACTGCGCCGTGTAGTCGGGCAGGCCGTTGACGGGATGGAAACGAGAGAACGCGACCAGAGCGAGGTTCGCCGCGCTGAGCATCATCTCGAGACACATATAGACGATAAGGATATTCCGGCGCGCGATCACTCCGGCGAGCCCGAGCGCAAAGAGCATGCCGCTGACGACGAGATAGTGTCCTAGTGAAATCACGGCGCGCCTCCTTTCTCACGCTTGCTGAGCACCACCACACCGACAGTGCCGACGAGCAGCAGCAGGCCGACGACTTGCAGGTGGAATCCGTATTGGTCAAAAAGCGTGAAGCCGATGAGCTTTGCGTCTGGCAAGGTGCCCTCCTTGAGATCCTTCGTGATCGTAGGCAGCACCGCCGCCCTGCCCAGCTTTGCGGGAGCTTCCGCCAGCGCGAGCGGCGTGTTGCGCAGGTTCTGTTTCGCCGCACCGGAGCTGGAAACCACGGCAGCGATCTGCACCGCCAGCAGCACAGCGACGAGGATGCCCGAAACCACCGGCACGGAGCTGCGCTGCTTGCCTTCCTCCGCCTTGATGTCCAGGAGCATGATGATGAAGAGGAAGAGCACCATCACCGCCCCCGCATACACGAGGATTTGGATGATGCCGATGAAGTAGGCATCGAGGCTCAAAAACAGAGCAGCCAGCCCGGCAAAACTCGCAGCGAGTGAAAGTGCGCAAGTGACTGGATTGCGCCCCGTCACCACCAGGAAGCCAAATCCCAGCGTGATGATTGCGAGCAGGTAAAACAGCAGCGGGGGCATCTTACTTGAGTTCGTTCCACTTGTTGACCAGACCCACACGCCGCCCGCCGATCTCGTAGAGGCGCTTCTTGTTGTGGACCATCTCCTGGCGTGAGAGGCCGGTGATGGCGTAATCTTTGCGCAGGAAGATGGCCTGCTCTGGGCAGACCTCCTCACACATGCCGCAGTAGATGCAGCGAATCATATCGATCTCAAATTCCTTGGGCCGCTTCTCGACCTTGGCCCACGGATCGTCGCTGGGAATCTCCCCAGGCGTGATCTTGATCGCCTTCGGTGGGCAGATGAATTCACAGAGCTGGCAGCTCACACAGCGTTCGCGCTCGTGCTCGTCCGTCACCAGCGCAGGCGCGCCCCGGTAGTGCTCCGGCAGATGTTCGTCCCACTTCTGCTCCGGGTACTCCATCGTCACCTTCTCCTTCTTCCCGGCGATCTGCAAAAAGGTGCGGATGCCGTGACCGACGGTGATTTTCAGCCCCTTCCACAAGGTGGAGATGAACCAGCGTTCATGCCAGGCGAGCTTGGGGCGTTGTACAGTGAGGAAGGCCATTGCGCGGAAACCGCAGGGGAAAAGGGTGGATGCGATTATCCGAGTGTCCCGCAGAGCGGCAACCCCTATTTGTGAAAAATTTCACAAGCCGCCCTCACAAACCCGCCTTGCCAAGAGAGAAATCCCCATTTTCAGCACCGCGCGTCGGAGAAAGCCTGTCACACGACCGTGATCGACGGGATCACAGGCTTGCCCGAGGGCTTGGGGGATGGAGATGAAATGCTCAATGCCGAAAGCATGCGGCCTCAATCCCACACATAGTGCTCGTCCCATTCGAGGCGGTGGGCTTGGAGGAAGCGGCGGTATTCGTCTTGGAAGGTGTGCTTGGCGTGGTGCTCCTCCTGGTTCGCGATGTAGGCGCGCACGTCGTCGGTTTTGGATTCGCTGACGGAGAAGACACCGTAACCGGATTGCCAGTGAAACTTGGCAAGCATGGGATCGCGCTGGGCCTGGTCGATGAGCCAGACGGTGGAGGCGCGCTTCATTTCTTTGACCCAATCCGCCAAGGTGACCGTGCGGGCGAGTGCATGAGGAGGTGAACATGATCCGCCACACCGCCAACGATGAGCGTCGGGCAATCGAGTCGCACGGAGATGCCGCCGAGGTAGCGATGGAGTTCGTCGCGCAGCGATATGTCGGTGAGGAAAGCAAAACGATCCTTCGTGGACCACATCGCGTGGATCAGGACGTTCGCGAGCGATTGAGGCATGGCGAAAAGGATAGTGAAAGAGCCGATGATTGGTCAATCCGACAATTCCGTGCCTCGAACCGCAAAGCGGTTCCGCCATGCAGCCCAAGGGTGCCGAGCCTTGGCGAGGCTCCCTTGGGTTTCGCGGGCCACCCCGCCCCATTCCGCATCGGACCGCAACGCGGTCCCGTCAGGCGGCGATGCGTGGGAGCAGGGACGTTCGGGTGACGGAACCCCGGTGGGGTTCGTGAACGGGCGGGGATTGGGGGTGGTGCGGGTTCCCAGGAGAGCCTCGCTATCGCTCGGCACTCCTGGGCTTCATGACGCAAGCCCGTTGGGCTTGGGGATTCAAGGCGGACCAATGGTTATCCGTGCCTTGAAGAATCGGTGTTATCGCTCATTCGCCATTTGTTTTCGATCAAGGCAAGAAGACTTGCGACAAGTCCAACCAACAACCAGACGAGTAAAAAAGGCATCGCCTGCAACATAACTACAAAGCCAATCAGTCCGGTTACAAGCCACGCAATCAGCGAAGAATGCCAAAGGATGGAAAGCCGCCACCCAATGCTCCAAAATCGTGGTGATCCCAAGTTCAAACTGCGCATTCCCCAAAAGACTACAACGAGCAAGCCGAAAGGGTAGATGACACTTCTGATAAACGGAAGCCTCCAGAGTTGATGGTGTGAGGACAATCCCAACGGCAAATCTACACTTATAAAAACTCCACCGATAAAAAGCCCAATTGCGATGAATCGGTCCAGATGACGACGCCTCCCCCAACCAGTGTGAGGTTGAGGGTTATATGGCGGATTCATAGCAAAAATGCTTCGGCTCACTTCCCCAGCCTCACCAGCAAATCCTTGCTCTCGACACTCTCGCCGATCTTGATGCAGACTTCGGTGACGGTGTCGGCGGAGAACATCTCTCGAAGTTGGGTGCGTGGTGATTCGGCTGACCGGTTACATCTCGTCTCCCGCCACTGGAGGTGCATCGGGCACCATGTCGAGCAGGGCACGCATTCCGCCTGGACGACCACGGGCTGCACGTTCCTCAATGGTGTCACGCACTTCCCAAGTCGTGAGTTGGGCCTGAAGCACGAGGGCGACCATTTGATCGACCGATGTGCGCTCCTTCTTGGCCGCATCGGAGAGGATGCGGGCCAAGAAATCAGGAATGTTGGCGGTGATAGTGGTCATGGCGACTGGCGGAGTATGTTCAAAAACGTCTTCGGATCAACCACGCAAACAGCCGGGAGTCGATCCACAGGAAAGTGTCGCAGGTTGTGGGTGACGAGGTAGTCGATCTTCGATTCCGTTGCGAGTTGTGCCAACGCCTCGTCATCGGGATCAGGCAAAGCTGTCTTCCAAAACCCAGAGGGCCGGTGAATCTCGACCGAGCGGCACATGTCGTCGAGAAACACTCCGATGGCTGCGACAGGGTATCCGAGCGAGATTAGTTCGCGGTTCAGTCCTCTTCATACTCAGCCAAAACGGTCTGGCTGAGCACCAGAACGAACTCACCACGCTCAAGCCGGTCCACGATTTGGAACGAAGCTCCGCTCCGCGAACGGAGCGCGGAAAGGAAGACATTCGTGTCGAGGACGGCTCGAATCATGACATACGGGTCATTTACTAAGCCTCACCAGCAGATCCTTGCTCTCGACGCTCTCGCCGATCTTGACGCAGACTTCGGTGACGGTGCCGGCGCTGGGTGATGCGACGGCGGCGAACATTTTCATGGCCTCCAGGGTGAGCAGGGTTTCGCCTTCCTTCACTTTTTGTCCGACGCTGACGGCGATGCTGGCGACCATGCCGGGCATGGGGGCGCCGACTTGGCTGCTGTCAGCGGGATCGGCCTTGGTTTTGGTGACGGCGTTTTTGGCGAGGGCTTTGTTGGTGACGGTGGTGTGGCGTGGGTAGCCGTTGAGTTCGAAGATGGCGGTCTGCTGGCCGTTGGCATCCGGCTCGGTCATGTTGAGCAGGCGGACGAAGAGCGTCTTGCCCTCTTCGAGGTGGACGTTGATCTCTTCTTTGTCGCGCAGGCCGTAGTAGTAGGCGGGCGTGGGCAGGACGGAGACATCGCCGTTCACTTTGCGGAAGTCGGCAAACTTCAGGAAGACATCGGGATACATGAGGTAGCTCCACACGTCGTCTTCGCTGGGTTCCTTCTTGAGCTTGGCCTTCAGCTCGGCGCGCACGTCGTCGAGCTTGATCTTGGCGGCGTGGGTGCCTGGGCGGCCTTTGATGCGCTTGCCGTCTTTGCCGACGATGGCATCGGCGAGTTTGTTCCACTTTTTGCGGCTGTCGGCAGCTTTGGCAGGCTCCATGCCGTAGAAAGGCTCGCCGAGCCAGCCTTCAAACATGCTGGTGACATCCTTGCTCCACTTCGTGCCGGTGAGGTTGAAGATGTCCGCAGGCTTCACACCACGGGCGACGCACTCGATGGCGAGGTCGCCGACGACTTTGCTCGATGGCGTGACTTTGACGATGTCGCCGCAGAGTTGGTTCACTTCCGCATAAGCGTGCGCAATCTCCGGCCAGCGCTGTGCCATGCCCATACCAGTGGCCTGCTCCTTGAGATTGGTGTATTGGCCGCCGGGCATCTCGTGGAGATAGACCTCGGCGGTGCCGTAAGGCTCGGCGGTGTCGAAGGGCTTGTAAAAGGTGCGCACAGCGGCCCAATAGTCGCTAAACTCCTGCAACGCCTCGGCATCGAGGCCCGTGTCGCGCGGCGTATGTTGGAGCGCGGCGACGAGGGAGTTCAAATTCGGCTGCGCGGTGCCGCCGGAGAGGCTGGAGAGCGCGGCGTCCACGACATCGACCCCGGCGACCGCGGCTTCGAGATAGCTGGAGGCGTTCAGGCCGCTGGTGTCGTGCGTGTGGAAGTGAATCGGCAGGCCGACTTCGTCCTTGAGCGCCTTCACGAGCTTCTTCGCGGCAAAGGGGCGCACGAGTCCGGCCATGTCCTTGATGCAGAGCATGTGCGCGCCCATTTTTTCCAGCTCCTTGGCGAGGCGGACGTAGTATTTGAGATCGTACTTGTCGCGCTTCGGATCGAGGATGTCGCCGGTGTAGCAGAAGGCACCTTCGCAGATGGAGTCGGTCTCCTCGCGCACGGCCTCCATGGCGGTGGCGAGGTTGGGCAGGTAGTTCAGCGAGTCAAAGATGCGGAAGATGTCCATGCCGTTCTGCGCGGCATGTTTGATGAAGCCTCTGACGACGTTGTCCGGGTAGTTGGTGTAGCCGACGGCGTTGCTGCCGCGGAAGAGCATCTGGAGGAGGATGTTCGGCACCTTGGCGCGGATCTGGCGCAGGCGCTCCCACGGGTCTTCGCGGAGGAAACGCATGCTGACATCGAAGGTGGCACCGCCCCACATTTCGAGGCTGAAGAGATTCGGCGTGCGGCGCGCGACGGCATCCGCCACGGCGAGCATGTCGTAGCTGCGCACGCGCGTGGCGAGCAGCGACTGATGCGCGTCGCGCATGGTGGTGTCGGTCAGCAGCAGGCGCTTCTGCTTAGCCACCCACTCTTTGCAGAACTTCTCCGGCCCCATTTCGGTGAGCAAATCCTTCGTGCCCTTCGCAGGGGCGATGCGGTGATCGTACTTCGGGATCGGCGGCGCGGTGAATGCCTTGTCCGGCTTGTGGCCCTTCGCGAAGGGATTGCCGTTCACGATGGTGTCGGCGAGGTAGCCGAGCAGCTTCGTGGCGCGGTCTTTACGCGCGGTGAACTGGAGAAGCTGCGGGTTGTTATCAATAAAGCGCGTGGTGGCCTGCCCGGCGCGGAACTCGGGATGATGCACCACGTTCATGAGGAACGGGATGTTCGTCTTCACGCCGCGAATGCGGAACTCACGCAGGCCGCGGTCCATGCGGTCGAGCGCCTGCTGATAGGTGCGGGCAAAGACGGTCATCTTCACCAGCATGGAGTCGTAATAGGGCGTGATGACCGCATTGGTGGCACCGAGCGCGCCATCGAGCCGGATGCCAAAGCCACCGGCGCTGCGGTAGGTCAGAATTTTGCCAAAGTCCGGCGTGAAGCCATTCTCCGGGTCTTCGGTGGTGATGCGGCACTGCACGGCAAAGCCGCTCTTCTCGATCTTGTCCTGCGCGGGCAGCGCCATCGGCTCCTCGTGGATTTTGTGACCCTGCGCGATCAAAATCTGACTGCGCACGATGTCGATGCCGGTGATCTCCTCCGTCACGGTGTGCTCCACCTGGATGCGCGGATTCATCTCGATGAAATACCACTCGCCCGTTTCGTGATCGACGAGGAACTCGACCGTGCCGGCGTGCGTGTAGTTCACCTCACGCGCCAGTTTCACCGCCGCATCGCACAGGCCGTCGATGATCTCCTGCTTCACACCGTAGCTCGGTGCCTGCTCGATGACTTTCTGATGGCGGCGCTGCACGGAGCAGTCGCGCTCATGCAAATGCAGCACGGTGCCGTGCTTGTCGGCGAGAATCTGCACCTCGATGTGCTTGGCCTTGCCGATGAATTTTTCCAAGAACACCGCGCCATTGCCAAAAGCGCGCTCGGCCTCGGTCTGCGCCTCATCGAGCAGTTTTTCGAGGTCTTTGGACTCGCGCACAATGCGCATGCCGCGCCCGCCGCCGCCGAAGGCCGCCTTGATGATGAGCGGGAAGCCGATTTTCTTCGCCACGGCGATCGCCTCCTTGCGGTCGCTCACCGGCTCGTCGGTGCCTTCGAGGATGGGCACGCGCAGCTTGCGCGCCACATTGCGCGCGGCGGTCTTGTCGCCCATCATGGTCAAAATTTTCGCGTCCGGGCCGATGAAGATGATGCCGGCTTTTTCGCAGGCGCGGGAGAAGTCGGGGTTCTCGCTGAGGAAGCCGTAGCCAGGGTGGATGGCGTCCACGCCTTTCTCCTTCGCCAGCGCCACGATGCCCTCGACATCGAGGTATGCGCCGAGCGGTCCTTTGTCCTTGTTCAATTCATAAGCCTCATCCGCCTTGAAGCGATGCGGGCAAAAGCGGTCCTCCGCCGCATAGATGCCCACCGTGCGGATGCCCAGCTCCGTGGCCGCGCGCATGACGCGGATGGCGATTTCAGAGCGGTTCGCGACCATCAGCTTCTTGATGGGGCGGATCGTGTTCGGGGCAGCGGTTTTCGAGGACATGGGCGAGTTGGGAAAAAAGGCCGCGCATAGTCTCGCGGAAATGAGGGCAGGCAAGGAGTTGGTGCGCTGGCTGCGCATTTGAGGGCAGCGGCGGGCATTCTCTCGGGCAACAGTGCTCAGCTCACACCCCTCTGCCGGACGCACGCAGCACAGCCTCATGCACGGCGATGTCATGCGCTGCGTCCCAGGCGAGCTTTTTCTCGCCGCGCACGACTTTGGCCAGATCGGCGAATTCACCGGCATAGCGGTCCTTCGGCACGTCGAGCTGGAATGATTGCGTGCCTTTCTTGTAGCTGCCACGTGCTTTCGTGAGTGAGAGATTCACCTTGCCGCTCTCCAGTGGCAGGATTTCAAAGGTTCCCTCGGTGCCAGTGACATTGAAGCGGCGGCGCGGCCCGCCAAATGGGTCGGCGTGATTGCAGCGGATCACGGCTGTGGCTTTCGCATAGTTCAAAACGGCCATTTGATTGTCCTGCACGCCATCCGAGCGAGTCGGCGTCGAAAACGCGCTCACGGAAAGCGGCTTGCCCAAGATCGTGAGCGTCGCGTCGATGAGATGGCAGGCGAGCTCAAACATCCCGCCGCCTTCGAGTGCGCCAATCTGCTGCCGTGTGCGCGGATCAGCCAGTTTGCCCATCGCCGCGTCGATTTCCGTGATCTCTCCCAGCCAGCCTTCGCGCACGGCGCGGAACAGCAGTTCAAACGCCGGATTGTAACGCAGCATGTAACCCATCTGCACGGTGAGGCCGCGCTTTTCGGCGTCGAGGCGCATGGACTTGAACGCCTCGTGATCCAACGCTCCCGGTTTGTCGAGATGCACATGCTTGCCTGCTGCTAGGCAACGCCGCGCCATCTCGCACGAGGCATCGATGGTCGTTTCCACCGCCACGGCTTTCAAATCCGGCGTGGCGAGAAGTTCATCGACGCTCATCGACTTCACGCCGACGTAACCTTTCGTCGCGGCGACGCCGACCACTTCCCACAAATCGCTCAAAGACCTCATCGCCGCCATCTTTCCCGCCGCATGCGCATGCTCCGTTCCGATCTGCCCGATGCGCAGTCGTGCTGAGGCATTGGCAGCCAGCGCCGTCGAACCGCAGGCGAGAAGAAAGGAGCGTCGTTTCATAAGAAGCCAGTTAGCGTCTCAAAACTTCCGTTTCTTGCCACCACCGCGCTTCGGTTTGCCATACTTCACTTCCTGACGCGGCGGGATGGTGCCGCTGTCGTCGGTGTTGAGACCGGCGCGCATCTTGAGTTCGCGAATCTGATCGCGCAGCAGCGCGGCGCGTTCGTATTCGAGCTTCATCGCGGCCTCGGCCATCTCTTCTTCGAGTTCGCGAATGGTTTCCGTGACGGCGTAATCGCCGCCGCCTTCGCGCACGACGTTTTCCTCCACCTCGCGCGCTTTGCCGAGGATGTGCAGACTCTCCTGCACGGCGCGCCGCACGGTCTGCGGCGTGATGCCGTGAGCCGCGTTGTGCTCGCTCTGCACGCGGCGGCGATACTGGCTGATGTCTGTCAGCGCGCGGATGCTCTGCGTCTGGATGTCGGCAAACAGCACCACCTCACCGGCGACGTGACGCGCAGCGCGGCCTGCGGTTTGAATGAGCGAGGTCTCACTGCGCAGGAAGCCCTCTTTGTCGGCGTCGAGGATGCACACGAGGCTGACTTCGGGCAGATCGAGGCCTTCGCGGAGCAGATTGATGCCGACGAGCACATCGCAGTCGCCCGCACGCAGGCTGCGCAGGATTTCGACACGCTCGATGGCGCCGATGTCGCTGTGCAGGTAGCGCACCTTGAACGCGAGGTTGCGCAGGTAATCGGTCAAATCCTCCGCCGTGCGTTTGGTCAGCGTGGTGACGAGCACGCGCTCGCCTTTCTCGATGCGCTGACGACACAGCTCGATGGTTTCGTCGATCTGGCCCTTCAACGGTTTGATCGTGATGATGGGATCAAGCAGCCCGGTCGGGCGGATGATCTGCTCGACGACCAGCGACTTGTTTTTCGTGGTGACATCGAAGCTCTCGACCGACTGCGCACTGCCGCTGACGCGCACGGTCTTGCTGGGCGGCGCAGCGGGCATGTCGTTTTCAGGTTTCTTGTGCGGGATGTAGCCCGTGTTGCCCACGACGCTGTTTTCCATCTCAAAGCGCGCGGGCGTGGCGCTGACATAGACGAGCTGGCCGACTTTGCCCATGAACTCCTCAAAGCGCAGCGGGCGGTTATCGAGCGCGCTGGGAAGGCGGAAGCCATGCTCCACGAGCACGGTCTTGCGCGATTTATCGCCTTCATACATGCCGCCGATCTGCGGGATGGTGGCGTGGCTTTCGTCGATGAAGACGAGTGGCGGCTCAGGGAAGAAATCCAGCAGCGTGCCCGGCGTGGAACCCGGCGCGCGGCCTGTGAGATGGCGGCTGTAGTTCTCGATGCCCTGGCAAAAGCCCATCTCCTGCATCATCTCGATGTCATACTGCGTGCGCATCTTGATGCGCTGCGCTTCGAGCAGCTTCCCTTCCTTCTCGAACCACGCCACGCGCTCCTCCATCTCCGCGCGGATGGCGACGATGGCTTTGCGCAGCTTGTCGCCCGGTGTGACGAACTGCTTCGCTGGGAAAATCGTGTAGCTGGGCAGTTTCAGCGTCACCGTGCCGGTCAGCACGTCCACGGCGCTGATGCGGTCGATCTCGTCGCCAAAGAACTCGATGCGGATGGCTTCGTTTTCGAGGTAGGCGGGCACGACTTCGATCACATCGCCGCGCGCGCGGAATTTCCCGCGCTGGAGCTGGTAGTCATTCCGCTCGTAGAGCATGTCCACGAGCTTGATGAGCAGCTCCTCGCGCGTCATCTGCTTGCCGGTGTGCAGCGGCACCATCATGCCCTCGTAATCTTCAGGAGAACCCAAGCCGTAGATACAGCTCACACTCGCCACCACGATCGTGTCTGGCCGCGAGAGCAGCGCGCCCATGCTGGAGAGACGCAGACGCTCGATCTCGTCATTCACCGCGCTGTCTTTCTCAATGTAGGTGTCCGTGCGCGCGATGTAGGCCTCGGGTTGATAATAATCGAAGTAGCTGACGAAATACTCGACCGCGTTCTGCGGGAAGAAATTCTTGAACTCGGAGTAGAGCTGCGCCGCGAGCGTCTTGTTGTGCGAAAACACCAGCGCAGGCCGTCCGATCTCCGCGATCACATTCGCCATCGTGAAGGTTTTGCCTGAGCCGGTGACGCCGAGCAGCGTCTGATGCCGGTTGCCCGCGCGCAGCGACTTCACCAGCTTTGCGATGGCCTGCGCCTGATCGCCGCGCGGTTGGAATTCGGGATTGAGCGTGAGAGCAGGCATGGATTTGGAACGACCGTCAGCACGACACTGACCGCAGTCCCGTTTCCGTCCAGCTTTTCAGTGCAGTCCGCAAGCCCCATCCAGAAGCACCGCCCTTTTTCACGATCAACTACGGCAATCTGCTTTCAGGTTAGGCGAACGTCAGAGGTGAGGCACCGGCTTCAGCCGGTTGCCTCCACCGACTTGTTCGGCTTGGTTTTTTATAGGGCATTAAGATGAGGATTCCACACGATCTCCCATAAATGTCCGTCAGGGTCTTGGAAGTAACCGGAATATCCTCCCCAAAAGGTGTCATGCGCCTCTCTGACGATGGTCGCTCCGGCTTGTTTCGCCTGCTGCATGGTCGAATCCACTTCTTCTTTGGAGGCTACATTGTGACCTAATGTGAAGTCTGTGGGAGAAGCTGGACTGCACGAAATTCCGGTATCATGTGCAATACTGTTCCGTGACCAGATGGCCAGCTTCATCCCGTGCTGAAGATCGAAAAAGGCTACGGCTCCATACTCAAATTCCTGTCCGATAATTCCTTTGGTCGGCAAGCCTAGCCCATCCTTGTAGAAGGTAAGGGCGCGTTCGAGATCATCTACGCCAAGGGTAATAACGGTGACATGCGATTTCATGAGTTTGTTTTTGCCGAACGCCGAAGTCCTCCTACGCCTGACCGGGGGCGGCCTCCGACTGCTGAGTTGGGGTTGAATCCGTCGTGTCCGCTTGAACTCGCAACGGGTCAGGCGTTAGGAGCGACGTCTTGTTATGCATCTGTTCGGGTGCGGACAAGGCAAGTAAAATAACTGGAATCGCCGCTGTGCATGAGAGTGCCATCCCCTCGTCTCCATCTCCGATTGCTGGTAAAATGCAGGCTGCAAGAAGAATCATCCATAGCCAGAGTCCGATGGTTCGAAGCCATCCCCAGCCGCCAGCGGGGAGTCGGAGGGCAACACTCACCGGAAATCGATGCCGTATCATGAGCGCCGCAAGCAGAATCGAGAACACGATGAATCCGAACACCCAAGCAATGCAATCTTGGAACACGCCAATAGCGATTGAATCGCCCCAAACGGGATAATCGAAACGTGACTGCCGCACCGAGTAATACCAGATGGTAAGCGGAAACTTAATCGCCCAGAGAATCGTCCAAAACGCGGCGATCCACACTCCGACTCGCTTGCCATTGGTCTTGGGAAGCCAGTGCAGGAAGATCGCTCCGATGGAGATACCTAGCCCCAAGGCAATTAACCCTCGCCCAAGATCAGTCAGTCGCTTGCGGGAAGTCTCGTGCTGCGCTAGTTGCTGATACCACTGGGAAAACCGTTCCTCCCGTGGAAGGTCTTGCAGCTTGTGGGAAAGTTCTTCTGGGGCCTTGGGATCGGTGTAAACGGGAAGTGAGTTCCCGGAAAAGAAGATGGCAAATCCACCCAACAAGATCACTGCCGCCAGCACCTGGATCACTACGAGAGGAGTCTTCATTTTCTTGGCATAACTAGTTGATGAGAAACACTTTTGTCGGTTTGTCAGCAGCTTTATAGACGACAAAAGTGTGGGAAAAGTACGGGCGCGGTGGCTTCATGGGGTGGTTTTAGCCGCAGATGATGGAATAGGGCAATAAAAATGTCGAATAACATTCGGCATTCGGCTAATCAGTTGGAAAATAACACCCGAGATGCCAGACAAACCACGACTCGAAGAGCAAATCCGAGGGGTCATCCGCCTCAAACACTATTCCCGCAAGACGGAGGAATCCTATGTGGGCTGGTATAAGCAGTTTGTGACCTTTCAGGCTAAAGTGTGGGGGCGGATGCGGCACCCAGCGGAGATGGGCGCGGGAGAGGTGACAGCTTTTTTGACTCATTTAGCCCAAAACCGCAATCTAGCGGCTTCGACGCAAAACCAGGCATTCAACGCCCTTTTATTTCTCTACCGGGAGGTGCTGAAGCTGCCTTTGGAGGGCATCGATGCAGCGCGGGCAAAGCGCAGCAAGCACATCCCCGTGGTGCTGACGGTGGATGAAACCAAGAAGCTGCTCAGCCATGTGAAGGATGATCGTGGGCTGGCGGTCAAGCTGCTCTACGGCTGCGGTCTGCGAGTGGCGGAAGTGCTGGTGCTGCGGATCAAAGATGTGGACCTGGGTGGCGGGAAACTGGAGGTGCGCGGTGGAAAGGGCGATAAAGACCGTGTTTTGTCCCTGCCGCGCACCATGCTGCCTGCGCTGGAGGAGCAGCAAAAGAGGGTGCGGGCTGTTTTTGATGCCGACCGACGCGATGGCGTGCCAGGCGTGCACTTGCCCCATGCAATGGCGGTGAAAAACCCGGGCGCGGCGCAGAGCTGGCCGTGGATGTGGTTCTTTCCATCCTCACGCATCTGGGAGGACAAGGAGCAGGATGGAACTCCGCGTTCTGGCGAACGCGCCTACGGGCGGGGGCGGCACCATCTGCATGAGATCGGCATCACGCGGGAGCTGGAACGGGCGGCGAAGCTGGCGGGGCTGTGCAAACGCGTGACGGCGCATGTGCTGCGGCACAGTTTCGCGACTCATCTGGTGCTCAAAGGCGTTGATATACGAAGCATCAAAGAACTCCTCGGCCATGCGGATGTGCGCACGACGGAGATATACTTGCGGCTCGCCAAGGCGATGCGCGGGGAGATCACCAGCCCGCTGGATGATCTGTGAATGTGTGCGGCGGCGCGGACATGGGCTTCAGCGCAGCCATTCGTCGCGATGCGCGGCGACAAAGGCGTCGTCGTTCAAATGCGGATAGGCGGCGTGGACGCGGTCGATCTCCTCTAGCTGGCCGGGGCTGAGAGATTCGTGCTCGTCGAGGCACCAGAGGCCGGCGAGCAGGCCCTGACGGCGGAGGATTTCATGCAGCCCGGCGATGCAGCCGCGAAAGCGGTTCGCGGCATCGAAGAAGGCGGCGTTGCTGTCGGTGACCTCGACGCCGAGGCGCAGCAACTCGGGCGTGGCATCGGCATGGCGGCATTTTTCCAGCAACTCCACCGCGCGCTGCGTCCACACGGACCAGTGGCCGAGCAGGCCGCCGACGATGCGGCGCTCCTTTCCCGCGAAGCGATACGGCGTGAGGAAATCGGCGACGATGCTGTCGTCGTTGCCGGTGTAGAGCGCGATGTCGTCGCGCCCGGATTCGATCACGGCGCGGACGACATCGAGCGTCTGGTAGCGGTTGAACGGCGCGATCTTGATGGCGACGACGTTTCCGATCTCTGCGAAGCGCCGCCAGAAGGCGTAGGACAACACGCGGCCACCGACGCTGGGCTGAAGATAAAAGCCGACGACGGGTAACACTCCGGCTACGGTGCGGCAGTGCGCAATCATTGCATCCTCGGACACCGCGTGCAGCGCGCCGAGACTGAGCAGCCCGGCATGATAACCGAGCGCGCGCAGTGTCTCCGCCTCCTGCACGGCCTGCTGCGTCTCGCCACAGATGCCGCCGATGCGCACGAGCGGCTGTGCGGCGCGATCCATCTCCTCCTTTGCCAATTCAAGTACGGGGCGGAAGAGGCCGATCTGAGGGTCACGAATCGTGAACTGCGTGGTATGAACGCCGACGGCGAGGCCACCGGCACCGGCGGCGATGTAGTAACGTGAGAGCGCACGTTGCCGCCGCTCGTCGAGCTGGCGCTGCGCATTCAGCGCGAGCGGATGCGCGGGGATGGCGATGCCGCGGCGCAGCAAGGGGAGAAAGTCGAAGTTGTTCATGACCGGTTGCTTCGCATGATGGCGGAGAAATTTTTCAAATCATCCTCTCTCTTATGCTGCGCCACCTGCTAATTCTGTTTTCTGCATTCACGCTTCACGCTGCGGAGGATTTCCCGCTCGTCGAGGCGAAGGAATGCCGTCCGCGAGGCGGGTTGCCGAATTTTCTCGCGAAAGCGAACACGCCGGGTGCGGAGGTGAAGATCGGTTATCTCGGCGGCTCGATCACCGCGCAGCCGGGCTGGCGTCCGAAGACGCTGGCGTATTTTCAGAAGACGTATCCGCAGGCGAAGTTCAGCGAGATCAATGCGGCGATCGGCGGCACGGGATCGGACCTCGGCGTGTTTCGTTTGAAACAAGACGTGCTGGATCACAAACCGGATTTGTTGTTTGTCGAATTCGCCGTGAACGACGGCGGCGCGGCACCAGAGCAGATCCTGCGCTGCATGGAAGGCATCGTGCGGCAGACGTGGAAGGCACTGCCGAAGTGCGACCTCTGCTTTGTCTATACGCTGACGCAGGCGCTCGCGCCCGCGATGCTCGAAGGCAAATTCCAACGCTCGGCGAGCGCGATGGAAAAGATCGCCGATCACTACGACATCCCGACGATTCATCTGGCGATGGAAGTCGCGAAGCTGGCGAAGGAGGGCAAGCTGGTGTGGAAAGCACCGCTGCCGAAAACGGAGGCGGAGAAGAAAGCACTCGCCGGCAAGTTTGTCTTCGCGCCGGACAGCGTGCATCCGTATCCCGAGACCGGACACGAATTGTATCTCGCCGCCATCGTGCGCTCGATGGGGCCGATCAAGGCGGCATCGAAATCGCCCGCCGCGCATGACATGGGAGTGCCGCTCATCGCCGCGAACTATGAGCAGGCCAAGCTGCTGCCGATTTCGGATGCGACTCTTTCGCCGGGCTTCACGCTGCTCGATCCCAAGACGGACGCGTTCGGCAAGCGCTGGGCGAACCGCATGACGACGCTGCACAAGGGCACGAAGCCGGGAGAAACGATCACCTTCAAATTCAAAGGCACGCGCTGCTCGATCTACGACATCGTGGGGCCGGATTGCGGCCAGGTGAGCGTGACGCTGGATGACAAGCCCGCGCGGATCGTGCCGCGCTTTGACGCTTACTGCACTTACCCTCGCCTGAGCATGTTCGTGATCGGCAGCGAACTCGCGGATACGCTGCATACGGTGAAGATCGAGATTCATCCCCAGCAGCCAGACAAGGCCGCGATCCTCGCGAAGAATGGCAACAAGATCGACAAACCGGAACGCTTTGACGGCACGGCGTTTTATCCGGGCGCGATCCTGCTGGTGGGTGAAAGCGCGCTGAACAAACGCGCTAGGCAGGATCTTCCCCGCCGTCATCGCGGCTGAGCGCGTCTCCCCAGAACGTGGCCACGAGCAGGCTCGTCAGCGCGAGCAGGGCGAGGCCATTGATGACGTGGAAATTGGTCACCCAGAAACTTTTGCCGGTGAGGATGACGTAGATGCCGAGCACCACCTGAAGCGTGGGCATCACGAGCAGCAGATCGGCCACACGGCGCAACGGCGGCAGCGTGATGAGCCAGGAGCGCGCACGCACAGCGACGAAGATGAGCAACACGGCGGTGGTGAAGCCCCAGTATTTGTGCGCGAAAAGCAGAAACAC
Source organism: Prosthecobacter sp. (assembly GCA_039806835.1). Lineage (GTDB taxonomy): Bacteria > Verrucomicrobiota > Verrucomicrobiia > Verrucomicrobiales > Verrucomicrobiaceae > Prosthecobacter. Next base: position 95,514 of record JBDHQD010000001.1, on the reverse strand, counting down.
ATCTGGTGGAGCAGGAGGAGGCAACCACTGGCCATTCGTGGTGAGAATGTCGCTGGCAGCGAGGTGATCCCGCTGCGTGTGGCGCAGTGAAGCCCCGAGTACGAGCTGAGTGAAAACGGCAACGAAGAGCGCAAGCGTCCAGAAGCGTGCGGCGGCGGCCTGTTGTGCGGGCAAGACGAGTCTGCCCTCCGTCCAGGTGCGCGAAGAGGCGAAAGCGATGAACACGAGCAGGCAGTAAAAGAGCTGGCCGAGGGTGCCGTGCGTGATGCCGAGGGGATCGGACATTTTCAGCACGCGCAAGCCGCCGAGTGATGCCTGGAGAACGACCAAGAGCAACGCAAGTGTGGTGAGGCCACGCAGCAGCGGCCAGCGCTGGCTGTACCATTTCAAAACGAGCCACGCAAAGCCAAGCAAGGCCACGAGGGTGGCCACGCCGAGCGACCCCATGTGAATGAGCACGAGAAATCCGAAAGAGCAGAGCACGATGCCGACGCCCTCGACGGCTCCCGGTTTAAATCTGGCAAACTGCCAGTAATACATGCCCAACACGAGGAGGCCGATGGTGGTCGCCAGCCAACGGTGGCCGTGCTCCAACAAGAGGGCGGGCACTTTGTACCAGCCTTCGGGATTGATCTTGCCGTAGCAGAGCGGCCAGTCTGGCACGGCCAATCCGACGTCCTCGGTCGTGACCGCAGCGCCCCACCAGACGAGCACTGCTCCGACGGCGAGCGTGAGGAGTGCGTAGCGGTGAAAGGCGCGGCCTGTCATGGATGTGAAATCAGAGAGAAAAAGTCGAAGGGCAAAATAATGAAATCATTATTTTGCCCTCGCTGTGCTGCCATCCGTGAGGATGGGAAATCAATGTGCGGCAGCAGGTGCTGCAGCGGCGGCAGGTGCAGCCGTGGCTTTCTTCAAAGCACTGCCGGATTGCTCCTTGGACCAGTCGTCGAATTCTTTGGCATCCACGACTTCGAGGATAGCTTTCATCTGAGCGTGGCCTGGGCCGCAGAGCTGACCGCAGATGATGTCCCAGGTGCCGGTCTTGGTGGGCTTGAACCACATGTGGGACTTCACGCCGGGCGTGGCATCCTGCGCGGCACGCATGGGAACGAGGGCGAGGTTATGGATCACGTCCTTGGAGGCGACATCGACAATGATGGGGCGTCCGACAGGCAGTTTCATGGTGCCGGGATTGACGAAGTCGTCCTTGCCATTGGGGTCATGCAAATCTTTGCCGGTGGGATTGGTGGCACCGTTCACATTACGCAGATCCCAGGTGCTGAGCATGCTGTCTGCGCCGGGGTATTGGAAGTTCCAGAGGAATTTTTCACCCAGCGCACGCATGCGGATCGTGTCGGGAGAGGTGGGATAGTCGTCTGCCTGACGGGACCAGAGAGGGAAGGCGAAACCAAGGAGGAGAATACCCTCCACAATGATCACGCCGATCTCGATGTGGGTCGTGGCATGTCCGCGGAAGCCCTGGTAATCCGCCGCATTCGTTTTCTTCTGACGGAAGCGATAGAGTGCGATGCAGAGATAAATGCTCCAGCCGATGCCAAGGACGAGCATGAACCAGTGGACAAAGCCCAGCATGTGATCCACGAGGCCACCATGCTCCGAGGCGACGGGGGTTTGGCCGATCCAGTTGTTGATGTCAGAGACGCTCATGAGGTTGGGGGGGGAATTCCGAGTTGCAGGTTTAAAAAATTTTGAATTGGCAGAGCTGCGGTCAGGCAGTGGCGGCGGCAGATGCGGCGAATTTTTTCTGGCGGCGAACGATGGCAAAGATGATGCCGCCGGCACAGGCGAACATGAATGCGAGAACGCCGAGCATGAAGAGAATGGCAAAGCCCTGAGCCTGGCCGATGATGCTGCCTTTATCCGCCATGCAAGTGGCGCAGCCGAGAAGATGGGGCGTGTACGCAGTGAGCATGATGTTTCAGATGATGATGGAACGCATTTTTTTAACGACGTACCAAAGTCCGTAAACGAGAAGCGCGATGCAAACGATGCCGACGTAAGGCTTGAGCGCGAGCGCGCCAGCGCGTGCTGCATCCTCTGGGAAGAAGTGAATCCACAGCCACAGACCGGCATCGCACAAAATCGCGAAAGCCAGAAAGACGATGTGGAAATGCTTCAGGGACATGGCAGGCGATGGGGAGAAATCACTCCGGCTTTTTGTAGAAGTCCACGAAGACGAGAGGATCAATCTTGGAGAAGTAGAAGAGGATGAACAACGCCACGGCTAGAATCGCCGTGAAGAAGAGCACTTTGTAGATGACGCTGCGCTCGTGATTGAGGTGCATGAAGATCAGCGCCACGAGGGAGGCTTTGAACGCGGCGACGATCATGCCGACGAGGATGTTCAAGCCATGCGTCGGCAGCTCCACATAAGAGAGCCAGACAGTGATGCCGGTGAAGACGATCAGAGTGACCCCGATGATGAGGTACTTTTTGATCGACTTCTGGATTTCTTCGAGATTGTCAGCCATAGCGGTGAGAGTGCTGGTGGGGATTAAAGGAGGTAAAGTAGCGGGAAGAGGAAGATCCAGACGAGGTCAACGAAGTGCCAGAACAGGCCGCCGACTTCGACGCGGTTGGCGAGGTGTTCAGGATTTTCATGCAGACGTTTGCCGTCGCAGACCAAGAAGTAGAGCAGCACCAGGGCACCGGCAACAACGTGCAGGCCATGCAAACCCGTGAGGGTGAAGTAGATGGCGTAGTAGGTGTTGAGCTTCGGCGTGAAGTTGGAGAAGAAGGTGATGTCTTTCTTCTCAAGCACGACGGTGGGGTGATGCGCCTCGTGCCCTGCATCTCCATGCTCGGCAGGGGCATGAGCCTCGGCGCCGTGACCGTTGCCATGCGCAGCGCCTTCTGCTGGAGGTGTGGCAGAGTGCAGCTTGAGAGCGAGGGACTCTTTCTGGAGCGTAGCCGATTTGGCTTTGTCACGCGTGGGGAAGCGGTGCTCGAATTCTGCGATCTTCTCGTCGCGATTGGCGATGAAGGCTTTCTGCCAGCCTTCGCCAAGGTAGCGGTGGTCAAAGGCGAGAGATTTTTCTGGCTGCGCGACGCCGCGTGCGTCGATGCCATCGACTTCCAGCGTCATCTTATCCTCGATGAGTTTGCCGGTGGCAACGGTGCCGTCCTTGAAAGTGAGGGACGTGGCCGTGTAGCCGAACATGTGGGAGGGCTTCACCGAGAATTTGAGCGGCGTAGCCGTCGTGAGTGTGATCGAAGCACTGTCCTTGTGTGCTTGAACGGCTTTTGCGATGGCCGCGCTGCGCAGCGTGGCGAAGGAGGCGGCATCAAGCGTGATTTCGCTGCCGTCTTCAGTCTTGAATTTGGGTGCCTGGCCTTCGAGATAAGGAAGCACATGGTTTACGGGGTCTGCGCTCACGGCGCTGTGCTTCACAGGGATGGTCAGCGAGAGTTTGGTCACATCGCCGAAGCTGACCTGATAACCATGCGGCAGATGGCCCGTGAGGATGGTGCCGTCCGTGAGCTTCACCGCGTAGTGCTTGAATTTCACACTGTACTCGATGCTCTTGTTCACCATGAAGATGGCGGCACAGATCACCGTGATGGCCATGTATAGACGGTATTGCCCGAAGCGGCGAAGTTTTAGCGAAGCCCAAGCCATGACCACCGTCACCGATGAGGCGATGAGGACGATGGTGTTCCAGAAGCCAAGTGCGACATCGAGATCATGCACCGGCCAAGGATAGTCCGCGCCAACGCGCAAGAAGATGTAGGCGGAGAACAGGCCGCCGAAGAGCATGACTTCGGAGGCGAGGAAGAGCCAGATGCCGACCTTGGCGTTGTAGAGTCCGGTGTCGGGTCGGGGATGAACGGTGTACGGGATGTCCATGGAAGTGTTCGCGGTTCTCAGTTCGGTGTTCGCGTCGCGGGGATCAATGATGTGCGCCAGAGCTGGAAGGAGGCACGGGTTTGCCGGGCTCAGATTCCCACTGCGGGTAGAAGTCGGTTGGGTGACCTGGGACGCTGTACTCGTAGGGATCGCGGTGAGCGTTCACATCAAAGAGGAAATTGCCGTGCGGAGGCGGTGTCGGCGTGGCCCACTCGAGCGTGGTGGCATTCCAGGGATTGTCGCTCTCGACTTTCTTGCCGCCTTTGATGCTGAACCAGAAATTGATGATGAAGGGTACCTGGCCGAGCGCGAGGATGAAGGCACCGATGGACATGACGATGTTCAAGGAGAGCATGTTGTCCGGGATGTTCAGTCCGAAGAAGGCACCGATTTTGTGAGTCAACGTGGTGCTCCAGTTGGTCATGGCGGCGGTATTTTCAAAGTACTTACCACCATCGTACCAGCGGCGGTGGAAGCCAGCCATGCCTTGAATGAACATCGGAGCAAAGAGCAGATTCATCCCGATCAGCGAAGGCCAGAAGTGCCATTTACCGAGCTTGTCGCTCATGAAACGCCCGGTCATTTTCGGATACCAGTGATACACACCTGCGAAGAGGGCAAAAACGGTACCTGGAGCAACGACGTAGTGGAAGTGGCCGATCACATAGTAGGTGTCGTGCAGGGCGAGATCGACGAATGCGAAAGCCAGCGGCAGACCCGTAAGCCCCCCAATGCCGAACATCGGCAAGAAAGCAGTGGCAAAGAGCATCTGTGTGTTGAAGCGAATGGAGCCGCCCCACAACGAAATCATCAAGCAGGTAAGCAGAACCACGGACGGCACCGAGATGAGCACTGTGGTGATCTGGAAGTACGTGGACATCATCGTGCCCATGCCGGTGAGGTACATGTGATGCGCCCAGACCAGGAAGCTCATGAAGCCGAGCGTGAGCACGGAGTACACCATCGACTTATATCCCCACAGCGGACGGCGCGTGTTGCAGGGGATGACATCCGTGAGGATAGCGAAGGCGGGCAAGATGAGCACGTAAACTTCCGGGTGGGCCAAGAACCAGAAGAGATGCTGGTAGAGCAGCGGACTGCCACCGCCGGAGATGTCGAGGTGTTTGCCCCCTTCCATCAGACCTGTGGGCAGGTAGAAGGATGAGCCGAACAAGCGGTCCGAGAGCTGGAGGATGGCGGCGACTTCAAGCGGCGGGAATGCCAGCAAGAGGAGGAAAGCGGTGACGAACATCGCCCACGAGAAGATGGGCATGCGCATCCAACTCATGCCTTTGGCGCGCAGATTGATGACCGTGGCGATGACGTTGACGGAGCCGAGGAGCGAAGCGGAGATGTTGAACACCATCGACATCAGCCACCAAGTGTGGCCATGGTTCCAGATATTGGTGACTCCCATGTTTGTGGTGGAGGCCAGCGGCGAGTACATTGTCCAGCCTGTCTGCACGGGGCCAGTGCCCACGAAGAAACTGAACACCATCAGCACGCCGCTGATGAAGAAGAGCCAGTAGCTCATCATGTTCAGACGTGGGAACGCCATGTCGATGGTGCCAATCTGCAGCGGCATGACGAAATTCACGAAGCCAGCAAAGCCGAGTGGCACGATGCCGAAGAACACCATGATGGTACCGTGCATGGCACCGAGCATGTTGTAGAGCTCGCCATTGATGGAACCATCGGGATTCAGCCAACGGCCAAACATGGCTTCAAAGAGATCATTGATGCCGGGAATGGAGCGAATGGCCTCCACGGCAGGCACTGGCACACCCGGGTAGGCAATACTCCAGCGCATGAGCAGCATGAGGAAGAATCCAAAGAGCAGGAACAGCAGTCCGCTGATGCCATACTGAATGCCGATGACTTTGTGGTCGGTGGACCAGACGTATTTGCGCAAGAAGCCCGGCTCGTGGTGATCGTGCGCATGGTCATGCGCGTGATCGTGGGCTTGTTCGTGGGTGATGGCTGCGGCGCTCATGGGAAGGACGGAGATCCAGGTTCAGGGGGGTTAAAGGTGTACGGCCTGCGCAAAATCGAAGGTGAAGTCGGCGACGGCCTTACCGCCATGCACAGTGACGGTCTTGGAAAGGGGGTGCTCAAATTGCGGATGCCATGCTTCGACGGTGTAGTCACCATCTGGAAGGGCGCGGCTGACGGTGTAGTGCCCATCCGCAGCAGTGACGGCTGTGTGCGCGCCGTCATGAACAAAAACCCACGCACTCATCCAGCGATGCACGTCACATTCAAGCCGGTAAATACCGGGGCGCTCAAAGGCGCGGATGTTTTCGTCTCCGCGCGATGGCTGGCCGAGGTTGGCAATGTTCTCCCGCCCCGTCGATGACACACGTGCGATGCGGATGTTGTGGAAGGTGAGGTCGCTGTTGTGGAAGCGCACCTTTTGCCCAGCTTGGATGGCGAGCGTGTGCGGCACGAATGCGCATTGCGTCTGGTCGATCTGCGGCGGCAGCGCAGGGAGATTACGCGCGCGCAGTCCACCACGTACCGAGATGACCACATCCGCGAGAGCACCATCGGCAGCAACGCGCCAAGTTGGGTCCAAAATGTCGCCATGACCTGTGCAGAAGGGATTCCCGCCGACATCAACCACCTTGTGCAAAGCAGCAATGTCTGCGCCTTTGAGCATGACTCTGCCGGAAATGCTCGCCTCTACTGCAATCTCGACTGCAGGTACAAGCTTTTCGCTGGACAGATGCTCCGGGGCCTTGCCACAACTGAGATTGGCCGTGAGCAGCACGATGCCGAAGGCAACCTTGGGTGCCTTGCGGAGTACGTTCTGCTTCACATTCGACATGATTGGTGGCTGCGTTATTTCTTTTCCGGGGCGGCAGCTCCTGGGCCGGCGGGAATTTCGCCCGAAACGTCTTTCTTGGCGAAGGGCTCGAGATCTGCGGCAGTCCACTGCGAAGTACGTTTTTCTTCATCGCGCACTTTCTGCACCATCTCTTTAGTGATCATGCTGCCTTTGTTGGACCAGGAGTTGCGGATGTAAGTGAGCACGTTAGCGAGGTCTTGAGCCGACATGGCTGCACCAAAGGCCTGCATGCCACCGGGCGTGTTGAAGGCCGCGCCTTTGACCGTCACCGGGCCGGTAATACCGTGCTGCACGATGCGGATCAGACGCTCCGTCCCGCCATGCACGAACTCCGAACCATCAAGTGGGGGAAACTGTCCGGGAATGCCGGCACCATTGCCCTGATGGCAGCCACCGCAGACCGCGTAGCCACTGGCACCTTTTTTCATCGCAAGCGCAAAGGGGTCGAGCGCCGCACCATCACCTGCACCTCCTGGACGGGGGTCTCCGCCATTGGTGACGACGGCAAAAGGATTGCTCACATCAAAACTCCAACCGCCCGCCATGGGGCCGAGCTGACTGCCCGCGATGATGCCGACGAGCATGAGCATGAAGGTGGCCCAAAGCGGCGTGGGGCGGCTTTCAGGTGGGAGATCCTCCTTCTCACGCTTCACAGCGGCGTGCAGTCGGTCGAGATCGGTGCTGTCAGGATGGGCGTGTGCGCTCATGGAGGCAGTGGGCAAAATGGCGGAGATTACTTTTTGGCCGGGGCCGGGGCAGCAGCCACAGCGGACTGTCCGGGCACGGGGTAGTCTTTTTTCAGAGAGAGGAGGTACTCGACGAGGCGGTCTGCCTCGGGTGTCGGAACGACTTCGTAACCTGCAGGCGGCGCAAATTTACGAGGCAACTGCAGCGCGTGTTCAGAGGCCGGGCCTTGGATTTTTTGCACGCGATAGAGGTGCGTGTAGGCAGGCATCGTGGTCCAATCATGCAGGATGCGCGGTGCGTAGAGGCGCAGATGCAGAGCATGCGCGTCGCCCGCACGCCAACCGAAATTGGCGAGATCGGGGCCGATGCGCTGCACACCGAGGAGCGCGTATTTCTCGCCAAGGTAGTCACGCATCACACTGGGGCGAACTGCGGCCGCAGGGCGGGCTTCCTGATCCTGTCCCCAGCCTTTGTACCAGCCATCGAGGCCGAATTGAGATGGGCGGATCATCTGCGTGTGGCACTGATTGCAGCCTTCGCGGACGTACACGAGCTTGCCTTGGCCGTTCACTGGCGCGGGGGGGAAGAAGCCTTCCACGCCGTCCTTATCTTTGTCATAAGCTACAGGCGTGAGATGCTCATACTGCATCGCAGGGATCACGATGAGGCAGAGCCAAGGCAGGCCAAAGGAAGCGACTAGGCCGAGGATGAATGTGCGGAAGTTCGTCATGCGTGGGCGGGGGAAGCGTGGTCGTCATGCTCACTGTACAGCAAGGTGGGGGCCGAGCTGCGGCGCCCGAGGCCTGCGACCATGAGCAGGAGGTGAAGGAGGAACATGAAGTTCGAGAAGCTGATGAGTGCCCAAGCCACTGCGCGTGAAACCACGTAAGGGCTGGAGTTGAGCACCTGATTCATGAAATTCTGATTCCAGTGTTCCGGATTGTTGAGGTCTGCGCCTTGCTGCCAGCCTGCCACGAGGCTCATAATGACAATCACTCCAACACCGTAAACGGAGAACCAGAAGTGATTGCGAATCAGGCGCACGCTGAGCCATTCGCAGCCTGTGAGGCGTGGGACAATGTAGTAAATGGCTCCAAAGATGCTCATGCTGAAGAAGCCGTACACGCTGACCACCTGGAAGGCGTACCAAGACTGAGTGAACTGCATGGCCGAGCCCGTCCAGAATGCGGAGTTGAGCGCCAAGATCAGTCCAGACACCGGATAGAAGAGTGCTCCGAAGAAAACAAAGCGCAGCGTGGGGCTGGTGGCGACGGCACTGTGCCTGCCGAGGGTGGTGAGGTGATGATTGAGGCCCACGAAGCCGACGGGAATGAGCAACAACACGCCGGCGCAAGCACCCACAGCCGTCATCCAAGCAGGCAGCGGGCCGCCCATGTACTTCTGCATGCCAGTCCAACCACCGAGAACGGCCAAGGTCCAAAACCCAGCCTTGGCAAGCTGCGCCGAGGCAATGGGTTGTCCGGTGATTTTAGGAATGAAGTAGTATGCTGCGCCCACTCCGACCGGAACGAAGAAGAGCAAGATCACTCCGTGGATGTACCAAGCATCAATGCCCGCGCCAAGTGCGCCGAGTCCCGGCAGGCAATGCAGCGCGACATTGGCCGTGATGTAGATCCATGGGAACCAGAAGCAGGCACCCAGAATGTACCAAGTGCTGACCATGAAACCTTCTGGGCGGAAAGCGCGGCCAAACATGCGAGCAATGGGCCACGCATAGCAAAGGAAGCAGCCCAGCAGAAGAGGCCAGGTGAATTCGTGCATCTCCAGCCATTCGATGGAAGTGTTCTTGCCCATCATCACGGCCAAGATGCCGAAGGTGATGGTGATGTTCCAGAACACACCCGCGACGAGCATGAGGCTCTTGCCGCTTTTCAGTTCCTGCCCTGAGCGGCGTGCCATGATCCACAGCATGACGCCGAGTGCGGCCTGCACTCCCCAGCCATAGACGAGCGCATTGATGTGCGCAGGTTGAAGACGGCCGTAGGTGATGTAGGGGCAGCCTGCGAGGAACGCCGGTTCCACGAGTTTGATGGCTGCCAGCACGCCGAGCAGCGTGGAGAGCATGAGCCAGAACGCGGCGTTGGTGAAGAGGAAGAGCACGGGCCCGCGCACAGAGTCGTCAATCGCCGCGCGGCGGAGGTTGTCGGCCTGAATGTCGGCGTCAGTGGTAGCGTGAGAGGTCTGCATGACTTACTTAGACGGTGCGGGTGCGGGGGCAGGCTGAGCAGGAGCGGGCGTCGGTGCGGTAGGTGCCGCAGGTTGAGCAGGGGCGGGCGCGGCGGGCGGAGAGACAGCGGGCTTGGCAGGAGCAGCAGGAGCCGGTGCGGGTTTTGCAGCCGCAGGAGTCGGAGCAGTCGCAGGAGCGGCAGCAGCAGCTTGCTTCAACTGTGTGGGCGATCCGGGAACGACTTGCGTGCTGACCGCGGGTTTCCGGCCACTGAGCGCAGAGAGGGTTTTTGCAAAGATCGCCTTTTTCTTCCCGGCATCGTTCAAGCCGATCTTGGCCATGTTTTCATTCTGTGCCTTTTGGATTTCAGCCGTGTTGGCAAGGCGCTCAGCCGCGCGTGGGTCAAAGCCCTGCTTTGAGCCATTCACAGCTTGGATGATGCTGAATAGCACCGCGAAGCCTGCGAAGGCTGCAAACACCCACAGGAAGGTGGCACCTGCTTTATTGGATTGTGTGGACTGCGACATGGAAGGGCGATGGAGGGCAGGATCAGTTGACGACATTCACGGACTCAAGCAGACGAGGATCGCGCCATGGATAGAGGCTGTGTTTGGAGAGGCCGCGCAAGTAAAGGAAGCCCATTGTGCCAAAGACAGCCAACAGCGCTGCAACGTCCTGCACCCAAGCTCCTGGCACGGTCACACCGACGCCAAGGGAGGGGCCACGCTCTGGGATGACATTCCAGTACATGTCCACCAGGTGCATAAAGAGAATCCACAGGCAGATGAGGCAGGTGATCTTCTCATTCTTTTTCCGCGGCTGCGAGAGCTGCAGGAGGAAGGGCGCGACGAAGTGGCCCACGAAGATCAAGATGGAAACCCAGCGCCAACCTTCTGTGTTACGCGTGAGGTAGAAGCGTGTCTCTTCGGTGATGTTGGCGTACCAGATGAGGAAGTATTGTGAGAAAGCGATGTAGGCCCAGAACACCGTGAAGGTGAACAGCAGCTTACCCATGAGGTGATAGTGCTCTTCGGTGACGACCTTGCGCATGTAGCCAAGACTGCGCAGCCAAGTGACCACCAAGATGGTGAGGCCCATCGACGCCCAGGCACAACCCGCGAAGATGTACACGCCCCACATGGTGGAGAACCAGTTATAGTCCAAGCCAACCAACCAGTCATACGCTGCAAAGGTGACGGTGAGAGCAAAGGGCAGCAGCACGGTGCAGGAGAACTGGCGGGATTTAACTGTGTGCTTGATGTCGCCATCCTGCTCCTGTTTGAGCGACTTGCCACGCAGCGTGCGAGCGATCATCCAGAGCACGAGGAAATACGCCGCAAAGCGAGTGTACCAGGAGAACCAGGTGTTGAGGTTGAGATAGCCGAACTTCTCCACAAGCACATGCAAATGCGTGTTCGACTCTGACATGTGATGCAGTGCTTCGCGCACAGTGGAGCCGTGCTCAGCCGCATGGTGTGCCGCCTCGCGATGGTGGTTCATCCACTCATAGAGCGGCTTCTGCACCGCTGGGAGCAACAGGGGGAGCGCAAAAATTGCCAGAGGCACGATCATGCACGCCAGATTTTCCCAGAGTCGGCGAACAGCGACACCCCAGCTCGAGTTTGAAGCGCTGTGGAGCAAAATCCAAAAACAGCCGCCGACCACGAAGGTGAAGGTGAAGAAGAAAGCGAACAGCCACGAGTAGGCGAAGGTGTCCGTGTTCTTGAAGAAGAACCATGCTGAAGCGACAATGCCGAGCAGGCCCGAGAGGCCCAGCGCGCTGATCAGCTTGCCGCCCTTGGCTGGTTCAAATTTTTCCCCGCCCTGAGGCAGGTCGTTGAAGGTGACGTGGTGACTCATGCCGTGATTCGCGTGATGCCGTTACTGAAGGGTGGTGCCGGCCTCTTTGGCGGCGAGTTGCAGGGAGCGGATGTAGGCGACGATAGCCCAGCGATCGCGCACGGTGATGTTGCCGCCGTAACCGCCCATGAGCCCTTTGCCGTGCGTGATGACATCAAAAATGGCACCATCAGCACGATAGGCAGCCGCATTGGCCGGATCGGAGTTACCCGCTTGTTGGAAATTGAAAGCCGTGAGAATGCCGTACTTTGAGGTGACTCCCTTGCCGTTACCGGAGGTACCGTGGCAGATCGCACAGTTGATGTTGTAGCGCTGCTCACCGCGCTTGATGAATTCTTCGTTGAAGACGCTTTTGTCACTGGTGATTTCCGTGGGCAGTCCGTCGCCGTAGAAGTCACCCATTTTGCCGGTGTTGTAATAGTCCACACCATTGGTGAATCCAAAGCGCGGCGGCTTGGCTCCATCAGCCGCAGGCACCTCCGGGATTTCAAAGCCCATGGGAACAGTTCCTTTGACGGGCAACCGCTCACCGCGACCGTCAGCAAAGAACTCGCTGGCGACTTGGTATTTCACCTTGGCTTGGTGATCCATGTCAGGGAAAATTTCGAGCGGTGGCAGTTCAGACTTGCTGCCGCGCAGTCCAAAGGCGCTCACAATGATCACCCCGGAGAAAATGTAGCTGAGAAAAAAGTACTTCATGATGTTGTGGGGCGCAGCTTAGATTTCGTCCTCCACGAGTTCGATGTTCCGGCCACCGGCCTTCTCAAGCAGCGCGCGGGTGCCTTCCTGGGAGAATTTAGGATCGCGGGCCTCGATGCAGACAAAGAAGCCATCGTCAGAGAATTTCGGGAAGTTCTTGGAGGCAAACAGCGGGTGATTCCAGCGCGGCAGGCCGATGAGGGCAAGCAGACCAAAGAGAGTCGTGAACGCGCTGAAGAGAATCGTCAGCTCGAACATGATGGGGAAAAACGCGGGGATCGTCCAGATGTCCGCAGGTTTTGCCTGAACAATGGTGGGATAGGTCTCGATGATCTTTTCCAAGAAGCCCAAGCCGATATGGCTCCAGAAATTGGTCTGCGTGATCGTTTCGAGTGTGAATGCCGTGGCCGTTCCCGTGAGGCCACCGCAGAACACGAGGTAGGGCAGCTTGGAGCGGGGGTTGCCCATCGCAGCGTCCATGCCGTGGATGGGGAAGGGAGAATGCACATCCCATTTGCTATAGCCGGCGTCGCGCACTTGCTCGGCAGCATGATAGAGGCCGTGCACGCTGTCGAATTCAGCGAGGTATCCGTGGACTCGTTTGAGGGTGGTGCTCACAGTTCAGGGTGCGGGTTGAAAATTAAGCAGCGGCAGGTTTGGCAACGTGGCGGTCAGGATAGTCCATGAGGTCTTCCTCCTGGATACCTTTCTCCGCGTGGTCATCATGATGGGGGTTCGACTGCGGCAGCACGCCCTTCACTTCGCCGATGGCGATGACTGGCAGGAAGCGCAGGAAAAGCAGGAAGAGCATCATGAAGAAGCCGAAGGTGCCGAGGAAGGTGTACTTATCGACCCAAGTGGCTTTATAAACCTGCCAGGCTCCAGGCATGAAGTGCCGCTCCAGCGAGGTGGCGATGATGACGTAGCGCTCAAACCACATCCCGGCATTCACACACATGCACACGAACATGACGACCCAGAGATTGTGACGGAAGGGGCGGTACCAGAAGAGCTGTGGGGCAAACACATTGAAGCTAAACATGAAGTAGTAAGCCCATGTGGATGGTCCGGTGAGTCCGCGCATGGTGAACGCGGCACTTTCAAACTGGTTGGCAGAGTAGTAGGCCACGAAGATTTCCATGCAGTAGGCGTAGCCGACAATGGTGCCGGTGAGCAGGATGATCTTCGCCATGTTGTCGATGTGCTTCGGCGTGATGAGATCCTGCAGACCGTAGATGCGGCGGCATGGAATCATCAGCGTCAACACCATGGCGAAACCGCCAAAGATAGCGCCCGCGACAAAGTAGGGTGGGAAGATGGTGGTGTGCCAGCCTGGGACGACCGAAGTGGCGAAGTCGAAAGACACGACGGAGTGCACGGAGAGCACCAGCGGCGTGGAAAGACCGGCAAGCAGCATGTAGGCCGTCTCATAATGACTCCAATGCCGATTCCCCCCTCGCCAACCGAGGGAGAAGAGACCGTAGAGAAGTTTTTTCAGGCCTGGGCGGCAGCGGTCGCGCAGCGTGGCCAGATCGGGCACGAGGCCGAGGAACCAGAACACGAGTGACACAGAGAAGTAGGTCGAAACGGCGAACACGTCCCACAGCAGCGGCGACTTAAAGTTCTGCCAGATGGAGTTCGCATTCGGCACGGGAGCGAGGAACCACACCATCCACACGCGTCCGACGTGGAAGGCCGGGAAAAGACCGGCGCACATCACGGCGAAAATGGTCATGGCCTCAGCGGCACGATTGACGGAAGTACGCCACTTCTGACGAGTGAGGAAAAGAATGGCGGAGATCAGCGTCCCGGCGTGACCGATACCGATCCAGAACACGAAGTTGGTGATGTCCCACGCCCACGCGACTGGCTGCTTCTGGCCCCAGACACCGACTCCGGTGGAGATGAGGTAGGTGAAGCAGAACACCATGAGGCCGGTGAGGAGCACCGAGGGGACGAACAAGATCCACCAAAGGGCGGGCTGCTTGTTCTCCACGATGCCACAGATGCGGTTCGTGATCCACGAGTACGAACGGTTGTTGAGCACCAAGGGCTCGCGTTCGAGGATGCGCGGGGTGTTTGGGGTGGAGGCAGTGGCGTCCATGTGTCCGGGAATTAGTATTGGTGTTTGCTCCACGCGGCGATGCCCTCAGCGCCTGGCATGTTCTTGTTCGGATTGCGCAGACGGGCGAGGTAGCTCGTGCGCGGGCGGGTGCCGATGTATTTGAGAACTTGGTAGTCGCGTGGCGAGGCCTTGGCCTTGACCACGGCAGATTTCTCGTCGGCGAGGTCGCCAAAGACGATGGCGTCTGCCGGGCAGCTCTGCTGGCACGCGGTCTGAACGCTGTCGGTGGGAATACGGAAGTTCTTTGAATCGCGCTGAATCTGCTTCTGCAGGATCTTGGCACTTTCGAGGCGCTGCACGCAGTAGGTGCATTTCTCGATAACGCCGCGCATGCGGACGGTGACATTCGGGTTGCGCTGGAGGCGGAGGCTTTCGTCAGCCTTCTTCTCACCCAGCGGGCCGAAGTAGAGGTTGTTGGCCTTGATGCCAAACTTCTCGGTTTCGGCGAGCGGGTTGCGCTTGTTGTAGTCGAACCAGTTGAAGCGACGCGCGGTGTAGGGGCAGTTGTTGGCGCAGTAACGCGTGCCGATGCAACGGTTGTAGGCCATCGCATTGATGCCTTCCGGCGTGTGGACGGTGGCATTCACCGGGCAGACCGTCTCACAAGGCGCGGCCTCACACTGCTGACAGGCCACAGGTTGGTGCACCATCTCGGCACTTTCAAACTGCTCTGGCGTCGGGATGTCTTCCGCCCAGGTGCTCTGCTGCTCGACTTCATTCTTGCCCCACTTTGGCACAGCAAAGTAACGATCCATGCGGATCCACTGCATGATGCGGCCTTTGCGCACCTGATTCTTGCCGACGACGGGGATGTTGTTCTCACTCTGGCAAGCAACAATGCAGGCAGTGCAGCCGATGCACTTGCTGAGGTCGATGACCATGCCCCACTGATGGGCGTTCTCGTAATCGAAGCCGTCCGGGTTTTCGGCAGACTTGCGTCCGACCTGTCCTTTGTAGAAGGAGATGTTTTCCGGGATGTGCCCGTCCATACCCGTCTTCCCGGCGAAATGGACATCCTTGTTGAAGGTATCGAGCGTACCTTCGCGGAAGAGCGCGCGCCCAACCGTGGTATTTTGGTTCTGCGTGATGGCCAGTTCGGCCACGGTTGACAGAGCCTCGACCTTCGCACCCGCGAGGACGTAGGCTCCCGGCTGCTTGCGCAGCGCGTAACCATTCACCCCACGATCCGAGCCAACTTCACCCACCTGCGCACGGCCATAGCCAAGCGGAATGGTGATCGAGTTGGAAACATGGCCGGGAGCTTCGATGGCGGGGATTTCCAGTGCAACACCACCGACGGTGATCTTGATGTGCTGTCCTTCCTGAAGACCGAGGCGGCGGAACGTCACGGAGCCCAGCAAAGCTGCGTTTTCCCAAGTGAGTTTGGTGATGGGATCCGGCGCTTCCTGCAGCCAAGCGTTGTTGATGTAGCGACCATCGAACACGCTGGAGCTGGGGACGAGCACGACTTCCGGCGCGGCCTCGCTCGGAGCAGCGGCGGCTTTCGCACTAGCGACGATACCCGCCACGGCGGCGATGTTTGGCGTGGCACCCGCTTTGGCAAAGCTGGAGCCTTTGAGGAAGCCATCGCGCAGAGTGAAATTCCACTTCGATTCATCCAATCCTCCCGCCACAACGGCAAACGTGTCGCGCACGGCCACATAGGCAGCGTCTTCTGGCGCAGTCGCACCCGCCGCCGGAGCCTCTGCAGGACCGAGTTTCTTACGCCCGAGCAGGGCGAGGAGCACCTCGATGGCACTCGCACCATCGTAGAGAGGTGCGATCATCGGCTGCACGATCGAATAAGTACCATCCGGTGAGCGCAGGTCACCCCACGACTCAAGGTAATGCGCCGCAGGAATGTGCAGTGCTGCCTGACGCGCTGTGCGATCCTTCAACGCGCCGACTTGCACCAAACGCACTTTCTTCTCTGCTACGAGCTTGGCGAAACCTTCCGCGTCAGGGGCATCGTAATAGAGGCTGGCCGGGGTGAGCGAGACGAGCGTCTTGACCTGACCGCCCGAAATCGCTGCATGCAAGTCTGCAAAGGTACCGGACTCAACAGCGGCATCACCTTGGAAGAGCTCGATGGTGGAGCCGAAAGCGTCGAGCGCTTTATTGATGGATGCAACGAGTGCATGCACTTCCGCGCCACAGCGTGAGCCGGCCAGCACCAGAGACTTGCCTTTGTTGTCGATCAAATCATGCACCGCAGGTTTGATCCAGTCTTTCAATGACTGCGGAGCCGTGGCCGCGAGAGCCTTGGCCGAAGCGTCACCGAGTTGTTCGGCGATCAACGCTGCCGCCACAGGAATGAGCGAGGCTGGGAGCGCCTTGCGATGATCCGCCATGCCACCCGTGAGCGTGTAGCGATTTTCCAAGACGTAGAGACGATTCATGTCCGCCGCCTTGGCATCCTTCGCACGATGTTTCGTGAAGGCAGAAATAGGCTCTCCCGCCACGGGATCCACGCCGAGGAAGTCGCAGTCCAGAGAGAGGATGCGCATGGCCGACCCCAGCTTCACAAAGGGTTGCACACCCACGCCGAGGATCTGCTTGTTTGCCGCAGCCTGACCGTCGCCGCCAGTGGCCTCATACTGGAAGAATTGCGCCTTGGGGAAAGCCGCTTTCACCTCGCTCAACAGGCGAAGGTAGGTAGGGGAGGTCGTGTGACCGCTAACGATCGCGGTTCCAGCTCCTTTTTTGCCGTCGGCGGCCACGGCTGCGAGCAATTCGTTCGCCTTTGCCCAGGAGAGTTCGCGGCCCATGCCGAGAGGCTTCTGCGAACGGCTCGGATCATACAAATCGAGCACAGACGCCTGTGCAAAAGTGTCGATACCGCCACCCAAAGGATGCAGCGGGTTGCCCGCGACATGCGTCGGACGCCCTTCGTGCGTGGTGACCACCAACGGCGTGGCACCACCGCCGATGCTGCGCGGCATCGTGGTCGCGTAGAGCAACGGCTTGCCGGGCACCATCCACTCAATGTGCTGGGTGTATGGCAAAATGTTCGTCAGCGGACGACGGCAACTGACCAAGCCCATGAGGCCGGCACTCGCGCCCATCAGTTTTAGGAAATCGCGGCGGCTGTTTTCCTGCTCCTCTTCTGTGAGGGTGTCGCCAGCGGGGAACTCTTGGCCATGGTCCTTGAGGAAATCCTCACGACGCTCCAACTCGGAGACACTGCGCCAGTAGCGCTTTGCGTTCTGCGGCTCCTCGGGATGCTTCCAGATGCGTTTCATGTGACGAAAAAAAGGGGCGCGTGGGGGTTAGCGGTGGCAGGTGGTGCAGGATTCCGGCGGGCGGATCTGCCAGTGCTTCTTGAGTTGCGTGCCCACTTCCTTCTGGGTCACTTCCTTGCCATAAGTTTTCTCTGCCAGTGCGAGAAGCTGCCCCAGATCATCGGCAGCAGCACCTTCGCCACCGATCGTTTCTGCAATCGCTTTAGGAGTCACCCTCTTGTCCAATAACCCTTGGTAAAAGTCCGCACGCTTAAGGTCAGAAGGCTTGTAGTTGAGGTTGGTGACATATTCCAGCGGGCGCAGGTTCTTCTCAGGCTCGCGGTGGCATTCCAAGCACCAGCCCATGGACTGTGGCTGGTCATGGCGAACGACCTCCATCTCGTTGATTTTACCGTGGCAGGAGACGCAGGAGATGCCGCGATTCAGGTGCGCGCTGTGATTAAAGTACACGTAGTCAGGAGCCTTGTGGACTTTCACCCAAGGGATGGATTTCCCCGTTTCGTTGGCCTTGACCACCATTTCGAGCTTCGGCGAATTGCTGCGAATGTTCCCCTTCCCTGGACCGTGGCAGTTGAAGCAGGTCTGATTCGTCGGCACGTTCGAATGGCTGGAGGCATCGACAAAGCTGTGGCAGTAACGGCAATCCAAGCCGAGCTGCCCTGCGTGAATCTTATGCGAGAACGGCACTGGCTGTGTCGGCTCGTAACCCACGCGGGTGTACTTCGGAGTGAAATAATAGGCGACGCCCACATTCACGCCGAAGGCAATGAAAACGACGGCAATGGCGAGCTTCAGTGGCAGCCAGTTCGTCCAACGCGGAAAGAAGTTACCCATATGTGTCGGCAAATATGCTTGTGAAAAATTTCACAAGGGCGGCCAAAATAGGAAAGCGGCGTGATGTTTGCAACCAGCATGTTGATTTTTTTTGAACTTTCGTGTGCATGGCTTGCGCTATTGCGATTCTGTCGCAAAAAATCACCACTCAGCACGTCTGTTTGCTCTTCGCTCGCGCTTCGTCGTGACAAGACTCTTTGGCTTGTGCGGCACTCATGAAATCCTCGAAGGAACACGAGGACGCATCCAACACCCTACGCCTCATTCTGGGGTGAACGGCGTGGGTTCCCCAAGTGAAGCTGCCAGCCAATCCGTACGCTCGTCAACACGCACGGATTCCCCTGCCCGACCGCTCTCGATCAGCACGCATTCCGCACGAGCCGCACCTCCGCCCCACCTTCACGCTGATGGAGGTTCCTCACTCCAGCGAATGTTGCGGCGCACACCGACGAGATGGAAATGACCGTCGGCATCTTTGATATAACCCTTGCGGTCGATGCACATGCCCTCCGCACGCAGCATGCGACGCTGCTTGCGAGCGAGCGCGGGCTCCATGTTGGGACTGATGCGTGCATCTGCACTGACAACACGATGCCATGGCAGCGATGCAGACTCCTCTGGCGTGAGGTGCGCGAGCACCGTTGCCACATGCCGCGCGATCACGTTCATGTGAATGGCGATGCTGCCATACGTGGTGAATCTCCCCTGTGGAATGAGCGCAACGAGGCGCAACACCTCGGCGCGGATACGGGCGAACGTGGCTGATTTCCTTCGGGCCATGGCACGAGAATGCACCGCCGCGCGCGCTTGTCGATGCCATCCTCTCAGCAGACGCTGTCATGAACATGCGCCGCGAGAGACAAGCGCATATCATGGGAAAGTGAGCTGCCCGCACGTCGAGAACCGCCACACATATTTGCGGCTGCACTCCCTCATCTCGTGGAAAACCACGACGCATTGACAAGGTGGTTGTCATCGACCGTGATGAACGCATGGTGGTGTCATGCGAACACGCACACTGGCACTCGAAGGATGGCGCGCTGCGCTGGTGCTCGGGCTATTCGTCATCGCAGCCATCGGAGTCATCGCACTGCTGCTCATGGTCGGTGCGGTGGTGGCCGTGGTGGGGCTGGGGCTTTCGGCGGCAGGGGCGTTGTATTACGCTGTGCGGCGGAAACTGGCTTCAGTGGCAAAACCTGACGAATGGGGCATCGGAAATCCCGCACCCTCCCATACCCCACTCGAAGCACGCGAGATCGAAGTCGAGGTGCTCCCACAGAAAGAAAGCTAATCGTTTCGATTTTGAAGATTGTATGAATTCTTTGACGGCTTGAACGATTGACACATGCCAACTGGCATCGCTGTGTGGCGCAGGTGATTTTCGAGTGAGTGCTGTTGACCCACACGGCGCGATCAAGCGGCTCTGCCTGGTACGCATCATCGGCACGGTCACGAAGGAAGAAGGCGGAATT
Source organism: Prosthecobacter sp. (assembly GCA_039806835.1). Taxonomy (GTDB): domain Bacteria; phylum Verrucomicrobiota; class Verrucomicrobiia; order Verrucomicrobiales; family Verrucomicrobiaceae; genus Prosthecobacter. The sequence continues at coordinate 75,691 of JBDHQD010000001.1, read as the reverse complement.
CCGACGGTGAAAGCTGATGATGTGCGAGTGTGGAACCTCGGCGACTACACATTCATGGATTATGGCGTCGTTGCTTCCAATGAACGCTGGAAAAAATTGCGGCAGAAAGTGAGCCTGATCTACAATCCACAACCCGGCGCTGAATACTACGAGAAGCTTCTCGGCAAATGAGTGCCACTACCACTCTTTACGCACAGTACTCGCGAAACAAGCCGCCCATCATACAGCCGAGTTCCTGTCCTGGCGCAAAGTGACCGCGTGTGTAGAGCACGATCGCGTATGGCGTGCCACGATGGTAGAAGAACAGCGATTCGTGATCCCATTCGCCGTAGTTGCCGGTCTTGCCGCCGATGTAAGTGATGCTGGCGGGCATGACCCAGCGGCCGAGGCCGTATTGATCTCTGCGCATGGCTTCGAGCAATAACTCACAGCCATAATCGAGACGATAGTTCACGCAGCGTTCGTAGAACTCGGCGTAGAAGCGCGGCGACTGCCAGTTGTTGATGATCTCGACATTCGGGAGGTTGTATTTCCATTCAAAACTCTGCTCGTCTGCGGGCGTGATGCGAGCGAGCAGATAAAACCACGCAGCATTGATGCTCTTGTCGCAGGCATAGACGATGTTTTGGAACTCCTCGCGCGTGAGATTACCGCGACGTCTTTCCAGCAACACGGCAGCGACGGCGGGCTTCGGCATGGAGCAGCCAAAGAAGAGTTTGTCCGCCTGAAACTCGGCCAGGTATCGCCCAGTCGCGAGATTCTTCACCGCGTATCCGACGCGCGGATCACGGCGATGCGTGCGATAAACGTATTCCATGCCGGACGTCCACGGCCTGCCATGTGCTGAATGCGGTCGGAAACGCAACCGCGCACCGGAAGCGAGAAAGCGGTTGTGATACTCCCACTGCGCGCGGTTTTTGCGCGCGGCATAGCCGAGCATGGAGCCGGACGGAGAGTTCGCGCAGCCGACAAAAGCTGCCGGCAAAGCTGCCCATGCACGTCGCAACCAGTGGCGACGTGTCTCCGCAAGCGATGGCGGTGCGGCTTCGAACATCGGATCGCAAAGTGCCGCCTTCATGCCATGACGCCAGCACCAATGTGTGAGATGTCTGTCTTTCCCCCAACTCTCCATCTGACGAAAAAAGAAGGGACGCCTTGCGGCGTCCCTCCGTGGATGATCGTGATGTTGTGGGCCAGTTGGCGGATTACTCGCCGCCGGGACGCCATTCTTCGGTGGCGAACTTGAAGGCCTGCTCCAGGCCGACGAGGTCGGTGCTGGGGCGCAGGGCTTCGAATGCCTGGCTTTCCTTGGCGATTTCGTCCTCGCTGTAGTTCATGGCCTTGATGGAGAGGCCGATGCGACGCTCCACTTTGTCCACCTTGATGACGCGGGCTTCGACTTCGTCGCCGACATTGAGCTTGTCTTTGACCTTCTCGATGCGCTCCTCGCTAATCTGCGAGATGTGCACGAGGCCGTCGATGTCGTCTTCGAGTTCGACGAAGGCACCGAAGCTGGCGATCTTCGCCACACGGCCCTTCACGACGTCGCCCACTTTGAAGCGGGTGTCGATGATGGACCATGGGTCGGTGTCGAGCTGCTTCATGCCGAGGCTGATGCGCTGGTTGGCTTTGTCGATGCCGAGCACCACGGCGTCCACTTCCTGGCCCTTCTTGAGCAGTTCGGACGGATGGTTGATCTTGCGGGTCCAACTGAGGTCGGAGACGTGGATCATGCCATCGATACCTTCTTCCAGCTCCACGAATGCACCGTAAGCAGTGAGGTTGCGCACTGGGCGCTTGAGCTGTGTGCCGATCGGATAGCGGGCGTCGATGTCGTCCCACGGATTGGGTTCGAGCTGGCGCACGCCGAGGCTGATCTTGCGCTCGTCCGTGTTGATGCCGAGCACCACGGCTTCGACGACCTGGCCGACGGTGAGGACATCGGACGGACGCGCGATGCGCTTGGTCCAGGAGAGCTCGGAGACGTGGATGAGGCCTTCGACGCCTTCTTCCACTTCCACAAAGGCGCCGTAAGCGACGAGCTTGGTGACTTTGCCGCGCACCTTGTGGCCGACAGGGTAACGGCCCTCGATGTTTTCCCACGGGTTGTTCTGAAGCTGCTTGAGGCCGAGGGAGACACGCTCCTTCTCGCGATTGACCTCGAGGATCTGCACTTCGATTTTCTGGCCGATGCCGAGAAGCTCGGAAGGATGATTGAGGCGGCCCCAGGACATGTCCGTGATGTGGAGCAGGCCGTCCATGCCGTTGAGATCGACGAAAGCACCGAAGTCAGTGATGTTCTTGACCACGCCGATGACTTTGTCTCCCGGATTGACGGATTCGAGGAACTTCTGGCGCTGCTCGGCACGCTCGGCCTCGATGACTTCGCGGCGGGAGAGCACGATGTTTTTGCGCTCGTCGTTGATCTTGACGATCTTGAATTCGTACACCTTGCCGACGTATTCGTTGAGGTCCTTCGGCGGGATGATGTCGATCTGGCTGCCGGGCAGGAAGGCTTCGACGCCCACGTTGACCATGAGGCCACCTTTGACGACGCTCTTGACCTTGCCTTTGACGAGGCCGCCGTCCTTGAACACGGCATAGATTTTTTCCCAGTTCTGGCGATGCGCGGCTTTCTCTTTGGAGAGCACGACCATGCCTTCGTCGTTTTCGAGACGTTCGAGGAGGACTTCGACTTCGTCGCCGACCTGGATGTCTTCATCTTCGAACTCGTTGGCGGGGATGGCGCCTTCGGACTTGTAGCCGATGTCCACGAGGACGACTTGCGGTTTGATTTCGAGGATCTTGCCTTTGACGATGGATCCTTCGGAGAGCTCGCGGAAAGAACCTGCGATCAGGTCGGCGAGCGTTGCGGATGCGTTCATTTAACTTAACGGGTTGGGAGCGTTGCGGTGAGAACCGCTCGCATGCTTCCGCTCCGGAGGCACGCGGCGGGCTTTTGCCCCGCGACACCAGAGGGTGCCCGGGCAAGAGGGCCGGGATAGTCGGGGAGGATCGCCATTTGGCAAGAGAAACTTGGGGAAGTGGAGATGAGTCGATCTCGCAAAGATCAGTCGGGCGTGTCCAGCCTCTGCTTTTTCAGCACGGATGAAATACGCATCGTCCGCGAATGGCCCCATGTGCTGCGAGACGCCGCTATTCGTGTTTGAAAACGATTCCGCCCTTCTCCATTTCACGCGCTGCGTCCGACGAAGCACCCCTGAGTGCCGCTGCGAGCGGTTTCCGCTCCCCTTGGGCTGCTTCTCCCTTGCATCCTTCGGTGGTTTCGGCTTTGGCTTGGCTGTCCCCGCCCATGCCCAAATACATCGTCACCATCGGCCTCGAAGTCCACGCGCAACTCACGACGCGCAGCAAGATGTTCTGCTCCTGCCCGGTGGAGTATGGTGCGGAGCCCAACACGCACACCTGCCCGACCTGCCTCGGCCTGCCGGGCGCACTGCCCGTGCTGAATGCGGCGGCAATTGAAAAGACCATCCTCACTGGGCTGATGCTCGGCTGCACGACGCCGCCGGTGGTGAAGTGGGATCGCAAAAACTACTTCTACCCGGACATGCCGAAGAACTACCAGATCACGCAGTTCGATCTGCCGCTGTGCCTCGGCGGCGGCGTGCCGCTATATGATCTGGCGTATCCGAAGGACGCGCAGAAGAGCATCGCAAATCCAGGCAAGGTGGTGAAACTCACACGCATCCACTTGGAAGAGGACGTGGCGAAATCGACGCATCACGAGAAGTTCACCACCATCGACTTCAATCGCGCGGGCACGCCGTTGATGGAAATCGTCAGCGAGCCGGACATCGACAGCGCAGAGGAGGCCTTCGCGTATCTCACGAGCTTGCGACAAATTTTGATCTACGGCGGCGTGAGCGATGCCGATATGGAAAAAGGCAATCTGCGCTGCGACGTGAACATCTCCGTGCGCCCCGAAGGCCAGAAGGAGCTGGGTGTGAAGATCGAGCTGAAGAACATCAATTCGATGTCTGCCGTGCGCCGCGCCATCAAGGCCGAAACCGAGCGTCAAATCGATGTGCTGGAAGGACGCAATCCCGAGAAACTCGTGCAAAGCACACGCCGCTGGGACGATGATCGCGGCGAGACCACGCTGATGCGCTCGAAGGAAGATGCGCACGACTACCGCTATTTCCCCGACCCCGATCTGCTGCCGGTGCGCACGCCCGACCTCGTCGCGAAAGTGAAACAACACGTGCCCGAGCTGCCGCATGAAAAGCGTGCACGTTTTGAAAAAGATTACGGCTGCAGTGCCTACGACGCCGGTGTGTTGTCGAGCGAAAAAGAGCTCGCCACTTGGTATGAAGCCGCCGTCGCCGCAGACACGAAGGTTCCGGCCAAAAAAATCGCCAACTGGGTCATCAACGATCTCCTGGGCGTGTTGAATGATCGTTCGCTCACCATCACGGAATGCCCGGTGAAGCCGGAGGCACTCAGCGCGCTCGTGGCAACCGTCGAGGCCGGAAAAATCTCCAACAATCAAGCCAAGGAAGTCTTTGCCGAAATGTTCGAGAGCGGCAAGCCCGCCGCCGAAATCATCAAGGCCAAAGGCTTCGAGCAAGTCAGCGACACCGGCGCTCTGGAGGCCATCGTCGATCAAATCCTCGCCGCGAATCCTGAAAAAGTGGCCGAAGTCAAAGGCGGCAATGAGAAGGCCATGAATTGGTTCACCGGCCAAGCCATGAAAGCCAGCCAAGGCAAGGCGAACCCAAAGATGGTCACGGAGATCGTGCGGAAGAAAGTGCTGGGTTGATTTTGGGAGCGAACTGATCTGTAAAACCCCTTGCGCCCTCCGCGAGGTCAGTTATTCTCCGCGCCCTTTTTCAGATTACCCCCAGCCCCTTCTTTCCACCATGTCCCAGCATCGCAGCCTCAAGTCCGCCGGTTCCGTCGGCACCAAGCGCAGTGTTCTGAAGCGCGGCGAGCGCATCAAGCTGCTCAAAGCCCGTGGTCAGTGGAAGGAAGGCCGTCTGCCGACGAATCTGCCGAAGACCAAGCCGGAATAAGGCTTCCCCGTGCGTCTCAACCGTTATCTCAGCCAGTGTGGCGTGGCCTCGCGACGCGGGGCAGAGCAGATCATTCTGGAAGGGCGTGTCTCGATCAACGGACACATCATCACCGAGCTGGCCACGCAGGTACAGCCGGATGACAAGGTGATCGTCGATGGTTCGCCTGTGCGAGTGGAACTGCCGCTCGTCATCGCATTGAACAAACCCAAGGGGTATCTCTGCTCTCGTGGCGACACGCATGATCGCATGACGATCTACGATCTGCTGCCGGCGAAGTTCCAGAGCCTGCATCACGTCGGGCGGCTGGACAAAGAAAGCGAAGGCCTGATTCTTCTGACCAATCGCGGCGATCTCTCCCACCGTCTCATCCATCCCAGTCAAGGTGCAGAGAAAGAATACGAGGTCACCGTGGATCAACCGCTGACTGCCGAGGTCATGGCGAAGCTGATCAAAGGCATGTTGACCGAAGAAGGGTATGCGCGCGCCGAGCGTGCGTGGATGGATGGAGCTTACCACGCTCATGTGGTGTTGAAGCAGGGGCTGAAACGCCAGATTCGTCTCATGTTTTATGCCCTCGGCTACGAGGTGGAGCGCCTCACACGCATCCGCATCGGCTGGCTGCAACTCAAAGGTCTGCCAAAGGGCGGCTGGAAAGAACTGACGCCGACGGAGGTGGAGCGTTTCTTCAAAGAAGAGCCGAACCAACGCCGCGCCCTCCCGCGAGTGCGCAAGCCTACGCCAAAACACGAGTCTAAACCGCCACGCTCACAGGAAACGGCGCGCGGCGAAAAACCACCGGGTCGCCCAGGCTGGCGGCAAGCTCGCCGTCCAGCTCCACCGGCAAGTCGCCCGCGTCGGAAGTCACGCTGAACTCGTCCACTTGGAGATAATCCAGGTATTCGCGTGCATGATAGCCGTCAAGCAGCATGCCGCGCAGCAGTTGCAGAAACTCCATGCCGCCGAGCCCACGGAAGATGATGAGATCGAGTTTGCCGTCGCTGTTTGAGGCATCGCGAAACAGCGGAAACGGCCCGCCGTAGTGTCTGCCATTGCCAATGAGCACCACGGTGCCCAGCAGTGGAGCCTTCCCCTCGATCTTCACACTCAGCGTCGGCGGTGGACGCATGAGCACATTCACCGCGCTCATCACATAGCTAAGCGGGCCGTATTTTTTCTTCGCCTCCCACGAGGTCTCCTGCACGATCTGCGCATCCAGCCCCGCGCCGCCGAGTTGCACAAAATAATGCTCGTTGGCCATCCACAAGTCGATCTCGCGCCTGCTGCCCGAGGTGATCCGCCGCCAGCACCCTGCAAGGTCCTTCCCCGGCAATTTCAACTCCAGCGAAAACACATTCATCGTCCCCAGCGGCAACACGCCGAGCGCGGTATGTTTTTCACCGGGACTGCGGCGGGCGTTCGCGCGGCAGAGACCTTGCAGCACTTCGTTCATCGTCCCATCTCCTCCTGCGGCAACGACGAGATCATGCCCCTGCGCGGCCAGCGCCTCCGCGATCGCAGTGGCATCACCTGGGCCCTTGGTCAGGTGCAGTTCCGGCTCCGGTGAGAGGCTGCGCAGCGCCTGGCCGAGTGCCGCAGCCTTGGCACTGCGGGCGGCGGGATTCAAAATGACCGGGATCGGCATAGCGGCGGCGCATTTCTGGCACGCCACAGGCCATTCGCCAAGCCTCATCCTCGGAGCTTGTGAAACTTTTCACAAAATCGGGTTGCCGCTGCCCGTGCGGCTCCGATAATCGCCGACAAGCCCCCTTTTTCGCTCATGCCCGCTCCTGCTGAAGCCCCCGCCACGCCTGCCGCACCGCCGCCTGTTGATCTGGTGAACGTGCAGATCGACGGCGTCTGGCACAAGTTCCCCAAAGGCACGCGCATGATCGAGGCGTGCAAGCAGGTGCAAAAAGATGTCCCGCACTACTGCTATCATCCGAAACTCTCCTCGCCCGGCAACTGCCGCATGTGCCTCGTCGAGATGGGCATGCCGCCGCGTCCCGCGCCCGGCCAGGAGCCGGAGAAAGATGAGCATGGCATGCCGAAGATCGGCTGGATGCCGCGCCCCGTCATCGCCTGTGCGAACACCGTCGCCGAAGGCATGGGCATCCGCACCGACAGCGTGCTCACGCAGGAGTGCCGCAAGGGCGTGATGGAGTTCCTGCTCATCAATCACCCGCTCGACTGCCCCATCTGCGACCAGGCCGGCGAGTGCCGCCTGCAGGAGTTCAGCGTCGAGCACGGCAAAGGTGAGAGCCGCTTCCGCGAAGACAAAGTCAAGAAGCCGAAGAATGTCGATATCGGCCCGCGCGTGCGCCTCGATGACGAGCGCTGCATCATGTGCAGCCGCTGTATCCGCTTCACCGCCGAGATTGCCGACGAGCCCGTACTCGGCTTCACCGAGCGCGGCAGCCACACCACACTGGCCGTGCATCCCGGCAAGCGCCTGGAGCACAACTACTCGCTCAACACGGTGGACATCTGCCCCGTCGGCGCTTTGACCAGCACTGACTTCCGCTTCCAACAGCGCGTCTGGTTCCTCACAGAGACAAACAGCATCTGCACCGGCTGCGGACGCGGCTGCAACTTGGAAATCGGCGCCCGTGGCGACACCATCTACCGCCAGACCCCACGCGAGAACAACGACGTGAACTCCACCTGGATGTGCGACCAGGGCCGCCTCGACTTCCACTTCGTGAACAGCGAGTTCCGCCTCACCGACCCGATGGTGAAAACCGGCGGCAAGCATGAGATCGCGAGCTGGAAAACCGCGCTTAACAACATCGCCACCGCCCTCGCCGGCAAGAAGGGCGAGGAGATCGCCATCATCGCCAGCGCCCGCATGACGAACGAGGAACTCTTCTTCGTGAAGCACCTCGCTGCGCAGCTTGGCACCCCGAATGTCGATGTCATCCCACGCACCGGCGGAGCCGACAATTACCTCCGCGCCGACGACCTCAATCCGAACACCAACGGCGCAAAGCTCATCCTCGGCATCGAGCCCGGCTCCAAGCTGGCCGACATCCAGGAAAAAATGTCCCGCGGACTGATCCGCGCCACACTCGCCCTCGGAGAGAACCTGCTCAAAGTCGGCTTCGCTCAGCGCGACCTCGAAAAAGTGCCCTTCATCGCCACGCTGCACATCCTCGCCAACGCCAGCGCCGAATTGAGCCACGTCGTGCTCCCCGGCACGGCCTACGCGGAAAAACGGGGCAGCATGATCAACGTCACCGGCCGCCTCCAACGCCTCAACAAGGCCATCAAAACGCCTGGCAACGCGCACGACACCTGGGAAATCCTGCGCGATCTCATCGCCGCCCTCGGCGGCAGCAACGGCATCCACACCATCGAAGACGTCTTCAAGCGTCTCGCCGCCGAAGTGCCCGCTCTCGCCAACCTCACCTTCTCCAAGATCGGCGATCAAGGCGTTCAAGTGCTCGAAACCACCGAGAAAATCCCGCTCCTCGAACGCGAGAAGGAACGCAAAGCCAAGGGCATCATCGTCGGGTGATATTTTATTGTGTCCTTTACAAAAGGACACATTCACATGAATGTGTCCGTCAAATAAGGACACCATGAGAGACGTGATACGTCAGAAACTTGCCGACGCGGTGTGCTCTAACTTGGCTGCGATGACGCGGCGTGATGTGCGGCTGCCGTCCGTGCCAGGCAAGACACACGCGGTGATCGGCATGCGCCGGGCGGGCAAGACATGCTTCTTGCATCAGCTCCAACAGGAGCGTGTACAAAAGGGGGCACCGCGTGAGACACAGGTTTATTTCAACTTCGATGACGAGCGTCTCGCCGGCATGGAGGCCGCCCAGATGCATTGGGTGCTGGAGGAATATTTTCTGCGTTTTCCGCAATACCGCGACCGACTCAAGGTAGGCTTTTTCCTTGATGAAGTGCAGGTAGTGCGTGGTTGGGAGGGCTTTGTGCGACGCGTGATGGACACGGAAAGGATCGATGTCTTCGTGAGCGGCTCCTCCGCGAAGCTGCTGAGCCGCGAAATCGCCACCACACTGCGCGGACGGGCGATGGAGACACTGGTGCATCCTTTCAGCTTCCGTGAGTTCCTGCGCCATCAAAACGCCGAACCTGAGGGCGACTCCACTTTTCTGACCAAGGCAAAACGCTCCACAGTAGAGAAGCTGTTTGCCGATTACTTGATGCAAGGGGGCTTTCCCGAGGCGCAACACCTCGCCAATGAAGACCGGCTACCGCTGCTGCAAGGCTATGTGGACACGGTCATCCTGCGCGATGTGATCGAACGCCATGGCGTGACCAATGTCATCGCGCTTCGTCATCTCACACGCCAGCTCCTTGGCGCTGCAGCCGGCCTTTTCAGCGTGCATCGTTTTTTCAATGATCAGAAATCCCAAGGAGTGTCTGTCTCCAAGGATGCACTGCACGCCATGCTGAGCCACCTCGAAGACGCCTTTCTCATCCGCCTCGTCCCACTGCACACCTCCAGTGAGCGTCAGCGGCAGTCCAACCCGCGCAAAGCTTACCCGGTGGATCCAGGACTCATCACCGCCTTCGACCGCAGCGGCAGACCGAACACCGGTCATGCGCTGGAGACTGCGGTGCTCGTCGAACTAGAACGCCGCCACTGCGAATGCGCCTACGTGCGCACGAAGGAGGGTTATGAGGTCGATTTCCTCGCCACTCCGCGCACCGGCAGACCCGTTCTCATCCAAGCATGCGCTGATGTCAGTGATGCGGAAGCATGCGCCCGAGAATTTCGCGCACTTTCAGCCGCGATGAGCGAACACAAAAAACTGCCGGGGTTGCTCCTCACCGCCAGTTCCACAGGTCTCAGTCGCGCGCAGGCCGAAGCTCCCGCAGGCGTCACCGTGCGCCCCGCGTGGGAATGGATGCTCGAATCCGTGTGAATTCTGTTCATGCTGGTCTGCTCACATGCCCCTGACTTCCAAACCTGAACTCCTCTCCCCCGCCGGGAACTGGGACTGCGCGCGCGCGGCGGTCGCGAACGGAGCGGATGCGATCTACTTTGGCATGCCGCGCTTCAACGCGCGTCTGCGGGCGGACAATTTCACCGAGGAAGATCTGCCGGAACTGATGAAGTTCCTCCACGCGCATGGGATGAAAGGCTACGTGGCTTTCAACACGCTCATCTTTACGCGTGAACTGCCAGATGCGGAGAAACAGCTCCGCCTGCTCGAAAGCAGCGGCGTGGATGCCGTCATCGTGCAGGATCTCGGCCTCGCGCGCATGGTGAAGGCACTCACGCCGAACCTGCGCCTGCACGCGAGCACGCAGATGACGATCACCTCGCCCGAAGGACTCGAATTTGCGAAACAACTCGACATCGACCAAGCCGTGCTCGCGCGTGAGCTTTCCATGCGCGAGCTGGAGCGTTTCAAAAACGCGCATGTGCCGCTGGAGGTGTTTGTGCATGGCGCGTTGTGCGTGGCCTATTCGGGGCAATGCCTGACGAGCGAATCGCTTGGCCGACGCAGCGCCAACCGCGGCGAGTGCGCGCAGGCCTGCCGCATGCCTTATGAGATGATCGTCGATGGCGAGCCGCGTGATCTTGGTGACAAGCGCTATCTGCTTTCGCCACAAGACCTCGCCGCAGTCGATGAAATCCCGCGTCTCATCGAACTCGGCATCAAGAGCTTCAAGATCGAAGGGCGTCTCAAAACGCCCGAATATGTCGCTGCGGTGACGAAGGTGTATCGCGCGGCGATGGATCGTGCGCTGGCAGGAAAACCGGCTCCCGCGACGGAGGCTGACCGGTATGCGCTCGAAATGACTTTCTCGCGCGGGCTTTACACCGGCTGGATGCACGGTGTGAATCATCAGGAGCTGGTCGGTGCTTACTACGGCAAAAAACGCGGCCCGTATGTCGGCGCAGTGACACGCATCATCGACGCGGACACGCTGGAGCTCGATGCGCTGCATCTGGACATGAAACCGGGCGATGGCGTGGTGTTTGAAAACCTGAACGACACCAACGACGAGCAGGGCGGCAGCATTTACGAGATGCGCGGCAGCCGTTTGAGCTTCCGCCACGGTCATCTGTGCATGGAAAGCATCCCCGTCGGCACGCGTGTGTTTAAAACGAGCGATCCCGCGCTCAATCGCGCGCTGCGTCAGTCGTTTGAAGGCGAGATTCCGCTGCGCAAGCAACGCCATCTTGATTTGATCGTCACTGGCAAAACGGGCGAGCCTTTGCGCGTGCGCTGTGGGGATGTGTGCGTCGAATCCGCGATGCCGCTGCAAACCGCGCTGAAGCGTCCGCTGACACCTTCTGCCTTCATCGATCAATTCAGCCGTCTCGGTGGCACGGAGTTCGAGTTGGGCAGCGTGCAGTTCGAGGTCGAAGGCGAGGTGATCCTGCCCGTGAGCGAGTTGAATCGCATGCGGAGGGATTTGATCGCGGAATGCGGAGCGCGGAACGCGGAACCACCCAAACTGCAGCCAACGACAACCCTGGAGAGCATGTTGGCGACGGTTCGCCATCCCATTCCGAATTCCCAAATCCGCATTCCGCATTTGTTCGCTCTTTGCCGCACGCGGGATCAAGTCGATGCGGCGCTCGAAGTCGGCGTGCCGAGGCTCTACCTCGATTTTGAGGACATCCGCCTCTACGCCGATCTCGTGAAACACATCAAAGCCAACAGCGCCACCGCACAGGCATGGCTGGCGACGCCGCGCATTCAGAAATCAGGCGAGGCGGGCTTCTTCAAGCTCATCCAACGTGCGGAGCCGCATGGCGTGCTGATTCGCAATCTCGGCGCGATCGCGTTTTTCCAGGACGCGGGCATCCCGATCACGGGCGATTTTTCACTGAACGTGGCGAATCCACTCACGGCGGAGATATTGAAGAAGACCGGCCTGGAGCGCCTCACGATCAGCTATGATCTGAACATCGAGCAGGTCGTCGATCTCCTTGCCGCCGCGCCGTCAGCGTGGTTCGAGCTGACGCTGCATCAGCACATGCCGATGTTTCACATGGAGCACTGCGCGTTCGCGGCGTTTTTGAGCAAAGGCACCGACTTCACCAACTGCGGCCGCCCCTGCGACCGCCATCGCGTGCATTTGCGCGACCGTGTGGGCATGCAGCATCCGCTGAAGGCTGATGTGGGCTGCCGCAACACGCTGTTCAATGCCGTGCCGCAAACCGGCGCGCAATTTTTCTCCGAACTACGCAGCTACGGCCTGAGCTGCTTCCGCGTCGAGCTGCTGGAGGAGGACAAAACCGATGCTGCCGAGACACTGCGCACCTATCAGGAATTGCTCGCGGGGAAACGCGATGAGCAGGACATCTGGAGAGACCTCAAAGCACGCAGTCAGCTCGGCGTGACGCGCGGCACCATGGCAGAGCCTGCCTGAGCATCGCGGCGTGATTCATGCGCCGAGCTCACGCAAGGCCTGCGTGACCTCATCCATCGGCAGGCCGACCACGTTGGAAAATGAGCCTTCCATCCGATTGAGAATCATCTCGGTGCAGTCTTGCACTCCGTAGGCACCGGCTTTGTCGAGCGGATTCACCTTGGCGTGATAAGCGCGGATCACTTCATCGCTCAGAGGCTTGAAAACGACGCGCGTGATGACATGCAGATCGCGTTCGACACGGCTGTCGCGCGCGAAGGCGACTCCGGTGCAGACTTCATGCGCACGGCCAGAGAGGCGACGCATCATGTGGAGAGCTTCTTCAAAGTCGCCTGGCTTGGCCAGTGGCTCGCCATCGACGTAAACGAGCGTATCCGCGCCGATCACCCAGGCACCAGGCCGCAGCGCGGAACCTGTGAGCGCCTTGCGCCGTGCATTGACCACCGTGAGCTGCCCTGGCGTCAGTGCAGGATCGTGCGCCTCCTTCACGCGCGGCAGCACGATTTCAAAATCAATGCCTGCGCCACGCAGCAATTCAACACGGCGGGGCGAAGCAGAAGCGAGAACCAGGGGCCGCAGAGTCACGCACGTTTCTCCACGATGCCCGCCACATCATCAGCGCGGATCACTGCGTCGCGCTTGTCCGGCGTGCGGTAGCGGTAGTAACCGGTTTTCTCCTGATATTGTGGGACGCCTGCACAGTTCACTTCACGCCCGTCCTTGAGCTTGATGGTGTGCGGCGCAGCAGACACAAAAAGGTCCGGCACCGAGCAGGAAGTCGAGGCGAGGACAAAAAAGAGCACTGAGAAACGAATCACATTCATGAGTCACAGACGGTGGATCAACGTCGCTGTTTCGACGCGCCTTTCGCGTTTTCGTTCATCCTCCACGCTGCCACCCGTTTCAACTCTTGGCTGGATGCTTCTTGATGCGCCGCCTCTGCCCCCTAATCATGCACCATGCACGCGCTCCCACCTGCCATCGGCATCATCGGCGGCTCCGGCCTTTACGATCTCGAAGGTTTTGTCGATCGTGAGGAAATCACCGTGGCGACTCCCTTTGGCCCACCTTCGGATGCACTGATCACTGGCACTCTGGCAGGGCGGCGTGTGTGTTTCCTGCCCCGCCACGCACGCGGGCACCGCATCCTGCCCACGGAACTGAACCACCGGGCCAATCTCTGGGCACTGCGCAGCCTCAACGTGCGCTGGATCATCGCCGTCACCGCCGTGGGCAGCTTGCAGGAGAAATACCAGCCGCAGGACATCGTGCTGCCAGATCAGTTCTTTGACCGCACCAGCCGCCGCGACCAACACACGTTCTTCGGGCGCGGCATCGTGGCCCATGTGGCGTTTGGCGATCCCATCTCCGATAAACTCCGCGCGCTGCTGCACGACGCCTGCACCGCGCAGAATCGTCGCATCCACAACGGCGGCACTTATGTCTGCATGGATGGGCCCGCCTTCTCCACGCGAGCAGAATCCAACGCGCACCGCCAACTCGGATTCGATGTCATCGGCATGACCAATCTGCCGGAGGCCAAGCTCGCCCGTGAAGCGGAAATCGCGCTCGCCACCTTGGCCATGATTACCGACTACGACTGCTGGAAGGTCGAAGAAGAAGCCGTCACTGCCGAGACCGTCATCGGCCACCTTCACGCTAACGTCGCTGCCGCAAAGGCCATCATCGCCCACGTCATTCCACGCATTCCGATGGAACCCGACTGGCCGGAACACCGCGCGCTCGACACCGCCCTGATGACCGACCGCAACCTGTGGCCCAAACAGACAGCAGAAGACCTGCGCCCCCTGCTCCAGCGCTTTCTGTGAGTCGTTCCGAAGAGCAGTTTTGACGACCGCCCATGCCTCGAAAATGGAGCGCGGCTATTGGCTGGTGGAAAAGATGTGCCTGCAAACCGAACGAGAAATGGGGCGCCGGACGCATTCAGGCCAGAGTGTTAAAAAATCGAATGGGCAGCCTTCATCGTCGAACCTCTCAATACGGTCAAATACCGCCGTGGGGAGTTTGATTGTGGGGTGACTGCGCTGAATGATTTATAAAAGGCGCGAGCATTCTACGCTAGCTTCGGTTTCCAAACGTTGTCCGAGTCCCGTCAGTTCATCACAATGAAGTCGGCGGCAAAGTGGATCAACGCTCAGTGACTGTCTTGCGATGCAAGTCCATTGCCTTGCGCATCCGCTTGGTCGGAGCTTTGACCGGGGCAAGGAGAGCCTCCACAAAGCGGCGCGACTCGGTTTGATTCAACTTCACGTTATCATGTCGGCGGACGGCCTCTTGCGCCGCCGCACGGACATGAGAAACCACGAAGACAGTGACAGAGCAACCCTCCAAGCCAGCGGCACGTTCCAGCAATGCCTTGTCATCCGAGGTCACCCGGGCAACAAGGCGATTGGAGCGGCGAGCTGTGGGGACGGCAGGCATGGTTTTTGTGTGACAAAGCGTGCCACACGATGCCTCGACCGCTAGGTTGGATTTTAAGGCCTCACACCCCCGCCAAGATCCCATTCAGCGCCACCTTCCCGGGACTGCTCGCCTACGTAAACAACCGCATTTGCCTTCTGCGGTCTCCGCTGCGCATTTGGCTCGAATGCGTTGAGTTGAATCCCTGAACAACCGCATTCAATCCCTCAAGAACAAGGCGCGCGGCTTTCATCGCTTTGCTTCCTTTAGAATCCACATCCTCTTCTTCCTCGGAGGCTTGGATCTCCAACCACGCTAATCGTAGAAGACCCACTTTTAACACATGCATCTCACGACCACACAGAACCACTCTCGATTGTTTTTCGAAAACTAGGAACATCTTCGGGATCAATTTGGAGCGAACAATTTTTTTGCAATGGATTGAACAGCATCCCTTCGTCACGCTCGAGTTGCTTGATGAGATCGAGCACCAAAATGGGCGCGAAATCTTTTTCCAACTGATCTGATGAAACTCCAGGAATTTGATCCAATGAACTGAGCACTGGAACCAGCTTTTGACCGTCAGGCCCACGGAGAACGGCTCTTCTTCGGAACAACTGACGTTTGGGGGCAAAAACACAGTGAGCGAGAAAAGCCCCTGATACCACTTTTACACTTAGCGGGCCATAACCTGCCTGCATCAGGCGAATTGCTTCAGAAATCGAGAGAGGATTGCCCTCAGACGCCCTTCTCATGAGTCCTAAAGGACTATTTGGATCTATCGATGGTGTCGGTGTTTTGTGACCCTTGCCAGCTACGACCAATTCCCGTCGGTTTTCCCAAACATCCGGGAACTCAAGTCTGTCTCTATGGGTAATTCCTGGGAGTTGATAATAGGCCGCCATCTTCTGGAGGTCACTATCGCCAGGAACCTCGGCGTAGGCCTCCCACTCTTCCCTCTCTCCCATGTTCTTTATCCATGGTGACTGCCCGTCTTCCGGCTCTGGATGCAAAACAAAATATCGCCCCAACCTTCCTGACTCTCGATGCCGATAAGTGGTCCATGCCCACTGGTCATCCCATGTAATATAGATGGTTTCACGCAATCCTCCATCCGCCAGAGCATCATCAAAGAGCGACTGCTGTTCTCCACGCGCTTCAATTCTTCCATCCACTGTCAACCACGGATATTTCGAATCATGAAAGACGGTGATTTGGTGTCCACGGTCTAAGACTCCTAGCGCTGATGTAAGTGCATTAATTGACGTCTCTACATCAATTTCAATGCGGATGAAAAGACGTTCAACAATGAACATACCGCCGGGGTGACTTGATTCAAATAGCGCTGCAAAATGCTCACACCCCCGCCAGAATCTCGTTCATCGTCGCGCTCGGACGCAGCGTGGTATCGGCCTTGGCGTTGTCGGGTTTGTAGTAGCCGCCGACGTCGGCTTTCTGGC
The DNA here is from genome assembly GCA_039806835.1 of Prosthecobacter sp. Taxonomy (GTDB): domain Bacteria; phylum Verrucomicrobiota; class Verrucomicrobiia; order Verrucomicrobiales; family Verrucomicrobiaceae; genus Prosthecobacter. The sequence continues at coordinate 59,406 of JBDHQD010000001.1, read as the reverse complement.
CTTGGACGGCGAGGAGTTCGGCGACGATCTTGCTCTCGTTGGTGGTGAGGGCTTCGGCGATGGGTTTGAAGGTCGCGGCGAGGCCGGCGTCGGCGGTTTGGGCGGCGAGTTCCTGGGCCCAGTAGAGGCAGAGGTAGAAGTGACTGCCGCGGTTGTCGATGGTGCCGAGTTTGCGGCCGGGGCTGCGGTCGTTTTCGAGGAACTTGCCGTTCGCGGCGTCGAGCGTGTCGGCGAGGACTTTGGCTTTCGGATTCTTGAACGTGTCGGAGAGGTGCTCGAAGGAGGCGGCGAGGGCGAAAAACTCGCCGAGGCTGTCCCAGCGCAGGTAGTTTTCCTCGAGGAACTGCTGCACGTGCTTCGGCGCGGACCCGCCGGCGCCGGTTTCAAAGAGGCCGCCGCCGTTCATGAGCGGGACGATGGAGAGCATTTTTGCCGATGTGCCGACTTCGAGGATGGGGAAGAGGTCGGTGTTGTAGTCGCGCAGGACGTTGCCGGTGACGCTGATGGTGTCGAGACCCTTCGCGATGCGCTCAAGGCTGAAGGTGCAGGCTGCGGCGGGCGGGAGGATGCGGATGTCGAGGCCGGTGAGGTCGTGGTCTTTGAGATACTTCTCCACTTTGGCGATGATCTGGGCGTCGTGGGCGCGTGCCTTGTCGAGCCAGAAGACGGCGGGCGTCTGCGAGGCGCGGGCGCGGTTGACGGCGAGCTTCACCCAATCCTGCACGGGGGCGTCCTTCGTCTGGCAGGCGCGCCAGATGTCGCCCTCCTCGACGCTGTGTTCAAAGAGCACGTTGCCCGTGGTGTCGGTGACGCGGATGACGCCGTCGCCGGGGGCTTCGAAGGTTTTGTTGTGGCTGCCGTATTCTTCGGCGGCCTGGGCCATGAGGCCGACGTTCGGCACGCTGCCCATCGTCTTCGGATCAAGCGCGCCGTTCTTTTTGCAGAAGTCGAGCACGGCCTGGTAGATGCCGGCGTAGCTGCTGTCGGGAATGACGGCGAGCGTGTCCTGCTCCTTGCCCTGGGCGTTCCACATCTTGCCGCCGCTGCGGATCATGGCGGGCATGGAGGCATCGACGATGACATCGCTGGGCACGTGCAGGTTGGTGATGCCTTTGTCGCTGTTCACCATCGCGAGCGCGGGGCCGTTCGCATACGCGGCATTTATGTCATCAACGATCGCAGCAGCTCTGGCGACGGATGGAACTTTTTCGATTTTGGAAATCAGGTCGCCAAGACCATTGTTAAAATTGACGCCAATCTGGTCTAGCACGTCACCGTGTTTCGCGATGAGGTCTTTGAAGAACGTCTTCACCGCGTGACCGAAGATGATGGGGTCGCTGACTTTCATCATGGTGGCCTTCAGGTGCAGGGAAAAGAGCACGCCGTCGGCCTTGGCCTGGGCGATTTGTTTTTCGAAGAAGGCGACGAGCGCTTTCTTGCTCATCTTCGTGGCGTCCATGATCTCGCCTGCTTTCAGCGCGAGCTTGGGCAGGAGGGTTTTGGTGCTGCCGTCTTTGCTCACGAAATCGATTTTGACCTCAGTGGCGTCCTTAACGGTCACTGACTTCTCGTTGGAGAAGAAATCGTCTTTGCCCATGGTGCCGACGGTGGTTTTGGAAGCGGCAGACCAGGCACCCATTTTGTGCGGGTGGGCCTTGGCGTAGTCTTTGACCGCTTTCGGCGCGCGGCGGTCGCTGTTGCCTTCACGCAGCACGGGATTCACAGCGCTGCCCATGACCTTCGTGTATTTGGCTTTGATTTCCTTTTCCTCGTCGGTCTGCGGATTCTCGGGGAAGTCGGGCAGTTTGTGGCCCTTCGCTTGCAGCTCAGCGATGGCGGCCTTGAGCTGCGGGACGCTGGCGGAGATGTTCGGCAGCTTGATGATGTTTGTGGTCGGCTCCAGGCAGAGCTTGCCGAGGTAGCTCAGATCATCCTCCTGCTGCCCGAACTGCGCCAAGATGCGCCCGGCGAGCGAGATGTCGCGTGTCTCGACCTCGATGCCCGCAGCCTTGGTGAAGGCCTTCACGATGGGCAGCAGCGAGTAGGTGGCGAGGAGCGGGGCTTCGTCGGTGAGGGTGTAGATGATCTTGGCGGACATGACTGTGTGGGGGGGAATGGAGAGCCTGAGAGCTAGCTGCGATGATGCTTCCGTGCAAATCCCAAGGTGGAGCCTTGCGCGTGAGCGGCGGCTCTTTGCTCAAACCTGTGCGCAGGCTATGCCATGAGTGCCTCCAGCCGTTTCACGCTGACGGGCTGGGCGGTGCCGAGTTCTTGGGCGAAGATTTGCACGCGGTATTCTTCGAAAAGCCAACGGAATGCCTCGTGATTGGCTTTGGGGACTTCTTGCGGCCAGGTGGCGAAGTCGGCGATGAGCCGGGCTTTGTCGGCATCCTTGGCGGGGTTGTTCTGCCAGCGTTCATTGCGAATCTGCATGGCTTTCAAATAGCGCGGCAGATGCTGGAGCTTGTCATGCGGCGTTTGCGCGAGGAGATCGTCGGGAATGAGGCGCTTGAGGTCCGCTTCGAGGCCGGGATAGCGTTTCGGCAAGGCGAGCAATTTCGCGCGTTGTTCGTGAATCTGCGTGAACAGGGTTTTCACGCGATGCGTGACCGCAGGAAGATCGCGACGGAAGGTTTCACAGAGTGCGATGAACCGTTTTTCAGTGAGTGGAAAGAGCGGCTGCAGGCGCAGCAGATGCGAGAGGATATGCTCATGCGCGTGCTGCTGGAGTTGAGCGGCGCTGCCTTTGGGCGCGGCGGCGGTGAGTTGCGTCAGCGCGGCTTGGAATGAAGCGGGAGCTTGTGGCTTCGCGGGGGATGTGCCGATGGAGCGGAGTTCTTTCCACAGCCAGGCGATGTCTTTGCTCAGCGCGTTTTCGGCGAGCTTGCGCACAGCGGCGGGCGTGTCGCGCGCGGCTTCATGCGCCGTGCGAAAGAGACGCACGTCGATTTCGCCATCACGCAGAACGAGGCCGAGGTGGCCGAGCACGGGCGCAGTGCCGATGTGTTCGACGACGATGGATTCCGGCAGATCGCCGAAGCTCCAGGATTTGAGCGCGTAGCGTTCGACGCGCGGCAGCAGTTTCTCCCACGCGTCGGAACGGAGATGCTGCTGCTTTTCGACGGCGCTGCGGATGACTTTGAGATCGCGTCCAGCAGTGATGACGGCGTTCTTTTTCGGATCGAGCACTTCCACGCGCGGCTGAAGATGCGCGGGCAGGCTTTGCGGCGGCCAGTCCTCGGCTTTGACATGGATGCGATAACGACGCGTGATGAAGGCGGCGAGCGCAGTGAAGAAATCATCGCGGCCCGGATCGAACTCGGCGGCGATTTCGCGTCCTTTCGGATCAATCGGCATCAACTCGCGACGAATAACCTTCGGCAACGCGCGCAGCAGGGCGTTGGCGATTTCTTCGCGCATGCCGGGCACCATCCACTGCACCTGGCCGCTGGTGAGGTGCGAGGCGAGCTGCATGGGCACCTTCACGGTGACACCGTCGTGATCTTCGCCGGGCTTGTAGTGATAGGCGACGGGCAGAACAGCATTGGCGATGGCGACTTGATCAGGGAACTGCTGCAAGTCGGCCTCAAAGTCCTCGCCGTCCGTGAGATCGTGCTCGGTGGCGCAAAGGAATCGCGGATCGACTTCGCTGCGTTCTTTGACGAAGCGATTAAGGTCGTGAATCGACGAGACGTTCTTCAATCGCGCGTCGTAGAAGCGGAACAGCCGCTCCTCGACGGCATACACGCGATTGCTGCGCACGCGGGTGAGCATCGTTTCGATCTTCTGGCGCAGGGCGTTGTTGTGCGCGTAGAAGCGCAGCGTGATCGGCGTGTCCTGATGGTCGATGAGCGCGCCGCGAATGAACAACTGCGTGGCGGCGACGGGATCGACCTTGAGGAAGTCGATGCTGCGACGCGTGATCTCCAAGCCGTGCAGCAGCACGCGTTCAATGCAGACGACACGCTGCGCTTTTTCGCTCCAATGCGGTTCGCTGTGTTTGAAGTGGCAGAGGTGAGCGCCGAGTTCGGCGATCCAGTCGGGGAGGACTTTCGCCACCGTGCGCGCGAAGAGCTGCGAGGTTTGCACGATCTCGCCTGCGACGATCCACGTTGGTTGTTTCGATTTGTCCTGACCGGGCTTCGGCTTGGAGTTCTTTTCGCGGCGTTCGTAGAGATTCGAACCGGGAAAGATGGTGACAAGGCGATTACCGCCGGCTTTGTAGGTGTTGCGTTCTTCCTTGAGCGCGATGTGGCCGAGCTGCGCGACGAGGATGGAGCGATGGATGGCGTCGTCGCGAGCAGGCGCAGAAGGCTGGCGCAAATCGTCGCTGAAGGAATCGCAGAGTTGCTTCCAGATGTCGCGCCACTCCTGCATGCGGGTGAAGGAGAGGAAATTCGCTTTGCAGAACTTGCGCAGCGCGTTGCGCGAGTTGCCGGACGGTTCGGGCGCAGCGTGCCAGATTTTGAGCAGCGAGATGAAATCCGAATCAGGCGCGGCGAAGGCCTTGTGCGCTGCATTGGCGAGCTCGCGTTTTTCTTCGGGACGTTCGCGCGGATCGGGTACGCTGAGGCCGGCTGCGATGATGAGCATCTCCGGCAGCGCTTTTTCAATGCGCGCCTGCAACAGCATGCGGCCGAGCGTGGGATCGAGCGGCAGTTTGGCGAGTTCGCGTCCGAGTGGTGTGAGTTCGTGCGTGTCGCTCAGCGATCCCAACTCGTGCAGCAAACCGTATCCAGCGCGAATGGCGGCACTGACGGGCGGATTGATGAAGGGAAAGGTTTCGATCTCACCAAGATGGAAGGCCTTCATGCGCAAGATGACCTCGGCAAGATTCGCGCGCTGGATTTCCGGCATGGTGAAGCGGTCTCGCTTCTCAAAATCTTCCTGCGAGTAAAGGCGGATGCACAACCCCTCGCGCACACGGCCCGCGCGGCCGGCGCGTTGATTCGCGCTGCTTTGCGAGACAGCCTCGACGGGCAGGCGCTTCGTGCGCGTGCGCGGATTGTAGCGACTGATGCGGGCGAGGCCGGTGTCGATGACGACGGCGATGCGCGGGATGGTGATGGACGTTTCGGCGACGTTGGTGGCGATGACGACGCGACGCTTCGGCCCGGGGGCAAAAATGCGCTGCTGCTCGGCGGCAGGCATGCGGCCGTAGAGCGCGAGCACTTCAAATTCGCGACCGAGGCGGCCATCGAGCAGATCGCGCGTGTCGCGGATGTCGCGCTCGGTGGGCATGAAGACGAGCACGTCGCCATCGTTGGTTTCGATGAGCGCATTTTCGACGGCGGCGACGGCACCGTCGATGAAACCGAGATCGTCTTCATCAGTGACGAGCGGCGCGTAACGAATGGTGACGGGATAAAGTCGCCCCGAGACTTCGATGATCGGCGCATTGCCAAACGCGGCGGAAAAAGCCTGCGTGTCGATCGTGGCAGAGGTGACGATGAGTTTGAGGTCGGGCCGTTTTTGCAAAAGTCCGACGAGATAACCGAGAAGGAAGTCGATGTTGAGCGAGCGCTCGTGCGCTTCATCGAGAATGAGCACAGAGTAAGCGCGCAGCAGTGGATCGCTCTGGATTTCGGCCAGCAGGATGCCATCGGTCATGAACTTGATGCGCGTGTCGCGGCTGGTGTCGTCGCTGAAGCGCATTTTGCAGCCGACCTCGCGGCCCCAAGGCACGTTCAGCTCCTCGGCGACACGTTTGGACACGCTCATCGCCGCGACACGGCGCGGCTGCGTGCAACCGATCATGCCACGAGCGTCAGGAAACGCCTCAAGGCACATCTTTGGCAACTGCGTGGTCTTTCCTGAACCGGTTTCACCGGCGAGGATGACGACCTGATGATTCCGAACCGTTGTGACGATTTCCTCAAGTCGGGACGTGATTGGGAGATCGGCGGGGTAGCGGATACGGAGCATGGGGAAGGACAAGAAAGGACTGGAAGGACAAAAAGGACAAGGGAAGATGATTGTCGTTTGAGTCCTTTGAGTCTTTTTCGTCTTTTGTCATGGCTGACGACACCTCCGAAAACTTCATTCCGCCGCACGGCGGTTATGAGAAGCTGCTGTCTTATCAGAAGGCTCTCATCGTATTCGACGGAACGGTGTTCTTTGTGAAAAGGTGGCTGCCGAAATTTGGAGACCGCACGGTGGATCAGATGGTGCAGGCGGCGCGTTCCGGAAAACAGAACATCGTTGAAGGCAGCATCGCATCGGCAATGTCGAAACAGAAGGAGATCGAATTGACGAACTGGGCGAAGGCGAGCCAGGAGGAGTTGAAGGAGGACTATCTCGATTTTCTGCGCACACGGAAGTTCCAGGTCTGGCCTGAGACGCATCGTTATGCGAAGCGGTTGACGGAACTCTGCCGAAAGAAGAGCACCACCTACGCGGATTTTCAGCGTGGCATTGAAAGCGATGATCCGGAGATCGCGGCGAATGTGCTGCTGGGGCTCACCAAGGTGACGATCTACTTGCTGAAGCGTCAGATCGAGAGCCTGGAAATAGCTTTTCTCCGGGAAGGCGGCATTCGGGAACGGATGACCGCAGTACGCTTGAAGGTGAGAGCACAGCAGCAACGTCACATGTGAGCCACGGCTCACTCCTCGCCTTTGAAATAGTCCGGCTCCTCCACCTCGAAGACCTTGCGCTGCGGTTTGACCAGGAATTTGCCGGAGTCGGGGTAATGGATCACATCGGCCTGCGGCTGGTCGGCGATGACGAGGAAGGTAAGGTTGTCGGAGCCGGTGTTGATGAGCTGGTGCGCCTCGCCGGGTGGGAGGACGAGATAGTCACCGGCCTTGATCGACTCCTTTCCAGCCTGCGTGCGCAGATGACCGCTTCCAGAGAGGATATAATAGGCCTCCCATTGGGCGGAATGCGCGTGGAGGGGGAAATTGATCTTCCCCGGCGGGATGCGGTGGATTTCGAGATCAAAGGGATGGCCGCCGCCCCAGGTGCCGATGTCCTTCTGCCCGCCAGCGGCGATGGAAAGCGAACGGCGGGAAAGGCCATACTTGCCCTTCGGCGAGTTTTGCGAAGTCCAGGGGAGGTCGTCGGTGTGGGCGCGGGTCATGCAGGGGGTGTTTGTAGCACGGGAGCGGATGCCCTGCCGCAGGCAGGAGAAATTTTTTGCAGATTCAGGCATCCCCACTTGCCAAGCAGGCGTTCTCACTGAGGTTAGAATCATTCCAATTCTAATTCCAGCCATGCCACCCACCGCCATCCGTTCTTCATCCAAACCCACGGGTCTCGAATGCCGCATGGCCGTCCTCGGGGCCGATGTGCGCCTCACCCCTCACCGGCGCGAAGTCTATGATGTCCTGGCGGGCTCCACCGATCACCCCACCGCCTACGACATCCTCGACCGAGTGAAGTCCCGCTCCCCCGGCATCTCTCTGGCCACGGTGTACAACTGCCTCGATCACCTCACCTCCGCCGGTCTCATCAAGCAGGTGCATCTCGCCCGCGGCCAGTCCCGCTACTGCGCGAACCTGCACGAGCACATCCATTTCCACTGCGAGGTGTGCGGCAAGGTCATTGACGCGCATCCTGCAGCCGACTTTGACCCCGCCGCCTTCTGGAACCTGCCCAAAGGTGCCCGCATCACCCGCACCGATCTCGCCATCCACGGTGTGTGTGAATCCTGCGCCTCCAAATAATCCACCATCCGCATTCCCCACATCCCGAATTTCCATGTCCCTCGAAATCAAAAACCTCCACGCCCAGATTCCCGGCCGCGAAATCCTCAAAGGCCTCACCCTCACGATCAACCCCGGTGAAGTCCACGCCATCATGGGTCCGAACGGCTCCGGCAAAAGCACGCTCAGCAAAGTGCTCTGCGGCCACGAGGACTATGAAGTCACCAACGGCGAGGTCTTGCTCGATGGTGAAAACATCCTCGGCATGGAGGTCGATGCGCGCAGCCGCGCCGGATTGTTCCTCGCTTTCCAATACCCGCATGAGATCCCCGGCGTCAGCAACGCCAACTTCCTCCGCGCCGCATTGAAGGCCCGCCTGCCCAAGGGCGAAGACATCGACGCCATCCAATTTTACAAGCGACTCTATGCCCGCATGGACCAGCTTGAAATGGATCGCAGCTTCACCAGCCGCAGCGTCAACGAAGGCTTCTCCGGCGGTGAAAAGAAGCGCAACGAAATCCTCCAGCTCATGATGCTGGAGCCGAAGTACGCCATCCTCGACGAGACCGACTCCGGCCTCGACATCGACGCGCTGAAAATCGTCTCCCGCGGCGTCAACGCCATGCGCAGCGAGAACCGCGGCTTCCTCGTCATTACGCACTACCAGCGTCTCTTAAATTACATCCAGCCCGACATCGTACACGTCCTCATGGACGGCCAGATCGTCCACACCGGCGGCAAGGACCTCGCCCTCAAGCTCGAAGAAAAAGGCTACGACTGGGTCAAGGAGGAGCTGCTCGCGGCGGCGTGAGAGCGCTGCACTTGAAACCTAAAACCCACCAAACTTTAACACTATGGTCTCCGCCCCCGACACTCTCGACCTCCCAACATCAGTCGATAACGACATCTCCGACATCCGCGTCGATAGCGTCGGCGACTTCACCTTTCCCGAGCGCAACAAATACGACTCCGGCTTCGGCATCACTGAAAAGACCATCGACTACATCGCCGATGTGAAGGGCGATCCCGATTGGATTCGTGAATTTCGTCAGAAAGCGCTCAAAATCTTCCTGGAGAAACCCATGCCCACCCACTGGGCCACGAAGGACCTCGACAACATCAATTTCGACGAATTCCGCTACTATCTCAGCGACGGCCAGAAGCCGAAGCGCTCCTGGGACGAGGTGCCGGAGGATGTGAAGAAGACCTTTGACCGCCTCGGCATCCCTGAGCAGGAACGCAAATTCCTCGCCGGCGTCGAAGCGCAGTATGACAGCGAGGCGGCCTACTCCAACATCAAAGCCGCCGTCGGTGAGCAAGGCGTCATCTTCGTCAACAGCACCGAAGGCCTGCACAAACATCCTGAAATCTTCCGCAAGTGGTTCGGCAAAGTCATCCCCACTGGCGACAACAAATTCTCCGCGCTCAACAGCGCCGTCTTCTCCGGTGGCTCATTCATTTATGTGCCACCCGGTGTGAAGGTGAAGCATCCGCTCCAAGCCTACTTCCGCATCAACAGCGAGCAGTTTGGCCAGTTCGAGCGCACGCTCATCATCGCCGATGAAGGCGCGGAGGTCATGTACATGGAAGGCTGCACCGCGCCGAAATTCGAGACCGCCACGCTGCACAGCGCCGTCGTCGAACTCGTCGCCATGAAAGGCGCGAAGATTCAGTATGTCACCGTGCAGAACTGGAGCAGCAACGTCTTCAACCTCGTCACCAAACGTGGCATCGCCCATGAGGACGCAGAAGTGCGCTGGATCGACTGCAACATCGGCAGCCGCCTCACCATGAAATACCCCGGCGTCATCATGAAAGGCCGCCGCGCCCGTGGCGAGGTCATTAGCATCGCTTTGGCGAACAGTGGCCAGCATCAGGACACCGGCGCGAAGATGATCCACGCCGCTGATGAAACCACCAGCAACGTCATCAGCAAATCCATCTCCATCGGTGAAGGCCGCTCGACCTATCGCGGCCTCGTCCACATCCCGAAGCACCTCAAAGGCTGCAAAAACAACACCGAGTGCGACGCCCTGCTCATCAACCCCAACAGCCGCACCGACACCTACCCCGCCATCTCTGTGCGCGGCAATCAACACGCCACGCAGCACGAAGCCAGCGTCAGCCAGGTCAGCGCCGAGCAGATCTTCTATCTCATGCAGCGCGGCCTCACCGAAGCCGAAGCGATGAGCTTGTCCGTCAACGGCTTTATCAACGACCTCGTGAAAGAGTTCCCGATGGAATACAGCGTGGAGCTGAAGCGGCTCATTGATCTGGAGATGGAGGGGAGCGTCGGCTAGCCGCATGTGCGGAATGACGAAACCAGAATGACGAATGTCGAATGAGCGTCGCTAAGCCCAATTTCGCTCCTCTCGCTATCTTGGAGGTTGCATTGCAAACGATTCATCGCGCTTGTGTCATGGCTCGCAGCTTATCCAACATCGCGTCAGTGCCGTGGAGTGCGGTGGCAGAGATGCGAGGACGAAGCCTCGCATCGGCGACACCGCTTTCGAGTGTCGTTTCCCTTTCGTCAGCCCTTTTTGCCATCGCTCCAAGGATTTACCGTCGAAATGTCTTTGGGGAAATCGGACCTGTTGCGAGTGGTGATCGACAAGCCGTGGTGGTTGGATGTGGCAGCCAGAAGACTGTCGAGCGCATCACGCATTGTTCCTTTGTGGGCAGGCTTGGAATACATCTTCGCCCAAGTGCGCATGACAGAGACATCCACAGGCAAAGTGCGATCCTCAAACTCAGTCCTGACTCTTTCCAACCAAGCGAGCAGGTTCTTTTTTCTCCGTCCCTCGTTCAAAAGCAGAATTCCGCGTTCGATCTCTCCAAAGGTAATGACCGAAACCCAGAGGTCATCCCTTTGTTGGCTAGCGAACCAGTCGAGCAAGGCACGCTCAGGCACTGGCTTTGTCAGTTCCGAAAGAACATTGGTATCCAGGAGATAGCTCATAAGGCTCGTTCTCTGACTGGACGGCGAATGTCGGCTCGATTCTTCTCAAGCATTTGGCAGAGCAAATCGCCATCGGGGCAGGACTGTAGCAAGGCCAGCAAATCCACCGTTCCCTTGTCTTTTTTCGCCGGAGCCAGTTTCCGAAACTCCTCCTGTGATAAGATCACCACGACGGGTTTTCCATGGCGCGTGATGGTCTGCGCACCCTCGGTCACTGCGCGGTTCACCACCTCGCTGAAACGGTTCTTGGCCGTCTGGAGCTGCCACTCGGATTTTTTCGCTGCTTTCATGCCGCCAAGACTAACCGCCAGATTCTAGCCAGTCTAGCCAGATTTTCTCTCCCCCAATGCCCCCCGACACCTCCACCGGCCTTCTCTCCCTCGCTCCGTCTCGCAGCACCTCCACGCCAAGCTGGTTCACCGCCCGTTCCAACGCCGCATGGACCGAATTCCAGTCCCTGCCGCTTCCCGGCCTCAAGGACGAAAACTGGCGTTACTCCAGCGCGAAGAAGATCGACCTCGAAATGCACGCGCCAGCGAAAGCACCGACCGCTGAGCAGTCGAAAGCCGCGCTCGCGGCCACTGCGGGCCTCAAAGAGCGTGCGGCGCGGTTTGTCTTCGTGAACGACACACTCGTCGAGTCTGACACGAGCGGCCTTCCTGCCGGTGTGGTCTGCGTAAGCTTCGAAGAAGCCCTCAAATCGCACGAAGCGGCTCTGCAGCAGCATTTCATGAAGGGCGACCTGCCGCTCGGCTCCGCCAAATTCGCCGCGCTGCACCTCGCTCATGTCAAAGCAGGTACTGTACTCATCGTGCCGAAGAACGTCGTCATTGAAAAGCCCGTCGAAATCTTCCACTGGGTCGTCGGCGATCACGCGGCCATCTTTCCGCACACGCTCGTCGTCGCCGAGGACAACGCGCAGGTCAGCGTCGTCGATCATTACCGCAGCCTCGAAGGTGAAGGCGGCCTCAGCATCGCCATCGCCGATCTCGTCGGCGGCAGCGGCAGCAAGATCACCTACGCAGCCTGCCAGGAGTTGGCCGATGACGCGCAGGCACTGCATCTCTCCAGCATCACCGCCGGACGCGATGCCAGTGTGAAAAGCTTCCAGGTGCAGCTCGGCGCCGCCTTCAGCCGCAGTGAAAGTGTCAGCGACCTCGTCGGCCAAGGTGCGCGCAGCGACATGCTCAGCGTCAGCCTGCCCATCGGCGAGCAGATCGTCGATCAGCGCACGCTCCAGCGCCACAAGGCACCGCACGCCACGAGTGACCTGCTTTACAAAAACGCGCTCTACGGCAAGTCGCGCACCATTTTCAGCGGACTCATCATCGTGGATGAAGGCGCACACTACACCGACGCTTATCAAACCTGCCGCAACCTGCTCAACAGCAACGAGGCTGAGGCCAACAGCCTGCCCGGTCTCGAAATCAATGCCGACCAGGTCAAATGCAGCCACGGCAGCACCAGCGGCCCGATTGCTGACGAAGAGCTTTTCTATCTCAAAGCGCGCGGCATCAGCGACAGCGAGAGCCGCAAGCTCATCATCGAAGGCTTCCTCGCTGGCGTGGTGGAACGTTTTGGCAACAGCGAGCTGCTCGACACCCTCGTGGCGCGCATTGATGAAAAGCTCGAGCGCGCCGCATAACACGGATATCCAGCTCACACAAACACGCGCGGCACGCGCGCATGAATGTTCGTCAGCACTTCATACGGGATCGTCCCCGCCCAATCAGCCACATCCTGGGCACTGATGCCCTCGCCGATCAGCGTGACCGCATCGCCATTGTACGCCGTGTCCCATTCGAGATTGACCATGAGTTGATCCATGCACACACGGCCCACAATCGGATGGCACCGGCCACGGATGACAACTTGCCCGCGATTGGACAGCGCGCGAAAATAACCATCGCCATAGCCGACCGGCACGGTCACGACACGCACGCAATGATCCGGCTTCCAGGTGCTCCCATAGCTCACCGCGTGGCCGGGTTGCACGACCTTGAAGTACACCACTTCTGATTTCCACGTTAGTGCCGACTTCACGGCGACGCTTTGCTTGGTTTCGCGTGAGGGATAAACGCCGTAGAGCATGATGCCAGGCCGCACGAGATCGAGATGGCTGTCTGGGAGTTGCAAAATGCCGCCGGAGTTTGCGATGTGGCGCATCGGCGGCTTCAGGCTGCGCTTTGGGTAAAAATCGAGCACTTCCAGAAAGCGCGTGAGCTGCTCCTGGGCACTTGAGAGATCTTCTGCGTCCGCATTGGCAAAGTGAGAGAAAATCCCGGCGATTTCGATGTGATGAAAACTTAGACTCGCCTCCAGCAGCTTCTCCGCGCTGTACCAATGCACACCGATGCGCTCCATGCCGGTGTCGATCTTCAAATGCACCCGCGCCTTCGTCTTTGCTGCGGCAGCAGCTTCATCAATCTGCCGCATTTTATCGATGGACGATGCGGCCATCATCAAGTCATGGGCAAGGAATTGCGGAATCTGCCGCGCGACCACTCCCCCAAAAACAAGGATGGGCTGGGTGATGCCCGCTTGTCGTAAAACGACCGCCTCCTCTAGCAACGCGACGCCAAAACACGTCGCGCCATGTGCGGCCAGATGCCGTGCAACTTCAACGAGGCCATGCCCATAGGCGTTTGCCTTCACCACAGGCATCACCTCCGCCGCGCCCACATGCGCGCGAATCGCGTCAAAGTTCTGCGCGATCGTGCTGAGACTGATTTCGGCGTGGGTGGGGCGAATGACTGACATGAAAGCGGCATCCAGATTCATCCAAGTCGCCGCGCTTCTCACCAAGCAACACGACCGACAGGAAATCAATCCCTGCCATCTTGCTGGCCTCACAGACGGTGCCATCAAGGTGTCACACCATCCATGCGCGTGGGCGAATGACCAACGTCACTCAAACGGCACTTCCGACAGCTCGGCGTTCGGATTGCGACGCTCGAAGTAGTTGATGGCCCATTGGTCGCTGAAGAAGACGACCCAGCGGTTTTCGGCGTCCTGCGCGGTCGTGACGCCGCCGGGGATGTCGAAGTCCTCGATGCTGCCGCCGTCCTTCGTGCGCACCCAGCGCAGCACGGTGTAGGGGGCGTTTTCGAGGCGGCTCTGGGCGTTGTATTCGCTTTCGAGTCGATACTGCACGACCTCAAATTGCAACGGACCGACGGCACCGAGCAGCGGCACGCGCTGTCCGGCATGTGGCTGGATGAACTGCTGCACGACACCTTCACTGAGGAGTTGTTCGAGTCCTTCGCGAAAGCGTTTGAAGTGCGCGGTGCTGGGATTGTGCAGGAAAGCGAAGACTTCGGGCGCGAAGCGCGGGATTTCGTCGAACTTGAGCTTCGGATCGGTGGCGAGCGTGTCGCCGATGCCGAAGCCGTGATTGCCGACGATGCCGACGACATCGCCAGCGTAGGCTTCATTCACCGTCTCGCGGTCTTGCGCGAAAAGTTTCTGCGAGTTGGCGAGGCGGACGAGTTTGCCGGTACGTGTGTGCGTGACCTGCATGTCGCGCTCGAACTTGCCGCTGACGATGCGGATGAAGCTCATGCGGTCGCGATGTCGCGGGTCCATGTTCGCCTGGATTTTGAAGACAAAACCGCTGAAGCCCTCGCTGGCAGGCTCGATGATGCGGTTATCCGCAGACATGCGCGGCGCGGGCGGCGGTGCGAGTTCCAGGAAGCCGTCGAGGAGGAGCTGCACGCCGAAGTTGTTGCTGGCACTGCCGAAGAAAACGGGCGTAAGCTCGCCGCGGTCGATCTTTTGGCGATCGTAGGCATGACCTGCGCCTTCGAGCATTTCGATCTCCATCTTGGCCTGCTCCAACGCGTCGCTGGCGATGTGTTGGGCGACGAAGTCATCATCAAGGCCGCCGACTTTTTCAGGCGCGCGATACGCGCCGTGCGCGGTGCGCTCGAAGAGATGCACGTCGTGTTTGATGCGATCGTACACGCCGCGGAATTGCTGACCGAGGCCGAGAGGCCAGTTGATGGCACACGCGCCGATGCCGAGCACGGTTTCCAGCTCGTCGAGCAGCGTGAGTGGCTCGCGCGCAGGGCGGTCGAGCTTGTTCATGAAGGTGAAGATGGGCACGCCACGGCGGCGGCAGACTTCAAAGAGTTTTCTTGTTTGTGCTTCGATGCCTTTGCCCGCGTCGATGACCATGATGGCGGCATCGACGGCGGTGAGCACGCGGTAGGTGTCCTCGGAGAAGTCCTTGTGACCTGGGGTGTCGAGCAGGTTCACGATGCTGTCTTTGTACTCGAACTGCAGCACAGTGGAGCTGACGGAAATGCCACGCTGCTTTTCGAGTTCCATCCAGTCAGAGGTCGTGGCACGCTGGTTTTTGCGCGCGGTGACAGAACCCGCGAGCGCGACCGCGCCGCCGTAAAGCAGCAGCTTTTCGGTGAGCGTCGTTTTACCGGCGTCCGGATGCGAAATGATCGCGAAGGAGCGGCGGCGGGCGATTTGAGCTTCGTGGGGCATGGGGGACGGCGTTCATGCCTCATCGAAGGCAGGGATGCAAGCGTCGGTCATGCCGCTTCATAGTTCACACGTACGAGATACAAACCGCAGGCGGGGGCGGTTTGATTGCTCTGCTTGCCGGTCGAATCATTGAGGAGGCTGGCGAACCATTCCTTCGGTTCACGTCCGCGAGCGACGTGGATGAGACTGCCGACGATGAGGCGTACCATTTTGTAGAGAAAGCCATCTCCTTCGAATTCGAACTCAAGAATGTCGCCCTCTTCGCGCAATTCGGCGCGGTGGATGGTGCGCGTGGTTTTGTCTGGAAGCGTGCGGCGCTCGGTTTCCGGCATGTCGCCGCGATTGGCGCTGAGACGGATGAAGTTGTGCGTGCCAACAAGCTGCTCGCAGCACCAGCGCAGTGCATCCAGATCAAGCGGGCCATAGACATGCCACGCACGGTCCGCCTCGAACGGCGAGAGCATACGCGGACGCCAGATGCGATAACGATAGACTTTCCCAGCCGCATCGAAGCGTGAATGAAACTGCGGATCGGCGTCCGCGACATGCAGCACGCGAATGGTGAGCGGCAGGCAGGCGTTGAGCGCGTTTACCCACGCGTCGCCGGTCATGCGCACGCTTTCCGGCACGTCGCAATGCGCGATCTGCGCGAGCGCATGCACACCGGCGTCGGTGCGGCCACTGCCTTGCACGCGCGTTTCGATGTCGGTGGCTTTGCGGATGGCGGCATTGATTTCATCCTGCACACCGCCGCCACCATCCTGGCTCTGCCAGCCTTTCCATGGCGTGCCGCAGTAGGCGATGGTGAGGCGCAGACGCTTCCAGCCGGGCGCGGGGCCATGCCGCAGGCCAGCCTTACTTTCGACGTCGCTTCGGCTCATCGCTCCACCCCAGTTCGTAGGATTCATCCGGCAGCAGGAAACCCTCCGGCCCGCGCTGCTGATTCAAATACTGCTGTAAAATGACGACGGCGGCGAGCTGATCGACGACTTCGTTGCGCTCGCGTTTACCGGTGATGCCAGCGCGTGAGAGCGCGGCCTCGGCTTCGACGGAGGAGAGCCGCTCATCGACGAAATCAATCGGCACCGCGTGGTGCAATTCCTTGCCGAGGCTGTCGGCGAATTTTTCGACACGCTCAGCGGCTCCACCTTTCTCGCCACCCATGTGATACGGCATGCCGATGACGATTTTGCCGATGTGCTTTTCCCTGACGATGCGGGAGATCGCGCGCTCTGGCTCGTGATGTGCGTCGATCGTTTTGAGCGGACTGGCGACGATCTCCATCTCGTCGCTCAGAGCGAGACCGATGCGCACGGTGCCGTGGTCGATGGCAAGAATGCGCGGCATAAACGGAAGAGTGTACGATCAGCGCAGCTCCTGCGGCAGGCTATCGACGAGCTTCTTGATCGTCTCGGCGCGCGCACGATCGGCGACGAGGAGACCGTCTTTTGCAGCCACGACGATGAGGTCCTGCACACCGATGAGCGCGATGTGCTGTCCCGTCTGGGAGAAGACGATGTTGCTGGCCGCATCCTGCTGGGAGAATGCGCAGTTGTATTGGTTACCGCCAGCGTCCTGAGTCAGATAGCGGCCCACGCTGGTCCAGTTGCCCACATCGTCCCAGTCGAAGGTGGCTTCGATGTTGAGCACGCGGGAAGCTTTTTCCATGAGCGCGTAGTCGATGGAGAGCTTCGGCAATTTGCTGAACTGCTTTGAGACCGTAGCATCGAAATCCTTTGAGGTGCGCAGCTCCGAGACAAAATCTGCCAACACCGGGCAATGACGACTGAGCTCGCTGAAGATCGCCGGAATGGTCCAGATGAACATGCCGGCATTCCAGAGAAAGTTGCCCTGAGAAATGAAATGCTCTGCGAGATCGGGATTGGGTTTTTCTCGAAAGCGCACGACTTCCCAGGCCGGAAGGTCTCCCATCCCGCTGATGCCCGCTTTTTTTCCGCGCTCGACATAGCCATAGCTGGGACAGGGCCAGGTGGGCTTGATGCCGATGGTGACGAGATTGCCACAGGTCTCCGCTGCAGCAGCGGCGTTGGACAGCACGCGCTGAAATTCGGCTTTGTTTTGAATATGGTGATCCGCAGGGAGTACGAGCATGGTGGCCGTGGGATCGCGCGCGACCACCCAGCCAACAGCCAGTGCGATGGCGGGCGCGGTGTCGCGCTTCTCCGGCTCTGCGACGATGTTTTCTTTCGGTAGCCCTTTGGCGAGGGCGCGCACGCTGGCCTCTTGCTGCTTGTTGGTGAGAATGAGGATGTTTTCCTTCGGCACGAAGCCGTCGAGCCGCTCGATAGTGAGTTCCAGAAGTGTTTTGTCGCCAAAGAGCTTGAGCAACTGCTTCGGCCGCGCGTCACGGCTGATGGGCCAGAAGCGCTGGCCACTGCCGCCGGCGAGAATGAGGGCGTAGCGTTTGGGGGAGGCGGGATTGCTCATAAAATGAAGGATTGTTCCTTAGCTGGGAAGGTGAACGCGGCAAATTCCTCTTTGGTCAATCGCTTCTCAAGGCTATGATAGCCCCATGCCAGACACCACCCCCGCTCCGAGCTACGAATCCTATGCGTCTCTTATCGCCCCTGCCGCCGCCGGTTGTGCCCTGGGCCTCCTCTTTGGCCGTGGTATGCGTCGTGGATCGTCAAACTTCGTCGCACTGACCCTGCTCGCAGCGAGCGCAGCGATCGCCGCCCCCGTCATCACCGAAATCGTGCAGCGCGCGGCAAATCGCCCTGGGTCTGAACGCGGCAGTCGCCGTCGCCTCGAAGGCATTCGCAGCCACGGCATGCCCGACCCGGAGGCCAGTGCCTTTTACGACGCACCAGACGTCCTCCCTGCGGTGACTCGCTGAACGGAGATGCGCCCACCTTATTGAAGATCGCAGAAGAGAGCGACAAAGTGTAGTGGGATGCGTCAGCATTCCGACGTTGGAATGCGCATGACGCATCCCAATTTCGTGGGCCTCGATAGGCACACACGTTTTCTCACACTCGTAGCGTGAACGGAGCATGGCGGAGAGGGAGGGATTCGAACCCTCGGTGAGGTTGCCCCCACGTCTGATTTCGAGTCAGGTGCCTTCAACCACTCAGCCACCTCTCCTTTGCGTCAGCGGGCGGAGAGTACCGCGTCTGTGAATGAATGCAAGGCGCGGCTTACAATGCTCCTGCGGATTTCCAGTTGAGATCATGGTGGCCTCGCGATCTTGATGCCGCTATGAAAACACTCTGTCAGATTTTCTCGGTGCTGATCGGCCTGTTCGCCGCTTTTTGCATGGTGGTCGGCATCATTCCGCTGCTGGGGGCGCTGCAATGGCCGGTGCTCGTATTCTGCGTGGTGGGCATCATCTTTGGCGTGTTCCCCCAACGCAAAATCGGACTCACCATCAACATCGCTGTCGGTGTCGTGGCACTGGTGCGTCTCATGATGGGCGGCGGCGTGGTGTGAGCGGTGGCACTTTCACCTTGCCGTGCTTCACGCTGAGGTGCGGGCTGTGTGGTGAAAGAAAACGCCAGGGAAAATCCACCGCTTGGCTGATGCCCACACGAAGATCGGTGACGACCTCATGCGAGGTGCGTGCATGCGCTCTGAGTCCGACCGCTGCAGGTCTTCCTGGGCCGACCATTCGAGTACCGTGATCCACGCCTTCGATGCCGAGGGCAATCGTTAGCTTTCCAGGCCCTGAGCAGAGTTCGTGCAAATTTTCGCGTTGGCGGCGTTGCTGCATCGCTTTGATGCCGCGCCTGGGTTCCAAGGCGCGAATGAGGATGATGCCGTCGTGGGAGCCGCCTTTGACGAGCAGATTGAAGAGCCAGTACATGCCGTAGTTGAAGTAAACATAGGCCGTGCCGGGTGGCATCACGCGCACAAACTCCCGCGTGCTGGGGCGTGTGGCGGTGTGGCATGCGAGATCTCCTTCAACTGCGTAGGCCTCGGTTTCGATGATGATGCCGGAACAGCCGCGCCAGACGAGTTCGACCCCGACGAGATCACGCGCCACGTCGAGAACGTCACGCTCGAAGAAATCGGTTTCGAGAAAGGGCATGGTGCCACGGTTTACTCGCTTCGAAAACAACTGCCCACGCCGCATGTGGCGCAGGAGTTCAGCGGCGTCGCTGGCGAGGGCTGCGCAGGCGCGATGGGACCACGCGGCAACTTTTCCGAGCAGCGAATGCGCACTTGGAGCTGAGAGTCCGTCACGACGACCTCCATTCGCCACGGCAGCCTTGCCCGCAATCGCAAATCCACATAGTTCCAAAACACTGTCGCATCACGGCCGATGCGGGCGAGCGATCCGACGGCGGAATTCGTGTGCGCATGACGCTCGACGACCTCCAGCCCGGCCTCCAGTGCTGCATTGTAGATGGCACCGCTCAACTGGCACAAGCCGCCACCGATTTGCGGAATGAGGCAGCCTTCGCGCAGCTCACGTCCTTCCGCATAACCCTTACGACGTGTGACGCGGCCAAGATGCCGCCAGAAACTCCAAACCTCTCCCGCTGGCACCTCGGCGCCGTTCAATGCGGCAGCGGCTACATGCAGGTTCCTCACTTTGCCCTCTTGCAGTTCTTTCTCGCGCGCGGCGGTGTGCCCGCCCCCGCGCAGATCGGACTGCCACTGCGCCACGATCGGCAGCGAGATCAGCGCATCACCTCCGGTATGTTTGCGTATGCCTTCGCGCCAATTTTTAATGCCACGACGGAGTTGATGCGCCTTCGCCTTGGCCAGAAATAGCAAGGCGGTCCAGCGTGTGGGCTCTTGATGTGTCGGATGAGGCGACGTATGAGCGGCGGCGGCATTCATGTGGTTATTGTCTCACAAACCGGTCGGATGATCCACAAACAGCCACGGGATGCCGAATCGCTGCTGGATATGAGCTGCGAGTGCTTTCACTCCGAAGGTCTCCGTCGCGTAGTGGCCTCCGTAGAGCAGGTTGATGCCGAGTTCTTCCGCGAGCGTGTAGCTCCAGTGCGGCCCTTCGCCAGTGATGAAGGTATCGATGCCAGCCTTCGCAGCCGCAGCGACTTCGGAACCTGAACCACCGGATGAAATGCCGATGCGTCGCACCGTTTTTGGCCCTCCGGCACAGACATGGACGGCAGAGCCTCCCAATGCTGCTTTGAACTTCATCATCAACTCATCCAGCGGCATGGCCTGCTCGGTCGTCACGCCGATGGCCTGGCCTTTGTATTCCAAAAATCCGCCCGTGGGAGCCAGGTTGAGTGCCAGAGCGATCTGCGCGTTGTTTCCGAGTACGGGATGCACATCCAACGGAAGGTGCGCGCTGTAAACGGCGAGACCATGATCGTGGCACAGCTTCATTTTCTCAAACACCGGCCCCGTCCACGGCTGCAGACCGCTCCAGAACATGCCGTGATGAACGATGAGCAAATCCGCGCCAACAGCGACCGCCTTGCGCATCACCGGCAGCGTCGCATCGACAGCGGCAGCTATTTTCGTCGCCTTCCGATCTCGATTCTCCAACTGGAGGCCATTGAGCGCGTTGCCGTAATCTGCGATCTCCGCGATGCGCAATTCAGTGTCGAGATAAGAGACGAGGTCGGCGAGTTTCATGCTGGACAAAGGAGACGGTGATTCGGTAGCATGCGCATCATGTGCTGCTTCACCGGAAAAGTCGAGGAGGTCAAAAACACGCGCATCTTTGCCCGGCTGGGCGAGCGTGGAAACCAGGTGCTCATTTATCAGATGTCTGTGAAGGCGGACCAAGATCTGGCGATGGTGCTGCCGATTCCAGTCAAGGCCGGCACAGGGGAAGACGCGGTGAAGTTTTTCGACTTCTCAAAGTATGAAGACGTGTTTGAAGACCTCCGGGAGCTGTTTCCAATGCCGAAACTGAATTTTCTGGCTGATCCATTTGGCGCGGCTCCCGCAGAGGCCGGTTTCTCGCTCAAAGTCGTGTCCGTAGGTGCCTACGACGCGAGCTTTGTGCCGACGATCGCCGATTTCAGCCGTCTTGATGCGCGATTCCGGCTGCCGGAAGGCGTGTGGGCGAAGCTGCCGGGATATGCGGACTTTGGCTTCGCGGTGTTCAAGCTGAAGCCGGGCAAAGCACAGGTGCATCCGATGGCCTTTTCATTTCCGACGGCGCTGGCGGGCACGGTGTTCTTCCCGACGCTGCACATTCACGATGGCGAGGTGCATCCGAAGGAGAGATTCGACCACACGCTCTATCTGCAGGCACCCGCTGCCAATCTGGGCCGCGGCGGCTGGAGTGAATCTCCCGCGCTGGCGGTCACGAAGGTCAAATGCGGCCTCACACACGGCATGATCCGGCCGGACTTGCATGTTTATCAGCAGGTCATGCGCGGGAAATTCGACAACGGAGATGTCGTGACCAAAGTGGCGGCACTGTAAGTGTGCAATCTGTCTGCCTTTGCCGACGTTTGCATGGGCGCATGAATCTCAACCGTGTTCTCCTTGTCGTTTTCATTTCAGCAACGCATGCCCTCACGGCTGCGGAGAAGCCAGAAAAGCCATCGCCCATCGGCTACACAGACACGCCGCTCATCCCAGGAACAAAATGGCGCGTGCATGACATTGATCGCCCGCGCCCTCCTGCGGTGGCTCCGGGAGAAAAGCCTGGGGCACCACCAGCGGATGCCATCATCATATTTGATGGTTCCAACTCTGATGCCCTCCAAGCGAAGGAACTCGACGCCAAAGGCAAAGAAACCGACAAGATCATCCCCTGCCCCTGGGAGCTGAAGGACGGAGCACTGCTCATCAAAGGCGGCAACTGCTGGACCAAGCAGGAGTTTGGGAGTTGCCAGCTCCATCTGGAGTGGATGAGTGAACCGCAAACCAAAGGAAACTCGCAGAAAAAGGGCAACGCTGGTGTGTTTTTCATGGATCGCTACGAGTCCCAGATGCTCGATTGTCACAACAATCCCACCTATGCCGACGGCATGACCGGCGCAGTTTACGGACAGACTCCTCCGCTCGTAAACGCCGTGCGCCCCGCAGGCCAGTGGCAGGTCTATGACATCCTCTTTACTGCGCCTAAGCTTGAGAAGGGAAAGGTCGTGGAGCCTGCCTACATCACCACCTTTGTGAACGGCATCTGCGTGCAAAACCACACCAAGATCATGGGCCCAACCAAGCACAAGCAGATCACGGACTACACCGGTGAGTTTCCGGAAAAGGCCCCGATCCGCATTCAGGATCATAAGAACGAACCGCCCGTGCGGCTGCGCAACGTGTGGGTCAGGCCACTGTGAATTGACGGCGCGCTGTGTTGGCTCGACCTAGCTTGAGTGCCCCGTACCAGCATTGACTGCGCCTGCCCCCGACTACGCGCCTCGATTCGATGAGGCGATAAAATCGGCCACCGACCAGCCCAGCCATCGGCACTCCGCACACGATGAAGCTGCTCTCGATGTGGGCGGGGGCTGCGGCGTATGCCTTGATCGCGGGGGGAAACACTCTGTAAGAAAGCTGTAAATTAAATACAGATATTATGATAATTCTATTGCGATTAACAAAATCGGCTGCTATCATGCAATTGCCATTATTTTCAGATGTTCCCGTCACTGGGCACTTCCTCGCACACCAGAGCCTGTCCCAGCCATCAACCTTTGATCATGCCGCCTTCTTTCCCATCGCGCGTCGTCAAAGCCGCTGCCCTCGTTGGCAGTGGGCTCGCTTCCTTCTCCAAATCTCGGCGGGCGGGAGAGGCGACCATCCTCACTTTTCATGGTCTATGCGAAGGCGCGGAATACTCGGAAATACTCGACTGGAGCTTGCACCTGCCGCTGGCGGCCTTTCGCAAAATCTGCGCGCATGTGGCGGCGGAGTACAACGCCATCACGCTGTCTGATCTCGTCACCGCAAGGATGACAGACAGCCGCCTGCCAACGAACTCCGTCATCATCACGTTTGACGACGGCTACGAGTCCAATTTCAAGCTGGCCTACCCCGTCCTCAAAGAATTCGGACTGCCTGCGACGATCTTTGTCACCACCGGCTTCCTCGATGGTGCCGATCTGCTGTGGTTTCAGCGAGTGGACCTCGCTCTAGGCCGGACGCCGCTCGAATCCACCGAATGGAAAATCAATGGCAAGAGGTTGCACCTGCATTTCGGCACGCGCATGCAGCGTCAGCAGTCCCTAGTGCAGTTGATTCCCGAGTTAAAGGAACTCACCGATGCCGATCTTTTGGACGAGATCGATCGCCTTGAGCGCGCATTGAAGGTCGCTCCGCCCACCGTCACCGACTTGCCTGCCCCCATGCGCCCATGCTCCTGGGACATGCTCCGCGAGATGGCACACGATGGGCAGATCGAAGTCGGAGGCCACACGCACACGCATCCCATTCTGGCACGTTGCGACCCCAGAGTCATGCGCGCAGAGATTTTCACCTGTCAGGATCGCATCCGCGCAGAGATGGGCCGTGCTGCAGTGTCCTTTTCTTATCCCAACGGAAAAGAAGGCGACTTCACGGCTGAAACGCAGATGCTGGTGCGCGAGGCGGGCTTCAAATGCGCCTGCACCACCGTCAATGGCCGCGTGGGCAATGCGACATCGATCTTCCAACTGCCTCGCTACGGATGCCCCGAATCCGTGTGGGAGGCAGAAGCCACCATCTCAGGCGCATTCGAAACTCTCAAAGACTGGAGACAGAGCTGCCTCAAAGCGATGTCGCTGATATGAAGACGATCACCCTTGGCCACAGTACCGCGCTCCTCCCTCTCGGGCGGGTGGCGCACACTGCTGCCCAGGCACCGTCACTGCGATCGCAGGCGGCAGACAAACGCCCCGTGGTGCTGCATTTTGCCTACTCCATCGGCGGCGGCGGTGCGGAGGCGATGCTCATGAACCTCGCCACATCGCTCGACTCAGCGCGATTTCGCAGCGTGGTCGTCGCGGTGAATGCGCGCCCGTGGCCGCACCACCTTCAGCACCTGCATGATGCTGGGGTGCATGTGCATGACCTCGAAGGCACGGCTTTCCTGCACCGTGAAACTCTGGCGCGCCTGCGCAACGTGCTCAAGCAAGAGCGCCCGGACATCGTGCAAACATGGATGCATCATGCTGACTTTGTGGGCGGCTGGGCGGCGCGTCTCGCTGGTGTCAGGAACATCGTCTGGAGCATTCACTGCCGTGAGATCCATCGCAATCCAGGCGAAAGTCCGCGCAAGACCGCACTTTTCCGCCGCGCGCTCGCACTCAGCTCCCGCTTCATTCCCAAACGCATTATCTCCTGCTCCGCAGCAGCCATCGAAGATCATGCAGCCGTAGGTTATCCCCGCGCTAAGATGATGTGGATACCGAACGGCATCGACGCCGAGCGTTTCCAGCCCGACCTCGATGCGGGGCTAGACACACGCGCGGAGTTGGCGTTGCCACCTTCAGCGCCCGTCATCGGCTATGTCGGACGATTTCATGAGATGAAGGATCTGAGCACGTTTCTGCGCGCAGCAGCCATCCTCCAGACGCGCATGCCAAACGCGCATTTCGTGCTCTGTGGCGGAGTTGAAACCGAGATGACCGACGATGAGCGCGCACTCCTCGCACAACTGCCACAGCGCCAGCAGGTGCGCTTTGAATCCTTCCGCCCCGACCCGTGGCGCTTGTACCCCGCGCTGAATATTTTCACCCTTTCCTCACGCACCGAGGCGTGCCCGATGACGCTCATCGAGGCCATGTCCTGCGGTGTCGCCTGCGTCACCACAGATGTCGGCGACTGCGCCAAGCTTCTGGGTGATGTCGGCTCAACGGTTGCCAAACACGATGCCTCAGCACTCGCGGATGCCTGGGAACGAACCCTGCAGCAAGATGCTAGCGCGCGTGCAGAGACCGCCGCACAAGCGCGCCGTCGCGTGATCGAGCAGTTCACCATCACGCAGGCCGCACGCCGCTATGAGGAAGTTTATTCCCAACTTCTGGAGGTGCGGAAATGAATACCCTGCTCCTCATCCTCGCGCTTGGCGCGCAAAGCACCGCGCCAGCGGCACACGTTTCATTCTGTGATGCGATGACGCGCATCCCACGCCTCGGCGAATCGCCTGTAGCACAGACACACACCCTGCATGCCGCTCGTGGTGAGTGGGAGGCATTGCAGATCATCGTCACGGCCACACCGGAGCAACTCAAAAACATCACCGCCTCAGCCACCGGCATCGCTCATCATGCGTCAGATGCGCTGCTGCCTGCACCGCTCCTGCTGCGTGAGCATTACGTGCGCGTCTCCCATTCCACGCCGATGGCACCTCTCCCTCCTGGAGACTACCCCGACGCACTCATGCCGCTGGACATGCCATCGCAAGAGCCAAGCGGTGGCACCGTGGTGAATCAACCTTTCTGGGTCGATGTCTTCGTGCCTTACACAGCAGCAGCAGGGAATTACCACGGTGAAGTACGCTTTCAGCTCGCCGATGGCACCGCTCTCACCGCCACCTATTCGCTCAAGGTCTGGGATTTCGACCTTCCCGTCGTTCCCAGCCTGCGCACCTCCATCATGACCACCGTGCGCCGCGTCGCCGAAGTGCATGGCCTCACCTACAAGGATAACCAGCCCTCCCTCACCCACCTCCGCCTACTCGATGATTACTACGATCTTCTCGCCGCACATCGCTTGAGTGTGGATCAAATCTCCGGCAGTTATCCCGACGCAGCGACAGGCCAACTCGACGAGGACAAAGTGGAGCGCGCATTGCGCAAGCACCTGCTGCACCGCCATTGCAGCACCATCGGCTTGCCGATCTGGCCACAGTGGCCATTTGCAGATCCCCTTGGCAAAGATCGCGAAGCCGCCATGGCCTACGTCGCACAATGGATGCGCTTGCTGGCAAAAATCCGCTGTGAATCACGCGGCTATGTCATCATGGGTGACCTCGACGAACCCAACAGTGAATCCGCTTACGCCAACGTCCGCCGCTGGGGCGATTTCTTCAATGAAGTGGAAAAGAAGCATGGCGTGCGCGTCCCTTTGCTGATCACTGAACAGCCTACTCCGGAAAAAACCGCCTGGGGCACACTCCAGGGAGCCGTGGACATCTGGGTGCCTCACTTCAGCGCGGTGTGGAAGGATGTGGAGTGGGCAGGTGGCCGCCACGACATCGCCCTGCGACATCAGGCGGGTGATGAAGTCTGGGCCTACGCCGCACTCGTGCAAATGCCGGACGAGTGGGAGCAGCAACATGGCATGCCCAAAAAACTCGATCACGGCTTTCCCCCCGTATGGGCACTCGATTACCCACCGATGGCACACCGCATCACGGGCTGGTTGCTGCCACGCTACAACATCACTGGCCTCACATACTGGGACACACTCTACGCCGCCGATGGCGTGGATGTGTGGCGTGATGCTGGCACCTTCAAAACACCGGATGGTGCCGTGTACAACGGAGATGGTTCATTCATCTACCCCGCGACAGAAAAGCGGCACGGCCGCCATGCACCGGTCGCCTCGATGCGCCTGAAGTGGCTGCGCGATACCGCCGAAGATTACGACTACCTCATGCTCGCACGTCACCTCGGACTGGAAGATGACGCACGCCGACTCACTGCGAAATTCGCGCGGGGATTTGGCGACTGGGACAACCAGCCCACGGCACTCATGGAAGCACGCCTCCAGCTAGGAACGCTCATTGAAACCGCACAACGCCGCAAACAAACAGCCACTGCAGAGAAAGGAGCCACCCCATGACTCCCGCCCTACTGCGCCCTGTCGCTCCACCCACAGTGCACACACGCCTCCATCGAAACTCTCTCACGCTCGATCTCGTCCGTTGTGGCGCTGCGTTCGACGCACTCGCTCCTTTCTGGGACACTTTGGTGGAACAAATGACCGTGCGCACTCCCTTCCTGCGCTGGGATTGGGTGCGCCTGTGGTGGGAAGAATGCGGCAGCCATGCAAAGCTCGCAGTCGCCGTCTTGCGTGATGCTGCGGGCACTCCGCAAGCCATCGCGCCCTTGATGCTCGCTCGTGAAAACCATGGCGCGCGCCGACATCTCACGGCTTTAGCCTTTCTCGGCAGCTTGGGCGCCGCTCATGGCGAGCGCCTTGACTTCATCGTGCCCGCTGGACGCGAGGACGATCTCACTCCGCTGCTCTGCCAGGCATTTGCTCTGCTCCGTTCTGAATGCGACGTCGTGCGTTTGAATTCCCTGCCGCAGGAATCTGCAAACACACCTCACATCCTTGCTGCTCTGCAAAAAGATTTTGTGCGTGCGGGCATCTTGAACCGCCACTCAAGCCGCTACGTCAGCCTACCGAAAGCTTGGCACGAAATCGAAGCACGCCACAGCACCAACTGGCGGCGCAATCTGGAGCGCAATTGCAAAATCTTCGCCAAGAATCACGCGGGCACATTCTCTCTTTCAGGTGATGTAGAAGGCATCTCACATTCCAGAGCCTTTGAGGAACTGCGGCGTCTGCATGATGCCAACCTCCCCGCAGACGAGAGTACCTTCACCACGCCAGAATCCCTGCGCTTCCATCGCCGACTCGCGGCTCGTTGGCTGCCACAGAATCGCGCTATTCTACCTCTGCTCACCGCCCACGGCACCGTGTTCTCCGCCGTTTACGGATTCATCGAGCGCGAGGAGTTCTTCCTCTATCAAATGGGTTGGGATGAATCACTCGCCCGCCTCTCCCCTGGGAGAATGGCGGTGCGCTGGAGCATAATCAACGCCATCGGTCTCGGGCTGCACACCTACGACATGCTGCCTGGCGAGTATGAATACAAACGGCAGTGGTGCGATGCCACTCGCTGGCTGCTCGATCTTGAAGCCGCCAATCCCACAAGTTGGCGCGCCACCATTTTTCACACGCTGCGTGCTGTCCGCCGTTGGCTGGCATATCGGAAAAACACGGGAGGATCATCCACATGAAAGTCCTCGTCCTCACCGCCGACGCCAACACCCTCATCTATCACCGGGGTGATTTGATCCGCGACTTCGCCGCCCATGGCTGTGATATCGTCACTGCGGCTGCGGAAGATTATCCTCATGTGCAGGCATTCGTCGCCAATCTCGGTGGACGGCACCGCGCGATCCGCATGGAGCGCTCCAAGATCAAGCCGCTGAAGGATCTCGTCACGATGTGGGACATGTGGCGTCTGTTCCGCTCAGAGAAACCTGACGCGCTCTTCGCTTATACGATCAAATCCGTCGTCTATGGCTGCGTCATCGCGCGCCTAGCGGGAGTGCGCCGCATCTATGCCTTGTTGCCCGGCCTAGGCTTCACCTTCGTCAAACCGGTGACGCTGAAACAGAAAATCGTCTCCTTTGTCTCCGAGATGCTCCACCGCCACGCACTAAAGCGTGCGGATGTGATTTTCATGCAGAACCGCGACGATGAAAAACTGCTCGGCAGCATGGGCATGCTCCCTCCAGGTGTGCCCGTGCATGTCACCGCCGGCTCTGGAGTCAACACGGAGGAATTTTCCCACGCACCACTCGATCATGATGCGGACATCACCGCAGGCCGCATCCGCTTTGTACTCGTGAGCCGCCTGCTCATCAGCAAAGGCGTGCGCGTGTTTGCAGAAGCTGCACGGCGTATCAAACAGACACACCCACACGCTGAGTTTCATCTCGTCGGCCCCTTTGATCCAAACCCGAACCGTGTGGATGAGAGCGAGGTCCACCAGTGGGTCGCAGAAGGCACGCTGGTGCATCATGGCATGGTGCAGAATGTCGCCGCGCTCTTGCGCACGATGCACGTGTTTGTCCTGCCCACCTGGTATCGTGAAGGCGTGCCTCATGCCACCCTCGAAGCACTGGCCACTGGTCGTCCTGTCATCACCAGCCACTCCGTCGGCGCGCGTGAATGCGTCAGACTCACTGCGGAAGGCGAAGAACAGCGCGCGCAGGGAGAGATGCTCATGCAGGGCGAAAACGGTTTTCTTTGCCAACCTCAGAACGTCGCCGCTGTCGAATGCGCAATGGAATGGTATCTCACAAACCCCGACCAGATCGCCGCTCACGGGCGCGCCAGTCGCCGACTCGCCTGTGAAGTATTCGATGTCCGCCTCGTCAACGACATCATCATCCGCGCCATGCGCCTCGACGCACCTCAGACTACCCGCTCCACAGCCACCCCGACAACAACCTTGATGATGACCCGCGCGTCATCCTGATTTCCTCCCCATGTCCTATCACTACAGCATGCAACCCGCTCCCGCCGCGCCTCAGCCGCCCGGCTTTGGGGCCATGCTGGCTCTGACGCCAAGCACGCGCAGCCTCGTGCCCATGGCTCCCTCCATCACCATACCAGCTCAACCAGGCTCCTCTCCTGTCTTTGATCCACGTGCTTTCCTGCCGCCGATCAATCCGCATGATTTTGAGGTGCAGCCTTTCATCAGTGTGACGGACGTACTCGGCTACATCCGCAAGCGTTGGCTGCGTGGTGCCATGCTGGGTCTCATGCTGGCTGCACTCGCCTTCTACGCCCTCGGCATGGGAGTGAAAATTTACGAAGCGGAATCACAACTGCTGTTGCGCATCCAGGACACAAACGTGTTCAACTTCGAGTCCATGGCAACGCGCCACGTCACAGAGCTCAGCGCGCCGCAGCTCGTGAACAACCACCGCACAGAACTGCTCTCACGCCGCTTCCTCAGCCACTTCTACGACCACTTCGATCCAGCCAAGCGCGACGCTTTCCTCGCACGCGAAGCAGCTTCGCTAAGCCGCTCGCAACAGCTCATGAAGCTGATCGGCCTTTACAAGCCTGGCAAGCCCGGTGATCCGCGTGAAAACTTCATCGACCTCATGACCGCCAATGTGCGCGTCGAGCCGCTGAAGGAATCTCACGTCCTCCGCGTGCAAGTGCGCGACCGCGATCCAAAACTCGCAGCCGATTTCGCAAATCGCTACATCGAAGAATACATTCACTACGTTGCCGAGCAGGAATCCAAGCTCAGCGCTGACGCATCCAGCTATCTGGAAAAGAAATCCGAGGAAATGAGAAAACGCCTGCGGGAGTCGGAACAAAAGCTGGCGGAGTATCGAAAGAGCACCGGCCTCGTTGAGGATATCGACACCAAAGACATCTCCAGTGAGAAAGTGCGCCAGCTCAACGCAGCCATCACCGAAGCTGACCTGAAATTAACCAAAGCCAAAACCGATCTCGACAACGTCATCGCCGCTCAAAAAGCCGGACGCGACTTGAAGGACTTGCGCCTGTTTGCCGACAATCCAGACGTGGCACACATCCACAAACAACTCGACGCTAAAATCGCCGAGCGTGCCCCCTTGGAAGCCACTTGCGGTCGCAGACACCCAAAGATGATCGGGCTTGCGAATGAAATCGAAACGCTCCGCGCGGCTCTTGATCGTGCTGTGGCCGCCGTGGTGAGCATGGTGCAGTCCGAAGTCGAGACACAGCAACGCCAGATCGCCGATTTCCGAACTCAACTCGACGAAGCGCGTGACGCCGCGCTCGACGTCAATGGCAAGAACGTGCAGCAGAGTCTCCTGCGCGATCAAGTGCGCATGGATCGCGACCTGTACG
The DNA here is from genome assembly GCA_039806835.1 of Prosthecobacter sp. Lineage (GTDB taxonomy): Bacteria > Verrucomicrobiota > Verrucomicrobiia > Verrucomicrobiales > Verrucomicrobiaceae > Prosthecobacter. Next base: position 28,821 of record JBDHQD010000001.1, on the reverse strand, counting down.
AAAAGATCGAGATGCGCCGCAGCCAAGCCGCTCTCACTGGGCAGTTCCGTGACAGCGGATTGCTCCGCATCGCCGATGTCGCCATGACGCCCGAAAAACCTGTGAAGCCCAACAAGCCCGTCGCTGCGGTCGCTGCGGTGATGATTTTTGGACTAACGCTCATCGGCTTGCCGGTGGGTTGGGGAATCTTTGACGATCATATCAAGAAGCTCTTCTCTGGCACAGAGCCTGATCAACAAACCCTGGAACGCGAACGCATGGCGCGGCATGGCTTCAGCGAAAACGGAGGCCTTGCCTACACCGCGCCTCCCGTACAAGCTGCTGTGGCGCAGCAGGCACCGATGATCGCCCCGCCTGCGTCACCCTTCTCCATCTCCGCGGCACCAACAGCCACGCCACCTGTCTCTCCACCAGTGCGGGAACAAGAGCGCCCCAAATCGCGCCCGATGCCTGTCATCAAACCCGCAGGGGGAGACGCGACCATCCTCGCCAAACTGCCGCGAGTGAATGGAGCCACGCCGGAGATCATGCTTTCTGAGTTGCTCAAGCCGGAGCCCGTCGGGGCCTCCAGCGCGCTGCATCACCTCACCATGACGCTCGAACGTCAGGCCGTGAATCGTGGCACCACGGCGGGCGTCATTCTCATCACCAGCCCCAACGCTGGCGAGGGCAAAACGCTTGTCTCCTCCGCTTTGGCCGCCGCCTTCTGTCATCAAGGACGCCGTGTCTTCATGATGGAGTGCAATCCAACCTCGCCCACGCTTCACAAGTGGTTCCCGCGCGCTGTGCAAGGCCATGGTGCCTATGCGCAAGACATCGAGGCACTGCGCTACGGCCACAGCCATCTCTTTCTACTGCCAGGCTGTGATCTGCCTGCGCACGCCACCAACGAATTGCTCGATGGCTACCGCACATGGATCGAGCGCGCAAAAACAGAAGTGGACTGGATCATCCTCGATGCCTCCCCTCTGCTCAAGAGCTTCGCCAATGTCGCACCCCTCGCGCCGCTAGCCTCCGATGTGCTCATCGTGAGCAATCCCACCGTAAGCAGCGCGGCACAACTCCGCGCCGCGCTCGCGCTGCTCCAACCGATGATGTCCTCCTCGGCACTGCGCGGCATGGTGGTGAATGAGGGCTGATTTCGCCGTCACAGAGCACCTTGCTGCTACGCCTCGCAGCGGAATGCGTCAGCATTCCGCCGCTGGCATCGCATGATGTATCCCTATTTCGCGAGCCTCGATAAGAGTTGGTTGTCACCCATTCGCACGCAGAATCTGCGCGAGCACATACGGCAGGATGCCGCCGGCGCGGTAGTAGTCGATTTCGACGGGGGTGTCGATGCGGACGATGAGCGGGATGTCGAAGGTGCTGCCGTCAGTCTTGTGGACGCGGAGGGTGGCTTCGTTCATGGGCTTGAAGTCGTTGTTGAGGCCCAGGATGTCGAAGGTGGCATCGCCGAGGTCCTTCACTTTGTCGTAGTCGGCCTTGTTCTTGAAGTTGCAGGGCAGGACGCCCATGCCGACGAGGTTGCTGCGGTGGATGCGCTCGAAGGACTTCGTGATGACGGCCTTCACACCGAGCAGACGGGTGCCTTTCGCGGCCCAGTCGCGACTGCTGCCCATGCCGTAGTCTTCACCGCCGAGGATGACGGTTGGGATGTTTTGGGCTTTGTAACGCTCTGCGGCATCAAAAATGGAAACTTCTTCGGGAGTCGAATTCACCTCCAACCCCGAAGCCACTACTTCACCCTGGCTCTTGGTCTGGTTTCCGATCATCTGAACCACATCAGTTTCGGTAACATAGCAAAGCGTGTCGCCGCCTTCTTTGCCGCCGAGCATGAGGTTCTTGATGCGGACGTTGGCGAAGGTGCCGCGGGTCATGACGAGGTCATTGCCGCGACGGCTGCCGTAGCTGTTGAAATCGGCCTGCGCGACGCCGTTTTCGGTGAGGAAGCGGCCTGCGGGGCTGGCTTTCTTGATCGCACCGGCGGGGCTGATGTGGTCGGTGGTGACGCTGTCGCCGAAGATGCCAAGCGGACGTGCGCCTTTGATCTCGGCGATGTCGCCAGGGGTCATGCTGAAGTCGGCAAAGAAGGGCGGATGCTGGATGTAGGTGGACTTGCCGTCCCACTCGAAGACTTCGCCAACGCTGCCCTGAATCTCGTTCCACTTCGGATTCTGCGAAGCGAAGTCGGTGTAGAGCTTGCGGAAGACTTCAGGTGAAAGCGCGGACTGCATCGCATCACGCACTTCTTTGAGCGTGGGCCAGATGTCCTTCAAATAGACGCCGCTGCCGGCGACGAGTTCGTCCTTGCTCAAGTCGATATCGACGGTGCCAGCGATGGCGTAGGCGACGACGAGCGGCGGAGACATGAGGAAGTTCGCCTTGATGCTCTGATGCACGCGGGCCTCGAAGTTGCGGTTGCCGGAGAGCACGGAGGCGGCGACGACATCCTGGCCTTTGACAACATCTTCAATGCCAGCGTCGAGCGGGCCGGAGTTGCCGATGCAGGTGGTGCAGCCGTAGCCGACGGTCTGGAAGCCGAGTTTGTCGAGCTCGACCTGGAGGCCGGTTTTGTTCAGGTAATCGGTCACGACGCGGCTGCCTGGGCCGAGGCTGGTTTTGACGGAAGGCTTCACAGTGAGGCCCTTCGCGTTCGCTTTCTTCGCGAGCAGACCGGCGGCGAGCATGACGCTCGGATTGGAGGTGTTCGTGCAGCTCGTGATGGCGGCGATGAGCACGCTGCCATCGGTGATGGTGTCTTTCACATCGGCTTTGCTGTTCACGACGACTTCGGCGGGCTTGAAGGACTCCGCCTTGCCGAAACCACCAGCCTTCACATCCGCGCCGAGCAGGTCGCGGAACTTCGTCTTCAAAGCGGGCACCTCGATGCGATCCTGCGGACGCTTCGGACCGGACACGCAGGGCACCACGCCGCTGAGGTCGATCTCCATCTCGGTGCTGAAATCAATCACCCCCTTCTCCGTGGGGATGCCCCACATGCCTTGCGCTTTGTAGTAAGCCTCGACCGTCTTGCACAGCTCCTCGCTGCGGCCAGTGCCGCGCAGGTAGGCGACGGTTTCTTCATCGACGCCGAAGAAGCCCATCGTCGCGCCATACTCAGGTGCCATGTTCGCGATGGTCGCACGATCGGTGACCGGCAGGCTGACTGCACCGGGGCCGTAGAATTCGACGAATTTGCCGACGACGCCGAGCTTGCGCAGCTTCTGCGTCACTTCGAGCACGAGGTCAGTGGCGGTGACGCCTTCTTTGAGCGCTCCGGTGAGGTAAACGCCGACCACTTCCGGCACGAGGAAAGTCACCGGCTGGCCGAGCATGCCCGCCTCCGCCTCAATGCCGCCCACGCCCCAACCGACGACGCCGAGGCCGTTGATCATCGTCGTGTGCGAGTCCGTGCCGACGAGCGAATCTGGGTAATACACGCCATCTTTCTCCAGCACGCCCTTGGCGAGATATTCGAGGTTCACCTGATGCACGATGCCGATGCCGGGAGGCACGACTTTGAAGGTATCAAAGGCCTGCTCGCCCCATTTGAGGAACTGGTAGCGCTCCTTGTTGCGCGTGAATTCGAGCGTGAGGTTTTGATTAAACGCATTCGCCGTGCCTGCGTAGTCCACCTGCACGCTGTGATCGACGACGAGATCCACCGGCACGAGCGGCTCCACCATCTTCGGATTCTTGCCGAGTTCCTTCACCTTGCTGCGCATCGCGGCGAGATCGACCAGCAACGGCACGCCGGTGAAGTCCTGCAACACGATGCGCGCGACGGTGAACGGGATTTCGTAGTCGCCCGGTGCTTTCGCATTCCAGTTCGCGAGGTTCTTCACATCCGCCTCAGTGACCTTCTTGCCATCCAGATGGCGCAGCAGACTCTCCAGCACGATGCGGATGGAAACCGGCAGCTTCGAGACTTTGCCGATGCCCGCTTGTTCGAGTGCGGGGAGGGAATAAAACTTGCCAGTGGAGCCGGAGCCGGTGGTGAAGGTTTGGAGGGTGTTCATTGCGACAAAATCGAGAGGGGGCAAAGACATAGCGAGGGCATGCTCTTTGACACCCTTTTTTTGCTGCGAGCCGTCACCTCTAGGCAGGGCTTACTCGTCAAATCCCTGGAGGGCGCTGCGTTTCGGGGATGCCATGCCCCCGGTCCTCGAAAACACCGCGGCGTGCAAGCCTCTGCATTTTCAACGCGAAGGAAAACCGAACCCTCCACGAATGGCCGCAAATGTTGCGCGTGCGAGAGGGCCACCATTCGTGGTCACTCGCGCCCCCTTCGGATTGGATTCGCGTGAGAAACCTCCACCGACGCCGAGCGCAATGATTACAGCCGCACCGGCACGCCTTGGCCTTCAAGGAAGCGTTTCACATCGGCCACGGTGTATTCTCCGAAGTGGAAAATGCTTGCGGCGAGGACGGCGTCGGCCTTGCCATCGCGCAGGACATCGACCATATGCTCCAGCTTCCCCGCGCCGCCGCTGGCGATGACGGGGATGCTCACCGCCTCACTGACGGCACGCGTCAAAGCGATGTCGTAACCGGCTTTGGTGCCATCGGAGTCCATGCTGGTGAGCAGGATTTCGCCTGCTCCGCGTTTGCAGACTTCGGCGGCCCATTCGACCGCGTCGAGATCGGTGGCGTTGCGTCCGCCGTGCGTAAAGACAGTCCAAGAGCCGCGGTCATTGCGTTTCGCGTCGATGGCGACGACGAGGCACTGGCAGCCGAAGGCTTCGGCGGCTTCGTCGATGACCTGCGGTGTTTTGACCGCAGCGGTGTTGATGCCGACCTTGTCCGCGCCGGCGAGCAGCATCTCACGCATGTCGGCGACGGTGCGGATGCCACCGCCGACCGTCAGTGGCATGAAGCAATGCTCAGCGGTGCGCGCGACGACATCGACCATCGTCTTGCGCTCCTCGTGCGCGGCGGTGATGTCGAGAAAGACGAGCTCGTCGGCTCCCTGCGCGTTGTAAACCTGCGCGCACTCCACGGGGTCGCCCGCATCGCGGAGCTGAAGGAACTTTGTGCCTTTGACGACACGACCTTCCTTCACGTCGAGGCAGGGGATGATGCGTTTCGTCAGCATGTGGTTCGTAGTGAGCCGTGAGGATTGAAAACGGAAAAGAGGGAGCACTGAAAATTGAAAATGGGCTCCCGAAGCCTGTTTGAGGCTGCCGCACCTGCGTCAGCACCAAATGTTCAGTTCTCAGTTTCCCATTTTCAATCCCGGCGCGTGAACCCGATCTCAGCCCAGTGCCGCTTTCACCATCGTTTCCATCTTCACGATGTCCTTGGCAAAGTTGCGGATGCCCTCGGCGGTTTTTTCGGTCGCCATGGCGTCTTCGTTGAACAACCAGCGGAAGGTTTTTTCATCGCTGCCGATGCGCTCGATCTTCATCGACTTCGCACTGGCGGCATTGAGTTTCTGCGGGAGCGGATCGTTGCTGGCGGCGAGCTCGCCCAAGAGACCGGGACTGATGGTGAGCAAGTCACAGCCGCAGAGCTCGGTGATTTCACCTTTGTTGCGGAAGCTAGCACCCATGACTTCGGTCGTATAGCCGAAGTGCTTGTAGTAGTTGAAGATCTGCGTGACGGACTGCACGCCGGGGTCTTCGGCACCTGCATAATCTTTGCCAGTGTTCTTTTTGTACCAGTCGAGGATGCGACCGACAAAGGGAGAGATGAGCTTGATGCCGCCCTCCGCACAGGCCACAGCCTGAGCGAGGCTAAAGAGGAGCGTGAGGTTGCAGTTGATCTTTTCTTTCTGAAGGAGCTCAGCGGCTTTGATGCCTTCCCAAGTCGAGGCGATCTTGATGAGCACGCGCTCACGCGGAATGCCCGCCGCTTCATACAAGGCGATGATCTGGCGTGCTTTTTCGATGCTGGCCTGCGTGTCAAAGGAGAGGCGTGCATCGACTTCCGTCGAAACGCGGCCTGGGACGATCTTGAGGATTTCGAGGCCGAAAGCGACGACGAGCTTGTCCATGACGGCACTGACGCCGCCGGATTTTCCGTCGGCCACGGCTTTGTCAAAGATGGCCTTGTACTCGGGCTTGGAGGCAGCCTGGAGGACGAGGGATGGATTGGTCGTGGCGTCCTGCGGCTTGTAGGCCTTCATGGCTTCGAAGTCGCCGGTGTCGGCGACCACCACGGTGTGCTGCTTCAGTTGATCGAGCTGGGTCATGTTTTTTTACTTTTGGGGGAAGGCAGAGTAGAGGCAAAGGGGGGATACGCAACGACGAATCCGTGACTCAAGCTGCCGAGTGGCGAGAAGAAAAACGCACGAGAAATCCAGCGTCGCCCAGTCACCCGCCTCACCTCAATCCAGCGCCAGAAACCGCACGCAGATGCTGCCGGGGACGTTCACTTTGGTGCCGGTGAAGGTGAGCTTGCCGCTGTCCTGATCGACTTTGAAAAGCGCCGCCGTGCCGCTGTCCTGATGCGCGGCGATGAGCCATTTGCCGCTCGGGTCGAGGCAGATGTTGCGTGGGATTTTGCCTTCGACGGGGACGTTTTGGATGAGCGTCAGTTTGCCAGAGGCCGGATCACAGATGAAAACGGCGATGGTGTCGTGCGTGCGGTTGGAGACGTAAACGACGCGCCCATTCGGATGAGCGAGCGTCTCGGCAGTGCTGAAGCCGGTCTTGCCACGATCCGCCTCGGGCAGTGTGGAGACGGTTTCGACTTCGGTGAGCGCACCTTTTTCCGCATCGTAGGCAAAGACGGTCTCGGTCATGCCCATCTCGTTGTTCACGAAGACGAATTTGCCGCTCGGATGAAAGGCGAGATGACGCGGGCCGCCGCCTGCGGGCGTTTTGGCAAAGGCAGGATCGTTCGGCGTCATCTTGCCCGTGGTGGGATCAATCTTGTAGATGAGCACCTTGTCCAACCCGAGATCGCAGGCGAAGGCGAAGCGATTATCAGGACTGAAGTTGACGGAATGCGCGTGCGGGCCGCTCTGGCGGCGTGGATCGACGCTGGAGCCTTCATGCTGGAAAAAGCTCACGGCTTCGGAGACAGAGCCGTCGTCCCTGATCGCATAGGAGGCGACGCTGCCGCTGCCGTAGTTGGCGAGGGTGGCCAGCTTGCCGGTTTGATCGACATTCACATGGCACGGCCCCGCGCCGACTGAGCTAGCGTGGTTGATCGGGGTGAGCTTGCCGGTTTTGAGATCGATGCTGAAGGAGCTGATGCCGCCGCCTTTTTTGCCGTCGGGCAGGGTGATGCTGCTGCTGGCGTAGAGATATTTTTTTGTCGGATGGATGGCAAGGAAACCCGGGTTGCCGACCTCGACGGCGAGTTCAGGCTGGGTGAGTTCCCCCGAGGCGGAGTTGAAGCGCGCGACGTAGATGCCCTTGCTGCCGTTCTTGGCGTTCGTGTTGGTGCCGAAATAGACGAGAAAGTTTTCTCCGGCGATGGCAGTGGTCGTGAGCGCGGCAAAGACAAAGGAGAGCGTGGAGCGTGTCATGGCACCGCGATGCTGCCGGGGGCACGCTGCTTGGTCAAGCCCGCAAGATTGTGGAAATCTCTGCGCACGCGCAGAAATCAATCATCCATGCCTGCGGCGTCCAAGGTGCGCATCATGGCGTCCATGAACTCCTGGGCGGCGTCGATCGGGAGGATGATCGTGTCACGGCGTCCGCGCACGTCCTCGGTAATCTTGATGAATTTGCCGCGATCGTTTTCCTTGAGGTCGAGGAAGAAAATCTTCCGGTCAGTGACGATTTTTTCGGAATGCAGTGGTGGATTGGGCGGGCGCCGTTCACCACCTTCATCAAATTCTGTGTTCCTCATTGCCGGTAACCTCCGCTGCCTGACGATTCGCGATACTGTTGTTTTGGATAATTTCGGAGCCGATTTTAGAAAACGCGCCCTCGTTGTCAATGCTTCTGCTGCGCCTCGGTGAGCCTTGCCCGCGCCGAACGCAACGCCGCGTGCGTCCAAACCACCGGGTAAAGCTGCTCGTGATACCAGAGGCGAGCGAAGTAGAGACCGATGGGACTGCTGGGGAAAGAAGTTCCGTGGCCGGTGGCATGCAGAAGCCATTGCGTGGCACGCTGGAGACGGTCGAGGGCATTCGCACTCCGATCCTGGCTCATCGCACGCAGGGCGACGGCGGTTTCTTCGATGCTTGAGGGGGCCTGGGCATCGCCGCCGAAGGAGCCGTCGGCTTTTTGCACGGAGCGGAGGTAGTCTAACCCGGAGTCGATCAGGGCACGTGCCTGACGGGCGAGATGCGCGCTGCCCGCGAGGTGATTGATGACCTGCGCGGTGCCATAGACGGGATTAGCCTCGTCAGGCGTGTGTTCGTTGCCGAACCAAAGCGGAGTCCAGGCGTTTTGCTTGGTGCGATTGGTGTGGAGGTAATGCAGCGCGTGTTGAGTCGCTTCAGTGATGCGCGCTTGCAGCGCAGCGGGCACTTCATCCTGCCAAGACCACCAGGCGAGCAAGGCGTGCGCGGTGATTTCCGGTGTGCTGCGATCAAACGGCAGTGCGCCCCAACCGCGGCAGAAGGTGGGGATGCCGCCGTCGCGATTCTGCAGATCGAGCAGCCAGGTGATGCCGCTGTGAATGGCAGAATCGCAAGTGTGGCCGATGGCTTTGAGTGCGATGAGAGTGCTGGAGGTGTCGTCGGCATCCGGCACGCCGCCGGGGAGATCCGTCCAGGCCCAGCCACCGGGCGCAGCATTGGTAAAGGGATGAATTTCGCGATATTGCTGCGCGAGAAGCCAAGCTTTGGGAGTGGCGACGTTGCTCTGTCTTTCCGAATCTTGATGGGGCAACGAAGTGTCATCACTCCATGAACGCACGGACAACGTCGTGCCCCAAGTGGCGAGGTTGGTGTCGATGGGCCAGCTTCCATCGTCGCGCATGGATTGCGTGAGAAATGCGACAGCAGGCGGAATGCACGGATGATGGAGCTGCCCTGCACCTGCGAGCGCCATGGTGACAAAGCTCGTCAGCGGCGTGGCTTCGAGGTAGCCGCCACTGCGGGGCTGCAGCGTTTGCAGCATGGGACGAATGCGCGGCCAGGCGAGCGCGCGCAGCCAGCGCAGCGGATTCCACCCTGCAGGCGGCGCGTGGTGAAAGCGCGCATGGCCGATGGCGATGAGTGCGGGCAACGCATAGCTGACGACGGGGAGCCCGATGGCACCAAACCAAGCGCGCGGCAGCGCGGCGAGCTCGAAGGGCAACGCGATGACATGCCGCCAGCCGTTCTCCCCCAATGTGCCGCAGAGCGTGCAGAGCATGAGGATGGGCACGGAGAAGGTCTTGTCCTTGCCGTAACGAGCGATGACGGCCTGCGCGATGGCTGGCGGTTCGAGGGAGCCTGTGCGCGAGCGAATCCACGCATCAGCGCGTTGGATGTTGGGAGTGGCGACGATTCGTCGCCTTTCCGAATCCTGCTTTGCCGACGAATCGTCGGCACTCCATAGATGAAGAGCGCTCCAGCACAGCAGCGTGGTGGAGAGATTGCTTTTGCTGAGCGTCGTATCTCCCCAGCCGCCGTCTTTGTTTTGATGCTCGCAGAGCCAGTGCGCGCCTTTTTGAATGAATGGCGCATGCTGGTCGCGATCGACAAGCGTGAGCGCGACAATGGCCGTAGCCGTGGAAAGCGCGCTGCTGCTGAGCTGGCCTTCCCAATGACCGTGCGGCGTGCGCAGGCTCAAAAGATGAGCCTCAGTGCTGGCGATGGCTCGATTGAGGTCGTCCATCATGACGGCACACGGCTCAGGCTTCGAGATTCAACTCAGGGCGGGCCGCGATGGCCTTGGCGAGCGAGGTCCAGCCGCCGGGGCGCTGCTCTTGGAACATGTGCAGATAGAGCGCGACCTGTTTGGCGGGATAAGCAGCAAGCAAGGCGACGACGGCAGCCTCGGCTTTGTCGTCCTCAATGACTTCGGGCAGTTCGGTGACTTCCCCTTTGCCATCGTGTGCGATCTGCGCGGCATCGAGGAAGGTGATGAGCATCTGCGGCTGACCTTTGAGCAGCCAGATTTGAAAAATCTGTGCGGTGACGCCTTCGTTGGCTCTGGTGTTGAGCTGTTCGATTAGCCACTCGGCTTGCTTGGCGCGAGGTTTTTCCAAAACGAAGGCGGGGCGCAGCTTGCGGCCTGCGGCGAGCGATTCGATGACGGCTTTGTAGGCGGCACGCTGATCGTTCTGCATGTAGGTCATGATCTGCGTGCGCAGTTCGGGGCCGATGGCTTGGAGGAGTTGATTGGCTCGCATCTGGTTTTTTTGGAAACGGGCGCTCTGCTAGCATCACGACACTGGAGCCGCAACCGTTTTGGCTCACAGCAGCCGGATCGTGAACGGGAAGTGATAGACGCTTCCCTCGGATGCCTTCACGATGCCGATGATGGTGAGCACGATGGAGGCGATGCCAATAACGATGAGCAGCGGGAATCCAATGAGGATAAAGCAGAGTGCCAATGCGATGAGCGCGTAAACGAAATAGCTGATCTGAAAGTTCAGCAGTTCGCGTCCCTGCTGATCGAGATAACGGCTGCTGTCTTTTTTGATGAGCCAGATGATCAGTGGGCCGAGAATGGGGAAGCCGACGAGACACAGGACGTGCATGACGATGCCGAGTGTTTTCTCATCCTGGCTGACGACCGAGGACGGGAGAGGAGAGGGAGGTGATGGCGGCGTTTCCATGATGGGGATGAGGTTTACCAGAATGGCGACTGGATTGGAAATACAAACGCGGAGCCAGTTTCCCGGCTCCGCGCTGTGAGGTGAACAGAACGAACAATCTCGTTTTGCCGTTTAGCCGAGCTTCGGCAGTTCGAAACCAGCGGCGTATTCGTCCTGAGCGAGCTTGTTGGCTTCCTCAGCGAAGGCACCGGTGAATTTCTCGGAGACTGGGTCGAATTCGAGCCAGGGGCCGACACTGATTTTCTCGACGGCGAGATCGACTTTGTTGGCTTCCAGATTGGCGACGAAGTCGGCGAAGGTTTCCTGCCCGGCTTTGTCGTTGGCGAGGCGCTCCTTGATTTCATCCACGCTCATCTGCTTGCCAAGACGGTAGGAGGCATTGGCGAGATGGGCGAGCGCGGCGGCGTGGTAGCCGTGAGCGACGTGGAGATTCGGATTGATGATCTTCCCGGCTCGCACGGACTCGATGAAGTTCTTCATGTGGCTGGCACCTTCATCGAAGTTGGAGAACTTGTGAATGGCCTTGCCATCGTTGTCGTAGGCCTTGGACTCGGCGACGAATCCACCTTCGCAATGGATGACGTTGCCGATGCGAGGTGCGCCGGTCTTGCCGTTGATGCGGAAGACAGGCTCGTAGCCTTTGGCCCAGTTCATGTCCTTCATGGGCAGGCCGCGATTGTCAAAGAGCAGCGGCGCACCTTCAGCCCATTGATAGAAGGCGAGCTGGTTGTTCGCGGTCTGGCCATCGTCCTTGTAGCCCCAGCGACCGCCAAAGCTCATGACGCGCTTGGGCAGTTGATCGGGATTTCCCAGTGCCCAGCGGGCGACGTCGAGCTGGTGCGGCCCCTGGTTGCCAATGTCGCCATTGCCATAGGCCCACTGCCAGTGCCAGTCGTAGTGGAACTGCTCACGCTGCATGGGCATGACGGCGCGGGGAGCGGACCAGAGCTTGTAATCGACATCGACGATTTGCGGTGCGCCGCCCGTGTTGCGGAAGGTGCCTGCGATGCGCCCAGCGGCATCGGGCTGGGTCGGTGCGGAGACTTTGCCGATGGACTTGCGGGCTTTGTAGTTGAGGCCGCGGGAGAGAGTCACCTTGCCGATGTTGCCCGCCTTCACCCAGTCCATGGCTTCCTGCCAGCCGGGTGCAGAGCGGCGCTGCATGCCGTGCTGAAGGACGAGGCCCTGCTTTTCTGCGTGAGCGCCGGCTTCGACGAGCTTGCGGCCTTCCCAGATGTTATGGCAGACGGGCTTTTCGACATAGACGTGCTTGCCATTGGCGAGGCCCGTCATGGCGATGAGTGTGTGGCTGTGGTTCGGCGTGGCGATGGTGATGGCGTCGATGTCTTTATCCGCGCAGCATTCACGGAAGTCGCTGTATTGCTTCACGGTGATGTTTTTCTTTGCCAAAGCGGCGACGTGCTTTTCCATCACCTTCTTGTCCACATCGCAGAGGGCGACGAGGCGCACGCCTTTGATGCCGAGGAGGCTGCTGATGTGGCCGGCACCGCGTCCATTGAAGCCGATGACGGCGACACGCACGTCAGCGTTTGCGCCCAGCGGGGCGGCGTAGGAGGGGAGCGCGGCGATGCCAGCAGCGCTGGCGACGGTGCCGCGGATGAAGGTGCGGCGAGTGGTTTGGGTGTGGTTCGTTTGCATGGTGGATGAGAAGTTTGCGGGGGATGTTTCTTCGGCGTCCGTGAGCACGGCGGAGCCAGATTTCACGAGCTTATTCAAAACGCAGCAGAGAAGGCAACCCTTTCCTTTTGCCTCGACAACGATACGAATTCATCCGCAACTCAACGGCGACGGCGGCGCAGCATGAGGCCGAGGATGCCCAGCAGCAGGAGCACTGCGCGCGAAGGCTCCGGCACGACGACGAGGATGCCGTAGTTGTCGAAGAGGCTGGTGTCCCAGCCCAGGCCACCGCTCAGCGCGTCTAACTGCACGTTGTCCAGGGTGTTAAAATTGCCCGAAGCCATGGTGGAGAGGGGTGTGCCGTCCAGTGTGCTCACCGTGGTCCAATCCAGCAGATTGAAAATGCTGCCGTAGGTGAGGCCCGTGGCGTTGTTCAGGGATACCACCACGCGTTTGTCCATCGTTGGGGAGCTGCCCAGCACCACTGTGCCTGCCGCCGTGATGAAGTCGTGATCGCCTGCGTGGCCGCTGTTCCAGGTGGTGTTGCCGATGCCCCCCACGCTGACCACATACTGAGCGGCAGTGCCGCCCGGATTGGCATGGAACCAGGAAGCAAACGCACTGTCCGTAGTGTCCGCAGTGGTGAGACCCAACTGGATCGCGCCGGTATCGGCCACGCTCAATGAGGTTCCCGTATTGGTGAAAGTCATCGTCTGATTGCTGGTGGCCGTGTTGCCCACACCCGGCGCGAGAACGCCTCCGGCAGCGATGGTCGTAGCACCTGCGATGCTGCCGGAGCCGGAGAGAACCGCCCCCGTGCCGACTGTGACAGCTCCCGTGCCCGTGCCGGAGCCAGTGGTATTGACGACCTCCAGCGTGCCCGCGGTGACGGAGGTGCCGCCGGTGTAGGTGTTGCCATTGCCCATCGTCAGCGTGCCGGCGGTGGATTTGGTGAGCAAGCCGCCGCCATTCAATTCAGCGAGGCCGGTGAGGGTGCCTGATTGCGCGTCGAAGGTGATCGTGTTGGTCGCGTCGCCCACGGAGTTGCCATTCATGGCAAGAGTGGAGCCATTCAAAGTCACGGTGGCATTCTCGGTGCCCGCGCCACCGGTGCGGACGATGTCGCCGGTCACACTCACGCTGCCACCGGTGAGGTCGATCGTGGAGGTGGCAGTGCGGCTGGCAGCAGCATTGGCCATGTTGATGGCGGTGCCGGTGTTCAAACCGTCGCCGATGGCGACCGTGCCGCCAGTGACGTTGAAGTCGGCGGAAACGGTGCCGCCGCCACTGGTATTCACCGCCATGTTCAGGGCACCGATGGTGGTCATGGGGGAACCAGGAGCAGCACTGTCGCCGAGATTCACGGTCGCCGTGGCATTGCCCGTGCCAGTGCTGGTGCGGCTGGCCATGTTCCAGGTGGTGACATCCAACGTGCCTTGGTCAAAGGTCAGCGTCGCGTTGCCAGCCCCGGTATTCGTGGTGCGATTCGCCATCGTCAGGGTGCTCACAAGCAAATCCGCAGTGTGCCCGGCGAGGTTGATCGTGGCAGCCATATCCACCGAGGTGCTGCCGGTCGAATTCACCATGTTGAGCACCGTCCTGCTGCTGCCGTCTGAGGCGCGGACGGTGAGAGTGCCCGTGGTGTCACCTCCGTCGAACATGACGATACCGCTGGAACGAATGGTGTTGCTGGCCGAGCCAACATTGATCGTGTCCGCGTTCAAAGTGTTGGTGCCGCTGCCGAGTGTCAGGGTGTGAGTGGCCACGCCGCCCGTGCCGTCACCAATGCGAATGGCGGAGGCTGTGATGCTGTTATTCACCGCCAGCTTCATGGTGGTGGGATTGGCGTCCGTGTCGGTGTTGGGATCGCCGAGACGGAAGGTGCCAGTGCCGAGGTTGGCCGTGAAGGTGCTTAGCCCACTGAAATCAACATCCACGGTGCCATTCTCGCCACCGGTGGCCGCGCCGACGCCGAAATTGCCGCCACCACTGTTGACCACGATCGCGCCGCCGCCCAGAGCGTTGAGTTTGGTGGTCGAGTCTTCCACATCCACGCCGATGCTCACCGCGCCATTGATGGTGAGCGTGTTGCCAGCACCCACAAGAATTTGATTGGTGACAGAGGCGGAATTCGTCTGCGACAGCAGAGAGCCGATGGTTTGGTTGAACCCGTTCAAGTCCAGCGTGCCCGCGGTGGTGCCAGATCCCAGCCTGACAGTGGTGCCGATGGGCAGGGCATCGGTCGCGCCGATCTTGAGCGTGCCGTTGTCCACCTGGGTGACGCCAGTGTAGGTGTTGCCGCCGTTGACGACCCAGGTGTTGCTGTCCGCCTTGTTCAAGGTGAGGACGCCGCCGATTTCAGTAAGTCCGCCGATGCTGTTGTCGATGGCCGGAGCGGAGGAGCCGCGCAGGATGAGCGTCTTGTTGCCCGCCATCTCGAAGCGCACGCCGCCGGTCAGGGCAAGCGCGCCGGTACCGTCCGCATCAAGGGTCACACTGCCGGTGGTGCCTTGCATGCCGATGATTCGGTCGCTGCTGTGACCACTGCCGGTGTAGTTCAGCGTGGTTGCCGTGCCGGTGTAACCCATGCGAATGATGCCCGCCTCAGCCGTGGTGGGGGCACCGAGAGCGCTAGCCCCACCGCCCACGTTGCCAATGCTGTTGAAGGACAAGGTGCCGTTCTGCACTTCCGTGGTACCGGCGTAGGTGCTGGCACCCGTGAGTGTCACCACATTGGGCTGAGCTTTGAGCACTCCTCCAGCACCTGCCAACACCGCGCCAATGGTGGTGTCGCCCGTGTGATTGAAGAAGAAGCCCGTGCTGGCACTGATGGTGCCAGCGCCGGTGATGGCGGGGCTAGCCCCCGTGGTGGTGACGAGGCCGTGAGTCAGAGTCTGTGCGCCGCTGAACGCCAGTGTCGTCCCTCCAGCGAGGGTCAGATTGCCGCCGTTGCCGAGGGCGTTGTTGGCACCGATGGTAATCGTGCCGAGGGAGAGTACGGAATTGCCGGTGTAGGTCGCCGTGCCGTTGAGGGTGAGATTGCCCGCGCCAGCCTTGGTGAATCCGCCCAGTCCAGAACCGAGGCTGTTTGCCAGCGTCAGATCAATGCCATTGGTATCGAGCGTGCCGCCGCCGAGCAGGAAGCTGATGGTGCGGGTGGAGATGTCGTCGGTCAGGCCGGTGCCAAGGCGCAGCGTGCCGCCAGCGAAAACGAGCGCTCCCGTGCTGCCGCCGATATTGTCGAGATCGGCGATTTCGAGAATGCCCTCGTTGAGGGTGGTTTTGTTCGCACCGCCTCCAGCGGTGTTGACTTGGTTGAGCACCAGCGTGCCACGGCCGGACTTGGTGATGTCCGCCGCGGTGGTCAACTGCGAAGTGATGGAGGCCGTCAGCGTGGGAGTGACCGCTGACGCTGAGGGATTGTTGACAAAGAATACATATTCATTGGTGCCCCCGACACTGATGCCACTGTCAAAACCACCGAGAGTGGTGGTGTAAGCCGAACTGGCCACTCCGTTGGAGAGAGTGAAAAGGAATGTGCCACTCGTATTGACCAATGCCTGGCCGGCCCCTGCGCCGGAGACGTTGATGGCGGCTGTGTTGTTATTATCGAGCACCAGAGCATTGACGGTGGTGCCTGCGAGGCCCGTGAGATCCCCAGAGAGGCTTTCACGCGCATTATCCGCCGCTGCTGCGAGGGCGATGGTGTTGTATTCCGTAGCAAAGTTGAGCGGTCGGAAGCCCGAACCAGCGGCGTATGTAACGAGGCTGTTGCCCATGTTGCTGCTTGCCAAGACTCCGGGCAAACCTTCATCTGCAATGGCACCCGCATAGCTCTCACCGATGGCCCAGGGGACAATGCTGATGTTTTTGCTGCCTGCCGAGCCTGCGCCGCCGACGAGAGCGGCGATGAATGCCGTCTCATTGGCACTAACGCTGATGCTGAGTTCGTTTTCCTGCGAGGAACTGCCTCCGAGATTGGTGCCGCGCACATTCAGGGTCGCGTTGTTGTTCCGCTGAATGTCGGCGGCAAAGATGCGAGAGTCGTCGCTGGAGGTTGTGGCCTCCATGGTGACATAGCTTGCACCTGAGTTCGCTGTAATCACACCCACCGTTTCGTTGAGGGTGCTATCTTGGTCGGTGCGGATCGCTAGGCCACGGGGCTGCACCCTGCCGTAGTATGCCCCGTCTGCCGAATTTAGGGTGATCGTAGCCGTGTCCTGAATCCGATTTCCGGAACGAGTCGTGCCATTATTGTCGATGAGTATGTTGCCACTTTTGTTGATGGTAAACGCGGAGGCGTTGATCTGACCGATGCCGTTAAAGTAGAAGAGGCCGCCATTCACAATAACTTCGCCAGTAAAGCCAGAGCTCACGTTGTTCAGCAGGAGGTTGCCCGTATTGCCCGCATTCATCACCAGCCTGCCGCTGCCTGTGATAAAACCAGAGAAGGTGGCACTGCTGCTTTGGTTGATGGATAGCGTATGGCTGCCGATGTCCAGCGTGCCATAGTCAGCACCATTCAGACGGCTGCCCCCTTGGAGGCGACCGATCGTCTCATCGGAGAGGAGTTGCAGCGTGGTATCGCGCGTCGTGGCCAAATCGACGGTGGAGTAGTCGCCGATGGCATTGCCTCCACTGACTTGGAGCGTGCCCTCGAAAATATTGGTCTCATCCGTGTAGGTGTTGTTGCCGGAGAGCAGGAGAGTGCCTGCGCCGCTCTTGGTCACTGCATGGTTGACTCTGATGTCGGAGCTGACGGCAAAGGTTTGAGCACTGTCCTGAGTGAAGATGAGTTCTGATGCGCCTGAGAAGAGAGTCCCCCCGGCGATGCTGGGCGTGCCTCCCACGTTGTCGGTGATGAGAAGGCCTCCACTCGCGACGCCGAGGACGCCAGTAGCGGTGAGGTTGAGATCCGAACCCCCGGCCGCATCGAAGCGCAGGCTGTTGAGGTAGATGCCCGAGACGGAGCCGGTGAATCCCGTCGTGCCGTCCGTGATGTGGTCGTTTTTGACCCAAGTGGTCACATCATTTTTCACCGTGGAAACGAGACCGACGATATTGCTGCCGCTCTTCGTGGCAAACCAAGTGCCCGTGCCATCCTCAACGGTGGCATAGCCTGCACTGCCTAGCAGTCCATTGGTGGTCCCGGTGGAGGTGGTGATCCCGTTCGTGGCACTCTGCACACCTGACGGCAGCACAAAACGTATCGTGCCATCGCTGTTAGTGCTGGTGCGATTGATGGCTCCAAGATTGAGCACGATCTCCTGGCCTGCGCCGGGGTTCAACACGATGCGGGAGGCACCTGAGTCGTCAGTGGTGGAGGTGCCATCGAGGTTGAGCCCATTGACCGTCTGGCTGGTGGCCGCACTGGCATTGCCATAGAGTTGAAGCGTGCCCCCACGCATCTCCAGTCCGCCCACGGTGCTGATCTTCGCCGTGTTGCTGGCCGTATAGTCGAGAATGAGGATGCCATTTTGCACGAGCGTCGCAGCACCTGACGTGCTGGTCAGTCCGCTGTTGTCACCGCTGAGCGTTACCGTCCCTACACCGTTCTTATTGATGTTCCCGGCACCTGCCAGATTGGCAGCGATGCTGCCGCGATTGAGAGTGATGGTGGTGGTCACGGTGATCGTGCCGCTGCCAGTGGCACTGCCTTCGATGCCGACGGTCGTATCACCCAAGGTGAGAGACGGCGTGGTGATGTTGTAGCCGTTGGTGTTCAACACACCTGTCGCGCCGACCGTGCTGTAGCCGAGCAGGATGAAGTCCATTCCGCCACTGTTGGCGACTCCATTCACATCGTCGGCACCGAGATTGATGACGCCTCCGCTCTGTGCCACGAGGCCATTGCTGGTGCCCGTGGTGTAGGCCAAGACGCCAGTGCTGTCGAGGTTGACCACAGCCGTGCCGGTGCTGGCGGCATTGACGAACAAATCGTCCGCAAGGGTGCTCGTCGCTCCGCTCAAGTGCCAAGTGCCCGAGTTGACGTTGAGATCCGCAGATGTGCCTGTCTGTGTCACCCCGCCCGTGATGAAGCCTTCAGCGGTTCCAGTGAGAGTGAGGCTGTTGCCTCCGGCGTTGATGGCCCCGTTGTAGGTGATGGTGGCTCCACCTGTGCCATTGGCACTCAAGATGGTGGCCCCGTTCATCGTGATGGGACGATCCGTGGACTGACTGGTGCCGCCGATGAAACTGAGCGTGCCCGAGCCGGTCGTAATCGCCGTGCCGTTCCCCAAGGAACTGGCTCCACCACTGATGTTGGTCACGGTGTCGAATTCCACGGTACCCTCTCCCAGCGTGAAATTGCCCGTGAAGGTGTTCAGGCCGGTAAGGCGCACCGTGCGGTTTGTGGTACCCCAGCCACCAGCGTCGTCGTTGATGGCAAGGCCGTAACCGCTGCCACCATCGGAAATAACACTGGAAATGATGACCCGCCCCGCTGCATCCCCACCGACCGAAATGGAACTGCTGCCGCCAAGAGTGACCCCGCCGGTGATGTTCAGTTTGCTGAAGGCGTCCGACAGATAAACCCGGACGTTGCCCCCCGTGCCGCCTGATCCCAGGGTGATCGCACCGTTTTGGACCACCAGGAAATCGGTACTGAGCGGCGAACTGGTGTTGTCCACTCCCAGCTCGCCGATGGCACCCGCAGCGTAGGTCAGCGTTCCCGTCCTTGTCAGCGTCTGGCTGTTGACGCCCTGCAGGTTGAAGCGGCCAAAGCTGCTGAAGGTCACATCATTGTTCGTGAAGCCCGGTGACACCGCCGAGGTGAGTACCACCGTGCCTTCGTTGAAAATTAAGTCTCCGTTCCAGGTGTTGCCAACATTGTTCAAGGTCAATGTGCCGCTGAGCTGGTTGCCGCTGCTGACGACGTTGCTGCTGTCGATCGTCAGGCTGCCGCTGCCACTGACCACGCCGGAGAGCGTGATGCTGCGCGCGGTGTTGGTGTTCGGGCCGTTGGAGTCGGCCATGTTGATGAACGAGTCGCCGCTGACATTCACCGTGCCGTTGTAGGTCTGGGAGGCTCCGCCTGCGGAGAGCGTGCCACCGCCGAGGGTCAAGTTGTTGTTCACCGTGCCGGAGACGGCGTTGTTGTAGTAGAAGGCACCTCCATTCACGATGAGGTTGGCGGCATTGTTGTTCGCCGTGCTGCCGAGGGCTCCAGCGTTGGTGATCTCCAGGTTGCCCGCCGTGATGGTGAAGTCGGTCGTCAGCCCACTGTTAAAGGTGGGATCGGCGGCGGCGGTAAGAGTGATCTTGCCAGAGCCGGACTTGGTCACATCCGCCGCGCCAAAGAGCGCGCCGCCGAGGGTGAGCGTGGATGCGGCGTCCGCGATGTCCCAAGTCTGGTTGGTGCCGATCTTGAGCGCGGTGGCGATGTTTACCACTGGCGAACCACCCGTGGTGATGGCGATGCCGTCGGTCGCAAGCTGCGGCGCGATCTCGAGGCGGGCCGTGGACAGGGCACCCGGATTGATGGTGACAGAGGCTGGCGTGTCCGCCGGAGTGGTGCTGGCCTCGAAGGTAAGGGAGTTGATCTTGAAGTTCTGTTCCAGGGTCGTGGTGATGGCCGCGCCGCCGGTGATGTTGTCCGCGATGAAGACGACATCCGTGCCCTGGCCAGGTATGGACGTAGCAGGTGTCAGCCCGTCCTTGTTGGTGATGGCCCAGTTGGCGACATCATTCCAGTTGTCCAGCGCGCCACCCGCATTCCACCACGACTTGCCGGTGATCAGGGTGCCGGTTGTGAGCTGCACGAGTTTGTCTGTGACCGTCCACACCATGCTGTCGAAGCCGCCCGGTGTGGCTCCCTGGATGACCTTCCCGGTGCCGAATGCGGTGAATCCGCCATCGACCAAGTTGATGAGCGTGTAGGTCGTGCTGGCGGCCAAGCCGGCATCCGTCATGTTGATGGTGATGGTGTTGCCGAGGTTGGCGGTGTTCCCAGTCAGCAACGTCAGCGTATCGGTGGCACCAGTTCCGACGTTCAGGTTCAGCGTCACCGTGCTGCTGCCGGTGTTGCCCAGGTTGAGGGTGGTGAGATTGCTGATCGCGCTGCCCGCGCCATCGAGCAGGCTCAAGGTGGAGCCGCCTCCGACCTCGATGCTGGTGATCGCTCCCGGCGCGGTGATGCCGCCCGTCAGTGCCAGCGTGCTGCTGCCCGTGGCCTTGAGTGCAGTGGTGCCATTGACTGCGGAAGCGATGTTGAAGATGCCGCCTCCCTCCGATTCGGTGCTTCCCTGGTAGGTGAGAGTTACCCCTCCGGGGATGGTGGCCGTGGTGTTGCCCATCTTGACGATCGAAAGCGCGCCCGTACCGCTGTCGGTGATGGTGTAGTTCCCCGTGCCGGAGCCGAAATTCACCGCTGTGTCGTTCGCCCCGAAGCGGAAGGTGGCTGCGGTGGAGGAGGTGTTGTCGATGACCACCGTGCCATCGGTGGTGGCGGTGAGGGCGTTGACGGTCTGGGTGGTGCCATTGAGGTCCACGGTGGCCGTGTCCGTGGTGGCCAAATCGGGGGAAATCGTGAGACCGGTGTTGGTGGCAGTGGCCGTCGGGATGGCGTTGTTGGCGGTGAACTTCAGCGTGCCACGGTCGAGATCGAGTGCGCTGCCCGCCTGATTCCAATTGGAGGTGGCACCGTTAGTGCCGAGGGTCAGGGTGCCATTGCCCGTCTTGACGATGCTGACGCCGAAGGTAGTGCTGGTGGTGAAGTCACCGTTGATGATGGTCTCACCCGTGCCATCCAAGGCCCAAGTACGGGTTGCTGTGAGGGAGTTGGCGAGAAGACCATTGAGAACCAATGCTTCGCCACCGAGAATACTGTTGTAGAGGTTTATGTTGTTCGCACCCGCCGCGAGGTTGTTGGTGCCGTTGAAAATAAGACTATAGTCACCAATGAACCCACTGGTAGCGTTGTTGCCCAGGTTAAGTGTGTTGGTCAACGTGCGGTCACCTCCATAAGCAAAGACATTTCCATTGGAGATCGTCAAGATTGCGCCAATGGCACTGTTGTCGCCAATACCCAAAGCACCGCCACTGACCGTGGTCGTGCCGGTGTAGTTGTTGGCACTGTTGGTGAGGATCCAGGTGGCACTGCCATCCACGGTGACGCTGAGAACACCGAGACCGTTGTCCGAGAGCTTACTCGTAATCATGTTTCCGGCGGTGCTATTGCCTCGCAGGTAAAGAGTTTTGTTGCCGATGGTGGCGGTGTCGTGAGCGACATTGGTCAGGATGAGTGCCCCAGACCCATCCGCATGAATCTGATTGGAGGCGGTGGTGCCGTTGAGGCGTATCTTGCGGTCGCTGACTTCGCCCGTACCAACATACTCGAGGATGCCGCCGCTGGTCGTGGCATTGCCCAGGATAATGGCGTTGCCGTCACCCATAGTCACACCGCTTGCACCCACACTGGAAGTCCCCGAGCCCGAGCTACTGCCGAGAGAGGAAACCACGAGCGTGCCCGCCTGTACTTCCGTGGTGCCGGTGTAGCTGTTGGCAGCGTTAAGGCGAAGGATTCCGTTGCCATTCTTCAAGATGCCGCCGCCCGCACCACTGAGCACACCGCTGAGGGTGGCGTAGTCCGCTCCAGTGTTGCTGTTATCATTCACCGTCAACGTGCGTGTGGAGGCCCCCAGATCGATGGCGTTGGTGAAAGTGACGTCCGCAAGAGCGCTGGCGGAGTTGAAGATCAGTGCCTGTGTCCCTCCGGTGCCGACAAAACCACCGCTGCCCCAAGTCAGCCCCGCCCCACCATTAAGAGTCACCGTCAACGCGGTCGTATGCGCGGCAAAACCACCGCCGCCGGTGGTGCCTCCCCAACTGATCGTACCTGTACCTGCGGTGGGAGTGGTCGTCAGATTGCGCGTGAGTGTACCCGACATCTGCAGGATGCCCGAGGTCGTGGTGCTGCCGAGAACCAGCGGACTGTTCGCAGGCAGTGCGCCGTTGTCATTCAGGGCAAAAATGCCATTGCTGATCGTGGTGAGCCCGGTGTAGGTGTTGTTGCTGTTGCCGAGGTTCCACTGGCCTGCACCGTTTTTGGTAACGCTGGTGACAAAGCCCGTGCTGTCGGTGATCTGCGGATTGAAGGTGTTATCGCCTGTGGAAGTACCATCGAAAATAAGAGTGCGGTCCGCATTTGTCCCATGCACGATGGCCCCGGTGTTGCTCCACACGATGGCGTTGTTATTGGAGGCAGTGCTGCTGAGGGTCGCCATCGTTCCCTCAAGGGTGAAGAGGCGATTGGTCGAGGCGGAGGTCGATCCGAGGGTGAGATTTCCTTCCAAGATGTTGCCGATATAGCGCAACTCCCCACCCAAGCCCGAGAAAACGAGACTGGCCGCATTGCTGGCGTCGTTGGTGGCATTGCCTCGGCCGATGCTGCTGTCCTGCCCGATATCGGCAAGGGTGTTGGCACTGACCACGAGGTTGCCGATGGTGGCTTTGGTGAGGGTGGTGACTCCCGTGTAGCTGCTGAGTCCGTTCAGAACAAAAGTCGTGGTCTGGCCTGCGGTGTTGTTGGCGGTCGAGATCGTGAGGTTGGTGATGCCGGAGCCGGTGCCGTCGGTGATGATGCCGTAGGAAGTTCCCGCCGTGCCGTTGGTGGTGATGGCATTTCCGATCGTGAGGGTCGCATCGGTATTTCCGTTGTTCGTCACCAAGCCCATGTTGTTGAACTGCCCGATGGCGTTGCCAGTGCTGTTTCCGTTGAGTTCCAGCACAGCATTCTGTCGGATGTTGGTGGTGACATTGGCAGCACTGAGCGCACCAGTGCTCATGAGACGAACGGTGCCCTCGGCGATCTCCGTGGTGCCGGTACGGGAATTGGGAGAGGCGAGGATCAGCGTGCCAGCACCGGATTTGGTCAGACCTCCACTGCCGGTGAGATCGCCAGCCGAGAGCGTGAGCGTATCACCGGCTCCGTTGACTCGGATGACAAAGGCATTGGTTCCCGTCGCAATGGCCGTGCCCCCCGTGATGACGGCGTTTCCACCCGTCGCCAGCACACCGCCAGTGAGTGTGAGGGTCTGCCCGCTGTTGATCGTCAGCGTCTGCGAACCATTGATCTTGAGCGTGGGGATCGAGACGGTGTTCGTCGCGATGCTGCCGGTGATTTCGTTGTTGGAACCGGAGGTAAGCGGGCCACTGGCCGTGGTGGCCGTGCCGGCGTCCACCCCGTAAACAGGAGCGCGCAACACGCCGCCATCAATGTAAGCGTAGTCGGCACCATTCCAGAAAACGGAGCGCGTCACAACTCCGTTGCCCGGAACACCCAATGTCGAATTGAGCTGATTGATGGAAACCTTGTTGTTGGTAAAATCCGCGCCCACGAAATTCAGCGTGCCTCCGCCTCCTGTGTTGAGCCGGTTGATGACAAGGGAAGCGGTGCCGCCAAATCCTGGAGTCAGTCGAATGGTGTTGGCACCTCCACCGCTGTAGGTCAAAGCGACGCCACTGGCACCGGTCGTGCCTAGGGTTTCTACGTTGTTCTCGCCGTCTCGCCCAACAAATTCGAGTGTGGCCCCGGCATAGTTATTGCTTGCTCCAAGGGCGATGGATGAGGTGTCGGCGATCACGTTGGACGCCACGCCAGTGGCCTTGAGCTTGAGCGTGCCGTTGGCAATCGTCGTGCTCCCTGTATAGCCGTTCGCTCCAGCCAGCACCCAGGTGCCTGAGCCGATCTTGATGAGTGCCGTGGTGTTGGTGCCGCTGTTGTTGACGATCGCTCCGTTGATGATGTTGTCCGCCGTGTTGGTGCCGCCGAGAGTCAGTGTCTTGGCACCCGTACCCGTGGCGGTAAAGTTGGCATTGAGGATGACGGGATTCACTCCCGCCTGGTTCGCGTAGATGCTCGCGCCACCCGTAGTGCCCGCAAGATTGATGACCTTGCTCGTCGTCAAACCGGCTGACGTCGGGGCCACCGAAGTGCCGATGATCAAGGCACCGGCGGTGCTCGAAGTGCCGATGTTGATCGTGGCCGTGTTGTTGTTCAAGGAGCGGAAATCGGTGATGACAATGGCACCGCCGTTAGCATTGACCGACCCGGCCAAGGTGGTGCCCGTGCCTTCGATCGTGAGGCTGCCGCTTCCGGTTTTGGTCAGCACATGGAGCGTCGCCGCAGCGGCGTTGATGCTGCCGGTGATCCGCGTGTTGCCGTTACCGCCGATGGTGAGCGTCCTCGCCGTTGTGTCGCTGTTGTTCCATGCGTTCCCTGTGAATGTGAGCGTTCCGCCCATGTTGTTGGTGATCGTGTTGTTGGCCGTGGATGACTCTTGGGTCCACGCTCCCCCGAAGGTCAGACCGAAACCGTTCCGGTTGTTGAACGTGGCTGTGGTGTTTGCAGCTACACGGAAGGTGCCGAGAGTGACGAGACCGTTGACAGCATCTCCACCCACACCCGGGCCCGTGAACACAGTTGAACTGGCGCGAAGATAAACATTTTTACCCGAGGAGAGGGCGTTGAAATCGAGCGTTGAGTCGCTGCGGAACTCAAGCACGCCACCGTTGAGGTCGATGGCGCTGGGATCGTCCCCGGAAACAGTATTCGCCCCGAAAATGCTCGTCCCACCCACGGTGGCCTGCGTCACCCGCACGCTGCTCTGCTGGCCGGTGGCCGAACTGGAAATGCGCACCGTGCCGGAGAAGCCGGATACGCTGGAAGGATTCAAGAACAGCGTGCCCGCCCCGGATTTCTCAATGCTGCCCGTGCCGGAGAGGATTCCGGTGAGGTTATAGTTGCCGACTCCAGCGGTGTTGACGCCGCCGAAGGAAAGGAAGGTGGAGGCCGATGTGCCCTGCGTAGCGATGGTACCTGCCAGAGTGAGCGTGCCGTTGACACTGCTGACGCGAGTGTTGCGAAAGGTGGCGGGCGAAAGCGTGCTGACGGACGAGGTCACGATGCCGGACAAGGTATTATCCCCGATGCTGAGCAGCGCCGCGCCGCGTCCGCCGATGGGCCCCTGGCCGCTGAGGTTCAGATCGCGTGAGAAGGTGAAACCAGCGGTGGAGCCATCAAGGAGGAGAGAACCGCCGAAAAAGCCGATAGTGTTTGTGTTCGACGGCGTGCTGTTCCCGTCGGAGACAACGACGGCATCAGTCGCAGCACCGAGAGCACTCTGACTGGCGATGATCAGCGTCCCATTGGCGATCGTCGTGGTGCCTGTGTAGTTGTTGGCAGCGTTTGAGAGGCGGATGGAACCGCCGCCGGTTTTGATGAGGCCCACAGAACCCGAAATCTGGCTGGCGATGGTGGCAGATTCTCCCAAGTTCGCCTGCAATCCCGCGTCGGTTCCGGCCAGTGTCAGCGACGTGCCACCAAGCGTGTAGCCAGAGCGGAAAAAGGAAAGTTGATTGGCGGTGAGCGCACCGCTCAACGTGACTGTGGCGGGTGAGATCACCCCTGGCGTGTAGGCATTGGTGAAAACCGCTGTATCCGCTGCGTTCGGCCAAGCCACATCATTGGTCTGATCCCACCAGTTCGCCGTGGAGGTGTTCCAGGTTCCCGTGCCGCCGAGGCCGGTGCCGTCAATGTTATTGCTGGCGGTGCTGCCATCCGCATCCCAGTAATACGTCGCTGCATTTAGTGGCTGTCCGATCTGCCAAGCGACGAGGAGGACATTCATCATCCATGCGAACGCTCGTTGGTGTTGGCGCAAGTGCTTCATCATGTTTTTAGCCATTTTACGGGAGTCTGAAAGTTTACTCAAAACGCTCATCGAAAGACAAGCTATCGTTCGTGATCGAATATGGGTTTCCTTTGTTTAAAGCAGCTTTGTGTCAGCAAAAGACAGGTTTTGCATGGCGGCTCCCGCCACGACGTGATGGCGCAAGAAGCCCTCTGCCCCGTCGTTCACGCAGGAACTTCTCTCCCTCTTCCTATGCGACGCTCCTCCCACCTGCTCATCACGCTGTCCGCACTGCTCCTCGCTGTCGTGCCTTCTCCAGCCGCCACTCGCCCGAACGTCCTGCTGATCATGGCGGACGATTTGAACAACTCCCTAGGCTGCTACGGCCATCCTTTGGTCAAAACGCCCAACCTCGACCGCCTTGCCGCGCGCGGCGTGCGTTTTGACAATGCCAACTGCCAATACCCGCTCTGCGGACCCAGCCGCAACTCGATGTTCACCGGCCTCTATCCAAACAGCAACGGCATCCTCACCAACTCACAGCTCTTTCGCCAGACCATCCCGCACCACGTCAGCCTGCCGCAGGCATTTCGCCGCGCCGGGTACTTCGCCGCACGCATCGGGAAAATGTACCACTACGGCGTCCCCAACTGCATCGGCACCAACGGCCACGACGACCCCGCCTCCTGGGAATTGGAACTCAACCCCGCAGGCTGTGATCGCCTCCTGGAATATCCCGACATCTTCAGCCTCCTCCCCGGCAACTACGGTGGCACGCTGAGTTGGTATGCCTCCCCACGCCCCGACGAGCAGCACACCGACGGCCTTCAAGCCAAAGACGCCGAGTGGGTACTTGAACGCTGCGCTCGCGACAAGGAGCGCCCCTTCTTCCTCGCACTTGGCTTCTTCCGCCCGCACACACCCTACGTCGCGCCAGCCAAATGGTTCAAAACCTACCCCGAAGCCGACATGCCCGTCGTCCAAGGAGTGAAGGAAGACCAGGCCGATCTCCCCGCTCCCGCCCTCGGCAGCTACAAGCGGGAGCAAGACAAGCTCACCGATGATCTCCGCCGTCAGACCGTGCAGGCCTACTTCGCCGCCATCAGTTTCATGGACGCACAGGCAGGCAAAGCACTTGACGCGCTCGACCGCCTCGGACTCGCCGACAACACCATCGTTGTCTTCACCAGCGACCACGGCTATCACCTCGGCGAGCACGGACTGTGGCAAAAGCAGAGCATCTTTGAGGAAAGCGCCCGCGTCCCGCTGCTCATCGCCGCGCCGGGCATGAAAAAAGGTGCCGTTGCCAAAACCCCCGTCGGCCTCATCGACCTCTATCCCACGCTCACCGAACTCTGCGGCGTCAAAGCACCTGAAAATCTCCAAGGCCAGAGCCTCGTCCCCATGCTCAAAGACCCCGAGGCAAAAGGCCGTGGCTGGGTGCTCAGCCAAGTGGTGCGTGGCGGCGGCTTCAAACGTCATGGAGCCAGTGCCGCCACCGGAGACAAAGGCAAACGCATCTTTGGCTACGCCCTGCGCACCGACCGCTGGCGCTACATCGAGTGGGATGAAGGCCGCGCCGGCAAGGAGCTCTACGATCACGAAACCGATCCCAAAGAGCTCACCAACCTCGCCGACAAACCCGCTCAATCAGACACCCAGGCCAAGCTCGCCGATCAACTCCACACCGCCGTGAAAGCCAGCTTCCCCGCCAATGGCGAAACGCCCAAGATTCCCGAAGGCAACGTGATGTACATGCCCTCACTCATCGAGTAATTGCCTCTGTTCATCGGCTCTCTCTCCTCCTCACCACTCTGTGTTTGCCGCTCGCCGCTGCCTCATCAACATCGACACCTCAGGCACGCAGACATCGGCGCCTTCGTCGGCAAGGCTTAGAGCATTTTAAATAATAATGTAGAATGTTTTGCAAAGTGTGGTATCAACAGCAATGGCCACACTTTCTCTTGATCTTCGTCAACGCATCATCAGCACCTGCGACCGCCGTGAAGGCACGCAGGAACAAATCGCCCGGCGCTTCAAAGTCTCCTACGGGATGGTCAAGAAGCTGCTCCAACAAAGGCGCAAGACCGGCTGCATCAAGCCCAGGCATCATCTCGCCGGACGCAAGAAGCTCATCGTCGCCGCGCACCGCATCGCCATGCGCCAGCACCTCAAGCGCAAGCCCGACATGACCCTGGCCGAACTGCGTGAGGCCCTCGGACTGAAGTGCACGCTGCCAGCCATCCACTATGTGCTCGTGGACATGGGGCTGACATATAAAAAAAGACACTGCACGCCACCGAACAAGAGCGCGAAGACGTCCGCAAGGCGCGTCAAAAGTGGAAGCACAAGCAAGGCACCCTAGAACCTTGGCATCTGGTGTTTCTTGATGAAAGCGGCGCAAAGACCAACATGACCCGGCTGCGTGGCCGCGCGCCCCCAGAGGCAAACGGCTGCACGCAGCAGCCCCCTGCGCTCGCTGGCAGAGCACGACGATGATCTCCTCCATCCGCTTGGATGGCACCACGGCCTGCATGCACCTGCCCGGAGCAGCAGACACGGCGGCGTTTGTGACTTACCTTGGCAAAGTCCTCTGCCCGACGCTGCGGCGCGGTGACATCGTGGTGATGGACAATCTCTCCGTGCATCATCGCCCGGAGGTTATCGCCCTGATTGAGGCCGTGGGAGCCGAAGTGAAGTTCCTGCCGCCCTACTCGCCGGATCTCAACCCGATAGAGAAAATGTGGAGCAAGATCAAAGCGTTGCTACGCAGCTACGAAGCGCGCACGCCCGAAGAACTCGATGAAGCCATCAGTAAAGCGTTCTCGAAAATCACCGCCAAGGACGCCCTCGGCTATTTCGCTTCATGCGGTTATAG
>JBDHQD010000006.1:0-303483 GCA_039806835.1 Prosthecobacter sp. | reverse complement strand
CGCAAGAACTCGGTGACAACGCCTTGAAAGTAGTCCATTGGGCCCGCTCCCTCCGATGAGTGGTGATGCCTAACGTCACGGATCAGGCGACGGCGAGCGGGAGGCGTCGATGACACGACAGATGCCATTCGAGCCGTTGCCTGCATCCGTTTTGTTAGCTGTTGTTGTTCTTGGCTCGCTCATATGCTGAGTATGCAAGAATACAAAAGTCGGCCCAAGAAAACACATAGTCTCCAATCTCGCTTGAACTGTCGATCTCTGCCTGGCTCAGATCGACGGAGAGCGTGTGCATAAGTTTGAACAGGCGGTTCCGGTCTGGACAGTCGCCCCATTGCTCGTAGTCGAACTTTCCGTCTCGCCCGATGGCGTAGGCGGGATGTCCCTGATTGTTGTTGCAGAATCCGAAACCTGAATTGCTTTGGACAAGGGACAGCAGTCCACGATAGAGCAATTGCTTCTCGGAGAAATCGAACCTCGCGAAGGGTGTGGGGGGGGTTTCGCTCATAACGGGGATATGGGGTCGTTCAAAAAACGCTGTCAAAATGCTGCGTGGTGATCCTGAGTAGATTTCCATCCAGATACTTCATGTAATTCGGGTCCCTGTTGGCTGCGGCTCTAAACGCAAGAATCGCCCCATTCCGCGCCCGCCGCCACATCATCCCCTCGTTCCATTGGAAAACGAGGAAGAAAGGAATGCCGATGATCGTGATGAAAAACAGAATTGGAAGGCAGCCGCTGCGATACCACGAACCGCCCGCAATCAATCCAGCCATGAGGGCAGCATAGCCTCGACGAATCTCGTCGTAAACCTCCTCGCTAATTCCGTGTGGAAGAATCCTCTCCGGGGCAAAAATGTGCTCCGTCGGAAAATGCTGGTAATAGAAGGCGAATGATTGATCGAAGGCCATGGCTGGTTCTTTTTTCAGCTAACGTTGTTTAGTCACAATAAATTGTGGGCGAATCAGATTCGCCCACAATTTTCTGTGGATTAACAGGGTTGAGGTGAGGTAAAAAGGGGCCGTTCACTGAAAGAAAGGATTTAGATGAATGCACCGATGGAGGCGAAAAAGTCGCCAGAGATCAAGCCTTGGGTGCGTCGGGTCGTCGAAGCAGCGGGCGTTTTTATGCCCACCAACGGGGATGGGGAACGGCGGCTGGGCTGGTGGGGCGTGGAAATGGCGCGTTTTTTGAAGTTCTGCAAAACGCTCCCAGCCGAAACGGCACTGAGATCGGCGATGGAGGGTTATGGGCGCTATTTAAAGAGCAGAACTGTGCCATTCGGGACAGACACTTTATTCACTGCGTGCCTCATGGCCTCAAGGGGCGCGTAGTGCGGGCTTCGCGACAGCGCGGACTGTGTGCTTATCTTTGGGGGGAAAAACTGGCCTAGCATTCGTGACGCGATGCGCGTATTATTAAAACGAAAGGGATGGATGAAATGACCCACCTGCAACGAGCCGAGCAAACGCTGCGCGAGGTGATCGCCACCGCAGAAAGAATGCGCACTGGTGAGATTACCCGCGAGCAGGCCCTCGCCCTGCTGACCCGCCAACCAGGCGGCTTCTCCAGCGACGCGCGCGCCGGCATGGTGCTGGATGCGGCGCTGAAAAAAACAAAAATTTGAAATGACCAGACCACCTTTCGGCACCTAAAGGCCAAGCTGACCTTGTGGATGCGCAGGGTGCATCAATGATGCTGCCGCCTTCCGCGCCAGAGTAATGACGCAAGCACCGCCCAGTTATTCTGCATTCCGCGCTCCGCATGCCACATTCCATGAATGTCTGCCGCTGCCCTCTCATTCGTACTCAAGACCGACGAAATCTCGTCGGCGATGGCGAACCTCGCAGACGAGGATCTCAAAAACGGATACGGCTCGGCGTGGGAACGGTGATCGAGTCGCTGGCGGTGTGCGTTCACGCAGATTATCCAGAGACTCGCGAAGTAGGAGTGCATCACGCGGTTCCAAGGTCGGAATGCTGATGCATTCCGCTACGCTCCGGAGCGGAAACGGCGCTGCGATCCTCGATAAGTGTCCAGTTCATCTCTGAAGTTCATCATCTGCCAGAGTTTGAGGGTGTCAGAGTTGAGTGCATCACGCGGTTCCAAGGTCGGAATGCTGACGCATTCCGCTACGCTCCGGAGCGGAAACGGCGCTGCGATCCTCGATAAGTGCCCGGTTCACCTCTGAAGTTCATCATCTGCCAAGAGTTGGGGCTGTCAGTGTTGAGAGTGCTTCTGCGTTCCAAGGTCGGAATGCTGACGCATTCTGCTACGCCTCGTCGCGGCAACGGCCAGGCTACTGACAACTTTCCCAGATTTTGTCGCCCTATTCTGCAATCCTCAATCATTCACTCTGCGATGAAGAACATCGCCGCGAAGGTGTTGGGGGTGAGTTTCGCGCCTGGCGGCGGATCGACGAGCATGGTGGAGATGTCGCCGTCGAGATACAGCGCGTCCTCGCAGCCGAGATGGAGGAAGAGGCGGCTGAACTGGTGAAAGGTGACGCGGCCTTTGACCGCGTCGTCACGGTCACTCATCGCAAAGATGATCTGCCCGTCTTTCTTCCGCACGCCGACGGCGTTGCGCAGGCGTTTGTTGGGCGAGTTCACGTTAAAAGCGGGATGCACCACGCCGTGGCGCAGCATCAGCGGGCCGGACTGCGTGGCGAGGCGCGGCTTGAGGCCGCTCTTTACAAACTCGGCGGCTTCCATCACGCCTGGGCCGGTTTGATCATCGAGAAAGAAGACGCCATTCGGTTTGAGGAAGAAATTCCCTTCGCCATCGCGCAGATTGATCGGCACCAACTCGCGCCCGGCACAGATCGTCAGTCCGCAGGGACGCGGGCCGCGTTCGTAGATGCCGGCGTTCGTCGCGAAGATGATTCTTTTGTTCTGCGCGGCGAGATGTTTGCGCAGGCCATTGAAATCCATCAGCGGTTTGCCCTTGGCATCGAGCCATGCGAGTTCCAACCGCCGCCAGTCCGCCGGGTCCACGCGGTAGAGATGATAGCGCCCGCCTTCGTGGTCGATCGTCTCCGCGCCGTGCAGGTGAGAGGTGACGGTGGCACAGCCAAAAAGCGTGAGGAGCCAGCGCGGGAGTTTCATGGGATGCGGTTTCACGCTTCAGCGTGCGGAGGCTTTTGTCACGCTAAAGCATGAACAACCTACTCTGAACCTTGAACCTTGAACTGATTGCCCCATGATGCGGGCTCATGTCCAGCAGTCTCGGCACACTCTTCCGCATCAGCACTTGGGGCGAATCACACGGCCCCGGCGTCGGCGTCGTCATTGACGGCTGTCCGCCGCGCATTCCGCTCACGGTGGAGGACATCCAGCACGAGCTGAACCGCCGCCGCCCCGGCCAGAGCAAGATCGTGACGCCACGCAAGGAGGATGACACGGCGGAAATTCTTTCCGGCGTGCTCGACGGGCAGACGCTGGGCACGCCCATCGGGATTTTCGTGCGCAACACCGATCAGCGCCCATCTGCCTACAGCGAAATGCAGCAGGCGTATCGCCCCAGCCACGCGGACTACACTTACGATGCGAAATACGGCATCCGCGCAGTCTCCGGCGGCGGTCGAGCCAGTGCGCGCGAAACGATCGGCCGCGTCGCAGCAGGCGCGATCGCACGCAAAGTGTTGCAGCACGCGCTCAGCGGTTACGAATGCCTCGCCTATGTGAAAACGGTGCAGCATCTGCATGCGGAGGTGCCGGTGGGAGGCGCGCTGAACTCCGCAGTGATCGAGTCGAACATCGTGCGCACTTGCGATCCCGCGGCGGCGGAGAAAATGATCGAACTGATCGAGCACATGCGCAAGGAAGGCAACAGCGTCGGCGGCGTGATCGAATGCGTCGTGCGCGGCGTTCCACCGGGCCTCGGTGAGCCGGTGTTCGACAAACTGGAAGCCGATCTCGCCAAGGCCATGCTCAGCCTGCCTGCGACGAAGGGATTTGAGATCGGCAGTGGTTTCGCTGGCACGACGCTGACTGGCCTGGAGCACAACGACGAGTTTTTCATGGATGGAAATCGCGTACGCACACGCACCAACCGCAGCGGCGGCATCCAGGGCGGTATCAGCAATGGCGAGGAGATCGTCTTTCGCGTGGCCTTCAAACCGACCGCGACGGTTTTGCGCGAGCAGAAGACGGTGACCCACACCGGCGAGGACACCACGCTCTCCGCACGCGGACGCCACGATCCGTGCGTGCTGCCACGCGCGGTGCCGATCGTCGAAGCCATGACGCACCTCGTGCTGGTGGACCACTTTTTGCGCCAGCGGGCATTGCGAGAGTGACGGGCCAGCGAGGCGAGGTTGAGAAATCGCCAAGTTTTCCTTGCCGAAGCGGAGGGTCTGTGGAAATCTCCGCGCCCCTCGTCCCAGACGGGGCAATCTTTTCATTCCTCATAGGCCATGTCATACGCAATCATCAAAACTGGCGGTAAGCAGTACAAAGTCTCCGTGGGCGACAAGCTCGACGTGGAGAAAATCGCTGCATCTGAAGGTGAAACGGCCACCTTTGACCAAGTGCTGGCGGCCGGCGAGGGCAGCAGTCTCAAAGTGGGTGCACCCACGGTTTCTGGAGCCAGCGTCACCGCCAAAGTGCTCAAGCAGCACAAGGCAGACAAGGCGACGACCTTTAAGTTCCGCAAGCGCAAGGGCTTCCACAAGACTCGCGGCCATCGCCAGCCTCTGACGCTGGTGCAGATCACCGCCATCAACGCTTAACTCAAACCCCTCACCCCACTCATTTTATGGCCCACAAGAAAGGTCAAGGTTCTGTCAAAAACGGTCGCGACAGCAATAGCAAGCGCCTCGGCGTGAAAAAATTCGGCGGTGAAGCCGTCATCGCGGGCAACATCATCCTGCGCCAGCGCGGAACGAAGTGGGTGCCAGGCCGCAATGTCGGCATTGGCAAAGACCACACGATCTTCGCCCTCGTTGATGGTCATGTGCGCTTCGACAAGGATGGCCGCCGCGTGAACATCGACGCAGCACCAGCGCTCCAAGCCTGAGCGGCGGGAGATAGCCCCTACGAGCGCGGATCATCTCCGCGCTTTTTTTTGCCCAAAACAGTAAATCCTACTTTACACATATAGATTCGGGTGAATAAGTGCCACCCCCATCCATGACCCCCGATCAAATCGCCGCCCTCAATGATGAAGCCAAAGGCAAGTCGCCTGCTGAAATCATCCAAAAAGCACTCTCACTCGCAGGTGCTTCAGCACTGGTGACGACCAATTTTCGGCCCTACGAAGCGGTGATTCTTCATCTGGTCACCCAAGCCGCTGCGGACACGCCGGTGCTGTGGATCGACCACGGCACGAACCTGCCTGAGACCTACCGTTTCGCCGAAAAATGCCGCGCCCGGCTGAACCTCAATCTCAAGCCCTACCTGCCGCTCATGACCGCCGCGCACTGGCTGGCACTCAATGGCGGCCAGGTGCCGATGCCCGATGAAGTCGAGCGCGTCGAGTCCTTCAGCCGCATCATGAAGCTGGAGCCTTTCGAGCGCGGCATGCGCGAACTCGCGCCGAAGGTGTGGATCACCGCGCTGCGCCGAGAGCAAAATCCGCAGCGCGCGGCCACTTTGCAGCCCTTCATGTGGGACGCGAAGTTCAACTGCCTGAAGGTGAACCCCATCCTCGACTGGACACCTGCCGAGATGGACGCCTATCTGGCCCAGCACGATCTGCCGAACGAGCGCACCTACTACGATCCGGCCAAGGGCGATGAAAAACACGAGTGCGGCCTGCATGCCAAGCTCGTCACCGACAAAGCGTAAGCGACCATGGAACTCCTGACACCAGAGTTCGGCCTCTACGTCGCCGCCGGTTTCATCGCTCAACTGATCGATGGAGCGCTCGGCATGGCTTACGGCGTCAGCGCATCGTCGCTGCTCATGGCCTTCGGCGTCCCCCCCGCAGCCACCAGCGCCACGGTGCATGCCGCGGAGTGTTTTACGACAGGGGCATCCGCCATATCGCATCAGGCATTTGGCAACGTGGATCGTTACCTCTTTCGCCGGTTGCTCATCCCTGCCGTCATCGGCGCGATGATCGGAGCGTATGCGCTCTCATCCATGGATGGCAACGCTTTGAAGCCCTATGTCTCCGGCTATCTCATCATCATGGGTGTTGTGATCATCGCGAAGGCATTCTTCCGTGTGCCGCCACGGAATGTGACCACACACTTGGCTCCGCTCGGCTTCACTGGCGCATTCATCGATGCGATGGGCGGCGGCGGCTGGGGCCCCATCGTGGCCTCCAATCTCATCGTGCGTGGCAATGACGTGCGCATCACCGTCGGCAGCGTGAACGCCGTCGAGTTCTTTGTCACACTCGCCGCCAGCCTCACCTTTTTGCTCACCATCGGCCTGACACACTGGACGATCATCCTCGGCCTCGCCATGGGTGGCATGGTCGCTGCGCCATTCGGTGCTTGGGCCGCCAAACGCATCCCCCACAAGCCTTTCATGATTCTCGTCGGTGTGCTCATCACCTTGGTAAGCACCCGCAACCTCCTCAAAGCGTTCGCCATCCTCTAATTTGCCATGCCTGTCATCACCCACCTCCAGTTCCTCGAATCCGAAGCGATCTACATTCTGCGCGAAACCGCCGCGCAGTTTGAAAAACCCGCGCTGCTCTTCTCCGGCGGCAAAGACTCCATCGTCATGGCCTGGCTCGCGCGGAAGGCTTTTTATCCCTCTCGCCTGCCCTTCAAGCTCCTCCACGTGGACACGGGCCACAACTTCCCCGAGGCCATGACCTACCGCGACTGGTTCGTGCAGGAGATCGGCGCGGAACTCGTCGTCGGCAGCGTGCAGAAGTCCATCGACGACGGCCGCGTGCAGGAGGAGAAAGGCCACAACGCCTCCCGCAACAAACTGCAAACCGTCACCTTGCTCGACACCATCGAGGAGCATCAATTCGACGCCTGCCTCGGTGGAGGTCGTCGCGATGAGGAGAAGGCTCGTGCCAAGGAGCGATTCTTCTCCCATCGCAACGAGTTCGGTCAATGGGATCCGAAGAACCAGCGCCCCGAGCTTTGGAACATCTTCAACGGTCGCAAACACTTCGGCGAGCACTTCCGTGTCTTCCCGCTCAGCAACTGGACCGAGATGGACATTTGGCAGTACATCCGCCAGGAAAACATCCCGCTGCCGAGTCTCTACTTCAGCCACAAGCGCAAGATCATCGAGCGTCACGGCCAGCTCCTCGCCGTCGGCCTCAATGATGAGCGCGGCAACCCGATCATCCCCTTGCTCGACGAGGAAAAACCTCGTGTGAAGGAGATGGTCATCCGCTTCCGCACCGTCGGCGATGCCTCCTGCACCGGCGCTGTCGAATCCACCGCCAGCACCATCGACGACATCGTCGCCGAAGTCGCCGCAGCGAGACAAACCGAGCGCGGCACCCGCGCCGATGACAAGCGCAGCGAGACCGCCATGGAGGACCGCAAAAAAGAGGGCTATTTCTGATTTCCTCCTCTCATGACCGTCGTCCTGGACACGAACATCCTTGTCAGCGCCTTGCGAAGCAACGCAGGGCCTTGCCATGCGTTGTTGCAGGCGATTCCGTCGAAGAAGTTTCTGCCGGCACTTTCCGTGCCCCTCTTCAATGAATACCTGGATGTGCTACACCGCCCCGGCCTGCTTCCGGCGGTTTATACTCCGCAGGACATCGACATGGTTTGCGATCATCTGGCCGCGCATTCCAGCCGTCACGGCATCCACTACCTCTGGCGAACGATTCTGCCCGACCCGAAGGACGACCACGTTTTGGAAGTGGCAGTTGCGGCGGGAGCAGGCTACATAGTGACCCGAAACATGAAGGACTTTGGCCCGGCAGCCTCATTCGGCATTCGAGCTATCGGTCCTGCCCAATTCATCCAACTGATCGGAGGTCTCCCATGAGCGCCATCACCATCCAACTGCCGGACTCTCTCTTCACCGCCCTCATGGCGCTCTCCAAGCGTGATGGCGTGCCTGCCGAGAACATCCTTGCTGCCGCCGCTGCTGAAAAAGTGTCCGCCATCTATGGCGTGGACTTCCTCAGTCAGAGGGCGGCAAACGCACCCAGCCAGGAAGAATACCTCCGCATTCTGTCAAAGACTCCCAACAACCCGACTGATCCGGGTGATGAATGGTGAATCGAAATCCAGAAGACCTTAAACGCACCGCTGAAAACACCATCTCATGGACGTTCTCGTCAACCCCACCGAATCCTCTCTTCTTCGTTTCACCACTGCTGGCAGTGTGGACGACGGCAAAAGCACGCTCATCGGCCGTCTGCTCTACGACTCAAAGTCGATCTTTGAAGACCAGCTTCTCGCCGTCGAAGAAAGCTCCAAGCGCCGCGGCGACGCGCATGTGAATCTTGCTTTGCTCACCGACGGTCTGCGTGCGGAACGCGAGCAGGGCATCACGATTGATGTGGCGTATCGCTACTTCGCCACGCCAAAGCGGAAGTTCATCATCGCGGACACGCCGGGACACATTCAATACACGCGCAACATGGTCACCGGGGCCTCCACCGCTGATCTAGCCATCATTTTGATCGACGCACGCCTCGGCGTCATCGAGCAGACGATGCGTCACACCTACCTCGCCAGCTTGCTGCGCATCGGCCACATCGTTTTGGCCGTCAACAAGATGGACCTCGTAAACTTCGACCAGGCGGTCTATGACAAGATCGTGGCCGACTACATGAAGTTCGCCAGCGGCCTGGAAAACCTGCCTCAGATCCGTCCCATCCCGATGAGCGCGCTCAACGGCGACAACGTCGTCGAAAAATCCGATGCCACGCCTTGGTATGATGGCCCGTCTTTGCTCCAACATCTCGAAACCGTGCAGGTGCATACCGAGACCGCCACTGACGCAGCCCGTTTCCCAGTCCAGTGGGTCATCCGCCCCATCTCCGACCGCAACGATGCCAAGCTCGGCAATCTGCACGACTACCGCGGCTTTGCCGGTCGCATGGCCAGCGGCACCTTCCGCGTGGGTGACGAAGTGCTCGTCTATCCGTCTGAGATGAAGACGAAGATCACCGGAATCCACACCTTCGCAGGCCCGCAGCAGGAAGCCATCCCGCAGCTCAGCTACAGCATCACCGTGGCTGATGAAATCGACACCTCGCGCGGCGGCATGATCGTGAAGTCGGACGAGCCGGTGCAAACCGCGCAAGAATTTGACGCCATGATCTGCTGGTTTGCTGACAAGAAAACGCTCAAGCCACGCGGGCGCTTCCACCTGCGCCACACCACGAACGATGTGCGCGCCATCGTCACCGAGGTGCATTACAAAGTGAACATCAGCACGCTCGAAAAGAGCGCCGAGAGCAAGGAATTCGCCCTCAATGACATCGGCTGCGTGCGCATCCGCTGCGCCAGTCCGATCTTCTTTGATGCCTACGGCCAAAACCGCACCACCGGCAGCTTCGTGCTCGTCGATGAGCAGACGAATAACACCGTGGCAGCAGGGATGATTCAGCGTAGCATCGGCGGCGAAGGTTTCGAAGATCCTGGTTCGTCGATCTAACTCACCGCAGCGCGCATTTGGAGCTCCGTCGTGCGAGGCGGGCCCCGTTGCTTATAGACTGCTGATGTTCCTGCCGTCTTTGGTGCGGCAGGGTATTTTCAGCCGTTCGAGCCAAACCGGCAGGAATTCATTGATGAGGAATTTACGCGCCTCTGTGAGATCGCCAAACTTCACCCCTATCCATGGAGCACCCCTCTCTTGGTAATAGTAATCCCAAGTGCCTGGGGATTTAGCGATGAAATAAGTGCCATCATGGGAACCCACCGCCGTACGCACGGGTGGCAACTCCTCAGGCTGCACCCCTTGAGCGGCGAGCGATGCTTCAATATCAGCTCGTGTAAGCGTAAAAACACGATCCACCGCTTCTTGGCAACGCTCGGAATTACCCGTCTCGTTGGTGTCACGCCATTCTGAAGGCAACCCGAGATGAGCCAAAGCAAAGGTGGCGACATCTTCTCCGGACTGGAGCACCCGCATTTGTTCGGCCAAGGAAAGAGGGGTGGGAGCATTCATCAGCAAAGGTTATAGACTGCTCAAAGAGAAGCAAGCCTCCCCTGCCAACGCTGCAAGATCACAGCGCACGGTAGTAACCGTCGATCTTCATCAGAAATGCCCGCCACTTGGCCCCCGGACGTCCGCGCTCAAGCAAGAAATGCGGGCAATTCTTGTGCCCTAGATCGCGGTGATCATCATGGCGGATCATGCGCCAATGCTGGTGTGGCACGACGTGATCCAGCGGGATGCCATACTGCTTCATCAGCCACGCCGTCAAAGCTGCGGTTCGCTCCAAGGTCCGCGCACGGCTGTTGCCACGGTTTTCGCACATCTCGATGCCAATGGAATACCTGTTGCCTGGGCCATCGTAGTCTGCGTGCTCACCCCGCATATTCACAGGCAGGCTCTGGTAGGTGGCATGATCATCCACCGTGAAATGCCAGGCAACATAGCCGATGGCGTTGTGCCGTCCCCGCAGCGCGCCGGTTTTGAGCATCTGTGCATGTGCGTAGGCACCGCAACCCCGCGCACGGTTCTCAGTGGCATGGATCGTGATGTATCGCGGTCTCATAGGGCGGTCTATGCGTCTGGCAAAACGTCCTTTGGGGATTAAATCGACCGTGACACCGGGCGGGGTCGGTTGCGGCCCCATCAGAGTGCATGACGCCAACAAGCAGACGCTCATGCTGAATACGAGAACGCGCAAAAGACTTGAGTGTGGGTTCATGGCCGGAGCTAAACCACGCTCTGCAGAAATGTCGCCACCCAGATTAGAGAATTTAGCAGGCTGCCGCCCTCAAGGGATCGCACTGTGTATGTTCCCAAACTCCATATTGTTCGAGCCAATCGGTTCTTCTCGGCAGCTTAAATTTTTTTCGCTGTGGAACCCTTGAAACTGCGGTGAGAAACGCTTTTGGACACAACGGCTGGTAAAAAAATCTCGCCTTCCCCCAACATATTGTGCATCATCGCGACCCAGCCCCTCAATATATAGTATTTATAGCATTATTCGACATCTTTATAATTTCTCCCCCAATCCACTTATTCACAACCTCCCTCCCTTCAATCACCATGGAAAAGACCTACAAAATCGGCAACCGCGAGTTCCCGCTCGACCAAGACAAAGCTGAAGCCGCCTTCGCTGCAAAAAAAGTCATCAATGGGCGCAAGACGATGACCTTCAACCTCCTCCCGCTGAAGTATTCATGGGCCTATGACCTCTACCGCACCATGAAGGCAAATCATTGGGAGCCAGAGGAAATTCAGATGCAGAAAGATGTGGAGCAGTGGCGCTCCAACGAGATCACCCAGAACGAGCGCTGGATCATCATGATGGGCATCGGCTACTTTTCCGCCGCCGAGGGCATCGTGGGAGACAATATCCAGCATGTGATCCGTGAACTGGTGACTGCCCCGGAACTCAAACTCGTGCTCGGTCGCCACGCACACGAGGAAAACATCCACGCCGACTCCCTGCTGTACATGATTTCCTCCCTCGGGATCAACCCGCATGAGTGCGAAGCCATGTTTGAGCAAATCCCCACCATCGTGAAGAAAAACGAGTTCGTGACACGCATTTCCCATGCGCTGCGCAAGGATCTGGATCTCACGCAGACAGAGAACAAGCAGCTCCTGGCCAAGAACGCCTTTGTCTTCGGCCAGTGCATGGAAGGCACCCAGTTTTATGGGCTCTTTGGCATGATCTTGAGCCTCTACCGCCAGAACAAGTTCCCCGGCATCGGCCAGATGTTCCGTTACACACTGCGCGACGAGTCGAACCACATCGAACTGCTGCGCAATCTCTTCATGGACCTCGTGGAGGAAAATCCCGACATCTGGACCCCGGAGTTTCGCGAGGAACTCGTCGCCCTCATGCGTGAGGCCATCACTCTGGAAAAGGAATTCATCCGTGACTGCCTGCCGGTGAATGCTGTGGGCCTCAGTTCCGCTGAGTTCGAGCAGTACATCGACTATATCGCCGACCGCCGTTTGGCGGGCTGCGGTTTGCCGGCCCTCAGCCCCGGTGTGCAGAACCCCCTGCCCTGGCTTGCCGAGATGATGGATGTGCGCACCAAGCAAAACTTCTTTGAAGGCAAAGTCACTGAATATCAGAAAGCCTCTGCCCTCGTGCAGACCTCCGATGATGACCTGTAAAACGGCAGGTGTGAACAACCTTCCGAACAAGAAAGAATAACTTTCACTGGAGTCAGACGCATCCGTTTCGCATCCTCACGATCCGCCCATTTCCCGCCTCGCTCAAACACAACCGCCACCCTCCTCCCGCCATGATCACCACACTGCTGCAAGAGGACAAAGTCCTCAAGAAGGTCACCCAAACGCCGAAAGACCAGAAACCCCACTTTCAGTGGAGTGCTCTTGCCGTCTCTTCGGTGGAATCCTCTGTCCCGTCCTCCATCAAGGTGAACATCGGCGGAACAGAGCGTGACTTCGACTCTGCGGAGATCGCAGACACTGTGGGCAGCGCTTTGACAGACCTTTTTCTCGCCCGGCAAAAGCAGGAGGGAGACATCTTCAATGAGAGCAATCAGCAGCTCGTACGCAAAATCTCACGGGCGGTCACGGATGAGATTTACCAGCGCACAGAGCGGCTTGCAGCGGAAAGTGGCAGCGCCGCCACCCTGAGTGCGAGGGACATCTATCACTGCATCGAGCGCGCGCTCATCAGCCACAACGCCCACGATGTCGCCCGCACCCTCGCAGAAAAACGCAAGCGTGCTTCCGCATACGACCCCTTTGCGGATACCACCATTCAACCGCTCATCGTGAACACCAAAGTCATCCGCCGCAGCGGCCAGCTCGTTCCTTGGAACCATAACAAAATCGAAATCGCCGTCCGCAAGGCATTCCTCTCCTTGGAGCTCGACTCCACTCCCGCAGTGCAGATCGCCGAGGCCGTCAGCAGTGCCATCGCGGCGGAAAACAAGCAGTTCATCCACATCGAGGATGTGCAAAATCTCGTGGAAGAAGAGCTGATGAAGCAGGGCTTCTTCAAAGTCGCCCGCTCCTACATCCAGTATCGTGCGCTGCGCTCCACGATGCGTGAGGCAGACGAACAGCAGGCCACCATCGCCAACGAAATCGAAAGCCAGGACCAGCAGTCACTCATCCTCGTCAAAACCACCGACGGCAACAGTTTCCTCTGGGATGGCACCGACCTGAAAAAGCGCATCGACTTCGCCATGCTCGGCCTCGATCTCTGCCTCTCCCGCACGGAGATCGAGATGGAACTGCGCCGCTCTCTGAACTCCGACATCACGCTCGACCACCTCAAAAAGACCATCATCCTCAACGCGAAGGCACTGATGCAAAAGGACGCTGACTTCGCGAAGTTCGCCGCCCGCATCCTCCTCAGCTATATTTATGAAGAAGTGCTCGGTTGGGACATCGTGCGCGATGGCATCGACCAGCTCCGCGAGTTCCACCGCCGCACTTTCCGTCGCAATCTTGCCCGTGGCGTCGAAATCGACCGCTATAACCCGCGCCTCCTTCAATTCGACCTCGATAAACTCGCCGACGCGCTCGACCCCGCCGCCGATCTCGACTTCGACTTCCTCGGCATCCAGACGCTCTACGACCGTTACCTCGTCGTCGATAAAAAGATCAAACCCTCCAAGCGCCTCGAAACGCCACAACTCTTCTGGATGCGCGTCGCCATGGGCCTTCACATCGGAGAGAAAGAAGCCTCTGAGGACCGCATCATCGGCATCTACAAGATGTACAAAGGCCGCCGCTTCTGCTCCAGCACGCCCACACTCTTTAATAGCGGCACGCTGCACTCCCAGCTCTCCTCCTGCTATCTCTACAAGGTGGACGACAGCATTGAGTCCATCATGATCCGCGGCATCGCGGAGAATGCCTTCCTCTCCAAGTGGGCTGGCGGCCTTGGCGGCTCCTGGACCAGTGTCCGTGGCACCGGTGGTTACATCAAAGGCACCAACGGTGAATCTCAGGGCGTCATCCCCTTCCTCAAACTGCACAACGACCAGCTCATCGCCGTCAATCAGGGCGGCAAGCGCCGTGGCTCCGGCTGCGCCTACCTCGAAGTCTGGCACAACGACATCGAAGACTTCCTCCAGCTTCGCATCAACACAGGAGACGACCGCCGTCGCACCCACGACCTCAACACCGCCAACTGGATCCCCGATCTCTTCATGAAACGCATGGAGGCCCGCGAAATGTGGACCCTCTTCCGCTCCAATGAAGTCCCCGATCTCCACGAACTCTACGGCTCCGCTTTTGAGAAGCGCTACGAGCAATACGAAGCCCTGGCAAAAGCCGGCAAGATTTTCGGCAGGGAAATCGCTGCCGTCGAACTCTGGAAGCTCATGCTCAAGGCCATCTTCGAGACGGGCCACCCTTGGATGACCTTCAAAGACCCCTGCAACGTCCGCAGCCCGCAAGACCACTGCGGCGTCATCCACAGCTCCAATCTCTGCACCGAAATCACGCTCAACACTTCCGCCGATGAAACAGCCGTCTGCAACCTCGGCTCTGTCCTCATCGACAATCACCTCGACGACGCGGGCAACATCGACCACGCCAAGCTCCGCGAGACCATTCGCAGTGCCGTCCGCGCTCTCGATAACGTCATCGACATCAATTACTACCCCACTCCCGCCGCGCAGACCTCCAACACCCGCCATCGCCCCATCGGCCTCGGCGTCATGGGCCTGCAATACGCGCTGTGCCGCAAAGGCATCCCCTTTGCCTCAAAAGAGGCCGTCGAATTCAACGACGAAATGATGGAAGCCATCGCCTACTACGCATACGAAGCCTCCAGC
Organism: Prosthecobacter sp.; assembly: GCA_039806835.1. Taxonomy (GTDB): domain Bacteria; phylum Verrucomicrobiota; class Verrucomicrobiia; order Verrucomicrobiales; family Verrucomicrobiaceae; genus Prosthecobacter. Next base: position 288,647 of record JBDHQD010000006.1, on the reverse strand, counting down.
GACCTCGCCGTTGAGCGCGGCCAATACTCCAGCTACAAAGGCAGCAAGTGGGATCGCGGCATCCTCCCCCAAGACACCATCGACCTCCTCGAACAGGAACGCGGCGTCCCCGTCGATGTCCCACGCGGCGGCAAGATGGACTGGTCCGCTCTCCGCGCAAAAATCGCCAAGCAAGGCATGCGGAATAGCAATGTCCTCGCCATCGCCCCCACGGCCACCATCTCAAACATCATGGGCTCCAGCCCCTGCATCGAGCCGCTGCTCAGCAACATGGTCGTCGAGTCCAATTTGTCCGGCAACTTCATCGTGCTGAACCCCTACCTCATCCGCGACCTCAAAAAACGCGGCCTGTGGACCGACGACATCCAAAACAAGCTCAAGTACATGGACGGCGAAATTGACGCCATCGAAGAAATCCCCGTCGATCTCAAGCGCCGCTACGCCACCGCCTTCGGCATTGACTGGTCCTGGCTCGTCGATGCCGCCGCGCGCCGCCAAAAGTGGATCGACCAAAGCCAGAGCGTGAATCTCTTCTTCGGCGGCAAGGAAATGAGCGTCCTCAGCCACATGTACCGTGGAGCTTGGCGCAAAGGACTCAAAACGACTTACTACCTTCGCACCCGCAGCGCCTCCAACATCGAAAAAAGCACCGCTGAGGTCGAAAAAGAACTCCGCGGAATCATCGCCCAAGGTGGCGTCAAGCAATACACGGCCGAAGAAAAAATGGCCTGCTCCATCGAAGCCATGCGCAACGGCGGCACCTGCGAGGCGTGTCAGTAAGACTCAGTGGAAACACCTCTCTAGCGAACCGTAACTCTCGCTTCCCTAGACAATGACACGCATGCGTCTGTCGGCTCCTGTCGGCAGACGCTTTTTCCTGCGATCCTCCCTCGTTCCCCATGCCTGCCTTCTCTGATCCTTTCCAAGAGGCCCGCGAAGCAAGCGGTGTCATGCAGTGTCCCTTCCATGGGGAAAACATCACCATGATCCTGCGTCATGAGGATGTGCGCAGAGCAGCGAAGGATTGGCAGACCTTCAGCTCCGATGCGCCCTTCCGTGTACCCATTCCCTCGGAGGAGGATGTGCGCAGCATGCGCCAGCTCCCCATCGAGACGAATCCACCGGAGCATGGCGACTACCGCGAGATCGTGGAGCCCTTCTTCCAGCGTGCAAAGAACCCGGCCATGATCGCGCAGGTAGAAACGCTCATCAGCGGTATGCTGGCAGACGCCTTGAAGCGCGAGCAGATCGAGATCGTGCATGGCTTCGCCCTGCCCATTCAATCGCGCGCGCTCACCTATCTGCTCAACACTTCCGAGCAGGAAGCAGAGACATGGATCCGCTGGGGCATCCACGTCTTCAAAGTCACCGGCGGTGAATTCAAAAAAGGCACCGTGCTCGAAGACTATCTCACTGCAAAATTCGACGCAGTCGAGGCCAACCCTGGCGACGACTTCTTCAGCGCCCTCGTGACCGCAGACTATCGCGGTCGCAAACTCACTCGCGAAGAGTGCATGGGCTTTGCCAATCTCGCTTTTGCAGGGGGGCGCGACACCATCATCTTCACCATCGTCTGCGCCATCGGCTACCTCGCCGAACATCCCGAGGCACTCGAGTATCTTCGTGAGGATCAAAAACGCATCACCCTAGCCAGCGAGGAGTTTTTCCGTGTCTTCATGCCGCTCACACACATTGGCCGCGTCTGCCCGGCGGATACTGATGTGAATGGCGTCACGGTGAAAGCGGGCGATCGCGTCTCACTCTGCTGGTCATCGGCGAATTTTGATGAGAGTGCCTTCCCGCAGCCTCACGAAGTGCGTCTCGATCGCAAACCCAACCCTCACATCAGCTTCGGTTTTGGCACGCACCTCTGCCTCGGTGCCCCGCACGCCCGCCTCATCTTGCGCACGCTGCTCAAGCTCTGCTGTGATCAAGTAAAGCGCATCCACCTCATCAGCGCCACGGAGCGTGTCGAGCATGAAGCCAAATACGACCGCACGCTCGGCTACGACACACTGGTGGTGCGTTTCGAGGCTCTGTGAGTCTTCACGACTGCTCGCTGCGATACGCGGCGGGCGAGGTGTTGCGGTACTGGCGCAGCATGCGGCTGAAGTAGTGGCGATTCACCAGACCACATGTTTCAGCAATCGCTTCGATGCTGTCAGCCGTGTGGCGCAGCAATCGACAGGCTTCATCGAGACGGTAGTCGAGCAGGATGCGCATGGGCGGCTGCTGCACCTCCTCTTTGAAGAGGTGGTTCAAATTCCGCACGCTCAGTCCGGCATGGCGTGCGATCTGATCGGCGGTGAGCTTCAGCCCGAGGTGCTGATTCATGAACTCCATCGCGCGCAGCACGCGCGCATCGAGCCGCTGCTGCTCCCACACGCTGGCGGGCAGTTTTTTCACAAACTCGCTCACCAGTTGGATGCTCACCCACGGAAAACGTACACTCAGCGGCTTCGCGCCGAGCTTGATCAGCTCGTTGAGCATCGCCTTGTGCGCCGCAGTGGCGGGAAAGGCGTAAATGCCCGGCGCAGCACGATCCGCCACGGGGCCGAGGTTGAAATGACAGTACCATTTGCTGAAAGGCCGCCGCGTGGTCGTGCTGAAAGTGGTGCGTGGCGGGATCAGATACACCGTGCCCGGTTTCAGCACCGTGGTTCTGCCATCGATCTCCACCACACCGCCCTCATGCATCGGCCAGTAGAGCCGCCAGTAGGGATCATTCAGCCGACGCAGCTCCCACTGCTGGAGTTCGATCTTCCGTGTGGTGAGGATGTCCACCGTCACTCCTGGCAGTGCCACGCTGCGATGCCCCTGCACACGATGCGCTGATCCGGCGGGCACGACACTGAGGATGGAGGCTTTTTCAGGCATGAGCGATTGCTGAATCAGACACAACTCTGGCCGATGCGTGCATGGAAGGCAAGCCGCAGGTGGTTATGCATACTGCTTCCTATTCACCCCGCACCCGCACACGACCATGGCCGACATCTCCACCTCCGCTGCTGACAAGAAGGAAAAGGAATACTTCACCCACATCCCACAGGAGACGCCGGGCTTCTTTCTCAAAGGCTCCCACCAGTACGACTGGGGTCTCAAAAACCGCCTCAGCCGCGTCTTCAATCCCAAGGACGGACGCACCGTCATGCTCGCCTTTGACCACGGCTATTTCCAAGGCCCCACCACCGGCCTGGAGCGCGTCGATCAGACCATCCTGCCGCTCGAACCCTACGCCGACTGCCTCATGCTCACGCGCGGCATTCAGCGCAGCGTCATCCCGGCCTCCACCACCAAAGCCATCGCCCTGCGCGCCAGCGGCGGCACCTCGATGGTCAGCCCCTTTGAGGAGTGGGAGGGAGAGATCGACGGCAAGAAGGCCAAGTTTGGCCGCCCCGGCTTCGAGCCGCTCTCCAACGAATCCACCGCACTGAACATCGAAGAAGCCATCCGCCTCAACGCCAGCGTGCTGGCGGTGCAGGTCTTCATCGGCAGCGCCTACGAGCGGCAGAGTCTGAAAAACCTCACCGACCTCGTCGATGCGGCCAGCCGTTACGGCATCGGCGTCATGGGCGTGACCGCCGTGGGACGTGCGATGGCGCGCACGCCGCAGTACTTCCGCTTGGCCACGCGCATCATGGCGGAGTTGGGAGCGAACGTGGTGAAGTGCTACTACACGGACACGGAGTTCGACACGGTGACGAGCTGCTGCCCGGTGCCCATCGTGATCGCTGGCGGCAAGAAGCTGCCAGAACTCGATGCGCTGAAGATGAGCTACAACGCCATCCAGCAGGGAGCCAGCGGCGTCGATATGGGGCGCAACATCTTCCAGAGTGAAGACCCCATCGCGATGATGAAAGCCGTGCGCGGCGTGGTGCATGAGGGGCTCACGCCCGAGCAGGGCTTTGCCATGTTCAACGACCTCAAGGGCAAGAAGTAAACCTCCTCTCCAATCATGCCGCTCAACGCCAGCCAAGTCCGCCTCATGATGCTGAAGATCGCTGATGCGATCATCGAGGCCGAGCCGATGCTCTCTCAGGCCGACCGCGATCTCGGTGATGGCGATCACGGTCTCGGCATGAAGCGCGGCATGGAGGCGGTGAAAGCGAAGTTGGAAGGATTGGAGCCTGCCTCCGCCGAGCAGGTCTTCGTCACCGTTGGCACCGCGATGATGACGAGCATGGGCGGCGCATCTGGCGCGATCTTTGGCACGCTTTTCCGTGCGGGCGGCAAAGCACTCGCGGGTCGTGCCGATTTTGGCTCTCCCGATCTGCCGCTCTTTTTCAAAGCAGCCGCCGAAGGCATCATGAGCCGCGGCGGTGCCAAGCCTGGCGACAAAACGATGCTCGATGCACTCGTGCCTGCTGCTGAAAAAGCGGAGGAAGTGGTGAATATGCCGCTCCAAGAAGCCATCGCTGCCGTCGCTGCGGCAGCGGAAGCAGGCAAAGAGGCCAGCAAAGCCATGATCGCTCAATTTGGCCGCGCCAAGACTCTCGGCGAAGCCTGCATCGGCTTCCCCGACGCTGGCGCGTGCTCGGTGGTCGTGATGTTGAATGCGATGCGTGATTTTGTGCGGGCGTGACGTTTCACGCAGCATGTGTCGCTCACTGTTCGTCTTACTGTTGGTAACGTCCACCCTCGCGGCCACGCCGGAGGTGCATCGCAATCTCTTCTACACCGAAGCCAAAGACAGGTTTCAGGCACTGGATGTGTATTCGCCTTCCGAGGGAAAGGATCATCCGGTGATCGTTTGGATTCACGGCGGCGGTTGGAAAAAGGGAGACAAAACAGCGGTGCAGCAGAAGCCCGTGGCATGCGTGAATCACGGATTCGTGTTCGTGTCGGTGAACTACCGCCTCCTCCCGGCCGTTGCATTAAAAGACATGATGGGCGATCTCGCGCAAGCTGTGCGCTGGGTGCGCGATCATGCAGCGGAGCATCGTGGAGATCCTGACAAGCTCATCATCATGGGGCATTCTGCCGGGGCACATCTCGCTGCATTGCTCTGCACGGATGCTCGTTATTTGCAAACGGCGGGCGTGCCGATGACAAGTCTCAAGGGTTGCGTGCCTATTGATGTCTCCGCCTACGACATCCCAAAGCGACTCAAAGATGGCGGCGACGTGCCCGCAGTGAATTACACCTCTGTCTTCGGTTCCTCCGAATCAGAGCAGCGTGAAATGTCACCCTATGCTTTTGTCGAAAAGGGCAAAGGCATCCCCCCTTTCCTTCTGTTGCATGTCGCCTCACGCGACTCGACTCGGATTCAGGCACATTGGCTCGCAGAAAGACTCCGCGCATGCGGCATCGCCGCACGCGTCGTCGCTGCGGAGGGGAAAACGCATGGTACCATCAGCACGGAACTCGGTGGTGACGATGATCCTCCCACGCTGGAGCTGTGGAAGTTTCTTCGCGAAGTCACTGGCAGCCCCTGAAGTTTCCCTTGCTGGGTATCCTCGCGCAAAACGACCAGAACGTCGTCAACGATCCCTCCGGCGTGAAATGGCTCGTGGGTGAACACGCCCCACATCGAGCTCGATGTGATCGAGTGGCACGACTACACCATCATCGCAAAGGACAACCACCTCGTGAAGAGTGTATGCGATAACGCCCTGGAGTGCCTGATCGGGCAGAACACCGAGACTGTGCGACAGCAGCGTCCCATCTCTTCCACCCCGAAGGGGCCATCCAAGCGCGGAAAATATTTTCACTTTTCTGTCCTCGCGGAGAACGGCTGTTCGTCGATGCTTTGTCGGGCGGCCTTTTTTAACGCGGCTGCCTACGACAACACGATCCCTTCATCATCCTTATGAAAACGCGCCTCCTCCTCTGCCTTCTGGCCCTCGCATCCCTGCCCGCTTGCCAGTCAGGCAAAACTCCAAACGCCACAGACACCGGCATGCCGCCCTACCAAGGCTCCGCCGCCTTTGAGCGCATGAAATCGCTCGTGGGCAAGTGGCATGGCGAGTCGCCCATGATGGGCAAAATGAATACCGAATTCCGTCTCATCGCCGGTGACTCGGTCGTCGAGGAGCGCTTCGCCGAGGGCACGCCGATGGAGATGCTCAGCACCTACCACGACGTGAACGGCAAGCTCACCATGACGCACTACTGTGCGCTGCGAAATCAGCCGCGCATGAAGCTGGTGAAGCAGACTGCCAACTCGCTGACCTTTGACCTCGCTCCCACGCCCGGTCTGAACGTCGCCAAGGACAAGCACATGCACGGTGCCACCTACACCTTCATCGACGCCGATCACTTCAAGCTCGAAGGCGTAGCCTGGGAGAATGGGAAAAGCGTTCCCTGCGGCCCGCCGGTCGTCTTCACGCGGAAGTAATACCTCAGATCGACACTTCGCATGAGCACTCCCGCCAAAAACACCGTCTGCCTCTGGTTCAACGGCGACGCCGAGACCGCCGCGCGCTTCTACACATCGACGTTCCCAGACTCCTCCATCACCGCGGTGCATCGGGCCCCCGCCGATTGTCCCTCGTGCAAAGAGGGCGAGGTGCTCACAGTGGAGTTCACTGTCATGGGCATCCCGTGCATCGGCCTCAATGGCGGCCCGAGCGTGGAGCATAGCTACGCCTTCTCGTTCCAGGTCGCCACCAACGATCAGGCCGAGACCGACCGCTACTGGAATGCCATCCTCGGCAACGGCGGCGAGGCGAGCGAGTGCGGTTGGTGCAAAGACAAGTGGGGCATCTACTGGCAGATCACTCCCGTCGTGCTGAGCCATGCCTTCACCAGTCCTGATCGCGCCGCCGCCAAGCGGGCCTTTGAAGCCATGATGACCATGCAAAAGATCGACGTCGCGGCCATTGAAGCCGCCGTTCGCGGATAACAAACCGACTCACCCAACCCAACCACCACCATGCTCAAGAAAATCCTCATCGGCCTCGCCGTGCTCATTGTCGGCGTCATCGCCGCCGCTTTGCTCAAATCACCCGACTACCGCGTCGAGCGCAGTCTCGTCATCGCCGCACCTGCGGAGAAGTTGTTTCCCTACTTCGACAACCACAAGAAGTTCAACGAATGGAACCCGTGGATGAAAATGGATCCCGAGGCGAAGAACACCTACACCGGCCCGGAGTCCGGCGTCGGCGCTGTGGCGAGCTGGGAGGGCAAGAAAGTCGGCAAAGGCTCGGCCACCATCACCGAGAGCAAGCCGAACGAGCGCATCGTCGAGCGCATGAACTGGCTGGAGCCAATGGAAGGCGTGAGCACCGTCGAGTTCACCTTCAAGCCCGAAGGCGAAGGCAAAACCAAAGTCACTTGGGCGATGTATGGGAGAAACGAGGGCCTGCTCGCCAAAGTGATAAGCCTCGTGATGGACTGCGAATCTGTGTGCGGCCCGGAGTTTGAAAAGGGCCTCGCTGATCTCGCCAAACTCGTCGCCAAGCCATGAGCACGCCCGCCACCTCCGACTTTCTCCTCCTCTCCCGCGGCCAGTGGGACAAGGCATCCGACAAGGCCGAGATCGAGGCCGCGATTGGAAAGTTCTACGACTGGTATGAGGCGAACCTCGCGAAAGGCCGTTTCAAGCCCGGCTCGCGCCTGACCACCAACGCCGCGCTCGTGTCCCGCGAGGGCATCCGCACCGACGGCCCCTTCGCCGAGGGCAAGGAAATCATCGGCGGCTACTGGATCATCGTCGCGGAGAGCCTGGAAGCCGCCGCCGCCCTCGCGTCGGAGAGCGCCGTCCTCCAGCACGGCATCTATTACGAAATCCGCCCGCTCGAATCCGAGCGCGGCTCCGCCTATCGCATCACCAACGAAACACCGGCATCATGAATCCCCAGCAAACCACCGGCGAGCACCTGCTGCTCATTCGCGGCACGCATTGGAACAGCGGCCTCTCGCCCGCCGAACTCCAGCGCGTCATGACCGACTTCTACGGCTGGGTCGAGGGCCTGCAAGCCAGGGGCATCCTGCGCGGCGCGCAGCCGCTCATGGAAGAAGGCAGGCTCGTCAGTGGCGCGCAAGGCCTCGTCACCGACGGCGTGTTTGCCGAATCCAAGGAAGCCATCGCCGGCTACTTCCTCCTCGCCGTGTCCTCCACCGACGAGGCCGTGAAACTCGCGCAGGCCTGCCCCATCCTCGCCCACGGCGCGCAGATCGAAGTGCGCCCCATCGCCGACCTGTGCCGCCCGATGGCGGAAGTGAAAGCGGCTCAAGCTTGATCTCACAGCCACTACTCAAAATCAACCTTCAACCATCACCGAACCATCCATGTCACTCCAAGTCATCGAAATCGCCTTCTCCGCCTATCCCGTCACCGACATCACCCGCGCGCGGGCCTTTTATGAAGGCATCCTCGGCCTCAAGGTCACGCACGAAACCAACAACGGCGAGGCAGGCGGCCATTGGATCGAATACGACATCGGCGCGAGCACCCTGGGCATCGGCAAATACCCCGGCTGGGAGCCGAGCAACCAGGGCTGCACCGTGGGACTGGAGGTCGCGGATTTTGCAGCCTCTGTTCATGCCGTCCAGTCCGCAGGCGTCACCATCACGATGGGTCCCATGGAGACCCCGATGTGCCACATGCTCATGATCCAGGATCCCGATGGAAACCCGCTGATCATTCACAAGCGCAAGCTTGGACACGCCTGAACCCATCCTGCCACTCATCAACCCACACTACGGACTCACACCATGACAACCAAACGCAATCCCGTCGGCTGGTTCGAAATCTATGTCTCCGACATGGCCCGGGCCAGAAAGTTCTACGAAACCGTGCTCAACATCCAGATGCAGCCGCTGCCGAATCCGGAGGGCATGGAGGGCGGCTTTGAGATGCTGATGTTCCCCTCAGACATGGAGACCCAGGCTCCTGGCAGCGGCGGGACGTTGTGCCGCATGGAAGGCTTCACGCCCGGCGCGGGAGGCACGCTGATTTATTTCTCCTGCGAAGACTGCGGCGTGGAAGTCTCCCGCGTGGCCGCTGCTGGCGGTCGGGTGTTCAAAGAAAAGTTCAGCATCGCGCCCTACGGCTTCATCGCACTCATCCTCGACACCGAAGGCAACATGATCGGCCTGCACTCGATGAAGTGAACGATGAACTCTGCCAACAGCGTCGCCGACGATCTCTTCCGCCGCGAGGGGGCGCGGCTCGTCGCCACGCTTGCGGCGCATCTCGGCACGCACCGGCTGCAGCTTGCGGAGGATGCGGTGCAGGAGGCGTTGGTGCGCGCGTTGCAGACGTGGCCGTATCGCGGCATCCCGGACAATCCGGCGGCCTGGCTCGCGCAGGCGGCGAAGAATGTCGCACTGGATTTTTTGCGCCGCGAGCAGACCTGGCAGCGCAAGGAGGCGCAGATCACCGCCGAGCAGGAGCGCTGGCTCACGCGCGAGGAGCCTGCGGACGCGCATCATTTCGCGGATGACACGCTGCGCATGTTGTTCGTCTGCTTTCATCCGCAGCTTTCCACCGAGGCGCAGCTCGCGCTGGCGCTGCGCACCGTGTGCGGGCTGAACCCGGCGGAGATCGGTGCGGCCTTTCTCACCAGCGAGGCCGCCATTGCAAAGCGGCTCGTCCGCGCGCGGCAGACGATCCGCGATCTGCGCCTGCCGTTCGCCGTGCCGGACGACAGCGAACTTCCGCAACGGCTCGATGGCGTGCTGGCCGCGCTCTACCTGCTTTTCAACGAGGGCTACAAAGCATCCTCCGGCGACCGTCTCATCCGCAAGGAGCTTTGCCACGAAGCCATCCGCCTCGCGCGCCTGCTCGCCGCGCATCCCGCCACTGCGCGACCCGAAACCCGCGCGCTGCTCGCGCTCATGTGCCTCAATGCCGCCCGGTCGCGCGCGAGAGTCAACGAAGCCGGGGAAATCGTGCGTCTGCACCAGCAGGATCGCAGTCAATGGGACGCGGCGCTCATTCACGAAGGCATCGTCGCGCTCGGCGAAGCCTCCAGCGGCGAAACGATCAGCCCCTATCATCTCGAAGCCGGCATCGCCGCGTGCCACTGCCTCGCCGCGGACGAAGCCGGCACCGACTGGCCGCGCATCCTGAGTCTTTACGATCAGCTTTTGCTCATGAAGCCCACGCCCATCGTCGCCATGAACCGCAGCGTCGCCGTGGCTCGTGTGCATGGGCCGCGCGAGGCATTGCAGACATTGGAGAGCATCCCGAACCGCCAATCCCTCGAAGCACAGCACCTCTACCACGCCATCCGCGCCAGTTTCATTGCCAAACTCGGCCATCCCGCCGAGGCCCGCGCCGCCTGGCAGCGCGCAGCCGACCTCGCACAGTGCGATGCGGAGCGGGAGTTCCTGCAAAGCCAGGTCAAGGCCCCGTCGTTTGAAGGCATCTTCAAATGCGATCACTTGCCAGTGGAACATGAACCGTAAATCAGGCTCTCTATCTTGTTGGGCCGGAGGTTCCAGCCTATAGGAAATCATGCGCCCAGCGTTTCCCATCCTCATTGCGGCCGTAATGGTCGCGTGGACCAGCAGCGTCTCCGGCGCGGAGCCTGCCGCATTCACCACCGGCATGGCCGCGCTGGAAGCGCGCCACGGAGGAAGGCTGGGTGTTGCCGCCATGGAATTGGGAAGCCGCAGCAGGCTCGTTCATCGCGAGGGCGAGCGCTTCGCCATGTGCAGCACCTTCAAATTCCTTCTCGCCGCCGCCGTCGCCGCGCGAGTTGATGCCGGAGAAGAGCAATGGGAACGCCGGATATCCTATGGAAAGAAAGACCTCATCCCGTGGACTCCGGTGACCGGCAAGGAGGTGAATCTCAAGGCTGGCTCAATGAGCGTCAGCGACCTGTGCGCGGCGGCCATGACCTGGAGCGACAACACCGCGGCGAATCTCCTGCTCGCCACCATCGGCGGCCCCGACGGACTGACCCGCCACCTGCGCTCTCTCGGCGACGGCACGACGCGACTTGATCGCATCGAACCCGAACTAAACTCGAATCTTCCGCGTGACGAACGGGACACAACCACGCCTGACGCGATGATCGCGACCATGGAAAAGCTGCTCTTCGGCAATCATCTGTCGAAGGCCTCAAAGCAAAAGCTGACCGGCTGGCTGGTGACGAATCACACCGGCGACAAACGAATCCGTGCCGGGATGAACCCAGCCTGGCGGATTGGCGACAAGACCGGCACCGGGGAGAACGGAGCCGCCAACGACATCGCCGTCGTCTGGCCGGAAGCCGGCAAACCGCTCCTGATCGTCGTTTTTTACGAGTCCACCAAAGCCACAGCAGAAGAACGCGACGCCGTGATCGCCGCAGCGGGCAGGCTGGTTCGCGAAGCACTCGTTCCTGGATCCTGAAACGGCTTGCGCCCTTTCACTCCCTGACCGCTGTTTGCTCCAGAGAACTTCCGCTGTCAGGTGAATACGTGCCCGACACTCCGAAGCGGAGTCATGCCACGAGGTCATCAGCTCCAGTTCCTGAAGCCAGCGCGCGGCCGATCCCGCGCAAAGCGATGCGGAGCGGGAGTTCCTGCAAAGCCAAGCGCTCGAAAGGGACTGAAAGTCTAGCACTCCTGAGTCAGCGATTTTTGATCCCCTTCTCTGTTTCTTATGGGGGCTTCAATGCTCCAGGAATTTTCCGGGATTCAGAATACCGTTGGGATCGAGCGCGGCCTTCAAACGCAGATGGGTTTCGTGCGCCTCCGGCGTGACGGCCTCACGCCACCAGCGTTTTTTGGCGATGCCGATGCCGTGTTCGCCGGTGATGGCACCATTCCACGCGATGATCTGATGGAACAGGCAATCGAGCGCGGACTCTGCGCGCGCACGAATCGCGGGATCGTCCATCGTCGGCACCATGATGTTCACATGGATGTTGCCATCGCCCGCATGACCGAAACTGGCGACGGGGAAGCCGAACTCAGCTTGCAATTCCTCAGCGAAATCGACCAGTTCGACGAGTTTGCCGCGCGGCACGACGATGTCTTCGTTCAGCTTGGTCAGGCCGGTGTTGCGCAGGCTGTAGCTGAATTCGCGGCGCAGTTTCCAGAACGCCTCGCAGGCATCGTCGCCCATCGCTTCATTCAAACAGATGCAACCGAGGTCGCGCACGAGATTCGAGAGTTGTTGGAGTTCTCCTTTGACCGAATCGGGTTGGCCGTCGATCTCGACCAGCAAATGTGCATCGCCCTGCGGCGTGACGGATTCGCCGAGATACTCCCGCGCGGCGCGCAGCGTGAATTTGTCGGCGATTTCGAGCGCGGAAGGCAGGAAGCCGCTGCCGAGAATGCGCTGCACCGCGTTCGCGGCCTCGGCGAATGAATTGAAACCTGCGGAGAGCATCGCTCGCATCGGCGGATGCGGGATGATGCGCAGCGTGGCCTGTGTGACGATGCCGAGCATGCCTTCGCTACCGACCATGAGGCCGACGAGATCGAAGCCAGTTTTGTTTTTGTGGCAGCGTCCGCCCGCCTTCACGATCGAGCCATCCGCGAGCACGGCCTCCAAACCGAGGACGTAATGCCGTGTGACGCCGTATTTCAGGCAGCGCGGGCCGCCAGCATTTGTAGCGACATTGCCGCCGAGGCTGCATTCTTTGAGCGAAGCCGGATCCGGCGGATAGAACCAGCCGAGCTTGCGCACAGCGGCCTGCAAATCACCTGTGATAACGCCGGGTTCGACGACCGCGACTCCATCCTGCGTGTTGATTTCGACGATGCGATTCATCTTCGCCACCGAGAGGGCAATGCCCCCGCGCAGCGGCACCGCGCCGCCGACATAGCCGACGCGCGCGCCCTGCGGCGTGACGGGAATTTTGTGCTCGTTGGCGAAGCGCAGGGTTTTCGAGACATCCTCCGTACTCTGAGCATGCACGACGGCCTCCGGTGCATTTGAGGCGAACCATTTGTCCGTGCTGTGCGCGGCGAGGTCGTCCTGCGTCACGGAAACGCGATCGGAACCGAGGAGGGAAATCAGTTGTTCGGCGAGGGAGGCCATTCGAGGAGACTGGCGAAGCGCGGCGTCCGCGCAACGCGTAGAATGCGAAACACCATGCCGCTGCTGATCAAAGCGGTGCATCTCGAAGCGGGGTTGCGCTACCGCTTCATCTTCGCGAAGAAAACGCGGGCACTTTCCATGACACCGTAAGCCGTTTCCTTCGGCGTGAGTTCGGCGGTTTGGATGCGCAGGTCGGCGAGCACTTTGTAGAGCGGTTTGCGCTCCGCGAGGAGGCGTTCGAGCTTCGCCTTGGGGTCTTCTTCATTGGCGAGCAGCGGGCGGTTTGTGTTCGCTGCGGTGCGGCGGGCGAGGCGTTCGGGGTCGGCGTCGAGCCAAACGATGTAGCCGAGGTGGCGCAGGATCGGCAGATTGCGCGGCTGAGTGATGATGCCGCCTCCCGTGGCGATGACGCAGCCGCGCCGACCGAGCAGCGAACGAAGTGCGGCGGATTCGCGCAAACGAAAGCCCGCCTCTCCTTCAGCCGCGAAGATTTCCGGGATCGTTTTGCCTGCGGTTTCGACAATCATCGCGTCGGTATCGACGAACTGAAAGCCGATCATCTGCGCGACGATGCGCCCGACGGTGGTTTTGCCGGAACCCATGAGGCCGATGAGCAAAATGTTTGGCTGGCGAAGTGGAGGAAGTTCCCCTGCGGCATGAACCAGATTCAGAATGGAAGGAACGAGGTCGGGATCGTCGCGCAATGCGTCGAAGTAACTCGCATGATGCGGATTCCAGCCCGTGGCGTGCAGCTTGGTGTTGGAAACACGCTTGTGGCTCCAGCCGCGCTTGCGATTCGGGTCGGGTTCACGCTCCGGCGGCAGTTTGACGCCGAAGGTCATGCACAGATGCTCCAAGCATTGGCGTTGTGTCATCTGTGCATCATCGACCACATTGAAAATGCCGCTGAGGCGATGCGTGACGAGATGGACAAGCGCGGAAGCGGCATCCTCGGCGTGGATTTGATTGAGCATGCGTCCCTGGCCGTTGTTGCCTTCGATGGCGGCCTTTCCCTCCAGCAAATTTTTCAACACAAACGACCTGCCCGGACCATAGATGCCTGCGAGGCGCGCGACGGCACCCTTCGCATTCAGCGCGATCGTTTCAGCCTCGCGCAGCAAACGCCCGGTGTCGCGCTCCGGTTCTGCGACGCTGGTTTCATCGACGGTTTCTCCGCTGGTCTGCGGATAAACACTGGTGCTGCTGGTGTGGAGCGCGAAAGCCTGCGGAAATGCACACACAAGATGCCGCATGCCCTCGACATAGACGGACTGGTACATCTCTGCTCCGCCGCGGCTGGAGCTGGCGCAATGGATGAAGGCGTCGATGCTCGCAGCGCCGAGTTTGATGGCAAGTGAAGCGACTGCGTCGTGATGGGCGATGTCGCAAGCCTCCACGCGCCACGGTTTGACGGAGGCGAGGCGATCTGCGGATTCGGGTGAGTGTGTGAGTCCGACGACCTCGTGCCCTGCGGCATGGAGCCTGTCCGCAACCCGCTCTCCGACGAAGCCACAGCCTGCGACAAGGATCTTCATTGCGGACGATTTTTTTGATAGTAGTCCAGCACGCCGTTCACAACGCCACGCACATAGTCCTCGATGGCGCTGGTCTGCAATTTCCCGGCGATGAGCGTGCGCCCGATGAAGTGGCCGTTGAGCAGGCGGCGGTAAGTCTCTTCATGGTTCATCACATAAGGCTCTAGATAAACAACCGGGCACTGATAGATGCGGTTTGCCAGCAGGTTGCGCGCATAGACATACGCGCTGTTGCCGACGTGGCGGGCATTGGGCGTGGTGTAAACATAGGCAGGCAGTCCGGTGCTGGCATGCAGGCCAGCGGCGACAGCCTCGGCCAGCGGCAACTCTTCCTCGTGCATGCGTGAGAAAATGCGGCGGAACATCTCAAAGCGCACGTCGGATTGCTGAAGCTCATTTGGCGAGTAGCAGCCGTTCACCAGGACGTGCATGTGATTGGCGGGAGAGAAGCGCGGCGTCACGGGATCGCCCCATGCTTCTGCATTGTAGTGCAGGCAGAGGACGACATCAGGTTTGATGGTTTCGTTGATCTTCTTGGCTCGTGCGTGGATTTCCGCGACGCGGTAGAAGAGTTTTTCACTCTGCCATTGCACGGTGATGATCTTGGCATCGCCCGTGAGGCCGGCGTAGCTTTCCTGCGCCTGGGGAAAGCCGGACTCCGTCAAAATCTGACGCGCCGTGTCCGTGAAATTGGCCGGACGACGCGAGGTGACAGGCTCCTGACGCTCGCGCACCAGAGAGACGTAGGCACCGAGGGCCTTGAGGCGTTCCGCCAACACTTGTGCGGTGAGCAGCGTAAGATTGCCTTCTTGAATGGACTCTCCCGGAGCGAAGCTGAGGAAGCGTTCTTCCATCACCGCATAGCCACCGCCGATGTGGCCGGCGTCGATGGCAAAATGGATGTCGCTGAGCGGCGGGCGACCTTTGAGCGGTGGTAAATCTGCGGCGCGACGCCATGTGCGCGTGGCGGAGCTCTCCGCACGCGCGCGCGTCGTGAAGGCGATGCGCATCTCTGGACTTGCGGGATCGCCCGTTTGCACGGAGACGCCATCGACGTCCGTCCGCCACGGAGGCAGGAACGGCGACGTGTCGAGGTACACATTTTTTACCGCCGCTTCAAACTCGGCGCGGCTGAGTGCCTGATCAAATTCACGGAGTGCCGTCCAGTCGGGCTTCACGCCGAGGGGGCTGGGCTTGTCGAGGCGCGGCGGCGGCGCAGGATTGGCCGCTGGCGCGGGATCTGTCGCCGGCGTGGGCGGCGGCGCGGAAGTCGCTGGAGGCACTGCGGCAGGCGGAGTGGCTGTGGGAACGGTCGCGGATTTCGGTGGTTCGGGCACGATCGTCTGAGCCATGACCGGCATCAGCATCCAGCACGCGGATACGGTCGCTGAGAGCGTGCGGCGCTGCATTCGTTTCTTCATGCGCGCATCCTAGACTTGATCCCCAGCTTCATCATCTACTAAGTGGTGACACGATGAACGACAGCACGATTGACAACACGGACGGCCTGTTTCGCCTCCTTTTCCTGGGTGATGTGGTGGGGGAGCCTGGCCGCAAGGCCGTCTCACTGCTGCTGCCAGTGCTCAAGGAAGAACTCCGCACCGACTTCATCGTCGTGAACGGCGAAAACTCGGCTGGAGGACGCGGCATCACGCCAAAGATCGCCATCGGGCTGATGCGGGCGGGTGCAGCGGTGGTGACCAGCGGCGACCACATCTGGGATCAGAAGGAGATCGTGCCCTATCTCGCCGAAGAGCCGCGCATGCTGCGTCCGCTGAATTATCCCGAAGGCACGCCAGGGAGTGGCTGCATCGTGCTGGAGTCGAAGAAATGCAAAGTCGCCGTGGTGAACCTGCAAGGGCGCACCTTCATGGGCCAGCAACTCGACAATCCCTTCCCTGCCATCGCGGCCTGCGTGGAAAAACTGCGCGAGGAGACGCCGGTGATCTTTGTGGACTTCCACGCCGAGGCTACGAGTGAAAAAGTGGCGATGGGCTGGCACCTCGATGGCAAAGTGAGCGCCGTGGTCGGCACGCACACGCATGTACCCACCGCCGATGAGCGCGTCCTACCCAAAGGCACCGCATTTCAAAGCGATGCCGGCATGTGCGGGCCGATGAATAGCGTGATCGGCAGCCAGATCGAGCCCGTGCTGGAGCGTTTTCACACCATGATGCCTACGCGTTTCGGCGTGGGCTCTGGTGCCGTGCGCGTGAATGGTGCGCTCATCACCATCGACCCCGCCACGGGCCGCGCTCTGAGCATCGAGCGTGTGGCGCGCACCTGGCATGAGTGAGGTGGGAGTTGCGCATTTTTTGAGCGCGCTGCGCACCTCAGGAGGCACTCACTCCGCCCAGGCCTCACGCAGGAGGCGGAGGAAGTTGCCGTGCATGATGCCTGCGATGTCTTCGGGCTGGTAGCCGCGTTTTTCCAGCATGGCAGGGATGCGCGCGAGGTCGGCGATGGTGTCGAGATCCTCAGGCGTCTGCTCGGTGCCGTAACCGCCATCGAGGTCCGTGCCGATGCCGCAGTGGCGTGCATTGCCAGCGAGCTGACAGATGTGATCGATGTGGTCGCAGATGACTTCGAGTTTGAGGCCGACTTCCTGCGGCGTGGTTTTGCCGCGCACCCAGCCGGGAGTCATCATCCAGGCATCGAGTGCTGCGCCGATGACGGCTCCGCGTTCGATGAGTGCCTTGATTTGCTCGTCGCTGAACTGTCGCGGATCGGGGACGAGGGCACGGCAGTTGCTATGACTGGCCCAGACCGTGCCGTGATGGATGTCGAGCGCCTGCCAGAAGCATTCATCACTGAGATGCGTGACATCGAGGATGATGCCGAGGCGATCCATCTCCTGGATCAACTCTTTGCCGCCGGGAGGAAGCGGGCCGGATTGATCATGACCGAGTGCGTAACGACAGACGCCATAGTGCGCTGGCCCGAGGGCACGCAGTCCCTGCTCCCAGGCATCTTCGAGATGGCCGATGGTGCGGATGGAGTCGGCACCTTCGAGACTGAGGATGTAGCCGATGGCCTTTTCATCATCGGGAATGCTGGTGTTGTTCCAGAGAGCGAGCGCTTCATCCAGCTCGCGCAAATTCGTGATCTGGCGCAATTCTCCGACCTCCTCCATGGCGCGGTACCAAGCGAGCTGTCCCTGCGTCTCCGCCCACGCCTGCTCGGGCGACATCCAGTTGGCGATGGGGGAAACGCCCGGCATGCAGCCCGCGAGTTGCGTGGCGACGCAGAGGCCGACACGTCCCTGGCGCATCTCTGGAAACGCCGTGGTGCCTGCGGCGCGGCCTTTGCCAGTCATGCCAGCCTCACGCCGACGAATCTCATGAACAGGGAGACGGAGGTTGCGATTGAAGCCGCCGAGGGCGTTGAGACTGAGGTCGAGGTGAGCGTCGAAGGTGAGCATGAAAATAGAATGGATGACGAATGGAGCGTCACTCTACGCAGGTTGAGTTCTGTGTCATTCAAACCGATAGCCTGCGCCATGCACGGTGCGGATGATGCGCGGCTGCGAGGGGTCTTTTTCCACACGCTTGCGGAGCTGAGAGATGTGCTGATCGAGCGCGCGACTTTCGGGGAAATAATCAACGCCCCAGACCTCGTCAGCGAGGGTGTTGCGGTCGATCACTTTGCCA
The DNA here is from genome assembly GCA_039806835.1 of Prosthecobacter sp. GTDB lineage: Bacteria > Verrucomicrobiota > Verrucomicrobiia > Verrucomicrobiales > Verrucomicrobiaceae > Prosthecobacter. Next base: position 270,537 of record JBDHQD010000006.1, on the reverse strand, counting down.
CGGCGATCATGAAGCAAGCGCAGCACTTTGACATCGCGTGGGCTGAGCTGGATTTCTGCTTTGTCGCGATAAGCACGCAACTCGGTGGGAACGATGCGGAGGTCATCCATGGTGAATTCGTCGTCCGATCTGCCACTGCCGCGCGAGGCGGTGCGGCGCAGGATGGCGCGAATGCGGGCGATGATCTCTTTCACGCCGAAAGGCTTCGTCATGTAGTCATCCGCGCCAAGCTCCAGCCCGAGGACGGTGTCGATCTCCTCTGCTTTGGCGGTGAGGAAGAGGATGGGGACTTTTTCATCCTGCTTGCGGATTTGTTTGCAGACCTCGTAGCCGTTGAGGCCAGGCATCATGACATCGAGGCACACGAAGTCCGGATTTTCGACGCGGAAGAAATCCACGGCTTGCAAGCCATCACTGGCGGCAATGACTTCGTAGCCTTCCATGGTGAGCACCTCGCGCAGGGCATCCCGCGTGTGGTCGTCGTCTTCGGCGATGAGTATTTTGGTCATGGCTTGTTCGGGAGGGTGAGGATGAAGCGCGCGCCGTCGCGGTAATTCGGGCAGACGGTGAGTGTGCCCTGGTGCAATTGTGCCAGTTCGCGAGAGATGGTCAATCCAATGCCGGTGCCGCTGACGCCTTCGGCCAAGTCAGAGCGCAGGCGCTCGAAAGGCTCAAAGACCGTGCGGCGCTTGCCTGCGGGGATGCCTGGGCCGCGATCTTCCACGATGATGCGGGCCTGCCGAGCATCATGTTCGGTGCGCACCGCGATCCATTTGCCGCTGTTGCCATACTTCTCCGCGTTGGAGATGAGGTTGCCGAGGATTTGTTCGATCGCATCGGGGTCAGCCATGATCGAAGCGGGGCCGTCGAGCGTGGTGACGATCTCAAAGCCTTTGCTCTCCAGCAAGGGCCGCCAAAACTCGACAGCGCGCGAGACATTGTCATCCAGCACGAGCGCGCGGGGTTGGATGGAAAGTTTGTCCCGCTGTTGGCGCGCGTAGTTGAGTACGTTTTGGATCAGGCGATCGAGGCGCGAAGTCTCCGCCTCCACGATCCCAAGATGACGCTTTGCGATGCTGTCCCCTTGAGACTCGACACGCTGGGCCGCCATCTCCGCATAGAGGCGTATGTTGGTGAGCGGTGTCTTCAGCTCGTGGGAGATTTGATTGACGAACGTCACCCGCTGCTGCGCGACGCGAATCTCCCGCGCGCTTTCGTGGAAGTAGAGCCAGCCGACGACAAAGACCAGCACGATACCCGAGCCAACGCCGAGCAAGATGGGGAAGAGATAGGGCTTGGGGAACTCCTCATCCGCAGGCGTGTAAGCCATCTCCCACTGAGAAAGCGGCTCCGAGCAGGCGCGGTGGGCTGCCGGTGAGCCCGCAGAGCCAGGCAACAATTTCCCCCACTCATGCAGCGGGATGCCCTTCACCGTACTGAGCGTCATGCGCCCTGGAGGGATCGCCATGCCTGGCTGTGGCAGACGATGAAAAAGCCCACGCATCAACTCCTGCGGATTCATCAGCGCGCAACTCAAGCCGCCGTCGGCTGACCGATGCCAATAGATGAAGGTAGAGTCACCCACATGCCAGCCACTCGAAGTCTGCGGAGCCCCAGGTTGATCTGGAAGGTCGTCGATGTGGTAGCCAAACATTTTGAGATAGGTCATCCATTGCCCGCCAGCACGCGGCACGAGAGCGGAGATCCGTTGGAAAGGAGGCCCTCCGCCTTCCACCAGCGCTGTGACACGCGGCAGGCTCTCTGGATTCTTCGTGTCCTTGAGAATGATTCGTGAGCGCTCCACCACATCAAAACCCTGCCCCGGTTGATACGGAGCACGTCCTTCAAAAAGCTGCGGTGCAGTCTCGGCTGATGCTGCGTCGAGTGCCCACGCACGCGCCACCCAAGGATGTGCCGCCAGCCGCTGCGCCATCAGACGCGGCGCACCACCACTCTGCGCCACCCAGGCATCGAGGCGGTCCGTGAGCTGCCGCATGTCATGCAGCAAATGATGATCTGCGGAACTGAGGCGCTCTGCCAAGACGGCCTGCATGGAGGCATCGGTACGCTTTTCCGCATCGCGAATCAGGTAAGTGCCCAGCCACGCCAGCAGCGCTAGGGGAAGCACCACGAGAGTGATGAAGAGAATGGTGGAGCGGCGTTGCAGCATGGGCAGGTGAATAATCTAGCCCCACCAGTAGTTTGGTCATCTAAATTTTATAAAATCCATAAAAAACCGAGGCGGGCTTGAGCGGCCCGCCTCGGTTTTCTTACAGGAGTCTCCAACAGCCAGAAGGATAACAGCACTGCTTTTGAAAGGGGTGATCGTGTTCGCGCCCGAAGGCACTCACTTGAATCTGGGATGAACTTACCATCCCTGCGGCGCCATGAGTCAGCCGCATGTGAGCAGATTGTAAGATAATTGTGCGGGCCAAGACTCCTGTCATCCGCGCACCGCCTGCCACACGGCGCGGATTGGCCAAGAAAGCGCCAAGAACACCGCGCCCACGAGGTTGGCAAACAACAGCGCCGGCAACAACAACAGCCGCAGCAGCGGACGCAACAGTGTCTTCACTAGGGGCATCCTCTCGTAGCTCAAATGCAGCAACAAAATCAGAATGATCCCGCTGAATTTGACCACTTTGGCGATGTGATAATGCCCTGCCGAGCCACTGATGATCTCAAATCCACCCCACTCGACCACCTGCTTCACGTTATGATCCCAGTAGAGTTCGAGACCGAGCAGCATGCCGACAAAACCTACGAGAAGGAAGGCCGTGTGCTCCAACCAAGGCTGACGCTCAAGCAACTTGATGCAGTAACCAGCGACCAATCGCAGCGTGATGATGCCCAGCGTGACGCCGACATAAACCAGCACCTTGCTATCACGCGCAAAGGCCACTGCGGCCACCACATTGTCAAAGCTCAGGCTCAGGTCCAACAGCGAGATCATCGCAATCGTTTTTGCAAAGCCGTGAGGATGCGCCTTCACCGCTGTCTCTCCTTCTGCGGCGGCATCCTTATGTCCGGCAAAGTGCGCACACATCAGCCACACCAAATACAGTGAGCCGCCAAGCATCAGCCAGTGGTTCCCCATGATAAAACCAGCCGCAAACAGTGCCACGATGCGGAAACCGTACGCCCCCGCATAACCAATCGTCATCGCTGTCTTGCGGCGCTTCTCATCAAGGTGCGAAGCCATCGCCGCAATCGCCAACGCATTATCCACCGACAACAGGCCTTCGATCAACACGAGCGCGAGTACGACAGGGATGCCGTCTTGGACAGTCTGCCAAAGATCAGCGGCGGCAAGAAATTCAGAAATCATCGGGCGCGCATGATGGCGGACATTGCGGGCCTTTCCAGCAGCATTTGCCCCGCAGCCCGCAGTTCTTGCCCATCAAGCTGCGCTGGACGAAGCACCTTAGCCTTGTCCTTAGAAACGGCTAGGACCGCTGAGCCGCGTGTTGTGAAAGATGCTCCACGTCAGACTCAGCGAAAATCAGCAATTCGCTCAGCTACTGCTTCAACCACCTGCTCCAAACTCCCCGCAGCGACGATGGCGATGCTTTCCTGGTAGATGCCGGTGTCGTAGAGATCGCGCGGAGGCAGATAGGAGGCACCCCAGTCGGCGGCGATGCTGGCGACGACGATGGTTTTCTCCGGGAAGCGACGGCGGAGTTCCGTTTGCAGGAGGTTGTAGCTTTCCCCTTGCACGCCGAGCCAGATGGCATCGCCTATGCGCCAAAGGGCGACTTGCAACGGATATGTGTTGCCTTGCGGAAGCTGCGCGAGTCGATGCAAGAGACGGTTTTTTCTCTCGGCGAGTGCGCGAAGATCCGCAGCGCGGGCCTCATCGCCCTCAACACGCGCGGCGGCTTCTTCTCGTTGGAGTTTCGCGAGATCGTTTTGGACGTGGGCAACGGTGGGCTGACCGGGGCGGTAGTTCAGCGGTTCATGCCAGCGTTGCAGCTTCCAGGTGGTTTTCGCTTGAGTGTCGATGGGTTGATGTTGCCACGAGCCGAGCGTGGCACCCGAGACGACAGGGCCCGCGTAGGCAAAGGTCGTTCCGGCGGCAGGAAGTGCGGTAAGGGCGGCCAGCGCGGCATAGCCAAGCTCGCGGCCGTTGCGATCAGCGACGGCGGTGTCACCGACGAAGCCTTCGCGCGGCCCGAGTTCACCGCTGGCACCTTGCAGAAATAAACACGGCGCGCCGGTGTCGCGTTCGACGACCTCGCGCATCGCGCCGACATAGTCAGGGCTGATGAGTGTGTTTTCCCACGCGAGCGTCGTCGGATGGCAGGCGTAGTTCACGATGCTGGCGAGCGTTTGGCCCGCATCGTCACTCACTCGCGCGACGATGACGGTGTCGTCCGCAGGCACGCCGGGATTGTGACCACAGACAAACTGCTTCCCATCCCAGAAATCGCGATGCGTGGCCAGCGAGCACTTGCCACGGCCATAGACGATGCCTGCGGGCTTCAGCGAGGCGACAGCATCACGGATCAAAGCACCCGCTTTCTCTCCGAGCGATTGCAAATACGGCGGAATGAGATCGCCACCGGGAAGATGCGATCGATCGAGGCCCATGAGGCCCGCGCCGTGCGTGTGCGAGAAGACGACGAGCATTTCCTCCTGCTTCACGCCGCTGATCTCCGTCGCCTGCGCGACGAGGTTCGCATGCTCCACAGCTCCCAGGACACAATGATCGAGTGCGAGTACGATTTGGCGTTCCTCGCCGCTCAGCGGTGCAAACACGGCCACGGTGGCGCGTAGAGGTCGATGGATGCCAGTCGCGCGGTCATGCTTCGCCGCACCCCACATGCGATGGTAAATGTTTGGTGAAGGAGTGATGTCGCACCAAGCGAGCGCAAAACGACAGCGGCTCTGTGGTGTGGGATCTTCGGTGCGGGAAATAGCGGGCATGAGAATGACAGAAGGATGAATGATAAGAGGGCTCGAATCCCCCAGAGCAACATTGATCTCGCCGTGATCTTATCTCTTCGGCACCAGCAGCGCCTCCGGTGATGCGGCGAAGACATTCGGCGCGTTGAAGAGCCAGAGTTGCGACAGCGCAACAGGGCCGTAGCTCCAGACCTTGCCGTCCATGCCTGCGGGCACGGGAACCGTCACGACTTCATCGCTCACATTCACCTCGACGATGATTTTGTGATCAGGGCCGCGGACGGGAAACTTCGCGCCGCTGGCGAAAAGCTGCAGCGCCTTCGTGCCGGCGGGCACCTGGAAAAACATCTCGCCGAACTGGCCGAGCGGGACGATTCGTTTGCCGCGCTTCGGCAGCCAGGCGAGCGATTCGCCCGGTTTGCGCGTGATGCGCCAGCCGGCGCTGCTGTCGTTGCACTCGAAAAAATACACACCGGCCCGTGGCACCTTGAGAGTGAGCGCATGCACCTCGCCGTCGAGTTTCTGCGTGCCTTCGGCGATGAGCCTGCCGTCCGCGTCCTCCAGCTTCCATCTTGCGTCGGCACGATCGCGATACCATGCGATGGTGCCCACGGTGATGTCGAGCGTGATGGGCGCGCCGTCGCTGTGGATCGCGAAACGCTCCACGCGCTGCATGGCTTGCTGATGAGCCTTGGGCCTCTCGCTGGTGAACCCGCCCGGCACGAGCTTCGTGACATCGAAGGCCAGCTCCTTCACCTCAAGCGGCTGGAAGTAATCGAGACCTTCGCGAAACCACTGCTCCGTCTCGGCCTTGCTCACAAAACCGGCAGCCGCCCAGGGTTTCGGCGACCGGTCGTTTCTCGACCACGTCGGCTCGCTGAATTTTTTCGCCGCATCGCCCGCAAAGCTGGTCTGGATGGCGTTCCAGTGGTTCATGTACTCGTAGCGGGTGCGATACGCGAAGGTCAGAATGTCGAGCGTGAGCTGCTTCTGTCGCGCCTTGTCCTTCTCATGATCGAGCAGCCAGCGCAGATGATTGTAGCGCAGGTAGTGTTTCAGATGGTCGATGCGCGCGAGCACGTCGGGCCGATCCGCCGCCTGCTGCGATGCTTCCGCGAGATCGCGAAACAGCAGGCCGATGAGCTGGCGGCTGATGATCGGCGTTGCCTGCGCCTTCGGCATCCAGCGTTCGTAATAGCGCCGCATCGTGGCGGCAGCGGGGCCGAAACATTTCTCGTAAAAGTCGGCGGTGATGGCGTTCACATCGGCATCCGGGTTCCACATGAGCTTGTTCGCGACGTAGTAGCCGAGCCCGTGGACGCCCCAGTTGTTGCCGCTCTCCATATCCATGCTCGTCGCACCGAGGCTGGTGTTCTTGCGGATGCTTTCCTGGATATGGTCGAGCATCGCGCCCTTGCCGCCGGGCAGCTTGTCGAAATCCCACAGCCACACGCTGTAATAATCGTAGAAACCCATCGCCGCACACTTCTTCGGCCACAGCTCGCGCAGTTCATCAAAGCTGTAGCGCCCGCGGATGAAGCCCATCGTGAGCTGCACATACACATTCGGCTCCAGCGCAAAGTCCGGCGGCTCGCTGTGCTCGTTGTAGGCCAGCAGGCCGATCATTTTTCCCGGGCGCGATTCCGCGATGATCTTCGCCGCGTGGTTGGCGAGGCCAAAGACGCGGTTGCTGATGCTGCCAAGCTTTGAGCACTCGGCGCATTCGCAATGACCGTCGCCATCCGAGCAGTCGAGCGACACCATCTCGCGCTCTGGATTCTTCGCGAAGAAGTCCTCGCACCATTTCACTGCGAAGTCCTTCACCGCCGGATGGCTCACGCACATCTGCGGCCCCTGGCGCTTTCCTTTCACCAGCGCGAGATACTCGGGATGCGCATCGAACTCCTTCTTGTTGTTCGCGATGATCGTCTGCCACGCATGTCCGGCATAGACCTTGAAGGATGAGGCCATGCGATTGCGCCGCGCCCAGTCCTCGTAGTCCTTCTGGCAGGATGCGCCGAGCGGATGCTTTTTGTCATCGGGAAACGGCCCGTAACCATACCAGATGCGTCGGGCGAGGAGCTTCGGGCGTGCATCATCTGCCGCCTTGCGATTTCCGGGCACAAAGTAGAGATCGCTGCGCTTGGGAACGACCTCCCACTCCTTCGCAGGAAAGAACCAACGGCAGCCAAGTTCCTCCAAAAACGCGAAGGCGGCATGCGAGACACCGAGATCCGTCGCTCCGATCAACCGCGGCCCTGCATCACCGGCTTCGATCACGAACGCCTCGCGCCCGTCATAAGTGTTTCGGATTTCAAGCGCGCCCTTCGGCCCGCCAAACTCCGCCTTTGTCCCCAAAACCAGGCCCTGCGTTCCATCGCCCGCCTTCACCTCAAACGCCGCGCCCGTGATCTGTCGCAAATACGACGCGAGTTCCGCCGCGACGGCCTTGGTTTGCTCGGATGCCTGCGGAGAAATGACGATGGGCATGAGTGCTTTGCCATGCTCTGCGAGATGAAAGCTCTCCGTGGCGAAGCAGGAGGCAGCGAACGAGATCAGGGCAATAGCGACACGTTTCATGGCGAACTCTACGCCTTAGCGCAAAGACACTTTCAGCATGGGCGTAGTGTCTGGCATGAAACCACTCATCCTGATAGGAATGCTCTCATCTTCGTGTCTGCTCGTTGCGGAACCGATCGACCTCGGCTCGCGTCGCGAATTGTTCGTGGATGATTTCCTGATCGAGAGACTGACCGGCAAAGCCGAGCAGCGACTGCATCATCCACAGCCACAGGAGATCGCCATCACTCATGATGCGCCGTGGGAGGGCAGCGGCAGTGGTTATCACAGCCTCTTCAAGGATGGCGACAAGTACCGTCTGTATTACAAAGCGTGGCAACTCTCCGTCACCAACGGCAAGGTGAACACGAGCGAGCATCCGCTCTTCACCTGCTATGCCGAGAGCGACGATGGCCTGCATTGGCGCAAACCGGAACTCGGACTCTTTGAGTTCAACGGTTCAAAGGCCAACAACATCGTCCTCGCTCCCGGAAAGATCGGCGCGGCGAATCCTGATCCTGGTCACATTGCTGTCTTCAAAGACGACAATCCAGCAGCAGCGCCGGAAGCACGCTACAAAGCCATCGTGCGCTCAGAGTCGCCCAAAGGGCTACTCGCGTTTCAATCTGCGGACGGCCTGCACTGGTCGCCGATGCAGGAGACACCGATGATCACAGATGGCGCGTTTGATTCGCAGAACCTCGCGTTTTGGGATGCGCAGGCTGGCGTCTATCGTGCCTACTGGCGCTACTTCACCGGAGGCACGACCGATGAGAAAAATTGGAAGCCTTCTGGCCATCGCGCGATCCGCACCGCCACGTCAAAGGACTTTCTGCATTGGGAAAATCAGCACGATCTGACCTACACCGACTCACCGAGCGAGCAGCTCTACACCAACCAGGTGAAACCCTACGCGCGCGCGCCGCATCTGCTGCTCGGTTTCCCCACACGCTATGTCGAACGCGGCTGGTCGGAGAGCATGCGCGCTTTGCCTGAACGCGAGAACCGCGAGTGGCGCTCGAAGGCCACTCAACGCTACGGCACGGCCGTCACTGAGGGCTTGTTCATGTCCAGTCGCGATGGCGTGACCTTCAAACGCTGGAACGAAGCCTTCCTCCCGCCCGGCATCGAACGCCCGGGCACCTGGAACTACGGCCACCAATACATCGCATGGCATCCCGTCGAGACGAAGTCCGCGCTCGAAGGTGCGCCGAATGAACTCAGCCTCTACGCCACCGAGAGTTACTGGACGGGCAAGAGCAGCGCGCTGCGACGCTACACGCTCCGCATGGATGGCTTCGTTTCCATCCATGCTCCGATGAGCGGTGGTGAGCTGATCACGAAACCCTTCACCTTCACCGGCAAGAAGCTCACCATGAATTTCGCCACTTCCGCTGCGGGAAGCGTTCACGTCGAAATCCAGGATGCGAAGGGCAAACCCATGCCCGGTTTTCTGCTCAAGGACTCCGAAGAACACTTCGGCAATTCCATCCAGCGCACCGTGACGTGGAAGGGCGGCAGCGAGATCACTCCTCTCGCGGGCAAAGTCATCAAACTGCGTTTTGCACTGAAAGACGCCGACCTCTATGCGATCAAGTTCGAGTGATCGCTTGTTTGCCGTTAAGCATACAACATGACTCATTAGCTTGATCGCCCATGCGGCTCTCATCGGCGCGCCCTAGGTGCATGTTGCACCCAATACCAAGCGTGATAGCTTTAACTCATGAGTCCCTCTTTGCCACCGCCAGAGCGGAAGCGCCCCGCGCTGCACAAGCTCATTGATGAATTGCCTGTCGAAGAACTTGACCTAGTCGAGCGGGTGCTGGCACGTTTGGAAATGGATCGGCTCTGGCAGCAAGCGCAGGAAGGATTCACCCAGGACTGGACCGAGGGCAAATACGCCCGTCTCGATGAGATCATCCGGGATGTCCGTACCGAGCTGAAACAACGCGCGGCATGATCATCGTGCTGGATACGAACGTGGTGCTGCAAGCCCTCAACCAGCGGCATCCCACGGCCGTCATCCTGCACGCCTGGTATTCCGGGCACTTTGTTTGGGCGCTTTCGACCGACATCTTGATGGAGTATCTAGAGGTGGTCATCCGCGAGTCCGGCTTGGCACGCTGGCAGACTTTGGGGCGATTGCTCGACCTTGCAGTCGTTCATGGACATAACACCCAGCACTTCTCCCCAGCCTTCTCCTTCCGAACCATCTCGGCTGACCGTGACGACGACAAATTCGCCGACTGTGCCATCACCGCCCATGCGGACTTCATCATCACCCGCGACAAACATTTCAACGTTCTTGTCGGCAGCGGTTTTAAACCCCAGCCCATCACGCCGGAGTAGTTTATCCGAGTGCATCTCACAATTTAGAAAGACCACGCACCTCCCCATGAAAATCACCGCCATCGAAACCCTCGTCTGCCATGCCCGGATGCGAAACTGGGTGTTTGTCAAAGTCGTCACGGATCAGCCCGGCCTCATCGGCTGGGGGGAGGCGACGCTGGAGTGGCACACGCGCAGCATCGTCGGAGCGATTGAAGACATGTCGCACCTGCTCATCGGCGAGGATCCGACGCGCGTCGAATACCTGTGGCAGATGATGTATCGCCAGCACTTCTGGCACGGGCACGGTATCGTGCGTGCCACGGCCATCGCCGGCATCGACCTCGCGCTGTGGGACATCGTCGGCAAAGTTGCCAACATGCCGCTCTCGAAGGTGTTTGGCGGGCCTGTGCGGGATTGGGTGCGCACGTATTGCCATCTCGGCGGTGGCAGGATGGAGGATTTTTATCAAACGCCCGCCGACAACGCGAAACGCTTCGCCGAGCTGGCACAGCAGGCCGTGGCGGATGGCTACACCGCCTTCAAAAGCATGGCCGTGCCGAGCACGATGCCCATCGAAGGCATGAAACCCGTCCGCGCTGCCGCCGCTGCTGTCGCGGCGATGCGCGAAGCGGTGGGGCCGGACATCGACATCATGGTGGACTGCCACGCGCGCCCTTCGCCGGCCATGGGCTTGAAGTTTGGCAAGGCACTCGATGATTTTGGCCTCTATTTCTTCGAGGAGCCATGCTGGCCGGAGGCGGTCGATGGCCTGGCAAAGATCAACGCCGCGCTCACCACGCCCGTGGCCAGCGGCGAGCGCGTGACGAACCTCGAAGCCTTCAAGGACATGTTCGAGAAACACGCCGTCGAGATCTGCCAGCTCGACATCACGCACTGCGGCGGCCTCAGTGCCGCGAAACGCATCGCCGCGCTCGCCGAAGCGCATCGCATCGCTTTGGCACCTCACAATCCGCAGGGGCCTGTGAGCACCGCCGCATCGCTGGAGTTTGGATTCAGCCAGCCAAGCTACATCATCTGCGAAACGGTACACAACGACGTACCGTGGCGTCAGGATGTGGTGCAGGAAGGCTTCATCGTCGAGAAACAAGGCCGCATCGTCCGCCCAAACACCAAGCCCGGCCTCGGCATCACCATCAATGAAGCGGAAGTGAAGAAGCACCCGTTCCAGCAAGAGATCGTCCTGCGTGAGTTCAGCCCGGATGGTGCAGTAACGGACTGGTGATGCCATGAAGCCCACGCGCGCTCGCTTCATCGTTCTCGCCGGTCTGTGCCTGGCGGCGGCACTGGCGTATCTCACGCGCAATGCGGTGGGCGCGGCGGAGAGCACGATTCGCGATGATCTCGATCTGACGAAGGAACAGTCGGGCTGGTTGAGCAGCGCGTTTTTCTGGTCGTACGCGCTGTGTCAGATTCCAGCGGCCGCGCTTTCCCTGCGCCTCGGAGCAAGGCGTGCGCTGCCTCTGTTCGCGCTGCTCTGGTCGTTGGCGACGGCATTGTTTGGGATGGGCGGTTTTGCCTCGATGGTGACTTCGCGTGCGCTGGTGGGTGTGGCGCAGGCGGGACTGGTGCCGGTGGCGATCGCGGTGATGGCGCGTTGGTTTCCACGCTCGGGTCAGGGACTCGCTTCGGGTGCGTTCGGCGGATTCATGTCCGCAGGCAGCATCATCGGCGCGCCGCTGACGGCGTGGATGATTCTCGCCTGTGGGTGGCGACCGATGTTTCTGTGGTATGCGCTGCCGGGCATCGTGTGGGCTGTGTGGTTCACGCGCTGGTATCGCAATGATCCGAAGGAGCATGCTGCGGTGAATGAGGCGGAGCATGCATTGATCGCCGCAGATGTGCAGCAACCTGCGGCCACGCGTGCAACATCGCCCGCCGTGCCGTGGCGGCTGATCATCACAAGCCCGGCGATGGGATGCATCTGCGTGCAGCAGGCGTTTCGCTCCGCAGGTTACATTTTCTTCGGCAGTTGGTTCACGACGTATCTCCAGGAGGCACGCAGCGTGGAACTCATCACCTCCGGCTGGCTCACCGCGCTGCCGCTCATCGGCGATCTCAGCGGCTCACTGCTTGGCGGTGCAGTGTCTGACGCCGTGCTGCGCAAGACCGGCAACCAGCGGCTCGCACGTCAGGGCCTCGCCGCTGCGGCGTTGTTCATGTGCGCGTGCCTCGTCTTCTCGGCGTGGTTTGTCACGCATGCGCTCACGGCGGTGCTGATCATCAGCCTCGGCATGTTCTGCGCGGCGGTGGGAAATCCCTGTGTGAGCACGGTGATGATGCACGTCGGCGGCTCGCACGTGGCGACCATCAGCGGACTGATGAACATGTGCGGCAACCTCGGCGCGGCCACCTTTCCTGTCGTGGTGCCCTGGCTGCTCGCGAACGCCGGAGGCTGGGACGCGGTGTTGATCTGTTTCACGGCACTCTATGTCGTCGCTGCGTTGTTCTGGCTGATGATGAAAACGCGCCCCAACATGTTTGACGGCACGCCCAATGACACGGCTACTCATGCAGCACATGCTGCGAGCCTTCACTGCAAACCCAGCAGCGAAAGCGAGTCGCGCTGAATCATCGCCTCGATCTGCTTCACATCGAGTCGCGGCAGCTTCGTGCCTTCGAGCATTTCATTGAGTCTGCGGATGCCTTCGATGCTCGCATTGACGGTCGTGAAGGGAAAATCTGTGCCGAAGAGCAGCTTGTGCCACACGCCGTATTCCTGCGCGAGCATGAGCGAGTTGTAGAGCTGCCACGGGCGATAATGCAGCGCGCTCACGTCGGCGAAGACGTTCTCGTGCTTCCGGATCGTCACGAGGCACTCGCCTTCATACGGATGACCGAGATGCGCCAGGATGATCTTCAATCGCGGATGTTTCACAGCCACCGGCTCGATCAATCGCGGCAGCGTGAAGGCCAGCGGCGCTTGCGCGATGAAGGTCGTGCCCATGTGCAGCAGCACGGGCAGGCCTTTGTCCTCCGCATACTGCCACAGCGACTCCAACCGCGTATCATCCGGGCTGAAGCCCGCGTACATCGGCAGCAGCTTGATCCCGCGCAGCCCCAGCTCTTCGTGGCCGACACGCATTTCGCGCTCCCATCCATCCTGCGTCGGATCGACTGACAAAAAACCGATCAAGCGTGCAGCATCGCGCGCCACATAATCCGCCACGGTTCGATCATCCACCCACAGGCCGCTGAGCTTTGCCTTGCCGCCGAACACGATCGTCCTCGTGTCCTCCGGGGCCGACGCGCGATACGCCTCATACGTCGCGCTCATGTCCACCTTCACACCAGGCCGCGCGCGCCCGGCTTGCAGGATAAAATCTTCCGAAAAATCGGCGGGGAAATTCCAGGCGTGAGAATGGACGTCGATGATCATGGCATGGAATCATTGAATCGCCGCGATCATGCGGTCAAACTGCCGCTCCACCTCGCGTTTCGTTTCGGCGTCGAGTTTGAAGCCGACCGGGCCGCGCACGAGCGTGTTTTTGAAGATGCCTTGGCGGACGAGCAGATGCTTTTCCACCGCGAGGAATCCATCCAGGCTCGTCTGCATTGAAATCAGCGCGGAGAGCGGGCCGTGGATGCGGTCGGCTCTTTCAGCATCGCCGCTTTCGAGCGCCCTCCACAGCGGCACGAGACCGCGAATCAAATCCGCGCCGGGCATGGTGCCGACGATGCCACGTTTGAAGGAATCGACGAGCGCGATGCCGCCGGTGCCTTCAAAAACACGCGCTTTGCCTCGCGTCGCATCGCGCAGTTCGGAGAGTTTCGGTCCGATCGGCGAGGCTTCCGGTTTGTATTGCACGCGCTCCGACCCGAACTCGTCCAGCAGCCGCGCCTGCATGGCAATCGGCATCGGTTTGCCGACGTAGCCGCTCGCATCCTGCACGATGACAGGAATCTGGATCGCCTGGATGATGCGCGTGTAATACGCCATCAGTTCGCTCTCACCGATGCCGATGGAGACAGGTGGAATGGCCATCACCGCATCCGCGCCCACGCTCTCGGCGTGCCGGGCATAGCGCTCGGCCGTCTTCGATGATTCCGCACCCACGCTGATGACGACCGCACCGCGAGCCTTGCCGAATTTACAGGCAGCGGCGGCGAGTTGCTCGCGCTCCTCACTGTCGAGACGCAGTGTTTCGGAAACCATTGCCATCACGATGCCGTTCGCGCCGCAGTCATAGAGCCAGGCGATCTCGCGTTCGAGTGTTTCAAGGTCGAGCGTTTCATCCTCGTGCCAGGGTGTTTGAAAAACAGGCAGGACGCCGCAGAGTTCGTGTTTGGGAGTGGTCATGTCTGGCATCACCTGGCAGTGATTCGATGTATCATTTTGTCCAATGTGGTGAATTCCACCTTCACGCCGCCGTAGTCGCGAGTAAAGGAGGGGGTGGCATCCGTCGAGACAACGATCAACGCCGCCTTCGGATAGGATTTCGCGAAGATGCGGAAATTGCCCGGATCAAAGTCTCTGGCCGACCACTTGCATTCGATGGCCGTTACCGCCCTGCCACGCGGCTGCCACACAAAGTCGATCTCGTGACCTTGTTTGTCGCGCCAGTAATGGAGATTGGAAAGTGGCACTCGGGCACTCATCTCATTGAGGACGTAGTGCTCCCAAAGCCGTCCGCGATCATCGCTGCGCAGCTCGCTCCAGCCGCGATGCGCGCAGACAAAGCCGGTGTCGAAGCCATACACCTTCGGCGCGGCCACAATCTCATTTGCGCGCCGTGTGCTGAACGGCCGCAGCACAAGGGCCACGGAGGTGGCCTCCAGCACGCCGAGGTAATTCATGATCGTCTGTCGCGCCACCTCGCATGGGGCGGCGAACTTCGTCGCTTCAAAAATACCGCCGCTCTGCGCGATGAGCATCTCCACGAACTTCTGAAACGACACGCGCTTCTCTAGTCGGAAGAGTTCCTGGATGTCCTTCGCCCAGTAGGCGTCCATCCACTCCTGAAAGTCGCGTTCCGGCGGATCCGGCGAGAGGAAAAACGGCGGGAGTCCGCCATGCAGCAACCGGCGATTCAGATCACCGGCGGCAAAGTCTTGCAAGTCAGCCTCGATCATCGGGGTGAGCCATAGGTCGGTCTTCCGTCCTGCGAGCGTATCGCGAAAGCGGCTGCTCGCACCGAGTGTCGAGGAGCCTGTCGCCAACACGCGCGTACCGGGGAAGTGGTCGGCTGCGATCTTCAGCAGCTCAGAAGGATTGGGCAGCCGGTGAACTTCATCCAACACGATGCGTCGGCCTTTTACCGACTTCAAAAACGCCTCGGGATCTTCCATGGCACGGCGCACGCGCGGCAGCTCGCAGTCAAAATACTCGATACGCTCCAACGACTTTGCCAGCGAGGTTTTCCCCACACGCCTCACCCCGCGCAGCCAGACAATGGGCCGCGCTTTCCACTGCTTTTCGAGGCAGTCGATCCAGAAGTGTCGTTTAATCATTCGCCATCAAATTAGCGTTTAGTTAAACCAAACGCAAATTTGATCTCGTTTGGTTTACGTTCACCATAGCAATTTGCCGCCATCAATGACGAGCACGCTGCCGGTCATGAAGCTGCTGGCCTCGCTGGCGAGATAGAGCGCGAGCGGGCCGATTTCATCAGGACGTCCCCAGCGCCCCATGGGGATGCTGTCGGCGACTTCACCCTCGAACTCGGGCCGCTCGCCGATCCAGCGTTTGTTGGCATCGGTCAAAAACGGACCGGGCGCGATGGCGTTCACGGTGATGCCATGCACAGCCCAATCAGCGGCGACGGCCTTGGTGAACATCGTCAGCGCGCCTTTCGAGGTTTCGTAGCTGCGCCCGCGCATCGCCTTGCCTGGCCAGAGGGCGTTGATGGAGGCGATGTTGATGATGCGGCCCCACTTGCGCGGAATCATCGCTCCGCCGAGGCGTTTGGTGAGGATGAATGCCTGAGTGAGGTTCAAATCGAGGATGCGCTGCCAGTCTTCGAGTGCGAGATTTTCCGTCGGCGTGTTGATGCGGCGTCCGCCGACGTTGTTGATGAGAATGTCGATGGGCGCGTGCTCTTTGAGCACCGCATTGCACAAGTGCTCCGCTTCTTCCGGCTGCGAAAGATCGGCCTGCATCGTCGCCACACTCAAACCCTCGCTGCGCAGCAGATCGTGGGCGCTTTGCAGATGCTTTTCGTCCGATCCCGAGATCACCAGCTCCGCGCCCGCCTCGCCCAGCGCACGCGCCATTTCCAAACCGAGGCCGCGTGAGCCACCGGTGATCAACGCGCGGCGGCCAGTGAGATTGAATTGTTCGAGAACAGACATCGCAGGAGGAATCGGCATTGTGAAACGACTCTTTCATGCGTTTCATCCTGCCATGAAGCAACTATTGCCACTCATGCTGCTTGCCCTCGCGCTTAGCGGGCTGCATGCCAGACAACCGAACATCCTCTGGCTTGTCGGTGAAAACATCTCGCACGATCTCGGCTGCTACGGCGCAAAGAACGTGCATACGCCGAATCTCGACCGGCTGGCGAAGGAGGGCGTGCGGTTCACCAACGTCTTCTCGACGAATCCCGCCTGCGCTCCGAGCCGCAGCGCCTTCTTGCTGGGCATGTATCAGACGACGACGGACACGCATCACATGCGATCGCATCGCACGGATGATTTTAAACTGCCGCCGGGCGTGCGGCCGATGACGCACCGCTTGCAGGACGCTGGCTACACCACGGCGAACATTAAAAGGGTTGGCGAACACAACGTCGGCACAGGGAAGCTCGATCTGAACTTCGTGAACGAAGGCCCGATCTACCAGACGGACGATTGGGCATCGCTGAAATCAAAGCAGCCGTTCTTTGCACAGATCAACTCACATGAGGTGGAGTATGACATCTACGACCGGCAGAGCGCGAAGAAGGAGCGCGTCGAATGGGTGGGCGAGCGCGAGCATGTGAAATATGCGACGCCGGAAAACGTCACGCCGCCGCCTTACTACCCGGATCACCCGCTCGTGCGCGAAGAGTGGGCACGTTATTTGAACTCCGTGTCCGGCATGGACCTGCGCATCGGACAGGTGCTCGATCAACTGCGCAAAGACGGGCTCGAGGACGACACGATCATTATTTTCTTCGCCGACAACGGCCGTCTGGAGCCGCGCGGCATTCACTGGTGCTACGACAGTGGCCTGCGCGTGCCGATGATCATCAAGTGGCCCAAGCATTTCCCGACTCCCGCCGGATTCTCCGCAGGCGGCGTGAACAACCAACTCGTGAGCCTGATCGATGTCACCGCGACGACGCTTGATCTTGCGGGCATCGCGAAGCCGCCGCTGATGCAGGGGCGTGTGCTTTTCGGGTCACATGCAGAATCTCCGCGCACGTTCGTCTTTGCCGCGCGCGACCGCATCGATGAGACCGTGCAGCGCATCCGCTCGGTGCATGACGAGCACTTTCATTACATCCGCACCTTCACGGACGGGCCGACGTTCGCCTCGTTGAATCGCTACAAGGAGAAATGCTTCCCGATTCTGCCGCTGATGCGCGGGATGCAGGCCGCAGGCACGCTGAAAGGGCCGCCACTTGAGTTGATGCAGCGTCAAGGACCGTGCGAGGAGTTGTATGACACGCAGGCTGACCGCGACGAGATCACCAACTTGGTCGATTCAACGAAACCGGAGCATCGCGAGGCACTGCACCGTCTGCGCGCAGCACTCGACACTTGGATCATCGAAAGCGGTGATCGCGGTGCGATTCCCGAACCGCCTGAAGTCGTCGCGCCCTTCGTGCAGGAGATGGACGCGTGGTTCGGCACGCCAACATGGTTCAAGAAATGAGCGCGAATGCCGTATTGGTCCCATGACCAAACACCTGCTGCTCTGCTTCGTTCTCGTTCTTTCCGCATTCCAACTTCACGCCGGTGATTTCCGCGTCGGGGCCGCGCGTGTGGACATCACGCCGCAGAACGGCACCCCCTTGGGCGGCTATTACCGCTTTCGCGGCTCCGCAGGCGTGCTCGATCCACTGTATGCGAAAACGATTGTCATGGAAAAGGACGGCACACACGCCGCCATCGTGGTGCTCGATCTCTCGACCACGGTGCGTCCCATCGTGGCCGCAACGCGGAAGTTGATCCAGGAGCAGTGCGGCATCGAGGGCGATCATGTGCTCATCTCCGGCACGCACACGCACACCGGGCCACAGCAGCCGCGTGATTCGATGATGGATGACATCACCAAGGTTCATACAGCAGCCGGAGTGTCTTACATCAGCGCATTGCCCGGCCTCATCGCTGAATCGGTGAAGCAGGCGAAGGCAAAACTCGCGCCGGTGAATGCCTCCGTCGCCATTGGCAGGGCAGAAGGCATCAGCTTCAATCGACGCATCCTGCGCGAGGGCCAGCAGGAAGCCATCTGGCAGCCGAAATCGCTCACACCGAAAGATCGCCCAGCGGGCCCGGTCGATCCCGATGTCGGCGTGCTGCTGTTTCAAGGCACGGGAGCAGATGCAGCGCCCGTCGCGTCGCTGCTCAATTTCGCCATGCACCCGACCTCCGTGGGTGGCGGCCCGAAAGTCTCCGCCGACTATCCAGGCGCGTTCACGCGACTCGTCAGCGAGCGTCATGGCGCGGAGATGATCTCCGTCTTTGCCAACGGCACCTGCGGCAACATCAACCACACCGACTACATCACCGGCAAGCGCCGCAGCACGCTCGAACTCGGCACTGCGCTGGCCGATGCAGTCGATGCCGTGTGGCCGAAACTGAAACGCATCGACACTTTCAAGCCGCGCGTCCGTTCGGAGCAGGTCACGCTGCAACGCCGCACCTTCACAGAGGCGCAAATCGCCAAGGCGAAGGACATGGCGGCGAACATGCTGACGAAAAGCTTTGGCACCGTGCCGATGGCGGAGACGGTGTGCATCCTCGACACCCTCGCAAAGAAGGACAAGCCGCTCATCGCAGAAGTGCAGGTCATCGCCATCAGCGACGAGGTGGCTGTCGTGGGTCTGCCAGGCGAAATTTTTGTCGAGCTCGGCCTCGCCATCAAAAAAGCGTCGCCATTCAAATACACGCTCATCGCCGAACTGGCGAACGGCAGCATCGGCTATGTGCCAAACAAGGATGCCTGGCCGCAGGGCAACTACGAAATCGTCAGTTCCCGCGCCGTGATCGGCACTGGAGAAAAACTCGTCGAAGTCGCGCTCAAGCTACTGGAAGCGGCCAAAGGAGCCAAGGAAACACCGAAACAATAAAGCCGCATTTGCGCCGCCATCAGACCACGGCGCAGACGGCGGCACGCTGTCAAACCCCGCTGCGGCCTCATCTCGCTACGCTCGATGAGACCTCCGCTGCGTTTGACAGCGTGAGAGAAGCAACCAACATCAAGATCAACCCAAGGGGCTGGAACTACATTTTTGATCTGTCCCACTCTTGGGAGCAGGCCACTCTGTTCGCAGGGAACTTTACTTCAAACATCACAGCTATAAGCAAGCTGTGCCAAGTTCTTCATTCGATTAACTCGCAGGCTATGCTTCTTCCAATGTCGGCCTCTTGCCAGATCCGACACAGCTTTTGCTGGCATGTTTGGTGAGAGACGGACGTTTAAACACGCCACCCACCATGAAACGACTGCTTTTCACCTCCTTCATTATCTCCGCCCTGGCTTTGCCGTGCTCTTTGATGGCGCAAGATGCCAAGGCGAGGGGAAAAGGCAAAGCCAAGGTCAAACGCCCGCAGGCAGTCGGGCCGGCCATCGGGGCGAATGTGGCGACGCCGGTGTCGAACATCAAGACGCTGCCGGATTTCAAGGTGGAGCTGATTTACAGCGTGCCTGGCGGTGAGCAGGGCTCGTGGGTGAACCTGACGACGGATGACAAAGGCCGCATCTATGTGAGCGATCAGTATGGGGTGCTCTATCGTTTCAAAACACCCGCCGCAGGCCAGACGCTGAAACGGGGCGACATCGAAAAAGTGCCCGCAGACATCCGCGGTGTGAACGGCATGCTCTTCGCCTTCGGGGCGCTGTATGTCGGCGTGAACGATTACGAGAAAAAGATCCCCAGCGGCGTGTATCGCATCACCGACAGCAACAGCGACGACATGCCGGACAAGGTCGAGATGCTGCGCGAGTTCGATGCGGGCAGCGACCACGGGGTGCATGCCATTTTGAAAACACCGGACGGCAAGGGCCTGTATCTCATCAGCGGCAACAACGCCGTGCTCAAGGAAGGCCCGAAGGCCGGCACGCCGGACAGCTCACCCGTGGCGAAGCTGTGGGGCGATGACCATCTGCTGCCGCGCATGCCGGACGGTCGCGGCCACAACCGCCACGTCATGGCTCCCGGCGGCATCGTGTATCGCTTCACGCCGGATGGAAAGACCTTCGAGATCTTCGCCAGCGGCTTCCGCAACATCTTCGACGGCGGCGTGAACCGCGATGGCGAGCTCTTCGTCTATGACGCGGACATGGAGTATGACTTCAACACGTCGTGGTATCGCCCCACGCGCATCAACCACGTCGTCAGCGGCGCGGAGTTCGGCTGGCGCAACGGCGCGGGCAAGTATCCCGAGTTCTACATCGACAACCTGCCCGCCACGCTGAACATCGGCCCCGGCTCGCCCACCGGCTGCACCTTTGGCTACGGCGCGAAGTTCCCCGCGAAATACCAAGATGCCTTCTACGCGCTCGATTGGAGCTGGGGCAAAATCTACGCCGTGCATCTGAAGCCCAGCGGCAGCACCTACACCGCCACGAAGGAAGAATTCGTCACCGGCGGCCCGCTGCCCGTCAGCGATGCCATCATCGGCCAAGACGGCGCGATGTATTTTACCATCGGCGGCCGTCGTGTGCAGAGCGGGCTGTATCGGGTGAGTTATGTGGGGAAAGAGGACACGAAAGCTGTTCCACTTCTGCACATGCAGTCTGCTAGCACGCTTACGGATGCGGTGGCCCTACGTCGTTCCCTCGAAGCCTTCCACGGCAAACAAGACCCCAAAGCCGTCTCCACCGCTTGGCCGCATCTGAGCAGCACGGATCGCTACATCCGCGCCGCTGCTCGCACCGTGCTGGAGCATCAGCCGCTCGATCAATGGCAGGCGAAGGCGCTTTCTGAAGCCAACGCGACCGCGCAGCTCGAGGCCTTGCTGGCACTCGCACGCCGCACGGGCGCGTGCGCGACACATCGCGAGGCGAATCACGTCGTGAACACCGCCGCACGCGATGCCATCCTCGCTGCGCTGTTGAAGCACGACTTCGCCAAGCTCACGCAGGAGCAAAAGCTGGGCTACGTGCGCCTCATCGAGATCGTGTTGCACCGCTTTGGCAATCCCGACGACGCCACCGTCGCCGCGATCATCGCAAAACTCGATCCCGCGTATCCGGCGGACACCTTTGAGCTGAACTGGTTGCTCACCGAGACGCTGGCCTACCTCCAGGCACCGAACACCGCCCGCAAAGGCATGGCGCTCATCGCCGCTGCGGAGAGCCAGGAGCCGCAGATCGAATATGCACGCAGCCTCCGCTTTCTGAAGACTGGCTGGACGCCGGAACTGCGCACACAGCAGCTCGAATGGTTCCTGAAGGCCGCGAACTACAAAGGCGGGGCCAGCTTTGACAAGTTCATCGAGTTCATTCGCAACGACAGCCTCAGCACTTTCACCGATGCCGAGAAAACGCAACTCGCCGAGATCATCGCGAAGAAGCCGGAACGCAAATCCGCCATCGAAAACGTCGGTGCGATGTTTGTGGGCCGCACGCCGACGATGTGGACGCTCGACGAACTCAGCAAAGCCGCTGCGACAGGCATGAAAGGCCGCAGCTTTGACAATGGTCGGAAGATGTTCAGCGCCGCCGCCTGCTACACCTGCCACCGCTTTGGCAACGCCGGCGGCATGACCGGCCCCGATTTGACCGGCGCAGGCGGCCGCTACAGTCCGCACGACCTGCTCGATCAAATCATCAACCCCAGCAAGGAGATCAACGAGCAATTCGCCCCCATCGTCGTCACCAAAAACGACGGCACGATCATGAGCGGCGTCGTGGTGAACCTCAGCGGCGACGGCGTCACCCTCAACACCGACCTCACCGACCCGAACCAGCGCGTGAACGTCGATCGCAAGGAAGTAAAGAGCATCGAACTTAGCAAAGTCTCCCCCATGCCTCCGATGCTGCTCGCCATGCTCAAAAAAGACGAGATCCTCGACCTCCTCGCCTACGTCCTCAGCGGCGGGAACAAGAAGCACGCGATGTTTGCGAGGTGAGCCTATTCACGTCTCGCAGAGGAAGTCAGCGCGTCTTAGTGCCGCTCTTCATCAGGCTATCGACGCCACTGGCGATGATGTTTTCCACGCCTGAAGCGAGGCGTGTGGGGCGGCCATAATAAACCATCGAGTCACCAGCCTCATAACCGCCTTCTTCCCAGACGCGCTGCGAAGGAATGTAACACGGCACGTCATTCGTGTAGCTGTTCACCCATGTGCGCGCAGCACCATACTGCTTTTTGAAACGCAGGCTGTAGTCCACGACGACTTCACCAGGAAGATTGATCGTGACCAAGTCATTGCCGTAGTGCCAAACCTGAATCAGGTAAGGAAGAGCAGGCGGTATCTGCTTTCCGCTTGCGAGCATTTCGAGATGTTTGCGTGCGTGGTAGGCAATGTGTTTGTTTTTGCTGGCCGCTTTCGACTGCCACTCTTTCTCCGTGGGCAATCTGTCAAAGGGTAGCATGAGTTCGCGCGTCGCGCAGTTCAGCGGGCCCGACACGGGCTTCATTGGCTGATTGATCAAACGCACGATCTCCCGCGCCACCGTGACGGCGTGATCGATGGCAAAGCGCGGTTCTTGTCGAGGGTAGGGATTCTGATCCGCGCCGCAGCCGATGGCGATCAAGCAGACGGAGCCCGGGAAGCGCAGTTCCATTTCATTATGAGCGAGGCCCGCCCAGTCGCCGTGAATGGCATTGATGCCTAGCGTCGTGCAGTGGCAGGCGTAGCTGGCATGCGTGGCGATGAGTTTTTTCCCATCCGCACTTTTTACCCGCAACACCGGCAGCGCACGATCGGTGGGGCCGTGAAAATTTTGTGCGTTCTGAAAACCGGATTCTGTTTTGAGACGGCGGTTGAAGGCGAAATAAACCTTGCCGCTACTCCAGTCGAGCGTGGCTGGCTCCATCACCCCGACGGCTCGTTGCACGATGTCCACGATATACGCGGTGAGGTCTTCTGTGTAGCGTTCGATGCGCTGCATTTGCTCGGCGGGAATATCTTCACCAAAAATATAGGGCAGCACACCCTTGAGCATGGGAGCGCAATGCGTGTGTGAGGAGTGTAAGGCAAAACGCTCACTGGCGATCTTTGTCCCCTCTGCGGCGAGGCGACGCAGCACCTCTTGGCGCAGAGCGAAAGGCACGCCGCAGTTGTCCACCGTCACGATGACCGCCGGTTCATCATCCTGCCATTGAAGCACGAGCGCATTGGCGTGGATGCGCTGCGCCACCTTCTCAAATTCCTTCGCCCGGCTTGCATAGCCGCTGAGGCGCACCGGATAGCGTGGCGTGATGTCGATGTCTGCCGCGCCTGCCTTCCAGCCCGGTTGCTGGCCTACTACTGCCTGGAGACACGAGATGAACAAGAAGGTCGTGAGGAAAATCCTGAACATTTACGTCATTCTGCGACGAAGCCCTAGTTGATGGCAAGGATGTTCTTGTCAGATCATTGAAGAAGATGTTCCGAGCACACGCTTGTCCGGTCCATCATGAAGCGCAGGCAACGCGTCGCTCGCATGAGCTCACCCGTCCAATCACTTCGATGCGGCGGCAGGCAACGCGCTGTCAGTCATCATCGTCTCGATCCCCTTCACCGGCTTTTTTGCCACGAAGCATCGCCTCCATGAAAGCATCGAGCTCGCCATCCATGACATCAGAGATGTTGCTGGTCTTTTCTCCCGTGCGCAGATCTTTGACCATCTGGTAGGGCTGAAAGACGTAGCTGCGAATCTGGGAACCCCAGCCGATATCGCTCTTCTCGCCGTATTGCTTGTTCAGCTCGGCCTTGCGTTTGTCGTCTTCGATTTGGTAGAGCTTTGCCTTCAGCATCGCCATCGCCTTGGCGCGGTTCTTCGGTTGGCTGCGCTCGATCTGGCAGGCCACGATGACCCCGCTGGGAATGTGCGTGATGCGCACGGCGGTCTCCACCTTGTTCACGTTTTGGCCACCTTTGCCACCCGCGCGATAGGTGTCGATCTTGAGGTCTTCCTCGCGAATCTGAATGTCGATGTCCTCTTCGGAATCCGGCGTGACATCAATGGAGGCAAAGGAGGTGTGGCGCTTCTTTGCTGCATCGAAGGGTGAAATGCGCACGAGCCGGTGTACGCCGCGCTCGGTTTGCAGAAACCCGAACGCATTTTCGCCGATGACTTCGAGTGTGGCAGAGCGCGTGCCCACATCGTCGCCAGCTTCGTGATCGATCAATTCGACCTTATAGCCTTTGCGCTGGCACCAACGCTGATACATGCGCATGAGCATGTCCGCCCAATCGCAGGCCTCCGTGCCGCCCGCGCCAGAGTGAATGGTGATGAAAGCATTGCCACGGTCAAACGGCCCGGCGAGTAGCAGCTCCAGCTCATAGTCAGAGATGTCTGACGTGAGCTTCTTGTACTCTTGCTCGACTTCGCGCCATGTCTCCATGTCGCCCGCCTCCTTCGCCAAATCGATCAAGCCGTCGAAGTCATTGACGCGCGATTCGAGTTCCGTGAGTGGGCCGATCTTCTTTTTGATGACGTTGGTGCGGTCGATGATTTTGCGCGCCGCATTGGCGTCATCCCAGAAGCCGGGAGCACCCATGCGGTCCTCCAGCATTGCCAGCTCGTCTTTTAATTTCGGGACGTCAAAGATACCTCCGGAGTTCTCCCAACCGGGCTTTCAGGGCAGCGGTGTCGAGAGCTTGAAGGTCGGTGAGGATGGTCTTGCTGGAGGTTTCCATGCGCGTAGATAGCGGCTGGGGGCGTGAGTTCAACGCCTTTGTCATTATGGAGAAAACGGAGGCCATTCTCATCGGGCGCACGCGTTATGCGGAGTCCAGCCTCATCGTGCAGTGGTGTTCTGCGGACATGGGCCTCTTCAAAACGATGGCGAAGGGCGCACTGCGGCCCAAATCGCCTCTCAGTGGGGTGCTGGATCTCTTTGTCACCGCCGAGTTACGCTTTGTGCGCAGCAAAACCGGTGATCTCCACACGCTGGCCGAGGCACGCTGGACAAATCCTCGCCTTGGCTTGCGCGAGAGCTATGGCCGCGTGCTCGCGGCCACTTATCTCGTGAAATTGATCTCCCTCGTCGCCGAGACCGGCTCGCCAATCCCCGAGATTCATGAGCTGCTCGTCAAAGCACTCGACTATCTCGCAGCAAAAGATCCCGTGCCCGCATTGATCACGCGCTTCGAGCAGCGCCTCGCTGAAGAACTCGGCATCATCCCCGAAGGCGAAACCAGCATGGCCGCCGCCGCTATCGAAGACAGCTTCCATCGCAAACTGCCCGTGCAGCGGCGGCAGGTGTTTGATTGGATGGCCGCGAAGAATGAACGCGCTACTTCAGAGCCGCTTCAATCGCCTGCAACAGCTCCGATGAATCCGGTGCCACCTCAGAAGTGAAGCGCTTCAGCACTTTGCCGTCTTTGCCGATGAGAAATTTCTCGAAGTTCCAGCCCACTTCACCACCCACCGCAGATTGCAGAGCCGCATAGAGCGGGTGTTTGGCCTCACCTTTGATCGAAACCTTGGAGAACATCGGGAAGGTCACTTTGTAGTTCTCCGTGCAGAAGGATTTGATCTGTGCCTCACTGCCGGGCTCCTGACCGCCGAAGTCGTTGCAAGGAAAACCGAGCACGGCAAAACCTTGGCCGCTCATCTTCTCATGCAGAGCCTGCAATCCAGCATACTGCGGCGTGTAACCACACTCAGAGGCGACATTGACGATGAGCAGCACCTTGCCCGCATAGGCTTTGAGCGTGGTGTCTTTGCCGTCGATGTCTTTGACCGCAATGTCACTCACCCGGGTATTGGCGGCGATGGCTAGAGATGTCATGAGCAGAGAGAGGAGGAAATGTTTCATGGTGCGGATGCGTTACGGCACAGACCTGCCATGAAATACATGAGAAAACGAGATTCTCCATTTCCATCTTGGCCCTTCTCTCAAACTCAACACACGACACGGCGATAAAACGACTCGCCTTCTCTCCACCCAAACATCACGATGCAGCCATGCGCCTGTTATTCCCTTTGCTTCTCGTTTTTTTCGCCATCGGCCTTTCTAACGCGCGTCCGCCGAATGTGGTGCTCATCGTCGCCGACGATCTCGGTTATTCTGACATCGGCTGCTTTGGCAATAAGCAGATCAAGACGCCGAACATCGACCGCATGGCCGCAGAGGGAATGAAGTTCACCAGTTTTTATGTGACGCAGGCGGTGTGCAGCGCGTCACGTGCAGCGATGATGACCGGATGCTATGCCAATCGCGTCGGCATGCAGGGCGCGCTGAACCACACGAGCAACGAAGGCATCCATCCCGACGAATGGCTGCTGCCGGAGATGTGTCATGCAGCCGGTTATACGACGGCTGCCTTTGGCAAATGGCATCTGGGCACGCGGCCCATGTTTCATCCGATGCGCAACGGCTTCGATGAATTTCTGGGCATCCCCTACTCCAACGACAACAGCAAATTCCATCCCTCTCTGGCGCAGGTGATGCCACCGCTGCCTTTATATGATGGACTCGAGGTATCGGAAACCGACCCCGATCAAAGCCAGTTCACACGACGCTTCACGGAGCGGGCTGTGCAATTCATCGAGCGCAACCAAGCGCGCCCCTTTTTCCTCTATGTGCCGCACGTCATGCCGCATGTGCCGATTTTTGCCTCTGCCGCCTTCCGTGGCAAATCGGCAGCAGGTGTCTATGGAGACGTGATCGAAGAGCTGGATGATTCCGTGGGCCAGATCCTCAAAGCGATCCAGCAAGCTGGCCTCGAACGCGACACCCTGGTCATGTTCATGTCAGACAATGGCCCCTTCCTCAGCTACGGCAGCCACGCTGGCACAGCACGTCCGCTGCGCGAAGGCAAGCTGACGACCTTTGAAGGCGGTGTGCGCGTCCCCTTCATCGCACGCTGGCCTGGGCGCGTGCCCCCTGGAAAAGTTTGCGATGAACCGGTGATCGAGACCGACCTCCTGCCCACGATCGCCACACTGGCGGCAGCGAAGTTGCCGGAGAAAAAAATCGACGGCATCGATATCCTGCCGCTACTCGAAGGACGCGCAGGGGCCAAATCACCGCATGAGGCGCTCATCTTTTACGCAGCGAACGAATTGCAGGCCGTGCGCTCCGGTGCGTGGAAGCTGCATTTCCCGCATCCTTACATCACGGTGGATGGCGAGCCCGGGCACGATGGCAAACCGGCGCAGTTTGGCCGGATGAAACCCAAGTCGATCACGCAAAGCGGCATCGCAGGCATCGCCTCGCGGCATGGTTATCGCGTGGAACAGATCGGCTTGTCTTTATTCAACCTCGATGACGATCCCGGCGAGCAGCATGATGTGTCGAACGAGCACCCTGAAGTCGTGGAGCGCCTGAAAAAGCTCGCTGAACCCATCCGCAAAGAGTTGGGCGATTCCTTGCAAAACGTGAAGGGTACCGAGAATCGTCCGCTGGGCATGGCACCGTGATGGAACGTTCATCACACTGATCCCGCTCGCGTTGAAGCGAGATGATCGATGCTCGCGAAATGGAGATACATCACGCGATTCCAAGGTCGGAATGCTGACGCACTACGCCTCGTCGCGGCAACTGCCAAGCCTCTGACGAGTTCCCCCAAATTTTGTCGCTCTCTTCTGCGATCCTCAATAGCACGCGGCCTATTTATCGCTGTCGCGCGCGTTCCTTCTCGATCACGGCGCGGATTTTCTCCATGCGATTCGCCGGACTCGGATGGCTGCTCATAAAATCAGAGCGACTAGCTCCACCACTGACTTCGGCGAGGATTTCCATCACACCGATGAGTGCTTCAGGATCATAGCCAGCCTGGATCATAAAACGCACACCGAGCGCGTCTGACTCCGACTCATCATCGCGGCTAAACTTCATCACTTTGTATTGAGCCACCATCTGCGCGACTTGCGCCCCCGCGTTGTTTTGGCCATCAGAGAGCAGCACGCCAAGCCCTTGCGCGAGGCCACTCCACAGGCGGGAGTTTGCCATCTGCTCGTTGGAATGGCGGCCCACGACATGGCCCATTTCGTGGCCGAGCACACCGGCAAGCTGGTCTTCCGATTTGAGGCGGCGGAACAGTGCCTCCGTGATGAAAATCTGTCCGCCTGGCAGCGCGAAAGCATTCACCGTGTGCTCGTCAGCCAACAGATGAAATTTGAACTGATAAGGCGTCTGCCGCGCTGCGGTAGAGGCGAGCAACCGCGCGCCCACTTTCTCCACGAGCGCACGGCCCGCAGCGTCTTGGGAGAGCCCGCCACTCTCACGAATCATCTGCGGTGACGATTGCAGTCCGAGCGCGATTTCCTCCTGCGGAGTCGCCAGGGCGAGCTTTTGCACGCGCCCGGTGAATTCGTTCTGGTACTCTGTGGTGCCGAGCCAGTGGTAAACGAGCGTACCGCCGATGATGAGCAGCGCCATGATCACGCGTGGATTGCAGCCGAGACCAGCGCGGCGTCCATCCTCAAAAGAAACCTGCCCGGCATGAAGGAGACGTTGGAAGAGAGTCAACATAAGTCCTCTATACCGCACGGAAAAACCTTGAGCCAGTGCTGAATTTGCGGCATGGCGGGGGAGATGTCGTTGTTTCAAGAGCACGAACGCGTGGTGGACTGGGGCCGCAAGGGATCCCAGGCGGTGGTGACGCTCGCCTGCCTCTTTGTCATGCTCACCGGGTTGAAAATCGCTGGCGGTGTCCTCGTGCCGATCGCGTATGCGTTTTTCCTCGCGATTCTGAGCTATCCTCTGGTGCGCTGGCTGCGGCGGCATCGAGTGCCCGCGGCGCTGGCTCTTGCAGCGACCATGCTGGTGAATCTCGGCGCGCTGGCGGGACTGATCACGGTGGGGGTGCGACTGCTCATCAGTTTCTGGCGAGATCTACCACGCTATCTCCGTGGACTAGAGCGCATCCTCAATGACAGTGCCGCCTGGTTGGAGGCGAATGGCATCGAAGGAGCCAAAGCCGCAGTGAGTGGATTTTTTGATTGGAACACCATCATCGGCTACGCCGCCAAACAAGATGTGATGAGCAACATCACTGGCCTACTCGGATCGACGTTCGGCACGCTCGCCACCTTCCTCGCCAGCTTCATCATGATGTTCATCGTGATGATGTTCATCCTCATGGAAGCGCACGGCACGCAGAGCCGTCTCCAGGCGATTCATCTCTCTGGTGGCCCCGACTTCAGCGGCCTGATGCGCAGCGCCGACGACATTCAAAAATACCTCGGCGTAAAGACACTCATCAGCGTGTTGACGGGTGTACTCGCAGGCTTCTGGTGCTGGTTCTTCGATCTGCATTACCCGCTGCTCTGGGCACTGCTCGCCTGCGTGTTGAATTTTGTCCCCGCCGTGGGCAGCACGGCGGCCTCCATCCCCGCCATCGTGGAGGCTCTGGTACAGCATGGGCCGGGGCATGCCGTCTTCATCGCCATCGGCTACGGCGGCATCAATTTCTGCCTCGATAATTTCGTGCAACCCACGATGCTGGGGAATCGCTTCGGCATCTCGCCGTTAGTTGTGATCCTCTCCGTCATCTTCTGGGGCTGGTTATGGGGGCCGCTGGGCATGTTCCTCGCTGTGCCGCTGACCATGGTGCTCAAGGTGCTGCTGGACAACAGTCCTGAATTCCACTGGATCTCCGTGGCGATGGCCAAGAAGAAAATCCGCCACGGCGAAGTCGAGGTTGCAGGCTACGATCTGCATCTCAGCGAAGGCGAGACCATCGGCAGCGGCGCGAGCACGGAGATCCCAGGGCGGAAGTGACACAACAACACGAGCAAGGCGCACACTTGTGCCATCTAGCCACTCTGTGCGCGCTGAGCAAATCGCACGCGTGTGCTCTGTTACGAAGGTAAATCCACACTGTCAGCAGCGTTGGACGATGTGGCATGCTTTGAGCAAAGAGTCTGGCAAACAACCCAACACCGACCCGCCATGTCCCCTGATAAATTCACCGTCAAACTCCAGGAAGCCTTCAACGCCTCCCAATCCATCGCCACGCGGCATGGACATCAGGAGCTGAAGCCCGCACACCTTCTCCTCGCTCTGCTCGAACAAGAGGGAGGCATCGCCGTGCCTCTTTTTGAAAAGGCCGCAGTGAACGCAGGAGCAGCTTCAAATTTAAAGTCTCAAGTTTCAAGCATGCTGGCACGCCAGCCGAAGGTCAGCGGTGGTTCCGGCGGCCTCTATCTCGCCAATGAGTTCCGCGAACTCATGACAAAGGCCGAGGATGAGCAGAAGAAGCTCAAGGACGAATATCTCAGCGTCGAGCATGTCATCCTGGCGCTCTTCACGACGAAGTCGGAACTCTCCGATGTGCTGAAGCAGGCCGGCCTGACCTACGACACCGTCTCGAAGGCACTCACCGCCGTGCGTGGATCGCAGCGCGTGGTGGATCAAGACCCGGAAGGCAAATATCAGACGCTGGAGAAATACGGCACTGACCTCACGGCACGCGCAAAGGCGGGGAAGATCGACCCCGTCATCGGACGCGACGAGGAAATCCGCCGTGTCATGCAAGTGCTGAGCCGCCGCACAAAAAACAATCCCGTGCTCATCGGCGAACCCGGCGTGGGCAAGACCGCCATCGCGGAAGGACTCGCACGCCGCATCGTCGCCGGTGACGTGCCGGACTCCCTCAAGGGCAAGCGCCTCATCAGCATGGACCTCGGCGGCATGATGGCTGGCGCGAAGTTCCGTGGCGAATTCGAGGAACGGCTCAAAGCCTTCCTCAAAGAAGTCACGTCGAGCGAAGGAGAGATCATTCTCTTCATCGACGAGCTGCACACCATCGTCGGCGCAGGCAAGGCCGAAGGCGCGATGGACGCGGGCAACTTGCTCAAGCCTCAGCTCGCCCGTGGGGAGCTGCGCTGCGTCGGCGCGACCACGCTCGACGAATACCGCAAGCACATCGAAAAAGACCCCGCGCTCGAACGCCGCTTCCAGCCCGTGAAAGTCGGCGAGCCGAGCGTGGAGGACACCATCGCCATCCTGCGCGGACTCAAAGAACGCTACGAAGTGCATCACGGAGTGCGCATTCAAGACGGTGCCATCATTGCCGCCGCCACGCTGAGCCATCGCTACATCACCGACCGCTTTTTGCCCGACAAAGCCATCGACCTCGTCGATGAGGCCGCCAGCCGCATCAAGATCGAGCTCGACTCCATGCCCACGGAGATCGACGTGATCGAGCGCAGCATCATGCAGGATGAGATGGAGCGTCAGGTTTTGAAGAAGGAAAAAGACGCCGCCAGCAAAGCCCGCCTCGAAAAACTCGAAAAAGAGATCGCCGATCTCAAAGAAAAATCCGCCGCGCTCAAAGCGCAGTGGTTGAAGGAAAAAGAAGCCGTGCAGGCCGGCCGCAAGGTCAAAGAAGAAATCGACCGCCTCCGCACCGAACTCGAGCAAGCGCAGCGCCGGGGTGACTTTGCCCGCGCTGGAGAAATCCAATATGGCCTGATCCCCGAGCTGGAGAAAAAACTTCAATCCGCACCCACTGAAAACCGAGAACCGCGAACCGCGAACACACTTTTGCGAGAAGAAGTCACCGAGGAGGACATCGCCAAGGTCGTCTCCAACTGGACCGGCATCCCCGTCTCGCGTCTGCAAGAAGGTGAGCGCTCAAAGCTCGTCAAAATGGAGGAACGCCTCAGTGCGCGCGTCATCGGCCAGCAGGATGCCATCACCGCTGTCAGCAATGCCGTGCGCCGCGCTCGCGCGGGCATCCAGGATGAAAATCGCCCCATCGGCAGCTTCCTCTTCCTCGGCCCCACTGGCGTCGGCAAGACGGAGCTGTGCAAGGCGCTCGCAGAATTTTTGTTCGACGACGACAGCGCCATGACGCGCATCGACATGAGCGAATACATGGAGAAGCACAGCGTCAGCCGCCTCATCGGCGCGCCTCCGGGATACGTCGGCTATGAGGAAGGCGGCCAGCTCACCGAGGCCGTGCGCCGTCGTCCTTACAGCGTCGTCTTGTTCGACGAAGTCGAAAAAGCGCACCCGGATGTCTTCAACACCTTGCTCCAGGTGCTCGACGACGGCCGCATCACCGACGGCCAGGGCCGCACGGTCGATTTCAAGAACACGGTGCTCATCATGACCAGCAACATCGGCAGTGCCGCCATTCAGGATGTCAGCAATCCCGAGCAGCGCGACGCGCTCGTGCGCGACAGTCTGAAGCAGTTCTTCCGACCTGAGTTTCTCAACCGCATCGACGAAATCGTCATCTTCGATCGTCTCGATGCCGCGCAGCTCGACAAGATCGTCAAAATCCAACTCCAGCGCGTCATCGACCGCCTCGCGAAGCAGAACATCCACCTCGTCGTCACCGACGACACCACGAGGCATCTCGCCGACGCCGGTTTCGATCCCGTCTTCGGCGCTCGACCGCTCAAGCGCGCCATCCAGAAGCATCTTCTCGATCCGCTCAGCCTCGCCGTCCTCGAAGGCGACTTCAAAGAAGGCGACCACATCACCGCAGCACTCAAAGAGGGCAAGGTGGTGTTTGAGCGTGGGTGAGATGCTTGGGTGATTTTGATGGACTCACCGCAAGTCGTGGCGTCACAACGTCACGACTTGCCCACGATGGGTAAACAAAAGCTGGCAGCCGATCTTCTCGGCTGAGAGGCCGGTCATGCGCGCGAGCACTTTGCGATAAGTATCGAGCTGCGGGCGGTAGCTCTCCATGCGCGCAGCGAGCGCTTCATCTGTCTCCGTTTTATCCGTCTTGAAATCGAGGATGGTCGCTCGATCAGCCTCTAACACCACGCGATCAAAAGTGCCGCTGAGCCACTCACCCTCGAGCAGGATCTCGAAACGCTTCTCCCGCCAACACACAGCATCACGCGAAGGGCGACTCAAGAGCTTGCGCACCTCCGCCGTGGCGAGGCAGCGGCGCGCCTCCTCTTCCGCACGAGCGCGCACACCTTCATCGACACAGGGCACGCTGGCCCACGCCGTGTTGATTTGCTCAGTATTCATTTCATCGAGCCATTCGATCTGCTCAAACAACGCATGCACGAGCGTCCCGTAAGCGCGCGCAAAGCGGCCACCGCGTGAGAACAACTGCCGCGCCGTCACCACGCTGGTCTCGCTGCCACTCGGCGTTCTGCGCGTCGGACGACGGCGACCGCCTCCCGTCACGGGCACGGGCGGCGCAGGTGATGGCGGGGGGGCAGGAGCTTTCGAACTGGCCTTTTCATACCAATGCGGTTGCGTTGACTTCGTGTCAGACTCAAAAGCCACCATCACTCGCGCACCACCGAACTCACGCTCTGTCGGCTTCCGATCACCGACGAGGGTCTGGTGCAGCAGTTTGATGAAATTCTCGGACTTCGAATTTTTGCCTGGTGGTTTCGCGATGATGTAATTCGCGTGTTTGGCGCGCGTGAGTGCCACGTAGAATTTGCACAACTCTTCATAAGCTGCGTCTGCCTCCTGTCCGGCACGGAACGCAGCGAGCTGCGCATCTGCACGCACGAGATCTGAGGGCGGTAGATCATACACCCACTCCACCTGCCGATCGCGCGCACGCTTCACGCCGATGCCGCGTCGCACCTCGGTGAGTTTCTTGCCTTCGACATCAGGCAGGATCACGCAGTCGAACGTAAGCCCCTTGGATTTATGAATCGTCATCACCTGCACCGCCTGCCGGGTGTCGGGTTCTCCCACAGTGTAGGCCTCGGCGTAGGTGATAAATTCATCCACATCGCGCGTGCCGCCTTCATCAAAGAGGCGTGCTGCGAGTGCAAAATCCTCCACTCGATGTCTGCTGAAAACATCGAGAGGCGTGCCCCCTTCCTCCAAAGCACGCGTCCAGTGGCGAAGCGTCGCTTCAAAGCCTTCATCAAAGACCATGCGCATCACTTCACGCGCGAGATGCCCTGGCGTCTTGCCTTCCAGCAGGTGGCGGAATGGCGTCATGAGCAGATGCTGCCACGCAAAGGTATCCCCTGGATGCGCAGCGACTTTGAGGATGCTCAGCAGCGCGAGCGTCAGCGCATTGTCTGTCGCGATGGCTATTTCCGACTCACACATCACTGGGATGCGGCCCTCCGTGCGCGAGCGGATGAAATCGACGATCTCGCGTCCATCTTTGTTACTCTGCACGAGGATCGCGCAGCTCCAGCCACGCTGCACCGGCTGAATCTCCTCCAAAAGAGCCAACGCGACTTCAAAGAGATCTTCCTGCGTTACTTTTTCGCCATCCGCAGGCACGGGATGCAGCAGCATGGCATGGCCCGGCATGGCATCATGCACGGCAGCGACTTGATGCGGCTGCCAAGGCCAGCGTTGAATCGTTTCCGCTGGCAGTTTCAGCTCGTTCAGAGCAGCGGTGTCGCCAAAAACACGATTCACCATGTCGATCACATCATGGCCGGAGCGCCATGAGACATTCAGCGGGCGTTTGCGCACACGCTGGTTAGAGCCCGCACTGTAACGCGCAAAGATGTCATCAAACAACCGTGTGTCTCCTCCGCGCCAGGCGTAGATGGCCTGCTTCACGTCACCGACTTGGAAGAGCGTGCGCGCGTCCTCGGTGTCCTGCACCACTTCGTCGATGAGATTCTCGATCACGGACCACTGGATCGAGTTCGTATCTTGAAACTCATCGAGCAGCCAGTGGTCGTAACGCGCATCGAGGCGGTAGTCGATGCGCAGTCGCTCATCCGTGCTCAATGCCTGGGTGAGATGTGGCCGCCGCAGCCCGGGAGTGAATTCATGCCCGCCGAGAATCAGCGCCATGTCCTTAAAGGTCAGCCGCCCTCGTCTGCGCACCTCACGTGCCCATGCCTGTTCATAACGAGTCAGCACGGCCCACACGCCCCGCGTGCGTTCCAGGCGTGCGCGCAGTTCACCGCCGACGATGTGGCGGATCACTGCGGCAAAGGCATCGCACAGATGTCCTTCGAGTTTCTGCTTCTGTCGATTGACCGTGAGCTCGCAGTTTTTTGCCTCGATCGCACTCCACTGCTCCAGTGCTTTCTTCACGAAGAAATCGACGCGACTCGTCAATTTTCCCCCAGGCAGATAGTCTGCGAGTTCTTCGAGGAACTCGTTCCAGAACTCCCATGACTTTTCGTGGGTGTCTGCGGCTTCCAGTCGTTCACGCAACTGTTGGCGCGCCTTCTGCAAATCCACCTGCGCATCGAGCCAGTGGCAGCCTTTTGGCCAGATGGTGCCCGCCTCACCCCACAGCCGCCGCTCGGGAGCATGCAGCAGGATTTCGTGCTGATATTCGACGAATTCATCAAACACCTCACGAATGCGCGACTCCTCTCTGCCAAACGTCGCGCGCCGGAAGGCTTCGAGAAACTCCTGCTGCGCGGCGAGGCTCTCACTCTGCCGTTGCAAAGACGGCAGCGCACGCTGGAACACCACGCGGCAGACGCGCTCACGCTGCTCCTCGGCAGGGTGCCCACTGAGAATTTCAAAACCACCCGCCAGGCCAAACTCCGCCGGAAAACTGCGCAGGATGGCGGCAAAGAAACTGTCCAGCGTGCCGAGGAAGAGCCGCGGCATGCGCGTGATGAACACGCGCAACAGCGTTTGATAATCCGCAGGCTGCAACGCACGCAGAATGGGCCGCAGCGGATCGTCCTTGGCTTCAGGGTCCAGTGCTTCGTCACCAGCCAGCCCTGCGGCGAATTTTTCATCGCTGGCGGCCTTGGCCAGTTTTTCCAGGATGGAATCAAAGAACTCGCCCGCAGCTTTGCGCGTGAACGTCAGGGCCACGATGCGCTCCGGCGTCACCTCTTTGCCGGTCAGCAGTTGCCGTCCCATGATCGCGATGAAGCGATTCGTGAGCTGCCAGGTCTTCCCCGAGCCTGCGGAGGCGAGGATCATCTCATTGGGAATGGTCATGCGGCCTCCTTTCCCGTGAGCAAGCTCGCATCCACAGCTTCCATCGGCTCGCCAAAAAAGAGCGCTTCAAAGTCATCGCCATACGGCAGCTCCGTCGCGGGCGGCCAGAATTGCTGCGCACGGATCGCTGCGATCACGCCCTCGGCGCACGCACGTGCGCTTTCGAGCAGGCCTCCTTCGAGCGTTTGCCACTCATCGAGGCCGACTTCGGGTTTGGTTTTGCTCAGTGTGACGTGCGCAGTGGTGATCTTCTCACCTGGGTAGCGTCGCTCCATCGCGAGACGATACAGAGGCAGTTGCAGATCGCTCCAGCGCACGTCGATGCCCTCACTATCGGTGGCAAGCGACCACTCGGGAAATTCACTCCGCTCCTCGCCGCGCTTCAGTCGCGTGAGGTGGTGGTTCTCGACCGTTTTGCGCGTCTTCTTCACTGAATCAAAGGCCGAGCGCGTTTTGAAGTCGATCAACCGCACGCCAAACTGCGCGTGCTGCTCGATGCGGTCGATGCGACCGCTGATGGTCATGCCTGCGAGCTGCCATGGGTCGTCCTTCGGACTCAGCCGCGTCTCCGCCTCGATGATCTGCCAGCCTTGGCGGCGCTGCTCTGCCTCCACCTCTGCCCACCAGCCGAGACGCTGCCGCGCGGACTCGCGCTGGATCGCCACCGGCACTGTGAGACGCGAGCCATAGGTGTGATGCAGACGGCGATCGAGAAGGTGGTGAAACACGCTGCGAATCTTCGCCGCGTCGCTCTGTGCGCGGGCTTCTTCATCCTTGGCGAAGTTTTCCAGCACCCCATGCAGCAGGCTGCCGAATTCCATGGCATCCATCTCCGTGCTTACTGCGCCAGTGGCTGCCATGCCTAGGCCATGCCCAAGATAAAAACGAAACGGGCAGCGCAGATAGGCGGCGAATTGCGTCACGCTGAGTCGATGCAGGATCGACGCAGACTCGGGCAGCGGCTGCGGGCGCAGTCGCCAAGCCAACTGCCACGGTGCTGAGTCTGTGCGCGTCGCGGTCTTCTGGAAAAAGTGCAGTGTGCGCGTGGGCAACTCCGCATCGGTGCATTGGAAAAGCAGGCGTGATGGACGCAAAGGCGTGCCATCCTCTGCACTGCGACCAAAGATGAAATCGACACGCCCGCCTTTCCCCTGACGCGATGAGATGAGCGCCGTCATGAGGCACGCGTCGCGGGCAAAGCGCGAATCATTATCTCGCAGCCCCAGCATACGACGAGCAGAGTCCGGCAGGAACACATGACCGAGGATCGCTTCCGGCGCGCTGCCATCATTCATGCCTGTGATGATGAGATGCGGTGCGTCTTCCCACAGCAGTTCGAGCCAGCCTTGCAGGTCGATGTCGCGCGCGCGGCGCTCTGGATGAAATGACTGCCCCTCCAGCACATGCAACAGCAGCTCGAGCCGGCGTGCGGCATCAAAGCCTGAGGGAAACAGTGCCGCCAACTCTTCCAGAGACTCCAGGGCCTGCATCATCTGATCTGCAATGGCAGCGAAGACTGCATCCTGCGGATTGGTGCTGTGAAAGCGACGTGTGGCAAAAACCTCGCCAAGAAAATCCGTGAGCGCTGCGGCGAAATCGTCCCCCGCGAGCGCTTGCAGCACCCGCTGCACCCACTGGAGTGCGTGGGGCACTGCACTGGGATGCGCAGGGTCGCTGAAGACACGCGGAGCCAGTTCCATGGCATCATCCAGCGTGTCAGGCAATGCTTCTGCGGCGAGCGTGTCAAAATCATCGAGCAATCGACTCAGTGCTGGCTTTTCGCCCGTGTCACGTTCGACAGCAGCGCGAATCGCCTCGGCCACATCCGGACAACGCACCAACTCCGCAACGGAACGGAAGGCGCGCACAGAGGCAAGCCGCGCCATGATGCGCAGCAGATAGAGCACACCATGCGTGCTCATCTTCCGCCCGGCGGGATCAAAGGATCCGATCCCGCGTTCAGCGAGAGCCTTCTCCAAGGGGGCCACGACGGCACGGTCCGCCACGCCGAAAGCGACCATCTCTTCTGGTTCGTCGTAGCATGCGATCAGCTCCGCCGCTTTCACCGCCTGCTCAGTCGGCGTCGCGCAGGGATGGATCGTCGCGGTCGCGTCCGGGATGTCGATGCCGTGCGTGAGCCATGCTGCGGATTGCGGGCGGCCCCATGAGTCGAAGAGATCATGATGCGAGTTCTTTGGCGCATAGATGAGCGCCTCCACCGGCACTTCACGCGACCACGTCTCCAGAGCTGCGATGGCGAGGCCTGAAGGATCGAGCACACCCGCAACCACGACGCGCGTGACTCCAGCAGGCGGCCTACCATTCGCCGCAGCTTGGCGTCGCGTTGCCTGCCAGTCCGCAAAGCCTCGCGCCTCCGTGGCTTGCACACAGCGACGCTCCACCGCTGCGAGATCACGCCAGCGCTCAGGCTCCATCTCTGTGTTCTCGACGATGCGCGCCACATCTTCGCAGCTCAGCCCTTTTTCATTGAGCGTCTCACGCAGATCGAGCAAATCGTCCGCTGTTTGCAAAGCCCATGTGAAATCGCGCTCCACGGGATCGATGGGAAACAACGCGCGGAATTCATCCAGATTCAGACGCAGCAATTCCGCTGCCCAGAGCAGTCGCGACTCCAGCGCGCCTGCCGGATTCAACTCCGGCACATGCTCCGGCGAAGTGAGAAAATCTGGCGTCACCACGCGCGGCGGCAGCACAGCGGCTCCCCTCTCCGCTGCATGCGCAGCCAGGGCTTCGCGTAAGCGGCGGCTGGCATTGCGGGTCGGCACGATGACGAGCCAATGACTCAAATCGAGCGCGCCATCACCACTCCAACTCGCAGCGAGGTGTTCCACCACCGCTCTGACCAGCGGGCGATCCCAACCGAGAAAATGACGCACACCCTGCGCGCTAGCGGCAGGGCGCTGAACCTGTGCGGGTGGGTCGTTTGATGCGGAGCGTGTTTTGCGTGGCATGCGCATCAATCAGGCAGAAAGCAGGCGTGGCGCGCAATGTAAATCACCTCCGCGGATGTTTTTTCCTGTGACATCAGCCGGCCAGTGCCGCTTTGATCTCTTCCAACTCCGCCCAGCGTGTGAATTTCCCTTCCAGCTCGCCTTTCTTTGCTTCGATCCTGGCCATGTACTCGCCTGTTCCGGCTCCGAGTTTCACAATGAACTCTGGATTGTTGAGTTCGGATTCCATGTCGGCGATCTCGCTCTCCAGCGATGCGATCTGCACTTCCAACTCGGCAAGTTCACGCTGTTCGCGGTTCGTCATCTTGCGCGGCTTGGCCGCAACGGCTGGCTTTTCTTTTTTCGCAGTCGCATTGACAAAGGAAAGCTCAGCCGCCGCCTGCTGGGCGCGTTTTTCCTGGTAGTAGCTGTAGTTCCCGGCGCATTCATGGATGCGGCCATGACCTTCAAACGCGAGAATGCGGTCGCACACGCGGTCGAGGAAATAGCGATCGTGACTCACAACGAGCACACAACCCTGGAATGCGAGAATGGCCTCCTCCAGCACGCGCATCGTCGCCAGATCGAGATCGTTGGTCGGCTCATCGAGGATGAGGAAGTTGCCGCCGCGCCGCAGAATCTTCGCCAGCAGCACGCGGCTCTGCTCACCACCGCTGAGTTCTTTCACGCGCATGGTCACGCGTTCATCGGTGAAGAGAAAGCGCTTCAAATAAGTACGCACGTGCAGCTTCTCGTCGCCGAACTGCACAAAGTCGCTGTTTGGACCGGCGACTTCCTCCATCACGCTCTTTTCAGGATCGAGCAGCAGACGCTGCTGATCGACATAGTTGAAAACCGTGCGCTTGCCGACGACGACGGTGCCTTCACTCGGAGCCTGCTCGCCCATCAAAAGGCGCAGCAGTGTTGTTTTACCGAGGCCGTTGCGCCCGATGATTCCGGTGCATGTCCCCGCCTCAAAACTCAGATCGAGATGACTGAACAACCAGCGGTCGCCGATGTGTGCACCGATGTTTTTTGCCTCGATGATCGTATTCGCCAGCGGCGGCGCGGGCGGGATGATCAAATCCATCACCAAGTCCTCCTCGGGTGCGTCGAGCGCGGCGACGCGGGCGAACTCATCCAGTCGCGTGCGTGATTTGCGCCGCTGCGCCTTCACACCGGCGCGCACAAACTCCAACTCGTGGCGCAGGTAGGCTTGGCGACGGCGCTCCGTGCTGGCTTCGACGGATTCACGCAGTGCTTTGCTTTCCAGATACGCGCTGTAATTGCCCGGATGGCTGTAGATGCGTGCGTCGTCGATCTCGATGATGCGCGTGGCGATGCGGTCGAGGAAATAACGGTCATGTGTGACGAAGAGCACCGCGCCGGTGAAATCGCGCAGGAATTTCTCCAGCCACTCAATGGACTCGGCATCGAGATGGTTCGTCGGCTCGTCCAGCAGCAGCAAATCCGGCTGTGCTACCAGCGTGCGAGCGAGGGCGACGCGGCGTTTTTCACCACCGGAGAGTCCGCTGACACTGCGATCCGCAGCAGGCAGGCCGAGTTCGTTCATCGCCGTGGCGATGCGTGTCTCCACGCCCCAACCATCATGAAGTTGAATCTGATGCAGCAGCTCCGCTTCCTGCTCCGGCTTGTAGTCCCCGGATTCGTAGCGTGCGACCATATCGAGCAGAGGCTTGGCACCCGAACGCACGTTCTCGATCACACTCGCGCGATCATCGAGCGTGAACTCCTGTGCGAGGTAGCCGACCACCATGCCATTGCGCCGTGAAACGGTGCCGCTGTCCGCGTTCTCCACGCCTGCGATGATGCGCATGAGGCTGGTCTTGCCGCTGCCATTTCTGCCGACGAGGCCGAGCTTTTCGCCCTCATGCACACTCATCGTCGCGTCGTTGAAGACCTGCTGCAGACCGAATTGCAGTCGCAGGTCCTTGGCAGAGATGACAGCGGGGGTGGTGGGAGACATGGCGGGCGGTTGAGATAGCACGATCTGCCGACGCTGCGACGGATTAGACCTTTTAAACCCGAGGCTTCGATCCCGAAGAGATCGGAGCACGCTAGCGCAATCAAGGCTTTGCCAGTGCCTTGCGCGCCATCACCGGATCGTCCGTGGTGATGCCATCGACGCCGAGCCGGGCAAAGCGCTGCACAGCAGCGGGCTTGTTCACTGTCCAGACATAGAGACTGAGGCCCGCGTCGCGAATCTGCCGAATCATCGCCTCATCCCATGGGAAATCTTTCATGCCGAGGTCCAGGCCATCCAGTTGATCCTGCTTCGTGTCAGCGATGAGCCGCGCCAAGTCGGTGGGCTTTTTGTCCTTCGTTTTTCCGGAAGCGAGGCGGTAAACCTGAATCCACGGCATGGCTTTCTTCGACTCCGCTGCCGCATCACGTTTGAATGCGATGATCGCGAGTTGCGCGGCGCGCTTCTTCATCGGCTCCAGGATGCGTTTGAGTTCGGGAACGATCTCTGCGCCGCATTTGATCTCGATGAAGAAGCGCTGTTTCCCCTTCGGCAAGGTCGCCAGCGCCTGCTCCAGCGTTGGGATTTTTTCATTCGCCCATTGCTTACCCTTCCATGCGCCGGCATCGAGAGCCGTGAGCTCCGCTTGCTTCGATTTGGCCACGTCCAATGCCACACCGCAGGTGCGTTTGGTGTTCTTGTCATGAAGGACAGCCGTCTTACCATCCGCCGTGAGATACACATCCAACTCGCAGGTATCGGTATGATTTTCCCACGCTAAATTGAATGAGGCGAGCGTGTTCTCAGGCGCACGCGCAGAGAACCCACGGTGGGCGATGATTTCTACGGCAGGCGCAGTCATGGTGGTCAGCAGCAGAAGAGAAAGAGAGGTGAGGAGTCGATTCATCAGGGAGAAAGCAAACGAACGCAGCCACCGTAAATCATCGCCTCACGATGAAAAAACTGCCATCGCTTCTCCTCGCCGTCTTGCTGCCCACTGCGGTCGCCACACTCAGTTCCTGCTCAAAATCCGGTGGCAGCAAGGATCATCATGTCATTCTCATCAGCATCGACGGCTTCCCTGCCTGGCTGTGGAATGATGAGTCGCTGCAAATCCCAAACCTGCGGCGATTGGCCGCCGAAGGTGCCTACACCAAGGCCATGACGGTGAGTAATCCGTCCATCACCTGGATCAATCACACCACGCTCGTCACCGGAGTGGAGCCGCGCAAACACGGCGTGCTCTTCAACGGACTGCTGACTCGCCAGGGTGACGGCAAGCCGCCAAAGATCGAGCAATGGGTGGATAAGACGAAGCTCGTCTTTGCTCCCACGCTCTACGACGTGGCGCACGAAAGCGGCCTCACCACTGCGGAGTCGGATTGGGTGGCCGTGACTCGCGCCAAGACCATCGACTGGAGCTTCGCCGAGTTGCCCAATGAAAAAGACCCCGTGGTGCAGGAGATGCTCGCTGCGGGCATCGTCAAACCGCGTGACATCGCCTGGATGCAAATGGGGCCTCAGCGCAAAAGCGTGACTTTCCTCGATAACATGTGGACCAAGGCCGCGATCCACATTTTCAAGACGCACAAACCGAACCTGCTGCTCTTTCACACTCTCAATACGGATGCCATTCATCACACCTACGGCCCCGGCTCGCTGGCCAGCCATACCGCGCTGGCCTATGCGGATCGACTCATCGGCGATCTCGTGCGTGCTGTGGAAGAAAGTGGGCTGCGTGATCAGACGACCTTCATCATCGCCACCGACCACGGTTTCAAAAAAGTGTCCAAGGTCATCCTGCCCAACGTCGCGCTGAAAAAAGCGGGCCTCGCACATGGCATCGGCCCGGCGGTCAGCTCCTGCGATGCCTACGTCATGGCGCAGGGAGGCATGGCGTTTGTCTATGTGACGCAGCCAGCACGCAAAGCCGAACTGCTGCCGAAGCTGAAGGAGATGTTCGCGAAAACGGAAGGCGTGGAGCGTGTCGTCGATGGCAATGAAGGACACTCGCTAGGCATGCCGACTCCGGCGGAGAATCAAGGCATGGGCGACCTCGTGCTCTACCCCAAAGCGGGCTATGCCTTCAAGAATGACTCTGCGGGAGAGGCCGTCGTCGTTCCTTCCGGGGGTTACGCAGGCACGCATGGCTACTTCAACGGCGACCCCGAACTCGATGGCATCTTCATCGCCAGCGGACGCGGCATCAAACCAGGCGTCGTGCTCGATCGCATGGCAAATCTCGATGTGGCACCAACGCTCGCCAAGCTCATGGGCCTCCGCATGCCTGCGATGGACGGCCATGTGTTGGATGAGATTTTAGCCAAACCGTGATCGCGCCTCAGCGCACAATCACGCAGCGAGGCCGATGTCCGACTCTCTCTGCTGGCGCAGCTTTTTCGCTTCGCGGAAGCTCACGAGCTTGCGTCCTTTTTCATCCCAGAGACGCAGGTTGATGCACTTCAAGCTGGAGAGCAGCGTGAGAGGCTTCACGGTGTGAAACATCGGATGCGAGTGGTGGCAGCGCTCGAGGTGATAGTTCGGAATGCGAGAACTGAGGTGATGAATGTGGTGAAAGCCGATGTTGCCAGTGAACCACTGGAGGATGCGCGGCAGCTTATAAAAGGAACTGCCCTCGATGGCAGCAGTGGTGTAGTCCCATTCTTCACGCTTTTCCCAGTAGGTGTCTTCATACTGGTGCTGCACATAGAACATCCAGATGCCCGCCGCGCCTGCGATGAAGGTGACTGGGATCTGGATGGCGAGGTAAGCCCGCCAGCCCATCAACCAGCAGAGGCCAGCAACCATGAGTGTGACTGCAATATTCATCCAGATGACGGAGGAGCGATCCTTCCCCTTGGCGCGCGGAGAGGGGAAGCGCTGATAGATCAGGAAAAGGAAAAGTGGCCCCAGCACAAAGAGCACGAAAGGATTGCGCACGGTATGATAGAAGAGCTTCTGCGAAGGAGTGGCCTTGTGGTACTCATCCACCGTCATCGTCCAGATGTCACCATCGCCACGACGATCGAGATCGCCTGAAGTGGCGTGATGGACATTATGCTGCCAGCGCCAG
Source organism: Prosthecobacter sp. (assembly GCA_039806835.1). Lineage (GTDB taxonomy): Bacteria > Verrucomicrobiota > Verrucomicrobiia > Verrucomicrobiales > Verrucomicrobiaceae > Prosthecobacter. The sequence continues at coordinate 226,638 of JBDHQD010000006.1, read as the reverse complement.
TGGCCGTAGGGCGTGAACGTCAGCATGCCAGTAATAAAGCCGAGGATGTCATTGGCCTTCTTCGATTTGAAGTAGGAGCCGTGGCAGCAGTCGTGAAAGATGATGAACGTACGCACGAGCAACAGCCCCGCGATGACTGCAAGGCCCAGGGTCAGCCAGTAGGACACGGCGAGACTGCGCCACATCAAATACCAGACCGCAACGTAAGGCACGAGCGTGTTCACGATCTGCCAAGTGGCTCGAGGAATGGAAGGCACCTGGAACGGCGCGATGATCTGCTTCCACTCAGTGATGGAGGCTTGGATACGTTCGGGGGCGGCGGTCATGGGCTGGGAAGCCCGCCAACTAGCAGAGTTTCAGGGTTTTGCCCGTCTTTTTTTTGGTCATTTCGGTTTCGATCAAGGAATGTGAAAGACCCGCCAAGATGAGAGCAATGTGCAAAACTTCGCTCAATCATCGCGAAAGGGGCCACGCGACTCGCTGGCATCCATCTCGGCACGCCATCGGGCAAAGCGCTCGCGCATCTGTCTGGCGATCTCCGGTTTCTCTTTTGTCAGGTCATGTTTCTCACCGAGATCGTGACTGAGATCGTAGAGGCCATTGCCCTTGTCGGACTCCAGCCACTTCCAGTTTTCAAAGCGTGCCGCTTTGTCTCCCCGACGCTGCCAGAACATCGCCTGGCGCGGTGATTTTGTCTCGCCGCGCAGGATCGGCATCATGTCAAAGCCATCGAGCTTCACACCCTCGGGTGCTTTCGCGCCGGTAGCAGCCAGCAGGGTCGGCACCAATTCCAGCGCGGTGAGAAATTCGTCCGTGACCTTGCCTGCGGGCAGTTTGCCCGGCCAGCGTGCGATGAAAGGCACGCGCAGACCGCCTTCCCACATCGTGCTCTTGCTGCCTCTGAGCGGCGCGTTACCGCCATTGCCGCTGCCACCGTTGTCGGACATGAAAAGGAAGATCGTGTTGTCCTCCTGCCCGGTTTTTTCGACCGATTCCATCAGCGCGCCGATGGCCTCGTCCATGCACGTCACCGCGCCGCAGTAGCGCGCCAGCTTCTCGTCCTTCACTTTGCCGCGATACATCGCCGTGTATTTTTCCGGCGCCTGCACTCCCTCTCCGCGCATGCGCTCTCCTTCCCTGGTGCCTTCTGCGAACGACGAAGCTCCGTGCGGTGCGTTGAAGGCTAGATAGAGGAAAAACGGCTTTTTCCCGGCATGCTGCTCCACAAAGCGCAGCGCCTCGCGGCGGAACACGTCGGTCATATAGGTGCCCTTGTCTTCCTGCGTGCGCGCATTGCCGCGGAAGAGCGATGGCACGCCGTAGCGCTCGTGCGTGTAGTAGTCGATGCCGTTGTTGCCGTGACCGTAGAAGAAATCAAAACCGCGCTGCAGCGGCAGGAAGCGTTTTGCCTGCCCCATGTCCCACTTGCCGACGCAGCCCGTGGCGTAGCCGACTTTTTTCAGCATGTCGCCGATCGTCACCTCGCGCACGTCGAGGCCCAGCGTCATCTCCGGCGACACCGCATACTCCTCCGGTGAGTAGTGGTGCCCGAAGTTTACCAAATCGTTGCGCACCATGTCATACAAGCCGTTGCGCTGTGGATAGCGCCCCGTCAGAATGCTGCCGCGCGAGGGCGTGCAAGCCGGCCAAGTCACATAGAAGCTCGTTCCGCGCACGCCTTCCGCCGCCAGCTTGTCGAGGTTCGGCGTGCTGAGCGGCTTGCTGCCGATGCATCCGAGATCCGGATAGCCCTGATCATCGCTGACGATGAGGACGACATTCGGCTGCGCGGCGAAGCACGCAGCCGAAAGTAGGAGGAGAAAAAGAAAAGAGCGCATCGCCGTCAGAACGACGACAGGCAGGCCTTTACTTCACCTTGAACAGCTCCACGTCGAAAATCAGTGCTTCGTTCGGGCCGATGTCGCGCCCTGCACCGCGCGGGCCGTAGGCGAGACGGCTGGGGATGAAGAAGCGGAACTTCGCGCCTTCCTTCATGAGCTGCACGCCCTCAGTCCAGCCGGGGATGACGCGGTTCAGCGGGAATTCGATGGTCTGACCACGCTTGTAGCTACTGTCGAAAATCTTGCCGTCGATCAGCGTGCCTTCGTAATGAACTTCAACGGTGTCGGTGGCCTTCGGGCTCTTGCCGGTGCCTTCGGTGATGACTTTGTATTGAAGGCCGCTGGCGGTGACCTTCACGCCTTCTTTCTTGGCGTTGTCTTCGAGGAACTTTTCTCCTTTAGCGAGTGCGATGTCTGACATGAGATAGATGAGGGTGAGAGGCGCGGACGCTAACAGAGTGCGTGGCAATGTCGAACGCGAATGCAGTCGCGCATGACGACGCTCCGTAAACCATGCACGTTAAGAACGCGTGATGGTTTCATCGAGATTCAGCACGGCGCGGCACACTGCGATCCACACGGCCTCCTCTCCCAGATGGCGCGCGCGTTGCTGCGCGAGGAATGCCTGAAGCATGCGTGATTCATCCGCAGAAGGTGGACGCGTGATGCAGCGGCGAAAGATGTGCGTGATGCGTGCGCTGTCCTCTGCGGTTTCAGCCATGATGGTGCCTGCCATCGCCTGCGCAGCTTCGAGGAACATCTGGTCGTTGAGCAGCGTGAGCGCTTGCAGGGGGCTGTTGGAGACATCCCGGCGGGCGAGGCATGCCTCCCCCGTCGGCGCATCGAAGGTGACGGCCATGGCAAAGGGAGCCGTGCGTTTCGCGAAGGTGTAGAGGCTGCGGCGGTAACGATCCTCTCCCGCGCTCGCCTGCCATGCCACACGCCCGTAGGTGCCCTCGGAGGTGACGCTGGCGGGCTGTGGTGGGAAGACGCCTGGGCCACCCATTTTCATCGAAAGAACACCCGCCGCCTGAAGCGCGGAGTCGCGGATGATTTCCGCATCGAGTCGAAAGCGTGGGCCGCGAGCCAGGAGGATATTCTGCGGATCTTTCTGCGACTGCGCGAGCGTCATGCGGCTGTCCTGCCGGTAGGTGTGGCTGGTGACGATGAGTCGGTGGAGCTTCTTCATCGACCATCCCTTTTTCACGAACTCACCTGCAAGCCAGTCGAGCAGTTCTGGATGGCTGGGTGGCTCGCTCTGATAACCGAAATCTTCCAAACCCGCCACGAGGCCACGCCCAAAAAAAGCCTGCCACTGGCGATTCACCGCCACGCGCGCGGTGAGTGGGTTTTCAGGCGAGAAGAGCCAGCGCGCAAACGTGAGGCGGTTGGCGGGCGCATCCTTGGGCAGTTGCGGCAGGAACGCGGGCACGGCAGGCGGGACGACCTCTTTGGGCTGAAGGTATTCACCGCGATGATAGCGATGCGTCACGCGGGAATGATTCGCGGGACGTTCTTGCATCACCAACGTGGCTTGGCCGAGCGTGGCAGTCCGCCGCGCCGCGTGCAGAGGTGCCACAGCTTGCTTCATCTCAGGTGCGGTCTCCAGAAACTCGCGCAGCAGCGCTCTTTCCTGAGTCCGGTCGCCAGTGGCGAGGGCGTTTTCGATTTCAAAGGGATGCCCGGTGGCCGTGGCGTGATCGCTGGTGGTCACCGAGAGGCGGAAATGTCCAAGCGGGCAGGCGAAGTGTTTTTCAAAGAGCATTTTCAGATCGAGCCCTTGAGTCAGATCGACTGGTTCCTGAAAATGAAACACCGCAGCGTGCCGCACTCCGTGTCCACCGAGCACCTGCCAGCCGCTGGACATTTCTCCATCAAACGCTGCGGCAGCGGTGTTGATCTTCCGACCTGCGGCAGCCTTTTTCTTGGGCGCGGCTTGGTCATTGATCTTGTCCTGCTCAGTGTCGTTGGTGGCAGAGGCATTCGTGAAGGCGATGGGACGGCGATTTTGCGTCGCTCGAATCTCACTGAGGAAGAAGCCGCCAATCGGCCCTTCATAATAAGTGAGGCCAGGGCCTTCGTTCGGCAGACTGGGATGGCTGGCGACTTCGATCTTGAGCGCTGTGACGCCAGTCATCGGCGCTTTGAGGTGGAGGTCATAGACATCGCTCTTTGAAATGTCACCGCTGCCGAGGATGAAGCCATCGGGCTGCTGCTCCAGATGAGGCAGCGTGGTCTTCATCGACGTGGGGCGAATGATTTGCCAAAACGAGGCGCGCTGCGCTTCGCCTTCGCGCCAACCCGCGAAACGTTTTTGCAGATTGGTTTGCCCGCCCGGAAATTGCTGTGGCAGGGCAGCTTCCATCTGCGCGATCTTTGCCGCGTCTGCCTTCTGCCGTGCGATGATGTCCGGCGTGGGAATGTGGTAGGTCGGCTCATCGGCATTGTTGAGCAGTGCCATGAGGCTGTAGAAATCCGTGTGCAGGATGGGATCGTATTTATGCGTGTGGCATTGCGCACATTTCATGGTGAGGCCCATCCATGTCGTGCCGGTGACGCCCACGCGATCCACCAGTGCGTAAAAGCGGTATTCATTGGGATCAATGCCGCCTTCTTCATTGAGCATGGTGTTGCGGTGAAAGCCGGTGGCGATGATGTCGTCAGGCGTCGCGTTGGGGAGCATGTCACCTGCGAGCTGCCGGATGCTGAACTGATCAAATGGCATGTCGGCATTCAGCGCACGCACCACCCAATCGCGATAAGGCCAGATTTGCCTGGGGCGATCTTTCTCATAGCCGTTGGTGTCTGCATAACGCGCGAGATCGAGCCAGCGGCGCGCCCAGCGTTCGCCATATCGTTCTGAGGCGAGCAATGCATCCACCAAACGCTCGTAAGCTCCTGGCCTCTTGTCATTGACGAATGCATCTGCCTGCGCGGGCGTCGGTGGCAGGCCGATGAGATCGAGGTACACGCGGCGCACGAGGGTGTACGCATCCGCTTCTGGCGCGGGAGTCAGTCCTTCTTTGGCCAATCGTGCGCGAATGAAGTGGTCGATGCTCGCTGCGGGCGCAGATGAACGCGCCGGTGGGCTGTAGGCCCAGTGACGCTCATAACGCGCACCTTCGGCGATCCAGCGTTGGATGATCGCTTTCTCCACTGCGGTGAGCACTTTTTTCGTGTGCGGCGGCGGCATGACCTCATCCTCATCGGTGGAGAGCAAGCGCCGGACGACTTCACTGGCGTCTGGTTTGCCGGGAGCGATGGCAATCTTCCCCGATTTGCCCGCTCCGTAGGCGGAGTCCTGCAAATCGAGGCGGAGCTTGCCTTTGCGTCCATGCTCATCCATGCCATGGCAGGTGAAGCACTGCTGTGCGAGCACAGGGCGCACATCGCGATTGAAGTCGAGAGCACCGCCTGTGGCGGGCAAGCTCAGGAGCAGGATGGAAGCGCGCAGCATCATCGGCACTCACACACAACGTCGCAAGCGAACCGCTTCTCGACGAGAAAAGTCACGCGCCGTCTCAGTGCAGAAAAGAGGCTCCCGCTCAATACCCGCCCGCACCGATGCTGCCGCGCGTCTGCTCCGTGATGCCTGCGGCCTCGCGGCGGCGGTATTCGTCCAGCATCGCCGCCGTGGCCGTCGCTCCGCAACGTGAGGCACCGAGTTCATACACGCGGATGAGGCCATCGAGATCGCGCACACCACCCGCCGCTTTGACTTGCACTTTAGGCGACACGGAAGCGCGCATGAGTGCTAAATCGTGCTCTGTGGCACCCTGATAGGAGTAGCTGCCATGGGGTTGCTTCACGAATCCATAACCACTGCTGGTCTTCACCCAATCGGCACCGGCACGCTCGCAAATCACGCAGAGTTTGCGTTTGAAATCGTCTCCCCCAAGGCCAGCACCACCGTGAGTCAGGTAGTCGTTTTCAAAAATGACCTTCACTTTGGCACCCTGCTTATGCGCTTCGTCGCAAACAGCTTTCACGTCTGCTTCCACGTAGTCCCAGTCGCCACTGAGCGCCTTGCCGATGTTGATGACCATGTCGATTTCCTGAGCACCGTCTTTGCAGGCAAGCTCAGTCTCGTAGCGCTTTGACTCCGTGGTGCTGTTGCCATGCGGGAAGCCGATCACCGCACCGACGAGCACACCCGTGCCGCGCAACCACTCGGCAGCCTGCTTCACCGCATAGGGTTTGATGCAGACCGAGGCGACCTGATACTCTGCGGCCAGCTTGCAGCCATCTTCGAGTTCTTTGTCGGTCATCGTCGGATGCAGCAACGAATGATCGATCATCTTGGCAAGGTCATCATAGGAGGGCTTCATGGCAAAAGAGGATCAGCACATAGCGAGCCGAGATGGACGAGTGTGCATGATTTCACGGCAAGCGAAGTTCTGGGCTAGAGAGCGTGAGTGTGGAGCCATTTTCCGTATGCGCATGCACGGTGATGACATCCAGCGTTTCCACCTTGCCGGGAATGTCGATTTCACCGCTGTAGGTGGACGCAGCGGTCTTGTGCAGCGGAGCGGAACTCCATGGATCAAACTCCATCGCGAGGGCGTAGTCAGGATGACGATTCACCGACCACCAAAGTGTATTTGCCTGTGGTTCATTGCCGTCAGAGAAAGTGACACTCACGGCAAGATGGTGCGTGCTTTGATCCCAATGCGCAGACACATGAGGTGGCGCGACCATGCGTCGCGCGCCGAAAAAATGGTGCATGGCAAACGCGTAGAGATTTGCATCCACCTCGGGCTGGAAATGCACAGGCCGAGTGAATCCGGCCTCCTTGGCTCCGCCGTGCTGTCCACCGGGCACAATGTAGAGTGGCAGTTGTGGAAATAGACGGCCAAGCGCAACGAGGCCTGGGCTGACGTTGTCATTCGATCCCAAATTGTAGAATACTTCGGTTCCGCGCTGCTTGAGTATTTCGAGATGATTCGTCGTACAGCATGCCTGCCAAGCGGCATTGCATGCGGTTTTGATTTCCTCCGCGCTCCAGTCTGCATCGCGCGCCATCTGCAGCGTGATGCGCTCATCAGAGCGGGCTTTCTGACGAAGGAGCAACTTCTCGCGGCCAACGGGGTCTGGCATTGCCGCGATGAATGCTTCATTCATTTTCGCGATCTCAGGCGAGAGCGTGCCTTCGACATACGGGCCGCCAGGGCTTTCGATCACAGGCGCGACGACGGGCATGATGGCGGTGAAGCGATCGTCCGCGATGCCCGCCGCAGCCGTGGCGACGCCACGTTTGGACGCACCCGTGGCTAGAACCTTGCGCGGCTGAAACACGGTCTTCTCCGCCATCGCGGCGGTGAGTGCACGCATGTCGCTGATGCCCCAGATCCAGGCAGGTGTGTAGCGCGTGTTCTTCGTTTGGATGAAATGCTCCTCCATCATGAGGTGGAGTTTTCCGACTGGCTCCATCGCATCAATGGGCACCATGCCGATGAAGACCAGACCGACACCGTGTTCCTTGAGTAGCCGCAGTTTTGCCCCCGTGGCTACGGCGGGTTTGTGTTGGAGACCCGTGTTCTCGATCAGCAGATGTGTGCAGAGGCGATCCGCAGGTGCGAGCATCGTCACCGGCAGTCGCACTTTCATGCCTGGCCACCACTCGCAAACGGTGATTTCCACGAGTTTTTGGCGAATGGCGGCATCGTTGGCGTTGGGATGCCAGTCCATGAAGACTTTCGTTTCCAGTGTCTTCGTATCGCGAATCGCCGCCAAATCATAGCCGCCTGCGGTGATGTCTGCGCGAAGAGAAAGGGCGGACAAGGCGAAGAGACCCAGGAAGGCGGCGCGTTTCATGAATGCAACCAACGCAGGAAGAGGCGAGATCGCACCAGAAAAAAACCGGCCCCGCATGGTTTGCCACACAGGACCGGTCGATGACTCACGATGAGAATGCGTTATTTGGAAAGCACGCTGGCGACATTGCCGACGATGTCTTTGCCAGGCGTGAGTGTTTTTGCGCCGGGTGTCCATTTGGCAGGGCATGCCTCGTTGGGGTTGGCCATGAGGTGGACGTTTGCTTCCATTTTGCGCACGAGTTCCCCGGCGTTGCGGCCGACGTTGTAGAAGTTCACTTCGGAAGAGACGAGCTTACCTTCGGGATTGATGATGAAGGTGCCGCGCAGTGCGAGCCCGGTGGCTTCGTCATACACGCCAAAGAGACGGCTCACCGTGCCGGTGGGGTCAGCGGCGAGAGTGTACTTCACGTTTTTGAGCAGCCCTTCCGTATTGCGCCAGACCATGTGGGCAAATTTGGTATCGGTGGAAACGGCAATGACGCGAGCACCGAGTGCGCTGAGTTTTTCCTGCTGCTCCGCCAAGTCGGCGAGCTCAGTCGGGCAGACGAAGGTGAAGTCTGCCGGATAGAAAACGAGCACCGCCCACTTGCCCTCCTTTTTGAGATCGGCGAGGGCGACTTTGCCAAAGTCACCGTGAGCAGGTTCGTAGGTTTCCATTTCAAAATCGGGCACAAGGGAGCCGACGGAGGCGGAGAGGGAGGATTGCATGATGAGGTATTTTTGTGCGGAGTCAGTGGCAGCCGTGCCGCCAGCAGCACATTCCATGCTGCGCCACGCAGTGTGGTCAAAGGAAAACATCCACGCGCGGCTATTCGTCAAAGAACGGGGCCGGAAGGCAGGCGAATATCCAAGATGTAGGCGATGATGTCCCAGCGCTGCTCAGGCGTGAGCACAGGAGCGAAGCTCATCATGGGCGTGCCGTTCATGCCAGTCGTGAGAATGCGGAAAATGTCCGCAGGAGCATCGCCACAACGCAGATGAGGCTGTCGCAAATCCGATGGAGCCGCAGGCAGCCCCCAAATGTCTTGTAAGGCCGCTGCGGCAGGCCCGGTGCCATCCGCTTTCTCTCCGTGGCAGGCAGCGCAATGAAGTGTGAAGAGTTTTTTTCCTGCTGGCGCGTGAGCTTTGACCGCGCTCGGTTGTTTCAGCCACGCGGGAGCGGCAGGGAGATCCATGGGTTGGGCGTAATTCTCCTTCTTGCGCCAGCGGCGGGAGAAAGACTTCACGTAGGTGATGACGGCGGTCACCTCCTCATCCGTAAGCTGAGCGAACATGCCCATCGCCGTACCACTGAGGCCGTGGCGGATGGTGCGCCGAAGATCGTCATCGGTGGGCAACGCGCCTAGCGGCGTGGTGCGAAACTTGAACATGCCCTCACGGAACGAGCGCGGCTTGGGTTTCAATGTGGGGCTGAGTTCGCCATTGCCATCGCCACGTGCACCGTGGCAAACAATGCAGTGGCGTTCGTAAACGTAGCGACCCTGCATGTACTGATTGAAGTCCAGCGGTGCGACGGGATCTGCCGCAACCAACGGCAAGGCGATTAAAGACAAGAGTAGTACGCGGCAGGGGGGCAACCTCACAAGAAAGGATATATCGATTTGGGAATAAGAAAGAGTCATGCCGATTTTGTCATTTGCTGTGCAGGAACTGCCGCAATGGCTGCTTGCTTGCGTGGGCTGGTCTGGCACTATGCGCGCCCATCCTACAACACCATGTCCAAGAAAAACCCTACCAAATCATCCCTTCACCGCAAGCATAGTGCCGCCGTTGTTGATGGTGTGGAGCGCGCTGCCAGCCGCGCCATGCTGCACGCGGTGGGTTTCAAGCGGGAGGATTTTAAAAAGTCCAAGATCGGTATCGCGAGCACTTGGAGCATGGTCACGCCGTGCAATATGCACATCGACCGCCTTGCACAAGAAGCCGCCAAGGGAGTGGATGCTGCGGGCGGGAAGAGCGTGGTCTTCAACACCATCACCATCTCTGACGGCATCTCGATGGGCACGGAGGGCATGAAATATTCTCTCGTCTCGCGTGAAGTCATTGCTGACAGCATTGAGACGGTGGTCGGTTGCGAAGGGATGGACGGCTATGTTGCCATAGGTGGGTGCGATAAAAACATGCCCGGCTGCATGATGGCGATCGGCCGCATGAACCGCCCTGCCGTCTTTGTCTATGGCGGCACGATCCTGCCCGGCTGCATCGGCCCAGACAAAAAGGACGCAGACATTGTCACAGTCTTTGAGGCTGTGGGCAAACATGCGAACTGCCAGATCACCAACCGGCAACTTGAAGAGATCGAAGAGCACGCCATCCCCGGTGAAGGATCCTGTGGCGGCATGTACACGGCGAACACCATGGCAAGTGCCATCGAGGCGATGGGCATGAGTCTGCCGAACTCCGGCGCGCAGGCTGCCGTGTCGAATGAGAAACTGATCGATTGCTTCGATGCTGGTGCAGCGGTGATGAACATGATCAAGCGCGGCATCACTCCGCGGGACATCATGACCAAAGAGGCGTTCGAGAATGCGATCACGCTCGTCATCGCCCTCGGTGGCAGCACAAACGCGGTGCTGCACCTCATCGCCATCGCACACAGCACTGGCGTGAAGCTGGGGATCGAGGACTTTGTGCGCATCGGCAAAAAAACGCCGGTGCTGGCGGATCTGCGCCCTAGCGGCACCTATTTCATGAACGATCTCGTTAAGATCGGCGGCACGGTGCCACTCATGCGTCTGTTGGTCGAAGAAGGTCTCATGCACGGCGACTGCATCACCGTCACAGGCAAAACGATGCGGGAGAACATGCGCAACTCAAAGATCTTCTGGCCTAAAAACCAGCCGATCGTTCGCCCCCTCTCCAATCCTATCAAGAAAGACAGCCACCTCGTGATTTTCAAAGGCAATCTCTGCCCTGGAGGTGCTGTGGGCAAGATAAGCGGCAAAGAAGGACTGAGCTTCAGCGGTCGCGCCATTGTGTTTGAGTCGGAAGAGAGTGCCCTGCAAGCGATTCTCAAAGACAAGGTGCGCAAAGGGCATGTCGTCGTCGTGCGCAGAGAAGGCCCCAAAGGCGGACCCGGCATGCGCGAAATGCTCTCTCCCACCAGTGCCATCATGGGCAAGGGCTTGGGCAAAGATGTCGCCTTCCTGACTGACGGGCGCTTTAGTGGCGGCAGCCACGGCTTCGTCATCGGTCACGTCACTCCTGAGGCTTTTGTCGGTGGCCCCATTGCTGTGGTGAAAAATGGTGATGCGATCACCATCGATGCCGAGAAGCGTCAAATCACTCTGGGAGTGTCCGATGCGGAACTGAAGAAACGCCTCAAGGCATGGAAACAACCAAAACCACGCTACACTCATGGCGTACTGGCAAAGTTTGCGAAGCTCACCAGCGACGCGAGCCACGGAGCGGTGACGGATTTGGGTCTCTGATCACGCCTATCGCCCATCAAGCCACGGGCTTCACGGCTGTGGGCGTTTCAAACATGCTCAACATCACTCAGGCACGATGATCTGATCTTCGGGCTGCAGCTTGATATCGCGTGAAGGGTCAGAGCTGATGTCCTTGAGATTGATCTCCGTGGTGGTGCCATTGCGGATCAGCTTTGTCCGGCTCGGCCTGGCAAACGGAGTGAAGCCACCCGCAACACCAACCGCCTTCAGCACTGTCATCCCTGGGCTGTAGGGAACGGGGCCGTTTTTGTTACAGCCACTGATCACATACACCATACGAGTGGTGGCGGCATCGCCATCAATGGAGACCGTGACCGTTGGGCGGGTGTAGATTTCGCGCGCAATGTAGGTCTGCTCGATGCTGCGCTGGAGGGTGGATGGCTTCAAGCCAGCGGCACGCACCTCTCCGATGTAGAGGAGATTGATGGTACCGGCATCGCTGACGGTATAAATGCCGCGAATCTGCGCGACTTCGCTGTCAGGAATGCCGCCAATGGCAATGGTGACGCGATCATTGGCTTTGAGGGCAAGTTCGCCGTTCTGAGCATGCGTGGCTGGAATCATCAAGCCACAGAACGCGAGCAGTGTGAGGAGATGCTGGAGTTTCATAAGCTTATAGGGATGTGTGGAAGGTTCAGAAAACATCGCCACCAGCAGCAGATGAAAGGGGGCGTGTGGCTGCCAATGCAGGCGCCGTGGTCTCAGTTTTCATCTTGCGGCGTCGTGCTTTTTCGCTGGAGCTGCCAGGTGTATTCGTGGGCGAGTAGTATGTGTAGTAGCTCGTGTAGTATTGGTACTGAGCGTCGCTGCGAAGATCGACGTTGTTGAGAACGACGCCCACGACCTTACCGCCAGCGTTCTCGACCGATTGTTTCACACGCATGAGCATGTGTCGTGGCAGTTTGCGGTGCTGCACGACGATCATGGTCATGTCTGCCTCGTTGGCGAGTACCGAGGCGTCACTGACGCCAAGAATGGGCGGTGAGTCGATGAGCACGAGGTCAAAGCGGCTCTTCACTTCGGTGATGAGATCGACCATGCGCTGCGAATTGAGCAGACCCGCGCTGTCTGCAGGGAGAAGCCCACTGGGGAGGAAGAACAGATTTTCCACCTGGGTGCGGATGACGACATCTTCCAGGCGGATATCGGTGGTGAGGTAGTTTGTGAGGCCCGTGGCATGGCTCACGTCAAAGTGCGTGTGCATGCTCGGACGACGCAGGTCGGCGTCGATGAGGAGTACGTTGTAGCCGCCTTGGGCGCAGACGTAGGCGAGGTTTACCATCGTCGTCGATTTCCCTTCCCCGGCTCCGCCACTCACCACGGTGAGGCAGTTCGCATCAGGAGCTTTGCGATTGAACTCAATGTTAGTGCGCAGAATGCGGTAAGCTTCGGCATCTGGATTGAAGCCGCTGGAGCGATGAAGCACGCCCACGTCTTTGGGTACCACGGCAAGCACGGGCACGCCAAGGAATTGCTCGACGTCATCGAGACTCTTCACGGTCGTATCCATGTACTCCAGGAAGAAGGCCAGACCCAGCCCGAACATGAGGCCGAGTACGCCACCTAAGGCGAGGTGCAGTGGGACATTCGGCTTGGCGGGCCTAGACTCTGGTTCGGCCTCAGCATAGATCGTTGCGGGGGACTTCACGAGCTCGATACCCGCCTTCTCTTCGAAGAAGCGAGAGCGCATTTTGACGAGCAGATCTTCGAGATAGGTCACTTCGTCTTTGGCACTCTTGTACTCGTTGTAGAGCGACTGCATGCTCATGATCTCCTTCTTTGCGTCCTCATTATAAGTCTGGAGAGAGTCGCGCTTCTTCTTTGCGGTATCGAGCCGATTCTGCAGCCCTGCCACGTAGGCTTTCCCTTCAGCTTGGATGAGCGTTTTGAGCTTATCGATCTGCCCGCTGAGGCTCTCCACATTAGGGTGACGAGTGCCCAGGCCGGCATTCTTCAACCCCTCGCGCTGCACGAGGAGGTCGGAGTATTTCCCCGAGTTGGTGATGAGCGACTGGTCCTCCAGCTTCAGCCCCGAGGCACGAGCGATCAGTTCCTCGATGCTAAGTTTGCTGATCTGGTCGATCTCAGCTTGGAGGGTGAGGATGTCTTGATCCGCTTGCATGAGCAACTGCTCACGAGACATCTGCATGTTCTCTTCGGAAGTGCGGATGTCGCTACCGGGGCTCAAGGAACTGCCACCTCCTGGGAACCACTCACCAACAATACCCGCCTTGCGCTTGGCTTCCTGAGAACGGAGCTGTGCCTGACGTCGCAACTCTTCCTGATCCGAGATCTGCTGCTCCAGAACTTTGAGTGCCTTCTGCTTCTTTTCGGTTTCAATGCTGTTGCGCTGCACCATGTAGCTCCGCGCGATCTCATTGGCGATGGACGCTGCAAGGTTTGCGTCTTGGTCATAGTAATCGATCACTACGAAATCCGAGCGGAGCATCGATTGCGTTTCCAAGTTGGCCCGGAGTTTTGAAAGGGCAGCCTGCTTGGTAGGCAACTCCCAGCGTTTCGTAAGGTCGAGCTTTTCGATCACCGGATAAAGTGTGGTGGGCTTGGTGATCGTCTCAAACTGCGTTTTAATATACTCCTGTGTGAAAGCGAGGCTGTCTCCCCGGTTGCGGTCGAAGACATTGATGTCCTGTGTGATGCGCTCGATGGTCATCTCCACATGGCCGCGATATTTGCGCGGCATGATGTAGGTAAGGACTGCTGCAGCGGCGAAGACAAGAATGAAGCTGAGCGTGATCAGTCCAAGGCGGTTTTTGACCACCTGCCAAGTGTCCATCGCGTGTTTTTGGAACTCTGAACCTGTCTCTTTCATGCCTATGAGATGCGCTGGCTTTTAGGAGATGTTAACAAACTGGTGGTGAAACACCGCCAGCGGGAGCCCGTGTCGATCGGAGCTGCCCGCCGGCGGATGGGGTCTGGCTGTTGAGTGAAAATTAGAAAGTTGCCGTGGCACCAAGGGAGACGCGATTGCGGTCAAACTCCCGGAGTGCGTTGTTGGATTGGAGCATGGAGAAGGAGTAGTTCGCGTTCAGGTTGAAGTTCTCCAGCAGTTGGTATCCGATGCCAGCGTTCAAGAACACGGAGTTCTCTCTCACATCTCCCGTTGGTCCGCCGGAGAACTGGCTGTACGCATACGAGGCACCTGCGTTAAGACTGAGGCGCTTGGTGATCTGGTGATTCACCTGGATGCCGGTGTTCAAACCATAGCGGCTGTTGAAAGCGGCCAATTCAGCACCGTTGAAACCGAGAGCTGCAAACCAGCGCACCATCGTCTGGCGCGCTACAGCGTAACTCAATGCTCCTTCCGCATACGGCGCGGTCTTGTTCGTATAGTCTGAATCATAGAACTCGGCACCTGCGCGCACAGAACCAGACATGCGCTCACTCCAAGCATGATCCACCCCTAAGAGGGCAAACTGCGAGGTGTAGTTCTTGTTTGCGCTCGAAACATAAGTGGCCATGCGATAACGGTACTCTGCCGTGAGGCTGGTACGCTTCGAGATCGCGTAAGCGATCTGCTGTGCGAAAAGGTGCGTGTAGCGATCCTCCGGCAGAGCCACGAGATCATCCTGATAGCCGATCCCATCAAATGTGTACGATGTGGTCGTTGAGAGCCGCGGAGTCCATGCGTAGCTCACATTGAAGTTGTTATAGCCGTAGAGGTATTGACCATTCCACAGTGTCGTGGAGGCCCCGTAACCAAACGCGGTGTTTGGATCGACGCCGTAGGTGACATAGAAATTGTTGCTGATCTTGAGCCTTTGCGAGAAGCGATGCTCGAAGTTCACCGCTGCGCGAGCGTTGTAAAACGTCCCCCCAAACCGCGGCACTCCGTCGATGTAGTGGATGACGCTGGTATCGAGGGTGAAACTGAAGGGCGTCGTTTGGTCAGGGCGAGTATAGGCAGCCCCGATGCCGCCCTGAACGTACCAGGAGTTAATGTCTTGAACGAAGGGAGACTGGATCTTGTAATCCAGAACATCGTAACCACTCTGCCCCGTCAGGGAGAAAATCAGCGGCTGTTCATTGCGAAAGTCCGCAGAGTAATTTTGAATCGCCACCAAGCCTTGAGCACTAACAATGACAGGAGTGACCAAAACAGCCGCCAAAACCAGCATTGCAAATCGTGAGCGCATGGGAGTGTGAGGCGGGTTAATCAATGTCGAAAATCAAATGGTGCCGGAACCGGAATAGATCAGGGGTATGCGTAGCAGGGTGACACCGGCAGCGGGCCAGAGGCCGGTGGCTGGATCAAGAACACCCCGCGAATGCTGGCTGGGATGAAGAAGTCTGGCTCTCTCACAGGAGGAGAGGCCGGTACCACAGGGTTCTTTCCGGGATTTTTTTCCGCAATGGTCACTGGACGCTCCGGCAGATCTGCCGCAGGCATCACCGCAGCGAGGCCCGGGACCACCGAACTCGCTGCGTCGTTGATGACGCCCGCCATTTTCGGAGCAACAGAAACCGCCGTTTGAACAATCTGATTTGCAAGGACTGCGTCAGCCTTGGATGAGACGATGGCAGCCTTCACAATGTCTGAAGCACAACCTTCATTGATCACGAGCGCGTCCTCAACCACCATCAACACCTTGGACGGGTCTTTCGACACCGCTGCAGACACGTCATTGGCAATGTCGGCGCAATTGCCCACGCCTTGAGCTGTACTGAGCGAGGGAAAAACCAAGGCAAGCAGGCAGGCAAAGCCCGCAGCACGTGATTGGAGTACAGCTTTCATAGCGGCAATGAATGATTGGATTTTCAGGAATGATCACGTTCTCAAAGCGGGTAGTGGGAATCGAACCCACATGGCCAGCGTGGAAGGCTGGAACTTTACCATTAAGCTATACCCGCAATTAGTGCTATAATAACGCGAATCACCCTGCTGCCGCAAGATAATTTTAGAATTTGGAGTAAATTTTTGAAATTTTAGAATGATTGATAAATCCAATCGCTCAAAATTTCATAAAACGAACTCTTCCACTCTTCTTGCTTATTAGCACGCTCCGTCCTGCTGGCAAGCGAGGAGTGCGGATGAATGCTTTTCCTTCATGATACGTGACTGTTGCCCTCCCTGGTAGGAGCGGCGTGGTAAAGCTTTACTGCCTCCCTTCACTCAAGAGTCCACGATCTCGCCATCGCGCGCGATTTTGATAAAGACGTCTTCGAGCGAACTGCCACTGGAACGAGCGACGATCTCCGCCGGCGTGCCCTCGCACACGATCTTGCCTTTGTGCAGGAAGATGACGCGGTCGCAGACCTCCTCAATATCCCGCATGTTGTGTGAGGTGTAGAGGATGCCGATCCCGCGCTCGCGCTGCACCTTGCGCACCACCTTGCGCACTTTGTCTGCGATGTCGGGGTCCAGACTGGCCGTGGGCTCATCGAGCATGAGCAGCTCCGGGTCATTGAGAAACGCTTTCACGAGATTCACACGTGTGGACTCGCCTGCCGAGAGCTGGCCGGTGACGCGCTTCTGGAGATGGGAGATTTCCAGCAGATCGAGCAACTCAGCGATTTTCTTCTTCGGATTCGGCACGCCGTAGATGCGCGCAAACACCAGGAGGTTCTGCCACACGAGCAAGTTCCCTGGCAGGGCCGTGTAGGCGGAGGAAAAATTTGCGCGCCTGAGGATTTCGATGCGGTGAGTATGCAGCGGCATCCCAAAAGCGTTCAACTCTCCCGAAGTGGGCAAGGTCAGGCCCAGCAAGCAATTCATCGCCGTTGTTTTGCCTGCACCATTGGCGCCGAGAAGGCCGAGCACCTCCCCACGGTGCAATTTGAAGCTGAAGGCATCGAGCGCCTTCACACCTTCAAACTCGCGCGTGAGTTCGCGAGCTTCGAGGATGACTTCACGTGGATCGAGTGCGGACATGTGCGATCAGAGATACTCCCCGATCGGCAGCTTGCCATTCGAGGCGCAGATGAACATGGTGCCGGGTTTCGTTGTGCTGGGCTTGAGCTTCACGTTGCCTCCGCCTTCTTCGACCATCAGTTGACCAGCCGCGATGTCCCACAGGCTGATCTGCTCCTCGACGTAGGCATCGAGACGTCCACAGGCGATGTAGGCCATCGCCAAGGCCGCACTGCCGAGCATGCGTGTCTTGCGCACTTCGTAGGCGATGCGCTTGTAGCGTTCAAAGCCGAGATCGAGTGCCTCTTTGCTCTTGGAAAAACCGACGGTGACCACAGCCTCCGCCATCTCAGCACGGTCGCTCACCGTGACTGTTTGGCCATTGAGCTTCGGCTTTTCTCCACGCACGACGGTCCAGGTTTCGCCTTGATTCGGATCGAAAATGACGCCGATGAGCAGCTCCTTCGATTCACGCTTCCGCGCAGCGATGGAGACACAGTAGTGCGGAATGCCAAAGAAAAAATTCACCGTTCCATCGATGGGATCTACAATCCATTCGACTTCGCCATTGCCACCGGTTTCGCCGCCTTCCTCTCCGAGGATCGCATGATCGGGAAAGCGCGCGAGGATCATGTCTGTGATGAGTTTCTGACTGCGCACATCCAGCTCTAGCTTGATGTCATGGCGTTGCATTTCATTCACGGTGAGATCAGAGCCGAAGTTTTCCTTGATCATCTTGCCTGCGGCGTGCGCAGCTTCGGTTGCGGTGGCGAGGAGTTCGTTCACTTCGTGTTTTCTGGGGCTGAGAGCTGGGTGATGTGCGCCATCAAAGCGCGTGCGAGGGAGACTTTCGATTGTCGTGGGAGAGGGATCGTGCGCCCTCCGGGGAGGCAGAGGGTGACTTCGTTTTCCGCACTGTCAAACCCGATGCCCGTCTGTGAAACATTGTTCGCCACGATCATGTCGCAGCCCTTGCGTTGGAGCTTTTCTGCCGCATGAGCAATGAGGTTCTCCGTCTCTGCGGCAAAACCGACCAACACGCCCGCGAAACCGAGCTCGCTGCGCGCAGCACCCAGGATGTCTTCCGTGCGTTCGAGTTCCAGCGTCAGCTTATCCGCATGCTTTTTCATTTTCTGCGCCGCCGTGTGCACGGGCCGATAATCAGCCACCGCAGCGCTGAAAATGGCTGCCTCGCAGCCGCTGAGGTAGATGCGCACCGCATCGAACATCTCACGCGCCGTCTCCACCCTGATGAGATTCACCCCCTCAGGCACCGGGATGGCCACCGGGCCTGAAATGAGCACAACCTCATGCCCTGCTTCCAGTGCCGCCTCTGCCAAAGCGTAACCCATGCGCCCTGAAGAACGGTTGGAGAGAAAGCGCACCGGGTCGATCGGCTCGCGCGTCGGGCCAGCAGTGATGAGGATGCGCATGGAGCCACGATTCCGACTCGCAGCGCGCTGGTCAAAGAGTTTGTCTCTTTCCCACCATCTCTGGATCGCAAATGAACCTCGTCATGTCTGAATCACGATTCACCGCGAGATAGAAAGTGCGCCCCCCTCGCTGTCCTCATCCACTTTCGCCGGGAGGCTGGTGCCATCGAACGCTCTTTCAGAAAATGCCTTGGTGCAAATGGCCTACTTCACGGCGTTCGCGACTGCGACGCCGATCTCCAGCGTAGGCTCAGTGGCGTCTTCCATCGGCGGTTCTGTCGGTCGGCCTCCGGTGGACTTCAGATCGTTGCCCACAGACCAGATCATGCCTCGTGAGGGCTCGAAGTGCAGTGGCGCGCCTGTAAAGGGATCGAGCGGCACGTCGAGTAGGAAATGGAGGCTGCGCAACTGATCCAAAGAGCTGGGGAGAGCTTTTTTTTCTGCGATGCAACGCCGCACGGCAAACAGTGTGATGATGAGATTTCCACGAGCACGCGCGAGTCCGAGGAATGCAGGCAGCGGTGTGTAGATTTTCATGCGCTGCATGAAATAGGCACCGCCTTCTGCATTCGGCTTGATTCCTCCTCCTGCCTCCGGTGCGTTTTTGAGTTGTACTTCCGATGCCTGGGCGAGTGGAGCCTTTGCCTCGTCACGCAACTGCCGGAATGCTTCTGCGAAAAGCCGCACCGTTGCGTGAGGTTTGAACAACAGGCGACCTGGACGCTGCAACTGAACGCCGCCGGGCATGGTGTCGAGATTCTCTCCACTCTTCGGGCCGAGGATGAGTTTTTTCTCGTGCACATAGGATGCGTTCATCCTTTCCACCAACATCTCGGTGGATGGCTGGCAGACGCTGAACTGACGCTGAAACTGGCGCAGAGTGTTTTCCGGCAGTTTGGTCTGCCGCAGGAGGTCGGCCAGCGTCTGCGCGGCGCGCATGTGCGCCTCCAATGAGCGCTGATAAAAGGAAGGCCAGGCACGCATCTGCTCAAGACGCCACCCGATCTCGGCGAGATCGATGGCGGCGGTGAAGGCATCTTCTTCGAGGCGGCGCCGTGAGAGATAGGCCGCTTCGACTTGCTTCAACAACATGGCCTGATGCCAGCGCGGATCACTGCCCATGTCCTCAGCATGCCAAGAGGAGTGGTGGGGATGCCAGTCTGCATCTTCGAGGAGGTCGCGCAGGTTGTCCAAGGCGACACCGTTTGACTGCATAGCGCGCGCGAGTGTGGGAGTGTCCCACAGCCACGGTGGTCTCCTCTCTGCGGGGGCATCCAAGGATTTCAGGGAGTCGAGAAACTTCCGCAGTTTCTCTGGCGTGCTGATCGTGGGGGCCTGATCGATCGGAGGACGAAGCAGTAAATCTTGATCGAAGCCGACGGTCTTTTCATCCTCAAGGTAGGTCCAGGCGATGAAGGCAAACGCCAGTGCCCCCATGCTGAGAAACACCAAAGTGCCCCAGGAATTCGCACGACGAAGGGAATCAGATGCGGCACGCGGTGCGCTGATTCTCCCCAGCACGGGCATGCGTGGTGTGGGCGACTCCGCCGCAGTGGCAGTTTTTTTTATCACCGGAGCGGCTTGCGGTGCAGGCGCTGCGTCAGGAGATGGAGTTGATGGCGGCTGTGGAGCTGCCGCTTCATTCGCAAAGAGAGCACTGCCTCGCTTGGCTTTCGGGGCGTCTCGCCATTCCTCATCCAAGGCCCAAGGCGATACCCACGCGCCCTCCTCACCGCTGTGACAGGGCTTTTCGGCGGGTGATTCGTTCGGCGGATGGGGCCGGATCATGCAAGCGCATTATGTACGAAGGCAGACGTGCAGGCAATGCGTGTGAATTTCACGCTCAAGAGAGCCAGCATGATCATCATCAAAAAAAGCCGGAGCTTCGCAGCTCCGGCCTCGTGGGTTGTGATTCTTACTCTTCAGCAGCTTCGGCGGCAGCCTTCTTTTTCTTTTTCTTGCTGCCAGCGTTACGCAGCGCTTTCGGGATCGGGTCTTCTTTCTTCTGAAGAGCACGGCGCAGCTTGCGCAGTGCGATGTTTTGAAGCTGGCGGATACGTTCGCGCGTGACGCCGAACTCCTGGCCGACTTCTTCCAGCGTGCGCGGCTTCTGGCCAGCGAGGCCAAAGCGGGCGTCGATGATCTTGCGCTCGCGCTCGTCGAGCACGGTGAGCAAGCCATCGAGCTGGCCGTGCATGTTCTTGTGCGAAAGCAGTTCGAAGGGCGTCTGCGCGTTTTCGTCGCCGACGATTTCGCCGAATTCCGTGCTGTCATCATCGCTGATCGGCGCGTCGAGGGACGCAGGACGCATGGAGGCAACCTTGAGTTGGCTCAGCTTCGCACGGTCGATGCCGATTTCGTCGGACAATTCATCGTCCGTCGGTTCGCGTCCGAGTTCCTCAGACATCGCCATGGCAACGCGGCGCATCTTGCTGATCTTGTCCACCATGTGGACAGGCAGGCGGATCGTCTTGGACTGGTTGGCGAGGGCGCGCTTGATGGATTGTTTGATCCACCATGCGGCATAGGTGGAAAGTTTGCCGCCTTTGTTCGGGTCAAAGCGTTCCACGGCCTTCATGAGGCCGATGTTGCCTTCAGAGATGAGGTCGAGAAGCGGCAGACCGTAATTGGCGTAATCTTGGGCGATCTTCACGACGAGGCGCAGGTTCGCACGGATCATGTGCGAACGGGCCTCGGGGTCGCCACGCTTGATGCGTTCGGCAAGCTCGACTTCCTGATCGGGAGTCAGCAAGTCAGTCTTGCCAATCTCACGCAGGTAAATCTTGATGCCTCCGTCGAGTTCCATGTTGAGCATTTATTGGGGTATTACGAAACAAAGAGTACAATCTTTGCCCCCAGCGCGAGACGCGGGGGGTGCGCAGAATATCAGAACTTCCACACTTCGCTCGTTTTTTTTGAGCAAGTTTGTGTCCGGCGTCGGGGCGGAGCTGAGCGGTGGCGTCACAGGGGATGGAAGTGCTAGCCCTCTTCAACTAAATCTTCCGAGGGTCGTCAATATCATTTCGAGAAAAAGTTAAGTTTTCCTTATAAAACGGCCTAAAGTTGCCTTTTTGTGCTCAAGACGTGGCGATCCGGCCTCACGGACAGTGACCGCCTCGCGATGAGCACCCCAGCTTGACACCGCCCTCACCTTCCCCGACTTACTGCCCCCCGCAAAACCCACCATGCCCCGCCAAATCACCTATCGCGAAGCCGTCCGTGAAGCCCTCGATGAGGAAATTGCCCGCGATCCCATGGTCGTCGTCATGGGCGAGGAGGTGGCGCAATACAACGGTGCCTACAAAGTGACCGAAGGCCTGTGGGATAAATGGGGAGACAAACGCCTCGTGGACACACCGATCAGCGAAGCAGGCTTCATCGGCATGGGCATCGGTGCCAGCATGCTCGGCGTGCGCCCGGTGATGGAACTGATGTTCTGGAGCTTCTACACCGTGGCCTGGGATCAGATCGTCAACAACGGCGCGATGGTGCGCTACATGTCCGGCGGCAAGATCAACTGCCCCATCGTCATCCGCGGCCCGGCCAACGGCGGCACCAGCGTCGGCGCGACACATTCCCACACGCCGGAGAACATCATGGCGAACTTCCCCGGCATGAAGTGCGTGTGCCCCAGCAACGCCTACGACGCCAAGGGCCTCATGAAGGCCGCCATCCGCGACAACGATCCTGTCATGTTCATGGAGAGCACCAAGCTCTATGGCGAAAAATGGGACGTGCCCGCCAATGATGAACTGCCCGGCGGCGAACTCTTCATCCCGCTCGGTCTGGCTGATGTGAAACGCGTGGGCAGCGACATCTCACTCATCGCCCACGGCAAGGCCGTCCTCACCTGCCTGGAGGCCGCGCGCATCCTCGAAGAAGAGCACGGCATTCATGCGGAAGTGGTCGATCTCCGCTCGATCCGCCCGCTGGATGAGGACACCATCCTCGACTCCGTCGCGAAAACGCATCGCGCCATCTACGTCGAAGAAAACAAGCCCTTCTGCGGCATCGGCGCGCAGATCGCCTACATGATCCAGGAACGCATCTTCGATGAACTCGACGCTCCCGTGCAGCGCGTGTGCAGCCTCGACGCTCCTGCGATCTACAGCCCGCCACTTGAAGCCATTCAGCTTCCCACCGCTGATGTCGTCGTCGCCAAAGCGCTCGGCATTTGCTGATCATACATTCCTTTCTTCATTCTCCCACCTGCTAAAATTTCAGCGCCATGCCCAAGATCATCGAAATGCCCAAACTCAGCGACACCATGACCGAGGGCACCCTCGCCAAGTGGACGGTCAAAGAGGGAGATGCCGTCGCCATCGGCAAAGTCATCGCCGATATCGAGACTGACAAAGCGACGATGGAGTACGCCAGTCCGTTTGAAGGCGTCCTGCACAAGATCGTCATCCAGCCCGGAGCCAAAGTGCCCCTCAATGCGCCCATCGCCGTTTTGCTGGAAGAAGGTGAAGCCGCGCCCGCCAATCTCGACGAACTCATCGCGCAAGCGCAGGCTGCCGCCGCTCCGGTGGCGCAGAAAAAATCTCCCGCAGCCACCACTCAAGCTGTTGCCGCATCTGGCCCGCGCCTCCCGCTGGCACCACGTCCCGTGCGCCGCAGTGCCACTGCGGACAATGGCGCGCGCGTGAAAGCCTCCCCTCTGGCGAGAAAGATCGCCGCTGAGCGTGGGATCAATCTCGCCACCCTCGTAGGCACTGGCCCTGGCGGGCGCATTGTCCGCTTTGATGTGGAAAACGCTCCCGCTGGCGGTGCCACTGGCCGCGTGGCTGCCACACCCGCGATCCGCCCGACCTATGGCCCGGAAGACGAGCGCGTCGCCACCAGCACGATGCGCAACATCATCGCCGAGCGCTTGCTGGCTTCGAAGACACAGATCCCGCACTTCTATCTCCAGATGGAAGTCGATGCCGCGCCGCTCATGGAATTCCGCGCGCACTTGAACGCCACGGCGGAAAAAACCGGCGGCAACAAGTACACCGTCAACGACTTCATTCTGAAGTCCGTCATCTGCGCCGCACAAGCCCAGCCCGCGATCAAT
Source organism: Prosthecobacter sp. (assembly GCA_039806835.1). GTDB lineage: Bacteria > Verrucomicrobiota > Verrucomicrobiia > Verrucomicrobiales > Verrucomicrobiaceae > Prosthecobacter. The sequence continues at coordinate 203,168 of JBDHQD010000006.1, read as the reverse complement.
GCCGCCTGGGATGGCGATGCCATCGTCAAATTCAAATCCGTCGGCCTCAGCGTCGCCATCGCCATCGACGACGGCCTCGTCACGCCCGTCATCAAACAGGCGGAAAAGAAAACGCTGCTGGAAATCAGCCAGAGCGTGAAAGACCTCGCCGGCAAAGCCAAGAACAAGAAACTCAGCCCGGATGACTTCACCGGCGGCACCATCACCGTGTCCAACCTCGGCGCGTATGGCATCGATCAATTCGCCGCCATCATCAATCCGCCGCAGGCCGCCATCGTCGCCATCGGTAGCATCCGCAAGACGCCCGTAATCAATGACAAGGGCCAGATCGTCGTGGGTCAGCGCATGTGGATCGGCCTCAGTGGCGACCACCGTGTGGTCGATGGGGCTGTCGCCGCCACCTTCCTTGCCGAAATGCGCAAGCTGCTGGAAAGCCCCGCGCTGATGCTTCTCTAAACAAGCAGCAGCGAGAGAGCGCGCACAGCAGCATTACTGGGCTGGCGGTGCTTGATTCACGCGCATCCAACGCACGGTCTCCATGCCACTGGCCAACTCGCGCGCGCGAATCTCCCATGTTCCCGTCTCGTCATTGGGTGCCAGGTCCAGCGGCACTTCGAGCATGCCGTTTTCCGCAGCATACCAGCCACTGCCTTCAGCGAGATTGCTGTTGGCATCACGGATGTCGAGGCGCACGGGAATCACCGCCTTGGCGGGGCCATCCTGAGTGGTGTTGATGCGCACGGTGATCTTTGCTGTGTGATTGAGAGTCGCGCTCTCAGGCACCGACAGATCGACGCCGAGCAGCGGCTTGGGCAGGACGAGGTAGATTTTCCCATCACACGGCCCCAACTCCACCGGCCAGCTCATCACTCCGTCTGCTCCGCGTTTGGGGATGACGAGATCGGAGCCGGTGATCTCATACACACTCGCAGAGTCGGTCTTCAGACTCACGGTGCCTTTGCTCGGCAGTCCGTTTTCCATGACCAGCTTGTGCTGGCCGACATAGGTGCCGTATTCACGGCGATCATTGACGACAAAGACATACATCGCGTCGCCGAACTTGCGGGTGCGCACGATGATCTCTGGATTGTCGCACTGGGCCTTCTGCGGCAGGGAAAAACTGCGGAGGGTTTTCGCCAGTGCCAGCACCTTGTCTTTATCCTCGGCGGCTTTCTTTTCGCGCTTGAAGCTCTGGATCGTGAAGTCGGCTTTCAGTGCTGGGCAGAGAAATTCATCCGCGAGGATTTTGCCGCCTTTCTTCTGCCATTCGGCAATGCGCGCGACGACTGACTTTGTCAGCACATCGCAGTGTGGCATGACAAGCACTTTGCGGCCACTGAGGCCTTTTTTGAGCAGCTTCTCCTCGAAAAGGATGTCCGTCTGCACGTGCGCATGCTGGAGCGCCAGCCACGCATCTGCTGCCCAGTTCGTGTTGCTGCCGTAGCCACCGCGGTGGGCGAACATCTGAGAAGTGAAGCTCTCCAAGAACGCGACCTCACTGCGCTCATCCGGGATTTTCATCAGCATCGGCCCCAGTGGCTCGATCACCTCATGGATGAGTTGCTTGAGCACGGGTGCCGTGGCCGCATGAGTGAAGCGATAGGCACCCGGACTGCCTGTGGGAACGAGCGACTGCCAGCCATGATACATGATGCCCTGGATGGGCCGCGCGATCTTGGTCCAAAGCGCCTCCTTCAGGTGCATCGGCGCGATGGTGATGTAGGCAGCGTCGGGGTCATGATCTTCCCAGGCGACGACATCTCCCGGAGCCTTGCTGCCGATGGGAGCCGTCTGCGAACGATACCAGATGATCTGCGTCATCTTCATCACGCGCTGATTCCTGCCGCTGGCCGCGCTCATGGCAAAGAGCTGATCTGCGCACATACCGATCCTCTGCGGATCGGGATAGGTGTACGTCCAGTGAGAGAGCACATCCACAGCACCGCCCGCGCCGCTGATGCTGGGCTGCCGCACGGCGGGATCGAAGAACGTCCACATATCACGCCTACCGGTGCTCTTCACGCCTTTGTGCAGCGCAGAGTGCAGACCGTTCCATCCATCTCCCACCGTCCAGAACCAGCGGTAGTATTTGAGGATGGGATGCTCGTCTTCGATCACTCGATCCTGTGGGAAGTCCTTCATCTTCGTCCAATCCACGCCCCATTTCGTCATCACCTCGGCGGGGATGTCAGTGCCTGCGAACTTTTTATACGCTTCCACGTCCACGGCGTTAAAGCTCACCTGCGAATTGTCTCTCACCTCCGAGTCAATGAGCGTGGTGGTGTAGGCTGGGTGGTCGCCATACGCTTTTGCCATGCTCGTACCCACGTTCTGGAAAAAGGGCGCAAACTCTGGCAGCGACGCGCAGATGTCCTGCCGCGCGTAGGCTTTCCCTTTTCTGTCCACGCGCAGATTTTGCGGGTCGCTCTCAAGGAAGCGTCCAGGGGAGAGCGTGGCGACCACCTCCAAACCTGCGGCGAGCGCGCGATCGAGCATCTGGCGCTGTTTTGCGATCCACTCCGGCTGCTCCGGCAGCGTCGGTTGCTTTTGTCGCCAGATGTCTCCCACGGATGCGCCCAGACCGATGAAATGCGTGAAGCCGAGATCCTTTAAGCGCGGAATTTCCTCCCCGTTCGCACCCCACATGATCACGGGCATGCGCGGCGGCATGCGCGCGACGATCTGAAACGCCGCAGCCTGTTCAGTGGTGTAACCGTCTGCCTCAAAGACCGCGCGCAGTTCATATTCGCCAGCTTTCAGTCCCGTGTTGAGCGCATACTTGGCCGTGAATTCTTTGCCGGAGGCCAGTTCGGGCACGATGAAGTTCTCGGTCTTGCCGCCGAGAGTTGCTCTGAGCTTCGCACCCTTCACCGGCTCGCGGCGAAGATTGGTGACCGTAATCGAGACGGGCGTTCCTTTCTCCATGCGCCGCCAGACCGTGCGCGCGGCAGCCACTCGCAGCGCGACACGCTCAAAGCTCAGCACCCCGTCGCACACGCGCACTTCATCGATCAGCCCCGGGAAGCCGCCATAGTTGCTGCCGAGTCGATCGCCGATGCTGAGGTCTCTGCGACCTGTGACGAGTGCCTTGAAGCCTCCCACCTGCGCCCCGCCCCACGCGGTGCCATTGAGATAAAATTTACCACTGCCATTCCCATCGTACGTGAAGGCCACATGCTGCCAAACGTCCGTCTCGAGTTTGAACGGGAGCGAGTACACCGCCTTTGACTCAGAGCCAAAGCCGAGCGTCACCCACATCGTGCGCAGGCCGTTTTTATCCGCCGGACCGATCTGCCACTGGTAGTCGGTGTGCTCGACGTATTTTTTATCGAGCAGATAGCAGCGCAGCTCCGGCTTAAACTCCGCCTTCGGCTTGATCCACATCTCCAGCGTGAAGGCTCCCGTCACGGGACGCACGTTCACCACGGCGGCGTGGCATTTGTCTTCCACGGGGAAGCCGGGGAAAGACTCCAGCGCGCCGCCAAACTTGCCCTTCGGGTTCAGCACAGCACCATTCAGCCGCAGCCCGTCTGCCTGATCAAAACTCCAATGTCCGAGCACATGTTTGCCAGTGCTATCAGCCCCGCGATACCCGCTCTCCCAGGTTTCTTGAAGAGCGAGCGCGGGCCAGGGGAGCAGGAGTAAAACAGCGGAGAGGCGGAGCGGAGAAATCATGCGGAAGTGCAATACGCCTCCGCCAGAGCAATTCGAGCGCAGAACTGCGCTTTCCCTGTGGAAAGGCGAGTCACCGCGCTTCGCGCCATTCGCGATTCTTTTGGTGAGATGGAAGTGAGGCCGGTTATGCCTGCTTTGGCGCGCGGATATGCGCCCAGCAATGGACATGCGGATCGCCGCGGAAGAACCAAACCATGTTCGGGCCTTCGATCTGCCAGACATCCCAAACACCATCTTTGCCGACATCCTGATTTTTGAAGAACGCCATGTGCAGATGATCAAAACCACCGGCCTCGATGTACTTCATCGACTCCTCACGCTCGGCGCGGCGAAAGGGCTTCAACAAATCCGCAATAACCTTGCGCACCAAGTCTTTCTGATCCGCGCTGAGCTCCGTCATCGGAATGCCTTCGAGCCCTTTGGTTTTTCCCGTGAGCTTCACCGTGTCGTTGCCATCCTCATCGCGTGATTCATCCAGCAGTGCCAGGCTGCGCTGTTTGCCGTCGAGCGCCAGAAAAACTTCATTCGCGCGCTTGGCCTGGTACCAGTAGGCATTGCCCGGATGATTGGGCTTTTCATTGAAGCCTTGCGCGGCATGGCCGTAGAAAATGGGGCCGCCGAATGCTGCGCCCTGCTCGCTATCTCCATCGCAGCGGCGGGTGCAGTGACGCCCGGTCAGCACAAACTCAAACTGACCGCTGCCAGGCTGGCCAAAGATCGCAATCGAGGCGCTGCCAAAGCCGCCGTCGCCTTTGTTATCGTGGTCGAACTGCCGCCACACCTCGGATTTGTACTCATCGCTATGCAGCTTGTCGAAAATCTGCCGCACGAGATCCTGTTGGTCGGGCTTGAGCACGTCGCGGATTTTCTGCGGTGTGATGTGCCAGTTGTTGTCCACTTTCAGACGGCGGGGATGATTCCAGGGAAGGCAGAGCGCCGTGCGCTGAGCTTCGTCCATGCTGCCGTAGAGTTGCTGGACGAGCGTTTCTGAAGTGGCGGTCTTTTTTTCCGCCGCGAGCACGGGGCCGAGCAAGCCCGCAGCAGCCGCCTGCACACTGCGGGAGAGAAGGTCACGGCGTGACAGTTGAGTGGGATGCGTGTTCATAGGATGCGGTTGTACCAAACGCGACGCGCGTGGGGAAGTTTTTGTTTTTCCCATCAAAGCAAAACGCGTGCGCAGAATGCCGGCGAGAACTCATGCGCCGCCCAAAGCTCGCTTGCCCTGCCCGCCAATTCATCGTAAACACCCACCGCCACGGCATCCCGCCACCGTGGGCATTATTTTTCCATGAAGCACGCCTTCCGTTCTCTTGTCGCGATCACACTGGCCTTGCTTGCGAGCTGCGCCAGACCTGCGTATGAGGCACGCGGCTATGCCTCTTACATCGCGGAGATGTACGCGGGGCGCATGACTTCCTCCGGTCAGATTTACTCGCCTCAGGGGTGGACTGCCGCACACAACACCCTGCCATTCGGCACCGAGGTCAAAGTGAAAAATCACATCAATGGCCGCTCGGTGAAGGTGATCGTCAATGACCGCTTCCCCAATTATCCTGGGCGCGTCATCAATCTCTCACGCGCAGCGGCGGAGTACCTCCACATCCCCTACATGCAGATGGCTGATGTGACGGTGTCCGCCAAAACGATCCCCGGCCAGGCCAGCAACAGCGGCTTCCGACAGAATGCGCCCAGTCCGGCACCCGCAAGCTACGGTGCGCCATCCGCTGGCTACGGCTACGGAGCACCTGCTGCGAATTACGGAGCACCGCCGGCGAGCTATGGAGCTCCACCCGCAGGTTACGGCACATCGGCACCGCCGAGTGGTTTGCCACCACCGCCAGCGGGCTACCCTTCACGCTGAGGCGCACTTGATGACGCTCTCACCCGCCCTGTGATGGATTTTCCGCGCGAAGATCGATCCGCGGATGGAAAGCGGGTTGCGTGCTCGGCATTCCGCGTCTTCTTCGCACACGCCCAAGCCAACCACCATGTCCATCCGCCCTGCTGCCGAAGCCTACGAGAAAGTCCCGACCTCCATTTTCCCTGACTCAGCCGCCGCCGCCAAGGCACTGGCACAGGAGGTGCGGAAGCTGATCGAAACGCAAAACAAAGCGGGCAAGCCTGCCGTGCTGGGCATGGCCACAGGCTCGACGCCGGTACCGTTTTACCGTGAACTGATCCGCCTCCACAAAGAAGAGCGGCTGAGCTTTAAAAACGTCATCACTTTCAACCTCGATGAATACTACGGCCTCAGCGCCGATCACCCCGAGAGCTACGCGCGCTTCATGGCGGAGCAGTTGTTTGATCACATCGACATCCCGAAGGCAAACATCAACATCCCCAGTGGCACCGTGCCGGGAGATCAGGTATTCGCCCACTGCCGCGATTATGAGGAAAAAATCGCCAGCGTCGGCGGCATCGACCTCCAGATTCTCGGCATCGGACGCACCGGCCACATCGGCTTCAACGAACCGGGATCGAGCCGAGACTCCGCCACACGCCGCATCACGCTGGATCGTGTGACGCGCCAGGACGCCGCGAGCGATTTCCGCGGTGAGCAAAACGTACCGCACTTCGCCATCACGATGGGCGTCGGCACGATCCTGCGCGCGAAAAAACTCGTGCTGATGGCCTGGGGAGAAAACAAAGCCGCGATGGTGGCAAAAGCCGTGGAGGGCCCGATGACGGAGGCCGTCTCTGCTTCGTTCCTGCAAGACCACGCGGACGCCCGCTTTTTCATCGACACTGGCGCATCGCGCGAACTCACGCGCATCAAGTTGCCATGGCTCGTGGGGCCGACATCGTGGACTCCGCGTGAGACACGCCGCGCGATGGTGTGGCAGGCGTTCAAAGTGAAGCGCCCGGTATTGAAACTGGTCGATGAGCACTACAACGAAAACGGCCTCTCCGATCTGCTCTCCGAGCAAGGACCAGCCTACCAGTTGAATATCCGCATCTTCAACCAACTCCAGCACACCATCACCGGCTGGCCAGGAGGCAAACCCGATGAAGACGACACCTACCGCCCCGAACGCGCACGTCCGTACCCGAAGCGCTGCCTCGTCTTCAGCCCCGAGCCACAGGACGCCGTGGTGGGCATGGGCGGCACGATCGACCGACTGGTGGAGCAAGGACATGACGTGCGCCTCATCGCGATGACTTCTGGCAGCCTGCGCGTGCCAGACAGTGGTGCCGACAAATTCGCCGGGACGCTGCTGGAACTGGCCTCCAATGCGACGGAGCCGAATGCCTGGAGTGCCCAGGTGGCCTACGCTCGCGAAGCACTGGCCATGCTCGAAGCCAAAGGCGAATTCGGCGAGGACACACCGCTGCTGCGCCAGCTCAAGGGACTCATCCTGCGCGGTGAACTGCGCGACGCCGCCCACACTGTCGGCGTGACTGGCGACCGCGTGACTTTCCTCGATCTGCCGTTCTACGAAGAAGGCCGCTATCGCCGCTTCAAGAGCACGCAAGCCGACATCGATGCGCTGGCCCACCTCCTGCTGGAGCACAAACCGCATCAAATCTACATCACCGGAGACGCTGCGGATCCGTCGAGCGTCGCCGGCATTTGCTTCCGCCTACTGGTGGCTGCACTGCACGCCTGTGGTGGCGAAGAATTTGCCGGAGCATGCAGTGTGTGGCTCTATCGTGGCAAAGAACGACCTCTGGAACTGCACGAGATCGACATGGCCATCCCGATGAGCCCGCTGCAGCTCGAAAGGAAAGCCAATTCCCTCTCACGCTACAGCGCGCTGTCCTCGCTGGAGAAAGAAGCACCTGAAATCAGCCGGGAAAATGCCCGCCTCTATGACGCGATCGGCCTCGCTGAATACGAAGCGATCGAGACATTCCAGCGCTGGCGCAGAGCCTGACAGAGGTGCCGCCTCTCAACTCGCAGCCGCCATCCGCGCGTCTCGGTGAGCGCATTTACCGAGGCGGCGGAATTCATCGCAATGCGCCTCGATGCGCATGCTTTTCATGCTGGGCTGGAAACCCAGACGGCGGGTGATGCAGTCATGCAACAGTGCCGTGTGCTCGTCTTCAAATTCCACCACGCGATCACAGTCCAGGCAGATCAGGTGATTGTGCTGCGGCTTATCGAGGAAGTTCGGATCGTAATACGTCTGATCGCGTCCCAGATCGACCTCCCGCAGCAGTCCACACTCCACCAACAGGGACAGCGTACGATAGACCGTCGCGCGCGACACTGAGCCATCGAGCCTGCGGGCTTTTTCCAGCAGGTCTTCCGCTTTGAAATGCTCGTCCGTGGCAAAAGCTGCCTCGACAATAACGTCGCGCTGCTTGGTGCGGCGCAGCCCCTGGCTGGCCAGATGCTCGTCCAGGCGTTGGGTGATCCGTTCGTCCATGTGGCGCGCAGCGTAGCCACGTCTGCCCTCCAGCGCAAGGCGGGGCTTTCGCTGACAAAAGCACCACCCTGCGCTCACTGCTTGGCGGCGTGAGCAACTGCGGCTATGCTCCACCACAAAGTCTTATGCTAGGATCGACGGGCCAGTTGTCACGCTGCACGCGCCTCCTCGGGGTGTTGGCGGCGGCATGGCTATGGCATGCGCAGGGACAGGCGGAGGATAAAGCGTGGTCCGAGCGTGAGACGCGGCTGGCCAACGAATACCTCTCCCTCCTCGTCCAACAGCCAGAGTATGGGCGCGTACTCGATCTGCTCTGGACGCTGTATGAGAAACATGACGCGACGCGCCTGCTGGTGGAAAATGTGTCACAGCAAGCAGCCGCCTCGAACTTCCCCGCCGTCAAACTGGTGGAAGCGCACTTGGTGCGAAAGAGCGGCGACTTAAAAAAAGCGGCACAGCTTTATGATGCGCTGCTCGCGCGTGACGCCGCCAACCTCACGCTGCTGGAAGCACGTGCCGCTGTGGCGCGCGAGATGGCGGACACCGCGACAGCACTCACCCTGTTGCGGAAGGCCGCAGAGCTGGCACCCGCGACAGACGCACACGCGCCGCGCCTGTGGATCGAGCTCGGCAGCATGGCACTCACCGCAGGAAAGAATGCCGAGGCGGTGGATGCCTATGAACGCGCCGCCAAGCTCAGACCGCAGGACATCGACCTCGCGCGTGAAGTCGCTCAACTCCTGTTGCAAGCCGGTTCTCCAGAACGCGCGGCAGCATTCTTCACTCAACTGGCCACGCAGAAAGATCCTCAGCAGCGGCTGGATGCACTGCACGAACTGGCGCGCATCTACGAACTCGCGGATCAGTTTACCAAGGCAGATCAGGCACTGAAAGAGGGCCTGGCACTGCTGCATTTCCGCGACGGTCGCTACCTCGAGTTTTTCCGCCGCCGCGTGCGCCTCCATGAGCGCTTCGGAGCACTAGAGAGCTTGCGCAAAGAATTGCTCACCGCCGCACAGGCCATTCCGCCCGCAGAGCAGGCATTGCTCAATGCTTCGCGATTTTTTGAGCTCACCGTGGAGGCCGATGAGCAGATTCATTGGCTGCGCGAGCTGGTGAAAGTGATGCCGCAGGCCGAAGACTACCGTTGGGAACTGGTGCGCGTGCTGCTCGATCACGAAGGCACTGCAGAAGCCGCACGACTGCTGGACGAGCGGCTCAAAAACGACGGCACCGATCTCCCCGCGCTGGTGCTGCTGCGCTGTGAGGCAGACCTGCGCAGCAGTAGCCCGCAGCGCGCAGTGGAGCGGCTGCTGCGACTGCTGAAATCGCAACTCTCTACCGATGTGGAGAAGCAGGTGCTCACCTTTGCACAAACGCGCTCACTCGATGCCGTGGTGGAGCAAATCCTGCGCTCCCGTGTCGCGCGCGACCCGCACAAGGCGGAGGCAGTGTTCGATCTCGCGGCCTTCTTCCGCGCGCGGCGAGACCTCGCAGCGGAGGATCGACTGCTGCGCGCATTCACCGACAGCGCGGCGACGGAGGATGAGCGGCAACGGCGCTTGGCAGATGCAGCGACCTTCCTCGCTGCCAGCAACAACCTCGACAGCGCGATCATCCTCGCGCGCGAGTCTGTGGCCAGACCGGGCGCTGGGCGCGAGGCCTGGATCCGCCTCGCTGAACTGCTCGCAGAGCAAGGAGAAGGCGAGGAAGCCGCGCAGTGGGTGGATAAAGCATGGCACGCCAGCCGGAATGACGAAGAGCGCGTGGATGTGGATGAGTGCCTGCTTTCCATCCTGGCCGGCGATCAAAAACCACCAGCGAAGGACGCGACCGAAGGCGATTTCAAATTGCCCGACGCATTCACGGGCGCAGGCTTTGGCAGTGGCGATGCTCCTGACGGGCCCAAGCGGGACAAGCCAGCGGAAAACGTGCTGGAGTTTGCACGCAAAACGATCGCCAGCGCACGCAAAGCAGGTGCCCGCACCGAGGATCTCTTCCGCGGTTTTTGGTGGGCACTGCGCACGCATCAACTCGCTGAGGCCTACGAACTGCTTGGCAAGTTGCAGTTTGATCCCATCACACAAGCCCTCCGCCCCATCTCGCTGACGACGGAGCAGTTGAAACTGGATCTGGCTCAAGAAGACGAGAATACCGCGCTGGCAGAGCGGCAGTTGCGCCACCTCTCCGAGATCGATCCGTCCGGGCGCGTGCGCTACACGCTGCGCTTGGCGGAGTCCCTGTTGGAATCCGAACGCCGTGCTGAGGCAGAGAGCAGCAGCCCGGGTTGGAAAAGCGACACTCCTTTTGCGCGGCCAGGTGTCGCCGCAGCGCAGTTGCTGGAGCGCGTGTATCACGAGAATCCTGAATCGGGACAACTGCTCTCCGCTTTGACGAAAGTGTACTTTTTGCAACGGCGTGTGGACGACGCACTCGCGCTCTGGCGACGCGCGATCCAGCGTGTGGACGGATCCGCAGCGCAGCCCCTGTTGGAGAGTTTTGCAGAAATCCTGCTCCAACAGCATCGCCTCGCGGAGCATGTGGAAATCCAGGTGCGCATCCTGGAAAACGAGACGGATGTGAAACGTCGGCGTGAGCAACTGCGGCGCTGCATCGACCGCCTGACGTTCTCCGACACGGCTGGAGGTGAACTGGCGCTGAGCGTGGCACGGGATCGCCTCAAACTGCTGGAGCGTGCGCTGCTGGAGTGCTCGCGGCGGCATCCCTTCGATGGCTTCTTCCACGAGGCACTGGCGCAGGTGTATGAGCGCGGCGGGGAGCCAGCGCGCGCCTTTGCCAGCATGCGGCAGGCGTATTACACCGCGCCTGAAACGCCTTTCTCTCTCGATCAACTCCGGGACGCAGCACTGAAGGTGTCCGATCTCAAATCGGCGATTTATTTCCAAAAACAAATCGCCGCTGCCGCACGCCCCAAAGACATCGCGGCGGAGACGCGCCGCTTGGTGGAAATGCTGGAGCAGACTTTCCAAATCGCCGAGGCAGATCGTGTGCGGCGGCACTTGGAGAGCCGCTTTGCCCAGGACGCGCCCGCGTTGGAGGAGCTGGCAGGCTACTACCACAGCACGGGCCAGGATGAAGCCGAGCGGCGGGTGTATGAGCAGATGGCCCGCGTGCGTGCCTGGGACGGACGCGCCCATCTTCGCCTGGCTTTGAAGTGTCTGCGCTTTGTGGATGAAGCCGAGGCAGAAAAACACCTCCAGGCCGTGTTGGCTACGCCGGTGAAACAGGATGCTCACACCAGCACCGTCGGCATCCGCAGCCCACTGCCGCTGACCAACACGCGCCGCAGTGGCGGTGTCACGACGGGAGACCTCGCGCCGCTACTGGATTTCGCTCCTGGGCTGGAGCGTAAGGAACTCGATCAGTTGCGCGCATTCCTCGGCCAGCCTCGCGCAGAATTCACCGAGTTGCCGGACGACGCAGCCATCGTGCGGCTGCGCGCCATCGAAGAACTCGCCAAACTACGCCGTGCGCATGGTGGTGAGGCTCTGGCTGCCTGGATCAAACAGTGGCGGGATGATCGCAAAGTGAGCGCGGTGGAAAAACTGTGGGCACTTTACTATGCCGGTGCTGGCGTGGAATTCCGCGCCGTGCTGAAACAAGTGCTGCCGGAAACCAAGGCGCTGGAAGAGCAGTTCTGCTTTGTGTGGCTCTCTCTGCGCAGTCATGGCATGCAAGAAGTCGTGACGTGGGCTGGCGAAAAAGGCTGGTCGGCGGAAGTGACGAAATCGCGCGCGGAGTTGCTCCAGGCCTGTGCTTCCATGCTCTGCGATGTGGCCGACTTTCGCTATCACAGTGACGACTTGCAGGTGCTCGGAGAATCACGCGTGCTGCGCAATCCCGCACTGCTGGAGCTGACGCGCAAACTGCAGGACAAACAACGCTACGATGAAGCGCTGGCCCTCGGCGGCTGCCTGCCGCGCCTCGCTCCAGAGATGGAGGCGGATTATTCTCTCTTTCTGGCGCCTATCGCGGAGAGCGCGGAGCGTTGGGATCTCGCTCGGCGCTATCTGGAGGCTGCGCTGCGCGGCCCCGTGGCTGCGGGCAACTACCGCACCACCTACGATCCTTTTCTACTCAGCCTCGTGTCACTCAGTCGCATGGCAAACTCGGCCCAACAGCGCGAGGAGGCTCTGCGGCAGGCTTGGCGCAGACTGCAAAGCACACGCCCCTCGGCGATGACCGCCATCCGCCGCGCAGCGGTGGCGGGACTCGCCGGAGCAGATGCGAAGGCGGCGGGGACACTGGGAAACTTTCTCTCCGGGCCATTCGTCGCTCAGCGGGAGATGCATGACGTGAAGGGCAATCTCCTGCCACAAGGCTCATCGCGCTACGAGGAGCCGATGCATCTGCGCAGTTACTGGGAAGAAACGCGCGAGATCGAAGCCTTGCTGACGCAGCAGGGGCTCAGCGCCGTCGTCAGTGGAGCTAACGCCACGCTGGCCACCCATCATGGTGCCTCGATGCTCAGCCCGCGCTCAGATTCGGAATTCGGTGAGTGGCGCATCAATGAGTTGCTCAATCGCCTGCGCTATGTGGATCATCCGACGCGTCTGCGCCTCATCCGTGAGCACCTCGCGTCCGTGGATTTGCGCACAGAGCACTCCGTGGACACGCTGGGAAATCTCGGCAGCCGACTGGAGAGCGCGGGCATGGCGCGCGCCGCCATCGGCGTCTATCGCCAACTGCCATCGCGCGCACCTTCCAATCCCGAATACGCGCAGTGGGTGCTACGCTCCACCGAGACAGCGATGGAAATCGAGCCGGGGCTGAGCTTTGTGCTGCAACTGCTCCTCGCCGAGCCACCGATGAAACCACCGCAGCCCAGCGACGACACGCTGCGTGAAAAGCACGCCATGTTTCTCGCCTGGGATTTTAATGTGGACGAGTTGCGCCGCCGCGGTTTCCGTGAGCCGTTCTCGCAAGTGTTGGAGCGCCGCCGCCCTCACGAGGTTTCCTACCTGCGCGAGTTGGGCCTGCTGCAAGAACGCATGCACGACGATAAAGCGGCCCTCTCGGCATGGGATCGCCTGCACGCTGCTTACGTCGCCAATGATCAGCTTGGCACAGACCTCGACATCGAAGCAGCACTGCATCGTGGGCAAATCCTCCACCGGCTCAACCAACCGACAGCGGCCCTGAAAATTTTGCGCGACGTGCCGCTGGCAGAGCCGCTCGATCCCACCGCACAAGAAGTCTTGAAGCTGCGTTGCGAACTCGCTGCCGCCGCGAGCGATGCCGGAGAAGTGCGCGCGCTCATGACGCTGTGTGTGGAGCGCAAATCGCTGCCATGCGTGGTCGCACTCGGTGCCGGGCTGCGCGCGCAGAAACGCACCACAGAGGCGCTGAATCTCCTCACGCAAGCAGAGCGCACCCTGCACGGCGATCATGAGCGTTTCACGCTGCGTCTTGAGCAACTCAAAGTGCTGGACGCAGACGCCGCGTGGACGCCTCAACGCGGGCGCGCGCAAATCGCAGCACTGTTCCGCACGACCACGCGCGATCCCGCCACACTGAAAGACATGCACGCGTGGCTCTCAGAGCGTGCCCATGGGCCGCACGCCACAGGCTGGGCCGCCATCCTGCGCACAGAAGCACGCGCCGGCGCCGATCGCCCGCTCGCCGCATTGGCACTGAGCGCATTCACCTCATTGCTGCCCGCAACTGCGCATGAGGACTTCATGACTGCATGGCAGCAGGCGGAGGAAAAAGATCGCCAGTGCATCGAACTCGCCGCTGCAGAAATGCTGAAGCAGAACCGCGCCACCTGGGCGTGGGACGCATGCCAGGTGATCGCACGCATCCCCACCCTGCGCGAGCAAGGGCGCAAAATCCCACTGACTGTGCGTGTGGCGCATGCCTTGGGAGACAACGCCGCCGTGAGAGAGCTTTTCAATGAGACGCTGCGTCTGCCCTTTCCCGGTGGCGTGCAGACGGTCGAATGGGCGCGCGCTTTTGAAGAAACAGGCCATCTCGAATTCGCGCGAGAACTGCTGGACGCAGCCACGCAGCGATTGGACGACACCTCGACGCTGCAACCAGAACTCTTCGCTGAGCAAGCGCGATTCCTCATCCGCAGACAAGCCTACGAGGCGGCAGAAACCCTCCTCATCCGCAGGAACTGGGCCATGCCCGCACTGACGGCAAAACTCATCTTTGAACTCTATCAAAGCTGGGGCAGGCTGGCAGGCATCGAGGCCGAGTTGCCCAAGTTTCACCTCCCTGGAGCTGTGTTGAAAGAGACGCTCTTCCTCGCGCGCCAGGCCACCACGCAGTCCGTCAGACCATGAATCCACCGCTGCCACTCCTGCTCTGCTTCTTTATCAGTGCTGCTCTCTGTCAGTGCTCCAGTGATGGAGAGAAAACAGCAAAGAAGGACTATGCCAGCATGTCGCTCGCCCAGCGCTCCATGCAAAAGCCAGACATGAATCGCCGCAGTCATTTCGAAAAATCCATCACCAACTCATCATCGAAGAATGGAGCCGGCTCCTACTTTCAGCACCAAGCTGCGACCGCTGGCAGCTTTGCCGGTGTCGGCAGTTTTGCCGGGCAGAAAGCATTCAAAGCAAAAGAAAGTCGCTTCGGCAAAACCACCGCACGAGGACTGGATCTGACCTACGCGCTCGGCGACATGAAAGCATCTGAGAGTGGCAGCCAGTTTGACACGGAGGCCTCCAAGCTCGGCACCATGCAGGCGCGTGAAGGTCGCGCCAAATTCAGCGGTGCCGACGACGAGTTCAAAACGCGCCATGCGCTGCCCGGCTCGAAGCGCAAGGGCAAAGAGCCAACGATCATCGAAACCATCGAAGCCACACCGACCAAGAAAGGCGCGTACTCAGAGGAAGAAGTGCGCAAATTGCTCAATCGCAATTGATCCGCCGATGGATGCGCTTGAGTGAGCGCGTATTCGCTGGATGAAATCCAGCCTGCTCTGCCTTCTCGCATTTGTTTCGATCGCCGCCGCGCAAGATTTGCCCAAACTCGATGTGCCCGGCGTGCATGAGGAGCATGTCATGATCCCGATGCGCGATGGCGTGAAGCTTTCCGCATACGTTTACCTCCCAGAAGGCACAGGCAAATGGCCCGCCATCTTCGAGCAGCGCTACGCCAACATCAGCGGCCTCTCCACGCGCAAACGCGCTGCCGAGATGGCGCAGCGTGGCTATGCGGTGGCGATGGTGAACTTCCGCGGCTCACAGAAAAGCGAAGGCAAATACGTCGGCTACCGCGCGCTCGCCTGGGGCGAGCAGAAAGACGGCTACGACACCTGCGAATGGCTCGCCTCACAATCGTGGAGCACTGGCAAGGTTGGATCATTCGGCAGCTCACAGGGCGGTTTCGCGCAGAACTTTCTCGCCGTCACGCAGCCACCACACCTCGTCTGCCAGTACATGGTCGATACGGGATTGAGTTTGTTTCAGGAAGGCTACCGCATCGGCGGTGTCACCCGTCCGGGCCGCTTCGCTGACTTTGGCGCAAACTGCCGCGTCCCCTCGGACAACGCCGACTTGCTGCGCGAGTGGGATCAGCATCCCGACTATGACGACTACTGGCGCGCCGAAGATTGCACGCTGCATTTCGACAAGATGAACGTGCCGTGCTTCACCATTGGCAGTTGGTATGACTTCATGATCCAAGGCAGCGTGCAGAGCTTCATCGGACGCAAACCGAACGCACCGCAGCAACTCCTGCTCGGCCCGTGGTTGCATGGCCGCCTCAACAAAGGCAGCAAGGTGGGCGAACTCGTCTATCCCGCCAACGCCACCTGGCCCGAAGTTGATCACATGGTGCGCTGGTTCGACCACTGGCTAAAGGGCGCTGACAACGGCATCGAAAAAGAACCCGCCGTCCGCTACTACGTCATGGGCGCACTCGGTGAAGCGAACGCCCCCGGCAACGTCTGGCGCGAAGCCGCCGACTGGCCGCCCCAGACGAAGGAAACGAGCTTTTATCTGCATGACGATGCCGTTTTGAAATCCGACGCGCCCACCGCCACGAACAGCGGCACCTCCTACGATTGCGATCCACTCAAGCCGATGGTCATGCCTGGCCGCGCCTTCCTCGGCGCGAAGGACGGGCAGGCTTTTGAGAAACAAAAAGACGTGCGCACCTGGAGCACTTCACCACTCACACAGCCGCTGGAAATCACCGGCGAGATCAAAGCCGAGCTGTGGGTGAAATCCACCGTGCGCGACACCGACTTCATCCTCCGCGTCTCCGATGTCTATCCCGATGGCCGCAGCATCGTGCTCATGGACTATCCCATGCGTGCGCGCTATCGCGACGGCTTCGATCATCAAAAACTCCTCACGCCCGGTGAGCCAGCGAAGCTCCAATGGCACATCGGCTGGACCAGCATCATCCTCAACACAGGTCATCGCCTCCGCGTCACCGTCTCCAGCACAGGCGCACCACTCTACGAGCCGAACAATCAAACCGGCGGCCCACAGACCGTCGATTGGATGAAGGAAACAAAGCCCGGCACGCACACCATCCTGCATGAAAGGGATCACGCATCCCGCGTGCTGTTGCCTGTGATGAAATAGGTCGGGCGAGTGAGACGCTGCCTGACTGTTTGTGCGACGTTCATGAGAGCTGATAAAAGACAAGCTCTCATTGATTCACGTTTCATCCGCGTCTTATCAGCGGTTAGTTACATAGCCACGCCTCTGACCATCGCTCTCCCTCATGCGCATCCTTCACACCGCTGACTGGCACCTCGGCACTCGCCTCATCGAACGCGAGCGTCTCGCCGAGCACGCCGCGTTTCTCGACTGGCTCATCGACACACTCCGCGCTGAGAGAATCGACGCGCTGCTGCTCAGCGGCGATGTCTTCGATGCCGCCAATCCGCCGCAGGATGCCGTCGCGCTCTACTTCGATTTTCTGAAGCGCCTCGCTGATCTCAAATCGGTCAAAGCCATCATCACCGGTGGCAATCACGACTCCGCTTCGCATCTCAACGCTCCGCGCGATCTGCTGCGCCGCTTCGATGTGCATGTCTTCGGTCACGCCGGTGAAAACAACCTCGTCGATCTCGGTGGCTGCGTCGTCGCTGCCGTGCCGTTTTTGCGCGAGCGCGATCTCCGCCAAGCCATCGCCGGTGAAACGATCTCCGCCGCGCATGAACAAGTCCGCGCTGCCATCCGCGAGCACTACGCCGCCCAACTCATCGCCGCGCGCGAGATCGCCAAAGGTCGGCCCGTGCTCGCCATGGGCCACCTCACCGTCGTGGGTGCCACCACCAGCGACAGCGAGCGCGACATCCACATCGGCAATCTCGGCTCCGTCGGTGCGGACATCTTTGCAGGCTTCGACTACACAGCCCTCGGCCATCTGCATCGCCCGCAAAAAGTCGCCGGTCAGGAAACCATTCGCTACAGTGGCTCGCCCATCGCGCTCAGTTTCTCCGAAGCCAGCGATGCCAAATCTGTCGTCATCCTCGACACCACCGGCATGAGCGTGGAAACACGTCCGATTCCACTCGCACGTCAGCTCATCCGCGTAAAGGCCGCGCGGGCCACACTAGCCGCCGATCTCGACAACGTGCCCGCAGACGCATGGGTGGAAGTCACCGTGAAGCTTGCCGCTCCCGAGCCCGATCTCGACCGCCAAGTCCGTGAGGCCGTCGCCTCCCGCTTTGAAGTCCTCAAAGTCCTCGCCGACCTCCCCGTCTCCGAAAACGCCCCTTGGCAATCCACAGCCCCCACCCTTCACGACCTCCAACCCCGCGATGTCTTCCGCGAACTGCTCACCGAGAAACAAATCGAGAGCGAGGAACTCAGCGCGGTGTTTGAGGAGCTGCTGGCACTGAAGGAAAAATAGTTCGTTCCGGGGCGATCTGAGTGACTTCGTGAAGAAGCCGTCAAACACCCATCCAACGTCAACTGATTACCGTTCAAACCCTCACCGGAAAAACTTCTTCGCCTTCTCGAAGAAGCTCTCCTCCATCGGGGAGGTTTGCTCGCCGAGGGATTTGGCGAAGGTGTCGAGCTTTTCACGCTGTTCGGCGTTGAGCTTGGTGGGCACGGCGATCTGCACATGGACGTAGAGATCGCCGTGGTGGTCGGAACCGAGGGTTTTCATGCCTTTGCCGCGCAAGCGGAAGGTGGTGCCGTTTTGCGTGCCGGCGGGAATTTTGACGGAGGCTTTGCCTTCCATCGTCGGCACGGTGATCTCGCCACCGAGCGCGGCGACAGCGAAGGAAAGCGGCATGTCGCAGTGCAGGTCGTCGCCTTCGCGCTCGAAGATCTCGTGCGCTTTGACCTGGACGACGATGTAGAGGTCGCCAGCGGGGCCGTTTTTCACGCCGAGGTCGCCATTGCCAGTGGAGCGCAGGCGGGAGCCGTCCTCGATGCCAGCGGGGACTTTGACGCGCACTTTGGTGCGTTCTTTGGAGCGTCCGCTGCCGTGGCAGGCGCGGCAGGGATCGCTGATGGTTTCCCCGGCACCGTTGCAGTCAGGACAGGTTTGCTGAATCTGGAAAAAGCCGCGTGAGCTGATGACCTGGCCGACACCGCCGCAGGTGCGGCAGGTTTTTTTGCCGCCGCCACTGCTGGCGGAGCCTGAGCCGGAGCAGGTTTTGCATGAGGCGCTGCGCTCGTATTCGATCTCGCGCTCGCAGCCGTGCGCGGCTTCTTCGAGGGTGATTTCCATGCCGTAGCGCAAGTCGTTGCCGCGCTGCGGGCCATCGCGACGACGGCCACCGCCGCCGCCTCCACCGAAGAATTGCTCGAAGATGCCACCACCGCCGCCGCCAAAGACTTCACGGAAGATGTCGAAGGGATCGTGGAAGCCGCCGCCGCTTGCGGCCGGGCCACCCATGCCACCGGTGAAGGCACTGTGGCCGTAGCGGTCGTAGGCGGCGCGTTTTTGTTCGTCGCTGAGCACGTCGTAGGCTTCACCGACTTCTTTGAATTTCTCCTCGGCGGATTTGTCACCCGGGTTTTTATCCGGATGATATTTCACCGCGAGCTTGCGGTAGGCTTTTTTCAAATCGTCGGCGGAGACATCACGCGGGACGCCCAGCACTTCGTAGTAGTCGCGTTTTTCAGCCATGCGGATGATTTGAAATGGGGGATTTGGATTTTGAAATTACGCCGCACCGGGGCCGGAGGAAACCACGACGCTGGCGGCGCGGAGGAGGCGATCCTTGAGCTTGTAGCCTTTGCGGGTGACGCGGAGGATGGTGCCTTCCGCGATGTCGGCACTGGCCTCTTGAGAAACGGCGTCGTGCAGGTTGGGATCGAAGGCGACCCCCTGGGTTTCGATTTCCTGAACGCCGCTGTCGCGCAGGAAGTCCTGAAGTTGGCGGTTCACCATGCTCATGCCCATGTAGATCATGGATTTCTCAGATTCAGCGCGGGCGGCTTCGAGGCCCATGTCGAAGTTGTCGAGGATGGGGAACAGGGCGCGCAGCAGGTCGGCATTGGCGTAGGCGCGTGTTTCCTGCGCTTCGCGGACACTGCGTTTGCGGAAGTTGTCCAGCTCCGCCTGGCTGCGGTAGGCGAGGTCTTTCCAGCGCTCGACCTCCTGCGTGAGCAGGGTCACGGGATCAGCAGGAGGAGCTTCTTCCGTGGAAACAGGCACTTCTTCGCTGGGCACATCGGCGGCGGGAGATGGGATGGCGGCGGGATCAGTCTGCTGGGTCGTTTCGGGACTCGGCTCAGTCATAGGTGGATTTTTTCGCGGGGTTTGGGGGGCCGCGACTATGCCGCCTTCTGAATCGCAATCAAGGTGATGTCATCGTGCGATCGCCTGCCGTGGAGGAAGTGCTCCAGATCGGCGATGATGCCACCGATGATCGCTTTGGGCCCGAGCGGGGCGTATTGGGCGAGTTTTTCCTGCACGCGCTCCTCGCCGAATTCATGTCCCTTCGGATCCATGGCTTCGTTCACGCCATCGGTGTAGAGCAGGAGGCAGTCACCAGCGTGCATCTCGAAGCTCTCGTCCTTGGTGACCCGCTCAAAGACATCCCCTTTGTCGATGCCGACGCCGAGGCCGGGTGGGTGAATGGCCTCCACCTGCCCCGTGGCCTTGCGCCAGAGCAGCGCGGCGTTGTGGCCGGCGCGCGAGAGGGTGAGCTTCGTGCCGTCTTTGTCGATCACGACATAAGACATGGTGATGAACATGTCCTCGCGGATGTCCGGGGCGATCTGGCGATTCACCGCAGCGAGCACGGCGCTGGGCGAGGAAGAGGATGCTGCCTTGGCACGCATGAGGGTGCGGCACATGACGGTGATCATGGCGGCACCGAGGCCTTTGCCGGAGACATCGGCGATCACGGCACCGTGTTTGCCACCAGCCAGCTTGAGGTAGTCAAAGTAATCTCCGCTCAGCGTGCGCGCGGGGATGTTTTTCCCTGCGACGATGAAGCCAGGCCACTCGGGATCGCGCTCCGGGAGGAGCACCTGCTGGATGTGACTGGCGTTTTGCAGTTCCTGCTGATCGAGGCGGTGCTTCGCGGCTTCCTGATGCGACATCGCGTTTGCGAGGGCAAAGGCCGACTGCTCGATGAGCGAATTGAAGACCTCGAAGTCATTCGCGTTGTAACGCCGCGCACTCTGCGGGGAGGTGACTGCCAGCACACCGAGGCGGCGCGTGCCAAAGCTCAGTGGGCCGATCATGCAGGTGGTGTTGCGCCGCGCGTCGATCGCCGGCCCCTCGAAGCGCGAATCAGACGCGAGATCGGCCACCAGTTCAGCCTTTTGCCGCGTGAAGACTGAGCCGAGCAGGCTCGCGTCCTCTCCCGACACCGCGTGCATGCGCAGCAGGTTGAGCAGAGCGGAGGGATTCTCCTGCATCTGCTGCCGCACACGCTCGGGTATTTGTACGAGAGGCGCGCAGAGCTCCGAATAAAAACGCGGCACGAGCTGCCGACCCGAATCATCGAGCAGATAAAGTGCGCCACCCGTACTCTGCGTCACGCGCAACGCGCCCTCGACGATGAGCCGATACATCGACGCCTGCTGATCGTCGCGCCAGATCGCCTCCCCGAGATCGTGCAGGAAATGAAACATGCGTCGCTCCTCCGCCACGATGGCCTCCTCCTCCGCACGCAGGGCGGCGAGGTCTCCCCGCTGCCGGATGGCGAGCCTGACGAGCACAAAGACTCCCGCTGCCATCATCAGCAGGAGCAGCACAATGAGAGAGAGAAAAACAGGCGTCATGGGCTCATGCGGCGCCCCGGCTTATTCCGGGCATCGCCTCGCGCCGGAAACAGCTAGCTGCCGGATTCCAGCTCCTTCCCCAAAAACTCAATCACGTCGTGAAAGCGGCATTCGTTGTCGGGACTCACTCCTGCGAGTGCCTGATGCGCGTCCAGCACATGCTGCGTCTGTGCTTCTTTGCAGTCGGCACCGGTTTCAGTGCAGTGCTGCAAAGCATCGCCGGCGGCTTTGCGTTCGCCGGGCCAGAGTTTGCCTTCGCGATCCAGTTCCAAGACGTGATCGAGTCCGAGACTGGAGAGGAGTTGAAGATTGCGTTGATTGGCATTGAGCACGCTGAGGGTGCCGCCCTGCGCACTTTCGCGCAGGCACAGCGCCGTGCCGGTGAGCATGCCGAGGAATGTCGAATCCATCATCGGACAGCGCTCCAAATCCACCACAAGATGGGTCACTCCTTGGGCGATGACGCGCTGCATGGCCTTCTTCGCCTGCAAGCTGTTCTGAAAAGTGCCGCGGCCATCCACCCGCATCCAGAACAAACGGCCCACCATGCCAACGAGAATCTGTGCGGGAGGAATCATGGGTGCGTGCGGGTTAATTCCAGAGTGCTGAGCGCTGACTGACCAGCTCCTCTTTGCCACGCAGCACGGTGACGCGCCAAGCGATCACGCGACCACTTTTTTGGTACTCTTCGCCGGTGACTTCAAATTTGGAGACATTGCTGCGCCGCACATTGTCCACGACCTGTTCCTGCACCCGTTTGGTGAGGCCAGTGTGTTCCTGGAGGTACTCAAAGCGCACAGTCAGCGGGCCAGTGCGCTCATTCGCCTTCCAAAAGACCGTGTAGTAGTGGCCAAAGCGGTCCATCTGCTCCGCTTTGGACACTGCGCCGTAGGTGTAATGCTGGCGCTCAAACAACAGCATCGGATCCAGCGTCTGCGGCATGTAATTCGGCATCAGATGATAATAGCGCACTTTGCCAATCCGTCCGCCGGGGCCATCCACCGCGCTGGAGCACGCAGAAAGCAGCATGGCCAGGACGGCAAGGCATCCAAAGCAGAGGCGTGAAAGGCGCGGCTCGTTCATCATGAAGCGTGGAATATTGGAATCAGGATGCGTGATGTCAACGTCCCCTTCGATTCTTCACGCATTCCCGCAAAAAATCACAAAAGCGACACGGGATCGACGTCCCACGTCACCGTCACCTCCTCTGGCAGGGCCGTCCCCCGCAGCACCTGGCGGATGTGCCGACACAACGGGCGGATTTTTGGCGTGCGCAGCAGCAGTTGAAAGCGGAACTGCCCGTGCGACTTCGCCAGCGCGCACGGTGCGGGTTCGCCCATGATGACCTCTGCGGGCAGCCCCTCTGCCAGCCGACGGTGCAGCGTCTGCAATGCCAGCTCCGCCAGCGCCTGGTGCTGCCCGCGACTGGCGAGGATGACCACATGCGAATAAGGCGGGTAATGGAAGGCGCGCCGCTGCTCCAGCTCCTGCTGGGCAAAGCCCTCGAAATCATTATGCCGGGCAAACTGCACCGCCGGGCTGTGCGGTGCATGCGTTTGCACCACCACCTCCCCCTTCACCTCACCACGGCCTGCACGCCCTGCGACTTGGACGAGCAGTTGCAGTGTGCGCTCCGCCGCGCGGAAATCCGGCAGGCTCAGGGCGAGGTCGGCATTGAGCACTCCCACCAGCGTGACATTGGGAAAATCCAGCCCCTTGGCGATCATTTGCGTGCCGATGAGGAGATCGAGCTTCTGCGCCCGGAAATCCCGCAGCAGATCGCGGAGCTGATTCTTGCGCCGGATCGTGTCCGTATCCACACGCGCGACGCGTGCCTGAGGAAACACGGCCCGCACCACTTCCTCCACCCGCTCCGTGCCGAAGCCGGAGAATTTCAGCCCCGGCTCGTTGCACGACGGACATTTCGACGGCGGCAGACGGCGCGCACCGCACACATGGCACACCAAGCGGCTCTCGTGCTTGTGCAGCGTCATCGGGATGCTGCAATCCTGGCACTGCACCGTCTCGCCACATGAGAGGCAACTCAGCGAAGTGTTAAAGCCTCGGCGGTTTAAAAACAAAATGCTCTGCTCTTTCCTCTCCAGCCGTGCGGTGATGGCTGCGCGCAATTTCTCCGAGAGGATGCTGGCCTGCGCCACGCTCACCCCCGTGCCTTTGCGCCGCTCCATCCGCATGTCCACGATGCGGATCAGCGGCAGCGTCTTGCCATCCGTGCGCTGCGTGAGCTTGACCAGCTCATACTTGCCGCTGGCGGCGTTCTCAAACGATTCGAGGCTCGGCGTCGCACTGCCGAGTAAAACAACACACGCCTCCAGGCTGCCGCGCACGACGGCTAAATCGCGGGCATGGTAGCGCGGCGTCTCATCCTGTTTGAATGACGGCTCGTGCTCCTCATCGACGATGATGATGCCCAGCCGCTCCAATGGCGCAAAGATCGCGCTGCGTGCGCCGATCACGATGTCAGCGCGGCCTTCGTGAATCTTGAACCATTCGTCGTGCCGCTCGCCGTCGCTGAGATGGCTGTGCAGCACGGCGATGCGCTCGTGTCGTTCAGAAAAGCGCGCCTTGAAGCGCTCGATCGTCTGCGGCGTGAGGCTGATCTCCGGCACCAGCACCAGCGCAGTGCCGCCGCGCTCCAACACCTGCGCGATGCTCCGCAGATACACCTCCGTCTTGCCACTGCCGGTGACGCCTTGCAGTAAAATCGGCTTCGTCTTTTCGCCAGCTCCCAAGGCCTCTGTGATGCGTGCGCAGGCGGCCTGCTGCTCCGCAGTGAGCACATGCGGTGCGCTGGGCAAAAATGTTTCGTCCTGAAAAGGATCGCGCTCCACGCGCACCTCGCTGCGCGTGATCCACCCCGCCTTCAGCAGCGGTTGCAACAGCGCCGTCGCACGCGGCACCTCACGGCGGATTTGGCTCAGCGTCGCCTCGCCCTTGAAGCTGCGCAGCACCTCGATCACGCGCGCCTGCATCGGTGCCCGCTGTTGCAGTTTCTCCCAGACCTCCGGTGCTGGCGTTTTCACCAGCGTGAGATGGCTGTCGGTCACAAAACTGCCCGGCTTCTCACGCACGGCCTGCGGCAGCATCGTGCGCAACACCTGATGCGGCGCCACGAGATAGTAGTCCGCCATCCAGCGCGCCAGTTTGAGCAATGCAGGAGTAAACATGGGGCGCTGGCCGATGAGCGCGGCGACTTCCTTCAATCGCCCCCGGTGCGCAGACTCCTGCGGCAACTCCAGCACCACCGCATTCACACGCCGATTCTGCAACGGCACCGTCACGCGCGATCCCACCTCCACTTTCCCCGCCAACTCCTCGGGAATGGCATAATCCAGCTCCATCGCCGCCGCGCCTTCGAGCTGCACACGGGCGACGCGCGTTGCCTTCGGATTGAGCGCCGCATCCTCCGCCCTCGCGCCGAACAGATCCCTCTGCTCCGGCGGTTCGGTGGGGTGTTCAGTGTTTGGCGGCATGCGCTCACCCTAGCCGCCGTGAATCCACCGCCCAAACAATTCTTCTTTTGAGAAACGAATCTCTTCGTGCCATCGTTCCCGTGCAGCAGCACGGCGCGAAACGGTATGTGGCATTTTCTGACAAAGCATTGGCGCGACGGCGTGGAGATTCTCATCCTCTCCGCGCTGGCTTACCACGGCTACCTTTTCTTCCGCGCCACGCGCGGCGCACGCATCCTCACTGGCCTTCTGGTCCTGTTGCTAAGTCTGGCACTCATCTCCGTGTTGTTGGAACTCTCCGTCATCAGCAGCTTGCTCCAGCGCTTCTCCGTCTTCCTCGCCATCGCGCTCGTGGTGCTCTTTCAGCCTGAACTGCGCCGTGTGCTGGCTGAGCTAGGCAGCACTCGCATCTTTTCTTTCAACCGACCCGACCCCGAAGCACTGGATGTGCTGATGGAGGCCATGCAGCAGCTCTCTGCGCGGCGATGCGGTGCGCTCTTTGCGCTGAAACGTGGCATCGACCTGCGGCATCTCGCAGAATCCGGCGTGGAACTCGACGCCGTGATCTCAAACGAACTCATCACCACCATTTTCCACCCGAAAACCACGCTGCACGATGGCGGCGTCATCATTGATCAAGGTCGCGTCGCCGCCGCAGGCTGCGTTTTCCCTGTGAGTCAGAAAGATGTGCTGGATCGCGCCATCGGCCTGCGTCACCGCGCCGGCATGGGCGTCTCAGAGGAAACGGACGCCATCGCGCTGGTCGTCTCTGAAGAAAGCGGCGCGCTCTCCCTCTGCTATCAGGGGAAGCTGGAGCACGATCTCGAACCCGCCGCTCTGCGCGAGCGCATCAACGCCATCTTGAATGAAGGAGGCCACGCCGCCTCCACGCAATCCACACCGGAGGCAGGTCATGAACTGGGGGCATCGGCTTAAACTACTCGTCGTGCGCAACTGGCGGGAGAAAATCATCTCCTTCGTCCTCGCGTTCCTCTTCTGGTTCATGATCAAGGCGCAGGATGCCCGCCATCCCACCTATATCCCACCGCCGCCGGTGCGCGTCGCTCCCACCATTCCCGCACCGCCTCAGCTCACGCCGACCATCGAGCCTACTTCCGATCTGCCGGAAAAGCTGGCCCCGGTCCTCCCTGCGGTGCCGACGCCAAAAGCTCCTGCCGCTGCCAGCATCGGCAAGGCCACGGAGCTTTGACACCCTGCCTCTCCTGCGCTAGAACCGGCGGCCTATGTCTGAAAAGCGCCAGTTCTTCGGCACCGACGGCGTCCGTGCCGTGGCCAATCGCCATCCCATGACCCCCGAGTTCGTGATGCGCCTCGCGCAGGCCGCTGCGGTCGTGCTCGGTGGCAAATCTCAAGGCGGAGAGCGTCCGAAGGCCGTTTTGGGACGCGACACGCGCGCTTCGGGAGAAATGCTGGAGTGCGCGCTCGCCGCCGGGCTCAACTCCGCCGGTGTGGATGTCATTCTCGCAGGCCAACTGCCCACGCCCGCCGTCGCCTTGCTCAGCGCACAACTCGGCGCGCAGATGGGCGTCATCGTTTCAGCCTCGCACAATCCCTTCACCGACAACGGCGTCAAATTCGTCCACGGCGACGGCCACAAGCTCAACGACAAAACCGAGATCGCCATCGAGAAGCTCGTGCTCGGCAGCGACGACACGCCGCGCCCCGAAGGCCGCGGCATCGGTCGCATCACCAAGCTCGCAGACGGAGCGGAGCGCTACATCGCACACGCCGTCGCCTCTATGGAAGGCGTGCGCCTTGATGGCATGCGCGTCGCGCTCGACAACGCGCACGGCGCGGCTTCCTACACCAGTGCGCTCGCGCTGGAGCACCTCGGCGCCGATGTGTCCGTCTTTCACAGCGAGCCAGACGGTTTCAACATCAACGAAGAATGCGGCTGCACGCACGCCGAGGAGATCGAGCGCATCGTGCGTCAATCGCAGGCCCAGGCCGGCATCGCCCACGATGGCGACGCAGACCGCATCGCGCTCTGTGACGAAGAAGCCATCGCGCTCGACGGCGATGAGCTCATGGCCGTCGCCGCTGAATCCATGCTGCGCAAAGGCACGCTGAAGCAAAACACGCTCGCCGTCACCATCATGAGCAATTACGGCCTCGACGATCTCGTCTCCGGTCTCGGCGGACGCGTGATCCGCACCGGTGTGGGAGATCGCTACGTGCTGGAGCAAATGCGCGCACGCGGCCTCAACTTTGGCGGTGAACAGAGCGGCCACATCATCTTTGGCGACTGGGCCACCACCGGCGACGGCCTCATCGCCGGCCTGCAAATCCTGCGCATCATGAAGGAAACCGGCGAGCCGCTCAGCCAGCTCCGCAAGTGCCTGAAAAAATTCCCCCAGTGCGCCCGCAACCTCCGCGTGCGCTCGAAACCGCCCGTCGAGCAGCTCGTCGAAGCGCAAAAGATCATCAAGGAGACGGAGAAGAAGCTCGGCGACTACGGCCGCGTGCTCCTGCGCTACTCCGGCACGGAATCGCTCATCCGCCTCCTCGTCGAAGGCCGCGACGTCGAATACCTCGAAGCGCAGGCGGATAAGATCGCCTCCGCAGTGCTCGCGCAGATTGGGTAAAGCCTGTTCGCGGTTCTCGGTTCGCCGTTCGCGGTTAAGACGATGAACGCTGCCAACTGAGAACAGAGAACCGGGAACAGAAAACAAAATGCACTACTTCATCACCGGCACCGACACCGACGCGGGCAAGACCTACGTCACCTGCCTGCTACTGGAAGCCTTGAAGCGCAGCGGCAAACACGTCGCGGGCTTCAAGCCCTTCGTCTGCGGCCAGCGTGACGATGCGATTCACCTCGCCAATGCCAGCAGCGACGGATTGACCGTCGAAGACGTCAATCCGGTGTGGTTCAAAATTCCCGCCGCACCCTATGCCGCCGCGCTGATGGAAAATCGCCGCTTTGAACTCAATGAAGTGATCGCGCACTTCCATGATCTGGCGCAAAGGCACGATCATGTGCTCGTCGAAGGCGCGGGCGGCTGGGAAGTGCCGCTGAACGAGTTTTCCACGATGGCCGACTTCGCGCAGCGGCTCGCGCTGCCGGTGATCGTCGTCGTGAACAACAAGCTCGGCTGCCTCAACCACACGCTGCTCACCGTGCGCAACATCCAGGCGCGCGGCCTCACCTGCGCCGGAGTATTGCTCAATTATGTGAACGACGAGCGCGATGCCGCCAGCATTTCCAACCGCATGGTGCTCGAACATTTCCTCGACGTGCCCGTGCTCGGCGAAGTCATGCACGGCGAGACGGAGATCGACTGGCCGCTGTGAGGCGCTTTGCCACCGCCACGACGCCCCAGCCCACCAAAACACCCAACGCCATCGACGGCGGGATGTCACTCGGCCAGTGTGCAGCGCAGTAGATGCGTGAGTAGGAAACTGCGGCGGCCAGCAGATACATCAGCAGTCCCGCACGGCGATAAAAGCAGGCGATGACCGTCGCTGCGGCAAACATGTTCACCGCGTGGCTCGATGGAAATGATTTGCCGCGCGTCTCGCCGGCGGGTTCGCTCGGTCTGGCCACGGCGGGTTTGAACAAACGCATGAACGCAGGAGAAGCCGCGCCGAGATCGCGCACGGTGATGTTCGCAACCGCGTCGCGAGGACGCACGCGACCGATGGTTTTCTTGAGCGTGTTGGAGATCAAGCCATCGCCCACACCGAGCGCCACGGCGAGACACAGCAGCATGAGGCGCACCTGCCTGCCGCCGCGCCAAGCCGTGAGCAACACGACCAAAACGATGAGCGGCACCCACGCCTCAATGGCCGAGAGCGCTGGCATCAACCAATCCAACACCGGATGTGTCCACTCGGTATTGATTTGGCGCAGCAGACTGATGTCCCAGGGCGTCATCGGGTGCGGACAGGTTTCCAGCTTTTGAGATTCCGGCCAAGATAGACGCTGAATACACGCGCGTCCTGCCCCAGCGGAATGCGGATGTCTCCGAGCTTCTCCAGCTTCTCAAACGCCTCAGTGAAGACGGGATTTTGCAGCAGCGTGCCTTCCATCGACGGATCGAGGATCAATGCATCCTCGCCGATGCGCTCCTCCGGCCCCGGCCAGATCTCATACTGCGACTGCACGGTGCCACTCGGTTCCCAGCGATAGAGGCGCGGATGCGAGGGCAGGTAAAACGCCATCAGCGCCGCATTGTAGCGATGTCCCAGCGCCATGACGAAGGTCTTGTCACGCTGCGGCAAGCGATCGAGAAATTGCTGCGCGGCGATGCCCGCCTCACGCCAGCCGCGGATACTGGAGAGCTTGTTGATGCTCTTCAAATCCGTCGCGAAAACAATCACCAGCGCCAGATGCACGAGCAGCACCAGTGCTCCGCCGACACGCAGCGACCAGCGCTGCCAGCCAGGATTCGCCGCTGTCGGCAGCAGGCCGCGCATCCATGCCGCCGCAAGAACGAACGCAGGCACAAAGAAAGCAGCGGGCCAGTTGGGATTGATGCGCTGGCGCAGTGACAGCACCGCGAAACAGGCGAGCGCAGGCGCGCAGGCCAGCAGCAGAAACAACATCGGGCGCGTCAGCTTTGCCCGCTGTTTGATCGCCGCGAGCAACGCCGCCACCAGCGCAGCGAACGTCACCGGCGTGTAGATCAGTGCCTGCAGGCCCACGTTTTCCAATGTGCGGCTGAGCCATTTGCCAAAGCTGCGCGTTTCGCCATCAAAGTGATGCTTGGTGTGCTCCAGCGTGATCCACGCGTGCTCCTGATTCCACTTCAGCACCGGAATGATGAAGGCCATGCCGAGCACGATGGCCGCCCACAGGCGTGGATTGCGCAGCAGCGCGCGGTCGTCGCGTGAAACGGCTGCGAAAAGCAGCATCAACGCCGGGAAGGCCAGCATCATCTGCTTGCTCAGCGTGCCGAGTCCGATGATGAGCGCGAGCGCGAGCCAGCGTGTGTTGCAGGCGGGCTTTTGCGCGGCGAACCAGAACAGCAGCAGGCCCAGCGTCCAGCACAGCAGCAGCGGCGCGTCGATGGTCAGCAGGAGATTCAGCCCCGCGTTGGCGATCGTCAGCAGCACCAGCACCGCGGTGAGGAAGGCGGTGCGCGCATCGAACAACACCAGTGCGATGCGGTGGATGACGATCAGCGTCGCCGTGCCGAGCAGCAGCGCTGCGAAGCGGATGCCCCACTCCGCATTTCCCGTGAGCCAGCCGATCACGCCCATCATCCAGCCGATCAGCGGCGGTTTGCTGTAATAGCACCAGTCCGGCCTGCGGCCCCAGTCCCAGTAA
Organism: Prosthecobacter sp.; assembly: GCA_039806835.1. Taxonomy (GTDB): domain Bacteria; phylum Verrucomicrobiota; class Verrucomicrobiia; order Verrucomicrobiales; family Verrucomicrobiaceae; genus Prosthecobacter. Next base: position 173,167 of record JBDHQD010000006.1, on the reverse strand, counting down.
TACGCTTCATCTCCTGCGAGATCAGCGCCGTTCACAAACAGCAGCATCACTCCCACGCGCACGACGAAGACGGCGGCGAGGAGCTGCCAGAAACGTTTTTTCCAAAGTGCGGCATCGGGATCAGGGGGCACGGACATGCGCGCGCACCCTAGCCTGCACACCTTGCGCATGAAAGCTGAGAGTTGCGTCCTCTTGGCGTCACGGCACCGTGCGCACGCGAATGATTCACGACACGGCGCAACGCGAAATCGACTGGCTCTACCGCACGCAGCTCTTCGGCATCAAATTGGGCCTCGACAACGTGCGGCGACTCCTGCGTGAGCTGGGCTTGCCCGCTGCGGGTCAGAAATTCATCCACGTCGCCGGCACAAATGGCAAAGGCTCCACCTGCGCCTTCATGCATTCGATCCTGAAGTCCGCGAGCATCAATGCAGGCATCTTCACCTCGCCGCATCTCATCCACTTCGGCGAGCGCATCCGCGATGCCGGGCGCATGATCTCGTCTGAGGAAATTGCCGCTGGCATCGCGCGTCTGCGTGCGCGTGTCGCAGACTGGAACCCGCATCCGACGTTCTTTGAACTCACCTTCGCCCTCGCGCTCGAATGGTTCGCGCAGCGCGGCAATCCGTGGGTCGTGCTCGAAACGGGTCTCGGCGGGCGTCTCGATGCGACGAATGCCATCACCCCGGCCGTCAGCGTCATCACGCCCATCGGCTGGGATCACACGGACATGCTGGGCGACACGCTGGCAAAGATCGCCGCTGAAAAAGCCGGCATCATCAAACCCGGCGTTCCCGTGATCACCATGACGCAGGACGCTGAAGTGCTCGCAGTCATCCAGAGCACAGCGGCGGAACGAAACGCACCGCTGACCATCGTCGATGCTCCGTGGGAAAGTGAAATCGGCCTCGTCGGCCCGCATCAACGCTGGAACGCCGCGATGGCGGTCGCTGCGCTACGCGCTGCGGGTTTTGCGTTTGCCGATGACGTGATCGCACGCGGTGTGCGCGACGTTCAATGGCCCGCACGCTTTCAGAAGCTCGGTCGCTTCATCATCGACGGCGCGCACAATCTCGACGCCGCGCGCGTGCTCGCGCAGACATGGCAGGAACAATTTCCGAACGAGAAAGCCGAGGTCATCTTCGGCGCGGTGGAAGGCAAAGACATCAGCGCCGTGCTGCGCACGCTCGCGCCCATTGCAAAAGCGTGGCACTTCACCGGCTTCGAGTCGCCTCGCGCGATGGCGGTTGATCAATCGAGCAAAACCTGGAGCCACCTCGGACTGACCCCACGCCCCGTCACGCTGCATGCTCGTCTTGCGGATGCCTTGCATGCCACCCGGGATGCGCCGCATCCTTTGATCGCTGGATCACTTTATCTCGCGGGTGAGGCGATGGCCTTGCTGGAAGATAACGCGCTGTCTTTTGAGCGGAGTGCTCAGTGAAGGCGGCGATCACCCTTCGTGCGCGGTGGCTTTGATGCGATAGCCATTCTCATTTTTCTCCAGCTTCATCAATCCCCGTGCCGCCACGGCCTCCAGCAATGCGCTAAAGGTGCTGAAGCCGTAAAAGCGCTCGTCGAACTGCGGTTGCAGGCGGCGGATGGCTTGCTTCACCGGGCCTGCCCAGACGGCATCGCCGCCACTGCGGGCGAGCATGGCCTCGACGGTGTCCACCACGAGTTGGAGAGCTTTTTCGGGATCGCCTCCCGCTTTCTTTTCGGCAGCGGGCGGCTTGGCTTCTGCGCGTGCTTTGGCCGCGCGGGCCTTGGCTTTTTCCTCTTCGCGCACGAGATCGTCGTAGAAGATGAATTCATCGCAGTTGCCGATGAAGAGATTGCTCGTGGACTGCTTCACCCCGACGCCGATGACGACTTTGTTGTTCTCGCGCAATTTGCTCACCAGCGGCGAGAAATCCGAGTCGCCACTGACGATGGCGAAGGTGTCCACATGCGATTTCATGTAGCAGAGATCCAGCGCGTCCACGACCATGCGGATGTCTGCCGAATTTTTCCCGCTCTGACTGACATGCGGGATGTCGATCATCTCGAAAGCGGCTTCGTGCATCGTGTTCTTGAAGCCTTTGTAGCGCTCCCAGTCGCAGTAGGCTTTTTTCACCACGATGCTGCCCTCCACTTTCAGGCGGTCGAGCACCTTGTTCATGTTGAACTTGTCATACTTCGCCTCACGCACCCCGATGGCGAGATTTTCGAAGTCGCAAAAAACGGCAATGGTGCGCGTGCGGTCAGTGGGAGAAGCCATGGAGCAGACTCCGCCAAGCGCGCGGGAGGGTCAACCGGAGCCTACGGGCGATGTGAGCGGTGGGCGCGAAGTCTTACGCGGCTTTCATGTAACGCAGCACGCGGGCCAGAGTGGCACGCATGTCTTTGCGCTCGATGATCATGTCCACCAAGCCGTGCTGCATCATGAACTCGGCGGTCTGGAAGCCGGGAGGGAGATCTGCATGCGTGGTCTCCTTCACCACACGCGGACCGGCAAAGCCGATCATGCACTTGGGCTCTGCGATGATGAGATCTCCGAGCGTGGCAAAGCTGGCCGTGACGCCACCCGTGGTGGGATGAGTGAGGACGGAGATGTAGGGCAGGCGCGCCTCGGCGTGACGAGCCAGCGCACCGCTGGTCTTGGCCATCTGCATCAGGCTGAGGATGCCCTCGTGCATGCGTGCGCCGCCGGAAGCGGAGAAGACGATGACGGGCTTTCTCTCGGCGGTGGCGGTCTCGATGGCGCGTGTGATTTTTTCTCCCACCACGCTGCCCATGCTGGCTCCGAGGAAACGGAAATCCATCACGGCGAGCAGGACGGGGATGGTTTCAATGTTCGCGCGGCCAGTGACCACCGCCTCAGTCAGTCCCGTCTTGTTTTGATAGGCTCTCACTTTGTCGAGGTAGCCTTTGAATCCGAGCGCATCCACGGAGTCGATGTCCCGATCTGTCTCCGCGAAGCTGCCTTCATCGACGATGCTGGCGATGCGCTCATCCGAGCCGATGGTGAAATGGTAGCTGCAATGCGTGCAGACACGCAGGTTTTTGGTCAGTGCGTCTTCAAAGAGGCTTTCACTGCATGAAGGGCACTTCGTCCAGAGTCCCTCTGGCATGTCGCGCTTCTTCTCGCCTAGTTCGTCAACGGAGCGTTTCTTGAAAAATCCCATGTTAGGTAGGTCGTTGGGCATCCTGCGAGAGTGCGGACTCAGAGGAGCGCTCCCCGGGCGGCTGCCGCAGGAGTCCACCGGGAGGTATGACAGCCCGGCAGGTGCTCTTCCGAGCCCGGACAAAGCCGGACGCGGGGGCTGATCCTAGCCGCGTGCCACGGTGATGACCACCACTTTTTCCGCTCCGCCTTCCTTCCGCAGCACCCGGGCGCATTCGCTCGTCGTCGCCCCCGTGGTGAAAACATCATCCACCAGCAAGATGCAGCGGCCTTGCAGTGCGGGTTTCTCCTGCCACGGACGCGTTTTGCGCAGGGCAAAGGCACCGTGGAGATTTTTCAGGCGCTCATCTCGATCCAATCCTGCCTGTGAATCCGTCTCGCGCACCCGAGAGAGCGTCTGGGCGGCGGGGATGCCCGTGAGCACATGCAGCCTCTGGCATAGCTCCCAGCTTTGATTGAATTCTCGATCCATCTCTCGACTGCGATGAAGCGGCACGGGCGTCAGCAACCACTCGGCGAGATTTTCTCCCATCAAGCGCGGCTCTTCCAACGTGAGCCGCAACAGAACGGCCAGGGGGCCGCGCAGGCGGAGCTGCCGCCCGTATTTGAACTGGTGGATCAGCTCCCGCAGTGCTCCCTCCGCCCGGCATGCCGCCACGGCGAAGTCGAATGCCAACCTGCGCCCCTCACAGTTCATGCAGCGGAATTCGCCCGTGAATGAACCATCGTAAATCTCCCCACACACCCGGCAGTAAGGCGGCTGCACGAGCGGCAGTTCGGCCTCGCATGCCTCACAGAACCATGAGCCACGAGATGCGGCGGCAGGCAGCGGCACCCGACACACACAGCACAGACACGGGTAGAGCAAATCCAAGCCGGATTCGATCCAAGGTCTCAGAACACACCGCAGGCGGCTGGGGGCTGGAGGACCGGGATAGGACATCGCTGATGACCAAGCAACATCCTGCCCGCGCCCATGCCAACTGGAGATTCAAAAGAAGCACTGCGGAACTTGCGGCAGACCGTGAATACTGGCTGCCGCTCAAGAAAGTACTCGAAGCCTTGCGCAGACTTCGAGTTCCTTGAGGCGTGTTGTGCTTTTTGTGAAACGATCCGGAGAAGAGGTCAAAGAAGGCCTTGTGCGTGTGTATCTACTCCTTTGTGCTGCCTTGCAGCTTGTTTCCAGATACGTTTATGTAGTGCATCTCTCGCATGAAAAGTCTGCTTCTGCCGAAAACTCGCGTGCTCATTGGCGGCCTTGTCGGCATTGGGCTTGTTTTCATCGCTTGGTGTGGCGCATTAGACGCGTTGGAGGACATGACGGTGGACTACCGGCTGCGCCTACGCAAACCGCAGCCCGTTTCCGATAACGTACAGCTGGTAGGCATCGGAGACCGGGATGTCGGCTCCCAACTCGGACGCTGGCCGTTTCCACGTGCGGTACATGGAGATGTGCTGAGCATTCTCAACGCAGTCGGTGCAAAGCATGTCACCTTTGACGTACTGTTTACTGAGCCTTCAGCGGATGCCGAGCAGGATGCGCGTCTGAAGTCCGCCATCGAAAAACAGCCGAATGTCACACTTGCCTATCACTTCGAGCATGCAGCACTGGACAAGTCTGCGCCCGGGGACGAGGACAGACCTCATTTCATCACCGATGGCAGCCGCTTCGGCCTGCATGTGAACGACCTGAAGTTGGTGCGCGGCCGACTGCCAGTCGCGCCCTTTGAGAAACTGCCGGTGAGTTACGGCGCTGTGAACGCGGTGCCAGATTCGGACGGCGTGATCCGTCGTGTCCCTTTGTTCTTCGCGCATGAGGGGCGGTTGTATCCCGGTCTAGCGATGCAGACAGTCATGGCTGCATTGGGATTACGGGATGATCAAATCAGCATCGAGCCGGGGAAAGCGGTGACGCTAGTGGACACACCGCGTGGTACGCTGCGCATCCCGATCGACGAACAGGGACACTACCGCGTCAATTTCCTCGGTGACCTAGGCATGTTCACGCCCGCGTTTGAATATCTCGACCTCTATCAGGCGGTGCAGTCGAAGGAACTGGGCGCGCAGGTCGAGGCGGCGGTGAAGAAGCGCATCGTACTCGTCGGCTTGGTGAGCACGGGGAATACGGACGTGGTTAATACGTCCATCGGACGCGTCCCGGGCGTAGCTGTGCAGGCAACGGTGGTGAGCAACATCCTCTCAGGCAACCATCTGCAGTTTTTGTCGTTCTGGCAGCAGGTGCTGGTGATCGTCGCCGCAGGTGCGCTGCTTGGGCTGGGCATGTGGCCTGCACGCGCCTGGCTTGGCATCGCGGTGTTCTTGCTCATGACGACCTTGTGGAGTGCCGGAGCCATCTTCGCGGCAAACGCGAATGTCATTTTGCCCGTCGTGCCGGTATGGGTTACATTTGGCATCGCCACACTGGCATTGCTGGGACTCGAGGCCGCAGCGATGAAGCAGGACCGCTCACGCGTGGTCGGCGTTTTGGGTCGCTACATCGCCCGCCCAGTGCTGGAGCGTTTGGTGAACACCGATCAGCCTGAGCCTACCACTGAGCGACAAGAGCTGACCATTTTTTTCTCTGACATCCGCGGTTTCACCGCCTGGACGGAACGTGCCGAGCCGGACGAGGTGGCCGCGCGTTTGAACGAGTACTTTGCCGCCATGACACCGCATATTGAGCACCATGGTGGCACGCTAGATAAATTCATCGGCGACTGCGTCATGGTGTTCTTCGGTGCTCCTGCGGCAGATGCACAACATGCATTGCATGCCGTACGGATGGCACTCGACATGCAGCGCGAAATGGCCCGCTTGAACGAACGCTGGTCGAAACGCGGCTACGAACCGCTACACATCGGCATTGGCATCCACACCGGCTATGTCACTGTCGGCAATTTCGGCTCCGCCACTTTTCTCGACTACACCGTGATCGGTCGTGCCGTGAATCTCGCCGCCCGCATCGAGTCCCAGGCCGAGGGAGGAAAAATTCTCATCTCTGCCCGCACACATTCACTGGTATGTGACGACATTCAGACAAAGCTCCATCCTGATCTCATTTTGAAAGGCATCCCGGAACCGCAGGTGGTGTGGGAGGTGCTGAAAGATTGACCCGGTTTATCGGAATTGACTCGGCGCCAACCCGCGTCAGCGTTTTGACCATGATGAAACGCATCAGTCCCGCCACACATAGCCTGCTCGTACTTGGAGGCATCATGTTCGCGCTGCCAGCTTCTTCAGAGGTTCAGTCGGTGGCGAAAATTGCTGACGTGCTCGCCTTCGCGGTGAAGGGCAAAGTTACGGCATTACCTTCAGTGGCGACTGGGGCACAACTTCTGGAGTTAAAGACCAAGGCTCCAAAACCGGACGCAGTGCTGCTGCATGCAGGCGGACGGTTGAGCACGGATGCCAAAGGGGCGACCTCCGTCATTCTCGACACGACGGGCACGGCAAGAATGGGCGAGGAGACGGAAGTTCAGGTGCCGGATGAGAAAGAGAAAGGACACAGCCTGGAGCTGCTCAAAGGAAAACTTTTCCTTAACATCCGCAGCGATGAACTGGCCAAACAACAGAAGAGCGAATTCCGCCTGAAGACGCCAGCAGCCTTGTTGGCAGTGAAGGGCACGCGCTTCTTTGCCATCTCCAAAGCGGGCACTGAAACTGTGGGGGTGCATGAGGGCAGCGTGCTTGTGATGGATGCTGCTGGAAAGACATTGGCCAGCCTCTCTGTCGGCCAAGTGGTTCCCATCACCGCCGGGAAAAGCAGCGCACCACGAGCCATGAGCGCGGAGGAAGAGGCATCGGCAGTGGAATATTCGCTTGCGGCGGTGGTTCGCACGCCGCTGTCGCTGGTGGTGGAGCACAGCATCCCCGGGGCCACGGTGCAGCCTGACAAACCATCTGCACAGGTGTTTCATAACCGCCAGCTTGTCACGATGTCCGCGCCGACGTATGCGGCTTTCAAAGGACAAAGCGGCTTTCTGGTGTGGCCCGCGCGTGCACACAATCCAAAAATGGGCGATCCTAAGTTCATCTCATCAGGATCGCTGACTTATGCATGGTCTTATGCGGTAAGCCAAGCTGATTGGGTCAGACAAAGCCACGACCTGAATTCGCCTTACTATTTGAAGGGCATGGAAGCCGAGGGCCCCGTTGGCATGCTGAATTTGATTTCTGGATTAGAGATGCAAAAGGCGGGCTCACAGTGGGTCCCATCGTGGCTGTTCAATTCAAGCTGCGTGGCAAAAACCTCGGCACCGTGACTGCTCCGCACGCTGTCACTGACTGGCATCAAGTAATGGTACAGGCATACTCATGGAAAGATGTCATCCCTACAGGTTTGGGTTATAGCTTCCTGATGATCGAGCCCTTTCATGACGGTCCTGATAAGTCAGGGGCGGCGGCGAGACGCGGTTCAGCCACCTTGGAAGTGTCCGATTTCACACTGCTCTCGTTGCCAAAGTAAAACCTGTGCCGACGTATTCACGTTTATGAATGCCAGCCATCGATTCGGGATCGTGCCACCCTTTAACAAGCAGAAAGGGTGGGTTTATATTACCACCCATCATCAGCGCGGCACTGTCTATGATCACAAAAGATACTACACGACCGCCATGAGAGATTACGAAGAGGCCACCCAGCCTAACTACGCGCCAACCTGCACTGACGCAGCATTCGCGATGGTGGAAAAGTTGACGAGCTTGCCACCAAGGCCTGTAACCTCACGCAATACAAAGACCCAGCCTCAATCAAGGCACTGGCCGCCGCGTGTGCTGAAAAGGGCGACTTTGCAAACGCGGTGCAATGGCAGAAGAGGTATGTCTCCACGCCCGGCCTCTCCGCCCAAGCCCTCAAAGAAGGCCGCGCACAGGGAGTGCTCTATGTTTCTCAAAAGCCGTACCATGCAGCCAAATAATGAGGCGAGTTGAGCAGCGACTGCATTCTGATACCGCCATTCTCGCAACTTGGTCACATATAAAGAACACACCAGCATCCCCCATGAAAGCCCCGGCTCGATACGCTTGCCTTCTGTTTCTTCAATCTCTGCTGGTTCCTGTCACCGGCAACTCTCAGGCGGTTGCTAGAGTGTCTCAGGTGCTGCCATTTGCCACATCGGGGACGGTGACCTCAGCAGGAGGTACTGTCACCGCCGGCGAAGCACCGATCTCTGCATCCCCCGGCAACGCGTCTGTGCAGAGCAACCAGTTAAACATCGCTAGGGCAGGTGAAAAGATCACCACATCGGTGGATGGGGCGACGTCTTTGGTGCTAGGAGATGGTGCGGAGGAGGGCACAGCCCGGCTCGGACCTGATTCCGAGGTCAAGGTGCCTGATGCCGGAGAAAAAGGCCACAGCCTGGAGCTGCTCAAAGGCCAGCTCTTTCTCAATATCAGCGCCGACCAGTTGAAGCAGCGTGGCGGAAGCGAGTTCAAGCTCAAAACTCCCACCGCCCTGCTGGCTGTGAAGGGAACGAAATTTTTCAGCCGATTAGGAAGCGGCAAAGACATCATCGGAGTGCATGCGGGCAGCGTCGCGGTGACGGAACCAACCACCGGCCAGATGCTCACACTGGTAGCGGGTCAGGCTGTGGATGTGAGCCCTGGAATCCTGGGTGCCATGCGTGAGATGACGGCGGAGGAGAAGCAGCTTGCTCCAGAGTATGACAAGGCCAGAATTACCAGGATGATCTGTGGGGTACATGACACAAAAAATCAGTATTTTTATCAAGGCGAGAAGGTGGATATCAAAGCCTATCCGGATCTTCAATATTATCACTGGCCGTGGCTGCGATGGGCAAACGCATACGTGGAGCGGAACCGTGGGGAAAACTTGTTCTCCCCCAAGCCACAATTCTCGGAGCAAGGAGCTATACGCTACGTTTGGAAACCCCGATTGCAGCCCAATTCAGATCAACCAGATGTAATGAATATATGGTGCTTCATACATGTCCCCTCCAAAACCGGTCCAGAGGTCAAACAGGTGTGGAATAAGCTTGTGGCTGTGGAGTTTCAGCTTCGTGTCCTGCGTGTCGAATTGATGGATATGAGGCTATTCTTTAATGACAGTTTTCAAAGTAAACGCGCTCGGGCAGATCGAATCACTGGACCGCAATTGCCATCGGACGGCAGTTGGACTCATGTCACGCTGATATTGCACGAAGTTTTTTTGGACGGGCAATATTCCATATCACCCAGAATCGCTCTGGAAGTTGTTCCACACCTGTCTGACAAACTGTCGCAAGACGTGACCGCAGTGGAGATGAAAGATTTCGTCCTCATCCTCCAACCATGAAGCAGCCCCACACGACTCATCAGATGAAAAAAATCCTCACCCTGTTGATGTCAACTCTGCTGATATCCTCCGCGATGGGCCAAGCCCCCGACTTCCAGACACCTAACGCATTTGTGAGTTCGTTTGTGAAAGACCGGCTACTTTATTTTGGCTGTGGGAAAACCACGAAATGGGCTGGTGTGCCGAAGCTGGAGATCACTGCAAGTTCACCCGTCTTGAAGGCTTTTGTGGAGCAGACGTTCCGCACCCTTTGTCAGGCGGCGGGACTGACGGCAGCGGGCGAGGGAACTTATCATGTGTTCATCGGCACCAGGGAGGAGTTCGCGAAACTGAAGGACTTCAAGCATTTGCATCCGCTTCGCTACGCAACAGATTCGCATTTCGAGTATACTGACGACGGCCATCTGGCTGAGACCATCGCTATCCACGATCCCAGTCGCATTTGGGAAAATCTTTTCTCAAAAGTTTTATCTTTAACAACATGCTCAAAACTTTCGGCGTCATGCGTGGTGTGCGATTCCCAACGAAGTCACCGTTCATGACAGGATTCGAGTTCGAGACCCAGCTTTCGCCGATTGAGAAGCTGCTCATTGCATTCAATTACCAGCATGTGCCAGCAGGTTCCACCAGCAGCACTCTGCTGCGGCTATTGAGAAAACACTGGAATAAGTAACTATGCCCAACCTCACTGCGTGGATATGGTGTCTAATTCTACGCAAAGAGCAAAGGCCGCAACATCCAAGACGCTCGCAATTATTTTTTGGATTATCACAATCGTTCTCGTTGGTTCCCGGTATTGAGGAGCCGAGCGAGGCAGGAGAGGCCGCAGTACCTCTACCCTTTGCGTCCTTCTTGAGGAGGTGAGAGACTACTTCGGTGGATGTTATCGGTGACTTCCCGCGTGAGGAAAACTGGCTCAGTGATCATTGGGCGAGCTTGGTGAACAGCTCGCGATTTTCGGCAAAGATACGGCGGCTGATCTGGTGGGCCTTTTCAGCATCCATGATCGCCGGGCTAACGGGGGGCGACGACATCAGGCATCTCAAGGACGAAGGTTTTCACCTTTGCCATGATCTGCACATGGCAGTGCCTTGATCTGTTCGATGATTTCCATCGCACTCATGATCTGGACTCTAACCGGAGTGCCGCAAAAATGCACCTAGTTTTCCAAATCACGACTGAAGGCCATCACAGCAAACACTCGGCGATCTGCACGGCGTTCAGCGCCGCTCCTTTGAGGAGCTGGTCGCCGACGACCCAGAAGGCCAGGCCATTGTCGAGCGCGCAGTCTTTGCGGAGGCGACCGACGGCACAGTTGTCGCGCCCGGCGATGTCGAGGGCGAGCGGATAGATTTTGCTGGCCGGCTCATCGAGCACGTCGAGGCCGGGAGCCTTCGCCAGCACTGCGCGCGCGGCTTCCACGGTGACGGGCTTTTCAAACTCGGCGCTGATGGCGATGCTGTGCGAGCGGAAGACCGGGATGCGCACGCAGGTGACGGAGGCGCGGAAGCCGGGGTGGTGCATGATCTTGCGGCCTTCGTTCTCCATCTTCATCTCTTCCTTGGTGTAGCCGGTATCGAGGAAGGAATCGACCTGCGGGATCGCATTGAAGGCGATCTGGTGCGGATAGACGTGCGGCTTGCTGTCGAGCTTCGCGGCGTCCCAGGCGCGGTTTTGCGAAGCCCACTCGCGGGATTGATTGGCGAGCTCCTCAATGGCCTGCGCGCCGGTGCCGGAGACGGCCTGGTAGCTGGAAGCAAAGATGCGCGTGACGCCAAAGGCCTGATGCAGCGGATAGAGTGCCATGAGCGAGATGGCGGTGGTGCAGTTCGGATTCGCGATGATGCCCTGGTGCTTCTTCACGTCGGCGGCATTGATTTCCGGCACGACGAGCGGCGTGTTCGGGTCCATGCGGAAGGCGCTGGAGTTGTCCACGACCACGGCACCTGCTTTCACGGCGTGCGGGGCAAAGTCGCGCGAGATGCCGCCGCCGGCACTGAAGAGCGCGATGTCGATGCCTTTAAACGAATCCGGGGTGAGCTCCTGGATGGTGATGTCCTGACCTTTGAACTTCAGCTTCTTCCCGGCGCTGCGTGCAGAGGCGAGGAGGGTAAGCTGGCCGACGGGGAACTGGCGCTGTTCGAGGCAGCGGATCATCTCCGCGCCCACAGCGCCGGTGGCTCCGACGATGGCGACGTTCTTGGGGGTGCTCATAGGTTTGGGTTTCAGGTTTGGGGGAAAAGGGGCGCGATGGTAAGGCATCAAGCGCATGATGCAAGGGCGCACACAGCCCAAACGGCGAGTCCGCAGCGCCATAGCCTGTGCAAGGGAGGCGGCATGACCCGCGAAAAAGGTGCGCCCGTCCGTCTTTCAATGATTGCACTCTGGGCGAAAGAGCGCAATTTCATCGCCCCTCCCAAAACGCCCCAATGAGTGCCACACTCCCCTACCGCGCCAACGCGGACTTTCTGGAGTCGAAATACATCGACTGGAAAAAAGACCCTGGTTCCGTCGAGCCACTGTGGGCGTCATTCTTTGAAGGCTTTGAGCTGGGCATGGCACGTCTGCCTGCCGCCAAGACGGGATCAGCCGACACCTCTGCGCCACTTTCCGAGAAGACACTGAGCTTCCGCATGCGCGTGACCAATGCGCTCCAGCACTTCCGTGCAGTGGGCCACACCGCCGCGCATCTGGATCCACTCAGCTCGCAGGGGCCGGAAGTTCCCTCCCTCTCTGTCGCAGGTCTCGGCTTCACCGAGGACGAGCTGGAGGAGGAAGTGCAGACGCACATGTTCCGCAGTGGCCAGCCGATGAAGCTCAAGACGATGCTGGCCGAGCTGCGCCGCATCTACTGCGCGAAGTCGGGTTTCGAGTTCATGCACATCCACAATCCGGAAGTGCGTGCCTGGCTGCTGGAGCGCATCGAAGAGCGCGACCTCGACGCCAAGGCTGAAGCCAAAGAGCAGATCGATGCGCTGCGCTGGCTGCTGGAGGCAGAGTGCTTCGAGCGCTTCCTGCACCGCCGCTTCGTCGGGCAAAAGCGCTTCTCCGTTGAAGGTGGGGAGTCGATGCTCGTGGCACTGGAAACCATCCTCGAAAACCTGCCTGCCCACGGAGGCAAAGAAATCATCATGGGCATGGCGCACCGCGGTCGCCTCAGCGTGCTGGCAAATTTCCTGCGCAAGCCGCTGGAATATCTCTTCTACGAGTTCAGCGAAAACTACGTGCCAAACATGGTCGCCGGAGATGGCGACGTGAAATACCACCTCGGTTTTGAAACCGTACGTCAGACCAACAACGGCAGCAGCGTCGGCGTCATGCTCGCGCCGAACCCGAGCCATCTCGAAGCCGTCGATCCCGTCGTCGAAGGCATGGCACGCGCACGACAGCGCGCACTGGGCGACACGACCGAACGCAAAAAAGTCATCCCCCTTCTCATCCACGGCGATGCCGCTTTCGCCGGCCAGGGCCTCGTCGCCGAAGTGCTCAATCTCTCGCAGCTCCCCGGCTACCGCACAGGCGGCACGATTCACATCATCGTGAACAACCAGATCGGCTTCACCACGATGCCGGAAGACGCACGCTCCTCCGACTACTGCACCGACGTGGCCAAGATGATCGAAGCTCCCGTCTTCCATGTGAATGGCGACTGCCCAATGGAGGTCATCCGCGCGGCAAAACTCGCGCTCGATTTCCGTCAAACCTTCGGTCGCGATGTCATCATCGACATCGTCTGCTACCGCCGCCACGGCCACAACGAGACGGACGAGCCCGGCTTCACGCAGCCAAACATGGCCCGCTCCATCGCGCAGCACCCCTCCACCGCGACGCTCTTCCGACTGGAACTCGCCGCGCAAGGCGTGCTCGACGAAGCGGGAGCCGCCGCGCTCCAGAAAGAACTCGAAGATGAGCTGGAGCAAGGCGTCGCCACCCTCGCCGATCATGATAAAAAGGCTGACGGCGGCAATCCCTTCGAGGGCAGTATGGCCATGCCGCAGCCAGACTATGATTACGTGCCTGTGAAGACGGGCGTGGATATTCAAGAGCTCCAAATCGTCGGAACACGGCTCTTGGAAGTGCCAGAGGGCTTCAATCTTCATCCCACCATCGCCAAGCGCTTCCTCGCAGCACGCAGGAAGGCCATTGAAGCTGGCGAAGGCATCGACTGGGCTTATGCGGAGTCACTCGCCTTCGGCACACTGCTCACCGAAGGCCACGGCGTGCGCCTCAGCGGCCAGGATGTGCGGCGCGGCACTTTCAGCCAGCGTCACAGTGTGTTTTATGACTCGCAGACGCGTGAGCGACACATCCCGCTGAACAACCTGCAAGCGGAGCAAGGACGCTACTGTGTGTACAATTCGCTGCTCTCCGAAGCCGCCGTGCTCGGCTTTGACTACGGCTACTCGCTGCTCGCCAGCAATCTTCTCGTCTGCTGGGAAGCCCAGTTTGGCGACTTCGTGAATGGCGCGCAGGTCATCATCGACCAGTTCATCGCCAGCGCTGAAAGCAAATGGCAGCGCCCTTCGCATGTGACGCTGCTTCTGCCGCACGGCTATGAAGGCCAGGGGCCGGAACACTCCAGCGCGCGCTTGGAGCGCTTCCTCCAGCTCTGCGCAGGCGGCAACATGCAGGTGTGCAATTTCACCACACCCGCGCAGTATTTCCACGCACTGCGCCGCCAGATCAAACGCAGCACACGCAAGCCACTCGTCGTCATGACACCAAAGAGCCTGCTGCGCCATCCAAAGTGCGTCAGCAAACTCGCCGACATGGCTGCGGGCACCACGTTTAAGGAAGTGCTCGACGACGAGCACCTGCTCGCTCCGCCAGAGCGCATCACGCGACTCATCCTCTGCTCCGGCAAAGTCTATTACGATCTCCTCGCCTATCGCGAAGAGCACAAAATCAAAAACGCCGCCATCATCCGCATCGAACAGCTCTATCCGCTGAACTACGAGATGCTGAAGGAAATCGTCGCCAAGTATCCGCGTGCGCAGAAAAAATGGATCTGGTGCCAGGAAGAGCCGCGCAACATGGGCGCGCACTACTACATCCGCCCACGCCTCGAAGAACTCTCCAATCACAAACTGCGCTACGCCGGACGCGAGCGCAGCAGCAGCCCCGCCGCAGGCTCCAAGGCCATCCACAGCCTCGAACAGGATAAGCTGGTCGAGGACGCTTTCAGCGTGTAATCTGCCTCGCCATGAAACAGAAACTCACCTTCACCTATTGGCGCGATGGCGACTGGTGGCTCGGCTTTCTCGACGAATTCCCAGACCACTGGACGCAGGGCGAGTCGATGGAGGACTTGAAGGCGATGCTTGCCGATCTGTACAAAGACCTCACCAGCGGGGAAATCGAGGGCATCCGCCGAAAGGCCGAAATGGAACTCGAGCTGGCATGAAGCGCCTCGATCTCATCCGCAAACTCGAAGACATGGGCTGTTTTCTCGTCAGGCACGGTGGCAGTCACGACTGGTATCGCAACCCCGCCACAAACGCGGCAGATGCCATCCCGAGACACCGCGAAATCAACGAGCACCTCGCCCGCAAGATCATCAAAAAACTCTCCAACGACTAAACTCCCACGCAAACCATGGCTGACATCAAAATCCCAGCGCTCGGCGAATCCGTCACCGGCGGCCAGATCGCCAAATGGCACTTCAAGAACGGCGACTACGTCAAAACGGGCGACATTCTCCTCACGCTCGAAACCGACAAGGTGGCAGCCGAGGTCACGGCGGAAGCCGCAGGGGTGCTCACCATCGCCAAACAGCCCGGTGACGATGTCGTGATCGGCGATGTCGTGGGTCAGATCACCGAAGGCGCAGCTCCCGCCGTCGAGAAAAAAGCACCCGAAGCTCCCAAGCCCGCTCCAGTGGCCGCACCCGAGCCCAAAGCTGAGCCGCAGCCGACGAACATCACCAAATTTGAAGTCGTGCCCAAGCCTGCGCCAGCACCAGAGCCTGCTGCCAAGCCCGCCGCAGCTCCCGAAGGCCGCGTTACACGCAAGAAGATGACGCCGCTGCGCAAAAAAATCGCCGACCAACTGGTGAGCGCCCAGCGCACAGCCGCTATCCTGACCACCTTCAATGAGTGCGACATGAGCAACGTCATGGCGCTGCGCTCCAAGCTCCAGGAAACCTTTGTCGCCAAACATGGCGTCAAACTCGGCTTCATGAGCTTCTTCATCAAAGCCGTCGTCGAGGCTCTCAAAGCCGTGCCGCAGATCAATGTGCGCGTCGAAGGCGACGAGATCGTCCACCAGCACTACTACGACATCGGCGTGGCCGTCGGCACCGAGCGCGGCCTCATCGTGCCCGTGTTGCGCGACGCGGATCAGAAGTCCTTTGCCGAACTTGAGCAGGACATTCTTGCCTACGCAAAGAAAGCAAAGGAAGGCAAATTGCAGGTCAGCGACCTCACCGGCGGCGTCTTCACCATCTCCAACGGCGGTGTGTATGGCTCGCTGCTCAGCACGCCGATCATCAATCCGCCACAGAGCGGCATCCTCGGCATGCACAGCATCCAGCAGCGCCCCGTCGCGGTCGATGGTCAAGTCGTCATCCGCCCGATGATGAATCTGGCTCTGAGCTACGATCACCGAGTGGTCGATGGCAAGGAGGCTGTGACCTTCCTCATCCGCGTGAAGGACTGCATTGAGAACCCGGCGCGCATGCTGGTGGGAGCCTGATTTTCAGTCGCGCGAATTTTTTGACTGAACAAAGCAGTTGCGGCGCGTTCTCTACCTGACACAAAGAGAATGCCGTCATGACGCCACCGACTCCAATAAACCCCCATCTCCAGCCTGAGGCCCACGCGCCCAAAGGCCGTGGTGGTGTGTGGCTGCGGAATAAATTTCTCGCAGGTTTGGCGCTGGCGCTGCCGCTGATCATCACCTTCTGGATTCTCTTTTCGATTTACGATCTGCTGCACGGCTGGAGCAAACCAGTGCTGGAGCAGCTCGTGAGCATCGTGAATGAATTTTCCGAGCAGCCCGTGCTCAACATCGACGATCCGAAGCTTGCGAGCCTGACCAACTTCATCGGTTTCCTTTTTTCACTGTTGGTGATCTTGGGCCTGGGCTTCATGGCCACCAACGTCATCGGCGTACACATCGTGACGGCGGTGGACAAGCTGCTGCTGCGCGTACCGCTGGTGGCAGTGATCTACCGTCCGCTCAAGCAGGTGATCGACGCTTTCCGCGGCTTGGGTGCGACGCGGCAGAATTTCAAGCGCGTCGTGTTTATCGACTATCCAGTGCCCGGCATGCGCATGATCGGCTTTGCCACGGGCCAATACTGTGATGCACAAAGTGGAAAGGCGCAGACCTGTGTGCTCCTGCCCACCGCACCGAGTCCCATGACAGGCATTCTCGTCGTGGTGGACTCTGAAAAAGTCACGGACGCCCCCATCAGCATCGAGGACGCGATGAAGATGATCATCTCCGGCGGCCTCGTGGTGCCGACAGACTCCGTGCCTCCACTCAATCAGAAAGTGCCTGCTGCTGCGCTGCCAGAGTCTCTCCCAGTGCCGGAGCCCACGACAGGACTGCCTGCCGGACTGCCCCGCGCGGAGGACTTCGACGCGGGTGACACGGAAATCTTGGCGCAGTCGCTGGACATCAAGAGCCGCAAACGCTGGCTGCGTGGTTTGCCGTGGAAAAAACGTTGATCTCTGCGTGACGACCGACTGGCAGAACTGGCAACCTAGCGTGCGTGCGACACTGATGTTCATCATCAATGAGGGGCTTGGCACGGTGCTGCTCATTCGTAAAAAGCGCGGCCTCGGTGCAGGAAAAATCAACGGCCCAGGCGGCAAGACGGAACCAGGCGAAACTCCCATGGAGTGCGCAGTACGCGAGACGCGGGAGGAACTCGGCGTCACCGCACTCGATCCCGCTCATCACGGCGAATTGCGCTTCCAGTTTACGGATGGCATGCGCATGCTGGTGGATGTCTTTGTCGCCACTCGCCATGAAGGAGAAGCGATCGAAACGCCCGAAGCACTGCCGCTGTGGACATCGCTCGATGCGCTGCCTTTCGATCAGATGTGGGCGGACGATGCGCACTGGCTCGCGCAGACGTTGGTGGAGCGGCGGCACTTCCGCGGACGATTTGTTTTCGACAGCGATACGATGCTCTCCCACGAGGTGGAGTGGCTGTGAGATTTTTGGATTCACGCGCGGAGGCAATCGTGGTTTAAGAGCGGAATGAAATGGATTCCGCTTTTCCTCCTGCTCTCGTGCTCCATTCCAGTCCAAGCATTGGATGAGCCACCGAACATCGTGCTCGTGATGGCAGACGATCAGGGATGGGGCGACATGGCTTATCAAGGACATGCGCGAGTAAAGACGCCGAATTTTGATGCGCTCGCCAAGGAAGGGCTGCGCTTTGACCACTTTTACGCCGCTGCCTCCGTGTGCTCTCCCACACGCGGCAGCGTACTCACTGGACGCAATCCCAACCGTTTTGGCTGCTTCTCCTGGGGCCATGCGCTGCGTCCCCAAGAAATCACCGTCGCCGAGGCACTCAAGACGGCAGGCTATACCACGGGACATTTCGGCAAATGGCACGTCGGCTCGGTGCAAAAAGCCAGTCCGGTCTGCCCAGGTGCGAGCGGCTTTGACGAGTGGGTTTCTTCGCCGAATTTTTTCGATCTCGACCCGATTCTGAGTGTGCGTGGACGAGCCGAGGCTTTCAAAGGAGACAGCTCGGACATCACGGTGGATGAAGCTCTCAAGTTCATCCGCCGCTGTGCGGAGAAACAGCAGCGCTTTCTCGCGGTGGTGTGGTTTGGCTCGCCACACTCACCCCATCAAGCATTGGCAGCGGACAAAGAGCCTTATGCGGATCTGCCAGCAGAGCTGCAAAACTTTTATGGCGAGATCACGGCCATGGATCGTGCTTTTGGACGACTGCGGCGGGAGATCGGCGAGCTCGGTCTGCGAGACAACACGCTGCTGTGGTATTGCAGCGACAACGGCGCACTGCCCAAAGTGGGCAGCACCGGCGGCAGGCGAGGCTACAAAGGGCAAATCTACGAAGGCGGACTCGCTGTCCCTGCCCTGCTCGAATGGCCCGCGATGTTCTCCGATCCGAAAGTCATCAAAATGCCATGCGTCACCTCGGACATCTACCCCACGGTGCTCGCTGCGGCTGGCGTAACGATCAAAGACCAGCCGCCACTCGATGGCATCAACCTGCTGCCTCTCCTGGTCAGCTCAGAGCCACGACGCCCCAAGCCCATCGGCTTTTGGAACGCACAACTCAAAAGCGCAGCCACGGTCAAAGGCATCAGCACACCTTCGAAGCAGTGGATGGAGGAGATGCTTGCGGCTCAAACACGCGGCGAGGAGCCAACCCATCCCGCGCGCGTGATGCCTGACGCCGGGCGAATCGCAGAAAAATTCCCCACCCACGAATTCTCGGGTCACGCCGCCTGGCTCGACTGGCCATGGAAGCTGCATCGTCTCGAAGACCGAAAAACGCATGATGTATCCTGGGAGCTTTACCACCTCGGACGCGATCCCGGCGAGACCACGGTGCTCCTGGCCGAGCAACCTGAACGTGTGCCCGAAATGCAAAAAGCCCTCGAAGACTGGCTCGAGAGCGTCGTCCGCAGCCTCAATGGTGAAGACTACGCTCCTTCTGCGCCCGAGGAGAAATAGCAGATCACCTCGCTTTGCGTTCGTCGAGAGAGAGCACGAAAATCAGACGCCCATTCCTCCACTTCGGGCCGCCGATGAACAAAGGACTCCCAGGGCGCAAGATCGCGTCGCTCTTCACTAGCACTTGCTGTTCTCTCCAGACTTGCAGATGAATATTGACTCCGCCTTTGTCCGCCGGCCCCTTCGAGTCGATCTTCAAGAACAAATCCCGCGAGGGCACTACCCAGGATTCATACTGTCTGAAAATGTCCTGCTGATGTTGCCCGAGGATTTCGAAATGCTTGAAGGGGAAAACTTTCGCAAGCCGCGCATCGAGTCCCTGCAAGTGGTCGGGTTCTTTTTCCTTCGATCCTGTCAGTTGCGCAGCGTCATTGGTCGCAAAAATCAACGCTCCCCAGACCTGGCCCTCCGTCGCGGGCTTCATCGTAGGAAGAGCCTCCGTCGGCGGCACAGCAGCCTCCTGCGCCAACGCGCTGGCGCAGAGAGTCAGTGACAGCAACAGGGCAAAGGCTCTCATCCGCGAGGAGGGGTGACCGTGAACTGAGGATTGCCAACAGCATCGCGTGAGATCGTGAGCAGTCTCTTGCCGCCAGCATCAAAGAGAGCGGTGGCAGCGATTTCAGGCTCGTTTTCACTGCGATGCACGTTGATGCCGGAGACTTTGCGTTCTGCCGGCACCTCATCGAGTCCATCGAGCACCAACACGGTGGCCTGAGCGGCATCATCATGGAAGGAGCGTGCCTCCACGCGGATGTCCGGCGTGTAGGAACTGAGAATCCGACTGTAGGAGTCTGCGTCTGGCGTGCGCAGCAACGCGACGGTGAGCACGGCGGTTGCCGCCGCAGTGCCCGCCAGCGCAAGCCAGGGTTTTTTCAGCCAGTGCAGCAGCTTTGCCACCGGTGAATGAGCGGAGTCAGACACGCGGCGACTCTCCTCCTGCGCGAGACGCACTTGGATTTGCGAATTGAAAAAGTCACCGTAGGGCACGTTCATCTCGGCAGGGAGGTGCGTGCGCAAATCGGCTCTGAGCGACTTGAGTGCGTTTGCCTCGCGGCTCAGGGCTGGATCTTCTGCGAGGTGCTGCTCAAAAGCAGACCGCTCAGCATCACTCATCACGCCGTCCAGCCAACGCGTGAGGTCGTGGTTTTCAGAGGGTGGTTTCATAAACGTCTTTGAGTTGTTCTTGAAGTTTTTTGCGTGCGTAAAAAAGCCGGGACATCACCGTCCCAAGAGAGCATGGCACCAGCGCGGCGATCTCTTCATAAGCGAGACCTTCCACCTCCCGCAGCACGATCACCTGGCGATGCTCTGCGGAGAGTTTTGCGATGGCGGCCTGGATGCGCGCGCCGAGCTCGGCATTGCGCAAGGCCGCATCCGGCGCGGCATCGCCCTTTGGCGTAGTCTCGGCCCCCGCAGCAGCGCGGTGTTCCGTACGCTCATCGTCAAACTCGCCGTCTCCCTGGATGCGCTTCTTGCGCAGCCAGTCGTAGGTCACGTTGTGAGCGATCCGATAGAGCCAGGTGTAGAAGCTGGCATCTAACTTAAATCCCGGCAGAGCGCGCCATGCCTTGATGAAGGCCTCTTGCGCGAGGTCCCAGGCTTCGGTCTCATTCTGGATCAGGTGGTAGGTCATGGCATAGATCCTCCCGCGATACTTTGTCACCAAAGCGTCAAAGGCTCGCGTGTCGCCCGCTTGGCTGCGCTTGACCAAGTCAATGTCGGTGACTTCGACAGGATCAGTCGCGGCTGGAGCGGACATGGATGAATGTGGCGAAGGGTGGACGGCTCTTGGCCCAGAAAAATTCACGGTGCGCGACCGTTGTCCGCAGGAAAGGCGGCCTAGAGACGGAGCATCAAGGAATTTTCAGGCTTTGGCCAGGGCGAATGAGATCGCTTTTGAGACCATTGGCGGCCTTGAGTTTGGCCACGGTCGTCCCCTTTTTGCGCGCGATCCCGTAGAGCGTGTCTCCCTTGGTAACTGCGTAGCGAGAGCCGCTGGAGGATTTGCGACCGGAGGATTTGCTGCGCGTGGACTTCTTCTTGGACGAAGAACTCGAAGCCGTGGACTTCCGGGAAGATGAGGTGCTGCTGCTGGCCGAACTCTGCGTCTTGTTCCCGCTACTGAAAGCATAGGGGTCAGGCGGTGGCGTCGGTGCCGCAGGGGGCGTCTGGTAGCTGGGAGTCGAAGGGGCCGCGTAGCCAGTCTGACCTGGGTAGGGGTTGTAATGACCGTCGTTGCCGTAATTGGAGGCGTAGGGGTCACTCGAGGAGCTGGAGTTTTTCATGCCTTCGCAGGCAACCAAGGCAAGGCACGCACTGGTCAGCGTGAGGAAGTGGAACGTGGTCATGATGGGAAAAACGGCACGCTGGCGCAGCGTGCGTAGAGATCTGCGCACTAATGAAATCAGCCAATCTCTTTTCAACGGCAATTTTACGCAGCCACACCAACGGCTTCTGCGCCTGCAAGCCGCTCATCCCGAGTGGAGACTCACCGCAGCGTGGCACTTGCCGCCACGCGCGTACCAGCACGGTGATTCTCCCGATAGAGGTCTTGCCAATGTCCCGTGCCCTTCTTAGTTTCTGGCTCTCTCATGAAAATCGGCTTCAATCTTTTACTCTACACCGGTCATGTCACCGAGGCGAACTACCCCGTCCTCGAAAAACTCAAACAAACCGGCTACGACGGCGTCGAGCTTCCGGTCTTTGATGTCAGCAATCCGGTGCATTTCAAAAACATCGGCCAAGCCCTCAAAGATAACGGCCTCGAGTGCACTGCCGTCACCGTTCTTCCCGATGAAGCTCATAACGCGATCTCTCCTGTCGCCGCTAATCGCCAGGGGGCGATCGATCATTTGCAGCGCGTCATCGAATGCTGCCACAACGCTGGCGTACAAACTCTTTGCGGGCCGTATTATCAGGTGCTCGGGCAGTTCACGGGAGCCTTCCCCACCGAAGAAGAACTGGAGCATGCCGCCGGAGTGCATCGTGCCATCGCACCCGTAGCGCAGGCAGCGGGCATCAAATGCGCCATCGAGGCTTTGAACCGCTTCGAGTCCCACCTGCTCAACACCATGGAGCAGGCCGCCTCCTACGTGAAACGCGTCAACCACGCGAACTTCGGCACGATGTACGACACCTTTCACGCCAACATCGAAGAGAAAAATCCACTCGCTGCCATCGACACCGTCTTTGCCTCCGGCAAGCTCAACCACGTCCACATCTCCGAAAATGACCGTGGCACACCTGGCCGCGGCCACATCAACATCGCCGAGCAGATCAAGCATCTAAAAAAAATCGGCTACGACGGCTGGATGACCATCGAGGCCTTCGGCAGCGCGCTGCCAGACCTCGCCGCAGCCACCCGCGTCTGGCGCGACTTCTTCCCCAGCACCGAGCAAGTTTACACGGAAGGCTTCCAACTCATCAAATCCGCGCTCAACGCCGCCTGAGCGGACAACGCATTCCCACTCGCTGGCACGTTTTGCACACAGAACCACGCACTGACGTGCGTTTCCTTGATCACCCATGAACACAACAACCCACACTCCCGCAGCGGTCACGTCCCGCCGCCAATTCATCGGAACCACCGCAGCAGCAGGTGCTCTCACCGTCGCACAATCCGCATGGGCTGCGGGCAGCGATGAAATCAAAATCGGCCTCATCGGCTGTGGTGGCCGCGGCGCGGGTGCAGCCGGACAGGCCCTCAGCACTAAGCAGGAAGGCATCACGCTGCATGCCGTCGCCGACGCTTTCAAAGAGAAGGCTGACGGTACCCTGAGCAATCTTCGGCACAAAGCTCCGGACAAAGTGAAGGTCGATGATTCCCGCATCTTTGCCGGCCTCGACTCCTACAAGAAAGTCATCGACTGCTGCGACCTCGTCATCCTCACCACGCCTCCGGGCTTCCGCCCCTATCACTTCGAAGCGGCTGTCCAAGCAGGAAAAAACATCTTCATGGAAAAACCCGTCGCCGTGGATGCCCCAGGCGTGCGCAAAGTCCTCGAAATGGCCAAGGTCGCCGACGAAAAGAATCTCAAAGTCGTCGTCGGACTCCAGCGCCGCTACCAGAACTGCTATCTCGAAGCTCTCAAGCAAGTGAAGGAAAATGGCATCATCGGCGACATCATCTCCGGGCAAGTTTACTGGGACGGCGGCGGCATCTGGTTCCGCGATAAGCGCCCCGACCAGACCGAACTCATGTACCAGATCAACAATTGGTACTTCTTCACCTGGCTCTGTGGTGACCACATCAATGAACAGCACATCCACAACATCGACGTGGCCAACTGGTTCATCGGGGGCCATCCCATCAGTGCTCAAGGGATGGGCGGGCGCATGCAGCGTGTGGACAAGAAATTCGGCCAGATCTACGACCACCACTACGTCGAGTTCACCTATGAAAACAATGTCCGCATCAACAGCCAGTGCCGCCATCAGTCCGGCGTGAGCAACGCTGTGCGTGAGGAATTCACCGGCACCAAAGGCAAAGTGTACCTCGAAAACAGCGGTCGCTGCTACGCCAACGATCACAAGGGCAACACCATCTGGAAATACCGCCCCGGCGGCAAGAATGTGGATGGCAAAGCCAAAGGTGCCGCCAAGAAGCTCGACCCCGATCCCTATCAGACCGAGCACGACACCCTCCAGGCTGCCATCCGCGAAAACACCAAAATCAATAACGCTTACTACGGCGCTGAGAGCACGATGACCGCCCTCCTCGGACGCATGGCCACCTATTCCGGCAAAGACATCAAGTGGGAAGAGGCACTGAACTCCAAAGTCCAGCACATGCCTGCCATCCTCACCGCCGAGTCTGAGCCGCCCGTCAAGCCAGACGCAGATGGCTGGTACCCCATCGCCATTCCGGGCAAAGACATCCCCGGAGCACCTGTCATCTAACGAGAACTGTCTCGGCACCCCTCTCTCGTCGGAGGAGGGGTGCCCCGCAGTGCGGTCTTGGCCGCGCTTTGTGCGCCAGACTTGATTCAGCACTCATGTTCTCCTGCGTTTTCACCGCCTAGGTTGGTTCCATGATCCCTCACTGGGCCGAGCAGCGCGCAGCACTCCATCACTGGCTCGCGGCACATCCTCGCATTCTCATCGGTTCCGACTTTGACGGCACCCTCTCCGTGCTACGCCCACACGCCGATAAAGCATGCCTCCCCGAGCACACGCGCGACATTCTGCGCCGTCTCGCAGAGTTGCCGGGCATCACGCTCGCCTTCATCTCAGGACGCAGTTTGCAGGATTTGCGGCAGCGTGTTGGGCTCAAAGGCGTTTTCTACGCTGGCAATCACGGCCTCGAAATGACCGAGCTGAGCAGCGAGCGAATCCGACTCGCACCGACGGCAGCGCAGGCAGTCTCTGCACTGCGCAGTCTGCGCACACAACTCGAGGCACAGCTCGCGCATCTCGCGGGTGTCTGGGTTGAAGACAAACTACACACGCTCTCCGTCCACTACCGCCAAGCTGCGGCAGACTGCCACTCCGAGGTAGAAGCCATCGTCCACAAACTCGTACGCGAAGCTCCGTCATTAGTCATCCGCCCCGCCAAGCTCATCTGGGAAGTCCGCCCCGCGATCGACTGGGATAAAGGCTCCGCGTTGCGCGAATTTCTTCACGCTGCCAACCTCCCCACCGCTGCCGCCGCTTTTCTCGGTGACGATATTTCCGACGGAGACGCCTTCCGTGAAATCCCCGATGGCTGGAGCTTTGCCGTTGGCAGTGAGAGCGGCCCCGGTGCGCGCCTGCATGTGCGAGATCCGCAGGACAGTGCCGACTTACTCGACTGGATCGCCCGCACACGTTCTGCGCTCTGAATTTGCGTAACAATCTGCGAAGCTGCGACGATTTGCATTCCGCACTCTCCTCACATCCATCGCCATGAACACCCGCCGCCGCGCCTTCCTCACCAGCTTCGCCGCTTCCACCGTCACCTCCATGCTCGCCCGCGACTGGACAGGCCGGACGCCAGAGCGCTATCCAGACCCCGACGTCATCGCCCTCGACCCCGCCTTTGCAAAACTCATCCAGGGCAATGCTCCCCTCCGCCGCCTGCACACCGGCATGCTCTGGGCCGAAGGCCCCGCATGGAATGGCGCGGGCAACTACCTTGTCTGGAGCGACATCCCCAACAACGCGCAAATGCGCTACCTCCCTGAAGACGGCCACGTCAGCGTGATGCGCAGCCATGCGGAGAACAGCAACGGCAACACCTTCGACCTCCATGGCCGTCAGATCAGTTGCCAGCATGCCGCGCGCCGCGTTGTGCGTTACGAACTCGATGGCAGCCTCACGCCGCTGGCGGAAAAATTCGACGGCAAGCCTTTCAACGCACCGAATGATGTCGTCGCGCATCCCGACGGTTCGATCTGGTTCACAGACCCTGGCTACGGCAGCATGGCCGACTACGAAGGCCACAAAGGCGCGCTACTGCTCAAAGAATCCGTCTATCGCATCGACCCCAGCGGCAGCATCACCAAAATCACAGAAGACCTCGAAAAGCCCAACGGCATCTGTTTTTCTCCCGACTACAAAAAAGTGTACATCGTCGATACCGGCAGCCCAAAAAACATCCGCGTCTATGACGTGGACGGCGCGAAGGTGAAAAACGGCAAAGTCTTTGCCACCAACAAAGGTCTGCTCTCAGACAAAGACGCCAAGGGTGGCTCGGATGGCATCCGTTGTGATGTCGCGGGCAACCTCTGGGCCAGTGCCGGTTGGGTTGGCGAAGGCTACGACGGCGTCCACATCTTCGATCCTGAAGGCAAGCTCATCGGCTTCATCAAGCTGCCAGAAAGCGCCAGCAATGTCTGCTTCGGTGGCCCAAAACGGAATCGTCTCTTCATCACCGCCTCGCAGAGCCTCTACTCCGTGTGGGTCAACACACGCGGCGCGCATCATTGCTGAGGCAAGCTCCGCGTAGAGAAAAACGTCTGTTTTCCGCCGTTCGACGGCAGGCTCACGCCAGCCGCTACGATCATGCGCATAACTTGCCCGATACGCTGGCACCGCTTATGAAACGTAATGGATGAATCCTACGCGCAGCGCTTCGGCGGCATCGGTCGTCTTTACGGATCGGCAGCACTGCCGCGCCTCGCCGCAGCTCATGTCGCCATCATCGGCGTTGGCGGCGTAGGTTCGTGGGTGGTCGAGGCTCTCGCGCGCAGCGGCATTGGCGCACTCACGTTGATCGATCTGGATGATGTGTGCATCACCAACACCAACCGACAGCTCCCCGCGCTCGCGCAAACCGTAGGCATGTCGAAAGTCGAGGTGCTCGCCACGCGCGTCACTCAGATCAATCCCGGCTGCCAAGTCACGTCCATCCTGGAATTCCTCACCGAATCAAATGTGGATCGTCTGCTGACGCCAAACTTTGATTTCGTCGTCGATGCCGTCGATCGCACTTCGATCAAAGCACTGATCCTCGCAAAATGTCGCGCGCGCGGCCTGCGCGCCATCACCTCCGGTTCCGCAGGCGGTCGCCGCGATCCCTCCGCCATCCGCATGACAGACCTCGGCCACGCAGGCTCCGATCCGCTGCTCAAAGGCCTGCGCCAGAGCCTGCGCCGCAATCACGGTTTCGCCAAAAGCGAACATGGCCGCGCTCTGGCGATGGACATTCCCTGTGTCTTCTCCACAGAGCGTCCCGTTTACCCTTGGGCCGATGGCTCCTGCTCACTCGCGCCGGAAAAGGGCACCGAAGCAGGCCTCCGCCTCGATTGCGCCGCTGGATTCGGAGCCGCGACCTTCGTGACCGGCACCTTTGGCTTCATGCTCGCATCAGAAGTCGTGCGGCAACTCGCACAGCCCTAACCTTCCGCTTTCATCGCCTGAGAAAATCCTCCACATACTGCTCCACGATCACCTTCAACTCCGGTGGCCGTGGAATGCCGATCTCCACCGCGCGCGAGCCGTCCACCTGCTGCGGCCACTGATCCACGATACTCTGAATGCGCGCATCGAAGGCATCCACGATCGGCCCCAGCTTGATGCCCCGCTCAGCGGCAACCTGCGTGATGACTTTCTCCGCCATCTGCGGCGTCACACGATGCGCGGGAAGCACATAAGCGCGGTCTCTGCCGAGTTTTTCCTCCGGCACTTCGCTCAAGGTGATGAACGACTCGATCACCGTGCGATACCCCGTCATTGGATGCGCTTGTTCGCGATGGATCGGCAGCAGGCAGGCCTCGCCGTTCAGCGGCTCACGGAACATGCCGCTCGCCCAGCTCGACGCGGCAGCGTTCGGTTTTCCCGGACGCACGATCACCGTCGGCAGGCGCACGCTGCGGCCATCGAAGTGGCCTTTGCGTGTGTGATCGTTCACCATCATCTCGCACATGGCCTTCGTCATGCCGTAGGTCGTCTGCGGCAGTTGCTTCGTCGTGTCAGACATCATCTGCGCCATGTCCAGCCCGCCGTAACAGGCCACGCTGCTGGCAAACACCACACGCGGACGACCCTCCGCCACGCGGGCGGCTTCAAACACGTTTCTGCCGCCATCCAGATTCACACGCATCGCATCATCAAAACGCTCCTCGCATTCGCCGCTCACCATCGAGGCGAGGTGAAAAATCACATCGAACTGGCCGCCTGTTGCCGCGAAAACCGTCGCACGGTCGCCGATGTCGCCTTTGATCTGCTTCACACGCGCATCACTCGCTTCATCACGAAAGAAGGTGTCCAGCAGCACCATCTCGGTGATCGCACCGCCGTTCCAAGTGCCGCGTTCGAGGAGGTTCTGCGCGAGCTGTGATCCGAGAAAGCCGCCGCCGCCAGTGATGATGATTTTCATGCGTGAGTTGGGAAGAAGTTTGCCATCAGGCGCGGCTTGCTGTGAGTTCGCCGACATGAGCAAGCCTCTCACCGGACACAAGATCGGATTCGTCGGCCTCGGCAACATGGGGCGGGCCAATGCACGGCATTTGCATGAGAACGGAGCGGAAGTCGTCGTGTGGAATCGCAGCGACGCGCCTGCCGAGGCTGCTGTGGCCTTGGGTATGAAACGCGCCGCCACTTTGCCCGATCTCGCACGCGAAATCGGCCCCGGTGTCATTTGCCTCAATCTGACAACGACGGACGTCGTTGAGCAGGTTGTCTTTGGCCCCGGCGGTTTGATCGAAGGACTCGATAAAAGCGCGCTCATCATCGACTTCGGTACCACCGGCGTTCCCGAGACCAAAAATTTTGCCGCACGCGTGAACTGGGTCGATGCCCCTGTCTCCGGCGGACAAGTGGGCGCGGAAGCTGCCACGCTCACGATCATGGCCGGTGGCAGCGATGTGAATTTCCAGCGCGCGCTGCCCATTTTTCAGGCGGTGGGCAAAAACATCACGCATCTCGGTGCCGCCGGCAGCGGCCAGGTCACCAAACTCGCGAATCAACTCATCGTCGCGCAGACCATCGACGCCGTGGCGCAGGCGCTGCGGCTCGCGGAACTCTCCGGTGTCGATCCTGCGCTTGTGCGCAAGGCCCTACTCGGTGGCTTCGCCGAAAGCCGCATCCTCGATCTCCACGGCGACCGCATGGTGCGGCGCGACTTCGCACCCGGAGGCCGCGCTGAGCTTCAACTCAAAGACGTTCGCCTCATGTGCCAGCTCGCTGACTCCGTCGGCCTCGACTCACCCACGCTGCGCAACTCGCTCGCGCAGTGGGAGAAGTTCGTTCACGAGAAACACCTCGGCGATCTCGATCACAGCGGCTTGTTCCGGCTCTATGAATAGTACGTTGTTCACGCTTTAGCGTGACCAGTAATGACACGCTAAAGCGTGAACAACGTACAATAACTCTCACGCATGCATCACCTGGCCGCCGTCGATGTTGATCGTCTGACCGGTGATGTTTTTCGCGTGATCGGACGCGAGGAAGCAGGCCATCGCCGCATACTCCTCCGGCATCTGCCAGCGGCCGAGATGGGAGACCTTCTTGATCTTCTCCTGCGCCCAATCGTCGAAGCTCTGGCGTTGCGCTTCGGTCAGTTTTTTCTGTCCGGCGGCCCAGATGGATTGATTCAGTTCCGTTTTCACCATGCCTGGCGACAGCGCATTCACGCGGACGTTGTGCGGCCCCAAATCCTTGGCCGCGCATTGCATGAAATTGATCAACCCCGCCTTCGCCGCACTGTAGGGCGGATCGGTCTGCGATCCCATCTGCCCTGCTACAGAAACGAGAAACAGCATCGAGCCGCCGCCGCGCGCGATCAGCTTCGGCGCGAAGGCATGCGCCACGTTCACGGCACCGATAAGGTTCACCTCCAGCACACGCGCCCAGTCGGACGGCTCCAGATTCCAAAACGGAAAACCAAACTTCCCGGAACCGATGCCGATGCTGAACACCACATGATCCACCACCGCCAAACTTGCAGCGAAGGTTTTCACGGTATCCAAGCTCGTCACATCGCCCGCAGTGATGAAATCCGCACATGGTTCGCGATCAAAGCCGCGCACCACGCAGCCTTCGGAGATGAATCCCTCCGCGATCGCCCGGCCAATGCCGCGTGCGGCTCCGAAGACGGCGACAGACTGGCCTGCGAGGTGAAGTTCCATGAGAAGTGAGGCGGCGGAGCTAACGCCCGGGCTGTTTTTGACCCAGGGCAAAAATCAAAACGCCCCGCGTGACGAGCACGCGGGGCGGATGAATGACTAACACACGTTGAAGCGCGCTTAGAACTTCCAGTTCAGCTTGCCGTAGGTATCGCACCAGTAGTAGTCGCTGTAGTTATTTGGCGGCGCAGGCCAGATGTAAGACACATCACAGCGATGGCGCGGCGCATACTGGTCGTAGGTGTAGAACGTGCGTGCACGGTTGATGCCGTTGCTGGTCACGCTGCTGGTGGGCGTGTTGCAGCAGTTGCAGGATGAAAGGGACAGCGCGGCCAAGGCCGGGAGGATGAACAGGAGACGAGCGAGTTTCATGTGGGTGACTGGTGCTAGGAGGAGAATTTTCGGATCATGAGCCGCAGTGCAGAAAAATGCAATCCTATAAAATGTGCTTGTTGCTTCACTTCAACTCGGCCGTGACGACTTTTTTTCCCTCGATTTTGAATCCTTCCACTTTATTAAATTTCTGCGCTGCCTCGTTCATACTCATGCCGCCATCGCCTGACTCCATGACTTCAGCAAAAACTTCGAAATTGTCCATGAGCTTATCAAATTGGATGTCGAGGTAACTGATAACACCATCATTAAGGTGTGTAGCGTCAGAGCTGGCAATGCCATCGGCCCCCTTTACCTCCACCGTCATGCGCATGCCTGCGAACATCGGACGCATCATGCCCATTTGTGCCTTCATCTGAGCGATCTCCTCTGGTTTTTTCTTGGGCTTACCGTCTCCACCCTTCTTTTTATCTACTTCAGGGTTGGTTATCGTCAATGTGTTACCACTAAGGGCAAAAGTCATCGGCTCCATCTTTGTCGATGCCGTTTTCCCAGGCTGTTCGGGCTCAAAGGGAACGTAGTTCAGCTTGGAGATTTGCGGTACCGCAAAGACAATCTTCACTCCGCTGCGGCCGTCTGGCATCTTGACCTCTTCATAAGATTTCACCGTGACACCTTCCCCCAATTTCTTTGCACGCTCCTCGGCTTTGGGTTTGTCCATAACGAGACCTTTGATCTGCCCCTCTTGACCGCCACCAGCTTGCATCATGGCCGAGAGCTGAGCCCCCAGTAGTGTAGTTTCTTCAATGGTGGCTGTGCCATCCTTATTGGCAATGATGCTGGACTTAATTTCAAGGCATGAGCTTAAAATGAGCGAAGCTGTCCCAAGAATGTAGTAGAGAATATTTTTCATAGGCGTGGCGTGTAGATTACGCCGTCTCTAACGGCACAAACAAGCCTAATCAGGCCACTCATGCAGATTCTGTGACAGAGGACGTTCACGAATGATGCCTCTTGCTAAACTGCCCGTTTTCGGAAACAAATCCGGCATGGACTCGCATGAAGTGATCAGCAAAGCGGTCGAACGAACCAGCTTCAAAGAAGTGGCCGCGCAGATGGGTATCTCCCTCTCTCTAGCTTACAAATGGTCACAACCGGACGAACAGCAGGGCAGCGGCACGGCAAATCCACTCGATCGCGTAAGACAGCTCTACGAAATCACTGGTGACCCTCAGATCCTTCAATGGCTCTGTCACAAGGCGAATGGTGTCTTTGTACAGAATCCTGGCGGTAACGCCCCACGAGGCATGGAGCTCATGCCTGCAACGCAAGAAATCGTACAGCAGTTTGCTGGCCTGCTCACCGCCATCAGTAAATCTGCAGCGGACAACCTCATCACACCTGATGAAGCCGAACACATCCGCTGTGTGTGGGATGAGCTCAAGCGCTTTACCGAGGGATTTGTTCGCCTCTGCGAGAAAGGGGACTTTGCCAAGCTCGCCGCTGAAATTAGATCCCATCAGCACAAGAAATAACGCTGACACTTTTTGTCGCGCACCACTCAGCAAGTAGCCATCTGGAGTTTGCCGTCTGTCTCTGCCGCTGCACTCAGACAAGCAGGACTCCGCCATTAGGGCGACGCTTTGGCCTTCTTTTTAGCCGAGGAGGCTTTTTTCTTTTTCTCGGCAGCAGGCGCTTCTTTCTTCTCTGCCTGTGGGAAACCGGCTTTCGCATGAGCCACCATTTCTGCAAAGGTGGTTTCCCCCACGCCTTCGACTTTGACCACATCCGTCACTTCCGCGAACGGCCTTGCTTTGATGATCGCCTTGGCACGTGATTCACCGATACCTGGCAGAGACATCAAAGCCTTCTCATCCCCTTCATTCAGTACGCCAAGCAATTTGGTACGCTGGGTGGGTGTCAAAGTTTTGGCAATGGCTTCTTCCTTAGCAGTGGGCTTTGCCGACTCCGCAGCCGGAGCCTTTTTGGGAGCACCTTTCTTTTTCTTGGCGGGGGCGTCCGCAGCATGAACCGTCAACGTGAGTGCAAACAAAGAGAGCAGTACGGTGAGTGTTTTCATAAGTAGAAGTGGCGATAGCAAAATCACTCTACGAAATCCGGGCTCTGCTTGGCGAGCAAAATCTTCAGAGTCGCCTATGCGCCGCAGTGCCTCATTAAAAAGGACACCGAGAGGGGAGAGGCCGGGGTAGCTGGGGAGAGTCGATGCCTCATAAAGGAGGACACCGTGGCCAATGGAGCCACGACTGATGAAAGAAAGCCTCGAAGACGACACCCGCGCTTGGAGTCTGCTCGTCCCTCTGCATTAGGCTTGTGGCCAAAATACAAAAAATCATGAAATAAAGGAGCATCCAGCCCATCTAATGGCCACGTTTCTTTCGTCAGTCCCTCATCCCACCCGTCATCACCATGAAAAAAATCATCCTCCTCGCCCTCGCTGCTGCCACAAGTCTCGCCTTGGCAGACGGATTTCCCAAAGGCAGCCCCGCATTCAAGACCAGCAGCTCCGAGGCCCTGAGTGCCGCCAAGGAAAGTGGAAAACCACTGATCTTGGTCTTCTCCGCAGCATGGTGCCCTCCATGCCAGGCAATGAAGCATGATGTTTACCCCAGTGCTGCGGTGAAGGCTTTCCACGATCAATTTGTCTGGGCCTATCTGGATGTTGACGATCCACGCAACGAACCCGCTGCCGGGAAATACGGTGTCTCTTCGATCCCGCATATCCAGTTTCTGGACGCATCAGGCAAACCGCTCGACAAACAGATTGGTGGCACTAGTCCTGCAGCCTTTGCCAAGACCCTGAAAGAGGTATTGGCCAAAGCGAAGAAGTCTTGAGGTAGGCAAGGCACACAGATCATCCCGCGTGATCACCTGAAGCTGTCCCGCTTCGATTGCCCCCATTCCCCTGTGAGTGCCCGACTTTGGCAGATTGCTGCAAAAGTATATGGCACCCAGAGATTGAACGCGGAAGCTTGATGTCTTACTATGGACGCAATGAAGCCGCGCTTTTGCATTTTCACTCTCACCCTTTTGGCAGCATTGCTCGCCTCGTGTGCATCGTCCACCATGGACAGTGTACCCACAGTGGCAGAGCTGGAGGGGTATGAACGAGTGATCCGTGCGCGCTATCAGAGTCACTACGATGATCTGGAGAAACGCCGAGCTTCTGGAGCTCTGAGCAAAGCAGAATACGCCGACCACAAACGCCAACTCGATTCCTGGGTGTCTGAGAAGGTCAACGAGGCGGCATGGCAAAAGCACTTCCTCGCAGAGTCAGAGCGCAAGGCCGATGGGGTTCCGACGCCTGACGCGCCCGTGGCGCTGCATGCAGGCCAGGCCACTGGCAGCGTGGGTTATTTTGGCAACAGCGGTACCATGACATCCTTTTACCAGCCGTCGTGGCGGAACTACGGCGCAGTGGCTGGCATCAGTGGCTCTGCGGGAATGGGCAGCATGCAGGGAGCGCGAGAACAGGTGAAGAGCGGGCAGAGCATTCGCAATGACGCGATTTCTTCAGGAGGCACCTATCTCTCCCGGCCACCACCCGGTTCCATTTACGACGAGGAGTTGCGCCACTAATCCTGCTTCTCGCACTGAGCGTGAAGCATAAAACCGTACCTCTCTCACATCGATGGGAGATGAAAATGTCCGGGCATTGTCTCGTGATCTGCTTGCGAGCGTCTGCATGATGGCTCCACGCCGAGAGTGACGAGAGAACAATGGACATCACTTCCTCTTCTCATGGCGCGTAACGCTGTTGATCTCGTGCATCAGCGAGGCACGGCGCGTGGGCCATGAAAAGAGAAAGCCCTGTGAGGAAAATCCCCACAGGGCTTTTGATGACGGGTCGCCCCGCCACGTTGACCTCACGAGGAGGCCAGCGCGTTACTTCTTCTTAGCGGCCTTCTTGGCGGGCTTCTTAGCAGCCTTCTTGGCGGCCTTCTTGGCGGGCTTCTTAGCGGCCTTCTTTGCAGCTTTCTTAGCCATGGTGTTTGTCCTCTGTTTGTTGTTGGTTGCGTTTTGTTTTGCCGAGGAAGCGGAATTGCCTCCACGGACATTTTTTCCTGCTGCCGCAGTGCTGGCAGCGCGTTTTTCTTCAATCGCGGCCTGCGCGGCGGCAAGGCGTGCGACTGGAACACGGAAAGGACTGCAACTCACGTAGGTGAGGCCTGCACGATGGCAGAATTTGACGCTGTCAGGATCACCGCCGTGTTCACCGCAGATGCCGAGCTTGATGTCGGGCTTGCTCTTGCGGCCTTTCTCGATGGCGATCTTGATGAGCTGTCCCACACCGGTCTGATCCAGCGTGGCGAAAGGATTCTTCTTGAAGATCTCGTTCTCAGTGTAGGGCATGAGGAAGCTGCCCATATCGTCGCGGCTGATGCCGAGAGCGGTTTGCGTGAGGTCGTTGGTGCCGAAACTGAAGAACTGCGCCGTCTCGGCGATTTCATCAGCCGTGAGCGCACCGCGCGGCACTTCAATCATGGTGCCGACGAGATAATCGAGCTTCACTTTTTTCTCGCTCATTACTTCTTTTGCCACTTTATGCACGATTTCGACCTGAAGGTCGAGTTCTTTCTTGAAGCCGACGAGCGGAATCATCACTTCCGGTTTCACTTTGATCTTCTTCTTCGCAACGTTAGCAGCGGCTTCAAAGATCGCACGCGCCTGCATCTCGGTGATCTCAGGATACGCGATGCCGAGACGGCAGCCACGATGTCCGAGCATCGGATTGAATTCGTGCAGTGCTTTCACGCGCGCATGAATCTTGTCGGCGCTCATGCCAGTTTTCTTCGCGAGATCCTTCACGGCGGAATCTTCGTGAGGAAGGAATTCGTGAAGCGGAGGATCGAGCAGACGAATGGTGGCAGGCAGTCCCTTGAGAGATTCAAAGATGCCCGTGAAATCATCGCGCTGATAAGGAAGCAGTTTGGCGAGAGCCGTGCGGCGATCCGCTTCATTGTCGGCGAGAATCATCTCGCGCATAGCGTCGATGCGGTCGCCTTCAAAGAACATGTGCTCTGTGCGGGTGAGACCGATGCCCTGCGCACCGAATGCGATGGCGTTCTGCGTTTGCTCAGGATTGTCGGCGTTGGTGCGCACTTGGAGGCGGGTGACTTTGGAGCACCAGTTCATGAGTTGCTGGAAGCTCTTGAACTTCTCCGTGCCCTGCGCGGCTTTGTCGCCATGCAGCGCGCCAGTGACGATGCTTGAGGGGCCGGTCTTGATGCGACCACCGTAGATCGTGCCGGCAGTGCCGTCGATGCTGAGGCTGTCCTTACCTTCATGGAAGACTTCACCGGCGATGGTGACGGTCTTCTTATCGTAATCGATTTCCACGGCACTGGCACCACAGATGCAGACCTTGCCCATCTGACGCGCGACGAGTGCCGCGTGAGATGAGACGCCACCTTTGGCGGTGAGGATGCCTGCGGCAGCAATCATGCCGCGCAAATCTTCCGGAGAGGTCTCGTTGCGCACGAGCAACACGGTTTCGCCTTTATCGGCAGCCGCGGCAGCGCGGTCAGCGTTGAGGTAGATGATGCCAGAGGCAGCACCTGGGCCTGCGGGCAGACCCGAGGCGAGTGCTTTGGCTTTTTTGATTTCACCGAGATCGAAGTCAGGAGCGAGCAATTGCTCAAGCTGATCGGCGGGATTGCGCAGGATGGCCGTCTCCCAGTCGATGAGTTTTTCCTTCACCATGTCCATGGAGAATTTCAACGCGGCAGCGGCGGTGCGCTTGCCGTTGCGAGTTTGGAGCATGAACAACTGACCTTCTTGGATGGTGAACTCGACGTCCTGCACATCCTTGAAGTGGTTCTCGAGAATTTTGCGGACTTTCAGCAGCTCTGCATAAGCAGCAGGCAGCTTGTCCTTCATCTTCAACACGGGATCGGGCGTGCGCACACCGGCGACGACGTCTTCGCCCTGAGCATTGACGAGGAATTCGCCATAGAACTCGTTGGCGCCGTTGGCCGGGTTGCGGGTGAAAGCCACACCGGAGCCGGAATTGTCGCCCGTGTTGCCATAAACCATCGCCTGCACGTTGACGGCAGTACCCCATTCAGCGGGGATGTTGTATTTGCGGCGGTAAACGATGGCGCGGTCATTCATCCAGGAGCCGAACACGGCACCGGCTGCGCCACGGAGCTGATCCCACACATCGGAGGGGAAGCCTTTGCCGGTGCGCTCTTTGACAAGAACCTTGAAGCGCTTCACCAACTCCTGCTGGTCTTCGGCGGTGAGTTTGGAGTCTTCGATGTCGCCATGATACTTCTCGTGCTTGTAGCCTTCGATCACGACTTCGAACGGCTCATGATCTTCACCAGCGCGTTTCTGCACGCCGAGCACGACGTCGCCATACATCTGGATGAAGCGGCGATAGCAGTCCCAAGCAAAGCGCGGATTGTTTGTGGCAGCGACGAGTGCTTTCACGGTGTCGTCGTTGAGGCCGAGATTGAGGATGGTGTCCATCATGCCGGGCATGGAGTCACGCGCACCCGAGCGCACGGCGACGAGCAGCGGCATGCCGCTGGTGGCACCGAACTTGGCCTTCATGATTTTTTCCATGTTGGCCACACCTGCTTCCATCTGCTTCTGCAAGGTCGAAGGATAGCTCTTCTTGTTTTGATAATAGTAGGTGCAGACTTCCGTGCTGATGGTGAATCCGGGAGGCACTGGCAAACCGATGCGGCTCATTTCCGCGAGGTTTGCACCTTTGCCGCCCAGCAGAGCTTTCATGGAGCCATCACCGTCTGCTTTCCCCGCTCCGAATGAATAAACGTACTTCTTTTTATCTGCGCTACCGATTGCTTTCTTGGCCATAGATGTTGCCGGCTGTTTGATTCAAGCCGTGGTTGTGTGTGTTACTGTGGGTTTGGAGCGCGGATGTATAGCGTTGCTTTATATGATGCAAGCATTTGTTGGCAAGCGGCAGGGCCGCGGCGTGGCCACGGCGGCAGCTTGTTCCCAGCACTTCCCTTCGCAGGTTGATGTCTGATTGGATGAAAACTCAGCGCCGTCATGACAAGTATTGACGCCGCGAATCAAAAGCGATTTAATCGAATCACTCGGAGCAACGACACACACTTCTGCGGCTCCGTCGAAAGCAATAGACATCCACTCATGACAGCGAAACACCATCCTCCATCCCATGTGCCTGCCCGTGGCGGCTTCACCCTCATCGAGCTCCTCGTGGTGATCGTGATCATCGGCATTCTGGCCAGCCTCGTCATGAATGTGGCCACGAGAATGATGGATGACGCGCGCAGGCTGCAGGTGCAAACCGTCGTCAAAGACCTGCGCATCGCCATCTCCACCTATCAGGTCGAATACAATCGCTGGCCGGTGAACCCCAGCCAGCTCAGCGGCAGCGGTGACTCCGACATCGGCGAACTCCTCACGGATGAAAACACTGGAATCATCACGGCCTTGATGAGCAACACCTCAGCGACCTCGGGTGGCTCTGGCGGGTCTGGTGGTGGCGCGACCAACCTGAACCCTCGCAACATCAAGTTCATCGACCTGCCCATCGCTAGAAATGGGATGTTCGGCTTGGTGAATGCGCAGCCACCTTACCGTCTCGTCGATCTCTGGGGTCTCCCCTATCGCGTGTTGCTCGACACCAATGGCGATAAGCAAGTCGTCAATCCCGACATCGGAAACTCAGATCCCAAGATCTCACAAAATCCCGTGAGCCCCACACCCCAAAAACTGCCCACAGAGATTGCCATCTATAGTTTTGGCAAAGATCGCCAGAAGCAGACAAAGGACGACGTGGTCTCGTGGCGGCAGCGGTAAGCGTACCGCTTGATGTGTTTTCTCGACAAAGCGCGGCATCTCAAATGCCGCGCTTTTTCATTTCCATCCTTCAGGTATAGGGAGCCAGCAGCTCGCTGACTTTGGCCGAATCAACCTTCTCGTGGAAGTCGTCCTCGACCATGCACACCGGACCGAAACCGCAGCTTGCGAGGCATTCAGCAAATTCGATGCTGTACTTGCCATCCGGACTCACGGCGATCGGGTGATGGTGATCGGTGTGCGAGCGGTCGATATTCGTCGCTTTGCACAGAGCATCCATCAATTCATAGCTGCCTGCCATCGCGCAGGAGAGCGTGCGGCACACGCGGATGTGAAACTTGCCAGGAGCCGTCTGGCGAAATCCCGGATAGAACGTGACGACTTCGAGCACTTGGATTGGCTCCAGGCCGAGCTTGGCAGCCACCCAGTTCACCGCTTCGTCGCTGATGTAGCGAAAGTGATGCTGCATAAGGTGCAGCAGCGGCAGCACAGCACTGCGTTTGGAAACGGGATAATGCGAGATCGCCTCGTCCATCTGCTTTTCCAATTCGACTGGAACTTCAAAGGCCATGCTTGCGTGTCTCGGATGAAAGGGTTGCGGATGAATCAGCGGTCACATTCGCCCATAACGAAATCCAGACTGCCGAGCACGGCAGGGATGTCGCTGACCATGTGGCCGGGCAGCAGTTTCGACAGGATGCTGAGATTCAGGAACGAGGGGCTGCGAATCTTCAGGCGATGTGGCACACCGCCGCCGGTGCTGTTGATGTAGAAGCCGAGTTCGCCCTTCGGGTTCTCTGCAGAGAAATAAACTTCACCCGCTGGCGCGTCGATGCCCTGTGTGGCGATGATGAAGTGATGAATCAGTTCCTCCATTTTCATGAGGACCTTTTCCTTCTTTGGCAGCAGCCCTTTGGCGTCAGCCACATTGATCGGGCCGCTCGGGAGTTGGGCGAGCACCTGCCGCAGGATGCGAACACTTTGACGCATCTCCTCCATGCGCACGAGATAGCGGTCGTAGCAGTCGCCCTTCGTGCCCACGGGCACGTCGAATTCATACTTGTCGTAATCGAGATATGGATGCGCCTTGCGCACATCGAACTCGACCCCCGAGCCGCGCAAATTCGGACCAGTGATTCCGTAGGCGATCGCCTCTGCTTTCGAAATCACACCGATGTCCTGAGTGCGATCGATGAAGATGCGATTGCGGGAAAGCAGCTTGTCGATCTCGTCGATCACAGGCTCCAGTTCATCGAGGAAACGACTGACGGCGCTGGTAAAACCCTCCGGCAGATCGCGAATCTGTCCGCCCACGCGTGTGTAGCTGGTGGTGAAGCGTGCGCCGGTGAGTTGCTCGCAAAGGTTATAGACCTTTTCACGCTCCGTGAAGGTGTAGAGGAATACGGTCATCGCCCCGACATCCATCGCAAACACGCCGACTCCGAGCATGTGAGCCGAAATGCGCGCCAGTTCACAGCAGATCACGCGGATCGCCTTGCCACGGGCGGGAACTTCCCAGCCCATGAGTTTTTCCACCGCCAGCGCGTAGGCGACATTGTTTGCCAGCGGTGCCAAATAGTCCAGTCGATCCGTATAAGGCACGAACTGGTTGTAGTGCATGTTCTCGGCGATCTTTTCGTCGCCGCGATGCAGAAAGCCCACGTCGGGATCGGCCTTCGTGATGATCTCACCGTCCAGCTCAAGCACCAAGCGGAGCACGCCGTGGGTGGCAGGATGGCTGGGCCCCATGTTCAGGACCAATTTCTCGCCCACGATGTCCGTCGTCGTCTCCTCCACAGTTTCGAGATGCCGTGCCACTTTGGCGGCGGTATCGGGAGCCTCGTATTCTCGGGTGACAGTGGACATGAAAGACGTGGGGCGGGAGCAGACGGGAGTGCTACCTATCTACGCTGCCTTCGGAGCGGCAAGACGATTTTGTGAAAAATTTCACAAGCTCACCCCCAAGAGGCTCCGTCGCCGCCGCACACGCCTATATATAGAGAGAGAGACTCGGAATCTCTGAGTGCCGCAGTTGCCGCCCCGCCTGCGCTGAGGCACAGTGCCGCCACTCATGCGTCCCGGCCTCTTTTCTCTGTTGTGCTGCATGCTTGTGCTAACAGGCACGGGGGGGCTGGCTGCGCCTCCGCCTGCGGATGGCATCGCCGATGAGACGCGTGCGCTCACAGAAGAGACGCGCCGCCTGCTTGCGCAGGAGTTGCAGCTCTTGCGCGCGGACTTGCACTGTGATGTCTGGATTACGGCCTCCAGTTTTGCGCCTGCGGGCATGACAGTGCGGCGGCAGGCACAGAACACTCGCAGGGAGTGGAGCGGCGAACGCCCCGCCGTGCTCATGGCTTATGACCGCGCTACCAACAGCAGTGCCATGTCCTTTGCGCCGGTGATGTGGGAGCGTTATCCCACGGCGGAACTCGTCGAAATCATGCGGCACACGCGCCTCCTGCTGACAGATGCCAATCTCACGCTCGATGAGCGCTTGAGTGCGGCAGCGCACTTTTGGATCGACCGCTTGCGTGTCCTGGAAAGCACGCGCCTCAAGCAAACTCTCTGGCTGCAGCGGAATGAAAAACGCCCTGCGCTCATCCTGGGTGCCATCCTCGCTGGGGCAGCCGTGCTCGCGGCGATCGTGGGCTGGCTCTCTCGCCTACGCGCTGCGCGTGTTGGGCGGCGATTTCATTTCCCTGAAGTTCACGTGGGCACGCGCTTCGGTGCTCCCTATGGCGGCGGCGTCACCTCAGAGATCGCCGCTCAAGTCGGCACGCATTAGCATGCGTCAGTCCTCTGTTTGCGCTTCGTCGGGAGACTTGATGCCCATCTTCTCAAGCTGCTTGTCGAGGTGCTCCACATACTTCCACGGCAGCTTTTTGCGCTGATATTTGCGGAAGAGCAAATCGCGCAGCTCCAGCCAGCGTTCTGGTGTCGGCTCCATCGGCATCCACCGCTCACCATCTGGATGCGCGAGCTGAAACTCCCAGGCGCGTGAGTTCCAGTATGCGCGGATGTATTGCTTGCGGCCGTCCTCGATTCGTTCGTGCCACTCGTGGATTTGGTTTTTGGTCATTGAGCGCGCGCAGGATGCGCTAGTATCGCCTCCATGCAAGCCGCCAGCCCAGGCCACGCCTCCGCACTGCCGAAACTCCTCCTCTATCTTTTCGCCGTGATGCTCGGTGGTGCGCTGTTGGCCGTGCCGCTGTTTCACCTCGGCAAAGCAGCTCTGGTCTGGCTTTCCACGCCATCGTGGCAGGATGTTGGCGTGGCAAAGTGGCTGCGCAGTGAGATCGAGCGCGCGCATTTCACGCGCTACTTCAACCGCGCCGTGCTCGTCTGCGCCATTGCATTTATCTGGCCATTCCTGCGGTGGGTGAGGCTCGATCGCTCACTGCTCCCTGCATGGAAACCCATCGGCACTGGCATCAAACAATGGGCGCTCGGTTTTGCGCTCGCCAGTGGCCTCTTGCTCGTGCTCGGCTTCATCTTCTTCAAACTCGGCGCGTATCAGCTCAGTGCCGCGCCGCGCTGGTGGAAGTTCAGCGAGCCGATCACCGCCGCGCTCGGTGCGGGCATCGTCGAGGAGTTTTTCTTCCGTGGTCTGTTGCTCGGCCTGCTGCTGCGCACCCTCTCCACGCGCTCGGCGTTGATGGCGCTCACCTTCGTGTTCGCGTTCGTGCATTTCCTCAAGCCGCCGGAAGGCTGGCAGATCGAAGACGCCGCCGTCACCTGGAGCAGCGGCTTTCTGGTGCTGCAACAAATCGCCCTCGGCTTTGGCGATGTTCAATTCCTCCTCGCTGAATTCGCGACGCTCTTTGCCGTCGGCTGGGTGCTCGCGCAGGTGCGCATGCAAACCGGCGCGTTGTGGGCGGGCATCGGCCTGCATGGCGGCTGGGTCTTTGGTCTGA
The DNA here is from genome assembly GCA_039806835.1 of Prosthecobacter sp. GTDB lineage: Bacteria > Verrucomicrobiota > Verrucomicrobiia > Verrucomicrobiales > Verrucomicrobiaceae > Prosthecobacter. Next base: position 131,432 of record JBDHQD010000006.1, on the reverse strand, counting down.
AATATTTCAGCGGCGTGGTGAACTACACCAGCGGCTGGCTGCCGTGGATCGGTGCCAATCTCAAAATCGGCCTCGCTCCGCTGCTCATGGTGCTTTTTACCGGCTGGCTCGCCTCCCGCCTGCTGCGCTCACGATAATTCGTTTGCAGCCGCGTGGACACCACGGAAACATAACCGTGCAGCAACCTCCCTTTGCCCGGGTGGCGGAATTGGTAGACGCGCCAGACTTAGGATCTGGTTTGGAAACAAGTGCAGGTTCGAGTCCTGTCCCGGGCACCATGCAGTTCGCACCCTTTCCACACTCTGTGTGTGATTTGATGACATGCTGCGACATCCATCGCGTATCAACCACCGCTGCATTCAGCCGCTCACCTTTTCCATCACCATGAACCGCTCCGCACTCCCGACCTTCACACTTTCACTGCTCACCACCATCGCACTCGCCGAGGGCGGCTTTTATGGCGATCCCCCGGACAAAACGCATCCGTGGGCGATTCACGATATGAACCGTCCGCAGCCAGTGCGCGTGGAGCCGGGCACCTTCAGCTCGCAGGCAAAACCGGGCACGCCGCCTTCAGACGCGGTCATTCTTTTCAGCGGTAAGGCAGAGGAAATCGACAAATGGATTTCCGACAAACCGAACGGCGAACCGACGAAGTGGGAGGTGAAGGACGGCGCGCTGCAATGCGTGCCGGGCAGCGGCTACATCCGCACGAAAGAAGAATTCGCCGACTGCCAACTCCACATTGAGTGGAGCGCCCCGAGCAAGGTCGAAGGCAACAGCCAGGGGCGCGGCAACAGCGGCGTGTTCCTCATGGGCGCGGTCGAGGTGCAGGTGCTCGACAACTACAACAATCCCACCTATGCCGACGGCTTTGCCTCCTCCATCTACGGCATCAATCCACCGCTGGCGAACCCACTGCGCGCACCGGGCGAGTGGCAGGTCTATGACATCGTGTTTCGCAAGCCGGTGTTCAAAGACGGGCAGGAGATCGATCCCGGCTACATCACCGTGTTTGTGAATGGCGTGCTCACGCAGGATCACACACCGCTCGAAGGCGGCGGTGGACACATGAAGCGCTCCAAGCCGAAGGCGTTTCCCGAAAAAGGTCCGCTAAAAATCCAGGATCACGGCAATCCCGTGCGTTTCCGCAACATCTGGTACCGTCCGCTGCCGAAACGCTTCGTCGATGGCGGCGAAGCCAGTCACATGAGTGAAGCCGCCACGGCGGCCAAGCGTGCCCAGATCGCCCAAGGCATCCGCGAAGACGCAGCGAAACTTGAAGGCGACGCGAAGATGCTGCGGTTATTTGAATCGCTTTGCTACGCTGAAAACGCTGCGGCGCGCGAGTCGGCCACCGCCGCCGCGAAGGACTTCGCCGCCGCGATGAAGGCGGTGCCCGAGGACAAGATCGAATCCAAGAAAGGCGAGATCATGCAGGTGGCGAAGGCACTGCGTTATCTGACCAAGTGGCAGTTTCTACCGGAGAATTTCGCCGCCAAAAAAGATCTCGAAGCGATCATCAAAGCTCACGATTGGGAGCCAAAGCCGAAGAAAAAGTGAGCTGCGCGGCGCATCGCTGAGCCAGCTAGTGCGCGGACGTGCCGCCGATCTGCGAGTGGGTCGTCGGCACGAGCACGAGGTTGGTGATGTGGGAGACGATCTCCTTGTCGGTGAATCCAGGTGTGGTCTTGAGTTTGGTCCACTCGGAGTCGCTGCGGAAGGTGTTCCAGGCCGTTTCTTTCGCCGCCGCATCGGGAAAGGCCAGCATGTAAGTGAGATTCGGCATGCGCGGGCCGATGATGGTCTCTCCGAAAAACACGACGTTCAGTCCGCAGCGGCGGAAGATGGACAACTCGCCCATGTTGAACATCTCGATCTTCTTCTTGGCCGCCTTCTCGCTGTGACTCTCGTAGATGCGGAGTTGGTAAATGCCGCCACTGCCTGCGGGCATCTGGAGCGTCGGCATGCCAGCGATGCCGCGTGTGAGCCAGCTCTCGACACGCTCGTACACCGGCGCATTCGCAGGAACGCCGAGATAACCCGCTCCCGCTTTCTGGAGCGCGGCGTCATCGAGCACATCCGCGCAGGCGGCTGCATCGCCGAGTGATGCGTGATGCAGCACGACGTACACCACGGGCTTGTCTTCCTGTTTCTCCGGCAGGAACACACCGACATGACGAACTCCCACGCGATTCAGAGCTGGGATCGCAGCGTCGCGCAGATAGTTTTCGAGCAGCGTTTGTTTCTCGGCGTCGAGCAGCGTGTATTTGCGGATTTCAAAATAGGCGCGTGGCTCCGCTGTGGCCGCAGAGAGGGCGGATGTGCTGGCGACTGTGGCGGCGGCGGTTTTGAGGAAAGTGCTGCGTGTCATGGCATGTTCGGAGTGGCGTGGAGGAAAACTGAACGCAACGCGCTGGTCGATCTTGTGCGTTCGGCCAAAATTCTGCGTGCCTGCATCCCGCACAACGGCGCATTTTTTCTCCGACCGGATGAATGGCGGCACGGGATTGTCACCGTAATTCCCCAAGTGATCTTCCAGCCGCAGCAACTGCATCCGGTCATCCAGCGCACGCGCCGCACCGCGCGCCTCATCGCTTGTTCTGCGTTCATGTTCGGCACTGCGGCAGTGGCGGAGGATGAGGGTGCGGTGCCCCAGCCGCTCAGCGATGGAGAATTTGACGCGCTCGTGGCCAACCCACCCTTCTCCCGCTCCCTCGGAGTCTCGGATTCACTCATCCTCACAGGCGTGGCACGCTTCGGCGCAGATGTCGTCGCGACGCTGCTCGACACGCAAACGCTGGAGTCGCAGGTCGTTTCACGCACACCGAATTTTCATGGCTGGCAGTTGATCGGATTGGAGGGCACCCCCTCCGAAATGCGCACATGGCGGGCACGCATCCAGATTCCCGGCGGCGAGATTGTTGCCATCCGTTATCAAAAGCCACCGCCTGCATCCATCAGCAAAGCCGTGCGAGTCCGTGGCAGCAACCTGCCACCGATCAACAAAGCGCAATCCGACGAAGCCAGAAACGCCGCAGTGAACTACAAAGAAGGCTTTTCCTCCGATGGCTACCCACGCCAGCCTCCACCAGAAATGGTGGCCCGCCTTTCCCGACTCAGCGTCAGTCAGCGCGAGGAGATCAACCGCCAGATGTTCGGCCTGCGCAATCAAGGGCTTGGCCTCAATGAGCGGCGCAAAGTTTACGAAGGTCTGGTCGATCACGCATTGCAAAGCCGCCGCTGAATTCAGCGCGCGAGGGCGGTCAGAAACGCATCCAATGCCGGAGCAGCGTGCAGTTCTTTCCGCCAAGCCGGAGGGATGGCGTCGATCCCATGCGCGGCACCGAGCAGCATGCCCAGCGTGAGCGCGCGTGCGCAGTTGTCCCCGCCCGCCATGGCATTCTCCACAGAGGCTTGCTCAAAATCATGCCCATGCCGCTGCGCCAGCCATAAAACGGCAGGGAGTGCCTGGGGGATGGGACAGGCACGCCCCAGCTTACCCAGGGCGTCTTCATCTCCTGCATTCGCAGCAGCCAACAACGCCCACTTGGGTGCTGTTTGTTCGAGCGTCTCGTTCAATGTCATGCCATGCAGCAGGCGATGCACTGCGCGTGCGAGAAATTCCGCGCACTCTATCGCCTCCGGTGTGCGGTGAGTGAGCACCGTCTGCTCGATGGCCGCCGCTACGGCCTCGGCCTCCGGCTTTTCAGCGAAAAAGGCCATCAGGGGCGCGATGCGCGCTGGACCGGCGAGTTCATCCGATGGCGCACCGCAAGTCGCCAGCGTGGCACCCGCCTGGAGATTGGCCAGCGTGCCTTTCGTGGCCTTGTCCACATAGTCATCATAGCCCGGCCACATCGCCTGCCAGTCGGCGAGAAAGGAAGATGCATTCCATCGGCGCTCGCGATGAAGGAAATGAAGCAAACGCAGTGCTTGGTCGCCAACATGCCCCTGATCGCCCGCTCGCTTGCGTGGATGATACGACCCTGCACCAGGCGCGTGATACTCGGTCACTCGACCATGACGACTGGCGATCACAGCAGGATCATAGATCCAATGCACTCCAAGGGAGAGTGCCTCGGCTGCGAAACTGCCGTGGAGCATTCCGGCGAGACGGGCGCGAAAATCTGCGTGCATGCCTTGCCCCTAACCTCACTCCATATCTCACGCAAGCAGCGCACACAGCCACAGGCGGTGTATTGATTCAAATGCGCAGCATGCAGCGAAAGCCTCGCCCACTGTAGTAGGACTCTGCGCCGTTGTGATAAAAGAACACGCGCCCAAATCGACGGTCGCCAAAGAGTGCGTCGCCGAGTTTGCGCATTTCGTCAGGCGTCTGAATCCAACTCGAAGTTTTTGTGTCGAACTCGCCGAGCTTTTGCAGTGCGAGGTAGTGCTCTTCACTGAGAATTTCGACGCCCATGTCCTCTGCCATCCCCATCGCGCTGCCTTTGGGCTTATGCAGTTTGCGAGCGGCCAATGCTGCATCGTCGTAGCAGAGGCTGTAGCGACCTTTCGGACTCTGTGGCGCGCAATCCATGAATAAAAATTCTCCCGTCTTCGAGTCGCGCCCGGTGACATCAGGCTCGCCGTCGCTCACCTCCATCAGATACAGGGAGCGTAGCTTGGCTTTGCTCGCTCGGAGTAGCCGTGCTTGCACCTCCGCCCAAGTCAGCGCGGCATGGCGATGCGCATGCTGTATGAATCGTGCCTTGAGTGTGAGGAGCAGTTGTTCCCGCTGCGCACTGCTGAGGGTGATGGCTGCTGTAGATGCCTTCATGACGGTGGAGATGGTGGTGCCCAGCATCGCATGAGCGCGCTGCGATTGCTGTGACTTTTTATTTGCCGCAGCAGCGCGAAGCCGGAGAGTCACACCGTTCATGATTTCCCAGCTTCTCGATTACATCCTGCATGTTGACAAATACCTGCAATCTTTTGCGCAGGAACACGGTGCGCTGATCTACGGCCTGCTCTTTGCGATCATTTTCTGTGAGACGGGGCTGGTGGTGCTGCCTTTTTTGCCTGGGGATTCACTCTTATTCGCGGTCGGGGCACTGGCGGCACAGGATTACATCCGCATCGAATGGATCATCCCGTTGCTCATGTGCGCAGCGATCATCGGCGACAATCTGAACTACTGGATCGGGCGCAAAGCCGGTGGGTGGATCGTGGAGCAGCGTTGGTTTAAACGCGATTACTTGGCGAAGACCGAAGCGTTCTTTGTGAAGCATGGCGGCAAGGCGATCATCCTGGCGCGCTTTGTGCCCATCGTGCGCACGTTTGCTCCCTTCACGGCGGGCTTTGGGCGCATGGACTACCGTCGCTTCCTTTGCTACAGCCTTGGCGGTGGATTGTTCTGGGTGCTGAGTTTCAGCATCGCGGGCTATTTCCTGGGCAGCATCCCGGTGATCAAAAACAACATCAAGCTGGTGTTCCTGCTGATCATCATCGTCTCCGTGTTGCCCATCGCCATCGAAGTGCTGCGACACAAGACCGAGGCAAAGCGCGCAAGCCGCCGCGATAGCGATGGTGTTTAAGGATGGGGGAAGCCGCTGGCGGGCGGATAGGCATAGTAGCCCTGTGTGCCGTTGACTCCCGGCACATAGACGGGTTGCGGGCCGCCGGGAGTGCCGAAGTAAGGTTGATTGGGCATGTAGCCGGGAATGACGGCACCGGGATACACGGGCATGCCACCGATGGTTTGGTAACTCTGCACGCCGCCGGTTGCGCGCACCACGCCTGTGCTGCTGCGAGAGCCAAAGGGAGTCGTCACATTTTGCTGATACATGAACTGCCCTCCCTGCGGCATCGCCGTGGGGCCGGAGCCTGGCGCGTAGCCGCCGCGCGGTACGGAGCGGGTGCTGCTCGGAGTGTTAGCGGTCGTGTTGGCACTCTTGGGGGTGGGAGTGGCGGGCGTTGGATTGGAGGAGGCGTAGTAAAAGCTGGAGCTGTCCTGCGGTGCCGGTGCGGTGCAGGCAGCGAGCCCCCCGAGAAGGAAAATGATGGAGGTGCAGCATGCTGTTTTCATGCCTGCATGGTACCACGAGCGTCAATCACTCAGCGGAAATCTTTGCGGGGAATGCCAAACACGCCACAATGCCAGCCGTGCAGCCCGTCATCGTTCAGCATCCACTGGCGCAGTGCCACATGGCCGTGATCCGCGCGCAAGACACGCCGGCTCATCAGTTTCGCCGCCACCTGAATTTGTTGGGGCGCATGCTTTTTCTGGAAGCGACGCGGGAACTACCGCTCCGCGAGATCACCGTGCGCACGCCACTGATGCAGACGGTGGGAGCGCAGTTGGCGCGGCCCGTGGTGTTTGTACCCATCTTGCGTGCGGGCTTGGGGTTGCTGGATGGCATCCTGCCACTGGTGCCGGAGGCTTCCGTGGCGCATGTGGGCATCAAGCGAGACGAGGCCACGGCGCAGCCGCTGCCCTATTATGCGAATCTCCCGGATCAGCTCGCCACGGCGGACGTCTTTTTACTCGATCCCATGCTCGCCACCGGCGGCAGTGCCTGCGAGGCAGCGCGTCAACTCAAAGCCGCCGGGGCGACACGCATCACGATGATCTGCGTCGTGAGCTGCCCAGAGGGACTCGCAGCGATGCAAAGGATGCATCCCGATGTGCCCATCGTCACGGCTGCCGTCGATCATGGGCTGAATGAGCAAAATTACATCGTGCCCGGCCTCGGCGATGCGGGAGATCGCTATTTTGGCACATAAAATCACAGTCCACGTGGCATGATTCCCGGCATGCCGACCGTTTTATATTCCCCATGCCTGTTTCGTTCCCTCCATTGAATCGCCGTGACTTTCTGCGTCAGAGTGCTGCTGCTGCGATTGGCGCACTTGCCACGCCGCTGCCTGCACTCGACATCCCCGAGCAGGTCTGGGCTCTGTTTTCTGATCCGCACATCGCCGCTGATGAAACACTGAACGCACGTGGCGTTTGCATGGCGGAGAATCTGCGCCGCTGTGCTAATCAGGTACTCAAAATCGGCCAGAAGCCCTTTGGCCTCATCATCAATGGTGACTGCGCTTATTTGCACGGAGAGACGGAGGACTATGTGACCTTTGCGCGCTGCATTCAGCCGCTGCGGGAGCAGTCGATTCAGGTGCATTGCACGTTGGGCAATCACGACCACCGCACCAATTTCCTCAATGCCATCATCGGCCCACCACCGCCGAATGCAGAACGGCCGATGAACGTACCCGAAAAGCACGTCGCCACAGTGACCAGTGCTCTGGTGAACTGGATTTTGCTCGACTCGCTGGAATTCGTGAACAAGACGCCCGGACGCCTCGGCGATGCGCAGCTTGTGTGGATCGAGCGTGAACTGCGCAACACACCAGAGAAGCCCACCTTCGTCGTCGCTCATCACAATCCCCAGGGAGCCGTACCCGCAGGGGGGAAGCCCACGGGGCTGGCGGACAGTGACAAGCTCTTTGATCTGCTGGCCGCCTATCCCAAAGTACAGGGCTACATCTATGGCCACACGCATGTCTGGCAGAGTGGCAAAGAAAGCCGCACGGGTTTGCCGATGATCAATCTCCCACCCGTGGCCTACACCTTCAGTCCGAAGTATCCCAACGGCTGGGTGATCGCACGCATCGACTCCGACCGCGCTGAGTTTGAATTGCGCGCGCTCAATCCGGCGCACGAGGCACACGGACAGAAGCATGTGATCAAGTTTTCGTGAAACGGCGTGCGTGCTGGTGGACGCTGGCGCGACGCCCAATGTCTGCTTGCCGTCAGGCGGGATGGCGACATCTTCACCTGCATCACCCCCTCTTACGCGCATGAAAACGATCCTGCTTCTCCTGGTTGCTTCCGCCATGCTCTCCCAGTGCTCCGGCTTCAAGCCCGTGCAGTTTGAACACGATGACAAGGAGCAGCTCGACTATCGCGAGGGCGACTGGATGCCCGCGAATAGTTGAGCCGCTGTGCCGCAGACAGTCTGCGGACGCATTTGACCAGTCCGCCTGCACTCGCCACGATGGGACGATGCACCACGCCTGGTTCCACGTCGAAAACGAAGCTGATATCCCCTCCCCCGCGCTGCTCTTCTATCGCGCGCGCATTGAACACAACCTCCGCCTCATGCTGAAGATCGCTGGCAGCGCCAAGCGCCTGCGCCCGCATGTGAAAACACACAAGTGTGCCGAGGTGATCGCCATGCAGCTCAAGCTCGGCGTCACTCGTTTCAAAGCATCCACCATTGCCGAAGCTGAGATGTGCGCGGCGGTCGGTGCGACGGATGTGTTGCTGGCCATGCCCTGCGTCGGCATCAATGCGCAGCGCCTCGCAGACCTCGCTGCGCGCTTTCCAGACACGCAGTTTTCCAGCATTGCAGACGCTGAGGAGACGATCCGCTTTCTCGCCGCTGCCGCGCAACAGCACCAGGTATCGCTCGGTGTTTTCATCGAGATCGACTGCGGCATGGGGCGCACGGGCATCGTGCCAGGAGACGAGGCTGCCTATCTCGCGCACGTCATCAAAGACACCCCCAGGCTGCAATTCTGCGGCATCCACGCCTACGACGGCCACATCCACGACGAGAGCCTCGATGTGCGCCGCGAACGCTGCGACTCGGCCTTTGCTCCTGTAACCCGTTTCCGCAATCGGCTTCAGGGAGAGGGCTTGGTGGTGCACGAGCTCGTCGCTGGCGGCTCCCCCACATTCGGCGTCCATGCTGGATACGAAGATCGCGTGCTCAGCCCAGGCACCACCGTGCTGTGGGATTTTGGCTACGGAGACAAATATCCCACCGACCTCGCCTTCCAACCCGCAGCCGTGCTGCTGACGCGTGTCATCAGCAAGCCGGGCAAAAACCGCCTCACCCTCGATCTCGGGCATAAAGCGGTCGCGCCGGAGAATCCGCATCCACGGGTGCGCTTCGAGGAGCTGCCAGATGCCACGCCGGTGATGCAGAGCGAAGAACATCTCGTACTCGAAACCGATCGCGCGCATCAGTTCGTGATCGGGCAAGCCCTGCACGGCATCCCGCGTCATGTCTGTCCCACTGTTTCCATGCACGGCGAAGCTTACGTGATCGAAAATGGCAAAACGACCGAACGCTGGCCCATCACCGCGCGCAATCGGTTGATCACCGTGTGATGAACCAACCACGCACATGAACCACTGGCTGCTCAAATCCGAACCTGACGTCTTTTCCTTCGCGCATCTCAAAGCGCGCCCGAAGAAGACGGAACCGTGGAATGGCGTGCGGAACTACCAGGTGAGGAACATGATGCGGGATCAGATGACTGTGGGCGATCTCGGATTCTTTTATCATTCAAGTTGCGACGTGCCTGGCATTGCGGGCGTGGTGAAGATCGTGAAGGAGGCGTACCCTGATCCGACACAGTTTGATCCATCGTCGGAGTACTTTGACAAGGGCAGCAAGCACGAAGAACCGCGCTGGCTAATGGTGGATGTGAAATGGGAGGCTAACTTTAAAACCTACGTCACACTCGACACTCTGCGCGCAGACGCAAAGCTGGCAGACCTGCTGATCCTGCGCCGTGGCAATCGTCTCTCCATCACTCCGGTGGAACAGAAACACTGGGATCGCATCTGCAAGCTCGGTGGCCTGTAATGCGATTTCCTCCAACCTCTCACCCATCAATTGTATGAACCCATTGCTCTTCCGTTCCCTGAGTGCCTGCGTGCTTGCGATAGCGTTCGTCAGTTGTGCCACCAGCACACCGCGCCCGGTCGTCGTCGTGCCGCTTTCAGCGACCGTGACGAGTGCCGACCGAGTACACACGACGGTGAACACGGTGGATGGACGCATGCCTGTAATCGAACGTCAAATGCTCGCCGAGAGAATCACTCAGCGCGTGCAATCACTCGCACAGCCGGGTGTGGGCGCGGGCCGCAGCTATGAACTTGCGGTGACCATCACTCGTTACGCACGCGGGAACGGCATCGCGCGCACCCTGCTGCCAGGCACCGGACAGATTCACTTGGATGGCGTCGTGACGGTTTATCGTATGCCCGGAAGGACCCGCGTAGGTGAGTTCATCCTCAACAAGGCCTTCATCGTTGGTGGATTGTATGGTGTCTCGATCAGCATGAACACCATCGCCAACACTTATGCGCAAGCGGTGGCCGAGGCCGTCTGCGGGTGGCGATGAGATCCATTTGCTGCGTCGCGGAGAAGGCACCGTTTATCGTGAATCATTCCACGTTGGAACCCGTTTCTGCGAACTGATCCGCGTTGATCCCGCGCGACCTCTTGTTTTGAGGAACTGCGCCCCCGAACGATACGAGAAACAGTAATCCGCAACAAAGCGGGGAACCAAGGCCTCATCGCCTTAGTTCCCCGCATGAAACACTCGACCGTTAATCACGGAGCGGTCGCTTCGCCGTTTCTCATTTCTTCTTTTTGCTCTTGCCTCCGAGCATGGTGAGCAGCAGCACGAGAACCACAACACCGATGCCGGCGAGAATCATGTTGGTCGTGCTGATGCCACCTTCTTCTGCACTCGCTGTGGTCGCTGCCACCGTTGGTGCGCCGCCCGGTTGCTGTTGTTGCGGATAGGCTCCTTGCTGCGGATACGCGCCCGGTTGCTGCTGCGGGTAGGCTCCTTGCTGTGGATACGCGCCCGGTTGCTGTTGTTGCGGGTAGGCTCCCTGCTGTGGATACGCGCCCGGTTGCTGTTGTTGCGGGTAGGCTCCCTGCTGTGGATACGCGCCCGGTTGCTGTTGTTGCGGGTAGGCTCCTTGCTGCGGATACGCGCCCGGTTGCTGCTGCGGGTAGGCTCCCTGTTGCGGATACGCACCCGGCTGCTGCTGCGGGTAGGCTCCTTGCTGCGGATACGCGCCCGGTTGCTGTTGTTGCGGGTAGGCTCCCGCAGGCGCACCAGCACCTGGTGCCATGGCTGCCGCGCCCCCGGCTGCTGCGGCAGCAAGTGCGGCCGCCACTCGTTCATCGGCCGCGCCTTGAGGATTGACTCCAGCGATAGCGCTGGAGCCACTCGCCATTCCTGCACTTGGCGCAGCTTGCATCTGCTGCTGTGCTGCGGCGTTTTGCGCAGCGGCGAGCTGCTCCTGCGCATAGGTGTAACGCTGCCCATAGGTTTGGTACACGTTGCCGTAGAACTGCTTCTCCGATTCCTTCAACGAAGAAGCCATGGCTGAAAGTTGCGCCAGCCCTTCACCCATCTTCTTGAGGGCTTCTGGATCTTTGGTGGCACGCGCGTCGGCGCGCATGATGTTTGCGATGATCTCGTTCGCTTTGGTGAGGTTGGCGAGGTCCATCTCCTTCAGCCGGGCCTTTTCGGTCATCACATTGCCGAGTAGGGTCTTCAGTCCCTGCAAATCATACTTGTAGGGCGTGAACCACATGGAGTTGGAGGTGCGCTCCGCTTCGGATGTGGCCTTCCACTGAGCTTGCTCGCGCGCGATGGCGTCCTTCATGCGCGAGAGATCGGGCTCAATGAGTTTCTTGAGGTTGTCGTCCCGGATTTTTTGGAGCGTGGGTTGGTCTTTGATCATTTGCTCCAACTGCGCCTGATACTGTGTGAGCACGGTGAGAACCTCCTCCACCGCTTTGGGGTAATAAACCGAAGCGATGAAGCCATTGTTTTGGTCTGTCATCTTGCCGAACTCCTTGAGTGCTCCGGAGAAATCTTTAGCGGCAATTTTTTCGGTGATGGCCGCCCGGAGGGCATAGGCGCGGACGTTGTAGTTCTCGGCTTTTGCTTCGTCGGGAGTCAGCCACTTGCCTTCGAGTTTGACGCCTCCGGCCACGACTTTTTCTTTCTCCGCTTGAGCCGTATCGATCATCTTCGTCACCTCAGCGGCTTCCTTGGTGTTGGGATAGCGATTTACGAAGGGGCGCAGGCGATCCTGAATGAGCGTCTCGTAGTTGCTCGCCGTCATGAGGTCCTTGGTGGGAAAGAGCTTCTTGATCTCGATCAATTCCACTTCCTCAGGCTTCTGCTTGATGATCTCGGTGATCTCACTGCGCGGGATGTCGCGATCGTCCCAAATCTTCGCCGTGAGCTTGTAGCGCATGTGGATGGACTGCGGTGTCTCGGCGGTGATGTTGCCCTCCAGTTTTTTGCCATCTTTGAGGATCACGATGTCGGCGTGCAGGATGCCGGCGCTGCAGGCCAATGCGAGCAGGGCAGGACTGAGGCGGCTCAATTTCATGGGGACGAGCAGGGAGTGGAGTACTGGGATGCGCATGGATGGTTCCGCGCTAGGAATTGCGCGGGTTTTGAGAAATAACTCAAAACCACTTCGCGAGTAAAGAACGAACCTGAGATTCCTTCACCCTCTGCCGGGCAACCCCCCAGGCGATCACTTTGCCCGCCGCTTGAGGAAGACGCGCTTAAAACGCCCCGTGCCTTCCTGGCTGACACTCATCACGTCTGGATCGTTCTCAAAGACATGATGCACGAGCCGACGGTAGTAGCTGTTCATGGGCGGCAGGTCCGCGCTCTGCCCAGTGGCGCGCACGCGTTCACCCAGTTCTTTGGCACGGGCGACGATCTTGTCTTCGCGCATGGAGCGGTAAAATTCCACATCCACACGTACGCGCGGCGCATCCTTGAGATGCCGTTGGAGCACGCGGTTCACGAGGTACTGGATATCATCCAGCGTCTCGCCACGCCGCCCGATCAGTGACTCCGCATCATCCGTGAGCACCTGGAGCGTGGGGCCTTCGGGTCCGTTATCCTCCTCGATCTGGACCGCAAAACCCAGATAGCCGAGCATGGTGTCCAGAATATGGCGGGCGTGTTCGGTGGGTTTCATGGGATTTTGCTTTTTCTATACGCAGTTCAAGGCGTGGCAGGCAACGGTGAAACGCACATCTTGCACGGCATGCGGGACTTCGTCTAGCCTCCGAGGCGCGGTGGCTTCGGCCCTTTTTTCTTGTCCTTGTGTCCCATGGGATTGAAGAACGGATTCTGCGGCGGTGGGCCGACGGGCTGTGGCTTGTGTGCGACTTTTTCGAGCTTCGGCTCTGGCATGTAGAGCTTCATCAGCCAGGTTTGCGCGATGCTGAAGATGTTTTGCGTGGACCAGTAGAGTGCGAGCGCGGCGGCGAAGTTATAGCAGATGAAGAGGAAGAAGAAGGGCATGAGCATCATGACGCGCTGCTGCGTCTTGTCCGTCGCCGCTGGCTGCGGGGTGAGCTTCATCTGCGCGATCATCGTCACGCCCATGAAAAGAGGCAGGGGGTTGATGTCGAATCCCATGAACTGCGCCACGGTGTCTGCCGCCGAGAGGTCATGGACCCAGAGGAAGGTCTGCCCACGCAATTCCGCAGCGTATTCCAACACGCGATAGAGTCCGAAAAAGATCGGGATTTGCAGGAACAAAGGCAGGCAGCCGCCGAGTGGGTTCACGCCGTAGTCTTTGTAGAGCTTCATCGCCTCCATCTGCTGCCGCTGCGGATCGTCTTTGTACTTCTGCTGCAGCTCCTTCATCATCGGCCCCAGCAAGCCCATGCGCTTCATGGTGTAGGTGGACTTGGCGTGGATGGGCCAGATGCACAGTCGCACAAAGATGGTGAGCAGGATGACCGACACGCCCCAATTTCCGGTGACGGTGTGCATCCAGCGCATCACCCATGAGAGGAAGATGCTCACGGGCTTAAACCAGCCGTAAAACATCGCAAAGCTGCGCTGACGGCCGATTTTTTTGAGCCGGTCGTATTCCTTCGGGCCGAGATAAATCTGATAGTGCTCGGTGTGTTCTGCGCCTGGTGCCAAGTCCACGGTCGGCAATCCCAGTGCTGCCTCATAGGCATGATCTTCGATTTCCGCTTTGCCCTGATGCGCTGCCTCGATGGGGCGGGCCAGTTTGCGACGGGAGGACCAGAGCTTGCCGGGCGCGTCTTTTTCTCCAATGCGCGTCACAATGTGCGTGTAGAAGCGTCCCATGACGCCGCCGTAGCGCAGCGCAGAGTAGGACTGGCGAAACTCGGTCTTCGCTTCGCTGAACCAGCCCTTTGCGTAGTAGCTTGATTGATGAAAGTCGGCATCGCCTGAGTCATTCCAGAAGAAGCCCTCGTAGTGCTCCTCGTCGTGCTTCAGGGCGGAAGAGGCTCCGGCATAGAGGTAGTACTCCTCGGACCGGTGCGGTGTGGTGCCAGTGTTCTTCAGCTTCAGCGTCAGGTCGATCAGATGCTCGTCGCTCTCCTTGCCTTCGCTCAGCGTGTAGGTCTTCACCACTTCGATGCCTTCCGGGCTGATGCCGGTGAAAGTGGCACTCTTATCCGACTTGGCCGTCAGCTTGTAAGGGATGGCGTCCAGTCCTCCCGGCTCCCGCCGCAGTGCGCCCACGGGCTCCGTCGCATTTTGATTCAGCGTCACACGATCTGTCCCACCGAGTACTGCACGCGAAATGCCCGCACCTCTGGAGGTCAGCTCATACGTCACGCTGCCGATTTTCAGCGTGTGCTTCTCCTCTGGCAGCACTTGAGCTGCGGGTTGGGGCGTGGCGGGCGCAGCGGGGACGGGTTTTGCCTCGGACGCCTGCGCCGCTGCCACGAGCGCTTTTTTGGCTTCCTGTTTTCTGGCGGCCTCCGCTTGCGCGAGCTTCGCGTTCTCCTGCATGTAGTGCCAGTTCAGCACCCCGAGGATGACACACATGATGACGACGATCCAACCTTTGCGGTCCATGAAAATACGAGGGGGAGAGGTTTTTTTTGAGGGCGGTCAGAGTGGCGGGCGTGAGGCCCTGCGCCATTGCAATTTTTGATTCAGAATAAATTCATCGCTTTCGGTCAGGCACGGGATCGTGGCCGTGCCCGCCCCACGGATGGCAGCGGGAGATGCGGCGCACTCCCAGCCAGCTCCCGCGCAACACGCCGTGCGTTTCCACGGCCTCAAGAAAATAGACCGAACACGTCGGTGTGTAGCGGCAGCCGGAGCCCGGGCCGCCGATGGCGTGAATGACGGGCGAGATGAACATCTGGTAGCCGCGGATGAGGATTCGGATGAGCCATTTCATGATGCGGAGGCGGTCGAAGATGGCTTTTTCAGCAGATTCATGCGGCGCGCCAGCCGCAGCCAATCCTTCTCCAGCTCCTCCAGCGAGGCCTGCGGCGCGCGCCAGCGGGCGATGATCACCATCTGCCAGCCGGGGGCGATTTCCGCACGATGCGCGCGGACGATTTCACGCAGCAGTCGGCGGATGCGATTGCGCACCACGGCGTTTCCCAATTTCGCGCCTGTGATGAGGCCAAACTGGAATTCCTCCAGCCCTTCCGTCCTCAAAGCACCCAGCACCAGGAATCTCCCAGCCTGGCTGCCGCCCTGCGACTTCACCCGCGCGAAATCACGCGCCAGCTTCATCCGCAGATTCGAGGGAAGGCGCATGGACAGGAAAGCGCCGCGGCACAAACACTACACGTTCGAGCCGGGCTTGGTGTGCTGCTGCGTGTGGCGCTTGAAGTGAATTTCCACGCCCTTGGGCAGGAGGCGCTTGCGACCGGCGGCGCGGCGACGGCGCAGGATGTCGCGACCGTTCTTGGTCTTCATGCGGGCGCGGAAGCCAAACTGCTGCTTGCGCGTGCGTTTGGAGGGCTGGTAAGTCCTGAATGTCTTGGGCATGGGCTTGTGGGGTGGTGAAAATTCAAAGTTGAGCTCAGGCCGGGCAAACCACGACCTCCCTTGGAAAAGGGGGCGGGAGACTAGCGGTAGCCGCCCATTTGTCAATCAGGCGATCATTTCGTGTGAACTCCCCTCCCCTCCGGGCGTTATTTCCGGCCCATGATCCGCCTCTTTCTCGCCCTGCTTACCCTGCCATCGGCCATCATCGCCGCCGAACTTCCCAAAAACCTCCCACCGGCCATCCCTCTGTGGGAAAACGGCGCACCCGGCTCTGAAGCACGCAAGCATGAGCCCGAACAGGTGCAAGGCAGCAACGTCTGCAACATCCACAACCCCACGATCACGGCCTTCATCCCCGCGGCTGAAAAATCCACCGGCACCGCCGTCATCATCTGCCCCGGTGGCGGCCATTCAAAACTCTGCCTCGGCCACGAAGGCTACGCGCTCGCCGAATGGTTCAAAGCACGCGGCATCGCCGCCTTCGTGCTGAAATACCGCCTCGCGCGCGAAAAAGGCAGCACCTACACGATTCAGGATCACGCCATGGCCGACGCCCGCCGCGCGATCCGCCTCATCCGCAGCCGTTCTGCCGAATGGCACATCAAAACCGACCGCCTCGGCATCCTCGGCTTCTCCGCCGGAGGTGAACTCGCCGCCTTTGCCGCCATGAAAAACGATCCCGGTCAAAAAGACGCCGCCGATCCCATTGATCAACAATCCAGCCGTCCTGACTTTCAGGCACTCATCTATCCAGGCACCTCGGGTCTCTTCAATGCCGAGAAAGGCATGCCACCACTCTTCATCGCCGCCGGTTACAACGACCGCCCCGACATCTCTGAAGGCATGGCCACGCTCTATCTCAAATACAAAGCCGCCGGCGTGAAGGCCGAGATGCATCTCTATGCCAACGCCGGCCACGGCTTTGGCTACCGCCCCGATGCCAAACCCAGCGCCGCTGCTCGCTGGCCCGAGCGCTTCACGGAGTGGCTCACGGACAGCGGACTGCTACCGCACTGAGGCCCTCATCTCACGACTCGCAGACAAGGTGGACAGCGTTGCTCACCGCTTCCTCCAGTGCCTTCAGTTGCTTGCGCTCCGTGATCTTGCGGCCGTTTTCATCTTGGAGGTAGATAGCGTCGATGGCGACGCCGTTTTCGGTGCTGATGCGTGCGTGGGTGACGTTGAGCCCGATGCCTCCGATGGCCATGAAGATATCGTAGAGCAAGCCGAGGCGGTCCACGATTTGCAGTTCCAGCACTGTGTGGTCGGCAGAGAGTTGATTGTTTACGTACACGCGCTGCGGGATTTCCTCCTCAATGTCCGGCAGTGCGCCCACGTTCCGACCGTGTTTTTCAGCGATGGCTTCGCTGAAGTCGAACTGCGCTTCACTGAAAGCTCTGCGCACTGATTCTTCGATGCGCGTGCGCGCGCTGCGGGTGGTGACGGCGGTGAAGTTCGTGTTGCACACGCGGAAAATGTCCAGCACGAGATTATCGCTGCGCTGAAAGAGACCGGCGCTGAGAATGTTGACGTTCTCCGCAGCGAGTGCGCCGGAGATGCGCGCCAGGAGCAGGTGCCGGTCCCAGCAGACGACGGTGAGTTCGCTGTAGCCCTGATCGGCGTGATCTTCCCACACCATGACGGGCAGCAATCCTGCCCGCGCCTCTTCACGGATCAATTGCTCAAAGAACATCCGGAACTGGCGGATGTGGGCGACGATCACATCCGGTTCACGGAAATTGAAGTACGCAGGAGGCATGTGCTGGAAGTGCGCCTGCACTTCCGCCTCGAATCCCGCGCCGAGCTGCCGTGTCACACGCTCGCGCAGTTCATCCAGCGGCACCTGCACCAGCCTCATGTAGTCTGCTGGCGCATCCATAAAGCGCAGCGCGCTGTGATAGAGCTGACGGATGGATGCCTCCTTGTAGCCAGACCAGCTTTTGTCGCTCGTGCCTTTGGAGTCTGCGTAGGTCATGAGCATCAGCGCATCCAGATTTTCCTTGGTGCGCACGATGGCGGTGAATTCCTCGATCACCTGTGGATCTTCGAGACTCTTAGTCGTCGCGGTGCGGTACATCAGCAGATGATTGTCCACCAGAAAGAGCAGCAGCCTCCGGCGCTCCCCTTGGATCTGGAGTCGGCGGCACACCGCAGCGGCCAGCGTCGTGCTTTCATCGCTGTGCGTTTTTTTATTCGCCGCCCGCCCAGCGTCGTGGAGCAATAGCGCGAGGTAGAGGACATAGGGCTGCCGCAATTCGTGAAAGAGATGCTGGAAAAGCTCCACACCCTGCATCGCGGGATCGCTCAGTTCGTCGAGCTTGTCGATCGTGCGCAACGTGTGTTCGTCTGCGGTGTAGAGATGAAAAAATTCGTGCTGAACCAGATTGGTGAGTGCGCCGAACTCTGGCATGAAGCGCCCGAGAAAGCCCACGCGGTGCATCTGCCGCAGTGTGCGCGCTGCATTTCCTTTGTTGGAGAGAATGGTCTCAAATGTCGCGCGATTGGCCTTGCTGTAACGGAAGTTGGTATCCACGAGACGGTAGCTCTCTTGGATGAGTTGGAACAAATCCGGACTCAGGCGCAGATGGCGCTGCTGAGTATGCAAGAAGAGGCGCATCAGACGCTGCGGGTCTTCTTTGAAGACGTTGTTGTTCTCTGCGTAAACACGCTCGTGCTTGCGGATGAAGCCATCGAAGCGCTCCTGCTGCTTCTCCGCGCGTCTGCGGGCGAGAAAGCCCATGAGGCGGCTCTTTTGCCCTTTGCCTTCGAGTTGCTCAAGGTGAAGGCGATCCATGATCTCACTGCTGCGCTGCAAAATATCGCGCGTGGCCGTGTAGTAGTCGTGCATGAGCGCTTCGATGCGCCGCAGCATTTTCTTATGCCGGTAGCCGAGGTTCGTGGCCACCGGCCCCTGGAGCCGCAGCGTGAGCCGATCCTCCGCGCGTTTCTCCGTGTAGTGCATCTCGTTGCGCACTCGCAGGACGAACTCATACGCCTGCTCCAGCTCGCGCCAGCCCGCTTTGGAGACAAGGCCCAGGCCGGTGAGGTCTTTCGGATTGAGCGTGCGATGGCGCGCATACGTCATCCAGATGAGGTTTTGGTAATCACGCAGACCGCCGCAGCCATTCTTCACGTTGGGCTCCTGCACAAAGGGAGTGCCCCCGTACTTGGCGTGGCGCGCGGCGAGATCGAGCTGCCGCAGGCGCAGGAATTTTTCCTCCCGGCCATTCATACACTCCTTATCGAACCCGGCGCGGAATTCCTCCCACGCCTTGGTTTGACCTGTGATGATGCGCCCCTCCATCAGTGCCGTGCGCGTCTCGATGTTCTCATTGGCCAGTGCAAAGCATTCCCCCACGCTGCGCGTGCCGTGCCCTACCTTGAACTTCAAGTCATAGAAATAGAGCAGAAAATCGCGGATCAGTTGTGCGGCCACCTCTGACACACGACCACTTTTGCCGGGAAACATGAAGGTGAGATCCACATCGCTGCCAGGGCTCATCACACGCCGCCCGTACCCACCGTGTGCCACCACGCTGATGTTCAGTTCCGCCTGTGCTGTCGCAGGCAGGGCCGCCACGCTCTCCTCCCACAACACGCGCACGAGGAAGTCGATGACATCCGAGCGCATGCGGCAGATTTCCGCGCCGCCAAAGCTGCCGCCGCGATGGCGCTGCTTGATGCGCTGCTCTTTGATCTTCAAAAAACGCTTCGCCTGCCGCAGCGTCTCGGTGCGACCGCGTGGCAGTGTGGCGTCGGGAGGGAAAAAGGCCTGCGCGCTTTTGTTCAAGTGGCGCAGATATTCGCGTTCAGTCATCGCGCATGGTTCATTCAGTAGGTGATCAGAGCATGCACCGGGCCATGAGGTGCTAATTTTTCACGCCCTTTCAAAAACGATAACTCAATGAAAAACGTGCTGCCCACGAGCTTCCCGCCCGCCTGCTCGATCAAACTCAGCGCTGCGCCTGCGGTGCCACCCGTGGCAAGCAAATCGTCGGCGAGCAACACCGTCTCACCCGGATGGATGGCATCGGCGTGCATCTCCACGGAGTTCGTTCCGTACTCCAGCGCGTAATCCACCCCCAGTGTTCGGCAGGGCAGTTTCCCTTTCTTGCGCACAGGGATAAAGCCCGCGCCAAGG
Source organism: Prosthecobacter sp. (assembly GCA_039806835.1). Lineage (GTDB taxonomy): Bacteria > Verrucomicrobiota > Verrucomicrobiia > Verrucomicrobiales > Verrucomicrobiaceae > Prosthecobacter. The sequence continues at coordinate 111,709 of JBDHQD010000006.1, read as the reverse complement.
CGCTCAGCGATCAGCGCGCCGAAAATGAATCCGCGCGCGTCGATCCCCACCACTTTGTCCACCTTCAGCACGCCGGTGGCATCGATCATGCCATCGATCGTCCGTGCCAGCAGTGCTGCATCGGCCAGCACTGGCGTGATGTCTTTGAACAGGATGCCCGGCTTCGGGAAATCCGGCACATCACGGATTGTGGTGCGGAGACGGTCGAGGGTCTGTGCGTTCATGCGCCCCGATCATGGAGGAGATGCCAGGATGCGCAAGCCTCATGCGCCGCCGAGTCGTCGCCGGGGAAGACGTTGCTTCATGTGAACCACCGTCACGACAGTCAACTGCTCGTCGGCTTCGCGATAAATGATGCGATAGGAACCGGAATGAACCTCCCTCAGGCCGGAGGCAGGATGTTCATGCACCGGATGCCCTCTCAACGGATGTGACGCGGCATGAACGACCCGCTGAATGATCCGGCCGAGCTGCAAACTCGCGTAATGCTCCGAATCTCGTGCAATGTAGGCGTGAATCGCCTCAATATCCTTCTCCGCTTGGGCTGACCAGAGAATGTTCACGAGGTGAAGCCAAACCTTTTGCAAATGGCTTCGTGAGTCTTCACACGGCCGGCTTCGATGTCTGCCAGGCCGCTGTCGATTTTCTGCCGGACATAGATTTCATACATGAGATCTTCCCATGATGCAGACTCGGGCAGCAAACGAACCAGTTTGGCCGCTTGAGCCTTAATTCCGGTGGCACGTGGCTTGGTCGATCGCATGACAGGATTAGAGCACGCTAGAGTAAGGCTGACAAGCACTCGAAACGCCTTCATCCTTGCGGAAATGCTTCTTGCCCCCGACTATCCGCCCCCTCGTTTCCCATGAATCCCTCCCAACAACTGCTGGCCTGCGCCACGTTCGTCTTTGTGGGCGCGATCGTGCAGGCATTGCTTGCGCTCAAATCGGGCGCGTGGAAGCAGACACGCGGGCAGTTCTTGCTCATGGCGCTCGGTTTTGCGTTGCAGACGGGCTTCATCTACTTGCGCGGGCAGGAGGTGCGGCAATGCCCGATACGCAGCCTGCCTGACATTCTCGTATTCATCGCCTGGAGCGTGGTGCTGCTGTACTTTCTTGTCGGTTCGGCCTACCGGCTTTCCCTGCTCGGTCTTTTCACCGCGCCACTGGTGACCATCATGCAAGTGATGGCGCTCATGAACGGCTTCGCGTCCTATCCGCCAAAGGGGCCGATCAGCGCGCTGATGGAACTGCACATCGCACTGGCACTCATCGCTTACGCGGCATTCGCCTTGGCCTGCATCACCGGGGTCATGTACCTGGTGCAAGAGCGCATGCTGAAACGACATCACATCGGCGACTTGTTTTACCAACTGCCGCCGATTCAGGGCCTCTCACATGCCATCCAGCGCCTCGTTAGGCTCGGGTTGCTGCTGCTGAGCATCGCCCTGGGCATTTCCTTCAACCTGTATCTGCCGATGACGAAGACCGGCCATGTCGTCTTCGCCTGGACCGTATGGGGATTGTATGCCGTGATTGCGTTTCTGATTTGGAAACACTTCACCTCGCCGCGACGCACTGCGTGGCTCGCGGTCATCGGTTTCATCCTGCCGTTCATCTCGCTCTGGATCGTCACGCATGCCTGAGCCGACCGACAACCGCAGCGGCCTCCTCTGTGTGGGCCTGAATTACAAAACCACGCCGGTCGAGGTGCGTGAGCGCCTCGCGTTTCCCGAGGCACAGGTGCCGCAGGCCGTGCAGCAGGTGCGCGGACTGCCGGGCTTTGAGGAATGCGTGGTGCTCAGCACCTGCAACCGCGTGGAAATCTATGCCGCGCACACGCTGACCAGCGGAGATCACGGCCATGCGGTCATGCGTGATTACCTTGTCGAGCATTTCAAACTCCAACCGGAGCACGCCGAGGCGCTCGTGCTTTACAATCTGGATGCCGCCGAGGCCGCGCGTCATTTGTTCCGCGTCGTCAGCGGTCTCGATTCGATGGTGCTCGGCGAAACCGAAATCTTCGGCCAGGTCAAAGCCGCGTACAAACTCGCGCTCGACTCCGGCGCGACGAGTCGGACGCTCAACAAGCTCTTCCAACAGGCCTTCACCGTCGGCAAAAAGGTGCGCAACGAGACCACCATCCAGCGCGGCTCCACTAGCGTCGGCAGTGTCGCCGTCGATCTCGCCGAGAAGGTTCACGATTTGAAGGAATGCCGCGTCATGCTCGTCGGCGCGGGAGAGATGAGCCGCACCTGCGCGCAGAGCCTGCTCTCACGCGGCGCGAAGAGCATCATCGTCTCCAACCGCAGCTACGACAAGGCTGTGGAGCTCGCCGCTGAGATGAGCGGCGTCGCGATGAAGTTCGACGAGTGGGAAAACGCGCTGCATGAGGTCGATGTCATCATCTCCAGCACCAGCGCGCCGCATTTCGTCATCAAGCCGGAGCAAGTCGATCAAGTCATGCGCAAGCGCCGCTGGCAGCCGCTGCTCATCATCGACATCGCCGTGCCGCGCGACGTCGATCCGGCGGTGAATGACATCGAAGGCGTTTATCTCTACGACATCGACGCCTTGCAGGCCATCGCTGACGACGGCCGCCGCGAACGTGAGCGCCAGCTCGCCGCCTGCGAGCGTATCATCGAGGAGCAGCTCGAAAGATTCGGCTTCCTCAACCCCTCCGTGTCATGAGCATCGAAAGAATCACCCTCGGCACCCGCGGCAGCGAGCTGGCCCTCACGCAGACCACCCTGGTCACGGCGGCATTGCAGGCCGCGCATCCGCATCTGCACATCGAGCGCCAGATCATTCAAACCAGTGGCGACAAGCGCCAAGACCTGCGTTTCTCCGAGTTCAGCGGCGTGGCGAATGTGGACAAGGGCATCTTCATTAAAGAACTCGAAATCGCCCTCGAAAACGGGCAGATCGACGCCGCCGTTCACAGCCTGAAGGACGTGCCGAGTGATCTTGCCGCCGGATTCACCATCGCCGCCGTGCTGCCGCGTGCTGCGATCGAGGACGTGCTCATCACGCGCGAGCCGCACACGCTCGACAGCCTGCCGCGAGGTGCGCGCGTCGGCACCAGCAGCGTACGCCGTGCCGCGCAGTTGAAGTTTCTGCGCCCGGATCTCGAAATCGTCGAAGTGCGCGGCAATGTGCCCACGCGCGTGAAGAAAGTGCTCGGCGAAAACGCGCTCGATGCCGTCCTGCTCGCCGCCGCCGGCCTGTTGCGCCTCGGATTGATGAATGGCCGCGAGATCCGCATCGAAGGCACGACGCTGAGCGCACTCACCCTCGATCCGGTGAAATTTTTGCCCGCTGCCGGGCAGGGAGCCATCGCCATCGAATGCCGTGCGGGAGATGACGCCACGATCCAGGCCATTCGTGCTCTGAATCACGCCGAAACCGAGGCGCGTGTCACGGCGGAGCGTGAGTTTCTGAAAATCCTCGGCGCAGGCTGTCAGACGCCGGTCGGAGCGCACACCTGGATTCAAGAAGGCTCGCTGCACATGGCAGTGCGCGTCTTCAATGAGGCCGATTTGAACGCCCCGCCCGTCGAGCGCGCAGCCAGCCGCCCGGTGCGCGAGGCGCAGCAACTCGCCGCCGATCTCGCTGGGATGCTGTGACGCCGGAGCACGGCGAAAGTCGTAAAAAAGATTCGTTTGCCTTTGCCACGAATGCGGCGATAAAGCGCGCTAGGTCACCTGTTAAGGGTCAGGCTCCGTTGTTCATCAGGTGATTCATGTCTTTGATGCTCACGAGTTCCGGCACAAAACAGACGCCGCACTCAAACCATTGATATGAATACCAAGATGTATGTGGGCAACCTGCCCTTCGCCGCTCAGGAACAAGACGTCCGCGAGCTGTTCTCCCAATACGGTGGCGTCACCGAAGTCTTCCTGCCGATGGACCGCGAGAGCGGCCGTCCGCGTGGATTTGCCTTCGTGACGATGGACTCCCCTGAAGCCATGCAGGCTGCGATCAACGGCCTCAACGGCCAGGAGTTCCAGGGCCGCAAGCTAGCCATCAACGAGGCGCGTCCGCGTGAAGAACGCCCAGGTGGCTTTGGCGGCGGTGGTCGCGGTGGTTATGGTGGTGGCGGGCGTGGCGGTTACGGCGGCGGTGGTCGCGGTGGCTACGGTGGCGAAGGCGGTGGACGCGGCGGCTATGGCGGCGGTGGCAAGCGCTTTGAGCGTCGCGATCGCGGTGGCCGTGATGGCGGTGACGAAGGCGGCTGGTAAGTGCCTCGTTGATCGTTCGTTTTTGCTGACCCGTGGTTGGGTGCGGGACGCCTCTCAGGCCTCCTCCCTAACCACGGGTTTTTCTGCGTTCACAAAGAGCGAGAGCACGCCCGCGAGCACGAGGGCTGCCGCGCAGAGCCAAACGCCCTCATGGAAGTCGCGGTTCGTGTCGTAGGTGGCGATGACTGCCGTGAAAAGCACCGGCATGATCGCCGCGCCGAAATTCCCCCACATATTCCCCCAGCCAAAGAGCTGCGCCTGATAGCGACCGCTGACATCCTGCATGAATGTCCACATCGCCGGCAGGCCAAGGTCCACAAAGAATGTCACGAGCCCGAAAGCGACCGCGACTCCCCACATGGACTCCATACGCAGTGCCAGCAGATAGAGAACCGCTGCGATGAATTTCGTCAGCGACATCGGCAGGATGCTCCCAAGCCTGCGCCCGCAGCGCTTGGTGAGGTAGTCCGTGACCCATCCGCCTGCGGGTAGTGCCAGGATGCCGATGGAGAGCGCGCAGGTGGTGATGAGTCCCGCCGCAGAATCGTCCAGCCCTTTCACATGCTTCAAATAATCCGTCAGCGAGAGGACGAGGAAAGCCCAGCCGATGTTGGTGAAAAACTGCGCTCCATTGGCCAGCCAAAGATTGCCACTGGCGCAGGCGGCTTTGAGTGGAAAGCGTGTGGGCGGATTCTTACTGGGCAGGAACTCTCCACGACCCTGCGCCAGCAGAGCGATCTCCGCCTCATTGCAGCGCGGATGCAGGCGCGGGTGATCCCGGAACACACGCCAGTAACACACGGCGACGAGAACGCCTGCCAAGCCATAGATCCAGCCCGCCCAGCGCCAATCTCCCGCCTTCAAGATCACAAAAGCAGTCAGTCCTGGTGCCAACGCGCCACCCAAGCGCCCGCCCCAGGAGATGATGCTGCTGGAGAACCCTCGGGCTTCGATGTGTGCCCAGCGCGTCATCAGTCCGCTGCTGGCTGGATAGTAGCCTGCCTCAGCGAGTCCGCACCCCAGTCGCGCCAACATCAGGGTCACAAACCCCACGGAGAAGCTCGTCAACGCTGTGAAGACCGACCATGTGGCGATGTAAATGCAGATGAGCATCCGCGCGCCAAAGCGATCGCTCAGCCAGCCCGCTGGCACCTGCGCCAAAGCGTAAGCCCAAAAGAAAGCACCCTTCACCCAGTCCATCTGCCAGCCTTCGAGGCGCAGGCTCTGCTGGAATGAGTCTGAGCCGATGATGTTCGCGATGCAGATGCGATCCAGATACATCAGGAAGGCCACCACGGTCGCCGTGGCGAGGATTTGACGGCGGACGGCGGTGGGGCGGGGAGAGGATGTCATTATAAAACAAGACGCGCGACAATCCCCAGCCCTAACAGGGTTCCTGCGAGATGAAAAGCACGAAGGATGATCTCGTGCGCATCCGCAAACCCGGCGCAAGGAATGCGATTGCACCGCATGCACTTTGCACGAATGGTCTGCCCATCATGACTGCCATCAAAAATCTCACTGCTTTGCTTGTGCTCAGCTTCCTTGCCTCTGGCGTGCTGGGCTGGTTTCTTTTTCAGTCGCGCTCTGATCTCACCGCACTGCAATCTGAAATGGAGCATCTCAAAGCCGAACACGCCGAGGAGTTGCAGGCGAAGGAGACCGAATCCCAGCGCGCACTCGACGCGCAGGCCGCGCAGCACCAGAAGATGATCACCGCGCTCAACGACGAACACGAGAAAAAGATCGACGCGCTGCGCAGTGGCGAACGCAAGCGCCTCGCTACTGCTGCGAAAGAGTTTGAGAACATCTTTGAAGGCAACAAGACCACCCTGCAATACATCGACCTGCTGGAAGACAAAGTGAAAGCGGGGCAGGCACTCTCGAAGGCGGAAGTCGAGAAGCTCACCATCATCACCACGGGCCTCGGCTATCTCAAAAAGCAGTATCAAAAGCCCATGCAGGAGTTCCGTGAACTGGCGGATTACTTCGAAGCGCAGGCCGGACGGCAGATCGAAAAACCCAAGGGCGGTTTCTTCAAACGCCTCTTCAGCAAAGATTTTCGTGAACAAGAGAAGGAATACCTCCGGCAGGAAGGCGCGAAGAACGCTTTTGAAATGGCACAGGGGAAATTCACCTCCGTTTATGCCAGTGCGCAGAGAGTCATGGCGGGCGTGAATCTTGACGCCGACGCTCAGTTGCAAAAACTCCACGCCTACATCGATGACAAGCAGCAGATGAATCGTGAAGATTTGACTTCCTTCTTCGACAAAGCACGCAAGGCCCTGCGCACGCACCAAGATGTGCTCGACTTCGAGCCGGAAGCTCCTCCGCCGACCGCAGTGAAGCCGCAGTTGTGATCGCTGTTAGAGCGCGGAGAAAATCAGCGTCACATTCGCGCCGCCAAAGCCGCTGCTGTTGCTCATGGCCACGCGTGGCGCGGTGTCACAACGCTGCGTGAGAATGTCCACACCTGCGCAAGCAGGATCGAGTTCGCGAATCTTTGCCGAGACGGGCATGAATCCCGCGCGCAGAGCCAAGCAGCAGATGCCAGCCTCCAATGCGCCCGCGAGGCTCAGCCCGTGGCCGGTGAGCGCTTTGGTGCTGCTGACTTTCGGACGCTTGTCTCCCGTGAAGACGCGCTTGAGCGCATTGAGTTCGGCGATGTCGCCTGCGCTCGTCGCCGTAGCATGCGCATTGATGTAATCGACCGCTTCGGCTTCGAGTCCGGCATCTTCGAGCGCGTTGCCCATCGCACGGGAGAGTCCGCTGCCAGCGGGATCAGGAGCGACGACATCGTAGCCATCCGACGCCTGACCCCAGCCTTTGACTTCGGCATAAACCGCCGCACCGCGCGCCGCAGCATGTTCGGCATCCTCCAACACGAGCACGGCACCGCCGCCGGTGATGATGAAACCGTCGCGACCGGAGTCAAAGGGGCGCGGTGCCAGTGCAGGGTCGCTCTGCGCACTGAGTGCTCGCAACGAGGCGAAGGGCAGGATGTTGCACGGGTGGCAATCTTCCGCGCCGACCACAAACATGATTTTTTGCCGCCCCATGCGGATCAAATCGCACGCGCTACCCAGCGCGTGCGCGGAGGAGGCGCAGGCACTGCTAAAACCAACCGAGGCCCCTTTGATGGCAAACTGCGCCGTGAGATTGAGATGGAGTGAGTTCGGCATGCCGGTGACGACGGTCGGTGCCGAGGTGCGCGCTGGTCCGCGATTCAAAACAGAATCGAGTGCCACATGCGTCATCCACGATGAACCAGCGGAAGCACAATACAGACCGGTTTGCGGTGAAGAGACGAGGGCTGCGTCGAGGCCCGCATCGCGCACGGCCTCCTTCATCGCTGCGGCAGCAAAGACGGCATTGGGCACGAGCGTGCGTGCTTGTGAGCGACTGAACTGAAGCTCCGCCGACTCGGGAAAAGTCCAGTCCAGTGGATCAGCACTCGGAAAGGTGAAGCCTTTCACCGTGCCCGCTAATTTCACGCGATCGTTGGCCGCGACGAGTTCCGGCATCACCTCAATGCCGCAGCGCCCTTCACGCAGACTTTCGAGCACGGCGGTCTTGCCGTTGCCGATGCTGGAGATGAAGCCGAGGCCGGTGACGACGACGCGGTTCATGCTAACTTGGCTCGCAGAAACGCTTTGAGTTCACCGAGCGTGCGGATGCCGCCCATCTCTTCGGTAGCGACGGTGATGCCGAGCACCTCTTCCGCCGTCATCACGACTTCGATCATGCCGAAGGAATCCATGCCGATGTCCTCAATGAGGCGGGACTCGTCCGTGGCCGCAGCGATGCCTGCCGGGTTCGGATTGGCGGCATCGCGCTCTAGCACGCCGAGAATGATGGCGGGCAATTCATCAAGGCTGCGTGTTTCCTCAAAGCGCAGGGCTGCAGCAATGGTGGCCTCGTTGCAACGCTTGAGAGACTTCGTGATCTGTTCTTTGCGGTCTTCGGAGACGGACATGAGAGGTCTTTACCCTGTTCACCTAGCAGTTCAACGCTTCTCCGAGCAAAAAAAATGGGCTGCTCGGCTGGACGGGCCGCAACGCGCGCTTCTCTTTTCTGCGTGAGGCTGCTAACGGTGCGCCCATGCGTGCTCGTTTCCGCTGGCAAATTTTCGCTCTGCGCCTCTGGCGTGTGGCGCTGCTTGCTGCGGCAGTTTGGGCAGTGCGGCATGTGCAGCCGACGGAGATGCCGCCACTGGATGTCACGCAAGTGCGCGACTTTTTCCCTGACGCCGCTGCTTTGTCCGCACAGGACGATGGCTACTTGGTGCTCGATGCCACAGGGGCCACACTGGGGCGCGTGTTGCAGACAGCACCCGAGGCGGATGACATCATCGGCTACTCCGGGCCGACGAATACGCTCATTGCCCTCGATCCCCTCGGGCGCGTCGCGGGCCTGCGCATCCTGCGCAGCGGAGACACTTCGGATCATGTGGCGGAGATGGTGCGCCAACGCCGTTTCTTCAAGCAGTTCACCGACAAATCACCTGCCGCGTTGATGAATCTGCGCGTGGACGCGGTCTCCGGCGCCACTCTGACCAGCAGCGCGGTGGCCGAAGGGGTTCTGCATCGTCTCGGCAAAAACGCGGCGGCTTCGCTGCGTTTTCCTGCGGCCATCACGCTCGCGGAGGTGCAAAAACTCGAGCCGCAAGCTGCGACACTGCGTGAATCGACGGCCCATCCCGGCTTGTTTGAAATCCTTGATGCCAAGGGCCACGTGATCGCACAAGCCACACGCACCGCGCCGGATTCCGACGGCGTGATCGGCTACCAAGGGCCGAGCGATACCTTCATGCTGCTGGATGCAACGGGCTCCAAGCTGCGGGCACTGGCACTGCGGCGCAGTTATGATACGGAGGTCTATGTCGGCTACGTCACAGGCGATCCGGCTTTTTTGAAGACGTTTGACGGCATGGCCTTGGCGCAGATCGCGAGCATCGACTTCAATGCCACCGGCATCGAAGGTGTGTCGGGTGCCACGCAAACGAGCTACGGAGTGGCAGAGGGTGTGCGTGTGCGCGCGCAGTCGCTCCTCAAAGAAAATGAAGTGAAGCGCGGTCTGTGGACACGGCTGCGCTGGCGCTGGCAGGACACTGGGCATGTCGTGCTCATCCTCGCTGCCTTGCTGATGGCGTTCACGCCGCTGCGTGGTCGTGCCTGGTGTCGGCATCTGCATCATGGGCTGTTGGTCGTTTACGCGGGTTTCATTGCGGGAGAGATGCTCTCGCAGGGACTCTTCGCAGGGTGGAGTCTGCACGGCCCGCCGTGGCGGAGTGCGCCGGGACTGGTGCTGCTGGCCGTCACCGCGTTGCTGGCACCGGTATTCACGGGTCGGCAGCTCTACTGCCATCACATTTGCCCACATGGTGCTTTGCAGCAGCTCGTGATGCGCAGAGTTCCCTTTCAATGGTCGCCGCCGAAGCGGCTGGAGGCCGTTTTGTCGAGCGTGCCGTTCATCTTGCTCGCATTCGTGTTGGGCTGTGTGGCACTGGCACTGCCGGTGAACTTGAACGCGCTGGAGCCGTTCGATGCGTACGTGTTCCGTGTCGCAGGATGGGCCAGCATCACGATCGCGCTGCTGGGATTGCTGTGGTCACTGATCACGCCAATGGCTTACTGTCGTTACGGCTGCCCGACGGGGGCGTTGTTCAAGCTGCTGCGCTCGGCGGGTGAGGCGGATCGCTTTGGCCTGCGCGACTGGCTCTCCGCCGCAGGAGTTGCGGTCGTGGTTCTCTTTGCCCGAGGCTGAAAACAGGCTACCAAGAAGGCCGACATGCCTCTCCTTTCCCGTTTAGAATCCCGCTTTGGCCGTTTCGCCATTCCTGGCTTGGTGCAGATCATCGCGCTGTTCCAACTCATGGTGTTGCTGATGGTGCTGCTGATGTCGCAGGAGGGAGCCGCGGCTTACTTGAGTTTTCTCGATCTCAATCCCGATCGTATTTGGCATGGCGAGGTGTGGCGCTTGGTCACGCATGTCTTCATCCCGGGGCGAGTCTCTTTGGTGTGGGCGCTGATCGGTGCGCTGTTCATGATGTGGATCGGACGCGGGCTGGATGAGGCATGGGGCGCATTCCGGGTGAACTTGTACATCTATGGTTGGATGGCCGTCGTGAATGGGGCGGCACTGGTGCTGCGCATGGACGTGCCGGGCTTGTTTCTGTTTCAAACCCTGCTGTTCGCTTTCGCAACGCTGTATCCTGAAGAGGAGATTTACATCTACTTCATCCTGCCAGTGAAGATGAAATGGGTGGCGCTCATCAGTGCGGGGATGACGGTCTTTCTAGTCATGCGCGAGCCGACTCTGCTGATCCCCGTGCTGGTGGGGCACTTGAACTACCTCGTGGTATTCGGTCCCGGTTTTGTGAGTGAACGTGCGCGCATGGCGCAGGTCGCGGCGAGGCGCGGACGTTTTGAGTCGGCGCAATTGCCGCAGGGATCTTTTTTTCATCAATGCGTGGAGTGCAAACGCACCGAAGCGGACAATCCACAGCTTGAGTTCCGCGTGTTGGACTCGGGGGACGAAATCTGTGGTGAGTGCCGTGCGAAACGCAGTGGAGGATGAACGCTATGAGCGACAAGCTGGTCGGCGCGTTTCTGGAGTTCCTGAGTTCGGAGCGGCGTGCATCGCCGCGCACGGTGGCGAACTACGAGCTGGCATTGCGACAGTTCCGCGAATGGCAGGAGCCGTTCAAAGGCTGGCATGAACTCACGGCGGATGACTTCCGCGCATTCCTTTTTGAGTTGATGAAACGTGAGCGCGGACGCGCGACGATCCGACTCCAGTTCGCAGCGCTGCGCAGCTTTTTCAAATGGCTGACACGCCGCCGTGATTTAAAGGTGAATCCGCTACTCGAAGTACAACTGCCGAAGCGCGAGAAAAAACTGCCCGTGGTACTGACGGTGGCGCAGATCGAGCAGATGCTTGAGCTGCCGCTGACGATGGAGAAATCAAAACGTGACGCCGTGTGGGCACCGCAGCGCGACGCAGCGATCCTCGAACTGTTTTACAGCACCGGCATGCGTTTGAGCGAGTTGGTGGCACTGAACGTGGAAGACATCGACGCCTACACCGAAACCGTGCGCGTGTTTGGCAAGGGCAGCAAAGAGCGCCTGTGCCCTGTGGGCAGCAAGGCGATCGAAGCGGTGCAGCGCTATCGCGCGATGGCGGGCGTGCATGACGGGGCGCTGTTTCTGAGCAAGCTGCGGCGGCGCATCACCACGCAAGCGGTGGATGATGTGGTGAGTAAATATTGGCGTGCCTCCGGTCTGCCGGTGCATCTGACGCCGCACAAGCTGAGGCATAGTTTTGCCACGCATCTGCTGAACAACGGCGCAGACCTGCGCAGCGTGCAGGAATTGCTAGGCCACGCGAGTCTCTCGACCACTCAAATCTACACGCATGTCTCGACGCAACGCATGCGCGAGGTTTACGAGAAGGCACACCCGCGCGCGTGAGCAGAGGTGGGGGTCATTTTGCTTTCACCCATTCTGCGATGGGCTGAAGCGTGTGCGCCGGCGCAGTCTCCGCAGTGGTGAAAGTGATGCACAGGCTCTGCGGGCCTTTGGCATCGGTGATGACGGCTTTGAGGACGTTGACCTTTTCTTTGACCAAGTCGCGCGCAATCTCGCTGGCCGCTTCTGGAGGTGCCCCCATGGAAAACAGTGCTCCCTTGGGTGACACGATGGTGGCGAGCAGAGTCTTGCCGCCTTGCGTGAGTCTGGCCGTCGCGCCATCGGTGGTGATCTCCGCTTTGGTCTGCATGCTCCACGTCAACGTCTTGGAGGTTTTGACTTGGAGATCGTCCTGAATGACGAGATAGGGAGTCGCCCCGCGCACAATCATGATGCCGCGATGCGCGTCTTTGGCATCCTTCGAGTAAGCTTTGGACATATCGACCACCGCGACACCGCGCTCAGGAGTCGATGCGCCGATGAGCACACTGGCGCGTGCTTCCATGTCTTGATTTCCATCAAACATGAGGGTGTTTTGCCCCGCAGTGCCGGCGAGGTAATAACCAAAGCGCTTGCTGCGATCGGCACCCGGTTTCACTTCATAACCTGAGACGCGGTAGCCTTCGGCACCGAGTTCCAGCCCCCAGCGTTGCCCACCCGCCTCAAGAACGAAACTGCCGATGTCGAGCTGTGCTTTGTAGTCGCGATTGTCCCCCCCTTTGACGGCGACGAAGAGATCTGCCTTGTCCCAGCCGGAACGCACGGACGCTGCGAGGCCGCCAGGAGCACCGTACTCGAGGCTGTCCGGCGTACCGCTTCCTGCGGCGTGAGGATTGTAATAGATGTAGTTGCCGACGTTGCTGAAGAAGGCGGTGGAGACGGCCATCTTCGCGCCAGCGGTGACGGCGGGGATGCCTGGATTGCCATGCAAGCCACAGAGCCACGTCATCACCCACGGGCGGCTGGGAGCATTGGTGGCGCTGTCACCGAAATTGAAAGGCAGGCCTGTGGGACCATGAAGATGCATGCGCGCGATGGCAAATTGTGGAATGCCTTCGAGCATCGAGAGGCCCATATCTTTGCCCGTGGCACTGCGGAGTGACTGGATCACCATGGCTGCGTAATCCATCACGGCATCACCATCCGAGAGGCCCTCTGGCCACACGCCTGCGGGGGCAAAGCGCTGGATGCCTTCGCCGAAGATTTTGGCAGCGGCCCCGGCAGCTTTTTTGGCTAACGCCGCGTCTTCATCGACGAAGCAAATCGCGGTGAGCAGTAACGCGGATGCAGCGGCCATTTTCTCGCGCCCCGGTGGCACTTCCTCCGCTTTTGCAGGCGGTCCTTTGGGTTTGCCTTTGGCGGGTGCTTTCTTGGGTTCTGTGGTCTGTCCACCAGAGACGCCCATGGCACTCTCCGGGATCGGCTCGTCATTGAGGTGAGCGACGAGGGCATCGACGCCTTTCTGAGTGAGGAAGGTGCGGATCTCGGTGGCTTGCTGAGCGTTGAACCCGTCGCGAAACCAATCGTAGGCCAGGCAGACCGCGATGACCATGTCGGCCACGGCATCGCTCTCTGTCGGATGCCAGTCGCGGAAGTTCGACTTGTCGCAGAGCAAGAGGGCTTCGCGCACGGCGCGCTCTTTCCACTTCAAGTCACCGTCGCCATAATGCAATGCGCCTAGGAGTCCCATGCGATAAATCGCGCGCGAACCTTCGCTGACAGCACCACGAATTTCACCATTGATGCGGTTGAGCTCAGGATCTTTGAGCAAATCCTCGCCAGACGCTTTCAGGTTTGCCATCAGTTTGGCCAGCACAGGATCGGTGGCGATCTGACCTTTGATCGCTGCCCAACCGGCTGCGTTTTGCAGGAGGCGCGGGCGCGTTTTGGCGATGCCGCTGAGATAATCATTGGCCGCAGGTGCTTTGAATTTTGCGATAGGAAGGATCGTGATCTGCGGGCGAGGTGGCGCGGGGCGGGCAGCCACTTTCGCGCCACCTTTGGCGGCCGGTGCGGCGGCCGGTGTCGCCGGTGCGGCGGCGGGAGTCGCAGGAGCAGTGGGCGGCGCGGCCTTCATCGCCGCGTAGCGCGCTTTGGCGTACTCGAAGTCCGCCGGGATGAGGCTGGAGATGGGCACATCAAATTCGCGCCCGTCCTTGGTCCTGATCTTCACGGTCTTGGCGACGGCATCGACGGAGACAAACGCCGCCTCCACCTGCTTGCCTGCGGTGTTGGTCCACACATGATATTCTTCAGCGCTCTGCGCGTGGAGTCTGGCAGCGGAGAGGAGAATGAGGCCGGAGACGGCCAGAGAGGTGAAGCGCGCAGCAGTTTTCATGATGGAGAGCGTAACAAAAGCTAAAGCAGCGTTTCGGCGCGTGATGGTCAAGCCGAAACGCTGCGCGATTTACCGCATGAGCAAAAGACCAAGATCAAGCTTGGCCTTTTTTCTTGGCAGCACCTGCTTTCGGGCGGCGTTCTGGTGGATTGAGCGGCTCGGGTGCGGCTTCCGGTGGGAACTGGATGAGCGGGAAGGGATTTGCCTGCGGCTCCATGGCGTATTCGCGATCTTTGAAGGCACCGACTTGCGGCACGGGATAGTTACCGTCTTTGTCGGCGACGAGGGGCGGCGGGCTATCGAGGGTGAGCTTGTCCACACCTGGAGAAAACTCGAAGGGGCTGTTGATGTAGTCGTTGTAGCGAATGACTTGGCCGGTGTGCGCAGCGGCGCGTCCCATGGCGGTGGTGACACTCGATTTGATGCCACGCTCGACTTCGTTGTAGGGCTTGTCCTTGGTGATGGCCTCGATGAGGTCCTGCCACTCGAGGTCGTATGGATTTGGCTCCGGCTGCTTGCCACGCCAGATGATGTTGGCGCGCTGCATTTGCTGGCCTTTGAAGGTCATGGCTCTGGAGGGGAAGTGGCCGGCGGTGGAGACGATGGCGCAGCCTTTTGTGCCATGCACATGCGTGGCAAACTGCGTGTGCGCCCTCAGCGCCGTGCGGCCTTCGAGATAAAGTTTTGCGCCGTCCTTGAAGGTGTACTCGCAGGAATAATGGTCGAAGTTTTGGTCCACGTTGTCACCGCGATCGCTGCGGCCACCGCTGGCCTGAACTTCGACCGGCCAATCGTTTTTCATCCAGCAGGCTTCGTCGATGTTGTGGATGTTGAAGTCGCTGAAACCACCGCCGGATGCCCAGAGGAAGCTGTGGAAGTTTTTGATCTGCCAGAGCAACTCGTTCGGATGGGCTTTCGGATCACGCCGCGGCGTGAACACACTGCCGATGATGCCCTGCATGCGATAGGCGCGCATGAGCATGAGGTCGCCGATCTCGCCATCCTGAATGCGATTGAAAAGCTCGCCACGCACGCGGCAGTGGCGGCACATGAGGCCGACACCGACCTTGAGATTTTTCTTCTTGGCCTCTTCGTTCAAAGCGAGCAGGCGGCGCGCGGTCGGGCCGTCGGTGCAGATCGGCTTTTCCATGAAGACATTCACGCCTTTTTCGATGGCGTACTTGTAATGCACCCAGCGAAAGGCCACCGGCGTGGTGAAGATGGCCACATCGCCTTTGCGCAGGCTGTCGATGGCATGCTTGTAGGCATCGAACCCGATGAACTTCGCATCTTCGGACACGGACATGCGGTCCGGATGTTTTTTGGTGAGGTTGTCGAAGCTGGCATCGAGGCGGTCTTTGGAGACATCGGCCATGGCCACGAGGCGTGCCACACGGGACTGCACGCTCATCGCGTTGCTGGCGGCACCGGTGCCACGCCCGCCGCAGCCGATGAGTGCCGCTTTGATTTCATCACTCCCCGCAGCATGCACATGCGGAAGGCTGATGCCCGAGAGCACGGAGAGACCGGCAACAGTGCGGGTGGTGGTTGAGAGGAAATCGCGGCGGCAGAGTTTGGATTCGGAGTCGATGTTCATGGCAGCGTTTTTTAACGTCGCCATGAGTCGAGAGCTTGCCTGCGAATCTCCCTTCTTGAGAGATGCATCTTCAAATCAGCATGCCGCCGCGTGCCGCAATCTCCGCGAAGGCGCGTGCAAGCGCATCGTTCAGCTCACGCAGCGTGTCCTGTTCCATTTGCGGATCCAGAGCAGAGACGCGCGTCGGTGGCATAACGATGGCCCGGTGAGCCAGGCCAGCAGTCGCTGCATCGATTTCTTTTTGTTCCGACGACGATGGCATTTCATCAGGCGCAATGTCGTTGCCTGTTTCCGCTGCCGTGATGGGATGCGGCTCGGCATACAGCGTGGCGGCGGGCGTTCCCACAGCGGGCCAGTCCAAGGGGGCGCGTTCTCGGAGTTGCTGGAGGCTGCTGAGTTGTGCGTCGATTTGGGCATTGAACCAGTCCCGCGTTTGCTGGAGTTCCGCCGTCATCCTAGCCAACTGTTGGGTGACCGATTCACCCAGAGTAGGAGGCAAAGATGCGCCTTGAGGAGCAGCGAGAGAGGGGGAGCAGTTCATGCGAAGCCAAATCTATTAAAATTTTCATAAAATATCAAGTTCGGTTAGCCCGCAAAATCAGATAATTTCAAAATTTCTGGAATAATCTCCTCCTCTTTACGGCCTTTTCTTTGGCCGGCTCTTGCGGGGCTTTTTCTGCACCAGCGGCCAGTCCGGGTCGTCGATACGGGAGGTGTTCATCAAGGCCGCAGCCTTGGCAACGAGATCGGGCTTCGCCGCGGCTAGGTCGTGTGCCTCTCCTGCGTCAGCTTTGAGGTCGTAAATCTCGATGGCCGCCTCCGGCCCGTTGCGCACGGCTTTCCAATCCCCAAACCGCACCGCCTGGAGCGAGGTGCCCTCATGCAGCTCCCAGTAAAAATGATCGCGCTGCGGAGCTGGCCCACCTTTGAGAAAGGACACGAGGGAGAGGCCGTCGGTCTTGCATGTGGCGGGGAGCTGAGTGCCCGCGAGTTCGGCAGCCGTTGGCAGAAAATCCCAGAACGCCCAAGGCTCGTCCGTCACCCGCCCTGCGGGCACTTGGCCGGGCCACCAAGCGAGCGCGGCCTGACGCAATGCGCCTTCATAGAGGCCGCGTTTGAAGCCGCGCAGGCCGTTGGATGCCTGCTCAAAAAGCCTGCCCAATTCTGAAGTGGGATTGAAGGACGAGCCGTTGTCGCCTGAAAACATGACGAGCGTGTTGTTTGCGATTTTGAGCTCGCGCAAAAGGTCCAACAGACGCCCCACATCGTGATCGAGCCGCGAGACCATGGCGGCGTAATTTTTCTGCACCGGCGTCCATGGTTTGTCTCGATAGATGCCGAGATCGTCGATCTCGTAGTCGCCGTGTGGCAAAGTGACGGCGAAGAAGAGAAAGAAGGGGCCGTCTCGATGAGCGCGTACAAATTTCAGTGCCTCGTCTGCGATCAGGTTTTGCGCATAGGTTTTCCCTCTGCCGTGCCCTGTGTTGCCAGGGAGGTCAAAGCGTTGATCATCATTGTAGAGATAGGTCGGGAAGTAACTGTGCGCGTGGCGTTGGCAGTTGTAGCCAAAGAAGTGATCAAAGCCGAGTTTGAGCGGGCTGCCACTCGTGTCGAACATGCCCATGCCCCACTTTCCACAGCAGGCGGTGGCATAGCCTGCGCTGTGCAGGACGCTGGCCACGGTGGTGATGCCCGCAGGGAGAGGGCGCTGCCCTTCCGGCTGGATTTCCCGGTTTGCACGAATCGGGCAGTGGCCGCTGTGCAACCCCGTCATCAGCGAAGCTCGCGAGGGCGCACAGACGCTCGTGCCGCAGAAAGCCTGCAAGTAGCGCGTGCCCTCGCGTGCCATGCGGTCGAGATTGGGCGTCTGGATCAGGCGTTGGCCGTAACAGCCGAGGTCGCCCTGTGCGAGATCGTCACTGAGGATATAGATGATGTTCGGCTTACCGGTGGCTGCCGTCGAAGCGAACACCAAGATGAGACAGGAAATAAAAAGGCGGAGCATGGCTGCACTGTAACGCTGCACTCTGCGAATTCACACGCACGAAGCATGAGGAGCCTGCCGCCGGTCACGCGACTCCCGCAGTTTTCAAAACGGCTGCGGCCACTTCTTCCGGCGAGATGCCCGTCATGCAGTCGTAGTGGCCCAGCGGGCACTCGCGCTCAAAGCACGGCGCACACGGCACTTGATGGCGAATGACGGTGTGTTTCTCCCCAAGTGGCCCGGTGGCGACAGGACAGGTGGAGCCAAAGATGCTGACCGTCGGCACCCCGAGAGCTGCAGCGAGGTGCATGGTACCGGTGTCGTTGGTGAGCAGCAGTCGGCATTGACGCAGTTTTTCGGAGAGCTCTGAGAGCCGCGTTCGACCGACGAGATTCTCATGAGGTGCGTTCACCATGGAGGAGAGCTTCTCTCCCATCTCTTTTTCACCGGGAGCACCAAACAACTGCCAGCGGAATTGCGGATGCTGCGCGGAGATTTGATTCATCACGGCGGCGAAGCGCTCCAGCGGCCAGCGCTTCGCCGGGCCGTACTCGGCACCAGCGCAGACACCGACGCGGACCACGCCATCGGTCGATGCAGGCGCTGCGCCGGCATCCCATAAGCCGGGCTGCTCGGTGTCAGCACCAATTCCCTTGGCAATGCGCAGATAGCGATGCGCATGGTGCTCTTTGGCTGGAAGGTTTTTCGGTTCTTTGATGATCTGATTGAGCAACTTGGCGCGGAACGATCCCTTGAAGCCAACGCGTCGTGGGATATCGGCCAGCCATATTTCCAGCGTGCTGCGTGTCGAATTGGTACAAAGCACGGCGGCATCGAAATGTATCCCCGTCGCCTTGATGCGCTTGGCGACAGCGAACAGGCCTTCTCCAGCCGGTTTGCCAATGTAGCGAGAGACTTCCGGCATCGACAGCCACAGCTCCTCCAGTTTATCAGGGCCGAGCACGGTGATCTTCATATCCGGGCGCCCACGTTTGATCGCACGCACCATGGGGAAAGCCATGCAGGCATCCCCAAGCCAGTTCGGGCTGCGGATGAGCAACTCAAAGGGTTGCAGCCGGCTCATGTCGTAGCCAGCAGGAAAGACGATTCCCCGTTTATAATGAGGCAGCAGGAAATAGGGCTTCGGCAGCTTCCAGCGGTTATGCACCCAAAACCAGCTTTCTGGCTGAACACGGATCAACCGCTCAAGGACGAGATTGATGTCTGCCGTTACCCCATTGATGGATGGCTTGGGCTCGCTGGTGACGAGTGGGCCGTCGCAGACATAACGCCACCGCGCCGGGCCATCGTCATAGACCGCCATGGGCGGAATCACGGAATGGGTGCGCAGTCCACACAGCGCGACGATGTTGGTGGTGGAGGCCAGTCGATCGAAAAACGGGCTCCACTGGCCATGATCGCCAGCGTGCTGATCCACCAGGATGCCGAGGATGCCCATGTCGCGCACATGGCCGATCGGCGCATTAAAGCCTTCCTGCCGATCAAAGAGCTTGTACCCCAGTTTTTCACGACGCCGCAAAACCAGCGCGTTCAAATACGGATTGCGTAGAGGCTGGTAGATGCTCGCCGGTTTGTGGCCAAAGATAAACAGGGAGGGCACCTGCGTCATGATCTCCCAGCAGCTCCCATGCATGATGGGCACCGTCAGAGGACGCCCCGCTGCAAACGCCTCCCGGCTGTGGTGCATGTTTTCGACCGTGACCCGCTTTGCCACGTCCGCTTCATTCATCAATGGCAGCTTGAGGCCGCAAAGAATGTTGGCGAACAAACTCTTGAAATGCGCGCGTGCGATGCGGCGGCGTTCGGCTTCGCTCTTCTCACGTCCAAAAGCGATACGCAGATTGTGCAGCGCCAGCCTGCGATACTTCCCCGAGGCGAAATAAGCAAGGGTGCCCAGTCCGCGCCCGATCCACCAGATAAGCACGAGCGGCAGCACGCGCAAAACAGCTTCCACACAGCGGAACAAGGCATACACGATCCATTGTCCGATGCGTTTGCGTGATTGAGTCGTTTTCGACGCTCCTCCCATGCGTTTCTATGCCGCAAGCCGGCCCGCGCGCAACCGTTCGTGCGAGATTGCCGAGCCGAGCCTCGTTTGCGTGCTCATGAAATGGATCTCCTGTCTGCTACTGTCCATCACTTGGCTCTCAGCAGCAGAGTCAAAACCGAATTTCGTGTTCATCATTGCCGATGATCTCGGCTGGGCAGATGTGGCTTTTCACGGTGGCAATGCACCGACGCCACATCTCGACAAGCTGGCCGACGAAGGCGTGGAGCTGACCCATCATTACGTCGCTCCCGTGTGCAGCCCGACGCGGGCCGGATTGCTGACCGGCCGCTGCTGGAGCCGCTTTGGTGTCACCACACCGCAAAATCACCGCGCTCTGCCGTGGGATACGGTGACGCTGCCGCGAGCATTGAAGAGCCTCGGCTATGAGACGTGCATCACGGGGAAATGGCACCTCGGCTCCAACCCGGAGTGGGGACCGAATCACTTCGGCTTTGATCACAGTTATGGTTCACTCGCTGGAGGCGTGGGGCCCTATGATCATCGCTATAAAAAGGGACCGTTCAGCGAGACATGGCATCGGAACGAAAAACGGCTGAGCGAAACCGGTCATGTGACGGATTTGATCACGAAGGAAGCATGTGCGTGGCTCGCCGCGCGCAAGGGCACTCCATTTTTTCTCTACGTTCCCTTCACCGCCGTGCATTTGCCGGTGAAAGAGCCGCAAGCATGGCTGGCGAAGGTGCCCGCCAGCATCACCGGTGACGTGGCACGGCATTATGCGGCGTGCGTCATGCACTTGGATGACGCGGTTGGGAAAATCATCGCCACACTCGAAAAATCCGGTCAACGCGACAACACGCTGCTCGTCTTCACCAGTGATAACGGCGGCAGCACGGTGGAAAACAGCACCCAGCCTTATCCGCCGGATGATTATCCTTCAGGTCGATTGCCCGGGAACAACAAACCCCTGCGCGGTGAAAAAGGCAGTGTGTATGAAGGCGGCACGCGCGCGCCGTGCATCGTAAGCTGGCCCGGCACACTCAAGCCAGGCAAGCATGAGCCACCGGTGCAGATCACGGACTGGATGCCGACGTTCTGCGCGCTGGCTGGCTACAAATCGCAGAGCGATCTCAAATGGGATGGCGTGAATCTTTGGCCGCAACTGGCAGAAGGAACCGTGCCGCACGTGCGCACGATTTACACTGTCGCACCGGGATTCAAATCGTGCTCACTACGCCACGATCCATGGAAGCTGGTGGTGCATGGTTCCGGCGACAGAGCAAAGTATGAACTCTATGAAATCTTCGCCGATCCCAATGAAACCACCGATCTGGCCGCACAGAAACCCGGCCCGCTCGCAGCCATGAAAGAACGGCTCGCCACGGCAGCAAAGTCTGACCGCGATGCGGTGGCGAAGGATTGAGCACAAAAAACGGGCGATGCCTCTCGACATCGCCCGTGTGTGAAAGTCCGACGATCGCGACGGCGGCTTATTTCTCCACCCAACGCACCGCTTCCATGAGCAGCTCACGCGCGGAGGCCAGGCCGAGCTTCTGACGGATGTTCGCCTTATGCGCATCGACCGTCTTGGCACTCAGGGCCAGCTTCTCTGCGATGCTGTGGGAGTCAAAACCGCGCCCGACCATTTCGAAGATTTCGAGCTGACGATCGCTGAGCATGCGCGAAGGCTCGCCACGGGAGCCACTGCGCGGCCCACCGCCAGAAACAATGCTGCCCAGCAACGCCGCACTGAAGAAAAAGGAACCCTGCGTCACTTGTCGCAGACCTTGCAGCACCCGCGCGCTGGCCTCCCCCTTCATCACATAGCCCATGGCTCCTGCACGCAGGCAACGCTCTGCATAGACATTCTCATCGTGCATGGAGTACACCAGAATCTGCGTGCTCGGATGACCCGCGCGCAGTTTTTTAATGAGGTCCACGCCGCTGCGATCCTTCAGCGTGATGTCGAGCACGACGACATCAGGCTTGAGTTTGACGATCTGTTGCAGTGCTGCGGTGGCGTCTTCGGCACTGCCGACGACTTGCATGTCTTCCTGCTGTTCGATCAGTTTCTTAAGCCCTTCGATAACGATAGGGTGGTCGTCGAGAATATAGATTTTGCTTTTCACAGGGCACCTAGCTGGCTCATTTTGAAAACAATGTCAAGCCAGCACACTTAAGAAAGTTGCGAGGTCTCCATCCCTCGGGGCAACTCATCCTATCTTCTCCGCGCTGACCTGCGTCGCGTGCAGCAGTGCCCACCGCCTTCATTTCACTAGGGGCACTCTTGAATCACCCCTTGTTCTCGAGATTCCCTCTCTGGAAAATCCGCTAAGTGCTGAGACAAGCTGCCTCCGCAGGATGCGTTTTGACTGCATGTCGCGCTGCATTCTCTTTCTACTGCTTGCATCCTCCGCCCTCGCACAGATGGCCAACCGCCCACCCGTGCCGATGTGGCTGCATGCGGCGGCGGATGCCCCTCTCTTCAAAAAGGTGCGGCATGAGGGCAAGCTGCTCAAAGCCGTACTCCTCAGTGCCAGCAACGCACCGCATGAGATTCTTGTGGACGGAAAGATCATCGCACAAAAAGAACTCGCTGTAGAAGTCGCGAGCGGCACGGACCTGACGGCACTGCTTGGCGACGGGAAAGCTCATCAACTCGGCATCCGCGTGTCAGGCAAGGCCCGCGTTGCTGCGCTGCTCGAACTCAATGGCGACCTCGCTGCCGTGCATTGGATCGTTACCGATGGATCATGGAAAAACGCGCAGGCCATCGGCTCCACCGACGACGATCCGAGCACAAATCCCTTCGATCTGAAGAAAACCTTCGACGCCTACAACTCCTGGCAGCTCGCCAAACCCGGCGCGCAAAATCACGCCACCGATCCAGCCACGCTGACACTCCTGCCCGGCTTCAAAGCAGAACTCATCCGCTCCGCGCAACCGGGCGAGGACTCGTGGGTGTCGATGGCCTTCGATCCGCAAGGCCGCATCACACTGGGCAAAGAAAAGAAAGGCCTTCTGCGCCTCACCCTCAGCGGCAGCGGCGATCAAAAGATTGAAACCATCGACGACGAGTTGCTGGAATGCCGCGGGCTGCTCTACGCGCATGGCTCGCTCTTCGCGAACGCGAATAATTCGAAATGCCTCGTCCGACTGACGGATAAAGATGGCGACGGCGTCTTCGACGAACGCCGGGAACTCATGCGCACCGGTGGCGGCGTAGGCCACGGTCGCAATCACATCAAACTCGGCCCCGATGGCAACATCTACGTCGCGCATGGCAACAACGTGCTCCTTCCGGAAAGCATCGCGCCGGATTCGCCACTGAAAAACTACGCCAGCGACCAGCTCATCCCGAATCCCTGGGACGGCAGCATGTTCGACGGCAATGTCGAGCTGCCCGCCGGCCACATCCTGCGCGTGAAGCCCGACGGCAGCAAGATCACTCTGCTCGCCGGTGGCCTGCGCAATCCACTCGACATCGCGTTTAATCACGAGGGTGAATTATTTACTTTCGATGCCGACATGGAGCGCGATCTCAGCACGCCGTGGTATATGCCCACGCGCGTGCTGCATGTCGTCCCCGGCGCGGACTTCGGCTGGCGGCGCGGCACGGGGCGTTTCCCCGCATGGTATGCCGACACGCTGCCGAGCGTGATCGACATCGGACTGTCATCACCGACCGGAGTTTACTTTGGCTACGACGCAGATTTTCCGAAAAAGTATCAAGAGGCACTCTACATCTTGGATTGGAGTTACGGTCGCATCATCGCGGTGCATTTGAAAAAAACCGGGGTCACTTACACCGCCGCACAAGAAACCTTCGTCGCCGGCCGTCCACTCAACGTCACCGATGGGTGCATCGGGCCTGATGGCGCGATGTGGTTCATCACCGGCGGTCGCGGCACGCAGAGCGGTCTGTATCGTGTAGCATTCTCACCGTCGCAGTCCGCCACGCTCAAATCGTCTGGCGTGTCGGATGCCTCCAGCACGAATGAAGCACGCTTTCAGCACCATTTTGCACGGATAGCGCTCGAAAACCGCCCGCTGGCTGAGTGGCGGAGCGAGGCCCTGCAATCTGGCCGCATGCTTGAGTTGCTCGCGCTCGCACGCGTCGGAGAAAAAGCAGATTTAGAGCCTGTTTTGACCGCCACGATGAAAGCAGCACCGCAGCCGACACGGGATGCCTTGCGCGTCATCGCCGTCGCCATCGCGCGACACGGCGAGCCGACGCAGAAGGGCAAGTTGCAGGCCTGGGCCACCTATCCGAGCGACGATCCGCTTCTCAATCGCGAGCTCTGCCGTCTGCTCGTTTATTTGAAATCGCCAACCGTCATCGAAAAGACGATGCCGATACTCCAAGCGGCCACGACTTCGGAAGACCTGCTGTTTTATCCATTCATGCTGCGCTATCTCAAGGACGGTTGGACACTGGGGCAGCGGAAGGCGGTGTTCGAAGCCCTGAACAAGGCGGAGAAAATGAACGGCGCGTCCACTTTCTTCAAAGCGATCTCTGATACGCGCAGCGAACTGGCTGCGGCGCTGAAGCCCCAAGATGCCGTGAGCTTGGCCGCCGTGATCAATCCACCGAAGCCCACTGCGCTCTCACCTCATGCACTGCCAGGGCACACCTTCAAAAACTGGAAGATGGAAGACCTGGAGCCACTGCTCGCGAAGATGAATGCGAAGGCACGCAACCGAGACAGCGCAAAGGATGCGCTCATCCGCGCACAGTGCGTGTTCTGCCATCGCGTGAGCAATGATCCCAAGCTGCCCGCCGGTGTGTTCGGCCCCGATCTTACTCAGGTATCCGCACGTTTCGGACGCAAAGACCTGCTCGACCACATCTTGAACCCATCGAAGTTCATCGACGAAAAATTTCGCCTCGTCATGGTCCATACCAGTGATGGGAAGACGATCAGTGGCAGTTTGGAAAGCGAAGACGACGAGCGCATCGTCCTGAAGCCCAATCCACTCGCGCCAGAGACTCAGGAAATCGCCAAAGCCATGATCAAGGAGCGTAAAATGTCTGATCTTTCTCCCATGCCTGCGGGATTGTTAAATTCGCTGAAGGCAGAACAAATCCTCGACCTGCTGGCATGGTTTGAGACCGGGAAGTGAAACGGGTAAGTCTGAATTTGCCCAAGTGCTGAGGCCATCCACGATTGGGCAAAAGCTGCCACTGCTTCCCTCAAACATACCGAAATCAGGCACTCAGGTACTAGCGCGCAGACTTGCACGGATGGCCCCTCTGCTTTCCATAGCTGCGTCATGGAGCCTACCATCAAGATTGCCCTCGTCGGTGCCGGCATGTTCGGCGGAGATGTGCATGCGCGCGCGTATGCAGACTTACAGCGTTTCGGCATTGCCGGACAACTCGCGCGTGTGGGATTGGATAAGTATGCGCGTGACCTCGCTGCGGTGAAGTTTGATCTCGTAGCCGTGGCGACGCGCAGTGAGAAATCAGCCCGCAAAGCCGCCGCTGCCTTTAAAGACATCACCGGGCATGAACCTCAGGCATTTTTTGGCGATGAACCCTGGAATGACATCCTGAAAGCCTTCCCAGACCTCGATGTCATGGCCGTGGCCACACCCGACCACCTGCACACGCAGCCCATTCTCGCAGCACTGGGCAAGGGAGTTCACGTTTTGACCGAAAAACCGATGTGCCTCTCGATTCAGGAGGCCGATGAAATCATTGCCGCAGCAAAGAAAGGGAATCTCATCGTCGCCGTGGACATGCACAAACGCTATGACCCGGACCACCTGCGCATTCGCGATGACATCCAGAATCGCATCGGTGCTCCACTTTATGGTACGGCTTACCTCGAAGAACCGCTGGAGGTGAGCACCAGCACCTTCAAGTGGGTGGAGGACAGCGATCCCTTTAGCTATGTTGGCCCGCACTGGACCGATTTGATTTGGAGTTACTACAAGTCCAAACCCGTCAGCCTCACGGCCGTCGGTCAGAAAAAACGCTTGGTGCGCGATGGCATCAACGCCTTCGACGCCGTACAGGTGCGCGTCGATTTCGACAACGGCATGTCGATCAATTTTCACAACAACTGGGTCACGCCCGCCGATTTTGAAGGCCCCGTAAATCAAGGGCATGAAATCGTCGGCGCAGATGGCAAAGTCGAGAGCGATCAGCAATACCGAGGTTTCCGCTGGTGGAACGCGGGGGGAGGCTCGCGTACGAGTAATAATCATTTTACCCGTGAAGTGGTGCGACCTGACGGCAGCAAAGGTTATATTGGTTACGGCGTGGACAGCCTCACCGTGGGCCTCGTCGCAGTTTGCCGGGTAAAGTTTGCGAAAGAAAGTCGCGACGCTGTCGCCGAGATCTATCCGACGGCGGAAGAAGCACGCATCACCTGCGCGATTGTGGATGCGGCTGCTCGCGTGCGTGACCTGAACTGGAAATACATGCAGGAAGGAAAGGGTGCCACCGTCACCGCGCGCTTTGGACAGGATGGCATCACGGTCATCGACCCGAATACTTCAGAGGTGTTTCAAAGCATTTACGACAAGCCTATCTGAGTTTTGGTTGAGGTGAAGCGGACGACTTATTGATTGACAGTGAGATAGCACTCATACAATGGGGAGTTTCTATCATCCCCCTCATCTACCTATGAACTTATCTGCCACTCAACTGCGCCGCGCCGCGAGCCTCCAAGAAAAAATCGAAGCCATGCAGGCTGAGCTTGCTTCATTGCTGGGTGGATCGGCTCCATCTGCAAAACCCGCCAGAAAGAAACACCGAATGTCTGCGGCTGGCCGCAAGCGCATCGCCGAAGCGCAGAAAGCACGCTGGGCCAAGCAGAAGGCTGCGGCTGCAGGTGGCAAAAAAGGTCAGTAAGCACCGCAGAATCGTCTGCACGCATTCACTAGCCTCAGCGAATTCATCATCGCTGAGGCTTTTTGATGTTAAGAAAAAGGAAAGCTCCCATCGGTGAGGATGGGAGCTGGATGAAGATTGCGCGTGCCAAGAATGGCTAAGCCACTCCCACAGCAGCACGCTAGGAAGCGTTTGGGATACGCGAAGATTTACTTACTCTGCGAGCAGCTTCTCAACCTGCTCTTCGAGACCTCCGCGAGCATTGGTGCTGACGACCATGCCTTTCTTATTTAGCAGCCACATGGCCGGGATCGAGTTGATGCCATATTTGGATGAAATTTCGTTCTGCCACCCTTTGCCGTCAAAGTACTGCGGCCATTCCATGCCACGCTCCTTCACAAAACTTTCAAGCGCTGCTTTGTCGGAGTCGAGCGAGATACCGACGATCTCAAACCCTTTCGGATGCAGTTCCTTGTAGGCTTTCAGGACGTTCGGGAGCTCCGCCACGCATGGGCCGCACCAAGTCGCCCAGAAGTCTATGAGTACGACTTTGCCTTGAAGCTTTGAAACATCCACTTCGCGTCCATCTAAGGCAGAGAATTTCAAGTCCAGCGGCTTGCTCTTAAGTTCAGCCGTGGCTTTGATGCTTTGGATTTTGCGTTCGACCATTTTGTTTCTTTTCTCGGCGGGAAAGTCCTTCAAATGCTTCTCCGCTTTGGCGATCCAAGCCGCCGTGTCTCCTCCGGGAGATTCTGCTTCTTCGGCTGCCTCCATCACGCTGATGAGACTTGCCTCGGATTTGACAGCCGCACTGGCATCGTCGGCTTTGAGGATATCCTCCAGGCTGATGGATGATTTTCCGGGTGCTGGAACACCAGAGAATTCACGCGCGCGGCCAACCATCAACTCAAACAAGGCCGCTTCGTAACGTGCGGGATGCTTCGGCCCGGCTTTCAAGGCCGCAGCGTGCGCGGTGTCGAATTCCGTCAGTGCCTTCTTGAGAAAAGCGATGGCATCTTCGCGCGATTTGGGGCGTTCTTTGGGATTTTTGATCTCCTGCATGGCCGCCGTGACTTTTTGCCACTCAGCATCCCCGTCGGCGGAATAAAGAGAGGAAGAGACGGCCAGAAAGAGTGTGGCCACAATGTGGAGGGAACGTGGTAGGTTCATGGCGCCAGCCTACTCGCGTGGTGGCCTTCGTGGCAATCCTTTACATGAAAATGTTACACCTCTCTCCAAAAATGAGGAGGCTCCAGGCTTTCGCGCCCCGCCCTGGCACCTCCTGTGCCGACTTTCCGTTTGAGCCAGCGGGTCTTTCGGGCTAGTCAGCGGGCCATTTCATCCCCCCCCATGAGCAGCCCCTCCGCACATACCTACAAAGAAGCAGGCGTTGACATCCATGAAGCCGCCTCGCTGGTCGATGACATCGGCGCGTTGGTGCGGCGCACGCAGCAAAAGAGAAAACTGGCCAACGCCTTCGGCATGTTTGCCGCCGCTTATGACCTCAGCGGTTACAAGGCACCCGTGATCGTGACTGGCTGCGACGGCGTGGGCACAAAGCTGGAGCTTCTCTTGAAGTACGATCTGCTGGAAGTGGCGGGCAAAGACCTCGTGGCAATGAATGTTAACGACGTGCTCACCACCGGCGCGGACCCCATTTTGTTCCTGGACTACGTGGGCATCCCCAAAATCCAGAAGAGCCAGATCACGCGCATCATCGCAGGCATGACCGAATATCTGGAGGCCTGCGACTGCATCCTCGCCGGGGGTGAGACGGCTGAAATGCCCGGCATCGTGCCAGAAGGCATGGTGGAGCTCAGCGGCTTCGCCATCGGTGCGGCGGAAAAGGGCGACCTCCTCGATCCCGGCACCATCGCCGCCGGAGACGTGCTGGTGGCGTGGCCGAGCGCCGGTTTCCACGCGAATGGATTCAGCCTCGTGCGCCGCATTCTGGAGCGCGAAAAAATCCAGCTCAGGGACGATGAAGCGCGCACGCTGCTGCTGCCGACACTGCTTTATCACGAGCAGCCCAAGGCCCTGAAAGCAGCGGGCATCCGCCCGAAAGCCATGGCGCACATCACCGGTGGTGGCCTGCCCGAAAACCTCGGTCGCATGTTCCTGAAGCGCGGATTGGGCGCAAACCTGCGCATCCCCTTCTGGCAGAATGACGTCGTGCAGAAGGTGCTGCGCCACGCTGATCCAGCAGACGCGATCGACACCTTCAACATGGGCCTCGGCTGGGTAGCCATCGTCTCGCCAGCGGATGCCGACAAGGCGTTGCAGTGTGGTCGTGATGCCAAGATCATCGGCGAGATGGACACCAGCGGCCAAGTGCGCGTGGAGATCGTCTGATTTACGTCACAGCGTGAAGAAAATCACGCGTCATCATCGTAGCGTATGCCTGCGTGGGATAACGCTTGATTGACGCACGCGTCGTCCCAACGCGGCATCACCCCTGCCTCCTCATGCCGGCCATGCACCGATGCTTTCTCATCCTCTTTGCGCCTCTGCTCGCCATGGCAGAGCCCTGGCAACGACTCAGCGACGCCGAGGCATTGAAGCTCGGCTGGTCGCGCGAGAAACTGGCTGCTGCGCGTGATTACATGCAGACGATTCCGACCGAGGCGGTCATGATCGTAGCTGGTGGCAAGGTGCTGGAGTCCTGGGGCGCGGTGGAGACCAAGCGCAACGTGCACTCCATTCGCAAGAGCTTCATCAGTGCCCTCTACGGCATCCAAGTCGAGTCGCGGAAGCTGCGGCTGGAAGCGACGATGGCAGAGTTGGGCATCGATGACAACGAACCGCGCCTGACCGACGAGGAGAAGCGCGCCACGGTGCATGACCTGCTCAAGGCGCGCTCCGGCATTTATCATCCCGCGCTCTACGAAACCGCGCGGATGAAGGAGAAGCGCCCGCCGCGCCACAGCCACGCGCCGGGCACGTTTTGGTATTACAACAACTGGGACTTCAATGCGCTGGGCACCATCTACGAGCAGGCATGCGGTGCTGGAGTGTATGACGACTTTCAGCGCCTCATCGCCGTGCCGCTGGGCATGGAGGACTTTTCACCGGCGGACTGTGCTTATGTCACCGGCGCGGATTCGATTCATCGCGCCTATCCCTTTCGCATGACCGCACGCGACATGGCGCGCTTTGGCCTGCTGTTTCTGCGCGGGGGCCAGTGGCAGGGGCGTCAGATCGTGCCCGCGGATTGGGTGAAGGCCAGCGTGACCTCGTATTCCGATGCCGGTGCCAGCGGCGGCTACGGCTACCTGTGGTGGATCGCGCGAAGCGGTGTGCATCTGCCAGGTGTGACCTTGCCGGAGGGCAGCTACTCGGCACGCGGCGCGGGCGGGCACTACATCCTGAACGTGCCCACGCTGGATCTCGTGATCGTGCATCGGGTGAATACGGACATCCGCGGTCGCAGCGTCAGTGCCACTCAGTTCGGCCATCTCGTTCAACTCATTTTAGCAGCATTCACCGCTCCGCGAGGATGAGTGGCGCATACGCTGGCATTCTGAGCTACTTCTTCCAGCGCATGCAGCGGAAGGGGTGATCGTCGATCATGTTGGGCTGCACGCCAGCGAGGCGGTCGGCGTGGTAAAACTGCACGCCGACGTAGTGGTAGATTGGGAGGATGACGCAGTCGTCGGTGACGAGGAGTTTCTCCGCACGCTGGAAGAGAAGGTTGCGCTGTGCGGCGTCGCCCTCGCGCGCGGCGGCGGCGATGAGTTCGTCGTAGTTCGCATTGGCCCAGCCGGTGCGATTGTTTCCGCTGCCGGAGAGGAACATCTCCAAAAAAGTGCCGGGGTCGTTGTAGTCGCCCACCCAACTGCTGCGGCAGAGGTGGTAGTTTTTTTCCTTCATCGAGGCGAGGTAGATCTTCCACTCCTGCTTCACCAGATCGACGCTGATACCGAGGTGCTCTTTCCACATCGCTTGGAGTTCGACGGCGATGTTGCGCTCCACAGGCTTCGGAAAGTAGAGGTACTCGACGCGTGGAAAGCCTTTGCCTGCGGGATAGCCGGCAGCGGCGAGGAGTTCGCGCGCGCGCTTTGGATCGAAGGTGGGGCCTGGCGGTGGTTGGTAATTCTGACCTGCACCGGGCGGGGTGAGGCTGAAGGCGTTGCGCTCGCCGAGCTGAGTGATTTTTTCGGTCACGCGTTTGCGATCGATCGCGAGTGAGAAAGCGAGGCGAATCTTGGGGTTGTCGAACGGCGCGCGGGTGACATTGAAGCGCGTGAAGTAACTGCCGAGAAAGGGCCCGGTGTGAAAATACGGCTGCTGCTTGAGCTTTGCCGTGAGGGAGGTGGGCACCATGCCTTTATCCATGATCAGGTCCGCCTGGCCGGTGAGGAAGTAATTGATCGCGGTGTTTGGCTCGGAGATGGGCAGCACCTCGATGCTGCGCATCGGCACGTTCGCGGCGTCCCAATAGCGTTCGTTGCGGTGCAGCACGATGCGATCATCCAGCCGCCAGTCCGCGAGCGTGTAGGAGCCGTTGCCGATCAGCACACCTGGTTTGATCCACGCGGTGCCGTGTCGCTCGACGATGCGCTTGGGGACGGGCTCGAACGTGGTGAAGGCACAGAGGTCGATGAAGTAAGGCGTGGGGTTCTCCAACTCGACACGCAGTGTGCGATCATCCAACGCCGCCACGCCGACTTGCGCAAAGTCCGTCACTTTACCTTCGTGAAACGCGCGTGCGTTTTTGATGACGTACATCTGGCTGGCGTAGTCGGAACCAAAGGCGGGATCGAGCACACGATGCCAGGAATAAACAAAATCGTGCATCGTCAGCGGCACGCCATCGCTCCACAGCGCATTGGCACGCAGGTGAAAGGTGTAGGTTTTGCGATCTGGCGACACGTCCCAGCGCTCTGCCATGCCGGGTTGCGGCTTGCCCGCTTCGTCGATCCGGCACAGCCCCTCAAACAAAGCGGAGGCGATGCGCATGCCGACTTGATCGGTCACGATCGCGGGGTCGATGCTCTCTGGCTCCGCGCCGTTGATGAACACCAAATCGGCACGCGGATGCGACTTCCCGCACGCAGCGAGAGTGAACAAGAGAGCAGCGGAGAGGGCAAGGCGAAGCACGAGTGACGCTAGCACACAGCAGCGATGTTTCGCAGTACATTCCTTGCGTGTCGCTGCAATGAAGCAGCCGCTGACGACGTTCCAAACGCCCAACCTTCTCGACCATGCGCCCTCTTTGCCTCCTCCTCTCTCTCGCCCTCACAGCTCACGCGGAATTGAGACTCCCAGCCATCATCGGCGACAACATGGTGCTGCAGCAGAAGCAGGCGAATCCGATCTGGGGCTGGGATGCGCCAGGCACGGAGGTGACGGTGACCTTTGCAGGCCAGACGAAATCCGCCAAAGCAGACGCGAAGGGCAAGTGGACGGTCAAGCTCGATGCGGTGCCCGCTAGTGCGAAGCCGACAACGATCACGATCAAGGGCAGCACAAAGCGCGAGCTGAAGAACGTGCTCGTCGGTGAGGTGTGGATTTGCTCCGGCCAGTCGAACATGGGCTTCAATCTCAGCAGCACCTGGGATGCCGATTTGGACATCGCGCAGGCGAAGCATCCACTCATCCGGCTGATCTCGGTGCCCCAAGTTGGCACGCAGGAGATTCAGGACGATTTCAAAGGCCAGTGGGAGGAATGCAGCCCGGCAAATGCGGGGCAGTTCACGGCGGTGGGCTATCACTTTGGACGCGTGCTGCACGCCGTACTCGGTGTGCCGGTGGGACTCATCGACAATGCCTGGGGCGGCAGTGCCTGTGAGGCATGGGTGAAGCGCGATGTGCTGGAGAAAGATCCGCGCTTTGCCTCGCTCATCGAGCGCTGGAAACAAATGGAGTCCACCTTCACGCAGGCGGCGTTCGACAAACAAGTGGAAGCCCACAAAGCCAAATTCGCCGCGTGGCTCCAAGCGCGCCGTGAGGCATTGAAAGCGGGCAAGGCGTTTACTGCACAGGCACCGCGTGGGCCGCAGAATCAAATGACAGGCCAGCATCGTCCCGGCAATCTGTATGCCGGTGTGCTGCATCCGACCATCGGCTACGGCATCAAAGGCGTGATCTGGTATCAGGGAGAGTCGAATGCGGGTCGCGCCAAGGAATACCGCGATCTCTTTCCCTTCATGATCGAACACTGGCGCAAGGAGTGGCAGCAGGGAGATTTCCCCTTCTACTGGGTGCAGCTCGCCGATTTCAAAGCCTATCAAACAGAACCAGGCGAGAGCGAATGGGCCGAATTGCGCGAGGCACAGACGTTGACGATGAAAAAACTACCGCACACCGGCCAGTGCGTCATCACCGATCTCGGAGAGGCGAACGACATCCATCCGAAGAACAAACGTGATGTGGCCGAGCGCCTCGCCCGCTGGGCTTTGGCCAACGATTACGGTCAGAAGTTCGTGTATCGCAGCCCGGAACTGAAGGATGCCAAGTTCGATGGTGGCAAAGCATTGCTCACCTTTGATTTCGCACCCAACGGCCTGCGCACAGTCGATATCGACGAGCCCCAGGGCTTTGCGATTTGTGGCGAGGATAGGAAATGGGTGTGGGCCAAGGCCAGCATCATCGGCGGCTCAAAGAACGGCAAAAATCAGATCGAGGTCAGCAGCCCCGCAGTGCCAAAACCCATCGCCGTGCGCTACGCCTGGGCGGATAACCCGGTCTGCAATGTCTATTCTGCCGAAGGCCTGCCCGTCACCCCCTTCCGCACCGATGACTTTCCCATGATCACCGATCCGGCGAACTCTCAAAGTGCCGAAGCACCGAATGCCAAACGAGCCACAGTCCTCAAGGCAAGGCTCGAGGTGAAGAAAAAGTAGCATTCTGCAAAGCGCGGACGGAGGAGCACTCCCGTGCCGTCGGAATATTTCACGGCCGTGCTTGTGTTTCTGGCAACGGGACGCGTATGTTTGCGTTTCACGTCGTCTCCATGAATCCCCGTCATCTTCTCTCCCTTCTCGCCTTTGCGGTTTTGACACCTGTGCTGGCGCAGCCGGTTCCAGAATCTGCCACAGCCAATCAGGCGATTGATGTGGCTTCGGGCGCTTGGGATGGAGTGGTCAATATTGATGTCTCGATGTTGTTCCCTGACTATCGGGAGCCGTGGAATGCGGGCCAGCCGAGCGGTGGGAGTGGCACGGGCTTCCTCATTGGAAAAAATCGCTTCCTGACCAATGCGCACGTCGTCAGCAATGCCACACGCATCCTCATCCGCACCAGCAACGATCCTGAGCCGCATCCGGCGAAAATCGTCCACATCGCGCATGACTGTGACCTCGCCTTGATCGAGGCGGAGGACGGCAAGCATTTTGACAAGCTCAAGCCGCTGGATTTCGGCGGCATTCCCCAACTCAACACGGAGGTCATCGCCATCGGTTATCCCATCGGCGGAGACCGCATTTCGGTGACACGCGGTGTCGTTTCCCGCATCGACTTCCGCCCCTACAGCCACACGAGTGTGGATTCGCACCTCGCGATCCAGGTCGATGCGGCGATCAATCCAGGAAACTCCGGCGGCCCGGTGATGCAGGGTGGCAAGGTCGTCGGAGTGGCCTTCCAGGGTTTCAGCGGGCGCGTGGCGCAGAATGTGGGTTACATGATTCCGGTACCGGTGATCAAACGCTTCCTCAAAGATGTGGAAGATGGGCGCTACGACCATTACGTCGATCTCGCTGCGAGTGATTTTTCGATCGAAAACCCTGCACAGGCCAAGGCACTCGGACTCAATGGCGGCGGTGTGGGAGTGATGGTGGGAGATGTGGAGCCCGGCGGCAGCGTGGCGGGCGTTTTGGAGATCGGCGATGTGATTCTCAGCATTGACGACAATCCGGTGTACAATAACGGCCTCGTCCGCTACGAGGGCGAGCTGGTGGACATGAACGAGATCGTCGAACGCAAATTCGCGGGAGATAAGATCAAGCTGACCTACCAACGCGCGGGAAAGAAGCAGGAAGCGAGCGTAACGCTGAAGCGTTTCGATCCCTACGTGCGCCTCGGAGCCACCTACAATCAGCGTCCTCGCTTCATTGTTTACGCTGGGCTCGTGTTCCAGCCGATGGATCGCAATCTGATGGACGCACATCAGATTCGTGATCGAACCGTGAACTATGTCTTTGATAACTTCCTCACGGATAAGCTCTACGTCGAGCGCCCTGAGCCAGTGGTGCTGACCAATGTGCTGCCAGACGAAGTGAACACCTGGCTCGCGCCTTATGCGCACAGCATCGTGGATGAGATCAACGGCATGAAGATCAAATCGCTCGCAGATGTGCGGACTGCGCTTGCCAAGAAGGATAAGGCCTTCATCGAAATCCACCTGCTGGAAAAAAATCGCCCGCTCATTCTCAAGCGCGATCTCGCCGAGGCCGCGCAACCACGCATCATGCGGAACTACAACATTCAGGAAGACTCCTATCTCGGTGCTGAGGGAGAAGAATGATTCATCCATCTCGATCACGCAGCCTCCGCTCATTTCCTATGAAACACTTTACTGCCTTCCTCATGTTTGTGGCTGGAGCCAGCTTTCTGCATGGCCAAGCGCCTGAAACGGCGACCTCCAAGAAAAAGAACATCCCAGCGCAGAAGGCGGAGGGCAGCATGGCCCCCGCACAACCAGCAGGGCGCAACGCCTCGCTCGTGAAAGTCAATGCCACCTCGCAGGCTTACAACCTGCATCTGCCTTGGCAGAAAGAGTCCCCCACGAGTCGGCGTGGTCTGGGTGTGGTGTTGGCTGGGAATCGTGTGCTCGTGACGGGACAGATGGCTGCTGACGCGACTTACATAGAGCTGGAGCTGCCGGAGAATGGGCAGAAACTTCCCGCGAAGGTGGTTGCGGTCGATTACGAAGCCAATCTCGCCCTCCTCGAAGCTCCGGCCTCAGCGAAGCAGAAGGCGTTCTTTGCTGGATTGAAACCAATGGGCATCGACACCAGCGCACGCATTGGCGATGAGGTGGACGTGTTGCAGACAGGTCGCGTGGGACAACTGATCAAGAGCCCGTTGAAGATCAGCAAAGTGCTCACACGCCGCTACATCGTCGAGGGATCCGGCTTCCTCGTTTATGAAGCGAACAACATCGTGCGCAGTGAAGCCAACAGCTTCACGCTGCCCGTGGTGAAAGGCAGCAAACTCGCAGGCCTGCTGCTCAGCTACGATTCCAAAAATCAAGTCACCACTGTGCTGCCAGCGCCGATCATCGAGCACTTCCTCAAAGACGTGGCCGACGGCAGCTACGAGGGCTTTCCCGGCCTCGGCTTGGAATTGCAATCCACCCTCGACGAGCAATTTCGCGAATACCTCGGCCTCAAACCGGAAGCACCAGGCGTGCTCATCACCAATGTGGTCAAAGGAGGCTCTGCGGAGAAGGCTGGGATGAAAAAAGGAGACATCCTCATCTCGATCAACGGTTTTACCATCGACTCACGCGGCGATTACCAGGATCCGCAATTCGGCGCGCTGAGTTCCAGTCACCTCGTGCGTGGTCGCGCTTATGTGGGAGACAAAGTGGAGATCAAAGTCGTCCGCGATGGCAAGGAGACCCTCTTGAAGGGCGAGTTATCTCGCAGGAAGCCGGAGGACAATCTGGTGCCGCCTTATCAGTTCGATCGCGGACCCAATTATGTGCTCATGGGCGGGCTGCTCTTCCAGGAGTTATCGCATCCCTATCTCGATTCCTTCAATGATGACAGACGCGGGGGATCGGTGCTGCGGCTTGAGCGGATCGCCGCGCATCCTGAGAAGTATGAGGAGGAGGGACGTCGCAAGCTTGTCTTTCTCAGCCTCGTGTTGCCCACACCGAGCGCCCAAGGCTATGACAAACTCGGCGGTCAAGTGGTGAGCAAGATCAATGGCAAAACCGTCAAAGACCTGCGAGAACTCGCGGAGGCGTTTAAGAATCCGAAGGAATCCTGGCATGTGATCGAGCTCGAAGAATTCCCGCACATTCTGTATCTCGATACTTTCGGGGCGGAGCGTGACAATCTGCGCTTGCTCGATGGAGCGTATCGCATCGGCAGCCTGCATCGACTGGAGTAGCGGCCTTTCGTTTCACTTCACCGCGCCGACGAGTGCTTGCAGTCGAGAAACCTGCGCTTTCAGCAGGGTAATCTCTGCTTCCATTCGAGCGCGCCAATCGGCATCTGCGGTCGTCTCGGCCACAGGAGGGGAGGTGATGGGGGTGACCGCAGGCTGGGCACTCACCTCGCCGCAAAAGAGATGGGCATACTGCGCCACCCGCTGACCTGGCCCGGCAGGGAGGCACTGGATGAGTGGCCCCTCTTTATAGCCGATCAGTTCGGCGAGTGCGTTCTCTACCGCCTGCATGTCAGGAAATTCATGCAGACGTTCGGTGCGTTGCCTCAACTCACCCGCCGTTTGTGCGCCGCGCAGGAGCATGAGGCAGAGCAGAGCCATGTGTGAACGCTCCAAGCCGGGGGCGCGCCCTTTCATGTTGTGTCGATATTTCAGCGCACGTCCTCCCACAATATTGACTTCAAACACATAGCCGTGCGCCTTCATGGACTCCAGCGCATGCTGCACTGTGCGCTCATCGTAGCGGACAATAGGCTCGCGATTGGTGGTCTGATTGCAGGCCGTGACGAGCGCATTCAACGTCATCGGGTAATAATCCGGCAGCGTGATCTCCTTCTCGATCAGGCATCCCAGCACACGAGCTTCTTCGGAGGTCAGTGGGAAAGCAATGGCAGGCGTGACGGATTCGGCAGACATGGCCTGCATCATCCGCAGCTAAAGCGAGGCTTCAACTCGTGTGCGCCTTCTCTCGAATTGGTATGGAAATTA
Source organism: Prosthecobacter sp. (assembly GCA_039806835.1). Classification (GTDB taxonomy): domain Bacteria; phylum Verrucomicrobiota; class Verrucomicrobiia; order Verrucomicrobiales; family Verrucomicrobiaceae; genus Prosthecobacter. The sequence goes on along the minus strand of JBDHQD010000006.1, from coordinate 74,384 downwards.
TATTTGAATCGCTCGCATCATACCTCGTCGAATCGGGCGTCATGAAAACGAAACTCATCCTCCTGCTCAGTGCGGCCGCCGCTGTGTGCTCTCTTTCTTCCTGCGACATCTACGGCTACCCCGCCGTCGGTTACGGCTACGGTTCTTCATACGGCTACAGTCCTTCCTACTACCGCAGTTCGTATTACGGCGGCTATCCTTCCTACGGTTACGGCGGCTTCTTCGGCCCTCTGTTTTCCTTCAGCAGCTACTCTCGTCCCTACTACGGCGGCTATTATTCTGGACGCTACTGCAACAGCCGCCCGTTTGTTTCCTTCAACCGCTACAACTACAGCCGCCCCTACTACGGCCATCACAGCCATCACACCCCTTCCTTCCATAGCCATCATTCTTCGATGCCCCTGGTCACGCATGCCCATACATTCACGAGTCCATCATCGGGGTTCCATCACAGCGGCTTCTCGGGCCATCATCACAGCATTAGCAATGCGGGCCTGAGCAGCGGTGTTCACCATGGCAGCCATCATGGTTTTAGCGGTGGCAGCGCCAGTGGCGGCGGCTTCTCCGGCGGTCACCATGGTTTTAGCGGCGGCGGTTTTGGTGGAGGTGGCCATCATCACCACCACTGATCTCAAAGCGGATCGCCCACTCTTTTCCAGCAGCGCTCAGGGTTTCTTGAGCGCTGCTTTTTTCTTTCCGTAACTCGGCCATTGAATCATTTTCCCCTCAACGCCGGTGAACTTCCAGGCTGGCCACATGGGAGCCTCGTTCTGCACCTCGACGTATTTGGCTTCGAGCAGTGTCTTTAATTCTGCCAGCTTGGCCGGTTCAGTCGCCGCGAGATTGTGTTTCTCGCCGATGTCTTGTTCGAGATTGAAGAGCAAGAAGTCTTTCAACTTGGCCTCCTTGAAATCACGCTCGCTCTGCTCGGTGATGTCGTTGCTGCGGTTCGGGGGCGGACGATCCAGAGTGGCGAGAATCTTCCATGCGCCCACGCGCATCGCCACTTTCGGCTCGCCTGAGGCGCGGTTGAAATGCCAATAGAGCGGCGTTTTTCGGTCCACCTTGCCGCCTTCCAGCACGGGCAGCCAACTGGCACCGTCGATCGCTCGATCCCGGGGTGGCTGCAAGCCGGTGATCGCACACATCGTCGGCAGAAAGTCCACTCCACTGATGGGTTCATCACACGTGGTGCCGGGCTTCGTCTTGCCCGGCCAGCGCAGAATGCCCGGCACGCGGATGCCGCCCTCCCACACACTGCCCTTCTTGTCGCGCAAGGGGCCTGCGGAGCCGTGAGGATGCCAAGGTGTAATCGCGGGGCCGTTATCGCTGGTGAAGAGCACGAGGGTGTTTTCTCGCAGGTGATCTTGATCGAGCTTTTTCATCAGGCGGCCAAAGGCATCGTCCATCTGCGTGATGTTGCCGTGATGCGCGCTGTAGCTCGGATCATCCGAAGGATAGAGCGCAGCGTATTTTGGATCGGTGGCGATGGGCTCGTGTGGCTCATGGAAGGCAACATAGAGGAAGAAGGGCTTGGCCTTGTCCCGCGAATCCAGCCAGCGCAGTGCTTCATCCACCACGAGGTGCGCAGCGTAGCCTTCGAGCTTTCCTACAGCCTCGCCGTTGCGCACATAGTTGTTTGGGTTGCGATGATTCGGCAGCGCAAGGTTATGCGTCGAAAACCAGTAATCGAAGCCATGGTCGTTCGGCTGGGGTTGCGTGGGTTTGTTGAACTCGCCGTTCATGTGCCACTTGCCTGTGTGGCAGGTCGCGTAGCCGGATTCCTGCAAGAGCTTGGCGATGGTGATCTCACTGCGCCGCATGTGCACAGGCGAATCCTCCGGTATCCAGTCGCGCACGCCCACACGCGTCGGTGTGCGACCGGTCATCAGTGCGGTGCGTGAAGGCGAGCAATTCGGATGCCCCGCGTAACACGCCGTGAAGCGCAGTCCCTCTTTTGCCAACTGGTCCAGATTTGGTGTCCGCAGATCCTTTGCTCCGTAGCAGCCGAGGTCGCCATAACCGAGATCATCCGTTAGCACGAGCACGATGTTTGGGCGCTCTGCCGCAGTGATGCCGGTCAAGATGAGTGCAATGAGGAGAAGCAGCGATTTCATCGCTTCTCAAACGTCTTCAACGGACAGCTTGTTCCACCGAAAGCATACACCACGCCCCTGACGCCAGTTCGCCAAGCCCGTAATTGCCAAATCGCTCCCGGTGCAGCTTCTCCACATGCCACCCTTGGCTGGCAAACATGCGCCGCACCTGATGATAGCGCCCCTCCGTGATCGTGAGGCGCGCGGTCTTGCTCGAAACGATCTCCAGCTTTGCAGGCAGGCATGGTTTGTCTTCGCCACGCAACATCAGGTCGCCACGCGCAAAGATTTCGATGAGCGCAGGATCGAGTTCACGGTCGAGTTCAGCTAGATAGACCTTTTCCACATCGGCTTTCGGAGAAGTGAACTGATGCACAAGGCTGCCGATGTCGGTGATGAGCAACAAGCCGCTCGTATCTTTATCAAGCCGCCCCACACTCGTCACTGCTGGGTTGCGCCGCAGCCATTGGTCCGGCAGCAGATCGTAGATCGTCTGCCCTTCACCTTCGTTATGCGAGCAAACATAACCCACCGGCTTGTGCAGCACCGCCAGCAGTCCATCGGGTGCTTCCAAAGGCTCGTCATCGAGAGTAACGGCATGCGGATCGACTCTTTGATCGGCCTTGGCCACGATCATGCCATTCCACTTCACGCGTCCTGCCTTCACCAACGCCATCGCTTCTCTGCGCGAGCAGTAACCGAGCGAGGAGAGCAATTGATCGAGGCGGCGCATGTGAATCGACGGAGCAACGTGGATGCTGCATGCTCATCGCATCATGTCACTCATGATTTGCATCCTTGGCAGGAATGACAGCTTTGCTTTTGGCCCGCAGCCGCACACTCCGCTGACGCCAGATCAACAACTTGCCGTAAAATCGTAAACGGTGTGCATGGAGTGGCCGATGATCAGCGTAAATGCACGACCATGAAATCCTGCATGCTCATCGCCGCCCTGTGTGTGACCGCCTATGTCTGCGCTGCTGACCCGCAGCCGCCGGAAGGATTTAAAGCCATCTTCAACGGCAAAGACCTCTCAGGATGGCACGGCCTGAATCCACACAGCGTCGTCAAACTCACCGGCGAGAAAAAAGACGCGGCATTGAAGAAAATGCGCGAGGAGTTCCCGACGAATTGGCGGGTGGAGCATGGTGAATTGATCAACGATGGCCACGGCCCCTACGCCACGACCGACGCGGAATTTGGCGACATCGAACTGCTCATCGAATACAAAACGGTGCCGAAGGCGGACAGCGGCATCTACCTGCGCGGCGTGCCGCAAGTGCAAATCTGGGATAAGAACCAAGTATTCGATCCCAAAAAACCCACGCGCCGCCCGCATCTCGGTTCCGGTGGCCTTTTCAATAACACGCCCGACACGCCGGGGCGTGATCCGCTTGTCCTTGCCGACAAAGAATTCGGCGAGTGGAACAGCTTCCGCATCCGCCAGATCGGCGCACGCACCTGGGTGTGGCTGAATGGCAAACTCGTCGTCGATGGCGCGCCGATGGAAAACTACTACGACAAGACCAAGCCCTTCCCCGCCAAAGGCCCGATCATGCTGCAAACACACGGCGGCGAAATCCGCTGGCGGAATCTCTTCGTGCATGAAATCGGAGCCGAAGAAGCAAAGAAAACCCTCGCCGAAGCGGACGCGAAGAAATAGCGCGCGCTTCGCAGGTGCGATTTCGTCATCGGTGCTGCGGCATTTTAATGCTGGTGACGTCTGCGAAATTCCTTGGGCGTGATGCCCGTGCGTTTGCGGAATTGTTGGGTGAAGGCGCTTTGATCACAAAAACCGTGCTCAAGCGCGATCTCGATGATGGGTGTTGTCGTTTTTGCCAGGGCTTCGGCAGCGGACTGAATCCGGGCGCGAAGGAGCAGCTCGTAGGGACTGAGGCCGAGAGCGGCGCGCAGTTTGCGGTGCAGGTGCCGTTCTGAGAGGCCGACGGCACGAGCGAACGCGACAGTGGTGACGACCTCGCGGCAGTGCGAGCGTGCGTAGTGCATGGCGGCGGTCACCTCTCGCACCTCATGCTGGTGCATGCGCTCCTCATCGCGCCTTGTGATGCCCATGACGCCGATGACCTTGCCGCGTTTGTCGCGCACTGGCAGCTTGGTGCAGAGAAACCAATTCAGGCTGCGCTGCTCGTCATACCAGACCTCCAGGCGGTTGATGAGCGGTTTGCCGCTGCGAATGACTTTCTGGTCGTCTTCGCGATAGGCTTTCGCCACCTCCGGTGGAAAGAATTTTTCATCCATCGCACCGACCAATTCACGCTCACTCCTGATGCCAAAGCGTTCAAACGTGGCGCTGTTGGCAGCGATGTGCCGTCCCTGAGTGTCCTTCATAAAAAAGAACACGCCGGGCATGTGCTCGAAAATCGCGCGCACGCCCTGCGGATCGGCGATACGCGCAAAGAATTCAGCCTGGAGGCGCGGCAGCGGCATGGCGGGATTTTAACAAAGAATGGCAGCCTGTCACCAAAGGAAGCTGCCGCCAGAGCAGTAGGAATCATCACACCTGCTGGTGCTCCATATGAAATCCCTCATCCTCACCCTTCTCATCGCTGTGTCCACGGTTCGAGTGCAGGCCGATGATGCCGCGGACTTTCCGTCGATGCCGCCGGTAAAGCCACTCACGGCTGCGGAGGAGGCGAAGACATTTCTGCTTCCTCTAGGCTACCGCATGGAACTCGTGTTGAGCGAACCGGACATCTTGGAGCCCGTGTGCATGGCCTTTGATGGCAATGGGCGGCTCTACGTCGCGGAGATGCGCAGCTACATGCGCGACATCGACGGCACGAACGAGTTGGTGAACACCAGTCGTGTGTCCGTGCATTGGTCGAGCAAGAATGATGGCAAATACGACATGCATCGCGTTTTTGCCGACAAGCTGAAGCTGCCGCGCCTACTGCTGCCGCTGGCAGATGGCGTACTCATCGGCGAGACGGACACGAACGACATCTATCTTTACAAGGACACGAACGGCGATGGCACGAGCGATGAAAAGCGGGTGGTGTATGTCGGCGGGCCGCGCGGTGGCAATCTGGAGCATCAACCCAGCGGCATGACCTGGGCGCTCGACAACTGGATTTACACGGCGGTGAACAATTACCGCCTGCGCTGGAAGGACGGCCAACTCATCAAGCAGGACATTCCCAGCAACGGCGGGCAGTGGGGAGCCTCGCAGGATGACGAGGGCAAGCTCTGGGTGGTGAATGCGGGTGGCGAGCGCGGCCCGATCAATTTCCAAAGCCACATCCTTTACGGTCATTCGGCGGCGCGGACACAGTTCGAGCCTGGATTTGAAATCGTGTGGCCAGCGATGGGCCTGCACGATTTTCAAGGCGGTCCCGTCAAGTCGCGCGAGGATGGCACGCTGAATCATTTCACCGCGACATGCGGCGGCGAGATCTTTCGCGGCGATCAATTGCCGAGCGAGTTGCTCGGCAATTTGTTCTTTGGCGAACCCGTGGGCCGCCTTGTGCGCCGCACCACCATCGAGGTGAAAGACGGCATCACCATCCTGCACAATCCGCATCCGCAGAGCGAGTTCCTGCGTAGCACGGACGCTTGCTTTCGTCCGGTGGACATGAAGACCGCACCCGACGGCACGCTATTCATCTGCGACATGTATCGCGGCATCATTCAGGAGGGAAACTGGACGCGTGAGGGCAGCTACCTGCGCAAAGTCATCCTACAGCACAGCATGGACAAGATCATCGACCGCGGTCGCGTGTGGCGTCTCGTGCATGACACCACCAAACCGGTGCCCGCGCCGAAACTGCTCGACGCCACGCCCGCGCAGCTCGTCGAGACGCTTGCGCATCCGAATGGTTGGTATCGTGACACCGCGCAAAAGCTGCTCGTGTTGAAACAAGACAAGAGCGTTGTACCCGCGCTCGCCGCCATACTTCGGAAGCACGACAGCGCGCTCGCGCGCATTCACGCGCTGTGGACGCTCGAAGGTCTGAGCGCGCTGACCAGTGATCAGGTGCGCACTGCGTTGAAGGACAGCTCGCCTGTGCTGCGCCGCGCCGCGATCCGCGCCAGCGAATCCCTCGCCGACGCCACGCTGGAAGCCGATGTCACCGCTTTGACCAAGGACAGCGATGTCACCGTCGTCACGCAAGCGCTGCTCACGGCGAAACAGATGCGGTGGAAGGACTACGCGAAACTGATCAATTTCACCGCAGTGACATCGCCATCGAAGGGTGTGAAGGAGCTGGCCTCACAGATGCTCAACAACCAGCTCACCTTTCCACGCGATTTCACCAACGTGCAAAAGGATCAGATGCGTCGCGGCGTGGTCACTTATCAAGAGCTGTGCTTCACCTGCCACGGCCTGGATGGCAAAGGCACCGCCATCGACGGACTCGCGCCTGGCATGACGCTCGCGCCGCCGCTCGCTGGGTCGAAGCTCGTGCGGAAAAGAGATTTCATCCTGCGCGTGCTGCTCCATGGCCTCACCGGCCCGGTGAATGGCAAAACGTATCAAGCGCAGATGATCGCGATGGCGAACAACACGGACCAATGGATCGCCGACATCGCCAGCTTTGTGCGCAACAGCTTTGGCAACCGGGGGCGCTTCATCGAGAAGAGCGAGGTCACCAAGCTGCGCAAACAACTCGCGGCCCGCACCACGCCATGGACCATCGAAGAGCTGCGGCAGAGTGCGCCCCAACGTCCTCTGGAGAACCGCAGCGCGTGGAAACTCAGCGCCAGTCACAGCGCCAAAGACCTCGGCAAAGCCATCGACGGCAATATCGAGACGCGCTGGGACACGCGCATGCCGCAAGTGCCCGGCATGTGGGTGCAAATTGAATTGCCGCAAGCCACCGAAGTCGCCGGCCTCGAACTCGACACCGCCGCTTCGCGCAACGATTGGCCGCGCGGTTGGAAGATCGAACTCTCCGAGGACGGTCGGCACTGGGACAAACCGATTGCAGAAGGCAGGAGCGACGACACTAGCGTCACCGAGTTCATCTTTCCGAAGCCCGCCAGTGCCAGGTTCATCCGCATCACCGACACCGGCAGTGTGAAAGGGAATTTCTGGTCCATTCACGAGCTGGACGTACTCGTGAATGCATCGGAGTGATCCGAGATGAAGCGGAAGGTGCAGTGAGCACCAAAAGGGAGCATCGAAATCGACGGCCTCTCACGCCAGCAAATCCTTCACCACATGGCCGTGGATATCTGTGAGGCGGTAGTCGCGGCCTTGGAAGCGATAGGTGAGCCGTTCGTGATCGAAGCCGAGCAGGTGCATCACCGTCGCTTGGAAGTCATGCACATGCACTTTGTTTTCCGCGATGCTGAAACCCAGCTCGTCCGTGCTGCCGTAGTCAAATCCTGCCTTCACGCCACCGCCCGCCATAAACAGCGTAAAGCAGTCCGGGTAATGATCGCGACCCAGCACCTTGCTGGCGGCTGTGCGGCCTTCACGGAAAGGCGTGCGGCCAAACTCACCGCCCCAGATGACCAGCGTGTCATCGAGCAGCCCACGCTGTCTGAGATCCTTGATCAGTGCGGCGACGGGTTTGTCTGTCTCGGCCATTTTTTTCGTCAGCCCCTCGGTGATACCCGTCGCCTCTCCCGTGCCGTGGAAGTCCCATCCCCAGTCAAAGAGCTGCACAAAGCGCACCCCTTGCTCCACTAGGCGGCGTGCGAGCAAGCAGTTGTTGGCAAAGCTCGCTCCTCCCGGCTTTGCGCCATAGGCCTCCAGAGTGGCCGCGTTTTCCTTTGAGATGTCCATCACCTCCGGCACACTCGTCTGCATGCGATAGGCCAGTTCGTATTGTGCGATGCGCGTCACCGTCTCGGGATGGCCGAGCTCTGTCACCTGCTGCTCATTGAGTTGATTCAAAACATTGAGCGTCTTGCGCCGCATCTCGCGATTCATGCCAGCCGGATCACTCACAAAGAGCACGGGATCGCCTTGGCTGCGGCATTGCACTCCTTGATACACGCTCGGGATAAAGCCACTGCCCCACAGTCCCTGCCCACCGCTCGGCTGCGTGCCGCTGGAGATGAGGCAGACAAAGCCCGGCAGGTCCTGATTCTCCGTGCCGAGGCCATACGTCGCCCACGATCCCATCGACGGACGTCCCTGCCGTGCATGTCCGGTGAAAAGCAGCAGCTCCGCCGGCGCGTGGTTAAACTGATCCGTATTCATCGAGCGGATCAGGCACATCTCGTCCGCGATCTTGTGGAAGTTCGGGCACGCATCACTCATCCACATCCCAGCCTGTCCATAGCGAGCAAAGGAGCGTGGCGTGCCCATCAGCTTGGGCACACCAGAGGTGAAGGCAAAGCGGCGGCCTTTGAGAATCGAGTCGGGACAATCCTGCCCATCGCGTTTCACCAACTCCGGCTTGTAATCAAAGAGATCGAGGTGCGGCGGCGCGCCACTCATGTGCAAGTAGATCACTCGCTTGGCCTTCGCCGCATGATGCGTCTTGCGCGGCAGCATCGGATTCGTCGCCTGCGCCATCGCCGTGGCTTGCTGCTGCATCGCGTGCAAGGCGATCGCGCCGAGGCTGAATTGCCCCGCATTGCCGAGGAAAGTGCGGCGCGTCGTGAGCTGGAGACGGTCGTGGGTGATGGAGTGCATGGCGCGTAGGAAAGTGATACGGCCTCAAAGCGCCCGACCTTTAAAATCGGGAACATTCACAGGCAGGGAGAGGCGCACACCTTCGCCTGATCCGAAGCATCCGGCCGTTTGGTCGCATTCGCGCGTTTCTATTTTGAGTACGGCGTATTCGCTGACCGAAGGTTCAGTGATGCCAACGCCATGCCCGAAATAGGTACTGACAAACCTCACGATCTGTGAATGATCTTCCATGTTAGGTACTGCTGCTCACATCGTGAGAACAGTGCCATACCAACTCTGATGCTATGGGCTTCGACTTATCAGGACACGGCGGATACTTTAGCTGGACTGCTTCCGGCTGGTATGCCCTTCTCGATCTCGCGCAGGATCACGGCTGGACAGCCATCGGCACCGGCGCTCCTAGAGGCACGCTCAAACGTGATTGGCCCGGCATCTACGACTCCAATGAAGGTCAATTGTTTTACGCGCGCGACGCCAGGGAGTTTGCTGCTGCGCTCGAGCGCTTCCTCGCCACCAAACGTGTCAAGGCGCGACACTCCGACTTCGATTCGCCATCGGCGCGCAGCTCACTTCGAGAGTTCATCGAGTTTTGTCGCGAGGGCAGCTTCCGGATTTACTGATTTCCATTCGTCGCCTGCCACGCCGAGCGTGCTTTCGCCTGATGTGATGTCGTCGGTGTTCCCATCGCTTCTCTCGGCTTGCGGGTGAGTTTCTGAAGGCACCCTGCCCTTACCGCCGCTCACTTCTCTTGCATCCGCATTGGATTCGTGGGCATGTGTGGTTCAAATATCCGACATGAACCAAGATCTGACCGACCCAGGGTATCGCGAGAAGCTGCGGGCACTCTACCGCGACACGTTGCTCGATGACGTGATGCCGTTCTGGCTCAAGCACGGCATAGACCGCGAGCATGACGGCATCATCACGTCGCTGGATCGCGATGGCTCCATCTTGGACACGGACAAGAGCATCTGGTTCCAAGGCCGCGCGGGCTGGACGTTCGCCACACTCTACAACACCGTCGAAAAACGTGCGGAATGGCTTGAGGCGGCGCGGCGGTGCGTCGCATTCCTCGATCGCCACGGCTACGCGGCCGATGGCAAGCTGTACTTCACCGTCACGCGTGAAGGCAAGCCGCTGCGGATGCGGCGCTATGTGTTTAGCGAAACTTTTGCCGCCATCGCCCACGCCGCGTATGCGAAGGCCACAGGCGATGAGGCGTCCATGGAGCGGGCAAAGCGCGATTTCGCGACTTTCCTGATTCATACGTTCGAGCCAGGGCGCATGCAGCCGAAGGTGAATCCAGAGACGCGCCCGATGATGGGCATCGGCGCGCTGATGATCGGCATCGCGACTGCGCAAGAGCTGCGTGCAAACGTGGGCGATGTGAGCATCCAAGGCCGCACCTGCACGGAGTGGGCGGGGCATTTTATCCAGGAGATACGGCGGATGTTTTTCAAACCGGAGATCGGTGCGCTGATGGAGGTGGTGGCACCAGACGGGGCGATCATCGACCATTTCGACGGCCGCACGCTGAATCCAGGCCATGCGTTGGAATGCGCGTGGTTCATCCTGCATGAAGGACGCCTGCGCGGCGAGCAGAGCTTCATCCGACTCGGTCTGGAAATCCTCGATTGCATGTGGCAGCGCGGCTGGGATGCCGAGCACGGCGGCGTTTTCTACTTCCGCGATGTCTCCGGCAAGCCGGTGCAGGAGTACTGGCACGACATGAAATTCTGGTGGCCGCACAACGAGGCGGTCATCGCCACGCAACTGGCCTGGCACATCACCGGCGAGGCCAAATACGCGCAGTGGCACCAGATGGTGCATGACTGGAGCTTTACCCATTTCCCCGACCGTGAGCACGGCGAGTGGTTTGGCTATCTGCACCGCGACGGCACGCCGTCGGTAATGCTGAAGGGCAACATGTGGAAAGGGCCCTTCCATCTGCCACGCATGCTGTGGTACTGCTGGCAGTTGCTGGAGCACGAGCCACACGGCGCGAAAACTTTGTGACGAATTGCGCAGAGTGCGCTTGAGGCTGTGCGGCGCGACCGCTAGCGTTCAGCCGTCATGCCCATCTCGATCGACGACATCCTGCAGGCCGCCGAAGAACATCAGGCGAGCGATATTTTTCTCCAGGAGGGCGAAGTGCCGCGCATGAAGATCAATGAGCAGCTCATGATCTTTGGCGACGAGCCTGTGCTGCTGCCGCAGATGGCCGGACTGTGGCAGGTCTGCGGTGGAGACGCGCTGAAGGATCTGGATGTGGACACGGGCATGGTCTCACGCTCCGGCGTGCGTTTCCGAGTGAACCTGCACAAGGTGCTCGGACGTCTGGCGGCCACGCTGAGGCGCATTCGCACGGACATGCCGTCGCTGAGTGCGCTGGGTGCGCCCGAGTGGCTGCTCACGCGCTGGGGTTTGCAAGAGCACGGCATGGTGTTGATCACGGGCTCCACCGGACAGGGGAAATCGACCACGCTGGCGGGCCTGTTGCACTGGATGAACACCAACGTAGCGCGGCACATCGTCACCATCGAAGACCCGGTGGAGTACATTTTCACCAATAACCGCAGCATGTTTACCCAGCGCGAAGTCGGGCGCGATACGCCGAGCTTTCCGCGCGGCCTGCGTGCAGCGATGCGTCAGGCACCCGATGTGATCTTCGTCGGAGAGATTCGCGATCACGAAACGGCCTTCACCGCGCTGCAAGCCTGTGAAACCGGCCACCTGGTGCTCGCCTCCATGCACTCCGCGACCGTTGCGGACACGATGGAGCGCTTTGTGAATCTCTTTCCGGCGGACGAGGTGGCGATCGGCCTGCACCTGCTCTCTCATCAGCTTCTCGGAGTGCTTTGTCAGAAGCTCGTGCCGGACGTGAACGGCAAGCTGACATTGCTCGTCGAGCACATGCAGAATGGCGGCGCCGTGCGCGACTGGATCGCCCGCCGCGCGGTGTCGGAAATCCACGATTACATGACGCGCGCCAATGATCCAAACTGCCGCACCTTCCTCCAGTCCATCGTGGCGGCTTACGAAGGAGGGATCATCGACGAACCGACCGCCATCGCCGCCTGTGGCAATGAGGCGGAGTTCCGCCGCGCGGCGCGGGGCATCTCCTGACGGCGAATCTATTCCCCCTCATCTCCATCCATGCGCTCGCACGATCTCATCGAATATCTCTACATGGTCATCGAGCGCGGCGGCTCGGACTTGCACATCAGCTCCGGCAGTCCGCCGATGGGGCGGGTCAATGGCGTCCTGCAACCGATGACGGATGAAGTGCTGGACGTGGCTGATCTGCGCGAGTTGATCTTTGGCGTGCTGAAAGAAAATCAGCGCGCCAAGCTGGAACAGGAGTGGGAGCTGGACTTCGCCATCCAGGTGGAGAATCTCGGGCGTTTCCGTGGCAATGCCTGCTATGTGCTCGGCCGCATTGAGGCTTCCTTCCGCTACATCCCGAGTGTGATCCCCGAATTGCGCGATCTCGGGCACGGGCCGACAGTCGAGGGATTCACCCAACTCCGCGATGGTTTGATCCTCGTCACCGGCACCAGCAACTGCGGCAAAACGACCACGCTGGCTTCGATGACGCAGCACATCGCCCGCACACGACGCGCAAACATCGTCAGCATCGAGGATCCCATCGAGTATCTCTTCACACATGAGAATAGCCTCGTCCGTCAGCGCCAGGTGGGCGCAGACACGCACAGCTTTGCCGCCGCCATCAAAAGTGCCCTGCGTCAGGACGCGGATGTCATCGTCATCAGCGAGCTGCGCGATCTGGAGACGATCCGCACCGCGCTCACCGCCTCGGAGACCGGACACCTCGTCATCAGCACACTGCACACGCAGGACGCGCCGGGCACGATCCTGCGTGTCCTCGACGCATTCCCAGAGGAGCAGCAGGATTTCGTGGCCTCCCAACTCGCGGGCTCACTGCGTGGCGTCATCTGCCAGTCACTCATGACGCGTCGGGATGCCTCCGGGCGTGTCATGGCCTCTGAAGTGCTGGTGGGAAATTCCGGCATCGCCTCCTGTGTGCGTTCGCGCCGACTCTCCCAGCTCGCGAACTTGATCCAGATCGGCGCGGTGGACGGCATGCACACCATCGACGACAGCCTCATGCACCTGGCGAATCATGGATTCATCACTCTCGACGATGCGCTGATCCGCGCGCGTGATGCCGAGTTTGTCCGCATTGGACACGAGAAATTCCTCCGTGAGCGAGAGGCGCGTGAATCCAGGCGGCGCTGATGCCCAAAGAAAAAGCGGAACCGGTCTCCCGGCTCCGCTCTTCAGCAACGTCGAGGTGATCGACGCCGTCGTGGTTACTTCTTGTTCTTGGCGTCGAACTTGGCTTTGCACTTCTCGCAGCAGAAGGCGACGGTTTTGCCGTTCTTGCCCGTGCTGGTGATGCTTGGGTCGGCGGGCTTGCCGCTGATGGGGCATTTGTCGGCGGCCATAGCGGAGCCAGCAGCCAGGATGACGATGGAGAGCAGAGTTTTCATCAGTATCAGGTTTGGTTTGGTAGGTTCACCCCAGCGATTATCGCTGGGATAAGGCACGAACGTATGAAAGAGCGCGTATCTTGTCGATCTTTAATCTTTGCTTGCCTTGCAGCGCGCCACCCCGCTAGAACGGCGGGAAGCCCCCACCCGCCGCCACCATGAGTTTCCTCTCCCGCGAAGCCACCGTCGCCAAACCTGGGTTCAGTCGCTGGCTCGTCCCACCTGCCGCTGTCGCCGTCCACATGTGCATCGGGCAGGTGTATGCCTTCAGCGTCTTTAACAAGCCCCTGAGTGCGGAGCTGGGCGTGCCCGTCTCGCGCGTGAATGCTGCCTACATGATCGCGCTGGTGATGCTGGGGCTCTCGGCGGCGGTGTTCGGCAAATGGGTGGAGCGCGTCGGCCCGCGCAAAACCATGCTCGCAGCCTGCCTGTGTTTTTGTGGTGGATTGCTGCTCGCCGCACTAGGCGTGAAGCTGAAAATGCTCTGGCTCATTCTTTTCGGCTACGGCTTCGTCGGCGGCACCGGACTGGGCCTCGGCTACATCGCACCCGTCTCGACGCTGGTGAAATGGTTCCCAGATCGCCCCGGCATGGCCACCGGCATGGCGATCATGGGGTTCGGCGGCGGCGCGCTCATCGCCTCGCCTCTGTCGCAGGAGCTGATGGCGCGCTTTGCCCGTGAATGGGGAGGCACGGGAGCAACGAGCACACTGGTGACGCTGGCACTGCTCTACGCCTGCTTCATGATCTTCGGTGCCTGCATCGTGCGCGTGCCTGCGCCAGGCTGGAAACCGGACGGCTATGAGCCGAAAGCCACCGCTGCCAACAGCATGATCACCTCGGCCAGCGTCTCCGTGGACACCGCGTGGAAGACGCCGCAGTTCTGGCTGCTGTGGACGATGCTGTGCATGAACGTCAGCGCCGGCATCGGTGTGCTGGGCCGCGCGGCGGACATGTGTCAGGATATGTTCGGCGTCAGCGCAGCCATCGGCGCCGGTTTCACGGGATTGCTGAGCATTTCCAACATGAGTGGACGCTTCCTCTGGTCCACCGTCTCCGATCTCACAGGAAGGAAGACCGTTTACTGCCTCTACTTCCTCCTCGGCATCGCGCTCTACGCCCTGCTGCCGCATGCACAGCAGACGCAGAACCGCGTGCTCTTTGTCATCTGCGCCGCCGTCATCATCAGCATGTATGGCGGAGGCTTCTCCACGATCCCGGCTTATTTGAAGGACCTCTTTGGCACACACCATGTCGGTGCCATTCATGGTCGGCTCATCACCGCTTGGAGCATGGCCGCCGTCATCGGCCCCACGCTCATCAACGGCTTCTACGACAGCCGCGTCGCTGCGGGCCTGCCAAAAGCGCAGGCCTACAACGGCACCTTCTACCTCATGTGCGGATTGCTCGCGATCGGCCTCGTCGCCAATCTGCTCGTGCGTCCGGTCGATCCGAAACACCACGTCAACGACACGGCCTCCGCCTGATTTCACCCCATGAAAGCCCTCCTCATCTGGATCATCGTCGTCATCCCGCTGCTCTGGGGTGTCACCCAGTCCGTGAAAAAATCCTTGCCTCTCTTCGGGGTGGAAGCCGTGGCCAAGAAGTGAGGTGATTGCCAAAGCGCAGTTCTCCTGCTACTATCGAGCCATGACTTTCCCGCAGATCGAGCGCATCACCCTGGATCCCCAAGTGATGGGAGGAAAGCCCTGCGTCCGCGGCATGCGTGTCACTGTCGGCATGATCACTGGCATGCTGGCTTCCGGTTGTGAAGAAGGCGAGCTGCTCAAGCTCTATCCTTACTTGGAACCCGAAGATATCCGCGCAGCACTCGCATACGCTACCTGGCGCTCTGAAGAGCGCGATGTGGCTCTCGCAGCAGCGTGACCGCATGAGGTTCGTCATCGACATGAACCTCTCCCCGTCTTGGGTGGACGCGTTGGGCACGATGGGGCATCATGCAGTGCATTGGAGCACCATTGGCGAGATCAACGCGTCAGATACCCGCATCATGGAGTGGGCGCGCGAGCACGGAAGCATCGTGTTCACGCACGATCTCGACTACGGTGCGCTGCTGCATGCCACCGCAGCCACGGCACCGAGCGTGATTCAGATCATGTTCGCCCTGAGAAGCTGGCGGCGTGCATACGAAGCGCTTTGGATGCCTGTGGAGGCGACCTCAAAACGGGCGCACTTGTCACCATTGATCCGCGTCGCTGGCGTGTCTCGTTGCTGCCGCTCGCTAAACAGGATTGAATGGAAGAACCGCGCGTGATTTTCCTCGAAACATCACCGCGCATCGCTTTGATGCGACGATGATCTCAAACGCCACGCTCTTCCTCGCCCGCCGCTATCTGCGCGCCAAGCGTTCGTTTGTCTCCGTCATCACCGTCATCTCCATCCTCGGTGTCGCGGTCGGTGTGCTGATGATGATCGTCGTCAGCTCTGTGATGAAAGGGTTTGAAGGCGAGTTCCGCCGAGTGCTCATCGGCTCCGAGCCACACATCCTGCTGCACCCGCAGGCTGGGAAGCCAACCTCGGCCCAAGAGGCCGCTGCCGTCGTCGCTAAAATCAAAGCGCAGCCCGACGTGCTCTCAGCCAGCGCCTACATCAGCGGTGCGGTGTATGCAGAGCGTGACGGTCAGCAGTCTTTCATCGAACAGATCATCGCACTGCCGAAGGACGACGCGGAATTTTACATGCAGAAAATCGCCAAGCATGGTCTCGAAGGCGACCTGGCACTGCGCTCAGGTGGATTGATTTGCCCAGACTATGTCGCCGCCCAGCTCGACGCACGTCCGGGAGATGCGATCAGTGTCTATGCCTCCACCAACGTCACGCGCGCCGTGCAGCGTTTTCGTGTCGCGTCCGACGAGCAGGACGAGAAAAAACGCCACGCCGCCTACAAAGACATCAAACTGCATGCGCGTGAAATCATCATGCAAGGCACGCTGCGTGCAGAGGCCGCTGGCGTTTACGGCTACACCACCCTCGAAACCGCGCAGCAAATCTTCGACCTCGGCGCACAGGTCAGCGGTGTGTTGATCGAGCTTCACCATCCCGACGATGTCAAAGCCGTAGCGGCTCGTTTTGCCACTGCGGGTATCATTCCCACAGGATGGACAGCCTCCCTGTGGACAGATGTCGGAGATGCGCGGCTCGCCGCCATGAGCAACGAGCGCGTCATGATGTGGATCGTGCTGCTCATCATCGCCGTTGTGGCTGCGTTCTCCGTCATGAACACCACCATCACCGTCACCACACAAAAACGGCGGGAAATCGGCGTGCTCACCGCGCTGGGGACACGGCAGAGTCAGATCATTGGCATTTTTGTCTCGCAGGCCGCCTTTGTCGGTGCCCTCGGCACGCTCAGCGGCCTCATCATGAGCGGCCTCGTTCTCACCTTCCGCAATGACATTCGTGCCGGCATCGCATGGCTCAGCGGAGGAGGCACTCCTGACGCTGACATGTTTCTCGCGACGATCCCGGCGCAAATCGAGCCGTGGTTCATCCTCGCCACCTGCCTCGGCTCCATCGCGCTGTGCCTGCTTGCGGCACTGCCGCCCGCCTGGCTCGCCGCCCGCGTCGATCCCGCCGTCGCGCTGCGCGACTGACCAACTGCGAACCGAGAACCGAGAACTGCGAACCGAAGCCCATGACCAGCGCCCCCTTCTTCCTCGCCCTGCGCTATCTGCGCCCCACGCGCTCGTTCATCTCCGTCATCACCGTCATCTCCATGCTCGGTGTCATGCTTGGCGTCGGCGTGCTGGTGTTCGTGATGTCGGTCTTCAGCGGTTGGCAGCGCGAGTTTCGGCAGATGCTCCTCGGTTTTGAGCCTCACGCCATCGTGCAGCCGCTCAACACACCTGATGACGCATCCAAAGCCGACTGGCGCGCGCTGCGCAAGGCACTCTCCACACGCCCCGAAGTCGTCTCTGCCGTTCCCGTGGCCGAAGGCATCGTCGTCGTCGAAAGTGAAGGCAACTTGCAAGGCGTCAGCGTCATCGGCATGAGCGACGACAACGACAACCTGCTGCTGCAAAAGCTGCGCAAGCATCTCAAGGAAGGTAACTTCGACCTCAAAGGCGACTGCATTATCCTCAGCGACAAATTCGCGCGGGAACTCGGCGCGAAAGTCGGCGACACACTCGTCGTCCACGCCGCCGACAGTGTGAATCAGTTCATCAAACAAGTGCGCGAGATCCCCGAGGATGCCGAAGGGAAAAAACGCGACGAAGCACTCGATAACGTGACGGTGCTCTCCAAAGACCTCACCCTCGTCGCCACTCTGCGCGCAGACACTGCCGGACCGCGCGGCTATGTGCCGCTCAACATCGCGCAGGAATTCTTCAATCTCGAAGGCGGCGTCAGTGGCATCGAGCTCGAGCTGCGGGAGCCTGATGCCGCAGAGGCTGTCATGGACGCCGCCGCCCGCTCCGGCGCGATCCCGGACACCTGGGGCTGGCGCACCTGGGAGCAGCAGCACGGTGCCATGCTCGAATCCGTCGAAAACCAGCGCGTCATGATGTGGTTTCTGCTGCTCTTCATCATGCTCGTCGCCTCCATCTGCGTGATGAACACCACCATCACCGTCACGGTGAAAAAGCGGCGAGAGATCGGCATCCTCACCGCACTGGGCACGCGCGCGTGGCAGATCATCTCCATTTTCGTTTCGCAGGCTGGCATCGTCGCGCTCGTCGGGGTCGTGGCCGGGCTCGCCGGCGGCTTTTTCTTTCTCTCCATCCGCAATGTGTTGCGTGATCAAATCTCCGCCCTCACCGGGCGCGACATCTTCCCACAGGACATCTACTTCCTCTCCAGCATCCCTGCGCACACCGATCCGGGCGACCTCTTCATCATCTGCGCCACCGCCGTCTCACTCTGCCTCACCGCCGCGCTGGTGCCCGCATGGTTCGCCGCGCGTGTCGATCCCGCTGTGGCGTTGCGGGATGGAGGCTGAGGTCTCTCACTTGCGTTTTCTCCAGTCATCCAGGCGTGCCACCAGCGTCTCCGCCGTGATCGATCCCGTGATGCCATCGACCAGCGTGATCATTTTCCCAAACGTCGTCTCTGCGCGCACGCGGTAGTAGATCTGGCTCCCGGACTGCATGTTAGAGTCAAATTTGAAGCCGATGATGTGACGCGGAGCATACTTCTCGCTCCAGGAGTAGAAGCGCCCGATGTGGTGCTCCACGCGCAGTTCATCTCGGGTGAGCTCGACTCGCCGACGATGCATCAGCATCCACAGTCCCAGCCCAACGATCAGCGGCGACGAGAGCCCCCAGATCGCACGGAAAATCCACGGCGCCCCCTGACTCACGAGAGCGATAAACGTCGTGAACCAAATGATCCCGAAGAACAACAAGAAGAGTGCTAGGAACCGTAACCGGCCTGGCGCACAATCGAACAACTCTGGAATGCCCTCGGCGTCGAACTGTGCCGTCACGCCATGCAGTCGCAGACGCGAGATCAGTTGTTCCGTCGTCGGTGCGGCGAGTTCAGCCTTCTGCGCCGTGTCGTTTTCAGTGATGTCCGGCGTTTCTGTTGTCCTGAAGATGGGCAACGGCAGCACGGCAGCTTTACCACCGCCGCTCGGAGTCACTTGAAGACTCCAGTCATGCTGCGTCTGGGTGCTCGCCTCCCCGACTCGCGGGCAGGGCAGATCGCGCGGGATGTTGATATGCAACGGCAGCATCACGCCCTTGAGGTCTCGCCGTGCCTCACTGGCGGAGAGCATTTCTGTATGCTCCCACAGGGTTTCCTTGGTGGTGGTTGTGCCTTTGCTGCTGCGGGTGATGATCGTACGCTGACAAAGCACCTGCGCCTGAATGACCTCGCGTGGAGATAATGCGCGATCAAAGCACAGCTCTCCCTCCAGCGTGCTTCCTGGCGAGGTGGGCATCTGTTTGAGTCGCAGAGAGAGATTCCCGAGTGCTCTGCGTGTCCGGATGCGCGCCCAAGCGAAATACAACGGAATCAATGCCAGCGATAACGGCAGCAATGCGAACACAGATCGAAACGATTTCATCAGCTCACCGCTCAGGGTGACTGCAAGCGCGAGGGGTGCTTGTACGAGTGCGATCCATCCTGCGACCACCAGGATGACAAACAGGCCTCTTTTCGACTCCCGGATCATCTCCCCACTCCACTCTTTGCGCCAGCGCCACGGCTCCGCCGGGTGCTGTTGTGCAAGGTGCCTCACCTGCGCACTTTCACGTGCCTGCATGAAGCCGCCCACCGCCACGAGGCCACCGATGAGTGGAAACAGCGTGGGAAAAATCGAAGTCAGCAGCAACAGCCCCCAGCGCAAATCGCGGAACAGCACGGACTGTTCTGGGTGTGCTGGATTCACATAGCAGCGAAAGGGGCGCGACTGCTGCTCGAAGGCGCGCATCTGCTCGTAGGCCCGCTGCTGAAAGTCGCCGATGTTATCCGCGCCGCCAAACAGGCCCACCTTATCACCGCGAAACTCACGCCCGTGATAGCGGTAGCGGTAGCTGGCGGTGGTCTGGTAGGTGGTACTGCCTTTCTTACTGTGCTTGCTTTGCAAATTCACATTCTCTATCTGGCACGGCACTTCCTCCCAACCGCGCGCAGACCACCAGCCGCTGATCCCTGGATAGTAGGCAAACCAGCCGACCGCGAGACCGGCGAGGATGAAGGGCAGCCCAAACAGCGCAGCGCAACCGCTGCTGAGTTGTTTCGCGGGGCGTGCGTCATTTGGAAGAATACGGTTCGATTTCAGCATGCGAGGAGCTTCGCACAAAGCGGCTGACTTTCGCAAGAGTCGCGTATCATGCACGGCCCATGCCCGCCGCATTTCATCCGTATGGAGCCTCACACCAAGCTGCACTCGCAGCCACCGCCGTCGTGTTGGTGCTGATGCTGGCACTGGCTCGCACCCGCCTCGCGCGTGTGGCGGAGAGGCTGCTCGGCGCGCTGTTGCTAGCCGTGGTGCCTGGGACCATCATCATGCACTGGCTGCATGGCTCTCTCAATGGGCAGACCTGTCTGCCGCTCCAGTATTGCGATGTTGCCGCCATCGCTGGCGGCCTCGGGCTGTGCTTCAAAAAATCGTTCTGGTGTGAAGTGGTGTACTTCTTCGGCCTGGCGGGGACGTTTCAGGGACTGCTCACACCGGCACTGCAATTCGACCAGCCCGATCCGCGCTACTACGCATTCTTCCTGCTGCATGGTGGGGTCACTGTCGCAGCATTTTACGTCGTCACCGGCATGCGTCTGCGCCCTGCTCCTGGCTCAGTGCGCCGCGTGATGACCTTCTCCCTCGCATGGTATGCTGTCACCGCATTGGTGAATCTCGCGCTCGGCACGAACTACGCCTTCCAGTGCGCCAAACCCGCCGGTGCCAGCCTCTTTGACTGGCTCGGCCCGTGGCCGTGGTACAATTTCTCCGCCATCGGCGTCGGCCTCGTGCTCTACTCGCTGCTCGCCCTGCCCTTTGCTCTTCGTCAGCGCAAAGGCTGACATGTCGCTTTGCATTTCCCGTTTTGGCCGCATACTCGCCGCCCGAAAATTTCCACCCGCTCCCCATTTCACCAAACAATGAAAGCCCCCTCCTGGTCCATCGAAGAAAGCGCGGAACTCTATGGCATCCGCGAATGGGGTCATGACTACTTCGACATCTCAAAGCACGGCGAAGTCGTGGTGAATCTCAAGGACGGCAAGAAAACCAAGCCCGTCTCGCTCGCCTCCATCGTCAAAGGACTGCGCGAGCGCGGCACCCAGCTCCCGTTGCTCATCCGTTTCGGCGATCTGCTGCGCTGGCGCATCGATGAACTCAACGAGGGCTTTGCCTCCGCGATCAAGGAAGGCAAGTATCAGGGCGTCTATCGCGGCGTCTATCCCATCAAGGTCAATCAACAGCAGGAAGTGATCGAAGAGATCACCCGCTATGGCCGCAAATATCATTACGGACTCGAAGCGGGCAGCAAGCCGGAGCTCATCGCCGCGCTGAGCTACATGCACGACCCCGAAGCCTACATCGTGTGCAATGGCTACAAGGACGAGGAGTTCATCGACCTCGCGCTCTACGCGCAAAAGATGGGCTTGCAGGTCATCCTCGTGCTGGAGATGCCGAGTGAGCTTGAGCTGATCCTCAAGCGCTCCAAAAAACTCGGCGTGCGGCCCACGCTCGGCGTGCGCTTCCGCCTCAGTGCCGAGAGCGCGGGTCACTGGAGCGGCTCCGGTGGCGACGCCAGCGTCTTTGGCCTGAACATCTCCCAGCTCATGCGCGTGGTCGATCATCTGCGTGAAGAGAACATGCTCGATTGTCTGCGCATGCTGCACTATCACCAGGGCTCGCAGATTCCCAACATCCGCGCCATCCGCCAGGCCGTGACGGAAGCCGCGCGTGTCTATGTCGGCCTCGTCCAAGAAGGCGCGCGCATGGGCATCCTCGATCTCGGCGGTGGCTTGGCCATCAGCTACGATGGGCTGAAAGGAGCCACCGCTGCCAGCAGCAACTACGGTACCAAGGAATACTGCGCCGACGTCATCGAGGCCATCTCCGAAGTCACCGCCGAGGCCGGTGTGCCGCATCCTGACATCATCACCGAGTCAGGTCGTGCCGTCGTGGCCTACTACTCCGTGCTCGTCATCAACATCCTCGACATCAACCGCTTCGAGCCATGCGGTGAAGTGGAGATCGGCAAAGACGCTCCCGCGCTGTTGCGCAATCTCAACGAGCTGCGGCGCGACGCTTTCAAAAACGAGTCCAAGGTGCAGCGCGACCGCCTCCAGGAAATCTACAACGACGCTGTCTATTACCGCGACAAGCTGCGCACCGAATTCAACTACGGCAAAGTCACCCTGCGCGAGCGCGCCCACGGCGAAGAACTCTACTGGGACATCCTCACCTGGGTAGCCGGCATGCAGGAAAAATGTGAGCATGACGGCTCGCAGATGGAGCGCCTCGGCACCGTCATGACCGACTTCTATTACGGCAACTTCAGCGTCTTCCAAAGCCTGCCGGACCTCTGGGCCATCGACCAAATCTTCCCCGTCATGCCCATCCATCGACTCAGAGAAAAGCCCACGCGCAACGCCGTGCTCTCAGACATCACCTGCGACAGCGATGGCAAGATCGACAAGTTCGCCCACTCCAGCGCGATCTGCCGCAGCCTGCCGCTGCACGATCCCGAAGGCGATGACGGCGACTACATGCTCGGCATCTTCCTCGTCGGCGCTTACCAAGAAACGCTGGGCGACCTGCACAATCTCCTCGGCGACACCAACGTCGTCAGTGTGCGCGTGGATAACGGCAAAGTGAAATACAGCCGCGAACTCGAAGGCGACAGCGTCTCCGAAGTGCTCAGCTACGTCGAATACGACCCCAAAGACATGCTCACCCGCTTCCGCAACCTCGCCGAAAACGCTGTCCTCTCCCGCCGCATCAGCGCCACGGAACGCCGCGAGATCATGGAGAGCTTTGAGGCCGGCCTGCGCGGCTACACCTATTTCGAGAGCTGAAATAAGTTTCTTTGAACCACCCATCGCTCTAAGTCCGATCTCAATGACTGGATCGGAACATGGGGCTTGGATGAGTGATCATCAGCGGCTCCAAATCCGGCTCATATGAACGTCGCCTTGCGCGCAATCGCCCGCTGAAGCTGCTCCAGATACTGCGCGCAGGGGATTTCATGCCCGCCGAACATCGCGAGGTGCGGCGTCGTCCACTGCGTGTCGTGAAGCAGGTAGCCACGCTCCTTGAGCCGCCACTGCAGATGCGTCAGTGCCACCTTCGACGCCTGCGGCTCGCGGCTGAACATCGACTCGCCGAAAAACGCGCCGCCGATGCTCACGCCATACACGCCCCCCCTCAGCTTGCCATCGCGCCACACTTCCGCGCTATGGGCAAAGCCGAGGCGATGCAGTTCTTCATACACGTCGATGATGCTGTCCGTGATCCAGGTTTCGGCACGATCTGCACAACCGCGGATCACATCGCCGAAGGCGGTATCCCAGCGAACCTCGAAGGGATGTTGCTTCAAATAGCGCGCAAACCGCTGCGGCACATGGAACTCTGCCACCGGCAGGATGCCGCGCATCTTTGGCCGATACCACGAGATGGAACCGTCATCCTCCCCCATCGGGAAAGCGCCTTCGCAGTAGGCATTCAAGAGGTCCACAGGCTCGATTCGCAGCATGGGCGCGAGTTTAAAGTTCCAAGTTTAAACTTCCAAGTTTGAATCACATCACTTGAAACTTTAAACCTGGAACTTGAAACTAGGCGCGATGAACCTCGCCACGCAGATCACCATCTTCCGCATTCTGCTCATCCCGGTGTTCATCGGTTTGGTGATCTATTACGGAGAAAGCGTGCGCGTCGGAAATGCGGATGAATCGCTGCGCCTATGGGCGGCGGCAGTCTTCGGCATCGCGGCACTCAGCGACGCGGTGGACGGCTGGATCGCGCGAAATTTCAACCAGCAATCTCGCCTCGGCTCCATCCTCGATCCACTCGCGGACAAGTTGCTGCTGCTCTCCGCCATCATCGCTCTCAGCTTCACCGCGTGGCGGCAGCACTTTCCACTGTGGTTCCCGCTGCTCATCATCTTCAAGGATCTCGCCTGCATCGGCGCGGCGTTTTTGATCGACCACGTCGCCGGCCACTGCCGCATCCAGCCGCACTGGACCGGGAAAGTCACCACCCTCACGCAGATCATCGCCATTCTGTGGGTGCTGCTCGATCTGACATTCCTCCCACTGATCTGGCCGGTGGCCCTGGCGGGCATCTTCACCTTCTGGTCAGGCATGGTTTACCTCGCGGATGGCACGCGGCAGATTAAAGCCGCCGGGCAGGATTGACGGGCCCCATGCCTCGTGCTCCTTGAACCATGCTCAAAACCGTCGCCATCGTCGGACGCCCGAACGTGGGCAAGTCCGCGCTCTTCAACCGCCTCGCCGGCAAAAACATCTCCATCGTCCACGACATGGCCGGAGTGACGCGCGACCGCATCACCGCGCAGTGCCGCAAAGGCCCCGCTTGGTTCGAGATCATGGACACCGGTGGCATCGGCGCGAACACGGAAGACGTTTTGACCGATCAGGTACAAACCGAGGCAAGCATCGCGCTCGATGTGGCCGATCTGCTCCTCTTTGTCGTGGATGTCGTCGATGGAGTGACGCCGATCGATCAGGCACTCGCCCGTGAACTGCGCAAAACCAGCAAGCCCGTCATTCTCGTCTGCAACAAGGCCGATTCCCCCAAGCGCAAGCTCAACGCCGGTGAGTTCGCCCGCTTCGGCTTCGCCGACATGATCGAAGTCAGCGCCTCGCATGGCAAAGGCATCGACGATCTCGTCGCGCTCGTCTCCGAACGGCTCGATTTGAAGGAAACGACCGAGACAGAGGACGCCAAAGCAGGCCAGACCACGAAACCGCTCAAGCTCGCCATCGTCGGCCGACCAAACGCAGGCAAATCCTCGCTCGTCAACGCCATCCTCGGCAAGGAGCGCGCCATTGTCAGTCCAGTCGCAGGCACCACGCGCGATGCTCTGGACATTCAGGCGACATGGAACGGCAAGAAATACCAACTGATCGACACCGCCGGCATCCGCCGCCGCGCGCATCTCGACACCTATGTGGAGATTTCCAGTGTCGAGCGCAGCATCCAAAGCATCAAGCGCGCCGACCTCGTGCTGCTCGTCGTCGATTGCGCCGATGGCGCGAAGATGCAGGACCGCAAGATCGCCCAGATCATTTTGGAAGAGCGCAAACCCTGCATCCTCGTCATGAACAAGTGGGACCTCTTTCATCCCGATGGCAAACAGAAGGATCGCATCGAGCACCTGGAGGAAATCATGCGCCGCGAGTTTTTCTTCCTGCATTACGCGCCGCTTGTCGCCATCTCGGCGAAGAACAAGGAGCATGTCGGCAAGCTCTTCGTGCAGATCGAGAAAGTGCGCAACGGATCACAGAACCGCATCAGCACAGGCTCGCTCAACCGCCTGCTGCACACCGCCATCGAAAACACACCCGGTGCCCTCGGTCGCAGCACGCACAGTTTCAAGCTGCTCTACGCCACGCAGGTCAACGAGGCCGCAGAGTTCGCCATTCCGGTGCCGCATTTCGTTCTCTTCGCCAATCGCGCCTCCAAACTCACCGAGAGCTACACACGCTATCTCGAAAAAGTCATCCGTGACGAATGGCCCGCTCCCGGCGTGCCCTTCCGCATGAGCGTGCGCGGCAAGGGGCCGAAGAAAGAAAGATAGTTCCCTGTTCGAGGTTCGCCGTTCTCAGTTCCAACCGCGAACCGAGAACGGCGAACTTGTCTGAATCACTCTCCGCTTTGGACAATCAGACCCGCTGATTTCCATTCCGCGTTCTGCATTCCACACTCCGCCTTGCCATGATCCAAACCACCACTGTCGGTTCCTATCCCGTTCCAGATTGGCTTTCCGCGTTGCCGAGTGAGCAGGCCGTGATCGACGCCACACGCGTGGTCTTCAACACGCAGCGCCAGGCGGGCATCGACCTGCCGACGGATGGCGAACTGTATCGCTTCGATGTCAATCATCCCGACACCAACGGCATGATCGAATACTTCGTCCACAAGCTCGGCGGCATCGACAGTCGCGTGGGCCGCGCGGACACCGCTGCGTTCCGCGCGAAGCATGAAATGGCCTTCCGCAGCAAGCCCGCCGCCGTCGTACGCGGCCCCATCACCGAGGGCGTGCTCAATCTGGCCGAAGACTGCGCCCGCGCGGGCAGAGTCGCCGGTGGTGCGTTCAAATTCACGCTCACCAGCCCCTACATGCTCGCCCGCACGCTGCTGGACACGCATTACCACGACTTCGCCGCGCTGAACATGGCCATCGCCGACGCCTTGGCCGCACAGGCCGCCGATTTGCAGTGCGACTGCGTGCAGGTCGATGAGGCGAACATTCCCGGCAACCCCGCCGACGCGCCGATCGCCGCTGCGGGCATCAATCGCGTACTCGACGCGGTCAAAGGCCGCAAAGCAGTGCATTTCTGCTTCGGCAATTACGGCGGTCAGACCATTCAGAAAGGCGAGTGGGCGGCACTCATCACGTTTTTGAATTCGCTGCGCGCCGATCATCTCGTCCTCGAGCTCGCGCATCGTCCCGCAGCCGATCTCGATGCGTTGAAAGAACTCGATCCGAAAATCGGCGTCGGCCTCGGCGTCGTGGACATCAAGGTGAACCATGTCGAGACCGCTGACGAGATCGCGCGCCGCATCGAAGCTGCGGAGAAAAAACTCGGTGCTGGCCGCGTGCAGTTCATCCATCCCGACTGCGGTTTCTGGATGCTCAAGCGCAGCATCGCCGACCGCAAGATCGCCGCGCTGGCACAGGGACGTGATCGATTTGAAGGACGCTAAGCTCAGACAGCGACGCGTCCCATGAAAGGATCGCTGAAGCTGTCGTGTCCGGTTTCGATGCGGCCCGCATAGCGCCGCTCAAAGTGCTCGTCTCCATCGACACGCAGGGTGAAATCATACCAGCCGAAACTCTTGGACTGATCCCACGTCAACTTGAGCACGCCTCCGGCCTCCACTTTTCGCCGCACGGTTTCAGCACCGTAAGCGCGATCATGAAACGAAATTTCGAGAGCGCGCTGGTCGTGGTTCTCGACGGTGACGAGCATGCGCTCCGTGCTGCGTCCACCGCGTCCGGCGACGCGCTCAGAGCTGCAGCGCACGGAGAGGCGCGGCGCGTTCTTGCCGCCTTTGCTCTCATGAAAGAAGCCATTCGGACCATGCAGGCGCAGGTGATAGCGACCGTCGTCGAGAGTGTCCAGCGACCACGAATCGCGCAGTTTATCGCCGGGAGCCACGGCATAGCTGCGATGGTGGCCGTTTGTGTCGGCGGGTTGATGGAGCAGGTAGGCACTGAAAGGAGCGCCCGCAGCGCGTTCGCCGAAGCGATCTTTGCTCGCCTCCAGAGTCAGCACGACGCTCTTTCCATCTGCGCTCAAGCCACAGTCGGCGTGCAATTCATAAGGCAGCGCACAAGAAGGTTTCACCCCCGGCTCTTGCTTTGGCAGTTGCGGTGCCGTGGTTGGATTTTTGGCGATGGCGGCAATCTCATCTGCGGTGAGTGGATGGAAATTGGATGGGACAGGTTGAAACTGCGCATCGTGAATGCCGCGCATGAAGGCGTTCTTCTCCAGTGCTTGCAGCTTGGCATCATCCTGCGGATCGTAGGGACGGAAAGCCGAGGTCAAGTCACCCGAAATGGTTTTCCGCCAGGAGCTGATGGTGTCCTCCGCGAGTTGCCTGCCCGTTTTCTTTTGATGCCACTGCTGGATAAAACGAAACACGGAAGTGTGATCAAATATCTGCGAGCAGACACGCCCGCCACGCGTCCAGGGTGATGCGATGATCATGGGCACGCGGAAACCGAGACCGATCGGCCCGCCACGCGCTTCTTTCTCCGACACTCCCTGCGCGCGCTCATTCTCCAGTCGGATGAATTCCGCCGCTGTGTCGATGCCCGGAGAACACTTGCCGCTCGTCGGTTTGGTGGGATCCGGCGGGATGAATGGCGGCACATGATCGAAGTAACCGTCGTTTTCATCATAGGTCATGATGAAGATGGTCTTGCGCCACACTTCAGGTCTGCGGGTAAGGATGTCGATGACCTCCGAGACATACCAACTCCCATACCAGGGACGATCGGGATGATCAGAAAAGTTCGCGGGGCCGACGAGCCAGGAGACGGCGGGGAGTCGGTCGTTGTCCACGTCTTGTCGGAATTGATGCAGGATGTCGCCTTTCGGCACTGCCATCTCGCGCTTTGCCGCGCCGACTTCGTAGCTAGTGGTTTCCAAGGTGCGGAAATGCGGATCACCTTCGTTGGTGACGAACGCTTTCTCAAAGAGGTTGCGCGCTTCGGGAGGGAGACGCTCGAAATTCTCCTGCGTCCACTTCTCCAGCTCCGCCTTCGTCTTCTTCAGCACTCCCTGCTTTTTGGCGAGGTCTTTGCGTGCTTTTTCCTGCCGCTTCTGCGCCGTGGCGCGGGCTTTCGCCGCAGCCGGTGTCTCGCCTGGAGGCGGCAGCGGCGCATTCACGGCTGCTTGGAGTTGTTCGATTTCCGCAGGCAACTCACCGGCGAGCTTTTGCAGGCTCTCCACATGGCGTTTGGAGAAGCGCACGTTGTACTGCGCGAGATATTCGAGCGGGTTGCAGCCGAAGTTGGAGAGCCAGAGCCTCTCATCGCCCGAAAAGCCACCGACGGAGGTGATCTCGTTTTGGTACACTTTCCATGAGACGTGATTCTTCTCCAACACTTCCGGGAAGGTGGTCCAGCGCGCTTCGCCGTAAGGAATCTCATTGCGGACATAGGCCTTCGAGGCGTCATCGTGCTTTTCGCGAATGGTGCCTGACCAGAGATAGAGTCGATTGGGCCATGTGCTGGTCATCGCGGAGCAGAAATTCTGATCGCAAACTGTGAAGGCATCTGCCAGGGCGTAATTAAACGGCACATCCGCACGCGTGTAGTAGCCCAGGGTCATCGGCATGTGCTGCGCGTCTTTGCGCCCGACTTTTTTCACATCCAACCAGCGGTCGTAACGTCCGTCATTGAAGGCATCCACCTGACTGGAGCGCGAATGGGGAGTGCATCCCATCCAGGTGATCTTAGTATTGCGGATGTCGAAGTGGAAAGGCACATGCGTCTCGCCCGCAGCGTTGGTTTGGAGCCACACGGGATTTCCATCGGGCAGTTTGATGAATCGCGGATCATTGAAGCCGCGCACCCCTTTCATCGTTCCGAAGCAGTGATCGAAGGAGCGATTCTCCTGCATCAAGATCACCACATGCTCTGCATCCGCGAAGGTGCTGCCTGGCGCGGGAGAGATCGCCGCCGCGCGGGCGATGGATTCGTGCAGCAGGCTCTGCACGCTCGCTGCTCCAGAGAGCATCATGGCCTTCTTGATAAAATCGCGACGTGTGTCCATGGGAAAAGAGGGGGTGACTAAGGTGAATGCTGGTTGTGGCCTCGCGTGCATGCGCGGCAGGAAAAAAAACGAGCGCGAACCGGACCTCTCTCCACAGAATCCGTTTTTCTCTCAGACAGATTCACGAGATCGTGATGCGCTTCTCAGCGCCTTGCCAACGCATGAAGACAAATCGAATTTTGCCAACGTCGTGCGGCTCTGCGGAGGTGTCCACGACCATCACATCCGCCATCGGAAAGTCACTGATACACCTCCACTCGATCCAGCTCTGCGGGCCCGCTCCAGAGCAGCTTCAGATGCTGATGGCCTTGCGGAATGGCGCATTCATAGGTCACCTGGGTGCGGGCATGCTTGGCCGCAGCACCTCCTGGCGGCGCGGGCAGGCGACGTTCACTCCGCTGTGAACGGAGGGCGGTGTATGCGCGGCCATCGGCGGAGATCTGCAGCGTGAGGTCCGCCATTTCCTCAGCACAGAAGGCGACGACTTTCACGGACTTCATCGGCGCGGGCAGCTTGTAACTCAACCAGTCGCCGCTCCCGCCTTTGGCGCGAAAGAGGAACTCGGCATAGCGGGCGTTGAAATCGTTGGCGAGCGTTAGACCAGCGGATTTTGACTCGATGCGCGAGAAATCCTGCAACTCATCCACAAAGCAGACGCCCTCGACCTTCACCGGGCCGACGATGTTGGATGGCTTTGATGCGCCGGAGGCATTGCGCGCCATGACGCGGTAAAACCACGTCTGGCCCACGCGGGCCGTGGTGTCGCTGTGAAGCGGACGATAGGCCGTGTCGGCATCGCTGACATGGCGCGCGATGGTTTCCCATGGCCCGCCGGGGCTGGCTGCTCGTTCGATGTCATATCCGGCCGCCCCGGCTGATCCACGCCATGAGAGCAGTGGCACAGGGCCGATGGGCAGCAGCTCCGGCGCGTCGGGCACAGGCACCGGTGGCACGGGCAAACCCTGGATTTTGAAAGCCGCCTCGCGCATCGCCTTCATGATGCCGATCTCGCGCTGCGCTCCGGCGCTGGGAAAGCCTGGCCAGTGATACGACCAGACCGCCGGGTAGGTCATGATCTGGTGCCAGTAGAAGCCGCCGTCGCGGTGATGGAAATACATGCTCCAGAGCAGTGCGCCGCAAACGCCATCCTCGGCGACGATGAAGTCGAGAAACTCGCGCAACTTGGCTTCGACATTCTCCTGCGTGAACATTTTGCCATCCACATAGGGGCCAAACTCGCCGATGTAGAATGGCCGCCTGCCCTTCACGGGAGCCATTTCTTTGCGACAGGCATCCGGCCAGCCTTTGTCGATGCCCTTGTAGTCGGGATACAGGTGCCGCGTGTAAAGGTCGATGTTCACATCCTCGATCATCGGCTGCCCCGGCTGATGTCGCGTCTCGGAGACGAGGTGATGAGGATCGAGCGATTTGATGAAAGCCGCCATCTCGGCAAGCCACGCCGTCGGCGCGCCATGCATCTCATTGCCGAACTGCCAGGCGAGCACCGCCTTGTCCTCACGGTAGGGCGTGCCGGTGACGGTGTTGATGCGTGTGAGCACATGGCGGAGCGTGGCCTTGAAGTCCGCCTTCACCTGCGGGTCGGTGTAGAACTCCTTGCGCGTCCTGCCGCGATGCGCCGCATAGGTGCCGATGCCGCCGAGGTAGTCGCCCGCCTCCGCCGTGAAGTTGAAAATCACGCGCACACCGTGGCGATTGGCCAGCGCGAAGAGGTGATCCACCACCTTGAATGCCTCCTCGTTGAACCGGCCCGGGCCGAGCACATAATGCCACGGCTTCGCTTCCTCATCGGGCTTGCGGATGGGCAGGTTCCAGGTGCGCACGACGCGGAGGTTCATCTGGTCGAGCGTCTTGAACGCGTCCTCCTGCTCCCACGGCGTCGGCAGCGTCATCCGCTCCGGAAGATACAGCGTCCAGTCATAGGGCAGCATCAGTCCCGGCATGTTCGCGCCGATGAAACGAAACTCCTTTTCTCCATCATAAAGCCTGTCGCCTTTCCGGGTGATGAAGTGCTCGCAGCGGCTGGGTGGTGCTGCTACAGCGACAGATTGCCATACACCCACTGACACGATGAAGGTCATCACCATCATGCGGGCGCATGTTCTCAGAAAATTCCCCGCGAGATCTTCTCGCCGCCGGTGTGTGGGACGGTGGTCGTTATCGGGCTCTGCGATCATCTTGGCATCATCTTGGGGAGTGGCCGCTCCCATGTGGCGGCGCTTACCGTCGTAAAAAACAACGGTGGCACGGCCCAACGGAGCATGGCTCTCGACTGTCCCCCTTCTCAGTCGCGATGAAATCACGAAGCCTGTTTCGATTTTGCGCCGTGCTGGGACATCCTTGTTTCTGTCGGCAACCACTCAGGCAATGCTTGGGCGTTTTATGCGTGTCGCGAGGATGAATGAGATGTCATGGACTACGAATGCGGCACAAAGAAACTGCCGTGGTCGTATTGGAAAGCGGTCGAGGCCGGAACGGGAAGTTGCCGGGCCTGTTGCGCGACGTTGGGAAGGCGCGTCAGTTTTCCATTTCTAGCTCGCATGCCGCGACCGCTCCGGCGCATTGGCGGGATTTGCAAAACCGGCCCTTCCTGCCACGATGCTGCGATGAAACGCCGACTCGCCCCGCTCTTTGCCTTGGTCTTGTCCGCCCTCGCCGCACGCGCCGAAGATGTGCGTCTTGCCCCGCTGAAGGACCTGAATGGTTATTTTCCTTTCGATCCGCCCACTTCGCTGGAGCAGTGGGAGGCTCGCAAAGCACAGGTGAAGCGCCGGATTCTCGTCGCTGAGGGACTCTGGCCGATGCCGACGAAGACGCCGCTGAATGCCGTGATCCACGGCAGGATCGAATGCGACGGATACACGGTCGAGAAGGTTTATTTCGAGAGCGCTCCCGGCCTTTTCGTCACCGGCAACCTCTACCGTCCCAAGCATCCGAAGGGCAAGGTGCCCGCCGTGCTCGTCGCCCACGGGCACTGGAAGGACGCACGCCTTGCGCAGAGAGAGCCCGACTACGTCCGTTTGCAAATCGCCAGCGGCGCGGAGCGTTTCGAGAGCGGCGGGCGCAACATCCACCAGTCCCTCTGCGTCCAGCTTGCGCGCATGGGCTGCGTCGTCTGGCAATGGGACATGCTCGGCGACTCGGATTCGGTGCAGTGGCCGCGCAAGTTGATCCACGACTTCGCGAAACAACGCCCGGCGATGAACACGACGGAGAACTGGGGCCTCTACAGCGCGCAGGCCGAGTCGCACCTGCAATCCATCATGGGCCTGCAGACGCTGAACGCGGTGCGCGGCCTCGACTTCGTCCTCACCCTGCCCGAGGTCGATCCCGACCGGCTCGCCATGACCGGCGGGAGCGGAGGCGGCACGCAGACGATGCTGCTCGCCGCGATCGACGAGCGCATCGACCTCGCTTTCCCCTGCGCCATGGTCAGCACCGCGATGCAGGGCGGATGCACCTGCGAAAACACGAGCCTCCTGCGCATCGGCACGGGCAATGTCGAGTTCGCCGCACTCTTCGCGCCGAAACCGCAGGGCATGAATTCCGCCGACGACTGGACCCACGAGCTCGCCACCAAGGGCTTCCCCGAACTGCAAAAGCTCTACGAGCTGCACGGGAAGAAAGACAACGTCCTCCTCGTGCGCGGCGAGCACTTCAAGCACAACTACAACGCCGTCACCCGCAGCGCCTTCTACACCTTCCTCAACCAGCACTTCAAGCTCGGCTTCGAGGCGCCGGTGATCGAGCGGGACATCGAGATCCTCCCCCGCGAGCAGCTCACCGTCTGGGATGAGAAGCACCCCGAGCCGAAGCTGAAGGGCGAGGAACTCGAGCGCACCCTGTTGAAGTGGCTCACCGAGGACGCCACCAAACAAATCCAAGCAGCCGCCGCGACACCCGAAGGCGTGGCGAAGGTGCTCCGCCCCGCGATCGAGACGGTGATCGGTCGCCGCTACGAGGACGCCGGAACCGTCGAGTGGGAGCTCGCCGACAAGCAGGACCGGGGCGCCTCTCTGGAGATGAGCGGAACCCTCCGCAACACGACCTACGGCGAGGAGGTGAAGGTCACCTGGCACTATCCCAAGGATTGGAAGGGCCGCATCGTCGTCTGGCTCGACGACCGGGGGAGAATCGGACTGGAGAACAATGAAGACGTGAAGCAGCTCGTCGCAGGCGGCATCGCCGTCGTCGGGGCGGACTTGCTCTTTCAGGGAGGGGAGCCGGTGAAGGAGACGCGCGTGGTGAAAACTTCACGCGAGTTCGCCGGCTACACGCACGGCTACAACCACTCGCTCTTCGCCTCGCGCGTGCATGACGTGCTCACCCTCGTCGCCTTCCTCCGCCACACCAAGGTCGGCTCACATCCGAGCCCCGGGAGCGTCGTCCTCGCCGGATCGGGACAGACTGGCATCATCGCCCTCGCCGCCCGTGCCCTCGCCGGTTCCGCCGTCAACCGGGCCGCCGTGGACACACACGGCTTCCGCTTTGGCAAAGTCCTCAGCTCTCGCGATCCCATGTTCCTGCCGGGAGGATCGAAATACCTGGATGTGCCCGGATTGATCGTCCTCAACGGAAACCTCCCCCTGCGCCTCGCCGGTGAAGGGAAGAAGCCCGAAGGAAGCCTGGTGGAGTGGTTGATGCAGTGACCTCTCGCGGCACTCTCGCGGCGGCCATTTCACGTCACGAGGGTGCAAACGCAGCCCGCCGCTCGTGAAGTTGAAGGGCCGGAGCGGCTACGGTTTGCCGGCCTTCTTCAAAACCCAGCGTTTGCCGTCCTTGTTATACTCTTCGCTGCCGATGACGCGGCGCACGGGCATGCCGCGTTCATACCACCAATGGTCGGGGCCATCCTTGCCGGGGCGATCGCGGATGGATTCGGTCACGTAGCCGTCGGCGTCGAAGAGCTCGGTGCTAAGCCGCACGCCTGCGGCATCGAAGTATTCGCGCCGGGTGAGGTGGCCGCCTTCATAGGTGAGGCGGCGGGTGGCGTTTCCCTTGGCGTCGAGATCGTGGGCTGCGGCCAGCTCTCCCGCGCGATGCCATTCGCGGCGGATCACGCCGTCGTAGCCATGGACGACCTCGCGCACGGCCTCGGCGGCGGTTTTCGCACGGTCCGCCGCGACTTCGGCGCCGCCGACGAGCCAGCGGTCTTTGGTCCAGACGAAATCGGCGGGAGCCTCGGCGAGAAAGGTGAGCCTGCCAGGGCGGTCGAGTTTCAGCGGCAGGCCCGGCTCGCTCTCCAGGCCGCTCCATTCCACGGCGACGGCGCGGTATTCACCGGCGTCGAGATCGCGGGTGGTGCCGGGAAGCAGCAGCTCCTTCGTGATCCGGGTGCCGTCTTTGAGAAGGTGGTAGCCTCTCGTCTCGAAATGTTCCTCGCCGGGCACGAGCCGCGCTCCGCCGTCCGCCTTTTGCAGCACGGGCCGGTCCGGCCGCCGCACCACGACGACATGGAGGTCGGTCTGGCGTTGTCTCAGCAGCGGCGATCCCTCGGGCATGGTGCGGCGCATCACCGGCGTCGCGCCCGGCACGCTGGCCCACTGTTCGTCGGTCATGAGCCGCGCGTCGAAGGAGGTGACGGCCTGGCGGTCGCGCAGGGCGGCCTTTTGCGTCGCGTGAACCGTCCGGGTGATGCCCTCGAAGCTCGTCGGCGTTTTGCGCGCGTAGGCGATGACTTCCTCCTGAATCATGAGATGTCCGCTCCCAGGAAATCCGTCGGTGGAATCGACCTTCAATGCCGTGGCCTCCGCTCGCTGGGCTCCCGCGAGGAAGGCGAGCGGGCCGTCCTTGAGATCATAGTTGGTGACGAAGGCGATCTTGGTCCCGTCGGGGCTGCCTTTCGGATCGGCGTCGTAGTTTTCCGACATGTCGCCCACCGCGGCGGGATAGCAGATCTGCGTCAAGGGATCGATCGTGGGCCAGCCCGAGCCGGAGCGCAGATCGGCCACGCCCTTGTCGCTGCACACGTAGCGTCCGCTGAGGCCGCAGGGGCTGACATCGCCGACCGGGACGCCGGCGAGCACCTCGACATTGCTGGGGAAGGGCTGGTTCCAGCGGCGGCCGCGCACCAGGCCGTTGCCGAGGAGAAGGAACTCGCCGTTGCCGAGCCAGCACATGTGGCACTGCTGCACCGTCGGCACGGCCATGCGCTGGTTGCCGCCGTCGAGGTCGTAGAACCAGCGCGTCGTGCCGAAGGGTTCGTCCTCGTGGCCGTCCTTGGTGTAGAAGACGGGATGGCGCGGGTTTGGCAGCAGGTGCCTTCCGACGACCTGGGGCAGTTCCTCGACGACCGGTTTCGGCCCCAGTCCGATCCGCACGATGAGGTATTCGGGTTTCCGGTCGCGGAAGCGCCGCGCCCCGATCAACCAGGCGTCGTCGTGGGTGGGCTCGCCGAGTTCCTCGATCGCCCCCTCCGCGATGGTGCTCAGCGCGCCCGTGGCCAGATCGAACTGGCGCACCTCGACGAGCGGCTCGGGCCGGGTGCTGCTGCGCGGGGTGTAGCGCACGTAGAAGAGGCGGTTGGAATGCCGCGCCCAGCGCGGGTTGACGCCGCGCTCGACGAGCCGGCTCTCGTCCCGGTGTGCGTCGTAAAAGTGGACCTCGATGCTGCCGTCGTAGAACTGCCCGCGATCCGGTGCCCAGCGCGTGTAGCAGAGGAAGCGGCCGTCATGGCTCCAGCATTGGGTGTTGTGATAGTTCGCCCAGTGGCGGATGGCCGGCTCGTGCGTGATGCGCCAGACGCCGAGGTTCGCGCCATTGCGCGGCGTGGTGAACTCCTCGCGCTGCGCGTGCGCGGAGCTTGCCAGGATGATTGCGGCGAGAAACGTCAGCGCGACGGATGAGGTCAGGTTCATGGATTTGTGGAGCAGCAGGAGAATGCGTGAGACTCACGGCCTGATCGGAGGAAATTGAAACGCCGGTCGGCATGAACCCTTTGGCCCATCTTGCGCCATCACGGCTTTTGCCGTCGCTATGCCCCATCAAAGGTCGGCGGGTTTGACTTCAAATACGGCTTCAGCGCCTCAAAACGGAAGTCGATTTCAGCAATCTCATCGTCTCTCAATTTCAGTTCGGAGAAGATGGGCTTGTCCGGTATCCCGCGGTTCGGGCCATATTGGCGGGAGATCATGTTCTTGAAGACACCGCGCTTCTTCCAGAGGTGAAGCTGAAAGCCGCGCAGGTCGCCGCCGGGGAGATGCTGGCCGAGATTGAAGAGCAGCATCAGCTTCGCGTGGATGTCGCGCACCGTGTCGGCATCCTTGCCGCTATCCATGAGCCGCCAGAGCTTCGCGAGCACATCGGCATACACCGCACGCTCGGTGATGAGCCCCTCGGTGCCGAGGTGGGACTCGAAGAGCCAGCCATGCGCACCGCGGGCGCTGAACACGCGGCGGATGACCGGCTTCGCCGCGCAGAGTTCGCGCGTGCGGGCGATGACCGGCGCGGCTTCCTCCTTGATGTAGCCGAGGTGCGGAAACTCCTTCGCCAGCTCGATCATGAGCTTCACCGAAGGCACCGGGCCTTTGTAAGCCACGCCGCCGGTGGTTTGGAAGATCACAGGGCGTTTCGCCACCTTCGCCAGTTCACGCCAATACTGCCGCAGATCGTCCTCCGTGCGTCCCGAGTCCGGTGGACGCGAGATGATGGCCGCAGGCGCGAGCTTTTCGGCATGTCGCGCATAGACGAGCATCTCCTCCGTGTCCTTGCCCTGCACGCCGAGGCACAGCGCGGATGTTTTGAAGCGGCGCGAGGTCTCCGCCAGCACCTCCATGCCGCGCAGTTTTTCATCCATCGTCAGCAAATCCACGCTGTCGCCTGACTGCGGCCAGATCATGCCCGGACAACCGCCCCAGTCCACAAAGCGCGCCTCATTCGCCAGCACGGCGTAGTCCACCGCGCCCGTCTCCGTGAACGGCGTCGAGAGAATCGGAAACGGCCCGCGCACTCGCGGATCGACCTCCGCTGCGTGAAGCGAGTTTTCGTTCAGAAGCGCAGCAGCGCCCGAGATCGCGGTGCCGAGAAAATGCCGCCGGGTGAGGTGGGTGTTCATGCAGTGGGACCCTAGCCGACGGGAAAACAGAACAAAAGAAGGTTGTCATCATCCTTCGCCGCAGCGCAGTGCCTCATTAACAAGGACACCGAGAGGGGTGAGACCGGGGTAGCTTGGGAGAGTCGATGCCTCATAAAGGAGGACACCGTGGCCAATGGAGCCACGACTGATGAAAGAAATCCGCGAAGACTTCATCCGGCTTTTCACGCTGGCGCGCGCTGCACGTGCAGGGGGGCTTGTCGGAAAGGCTGTGTCGAGAAACGTCAGCCACGGTCACGCTCATCGCACTCCGGCCTTGAGACCATAAACCAGCGGCGGCTCGCCGCGCTGGTGCGCGCCGATGTCGGGGGCTTTGCCGGTGAAGGGCGGGGTGAAGTTGGGGATCGCTTGCGCGGCCTCGATGCCGGGGCTGCCGGGAGCGAGTTGGAAACGGCCGCTACTGGTGCGCATCGAACCCCGCGCCGTCGGCATACACGGGCACGCTGCGGACGCCGCCCTCCACTTCCATGCCGTCGTCCCAGGCGTGCGACCGCGGCGGCGAAGTGAAGGCCATTGGGATCAGCTCTTTGGTTCGCTCACTATCACCACATCACCGTCCTGGAGAGGGAATGCGGCATTTTGCAGGTCAAGCGGCTGCGACTGGCCTTTTCGCTTCAGTTCAGCCTCCTTCG
The DNA here is from genome assembly GCA_039806835.1 of Prosthecobacter sp. Lineage (GTDB taxonomy): Bacteria > Verrucomicrobiota > Verrucomicrobiia > Verrucomicrobiales > Verrucomicrobiaceae > Prosthecobacter. The sequence goes on along the minus strand of JBDHQD010000006.1, from coordinate 36,480 downwards.
TGTTCGCGCGCTCCGAGAGTCCTTTCGCCTCACGCAGCAGATCACCGAGCGTCATGGCGGGTTTGAGTGTGTATTTCCCCTGCCGCAGCACCTGGCCGAAAATGGTGACGGCGGGTTCATTGCTGGCTTGAGTTGTTTGGAGCTTCTGCGGCTTCACTTCTCTTGCTTGGAAGACGAAAAAGATCAGATGGCTTGCTTTGTTCGGCTTGGTGGCCACGAGCTTGTCAGGCTCGGGTGCGTGGGGAATGAAAGAGCCCTCGGGAGAGCCCAGACCGCCGATCACCACGGCCTCGCCTCGGGTGAGTACGAAGGAACTCGTCATTTTCAGTGAGTGAAACACCGGCTGCTTCACCGCATTCGGGGTGACCACTTCCTTCCCATCTTCCCGCGTGACCGGCGCACCGTAGTCGATGAAGCCTTCAAACTCCGTGATCTCCGGCGTGACGATCAGTTGGATTTCGCCCCCGGAAAGGAGTTCGGGTTCCACTTCGAGGCGCACGCCTACCGGGCGCATCTCAAACGCTGTTGGTGTCGTCGGTATGACGGTGTTGTCCTTGGCGATGTGCTTCGGCGGGTCATACTCAGTCGGGTAAATGAACTCGCGCACCACCTCTATCATGGCTTTCTGGCCGTTGCGCGTAGTGACAGATGGAGCGCTCAGCACATCGACGCCTTTTTGCTGTGAGACCTTCTGGAGGAGCGACTGAAGAGCTGCTTCGGGAATCACCCCCAGGCTTTGAAGCCCCTTGTTCTGGCCATCCATGACCAGCCCCGCCTCCGCGAGCACGGGCGAGTCCACTGGCACGCTGAAGACTTTCGCCTGAACCGCGATCATCGCTTCGGAAGACTTGGTTTCAGTTTCCTTCCGACAAGCGGTGAGGCCAGCGAGCAGCCCGCCAAGCACGCACGCTGGCAGGATCAGCCCTGCTTTTTGCCAAAGGCGAAAACCGACACGCTGATCGGGGCCACGCAGGATGTTTTGCAGCCTGCCGCGCATCAAACGAGCGCCGCTGGTCACGGACATCGCCAGCGCGAGCGGTAGCAGCGGCCGTCTGGATGCCGGCATGAGAGATTCCACCACTGCGAGCAGCTCATGCGCAAAGTCTGCTGCGTTTTGATCACTGCGACCGAGCGCCAGATCATCGCATGCCTGCTCACGGGAGCGTTGCGCGGCACGCAGCATGAGCCAAACCGCTGGATGAAACCAGATCAACAATGTTACCAACATCATCACCGCCGAGATCAGCACATCACCGCGCACGAGATGCGCCAGCTCATGCCGCAGCACCAGCCGCAGCCGCGCCTCCGGCCAGTCCACGGCTTCTCGGGGCAAAAGCAGAGTCTTTTGAGCAAACAAGCCCCAGGTCATCGGCACGTCACACGCTTCACTTTGACGCAAGCAAGCCTCCTTCAGCCTCAAACCAAACGCGTCGGCTTCTTCGCGAAAAATGGCTCTCAGACGCGCATCTTCCACCACAGTGGATTCGCGTCGCAGACGACGCAGTGTCGTAGCCGAGCAGGTGAGCAAGCCAAGGCCAACGGCCACTCCGAGCAGCCAGGCCACACCCCATCCCACCGTTGGCTTTTCCGCTTCCATAACCGTGGTCTTCATCGAGATGGACATGGCGAATGAATCAACATTCGGCGCTTCAGCCACCGATGATGACTTGCCTGGTGGCAGTCTTTCAGTCGATGGCGCAGGCAGCAGACGCCAGCCAGGCACGATGAAGCCCGCCGCGAGTAAAACGGGCAGCAGCCACAAGGCTCCCGCCTGCACAAAATGCCGCCGCGCAGCCGGTAATCTGGGCCAGAGGCAGACCAGACCCGCGAGTGCGAGCCACAGCGTGATCTGAAGAGACACATCCGCCAGCCAAGCCGGTGTGAAATGAGTGAGGAGCGAGTTCATCAGCGTCGTGGGTTGTTTGTTTAGCGTGGCTTGGCCTCGTCGATGAAGCGGCGCAGCTCGGCGATTTCGTCATCGGAGAGCCTGGCCTTCGGATCACTCAGATAGGCGGCGAGCGCCTGAGAGATGGAGCCGCCGAAGAAAGTGCTCACCACGCGGCTCAGGGTCGATTTCCCGGCCTTTTCCCGCGAGACGACGCTGCGATACACAAACTCCCGCCCTTCGCTGCGATGCTTGAGCTGTCCCTTTTCCTCCAGGATGGTCAAAATGGAGCGCAACGCCGGGCGTGTGGGCGGCTCTGCCATTTCATCCATGATTTGCGACAAAGTGGCCTCGCTCAAAGCGAAGACAATTTCCATGACCTCACGCTCCCTGCGGCTCAGATGGTTCATGGGCTGATTTTTCAACCTTTGTCTGCGCCAGTCAAGCTCAAGGTTGATTTTTCAGCCATAAGTCGGAATGCGCGTTGGTCGCAGCCGTGAATCCGCCAGTGGCGCCGAAGTGAATCAGGCGAGGTCGCGTTTTGCGACGACAGGAGTTCATGGCAGGATGGCTCGGGCAGCGACGGAAACGTCGTAACAAGGATGAACTGTCGTTGCCACTTTGGATGGCTGCGCGCGCGCATGCTCCATCTCGAATCGAGAGCAAGGAACTACTTGCACTCACCGCATCCCGGCCTTGAGGCCATAGACCAGCGGCGGCTCGCCGCGCTGGTGTGCGCCGATGTCGGGGGCTTTGCCGGTGAAGGGCGGGGTGAAGTTGGGGATCGCTTGCGCGGCTTCGACGCCTGGGCTGCCGGGGGCGAGTTGGAATCGTCCGCTGCTGGTCTGCGCGTTGAATCCCGCGCCGTCGGCATACACGGGCAGGCCGCGGACGCCGTGCGCTTCGTGCTTGGCTGGCACCTTGCCGTTGCAGAGGTCGTAGTCGAAGTCGTTGTCGATGTTTTTCGGATTGTCGCTGATGCTGCCACCTTTCTCCGAGCGAATGTGGAAGATGTTGTTGCGCGAAGTGGTGTGGGTGACGAGGCGGCTGCCGCCCAATCCGCCCGCAGGCAGCCAGCCTTCCTCGGCGAAGATGGTGTTGTGGAAGATGTATTGATGCCCGGTCTGCCACTGCGCGCCGCCGGAGCTGCCCATTTTCATGAAGTCGTAGCCGGGCAACTTAGGCGTGAGCTGGCAGCGCCCAACCACATTGCCCCAAACATAGAGCGGACCGATGGAGACTGGCGCGTTGGCGATGAGGTTGGTGGCACCGGAAATGTAGTTGTCCCACACGCGCACGTTGCGCCCGCCGCCCTCCACTTCCATGCCGTCGTCCCACGCGTGCGTGGCGATGTTGCCGTAGATGTCCGAGTCCGCGCCGGGCGCGCCGCGATAGCTGCCGTTCGTGCCGCCGCCGATGACATCGTGAAACATGTGCTCGGCGTCCGTCACGCATTCGTTGTAGCGAACGACATGGTTGCCGTCGGTGTTGAAAAAAGCGATCGCATGAGTGCCGCGCGGGTGCGTCTTGGGCTTCGGCTCCTGCCAGGTGTTCGCATCGACGGCGGGATGATGCAGGCGGCAGCGCTGCACGACGACGCGCGCAATTTCACGAGTAGCACCAAGCACGGCCGAATCATGATTCATGCCAAAACCCGTCTTCGGATTCAGCCGCCCCCAGTCGGAGATGTCGCAGCCCTCGATGACGATGTCGTGCCCCGACTGCACATCAATGGCCCCGATGGGTTTGTCTTCGAGATTGTCCGTCGCGCCCGCGCCTTTGAGCACAAAGTTCCGCAGGATGACATGCGAGGCATTCACCGTGATGCAGGCGTTCTGTTTGTGGCCGACATCAATCGTCGCGCCGCCACCGTCATAGACGCGCCAGGCATCCGGCTTGCCGCTCTCGGTGATCTTCAGCGTTTGATCACCGCCAGGCACGCGTGTGACCTGGCCCATCGGCAAATCCTCGCGCCAAGTGCTGGCGGTTAGCGTCGTGGTCGTGCTGCTGCCATCAAGCTTCAGCGCCACTTCGTAAGTCGTGCCCGGTTGCAGGCGAACGATGCTTCCGCGGTAGTCGGTGAGGTCTTCTTCCGTGCCCGCGACCGGATTGTAGCGCATGGGCAGCCCCTCGCTCCAAGCCGCGCTGCCCTTCACCCGGAAGCGCACCTGCACCGCACGATCCGCCGCACCGCCAGGCGGCGACCAGTAGAGGCCGATGCAGTGAAACGTCGGCACCGCCAACGCCGTGCCCGCGGGCGGTGCTGAGGGCGACTGCGCATCGGCGCGCGGAGTGAAGTATTCACACATCATCAGCGAAAGCATGAACAGGGAGAGAAAGCGGAATGGCATGATGATGGAGGAGCGTGGGATTGTTCGCGCAGGCTTAACGCGGAAGAGCGCTGCGTGTTTCCGATGCTGGCAAGCCACGCGAAAGGAATCAGCTCGCCGCTATTTCTTGGCGGGCGCGGAATCATCGACCGGGCGGCCTTCTTCGTCGGCGTCGATGACGGATCGCGCCACGCTGCCCGCGCCTTTCCAGCCGAGCTTGGCGAACCCGCCCTCGCTGCCCCACGCGACCATCGGCACGTTCACGGCCATCGGCTCCTCGCGGAAGATGCGGCGCATGAGCAGCCACTTTTCCTCCTGCAGTTTCAGCAGCGCGGATTTGTCCACAGCGGACAACGGCTGTCGCGCGTTGCGAGAGAGAAAATCGTGCGTGCGATTTTGCAGCGCGGCGAAGTCCAGACCACGTCGCAGGAAATGGATGCGCCGGCGAATGAGGTCATCGCTGCCTTGCTGATCTGCGGCGGCGAGGATGCCGCGCAGTTCGGTGACCGCCTCGGGCGTGTAAGGTGCCTGCGGCTCGGAATCGTGCACGGCGATGTCGTTTGTGAGTTCTTCGATGCGCGTGAGGTAGCGCCGGATGTCACGCCACGCGGGGCCGAAGCCGGACTGGCAGTAGTCGTCGAGAATCGCGTCCACGCTCGCATCCGGATTCCAGAGCAGCCGGGCGAGCACATAGTAGTTCACGCCTTCGGTCGCCCAGTGGTGCATGCACGCGTCGAAGTCCGTGCCGAGCAGCGAGTGATGCGCGAAGTAGCGCAGGTCTTCGCCGAGCTTGTGGACGTAGATCGCGGGTGTGCCCTCGCGCCGCGCAAAGAGCAGCAGATTCGGCCGCCAGTAGAGTTTCTTCGTCGCCGTGGACCACGCATCCCAGTCCGCGCGCGCCTGCGCACGATCGGCCTCGCGCGAGTAGCTCATGCCGACGAAGCCGACGGCGAGATTCGGGTGCAGCTTCTCGCGCACCGGCGGCGCTTTGTAGGCGCTGTAAGCATAGACGGTGAGCCACGCGTCGGGATACTTCGCGGTGATGCGCGTGGCGAGCTGATTCCAGAACCACACCATGCGATCGGTGAGCGAGACGTATTCGTATTCGCGACGTGGCGTGGAGGTCATGTCCCACAGCCTGATCTTCCGCCCGTCCGTCGGATCGAGCTTCCGGCATTCCTCGCAGATGCAGAACGACGCGAGACCGCCGTCGTTCGGCGACAGCGAAATGCTTTCGCCGCCGGTGCTGTCCAGCGCGGCGATCTTGTCGCGGGCGAGTGCGTCGATGAGCGCGAGGTTGGATTTGCAAAGTCGCGCGCGTTCCGGTGTCAGCTTCGAGAGATCGCGCGAGCCGTTGTGCTGAAGCGCGAACCACTCGGGGTGCTCGACATGATACTTTTCCCACACATAGCCGAAGGCGTGCCCGCTCTTGAGGCCGATGTTGCCGCCGAGCCGCTGCCACTCGAACCAGGCCGGCGTGAGCGCCTCGGCCTTGTCGAGGTCCGCTTTCTTCACGCCGAGATAATCGAGACCGGCCTGAACGCGCGTGTTGTAGCGCGCGTTGCGAATCTGCCGCTGCCCGATCAGCGGAGTGAATGTTTTGTCGAGGGCGGGAATCGTCACCGTCCGGCGCGGCGGCGCGACCAGACCGAGTTCGCCGGGCCATAGCATCCGCACGCCGAGCGCGTCCTCCAAAAAGGTCGTCACCGCGTAGCGCGTGCCGTCGGGATCGGTGGGCGTCTTCGCATCCGGGCCGAGCAGCACGAGCGCGTTGGCAAAGGTGCGCTGCAAAATGCCGCCCGCGCCGAGTCCATCCGCCGACGCGCCAAGCCGACGCGCGAGATCGCTCTCGCCGACGAGGATGAAGACCTCTGGCGCGGTGTCCTTTGTCTTCGCGAAAATTTTGCCATCCGTGACGCGCGTCTCGGTCAAGCTGCTCTCCTTCAGCACCGGCAACTTCGCACCCGAGATGCGCTCAAGCTGCGCCGCCAGCAGCGCGGCCCCTTTCGTCGCCGCAGGTGAAGGCTTGTCCGCCGTGACGATCAACGCCTTCGCCTGCCCGTCCGCCACAAGCGTCAGTTCAGCGCGTGCATCAGAGCCCAGCGCGAGCGCGGCAAGTGTCATGATGAGAGTGAAACGTGCGAGGTGGTTCATGGAGCGATGCGGGTTGATTCAATCAGGAAGATGCAGCGAAAGGAAATCATGATGGCGTGTTCCCAGCTTTTTCACACCGGCAGCGAGAACGCTGATGCAGGCGTGGTTTTGCCAGCATGCGGAAGTTTTTCGCTGCCCGTCTCCACTTTTGAAAGCGCGCGCCAATCAACGCGGAGGGTAATAGGCAGAAACTAAACCCATCCCCTCTGCGCCTCCGCGCCTCTGCGGGAGCTGATTTTTCTCCCGCTGAGACGCAGTGACGCGGAGAGTGATAGGCTGAAACAAAAACATCCCCTCTGCGCCTCCGCACCTCTGCGGGAGCTGATTTTTTCTCGCCGAGACACCGTAACGCGGAGTAGAAAACAAAAACTCTTTCTCGCCTCTGCGTGAACCACCCCATAACCACCGACAAGCTCCCACGATGACCGAAAACGAAATCGGCACTCTTGTCATCGCCACCGCCATTGAGGTTCACCGCGAACTCGGCCCCGGATTGTTGGAGTCGGTCTATGAGATCGTACTTGCACGCGAACTTTCTGATCGTGGACTCATCGCCGAGCGCCAGATACCCGTTCCGATTGTTTACAAGGACCTCCGCTTCGAAGAAGGCTTCCGCGCCGATCTGATTGTAGGCGACAAGGTGCTACTCGAATTGAAATCGGTCGAGCGCGTGACCCCAGCGCACAAGAAGCAGGTGCAGACCTACCTCCGCCTCACCGGGCTGAAGCTTGGCTATCTGCTCAATTTCGGGGAGGCGGTGCTCAAGGATGGAATCACCCGCTGCGTGAATCGCCTGGAGGAGGACTTTCACTGAGACGCAGGGACGCGGAGAGTGATTGGCTGAAATTAAACCCATCCCCTCTGCGCCTCCGCACCTCTGCGGGAGGTGATTTTTTCTCGCTGAGACGCAGGGACGCGGAGGATGATGAGCAAAAACAAACCCATCCCCTCTGCGCCTCTGCGGGAACTGATTTTTTCCCGCTGGGACGCAGCGACGCGGAGGGTAATAGGCAAAAACAAAACCATCCTCTCTGCGCCTCCGCGCCTCTGCGGGCGTTGATTTTCTCCCGCTGAGACGCAGTGACGCGGAGAGTGAGAGGCAAAAACAAACCCATCCCCTCTGCGCCTCCGCGCCTCTGCGGGAGCTGATTTTTTCCCGCTGGGACGCAGTGACGCGGAGGGTGATGACATGGAACTACCCACGCCCTGCGGTGCCCGCGAACTCGTTCGACTTTTCCGCCTCTCCCTGCATCATCAACCACCATGAAGACTTCGGTGCTCTTTCTGACCTTCACAGTGGGCACGGCTCTCGCTCAGAGCAATTCATCAACAGATCGCGCGCCAATCTTGTCCGCAGCGCAGATGTCGAAGTGGCCGGAGCTGGAAAAAGCCCTCCGATCCCGAAACGATTTCTGGGGCGATGCTGCCCTGGCGCATCCTGACGGACCGAGTTACGAATTCTTCGCTGCGAAACTGCCGCCGCTTCGCTACGTCAACGCCGCCTTTCGCCACTATCCGATCGTGCTGGGAGCACCCGCGAGCGTCCGCAAAGCGAGACTGGTGAGCAACGGCAGCGCCATCAACGCCCGCGTCCAACAACCGTATTGGCGCGATGCCGGTTTTCCCGTGACCTTTCATGTTGGCGAGGACGAGGCTCCTTTCGGCGCTGAGCTGACGCACTTAAACGGACCGCGCTACGCCCAGGGTTATCTGCCGATCGTGGAGAACGAGTATCGACACGGCGGCGTGACCTATGCTCAGGAAGTTTTTGCTGGTGTCGAGCCTTCGCTCGCGGCAGCCGCCAGTGTCTTCGTCCGCATGGGAGTCAACGGCAGCGGCGAGGGCAAGATCAGCATTCGCATCGATCACGAGGGCACGCTGAACTTTGCCGACGGTCTGCTCCGCAATGCCAAGGGACAGGTGCTGCTGTCCGCCGATGCCCGCTGGCATTGGATGCCCGACAGGAAGCTGCTCCGGGCCACGGTGACGGAGCAGGCTCCGGCCCATCTCGTCATCGGCACGATGCCGCTGCCAGATCCCGTCGCACCTTTGACCTCCGCCGCGTATGAAAAGCAGCGGCAGGACTGCGCCGCCGCTTGGCAGGCAGTGCTCGACAAAGGCATGGCCTTGACCGTGCCAGAACCGATCGTCAACAACGCCTGGCGCGCTCTGGTGCTCGGCACTCATCTGTTGCGAAAGCAGAACGTCCTCTGCTACAGCCACGGCAATCTTTATGAGCGCCAATACGAAGCGGAAGGCGGTGACGCGGCGCGCGCATTGCTGCTGTTCGGCCACGGCGGTGAGGTTCGCCATCTGTTGCCGCCTCTTCTGGATTACCAGCAAAAGGGGCTGCAATCCCACGACGCAGGTTTCAAGCTCCAACTGCTGGCGCATTATTACTGGCTGACGCGCGATGCCGCCTGCGTGCGCGAGCTGCGTCCGCACTGGCAAAAGGCGGCAGACGCCATCGTGCAAAAGCGCGAGAAGGACACCGGCCTGCTGCCGCGCGAAAATTATTGCGGCGACATTGCCCAGCAAATCTATTCGCTCAATTCCAACGCCAACAGTTGGCGCGGCCTGCGCGATCTCGCCGCCGTGCTGCAGGACATGGGCGAACGCGATGAAGCAGAGCGCCTGCGCGCCGTGTGCACGACCTTCCGCCAGGCCATCCTGGCTGCTGCCGCCAAGAGCGAACGGCGCGACTTCCATCCCGCCTTCATTCCCGTGGCTCTGTTCGGCGAGGAGAAACCCTATGAGGTTCTCACCGCCTCCAAACTCGGCTCCTACTGGTGCCTGATGGCTCCGTATGTGCTCGGCTCGGAGATTTTCGGCCTGCGTTCGCCGCAGGAAAACGCCATTCTGGACACTCTGCAAACCCGCGGTGGCATCAGCATGGGCATGATCCGCCTCCATCAGCACTCGGGCCTGTTCGCCAACGAAAACGCCCTGGATGATCTCTACGGCCTGCGCTACGTGCTCTCCCTGCTGCGCCGCGACGAGGCCGACCGCGCCCTGGTCAGCTTCTACGGCAAGCTGGCCCAGGGCATGACGCGCGACACCTTCATCTGCGCCGAGGGGACGGGCTTGGTGCCGTTGGACGAGCACGGGCGCTCCATGTATCTGCCGCCGAATTCCGCAGCCAACGCCCTGTTCTTGTGGAATCTGCGCTACCTCCTGGTCCAGGACTGGGACACCGACGAAGACAGCGAGCCCGACGAGCTCCGCCTGCTGTTCGCCACGCCGCGCCGCTGGCTCGCCGACGGCGCCGCCATTCATCTGGAGCGCGCGCCCACCGCCTTTGGGGAGATGTCCCTCTCGGTGCAGTCCCGCTTGCAGCACGGCGAAGTGCGGGTGCAAATCAACGCACCGCCGCGTGCGCCGCACCGCATGCTGTTGCGCTTGCGCCTGCCCGGCCCCTGGCAACTGCTTTCCGCACAGGTCGTGGAGAAAACGCTGCTCCCCGACGAGCGCGGCACGCTCGATCTCTCCGGCCGCAAAGGCGCGATCACCGTTCGCGCGCAGGTGAAGAGGAGAGAGTAACCGCCTCCACTCAAAACAAGCCATTTGGACTTGTGCGACCTCATCCCGAATGACGACGACTCACGACAAAGTACGGAGCGGCGGATCGTTTCAGTCCGTGCATGAGCGGACTGATCGGACACACCATGTATGGCATCCTCGCCGAGAAGGCGATGAAAAGCCGAGGGCTGCCCGTGGTGAAGATCATCGCAATGCATCGCGCGAGTTTCCTCTGCGGCGCCTATCTCGGCTGCGACATCCAGGTGATGCCGGAGGCGGTTTGTGTCGAGACCGGTCGCGAAGTCGGCTTCGGCACGGTGCCGCTCGAAATAAGTCCGATCACCGGCGGCGCGTTGCGGCCGTGGGTGCTCGTGCATCAGGACAGCGGTTTCGTCCGAAACAAATCCATGAGCTGTTCTGCGGCCGCTCGCATCTCGTCTTCGGATGGAAGAAGGAGGACGTGTCGCTGCGCGTGCCCTGGGATCATCTCGCGGACTACTGCTCGCTCGCGATCCGCGATGACATGACAAGCGAGCGCGGCCTCGCCTACGCCTTGGGCTGGATGGTTCACATCGTGGGCGATTCGCTGATCAAATCCATCCAGCCCGGCATCCGCATGCATCTGCTCGACGGCGTTTACACACCGCGAAACCGCGTCGTGCAGGACCAGTTCACGTTTCACATGCTGGGAGGCGAACTCGGCATCGACTGGCCGAAAACCTTCGCCGACATGGCCGCGACACCGATTGAGCCTCTACAGCCGCACTACATGCGCATCGGCGAACAACGCGGCAGGCTCGGCTCCACCTTCGCCGACGGTTGGAATCCTGATTTGCAGCCGCTCCTCACTGCTGTGCTCGCTGAAAACCGTCGCTGGCTGCCGCATCACACGGAAGTCGTGCTGCGCGTGGTGGCACTGACCGCTGGCAAGGCCAGCGAGGAGGCAACACGCATGAGCGGCGGCCTGGAGCACGCCAAGATGCTCGCCATCGCCGAAGCCGCAGGCATGCGCCGCACGCTCGTCACCATCGCGGAGCAATGCGCCGATTTGATTGAGCAAGTCGTCATGCAGGTGCCGGAATGGCGTGACAAGAAGCGCAACCCGGATGACGGCTGGAATCAACTCAAACAACAATGGCACATCACATGAAATACCTGCTCCTCAGCCTTCTCGCCTGTGCCTCAGCCTTGCAGGCGGGCGATGGCAAACTCGTCGTCACCTGGCTCAACATGCCGGAGCACGGACTCGCGATCGTCGTGCAGACACCGGCGGGCGGCACCTGGATGATCGATACCGGCCATGTGTCCAACCAATACGACGCGGGCCGCGACACCATCGAACCCTTTCTTCGATCACGAGGCATCACGAAGCTCGATGGCATCGCCATCAGCCATCCGCACGGCGATCACTACGGCGGTGCACAGTGGTTGCTCGATCACATGCCGGTGAAAACCTTTGTGGACACAGGCTATGCCGCACGCGGCCTCAGCCTCGCCTACACGCGGCTGCGCCAACATGCGCGTGAACGCGGCGCAAACTACATCACCGCCACCGAGGGCGACACACTCGACTTTGGCCACGGCGTGAGCGTCGAGGTGCTCTCGCCGCCGAAACAGATGCACGCCACCTCCGCCGATCCGGCAAAAATTAGTGAGCACGGCCTGCTCAACACGAACTCGCTCTTCCTGCGCCTCCAACACGGCGACAACGTGTTCTTCTTCCCCGGCGACGCCTACGGTGCGGGGCAGCGTTATGTGTTGGAGAAAACCGCGCCGGAGAAATTGAAAGCCGCCGTCGTCACCGCACCGCATCACGGCTTCAACACGCACATCGAATTCGCCCAGGCCACGCGCCCAAAATTTGTCGTCGCCTCATGTCTCAAGTATTATGAAAAGAGCGAGGTGCCATCCCCCGGCGACAAGGTGAAAGGCCAATTTGAACCACTCGGCACGAAAGTTTTCGTAACCGCCTGGAACGGCAGCATCGAGATCACCTCCGATGGCAAAGACGTGACCGCAAAGTCGGAGCGGTGATGAGCAGAACCGGTGTGTGTCGTCAGCTACTGGCTCCAGGCTTGTCACCTTGCCGCCGTGTCGCGATGCGTTCGACGACGTAGTAGCAGACCGGGATGAGGAAGATCGCGATGAGCGTGGCGGCGAGCATGCCGCCGATGACGGTGGTGCCCATGACCTTGCGCGCGACGGCGCCGGAGCCGGTCGCGCGCCACAGCGGGACGCAGCCGAGGATGAAGGCGAAGGAGGTCATGATGATCGGGCGCAGGCGCAGGCGGGCGCCTTCGAGCGCGGCCTCCAGCAGCGGCGTGCCGCGCTCGGTGGCGAGCTTGGCGAACTCGACGATGAGGATCGCGTTCTTCGCCGCCATGCCGATGAGCATCACGAGGCCGATCTGGGCGTAGATGTTGTTTTCCATTTCGCGCGCCCACAGCGCGGCGAAGGCACCGAAGATGGCGATGGGCGTGCCTAGCAGGACGCTGAATGGCAGCGTCCAGCTCTCGTAGAGCGCGGCGAGGATGAGGAAGACGAACAGCAGCGACAGGCCGAAGACGACGGCGGGCGGCACGCCTTCCCGCGCCTTCTTTTCCTGGAAGGACATGCCGGCGTAATCGAAGCCCATCTCGCTTGGCATGGTCTCGGCGAAGGTTTCCTCCAGCGCCTTCATCGCGTCCTGCGAGCTGAAGCCGGGCGCGGCGGTGGCGTTGACCTGCGCGGCGCGGTAGAGGTTGAAGCGTGTGGTGAACTCCGGTCCGGAGTTGGGCTGCACGCTCGTAACCGTGCTGAGCGGCAGCATCTCGTTGTTCGCATTGCGCACGTGGAACAGGCCGACGTTTTCCGCCTGGGTGCGATACTCGCCCTCCGCCTGGACGAAAACCTGCCACTGCCGGCCGAAGCGGTTGAAGTAGTTCACGAAATAGCCGCCCATGAAGGTTTGCAGCGTCTGGCTGACCTGTGTGAGGTCCGCGCCCTGGGCGAGCACCTTGTCGCGATCCACGTCGATGAGCACCTGCGGGACCGATGGCAGGAAGGTGCTCGTCGCCGTGGCGATCTCCGGCCGCTTGCGCGCGGCGTCGAGGAAGCGCTGGAGGTTTTCGCCGAGGAAGGCGACGTCGCGACCGGCGCGGTCCTCCAGCATGAAGGTGACGCCGCCGGACGTGCCGATGCCGGGAATCGCCGGCGGCGGAAAGGAAAACGCCGTGCCTTCCGGGATGGCCGCGAGCTTTTCGTTGATGGTTTTTTTGATCGCGGCGTATTGTTCCTCGGGCGCGGTGCGCTCCTCCCACGGCTTGAGCGTGATGAAGAAGAACGAGTTGAACGTCGTGTTCACGGTGCTGAGCAGATTGAAGCCGACGACGGTCGTGACGTGCGCCACGCCGGGCGTGGACAACAGCGCGTCCTCGACCTTGCGCGCGGCCTCGCTCGTGCGCTCCATCGACGCGGCGTAGGGGAGCTGCAGCGAGCCGTAGAGATAGCCCTGGTCCTCCTCCGGCAGGAATCCGGACGACAGGCGGGTGCCCGTGAATCCCGCGAGCGCTGCGAACGCGGCGAGCAGCAGCATGCTGACCGCGCCCTTGCGGATCGCGAGTCGCGACGCGCTCACGTAGCCATCCGTCATGCGCCCGAACACGCGGTTGAACCACGCGAAGAACTTGCCGAGCGGACCGCGCGCCGGTTTCCGAGGTTTCAACAGCAAGGCACAGAGCGCCGGGCTCAAGGTGAGCGCGTTGAAGGCGGAGAGAATGACCGAGACGGAAACCGTGAGCGCGAACTGCTGATACATGCTGCCGGTGATTCCCGGGATGAACGCGGTCGGCGCGAACACCGCCGTGAGCACCAGCGCGATGCCGATGACCGGCCCGGAGACTTCTTGCATCGCCTTGATCGTCGCCTCGCGCGGCGACAGCCCGTGCTCGATGTGATGCTCCACCGCCTCGACCACGACGATCGCGTCATCGACGACGAGACCGATCGCCAGCACCAGGCCGAAGAGCGCAAGCGTATTGATGCCAAACCCGAACACCGGGAACAGCAGGAACGTGCCGATGAGCGACACCGGCACGGCGCAGAGCGGGATAAGCGTGGCGCGCCAGCCCTGCAAAAAGAGGAACACCACGATGAGCACGAGCACGATCGCCTCGAACAGCGTGTGGACGATGGAGTCGATGCCGGCGCTCACCGCCTGCGTGGTGTCGAGCGCGACGGTGTAGGTCATGTCCTCGGGAAACTGTTTCGAGACCCGCTCCATCAGCGCCTTCACGCCTTCCGCGGCCTCCAGCGCGTTGGTGCCGGGAAGCTGATACAGCGCAAGGTTCGCGGCGGACTTTCCGTCGAGCCGCCCCTGGACGTTGTAGATCTGCGCGCCCAGCTCGATGCGCGCGACGTCCTTCACCCGCAGCAGCGAGCCGTCGGGATTCGCGCGGACGACGATCTGCTCGAACTCCTCCGTGCTCGTCAGGCGTCCGCGCGCCCGCACCGTGTAGGTGAACTCCTGGCCGGGAGGCGCCGGCTCGCCGCCGATCTGTCCGGCGGGGTTCACCGTGTTCTGCGCGCGCATCGCGGTGATGATGTCGCTCACGGTGACATTCAGCTTGGCGAGCTGGTCGGGCTTCACCCACAGGCGCATCGCGTATTGGCCCGCGCCGAAGACGTTCACGTTCGAAATGCCGCGCACCCGCGTGAGCTGATCCACCAGGTTGATGTTCGCGTAGTTCGCGAGAAAGACGTTGTCGTAGGTGCCCTTGGGCGATTGCAGGCCGATGAGGAGCAGCGGCGCGGAGGTCGATTTGATCACCGACACGCCCGCGCTCACCACATCGCCCGGGAGCTGCGAGCTGGCCTGGTTCGTCCGCATCTGGGTGAGGATGTGATCCACGTTCGGGTCGGTGCCGACCTCGAAGTTCACCGTCATGCGGATCGAGCCGTTGGCATTCACCGACTGGATGTAGTTGCTCCGGTCCACGCCGCTCATCTGCTGCTCGATCGGCGTCGCCACGGATTGCTCGATCGTCTGCGCGTCGGCGCCGGTGTAGTTCGCGCGGACCTGGATCTCCGGCGGGACGATGTTTGGATACTGCGAGACCGGAAGCTGGAGCAGGGCGGCCCCGCCGGCGATGGTCATGACGATGGCGATGACGATCGCCACGATCGGGCGGTTGATGAAAAACTGGGACATGGCTCGCGGTCTATTTGGTGGTTTCGGTGGCGGGCGCAGGCGGGGTCCACGGACTTGGGTTCACCGTCATTCCGGCGCGGGTTTTCGTCGTCCCCTCGACGACGATGCGCTCGCCCGGTTTCAGCCCTTCCTCGACGATCCACCGCTGCCCGATGCGGCGGCCCATTTTCACCGGTCGGATTTCCGCCTTGTTGTCCGCGCCGATGACGAACACCTGGTAATTTCCCTGCAAATCGGTGACCGCGCGCTGAGGGACGAGCAGCGCGCCCTTCTGCGTCTCGGCGCGCATCCGCACCCGCGCGAACTGTCCGCCGCGCAGGCTGTTGTCGGGGTTCGGAAAGACCGTCGCGATGCGCTGCGACCCGGTGTGCACATCCACATCGTTCGCCACGGCGAAGAGCCGGCCTTTGTGCGGATAGATGGTTCCGTTCGCGAGGATCAGCTCGAATTCGAGATTGCTCTCGTGCTCCGCGCGCCCCTCGGGATTACCGGCCCAGCGCTGCGTGTAGGCCACGTAGCGCTGATCCGGGACCGTGAAATACGCCTTGATCGGATCGACCGTGGAGACCGTCGTGAGCACGCCCGTGGTCGGTCCCACGAGATCGCCGACCTGCGCCCGCGCGAATCCAGCGATGCCGTCAATGGGGGATTTCACGGCGGCGTAATCAAGGTTGACCTGCGCCTGCCGCACTGCAGCCAGTTGCCCCTCTACATTGGCCGCTGCAGCCTCAGCCTGAAATACAGCATTGTCGCGCTCCTGCTCACTGATCGCTTTCTGTGGAAAAAGTTGCTGGTTTCGTTTCGCAATCGCCTCCGCCTGCTTTGCTGCCACCTGTGCTTGCGACAGAGTGGCCTTCGCCTGCGCCAGCGCGACCTCGAACGGGATGGGGTTGATCTGGAAAAGCAGATCGCCCTTCTTCACTACGCGTCCTTCCTCGTAGTTCTGCGCGGTGAGATAACCCTGCACGCGCGCCTGGATGCTCGCATTCACCGACGGCTCCAGCGTCCCCACGAAGTCATCGTAGATCGCCACGTCCTCCGGCTTCACCTCAGTGACGAGAACTTCCGGCGGCGGCGCGGGTGGCGGCGTCTTCTCGCCGCAACCGCTCAATGTCAGTGCGGACAAAGCGAACAGCAGAGCCGGACGCGGAAGTGAGTGCGTGAATCGAGTCATAGGAATGAGTGTGAATTGTTGAATGCCTCGGATTTTTTTGATCATAGGGGAAGGCGTGCTCACTGTCTCACGCGATCCTGCGCGTCCTGTCGTGATCCTGCGGAATACCGCGCGCCGGCCGGAGCGAGCTCCTTCACGCTACTTTTCGCCGAGGAGGATCGGATCCACCTCCACGAGTTCGAGCGACTTCACCATGGGCTCCGTGCCGGCCTTGTATTTCCGGAAATGCGGTGACGCGAGGTGCGCCCGGTAGGCATCCTCGCTGGCGTAGGTCTCCAGGATCGTGATGCGCGCGGGGTTTTCCTTCTCGGAGACGGAGCGCAAGGCGAGCACACCGGGCTCGAGGCGGAGCGAGGCTTCGATCTCCTCCTTGAGCGCCGCCTTGTAGCTCTCCAGATGCTCGCGGTGGATTTCGAGCCTGGCCAGCCGCACCACCTTCCGGGCGGGCGGCGGCGCCTCCTTGTTCACGACCTTGGCCAGCAGTTGCGCGGCGTTGTCCGCCTGCGGCTGGCCGACCTTCGCCGCCAGCACGCCGATCAAGCCCTGCAACTGCGCCTCGGTGAGCCCGGTGTTGAGGCCGAGCCGGAAATGCGCCTGCAACTGGGCATCGACTCCCTCCATATTCGCCAGCGCCGCGATGGTCGCGATCTCGCGGGTTTGGAAATCCAGGTTATCGCGCCCGAAGATATCGCCGAAGAGATGGCCCTTGAGGAACTGATCGATCGCGGGCGCGAAGGCAATGTAGGCACCGCTGGCTGGCGCGCCGATGAGCCGGGTCTGATTCTCGGTGCCGAGTTCCACGCTGCTCTTGCCCGCGGGCAGCGGGCTGGCTTCCCTGCCTGGCGCATCCGTGATTCCCTTCGCCTTCCGCGTTTCCACCACGCTCATGAACGTGCTGATGCCGTTGAGGCTGCGCGGAAAGCCCGCGTAAGCATACATCTGCACGAGCACTTCCTTGATTTCATTGAGGGTCAGCCCGGCATCGAGCCCCTCGTTCAGGGCGTCGTTGAGTTTCGGCAGATCCCCGCCGGCCGTGAAGGCGGCGATGGTGACGATGCTTTGCTGTTTCTTGTCCAGTGCGTCGGTTTTCATGGTTTGTGAATGGGTCGAAGCAATGCTGACAATGGAAGCCACGATGCCAGCGAGCCAGGCGACGAGTTTGTTGTTCATGGTGATTCAGGTCTGGAGTTGTTGAAACGCAGGTCCGGACGCCGTCATGGTTCATCGCTCGACGCGATCCGAGCGGTGGCGGCACGGCTTCGTCGCCGCTCACTGAGTTGGTGTTTCATGGCTGACTCCCTTGGTTTCACGGCTGCAACAGCGCCTTGATCGCGCGCCGCTCGTCCATCGCGCGATAGCCCTCGGCGACCTGTTCCAGCGGCAGGATCAGATCGAAAACCTTGCCGGGGTTGATTTTTCCGCTCAACACGAGGTCGATCAAATGCGGTAGGTATTGGCGCACGGGCGCGGGGCCGCCGTGCAGGTGGACGTGGCTGAAAAACAATCCCGCGCCGTCCAGCTCGACCCCGTGCGGCACGCCGACATAGCCAATCGCTCCGCCCGGCCGGGTGCAGCGGATGGACTGCATCATGGATTCCTGCGTGCCGACGCACTCCAGCACGGAGTCCACGCCAACGCCCTTGGTCAGGTCCATGATGCGCTCGACGCCCTCGTCGCCGCGCTCGCTCACGATGTCGGTCGCGCCGAACTCGCGGGCGAGCCTCTGCCGCGTCTCGTGTCGGCTCATGGCGATGATCCGCTCCGCACCCATCTGTCGGGCGGAGAGCACGCCCAGCAAACCCACCGCGCCGTCGCCGACGACCGCGACCGTCTTGCCCGGCTGGACCTTGGCGGCGATCGCCGCAAACCAACCCGTGCCGAGCACGTCGGAGGTGGTCAGCAGGCTCGGGACCAGGTCGGTTGGCGGATTGCCGGGCGTTGGCACGAGCGTCCCGTCCGCCAGCGGCACGCGCAGGAGCGGCGCTTGCGCCCGATTCATGAACTCGCGCTGCACGCACGACGACTGGTAGCCCGCGCGACAGTGCGGGCAGGTGTTGTCCGACGTGGCGAACGAGCCGATGACGAACTGGCCGGGCCTCACCGACCGCACGGCGCGGCCGACTTCCTCGACGATGCCGCAGTATTCGTGGCCCATCGGCGTGGGGTCGTTGACCGGCTGCAACCCGCGATACGGCCACAGGTCCGATCCGCACACACACGTCGCGGCGATGCGGATGACCGCGTCGGTTGGCTTTTCAATCTTCGGCGTCGGGCGCTCCTCGAAGCGCACGTCGCCCGGACCATAGAGAACAGTTGCTTTCATATCATTTCCTTTCGGTTGGACTCACATCTTGCAGCCAGGCCCCTTGTTACGTTGTTCGGGGTTGCTCCAGCATGGCCTTGAGAAAGGCCATGTCGAAAAGGTCCGGGTCGGGTCCATGGCGCGTGCCGGTATCGAGCGCGTCGTTTAAAGGACTTCGGTTCATGGTTTGTTCTCCAGGTTACTCCAACGCCGCCCGGCGCTTGGCGACGAGCGCCTTGAAGGCCGGGACGTCGAAGGCTTTGGGGTCGGGGCCGGAGCGGAGGTCGCGGTTGAGAGCGTCGATCGCGGCCATCTCGTCGGCGGTCAGCTCGAACCTGAAGATGTCGATGTTCTTGAGCAGGTGCTCGTAGTGCTGGGCCTTGGGGATGGCGATGAACCCGTGCTGGATGTGCCAGCGGAGGACGATCTGCGCGGGCATCTTTTTGTATTTCTGGCCCAGCTCGACGATCGTCTTTTCCTCGAGGAGTCGGATGACCTTGGTGGGGTCCTTGGGCAGGTTGATGAAGCCGCCGCCGATCGGGGACCAGGATTCCGTCTTGATGCCGCGGCTCTCGTTGGCTTCCCGATTGGCCTTTTGCGTGAGGAAGGGATGCAGCTCGATCTGGTTGAGGACCGGCACGATCTCGGTGCGCGCGGCGAGTGCCTGCAGGTGCTCGGGAGTGAAGTTGGACACGCCGATGGCGCGGATGCGTTTTTCGGCATACAGCTTTTCGAGCGCCTTGTAGGCGGCGACGGTTTTCTCGAAGTCCGTCGGCACCGGCCAGTGCAGGAGGTAGAGATCGAGGTAGTCCAGGCCCAGCTTGCCGAGGCTCGCGTCGAAGGCGCGCAGGGCCTCGTCGTAGCCGAAGTTCTCGATCCAGAGCTTGGTGGTGATGAACAACTCCGAGCGCGGCACGCCGCTGCGGGCGATGCCTTCGCCGACTTCCTTCTCGTTGCCGTAGTTCGCGGCCGTGTCCACCAGCCGGTAGCCGTTGCTCAGGGCGAAGCTGATGACATCGGCCGTCTGGATGGTCGGCAGGTTGAAACACCCGACTCCGAGGACCGGCATCTCGACGCCGTTGTTGAGCTTGGTGAGCGGGCTTATTCCGGGGGTCGGTGTCGGGATGGCTCCGGCGGGCCTGGCGCCCTCGGAGGCGGCTTGGGCCGGGAGCAGGCCGGTCAATGCGGTGGCACCGGCGGCAACCGCGCCGCGGGTCATGAATTCACGTCGATTGTTCATGGTATTGGTTCTTTCTGGTTTGGTTGATGTGGTTTGATGCGTGGAATTTGGTTCAGCGGGCCGTGTATCCGCCGTCGGGCGTGAGCGTCTGGCCGACCATGAAGCCCGCGCCGGGGCTGCACAGCCAGAGCACCGCCGAGGCGAGTTCCTCCTCGCGGCCCATGCGGCCGAGCGGGATGTCGCGGATCACGTCATCGAGCCGGCCCGGCTCTTTCTCGACGAGGTTCCTGACCAGCGGCGTTTCGGTGGTGCCGGGACAGAGGCAGTTGATGCGGATGCCTTGGGGCGCGTATTCGAGAGCGGCGGCCTTGGTCAGGCCGATGACCCCGTGCTTCGAGGCGGTGTAGGCACCGAGACCGGGCAGGCCGACGAACCCGCTTTGCGACGAGCAGTTGACGATGACGCCGCTGCCCTGCGCGCGCATCTGCCGCAGCTCGTGCTTCATGCAGAGAAATGGGCCACGCAGGTTGATGGCGATGACGCGGTCGAAATCGGAGGAGTCCACATCGGCGGTCTCCGCCACGGCGACGTGGATGCCCGCATTGTTGAAAGCCGCGTCGAGCCGCCCGAAGGTCGCGACGACCTGCGCGACCATGGCCTCGACCTCCGCTTCGTTTTCGACCGAGCAGCGGATGCCGATGGCCCGGTGGCCTGCGGCGACGAGCGCTTCGGCCGCGGCCCGCGCCGCGCTTTCATTGATATCCGCGATCGCCACCGCCGCGCCGGCTTCGGCAAACGCCTTCGCCGTGGCCAGGCCGATGCCCGACGCTCCGCCCGTGACGAGTGCCACCTTGTCTTTGAATGATGGGTTCATGATTTCTTGTGGGTCAGTTGATGTCGCCCGAATCGCTCAGGCACGGGTGGACGATGGCACGGCCCGCGCCGCCTTTCTCACGCGATCCTGCGCTCCCTGTCGCGATCCTGCGGGAAACGCGTTGCCAAAGATGGACCGCAGAACGGACGACCTCAGTCGGAAGAAACCTCTGGGGACATTGCTTCAGCGTTTCCGGTGCGATCCAGCCAACGCCGAAGGATGCGTCATTGCTGAAACTGTGAAACTGTGAGACATTGCTCCAGCGATGAAGAACATCACCATCAGCATTGACGACGACTTGTATCGCCGCGCTCGCATGAAGGCCGCCGAACAGTCCACCTCCATCTCGGCGCTGTTCAAGACCTTCCTCCTGCGCCTTACGCACGACGAGGCTGCCGAAACCGAGTTCCAGCGCCTCGCCCGCGAAGAGCAGGATTTGCGTGCCGAACTCCGCGCGCGCCACATCGGACTGAAGCCCGCACACAACCTCGCCCGCGACGAACTCCACGACCGCCATGCGCTTCGTTGATACGAATATCCTCATCTACTCGCTCGATCTGGAGCCGGCCCAGCCTGAAAAGACCGCCATCGCCCAGCAAATCCTCACCAGCACCGACATCGCCCTCTCCGTTCAAGTGCTCCAGGAGTTCTACGTCCAAGCCACCCACCCACGCCGCCCCGATGTCCTGCCGCACGGAATCGCCACCCTCCTGATCGAGAAGTGGCAGCGCTTCCGCATCCAGGACAACACCGTCGCAGTGCTCCAGTCCGCCCTCCGCTTGAAGGATCGCTACCATGTCTCCTACTGGGACGCAGCCATCCTCGCCGCCGCCCAAGCTGCCCGGTGCCAACAACTCCTCACCGAAGACCTCAACCACGGCCAAGACTACGACGGCGTGGTGGTGGTGAATCCGTTTTTGCGCTGAATGCAAAAGGTCAAAGAATACCCGCCTCGCCCTCACCCTTCGCCCTCCTCGCCTTCGGCGTCACCGAATTTGCCACCGCCAACGTGAAGGACTTCGAGGGGTTCGGGTTTGAGCGGGTGTGGAATCCACTGCTTGAATAAGAATGACCACCCGGCAAGATCAGCACCGTCCCCGCGTGACCGACAAACGATGTTGAGCCTCAAAGTTCCGACATATCTGGACCCAATTTAATGCCATCCGCCCGCTTCACCTACGAACTGCCGCCGGAACGCGAAGCATCGGACGTCCGCGAAGGCGACATCGAGTCGGACTTTATCGAAAAGCTCCGCGGCCTGAAATACTCGATCCGTCCCGACATCCGCGACCGCGCAGCCCTCGAAAAAAACTTCCGGGATAAGGTCGAGGAGCTGAACCGCGTCCTCCTCACCGACGCAGACTGCCCGGCGCGAAAGCGCCCACCCACAACGCGCAGCCATCCCGCAGAGTCCGAGCGCAGCGACGGACCATTCGCCCGCCTGCTCGATGAGATCGTCACGCCCGATGTCTTCACCGCCGCCCGCACGCTGCGCGAACGAAACAGCTTCACCCGCGACGACGGCACACCGCTCAACTACACCCTCGTCAACATCCGCGACTGGTGCAAAAACCACTTCGAGGTCATCAGCCAGCTTCGGATCAACACGGACTACAGCCATCACCGTTACGATGTCATCCTGCTGATCAACGGCGTGCCCTGCGTGCAGATCGAGCTGAAGACCCTTGGCGTCAATCCCCGCCGGGCGATGGAGCAGGTCGTCGAATACAAGAACGATCCCGGCAACGGCTACACGCGCACGCTGCTCTGCTTCATGCAGCTCTTCATCGTCAGCAATCGCGACCGCACGTTCTACTTCGCGAACAACAACGCCCGTCACTTCGCCTTCAACGCCGACGAACGTTTCCTGCCCGTCTATGAATTTGCGGACGAGGGGAACAAGAAGATCACCCACCTCGACGACTTCGCTGAGCGCTTCCTCCTGAAATGCACGCTCGGCCAGACCATCAGCCGCTACATGGTCCTGCTCGCCGGGGAGCAGAAGCAAGGTATCTCTCTCGGGTTCAACATGCACAACTAAGCCACCATGCCACGCATCTTTGACAACATCGAACTCGAACTGCTTCCGGCGCTGCGCCAGACGCTCAACATCTCAGACCATTCCGACTTCTGCGTTGGCTACTTCAACCTGCGCGGGTGGAAAGCCATCGACGGTTTGATAGAGAAATGGGCAGGCGGCGAGAAGCAGCAGTGTCGACTGCTCGTCGGGATGCAACGACTCCCTCAGGACGAACTACGCGACGCTTACAGCCTGCTCCCGCATGATGAGCAAATGAGCAATCAGGCCGTCATCCGGCTGAAACGTCGGCTGGCAGAAGAATTTCGCGCTCAGCTCACGATCGGCGCTCCGACCGATGAAGACGAAGCGGGCCTCCGCCGGTTGTCGGCACAGCTCAAGGCAGAGAAGGTCGTCGTCAAACTGCACCTTCGGCACACGCTCCACGCCAAGCTCTACCTCTGCTTCCGCCCCGACCCGAACAATCCCATCACCGGGTTTCTCGGCTCAAGCAATCTCACACTCTCGGGGCTGTCGAAACAGGGCGAACTTAACGTGGACGTGCTCGACCATGACGCGACGCAAAAGCTCGCCAAGTGGTTCAACGACCGGTGGGACGACAAGTGGTGCATCAACATCACCAAGGAACTGATTCAAGTTCTGGACGAAAGCTGGGCGCGCCCCGAGTGCCCGCCGCCGTATCAGATTTACGTCAAGATGGCTTATCACCTCGCCGAGGAAGCGCGCGCCGGTCTGTCCGAGTTCACTATCCCTGCGGATATGCGCGGCATCCTTCTCGAGTTCCAATCAGCCGCCGTCCGTATGGCCGCGAAGAAACTGGAGCAGCGGGGCGGTGTCATCCTTGGCGACGTAGTGGGGCTGGGCAAAACTCTAATGGCCACGGCGCTCGCCCGCATGTTTCAAGATCCGCCGCGCTCGCTCGAAACGCTCATCCTTTGCCCGAAGAACCTGGTCGGTATGTGGGAGGATTACGCTCACCGCTTCCGCCTCATCGCGAAAGTCGTCTCTGTGACGCAGGCGCAAAACGTCCTCCCCGAATTGCGTCGCTACCGCGTGGCCATCATCGACGAGAGCCACAACCTGCGAAACCGCGAGGGCCGTCGCTGGGCTGTCGTCCGCGATTACATCGTCCGCAATGCCAGCAAGTGCATCCTTCTTTCCGCGACTCCCTACAACAAGGCCTACCTCGACCTTGCGAACCAGCTCCGCCTGTTTCTAGAACCCGAGGATGTTGTCGGCATCCGGCCCGAGGAATACCTGCGCCGCGACTGCGATGGGCGTCCGGAAGAATTCACGCGCCGACACCAGTGCCCGCTGAACTGCCTTTCAGCCTTTGAGAAGAGCGAGCATCCCGATGATTGGCGGGAAATGATGCGCCTCTTTATGGTCCGCCGCACGCGCAGCTTTGTGGAACGCAACTACGCTTACACCGAGTGCCCGGACTGCCAGACGGTGCTGCTGGCGACCCAGGACGCCTGCCCGTCTTGCTCGCGCAACAAGGCAAAGGCCGACCGGCGCTTCCTCGTCCTCGAAGGTGGCAGCCGCTTCCATTTTCCGAAGCGCCAGCCCAAGGCACTTCATTTCCGCATCCGCGAGAAGCACCCTGACGACCAATACGCGAAGCTCTACTCCGACACCGTCGTGGACACTGTCCGGCTCCTGCACCTGCCGCGCTATGGTCTCGCGAACTATCTCAAGGCCACGCTCGATGTGCCTCCTTCTGCCGCCGAGGCCGAGGTGATGAAGAATCTTTCCCGCGCTGGCAAACGCCTCATCGGCTTTTGCCGCACCAACCTTTTCAAGCGCCTGGAAAGCAGCGGGCATTCGTTCCTCCTTTCAGTCCGCCGCCACATCTTCCGCAATTTCATTTACCTGCACGCGCTGGAAAACGGGCTCCCACTTCCCATCGGCACGCAGGAAGCCTCGCTCTTTGATACCCGCACCGACGACCGGGACGACTTCTTTGACGGAGACGACAACTCAGGCGAACCCACGGAAATCACCGCCCAGTCACTGGCCGATTTCGCCCGCGCCGGCGCGAATGGTCACGCCCTTCTCAAGAATGCCCACGAGCATCAGTTCGAGTGGTTGCGCCCCGACCTGTTTGTTGAAGACCTTGCCAAGCATCTCAAGCAGGACGCGGAACGGCTCTTTTCGATTCTCAAGCTCGCCGGCGATTGGGACCCCGCGAAGGACGAGAAACTCGCCGAGCTTGAGAAGCTGCTCACCAGGAAGCATCCCAAGGAAAAGGTGCTCCTGTTCTCGCAGTTCGCCGACACCATCGGCTACCTCAACGAGCAACTGCGCGCCCGTGGCCTCAAAAAGTTCGCCGCCGTCACCGGCGATACGGAAGACCCCTCGGACTTTGCCCGCCGCTTCAGTCCCGATTCCAACAAGGCCCGCGAAAAGGTCTCCGCTTCGGACGAACTCCGCGTGCTCATCGCCACTGATGTCCTCAGCGAAGGCCAGAACCTGCAAGACGGCGCCATCATTGTGAACTTCGACCTGCCGTGGGCCATCATCCGGCTCATCCAGCGCGCCGGCCGTGTGGACCGTATCGGCCAAAAGTCCGAGGAAATCCTCTGCTACTCCTTCCTTCCCGCAGATGGTGTGGAGCGGCTCATCCGCCTCCGCGCCCGCGTTCGCCAGCGTTTGCACGAAAACGCCGAGGTCGTCGGCACCGACGAAACATTCTTCGAGGACGAAAAGCACGACGACCTCATCCGCGACCTGTTCACGGAGAAATCCGGCATTCTCGACGACCCGGAGGATGACGAAGTGGACCTCGCCTCGCTCGCCTACCAGATTTGGAAAAACGCCTGCGATGCCGACCCGTCATTGAAGAAAACCATTCCCGACATGGCAAACGTCGTCTTTTCCACCAAGGCGCTTTCCGCCGTTCCGCCCAAGCCCTCCGCCACGGGCGCAAAGCCGGATTCCGGCGTCATGGTCTATGTCCGCACCGCCGATGGGAACGACGCCCTCGCCTGGGTGGATGAACAAGGCCGCACCGTCACCGAGAGCCAGCACGAAATCCTGCGTGCTGCCGCCTGCGAACCCGCCACGCCCACGCTCCCGCGTCTCGCCAGCCACCACACGCTCGTCCAGCAGGCAGTCACGGGAATTCAAAAGGAGCAAGCCAACACCGGTGGACAGCTCGGCAAACCCGCCAGCGCCCGCCGTCGCGTTTACGAGCGGCTCAAAGACCACGCGGCAAACGTCAAGGATACCCTTTTCGACGTGAAGGCGCTCCATCAGGTCATTGATGCCATCTACGAAGCCCCACTCACCGAAGCCGCCCGGGAGTTGATCAACCGCGAACTGAAGTCCGGCATCGAGAACGACACGCTGGTCGAACTCGTCCTTGCCCTGCACGAGGAGGACCGCCTCTGCGTGCCGAAGGACGCCGCCGAGGCCCGCGAACCTAAAATCATCTGCTCCCTCGGAATCCGGAAAGACTGACCTATGCCCTTCGACTTCTCACGCGCCCGCGAGCTCCTGCAATCCGGCGACCTGCCCAAACTCTTCGTCGAGGAACTCGGCTGGGAACCACACAGGCAGACACTCCTGCTCCGCGTGGGCACCCGCGACTTCACCCTCGCTGCCATCGCCGAGAAGCGCGGCTTCACCGCCTGGCTCTGTGAAAGCACCGACGGCAAGCTCTCCGACCACGCCACCCGCCTGAAGCTCGACCGCGAACTCACCCAGACCAGCTTCGAGCACGTCATCATTTTCACCAGCGGCGACCGCCAGTCGTGGATGTGGGTGCGCCGCGAGCCGGGCCAGCCTGCCCGTGCCCGCACCCACGAATACCTCAAAGGCCAGCCCGGCGATTCCCTCCTGCAAAAACTCCAGCAACTCTTCGTCTCCCTCGACGAGGAGGAGGCTGGCATCTCCATCACCGAAATCGCCGGACGCGCCCGCGCCGCCTTCGATGTCGAGCGCGTCACCAAGCGCTTCTACGAGGAGTTCCGCAAGCAGCACGCCGCCTTCCTCAAGTTCATCACCGGCATCCCGAACCAGGGCGACCACGAGTGGTATGCCTCCGTGATGCTGAACCGGCTGATGTTCCTCTACTTCGTCCAGCGGAAAGGCTTCCTCGACGGCGACCGCGACTACCTCCGCAACCGCCTCGACAAACTTCGCTCCCAGCACGGCAAGGACAAGTTCTACTCCTTCTACCGCTACTTCCTCCTCCGCCTTTTCCACGAGGGCCTCGGGGCGAAGGACCGCAAGGGCGACCTCGAAAAACTCATCGGTCGCGTGCCGTATCTCAACGGCGGCATCTTTGATGTCCACAAGCTCGAGCGCGCGAAGAAGGACGGCGGCTACGGCGACGCCATCCAGATTCCCGACACCGCCTTCGAGGCCATCTTCGACTACTTCGACCGCTACCAGTGGCATCTCGACGAACGCCCGCTCCGCGCCGACAACGAAATCAACCCCGACGTCCTCGGCTACATCTTCGAGAAATACATCAACCAAAAGCAGATGGGGGCGTATTACACGAAGGAGGACATCACCGGCTACATCGGCCAGAACACCATCCTGCCCTTCCTCTTCGACAAGGTCGCGCAGTCCCTTCGCTCAGGTCCCGGCGCCGAGGCGCTGGAGAAATGCTGGCAGCTCCTGCGCGACGACCCCGACCGCTACATCTACCCCGCCGTCCGCCACGGTATCTCGTGGAACTACTCCGCCGCGCATCCCGACCAGGGCACGCCGCTGGAAAAGGAGCAGCCGCTTCCCGCCGACATCGCCGCCGGGCTCAACCCGACCGGCCTGCGCGATCCCGTGCCCGCCGGCGCCATGCCCGACACCATTCCTACGCTGAAATTGCGCAAGGCCTGGAACCGCCCCGCGCCCGCCACGCACGGCCTGCCCACCGAAATCTGGCGCGAGACCATCGCCCGCCGCCAGCGCTGCGCCGAGCTGCGGAAGAAACTCGCCGCCGGCGAAGTGCGCACCATCGCCGACTTCATCACGCTCAATCTCGACATCCGCCGCTTCGCGCTGGACGTCATCAGCCGCTGCGAATCGCCCGAGCTGCTCGCCGCCTTCTGGCACGCTCTGGCGGGACGCCCGCCGCAGAAATCCAACGACCGGCCCCAGCCCGGCATCACCATCCTCGACCCCACCTGCGGCTCCGGCGCCTTCCTCTTCGCCGCGCTGGGCATCCTCGAGCCGCTCTACGAGGCCTGCCTCGACCGCATGGACGCGCTGCTCTGCGAGGCGCTCGCCGCCCTCCCGCCGGAAAAGCGCGAACTGTCGCCCAAGGGCCACCCGAAGCTCCCGCACGGGAAGATGGCCGAGTTCACCGGCATCCTCGACCAGGTCGCTGCGCACCCGAGCGAGCGCTACTTCATCTTCAAGACCATCATCCTCCACAACCTCTACGGCGTGGACCTCATGGAGGAGGCGGTGGAAATCTGCAAGCTGCGCCTCTTCCTCAAGCTCGCCGCACAGGTCGAGCCGAACGTGCGGGACAAGAACCTCGGCATCGAGCCGCTGCCGGACATCGATTTCAACATCCGCGCCGGCAACACCCTCGTCGGCTACGCCACCCGCGCCGAGCTGGAGGAAGTGGGCCGCAGCGACCTGATGCTGCAAATGGAGGTGGGCAAGGTGCTCGAAGCCGCCGAGGACGCCGCCGCCGCCTACGACACCTTCGTGCGCAGCCAGCTCGACGGCGAAAACCCCGCCGAGTTCAAGCGTCGGCTCAACGAGAAATTCGGCCACGCCCGCGAGCAGTGCGACCGCTTCCTCGCCGAGAGCTACGCCATCGGCCTCTCAAAGCAGCCGCAGAAATTCGCCGCGTGGAAACAGTCGCACCAGCCCTTCCATTGGTTCGTCGAGTTCTTCGGCATCATCCAAGGCAACGGCGGATTCGATGTGATTATTGGGAATCCGCCGTATTTTGATTTGAAAGCAGGTTTGCCATACAAACCCAATGGCTACACGACACTAGCGGCTAAAAATCTATATCCTCTGCTGATGGAGCGTTGTATCCCGCTAGTTAGAATCAGCGGCAGGCTTGGCTTGATTGTCCCAGTGTCATCTATTTCAACCGAGGGTTATTCAACGCTTCAAGATCTGGTGCTTAAACTCCCGGGACATTTCAGCTCGTATGATGACAGACCAGCGCGATTATTTGAAGGTCTCGAGCACATCCAATTAACTATTCACCTGCTGGAGAATCGAGTTGTAAAGACTCCAGAGCATTTCACGACCGAGTGTTACCGGTGGAGTTCCGTCGAACGCTCTCATTTATTCCCAACCATTGAGTATGAGCGCTTCCATGAGCACTACCTCTCAGGTTGTCTGCCCAAAATAAGCAGCAAACACGAACACTCCGTCCTCAATAAATCATGGTCAGATGGCAAATCGCTCGGCTCACAGACTTTCAGTGCTAGTGAACACAAAGCCTACTATTCGCGAAAGGTTCATAACTTTCTGCAAGCTCTAGACTTCGTGCCTAAAGTCTATGACGGGCGAGGTAATCTGCGGCCACCCTCCGAGTTGAAAGCATTGACGTTTGCAAAGAAATTGGAAGCGCAAGCTGCATTCTGCATTCTGAATTCAACGTTATTTCGGTGGTTTATCAATGTGTTCACTGATTGCAGGCATGTGAACAAAAGGGAAGCGGACGGCTTCCGCTGCAATCTCGACCAACTCTTGACCAGCTACGGGAGAAAAATCGCCTCGTTGAGCGAGCAGCTCAGTCTCTCGCTGAATCGCAACTCTGAGTATCGAGAGATGCGCTTCCGTCACGATCATTTAAAGGTTCAGTGCATCATACCAAAACATTCGAAACCCATCATCGACGAAATCGACTGCGTGCTGGCGTCGCACTACGGATTCACGGCGGAGGAGCTGGATTTCATCATCAACTACGACATCAAGTATCGCCTCGGCCGCGGCGGCGAGGAGGAGGAGTGAGCCGGTATGTCGGAGCCGCTTCGATTGCTGCCGTGCGATGCGGGCTGGCCGCGCCGGCTCGGTGAACGCCTCGGCGCCCACGCGCCGGCGGAGCTTCATCTCCTCGGCAACGCCTATCTGCTCTCCAAGGCGAAAACGGCCTTCTTCTGCTCCGCCCGCTGCCCCGGCGGAGCCATCCTCCGCGCCCACGACCAGGCCGCGAAGTGGCGCGACGAGGGCCGCTGCATCATCGGCGGCTTCCATTCCCCGGTGGAACGCGACTGCCTGCGCATCCTGCTGCGCGGCGATAGCCCCGTCATCGTCTGTCCCGCCCGCGGACTGCCGAAGCGTCTTCCGCCCGAGTGGGAACGCCCTCTGGCCTCCGGTCGGTTGCTCGTGCTGAGCTGCTTCCCCGAAAAGGAAACCCGCATCAGCACCGCCCTCGCCCGCCGCCGCAACGAATTCGTCGCCGCCCTCGCCGACGAAGCGTGGTTTGCCCACATCGCCCCCGGCGGCCAATCCGACCGCCTCACCCATCGCCTGACGATTTGGGGAACTCCCTTTTCGACGCTCAACCAAATATGAACCTCGCCCGCATGAACATGCTGCTGCACGGGGTGAAGGACACCGAGTTCGAGATCTTCCACGGCGATACCCTCACCAACGATTGGGACATCCTGCGCGAACTGAACCCGGCGAAAAAGCCGTCCTTCGATGCCATCGTCGCCAATCCGCTGTTGATGAACGCCCCCGCGTTCACCCTTCGGGCTGCCTGTCGGCAGTCTGTCTCGCTCCTCTCGGCTCAGCTACCGCTGGAAGCCGACTGATGCGTTGGGCGGCGACGTGCTCTTCATCAACGCCGCCGAGCATTTCGAGAAGGGCAAACGCCAGAACACGCTCAAGCCGGAGCACATCCAGAAAATCATCGCCACCTACCAGCACCGCACGGAAGAACCACGCTACTCCCGCCGGGTGGAGATGGCGGAACCGGAGCGCAGCGGGGATAGACTGCACGCAGTGCAGCCCGCAGGGCGAGCGCAGCGAGTCAATTCGAGAAGAACGAGTTGACTCCTTTGCCCCCCGGCTCAGTCGGGCTACGCCCAACGCTGCGCGTTGTCGGTCTCACTCAGCCCGCTTGCTGAGTTCGGCTCAACCTGAACATCTCCCGCTACATCAGCACGGCGGTGGGCGAGGAGGAGATCGACCTTGCGGCGACCCATGCCGGCTTGCTCGAAATCGACAAGGCCATCGAGGAGGCGACGCGCGAGCACAACGCGTTTCTCAAAGAGCTGGGCCTGGCGCCATTGCCAGAGACCGCGCCTCCGGATTCGGAGGCGGGTCGGTGAAGCACAAAGCACGCGCAAAAGCGGTCCGCCGCGCCAGGCACACCCGCTGCAAGCGGGCCAATCCTCACTCCAGCGCCGCCCGGCGCTTGGCGACCAGCGCCTTGAAGGCCGGGACGTCGAAGGCTTTGGGGTCGGGGCCGGAGCGGAGGCCGTGGTTGAGCGCGTCGATCGCGGCCATATCATCTGAATCGCTCAGGCATGGATAGACCAAGGCACAGCGCATGCCGCTTCTCACGCGACCCTGTGGAAAAGGGATTGGTCTTGACCGCGCGCCCGCCAACCCGCGTCAGGGCGATGACTGCGGCGGCGACCAGCAGCAAAGCGCTGGCGACGAAGGGAGCCTTGGCTCCTGATGCATCCAGCAGGTAGCCGCCCGCGGCCGCGCCAAAGGTGTTGGCCACCTGGATGACGGCGACCTGCAGGCCGCCGGCGCTTTCGGCGGCGTCGCTGAGGTTGCGGGTGACCCAGGTGGACCAACCCACGGGCACGACGCCAAAGACCAATCCCCAGATCGCGATGGTCACCGCCGTCACGCCTTGCAAGCGGCCGGAAGTGACGAGCACCACGGCGCAGAGCGCGAGCATCAACGGCGCAACTGCCAGGGTCCGCCCGAGGTGCTGTTTCAGGAACGCCGACGACAACGAAGTGCCGACGAAGTTCGCGATGCCGAAGAGCAGGAGCACGAGCGAAATGCCGCCCACGCTCAGGCGCGGGACGGACTCGAAGAACGGCCGCAGGTAGGTGAAGAAGGCGAACTGCCCGGCAAAGACGGCGAAGATGGCGGACATCGCCGCCGGAACGCCCGGCCGTTTCATGACCCGGAACACCGCGCCGACCGGGAGCGCTTCGCTCGGCGGCATCTTGGGCAGGACGAACGCCTGCCACAACAGGCAGAGCACGCCGAGACCGGCGGCCACAAAGAACACGCCGCGCCAGCCGATGATGGCTCCCAGGAAACTGCCCGCCGGGGCGGAGACCACCAGCGCGACGGACACGCCGCCAAAGACGATGGAAAGCGCCTTGGCCACATCCTTCGCCGGCACGAGCCGCATCGTGATCGCGGGAGCCATCGCCCAGAATCCGCCGAGCGCGAGGCCGAGCAAGACTCGCCCGACGAGCATCCAGGCGAAGCTGGTGCTCAGCGCCTGGAGCAGGCAGGAGAGGATCAGCAGCGCGGAATACCCGAGGACGACGATGCGCCGGTCCACGCCCCGGGTCGCCGCGGAGGCGAACAGGCTGGCGAAGATCGCGGCGACCGCGGTGGCGGTGAGCGTTTGCCCGGCCACGCCTTCCGAGACGTGCATCCCACGGGCGATCGGCGTCAGCAGGCTGGCGGGCAGGAACTCCACCGCGATCAGGCAGGCGACGCACAGGGCGATGGAAACCACCGCGCTCCACGCCGCAGGCCCGCCGGCTTCCTGGATTCCGTTTCGTGATTCGTTCAAAGTCATCATGAAGGTGCGGGATTCTTATTTGCGGTATTGGGCGTCGCTGACCTTCTCCAGCCAGTCGGCGTTGACGCCATCGAGCGCTTCTGTGATCGCGAGGTGCGTCAGGGCCGTGGTCGGCGTTGCGCCGTGCCAGTGCTTCACGCCCGGCGGGAACCAGACCGTGTCGCCGGGGTGGATTTCCTCGATCGGTCCGCCTTCCTGCTGCACCCAGCCGCAGCCGGCGGTGACGATTAAAATCTGGCCGAGCGGATGCGTGTGCCATGCGGTGCGCGCGCCCGGTTCGAAAGTGACGCTCGATGCGGACGTGCGCCCCGGATCGCTGGCGCGGAAGTGCGGGTCGATGCGGACGGAGCCGGTGAACCAGTCGGCGGAGCCTTTGGCGGAGGGCTGCGAGCCCGTGCGTTTGATTTCCATGGTTTGTTTCTTGGTTGAGTTGTGGGTTGGATTCGACTGGGCGCGGAGGCGCTGCGGAAACGCGAGTGCCGCCGCTCCGGCGGTTTTCAGAAAATGGCGGCGATGTAGGCGGCGATTCGGGCTCATGAGCGTGATCCTTGAAACGCCCGCACCCTGCGCCACGCCGCACCGTCCGTCTCACGCGATCCTGCGCGGCCTGTCGTGATCCTGCGGAGATTTACCATGATCGAAGAGACCTTCCGCTGAGACGCAGGGGGCTGAGAGTTGATGCTGACGTGAAAGAAACCTCAATCCCTCTCTGCGTCTCAACGCCTCTGCGGGATGTTCCATCAAAGGTGCCTCTTCACAACCCAGCACGGAATTCCGAAGGCGTGACGCCGACGACGCGTCGGAAGACCTGCGCGAAGTGGCTCGGGCTGGTGTAGCCGACCTCGAGTCCGATCTCGATGAGGCTGCGCGAGGTTTCGCGGATCATCTGCTGGGCACAGGTGATGCGTTCGCTCGTCACGAACTGCAGCGGCGTCATGCCGGTGGTCGCCTTGAAAGCGTGCGCGAAGTGCGAGGCGCTCAAGCCGACGAGCTTCGCGAGTGCTTCGATGGAAATCTCTTCGTCGAGATGCTCCGCGATATGGTCCTCCACGCTGCGAAGCAGCCGGATCGGCAACCCACCGCGATTCTCCTGGGGCCTATTGCCTAGGCTCGTGTAGTGCTCCACCAAATGCGCCGCGAACAACGCGGTGAGCGCGGCCAGCGCGGCCGATTGACCCGGCGTACGCACGGCGAGCATTTCCACGCAGGTCTGGCAGATGTGCGAGAGCACCTCGTCCCGACCGAAGAAATCCGCGACCTCCACCCGATCCGTTTCACCGGGGTAGCGAGCTTCGAGCGCCGAGAGGAAGGGTTCGACGGCGATGTGCAGCGAGAGCGTTTCGAGTTCCTGCCCGGGAGGCGATTGAAACTGCACCTCATAAGGAAGGCGTGAGCGCGTGACGAAAAGATCGCCCGCCTGGATGCGGTGAGTGATCCAGTCTCCACCCACATCGCGCTCACGGAACTCCGCCTCGCCCCGGAGGGTGTAGGCGATGTGCGGTTCCGGCGTGGCGGGCACGAGCAGGCGATCCACCACGCGCGGATTCCGCCACCGTCGCGCATACAGGCCCGGCCACCGCAGCGCCACGCTGTCGGCCAGCAGTTCGCCAGCGAGATAGCGGTGAAAGGCGGAGGCACTGCTGCGGTTCGGCGTTTTCATGCGGCGGGTCACCCATGGAACATCTGCACTGCCTGTGCAACGCACTGCTTGGATGTGAATGCAGTGCCTGTGGCATGGGTGAGTTTCATCAGCAGCAATGATCTAACCGGTTTCAATCGACTCGCCTCACTGCTTCACGCTCTCCACCACACAGCGAAACCCATCGCAGCGCCAGCGGCGGGTGGAGGGCTGGTGGCCGCGGAAGGAGGAGAGCAGCGGCTTGGGCGCGCTGCTGCCCCACGAGGCACCGCGCAGGACGTGATCCTTCTTGTCGGCATGGTAGAAATCCGCGCACCACTCCCACACGCTGCCGCCGAGATCGTAAATGCCGAGTCGGTTCGGCGGGAAGCGCATCACGGGCGCAGTGATGGCGAATCCATCCGCGTAGTCGGCGATGATTTTTTCGTTCGGATACTGCGTCCGGCATTCCACGTCGGCGTAGTTGCCAGCGCCTTTCGCGGGCGGCCATTGGCGCCCCCAGGGATACGCGCCGGGAACCTTGCCGCTGAGGCTCTCGGGCGTGGCACCGCTGTCGAATTCGTAATCGCCGATGCCGACGGCGATGCTCCACTCGCGATCCGTGGGCAGGCGATACTTGCGGCCTTCCTTCTTGCTCAACCATTCGCAGAAGGCCGTCGCGTCGTCCCAGCTCACGTTCACCACGGGATGATCGTCGCCGGCGCTCGCGGAGCGGCTGCCGAGTTTCGCGTCCCGCCACGACGGATCGGCGGCGGGATTCTCCGCCGCGTAGCGCGCGTAGTCCGCGCGACGTGTTTCGTGGATGCACATGAGCACCTGCGTTCCGGGAACGGGCACGAACTTCATGCCGAGGCTGTTGGTGAACGGGCCTTCGTTTTTCGCGGCGGATCGCGTGGGCTTGAACTCGAAGCCCTTCACCGCTTCCGCCGCGAGCGTGGCGATGCGGTGATGCAGTTGATACACCGCAGGCCGCGTGTCCTTCGCGCCGCCGACGTAGCGGTTGCAGAGGAAGACGACGAAGGTGCGCGAGGCGGGATCGATCCACAGCATCTGTCCTGTCCAGCCCGTGTGCCCGTAGCTGCCGACGGGGAAAAGCGCGCCGCGCGCCAGCGAGTAATCGTGCGGCGGCGTGCGATACGGCGTATCGATGTCCCAGCCGAGGCCGCGGCGCACGGGCAGGTTGTTTGCGTCCGGGCTGGTGAGGCCGGGCGGGCTTTGCACGCTGGTGAAAAGTTTCACCGTCTCCGGCTTGAACACGCGCACGCCGTCGAGCTCGCCTTGATTCAGCATCATGCGGGCGAAGCGCGCGAGATCGCCCGTGGTCGTGAAGAGCGACGCGTGCGCCGCCACATTGCCCGCGTAGCGCGCCACGGTGTCATCGACCTGCCCGCGCGCTGGCGAACTCGTCGGCGCGACGCGCTTCAGCCGCTCGCCGGTCGGACGAAAGCCGGTGTCGGCCATCTTCAACGGGCGGAAAATCTCCGCCGTGCAGAACTCATCGAAGCTCCGGCCCGTCACGCGCTCGATCACGCTGCCGAGCGCCATGATGCCCGTGCTGCTGTAGGCGAAGGCACTGCCCGGCTCGAAGCGCGGCTTCTCGCGGCAGAGCTGCGCGAGCACTTCCGCTGGCGTGCGGCAATACGGCGCGCGCGAGCCGTTCAGGTTCACCTGCAAGCCCGAGGTGTGGAGCAGCAGATGCCGGATGGTGATCTTCTCGCGCCCCTCGCCCGTGAACTCCGGCAGATGTTTCGACACCGGATCATCCACCTTGAAAAGCCCGCGCTCCACGCACTGCATCGCCGCACTCGCCGCCGCCACGACCTTGGTGACGGAGGCCACGTCGAAGATCGTGTCCTCCGTCATCGCCTCCGATTCCGGTTTGAGCGCGCGCTGGCCGAAAGCCTTGTGATACGAAACGCCATCGCGCTCCACCCACACGTTCGCGCCGAGCAGATTTCCGTCGGTGATGGCTTGCTCGATGGCGGCGTCGAGTGCCGCGAGCTTGTCCTGATGAAACACCTCCTGCGCCATCGTCGCGGCACAGAGAAAAAGCAGGAGCATGGAGAAAAGATGGCGCACCATGAGGTCTGCTTTCAACGCCACGCACACGCAGCATCCATCACCGGATGGCGCGGAACGCTGGACCGATACCGAAGCCCAAGGACTCCGCCCCACTCAACGCCGCAACGCGTTGATCAGCTCATCCACCTTGTTCATCAAATCCTGCATCTGCCATTGTTGGTAGCTGATATCCGCACTCTGGTTCAGGGTGCTGACCGTGTTGCTGTTGTTGCTCGTGCCCGCGATGGCGTTGTTGAGATCGGTGAAAGACGCGCGCGCCTGGATGTCCGCGTTGAGCGAGGTGAGCTGATCGCGCATCTCCGCGCTGGAGAGCGGTGCGTTGTTCGCGGGCTTGGTGGGATCGAAGGGCATCGTTTTAGAAGAGGTTGAGGTTCACCACAGAGATCACCGAGGAACACCG